>NZ_BCVA01000001.1 GCF_001591505.1 Neobacillus niacini NBRC 15566
TAGTTACCCAAGATCCTTGTTCAGCTTTGGCTCGTTCACTATAGGAGCTCTATAGTTACCCAAACCCTTTTTCAGCTTCGGTTCGGCCATTATTAAAGCTCCATAGTTACCCTAACCCTTTTTCCAGGTTCGGTTCGATCACTATAAGAACTCTCGGTTATATAGGTGCCCTCTTCATTTTCATAACTAGATTTCAAAAAAAATAAGCCAAGGATACCACCTAGGCTTATTAACAAATACCGTTAATGTGTTACATTCTTCAAGACGTGCTTCATGACAAATGCGTATATGATTACCGTTCCACCTACAAATGCAAAAGCCATATTGACACCTTCCTATCCGCTCGATTGTGATGAGAATGATTTTCATTCTTCTTTAAAATTAGGATATCACAACTGATAATCATTTTCAACATAGATAAGTTAATTGTCATATTTATTTAACAATTTCGGTAGAAATCGATTACAATTTTCAAAACTTCCTTCGTATTGAGTGAGTTCCCCCAGTGCTTTTTCCTCTGCTGGTATTCTGATTGACAGTAAGAGTATATTTAATATCGTAAACAGACACGCTGTCACATATGCACCGAACATCAGTGGTACGACCAAAAGTTCAATGGAAACTACCAAATAATTCGGATGTTTGATAAACCGATATGGGCCTCTTCTAACAACGTCAACATTAGGTAAAACGATAATTTTGGTATTCCAATATCGGCCAAGTGAAGAAATCGCCCAAACTCTAATCAACTGCGCACAAATAAACACCGACGATAACAATGGCCAGTAAACAGAAACCTCACGAGAAAAAGTAAGTTTCTCAAAAAGTAAAACAACAAAAAACATAGAGTGCATCAACACGATAAATTGATAATGCCTCCTACCAAATTCAAACGCTCCCTGTTCCTTCATCCACTTCTCATTTCTTCTAGCAATCATTAACTCAAATAAACGTTGAACAATTAATACTGAAATAAATATAAAAAAAGGAATCATCCTTTACCCCCATTTTAGTAAAAGTAACTCTGAACTAAATCCTGGTCCAAGAGCGGTGCACATTCCATAAGCACCTGCTTCCCCACCCTTTTCCATAAATCGTCTAAGGACATACAAGATGGTCGCCGACGACATGTTTCCAAATTGCTTCAGCACCTCAAGAGAAATGTCAGTCATCGAGTCATGTATTCCTAATGATTTAATATAAGCTTCAATGACTTTTTTTCCTCCAGGATGTGCAATAAAATAGTCAATATCGGACAGCTGGAGTCCATTCCCATTTAAAAATTTACTAACATTAGGTTTTAGCCACTCCTCAATAATACTTGGGATATCTCTGGAAAAGACTACGAATAGTCCTTGGTCGCGTATATCCCACCCCATAACATCTAAGGAATCCGGCATTAACGTAGATTGAGTTTCAATTATCGCTGGAGCCGTCTTTTTTGCGCAAAGATCGTCAATGTTGATCTTATCACCACAAATCAATGCACATGCAACCCCATCAGCAAATAGTGAGGTCCCAATTAAATTACTCTTAGAAAGGTCGTTCCTTTGAAAGGTTAGACTGCAGAGTTCAACCGAAAGCACTAAAACCTTGGAATCTGGATAGGCTTTGCAAAATTCAAATGCACGCGATATTCCGGCAGCACCTCCAGCGCAGCCAAGCCCCCAAATGGGAATTCTTTTTGTGTTTTCCTGAAACGGTAATCGATTCATGATTCTTGCCTCAATGCTGGGGGTTGCCATACCTGTTGTTGAAATATAGAATATCGCGTCAATTTCTTCACAATGTATTTCTCTAGCTAAAAATGTCTCATTTTTAAGGCATTTCTTAATTGCCTGCATTCCCAATGACACAGCAGATTCAATATAGGCATTGTTTTTATCTGCAAATGAATGGTCTTCTCTATACCAAACAATATCTTTTACGATGTGTCTTTTTTCGATTTGACCATTTTGGAAGGCTTTAAGCAGCCTTTCGATATCCTTAAATTTTTCTGAAAAAAGTTCCCTGGCAAAGTCAATCGCTTGCTCTTGTTTAATTACAAATTCCGGAACTGCTTCTGCTACTGAAAGAATCGTTGGCATTCGTTTAATCTCCTTGATTGTAGGTAATGGTATTTTTTCCAAAATAAGGAGATATATGTACAAAAAAAAGCTTCCCTGCTTGAGGGAAGCCAACGTTTTGAAGGTTGTTGTTGTTGTGCTCCTTGATTATAACTGAGATGCTGCAGCTAAATCATTACGAAAACATTTCCATTTTTCTTAAAAGCCTTGAATGGCCATTACTCCAATAAATAAAAAGCACCTGATTACGGCGCATTATCAGCTTTTACTGTTTCTCTGATTGGGCTTGAACCTCAATTTTAATCTTTTTGTCTGCTAAGGATCCACAGACTTTACAATATTCAATTTGGTCATAGAGGAGACGGCATGGTTCACAATAATATTTTTCCATTCGTAACACGCTCGCTTCTCAAAATTTAGATACATCTATAATTATTCTATGAAAAAGATTCAAATTTGTGACAACTATTGATAAAACAGGCTTTTTAGATCATAACAGAGATAATCAATTACTTTTATCACAGGTAATATGTGATAGTTCACAATTTAGCCACAAGTTCAATCCTATTATTGTGATATAAATCACTGTTATATCAATTTATTACTATTAACATAGTACTTATCTAAGGAATGAACATTTTGTGAACTGTCAATTTTGTTATTTTATCTTCACAATTGTTTTGTATTATGAAAGAGAACTTATTATTTTATTTAACTATTCTGAAGGGAGTCTTGGGGGATGGCGAAAGCGGAATTGAAAACAAACAAAAAAACAGAAATTGAAGACAGCTCTTCTCTTAAAGGGACATTAGCGTCCGTTTTCTTTTTGGGAATCTTTTTAGTTGTCACTTGGGTAAGTGTGTACTTCTTATTTTTAGACCGTTTTTAGAGAGGGAAAGGGGAAAAAACCATGCATATGCATAAGTTTGAAAAAATTTGGCTTATATTCGGTATAGGCGCACTAGTGGTTTTCTTATCTGTAGTAGGCGTAAGCGCTTTTTATTTAGGAAACAAGCCGCCAAGCTGCTTAACTACTATTGATCCAAAAAAAGTTGATACCCAGGCTCCATTTGATAAGCCAGGATTAAACAAGGTTGAAGGAAAAGAATGGGACTATGAATTAGTGTATGTCGCTTCTGCCTTCTTCTACAATCCTGGCGAAGTAGAAGTGCCTCTTGGAGCGAAAGTAAAAGTTATTGCGACAACAAAAGACGTTGTACATGGTTTTCAAGTAGCTGGAACAAATATCAATATGATGCTTGAACCAGGTTATGTTAACGAGATTGTCACAACATTCGATAAAGAGGGCGAATACTTAGTGGTATGTAACGAGTACTGTGGTACAGGTCACCACTTAATGAGTTCTAAGATAAAGGTGGTTAAATAATGAGCAGCCAAACAACAAAATTAAAAGTTGATCCACGTGATGGAAAGCTTGCGATGGCACACTTTTATGTTGCCTTTATCGCTTTAGCTTTAGGCGGGCTAATGGGCTTACTGCAAACCCTTGTCCGCTCTGGTAAATTTGAACTTCCATGGGGTATTGATTATTATCAAGTTTTAACTGTACATGGCGTTTTAATGGGTCTTGTTTTAACCACGTTCTTTATAATGGGATTCCAATATGCTGCTATCAGCCGTACAGCAGGTACTCATTCACCAGCAGCACGCCGGATTGGCTGGATTGGATTTTGGGTAATGACGATTGGAACAATTATGGCGGCAACAATGGTTTTACTGAAAGAAGCTTCTGTTCTTTACACTTTCTATGCACCATTAAAAGCACATTGGATTTTCTACTTAGGTATGACATTTGTGGTTGTTGGCAGCTGGCTTGATGGTGCTGCCCAAATTATGACTTATGCAAGATGGCGTAAAGAAAACCCAGGTAAACCTAGTCCGTTGTTAAGCTTTATGGCTATTATAAATACAGTCATGTGGATTGTTGCAACACTAGGTGTTGCATCAACCGTATTATTCCAGTTACTTCCATGGTCACTTGGCTTGGTAGATACCGTTGATGTCCTTGTCAGCCGTACATTGTTCTGGTATTTCGGGCACCCGCTCGTGTATTTCTGGTTACTTCCTGCTTATATGTGCTGGTATGCGATTATACCAAAAATTATTGGCGGTAAAATTTTCTCAGATTCTTTAGCACGTTTATCTTTTATACTGTTTTTACTATTCTCCATTCCAGTTGGTTTTCACCATCAACTAACTGAGCCTGGTATTGATCCAGCGTGGAAATTTTTACAGGTAGTTTTAACGTTCATGGTTATCATCCCGTCATTAATGACAGCATTTTCTTTATTTGCAACGTTTGAAAGATATGGTCGTTCTAAAGGGGCCACTGGACTGTTTGGCTGGTTCAAAGTTTTACCTTGGAAAGACGCTCGTTTTACAGTTCCATTCATTGGAATGGCAAGCTTTATCCCTGCGGGTGCAGGCGGTATCATCAATGCTTCCAACCAAATGAACCAAGTGGTTCATAATACTATTTGGGTAACAGGGCATTTCCATTTAACTGCGGCAACCTCTGTTGTGTTAACATTCTTTGGAATTACTTTTTGGCTTGTTCCGCACTTGACTGGACGTAAGTTAACGAAAGCAATGAACAAATTAGCAATTATTCAAGGTTGGGTTTGGTTTATCGGAATGGCCTTTATGTCAGGTGCTATGCATTTCCAAGGTCTTCTTGGCGGTCCTAGACGTTCAGCCTTCTCAACATACGGCGATTCAGCGCAAGCAGCTGAATGGATTCCTTACCAAATTGCACAAGCAGTTGGTGGCTCTATTCTATTCCTTGGAATCATTTTAATGCTTATTATTTTTGTTAATCTTGCTTTCTTTGCACCTAAAGGAGAAGAAGAATTCCCTGTAGGTGAAGCAGAGAATTTAGAAGAAAAAGCACCAATGATATTTGAAAACTGGAAATTATGGCTGGGTATTACAGCTTTACTTATCCTTTTCGCTTACACTATACCATTTATCGATATAATTCAAAATGCACCTCCAGGATCACCAGGATTTAAAACATGGGGTTCTTGGTAAAAATGCCAAAAAGGCTTCATTTATAGTGAAGCCTTTTTGGCATTTTTAAGGTTGTTTTCGGCAAGTTTACCAGAATAACTGATAACAAGATAATAACAGTTCCAACAAATTGGAGGACACCGAAGTTTTCATTATAGAGAAAAACACTTAGTAATGTGGCAGCCACAGGTTCTACGGTTGCGATAATAGAAGCTTTACTGCTCTCCATTCTCTCAAGGCCCTTTGTATATAATAAGTAAGCTATTACGGTTGGAAATAACCCTAAACCTACTCCGTAAAGGATGACTTCCCTATTTATTAACAGACTTCCTTTCTCAATAAGATCTGTAAATAGAAGTAACGTTATTGCGGCAACTAAGAAAGTATAAAAAGTAACCGTGAATGGGCGATATTTTGCTAAAGCAAATTTTCCGAATATAGTATATAAAGCGTAACCGAAACCGGCGCCTAATCCTGTTAATATCCCAACAAGATTCAATGATGGCGTATCTTTTAAACTAACTCCAACAATTAAAACACAACCTATCAATGTCCCAATTACTGAAATGATTTTCCTGCTATCCATCTTTTCTTTTAAAAATAAATAAGAAAGAATCACTACAAAGGTAGGAGCAGTATAAAGTAAAATAACAGAAAATGATAGACTCAATTGGTTAATAGAAGTAAAATAACACCAATTAAATAGAACAATACTGAAAATCCCGGTTCCAATGAAGTATTTACTATCGACAAAATGAATTTTCATTTGTCCTGGATATTTTATTATGCCGATTATCCCAAGCAGCAACACTGCTGTGACTACCCTCAAGGTAACAATCTCCATTGAAGTAAAACCTAAAATAGCTAGTTTTCTAACAAAAATTGCGATGCTGCCCCACAAAGCTGCACTGACGGCAATCATCATAATTGGTCCAATCTTCCCCATTACACACACCCTTTATGAAATAAATAAGAAGGGAACTTTTCTTTCCCTCCTTATCCTCCTACTCACTTAATTGATATACTTTTCCATATTTCTCAAATAAATAATCAATTAGATATTGAGCATTTAATCCTTCCCCTGTTACATCATGAAGGATTTCTAAAGGTTTTTTCTGCTTCCCATACCGATGAATATTCTGCGTCAGCCATTCCTTGATTGGCAGCAAATCACCTTCCTCTAACAATTGGTCAAAGTTAGGCAAGTCTACAAGCATTTTGTTCTTAAACTGAGCAGCATACATATATCCCAGTGCATACGACGGGAAATAGCCAAAACTTCCCCCTGCCCAGTGAACATCCTGAAGGACACCTTTTGCGTCATTGTCTGGTGTAATCCCAAGATATTCTTGATATAATTTATTCCAAACCGTAGGAAGATCCTTCACCTCTATCTCTCCATTAAATAAACCTTTTTCAATTTCATAGCGAATGATGATATGGAGAGGGTATGTTAATTCATCTGCTTCAATTCTAATCAACGAAGGCTTCGATTCATTTATTGCTCGGTAGAAATCTTCTATAGAAACTTCATCAAACTGACCTGTTGCATATGTCTTCAAGAGCTCATAGTTATTTTTCCAAAAAGAAAAACTGCGGCCGACAAGATTTTCGTAGAACAGGGATTGCGATTCATGTATACCCATTGATGTTCCAGTGCATAGCGGCGTGCCAATCAAGTCCTTTGAAATATTTTGTTCATATAACGCGTGACCGCCCTCATGGATGGTACCGAAAATAGCCGTGCGGAAATCTTGCTCATCATAATTAGTGGTAACCCTGACATCTCCTGGATTTAATCCGGTTGCAAAGGGATGTACGGTTTCGTCAAGCCTGCCAGCGTCAAAGTTATAGCCCATCTTAGCAAGAATCTCCAAGCTTAATGCCTTCTGTTTATCCTTTTTAAAAGTTTTAAACAGAAACTCTGTTTTAGGTTTAGCAGGAGAATTCTCAATCTGCTTGACTAGCGGTACAATTTTCTCTCTTAAGTCTCCGAAAACCTGGTCAAGAACTTCTACTGTCATACCCGGTTCATATAAATCCAATAAAACATCATATGGATTTCCTTTATGACCCCAATAATCAATAAAACGTTTTGTCGTTGCAACCAGTTTTTCTAAGTAAGGTCTGAACAACGCAAAATCGGACTGTTCCTTTGCCTGTTCCCAGACAGATTCTGCTTTGGATTGGAGAATAACATATTCCTTGTATTCCTCCGCTGGAATTTTTTTGTTACGTTCGTATTCTTTTTTACATTCTTCAAGTATTTTCGCATTTTTTTCAGATAGTTGATTTTGCGAAAGGGTTGCTATGTATGCTGCCATATCTTCAGAGGTTGACATTTTAAAAACTTCAGAGGAAAGCATGCCAATTACTTCGGACCGCTGATCCATTCCCTGTTTTGGAGCCCCCGTCCTTAGGTCCCAATAAATCAACCCAAGTGCTTCATTATAGGCACTCATTTTCTTAACATATTCTAAAAATTTCTTTTCTACTTGTTCTGGAGTCATTCTCATATTAAGTCCCCCCTTTTTACTAACCATTTGTATTTTATCATATTTTTCTGAAAATCTATTTATAAAAAAACAACAGAAAATTAATTCTGTTGTAAAATGAAATTTAGGGAAAGAGTTCAGGAAAAACAAAATAAGATATTCAGAGGTTAAGTATTATTTGAAATAATGTACAACCAGTTTACTTTTTACCGATTGATACCTTCCAAACTTCAGGACCTTCTTCAAGGTACTCCCAAGTAAATTGTTCAGGTCTTTCCATCATAAAATGATACTGAAGGGGTCTTGGATCGTGGTCGTTCACAATCTGCATAAACTCTCCAGAATTTAATTCATCAAAACCCTTAAAAATAGTTGAATGCTTTTCACGCGGTGGAAAATCTGGCACATGGATAATCGTTGCAAATGTTTGCATTATTTTCACTCCCTCTAATTTGTTACTTCTTTTTTATTATAAGGAATATGTCTATCTTCCATAGTGTTGACCATCACACTTATAGGATGATTTTGTTAATAGTGTCGGAAGGAGAAAGATGATGAAAGAACTAATTGGTCATTGCACCACATGCGACAAAGAAATATATTGTTTAGATGGCTTCTTTAACGGAGTACAATCTGACGACCGAAAAATCTATTGTTTTGAATGCTGCAATTCGAACCAAAAAGAAAATCCGCAAGCTTAGCCCTTGCGGATTTTTCCATTTATGCTTAGTCTTCGTCCACTGCTAAATCTTTTACCGGAAGCGGCTCTTCTTCCTTATGTGTTGGCCTGCGAAGATGGAAAAGAGCCTTCAAACTAAATGCGAGTAACACAACAACACCCATTAAGAAAATCGTATCTGGAACAGCACGCCATGTTAAAATACTCTGAACAATATCCTTTTGAAGAAATTCAGCTGAACGGGAAGCTGCATATCCTTTGTCATATGCTTCTTTCAATTGAATAATTCCAACTGGCAGCAGCGACACAAATACCATACCTGCAAGACCAACGTTCAACATAATACAGCTGATTTTTACCCACTTATCGTTCCATGCCTCTGGTTTGACGATATTTCTCAATGAGTACAGTAAGACTGCACAGGCGAACATACCGTAGACACCCATCATTGATCCATGTCCATGGGCAGGTGTTAAGAATTGGCCATGTTCTAAGAAACTTACTGCAGGCAGATTGATTAAGAAGCCCATGACCCCTGCTCCAACTAAATTCCAGATACCAACAGAGATCAAGAACCAGAAGGTACCTATATAAGGGAAATTATTACCTCCATCTTTCATTACCTTATAATGCTCATAAGCTTCTAGAATTAAGAGCGTTAAGGGAATAACCTCCAGCGCAGAAAATACAGCACCAAGGGCAATCCAAATTTCAGCAGAACCGTTGTAATAATAATGATGTCCTATACCGATAACGCCGCTTCCTAAAAGTAAAATTAATTGGAAATAAAGTGCTTTTACGGTAGAACTCTTTGTTACAAGCTTCATTTGTACCATTAAGAATCCGATAACAACAACTGCAAATACTTCAAAAATACCTTCTACCCAAAGGTGAATAATCCACCAGCGCCAGTAGTCAGCAAAGGTAAAGCTTGTATCAGGGTTGATTAATAAGGCAAAGATGTAGAATGCCGGTACAGCAATTGCCGAGTTGAACAATAAGTGTATAAGTCCACCCTTATCGCTTTCACGCTTTAATCCACTCTTAAGTCCACGATAAACGATGAAAAGCCAAATGAGCATTCCAACTATCAAAATAATCTGCCATAAACGTCCTAACTCAATATATTCCCAGCCAGTGTGACGAAGGAGGAACCAATTGTTTCCTAAGTAGCCGTTTGCACCCAGCCATTGGCCAATCATACTTCCAACAACGAGGACAACTAATGCCCAGAATAATATATCTACCAATAATCCTTGCTTTTTAGGCTCGTATCCGCCGACAAGCGGTGCTATATAAATCCCCATTCCTAACCAAGCTGTTGCAATCCAAAAGATCGCTAGCTGCAAATGATAGCCTTTTGTAATATTAAATGGAAGAATGTCATGAATCCATTTAATTCCAAAGAAACTATCTGGTTCTATATAATAGTGGGCTAATAATGCACCGAGCATAGCCTGGACAAAGAATAGAGCCACAACGATAACAAAATATTTTCCTGTTTTTACTTGTGACAGCGTCAGTGGAATTTTCTTCAGGTCGATTTGTGGGAAGTTTCCTTCCTTATATGCTTTGTCCATGTCTAAATGATAACGATAGAACACCCACAAAATGATACCAATAAAGAGAATTAATAAGGTTACGCTGACACCGCTCCAAAGGATGGCAGAGAACGACATTTGGTTACCTGCATCTTCATAATATGGCCAGTTATTAGTATAAGTAATTTCATCCCCTTGACGCACAGTGCTTGAAAGCCATGCAGTCCAGAAGAAGAAATCTGAGATTTGTTCGATTTGATCACCTTCAGCAACATAAGCACGGTCTTTCTCTGGCATATCTGACTCTTTAATCAGATTCTCCTTTAATCCCCAGCCATCACCTTTAGTAAAGATTTCATTATAGTATCCTCTTACTTTTTCAAGCCCAAAAGCTTGAGCATTTGTTAATTTCATCGTATCTGAACTGCTATCATAACGATTTTCACGCATTTCTTTGATAACAATATTTTTAATAATAGACTTTTCATCCTCAGATAAAGAAGCATAGTTGCTGTTAAACTTCTCATTAGCTCGATAATCCTGCATTCCTTCGGTATATATCTTCAGAGCTTCAGCTGTATAATCTGGACCCATATAGGAGCCATGACCTAAAACTGTTCCATAATCCATTATGCCATATTTTTGGAAAACTGCTTGTCCTCCCATAATGCTTTCTTTTGTAAAAAGCACTTCCCCGTTTTCATTAGTTATTTCTAAAGGTCGTGGTGCCTGCTCCTTAAAAATCCAATAGCCGCCAGCCAACAAAACGGTGAAGCTTAGCAATATCGTAATTATTAAAATGGATTTTAACAGTGCATTTCGATTCGCCTTCACCATTGTGTTTGTTTTTGTCCCCCGTTGTATTTCCATTTCTGTCATCCTTTCGCGTTTGATTACCTTACGTATTCTATCGTTCACAAGAAATTCACAAAGTGAAACTCCTCATGATGAGCTTGTGATTTTTACCACATGCCACCTGAGAATTATTTTCAATAAAATTTGCTATCTATGATGGAGGTCACATAATTCCTCTTCCATCACTGATAAAATGAAGCTAATCAATAATTACTAATACGAAGGTGATGTTAATGAGGCAAGAGGACATAAAAAAAAGATTATCAGCCGTCCCTCTATTTAAAGAATTATCAGATAAGGAGCTGGAACCCTTTATAAAAATTGCTTTGACACGCTTATATAAGCAGAAAATGTATGTATTTATGCAGGAAGACCCGCTTGATCGGGTATTTTTCATCCATTCAGGAAAAATCAAAATCTATAAAACTGATTTTTCCGGGAAGGAACAAATTGTATCAGTACTCGAACCAGGTGAGATGTTTCCACATGCAGGGTTTTTCAGAGAAGGAAACTTCCCCGCACATGCTGAGGTGTTAGAAGAGGCAAATCTCATTGTTTTACCAATAGATAAATTTGAAGAAACACTTATTGCCAATCCAGAACTCTGCATCAAACTTTTTAAAGTCCTAGGAGAGAAAATCGTCGACCTCCAAGGAAGGTTAGAGGCACAGGTTCTCCATAATACCTTTGAACAAATTGTTTTACTCCTTATTCGACTTTGTCAGTCAAACGGTGAACAAGCTGGTAACAAGTATCAGCTTACAACACAATTTACAAATCGTGAGCTGGCGAACATGATTGGCACCTCTAGAGAAACAGTCAGCAGAACCATTAACCATTTAAAAAAGAAAAACTACATTAACTTGTGCGAAAATGGCTTCTATCTAATTGACCGCGATGCACTGGAGCAGGAATTATTCTATTAAAAATCATTCAAGGAGTTGTTAAAAGTGGAAAAAAAGATTATTGAGCTAGATGTTAGAGAAGATTTAAAGAATAAGATTGAACCATTCCAAAAAATTATGGAAGCCATCAAAGAAGTGAAAGAAAATGATATTTTTATCCTCCATGCTCCTTTCAAGCCTGTACCGTTATTTACTGTATTAAAAGCAAAAGGCTTTACGCATGAAGCAGAGGAAATGGGAGAAAAGCACTGGAAAGTTACCTTTACAAAGAATGCTTAAAAGATAGAGAAGGGTGATGAACGATGATATTAGATAATAGAGGTTTAGAACCGCCTCAGCCAATGATTAGGACTTTGGCAGCTTTAGAAAATTTAGCTGAAGGCGAAGTATTAACAATAATTAATGAGAGAAGACCCATGTTCCTTTATGAACAGCTTGAGGAACTGGGCTATAAGCAGCGAACAGAACCACAAAACGATGGAAGTTTCAAAATTGAAATTTTCCGGTAAGAAGGTGAAGAATGATGCTTCCTCAGACAATGGGAAGTGAAACAAATAGTAAGCTTCCATTCTCATTTATAATTTTCAGCCTAATTGCGCTGGTGTTATCACAAATCTTAGTCCTAGTAAATGGACAAATGGTTGTAAACGGCATTTTTCGCATTCCCGCAATCTGGTCAGCTGCCCACTTACTGGTCTTGGGCTGGGCTCTTATGGTTGCGATGGGTGCCATGTATCAGCTTGTACCAGTTGCTTTCTTAACGCCAATTTGGAATGAGAAATTTGGTTTTATCCAATTTTTTGTTACAGCTATTGGCATCGCAACATTTTCCTGGATGTTATATATATCTCCACATAACGCATTGATTCCAGGAATTCTGATGCTAATGGGCATATTAATGTTCTTATTTCAAATGTTTATGACCATGAGAAAGCAGGCAAAACCAAATATTCTAACAGCATTTGTTGGAAGTGCCCTTGTTTGTTTATTCTTGACGATATTCTTGGGGATAACTTTGATTTATTCACTACAAACAGGATTTGCTGCTGCGTACTATCAAGCTATTTTTAAAAGCCATCTTTTAATGGGTGTAACAGGCTGGTTTACACTATTAATTTTCGGTTTTTCTTATAAAATGGTTCCAATGTTTTCATTATCACACGGGTTTCCTATGGTACAGGCTCGTTATGTATACGGACTTTATGTTTCTGGTCTTGTTATTACATTACTTTCATTCTTTAATGGGAATCCATTTTTATTAAAGGCAGGATTTTTCCTACTACTCGCAGGATTTTCCGTTTTCAGCTGGCATATCTCTATCATTATTAAAAAGAGGTTAAAGAAAAAACTGGATCATTCGTTTACATTTGCCTTAGTTGCAATTGGTTTAGGTAATATCATCCACCTAGCAGCATTCATCTCCTTATGGAGTAATCAAAATTCAGCCCTAATCGGACCGTTCATTTACTTATATTTATTACTTTGGATTGTCCTTAGTATTATGGGCTATTTATATAAAATTGTTCCGTTCCTTTGGTGGACATATAAATACAGTAAGGAGATCGGAAAAAAATCGGTTCCGTCCTTAAAAGAAATGATGAATGAGAGTATTGTTGTTCCTTTATTTTCCTTATTTGTAATAGCAGTATTTGCTGTATTCTTTTCAATCTTTTTTGAGACCATTCTAATCTTTAATATCGGACAATTTGTTTTATCCAGTGTATTTATCCTAATTGCAATTAGTATCCTAAAAGTCTTAAAAAAATAAAGAGGTGCTTATGATGATTCTAAAAGATAAAGTGATCGAAGCGTTAAAGAGTGTATATGACCCTGAATTAAATATTAATGTTGTCGACTTAGGGTTAATTTATTATGTTGATGTGACGGATAGTAATGACGTAGAGGTAACGATGACATTAACGACACCTGGCTGCCCTCTTCATGACAGTATTACAAGAGGAGTCCGTTATAGTATCGAAGGAATCGAAGAAACAAGAAACGTGGAAGTGAATCTCGTTTGGGAACCTGCATGGTCACCTGAGAAAATGACAGCTGAGGGCCTTCGTTTATTAGGTAGATAAGAAACAGAAAAGGTCAGCCGATTGTGCTGACCTTTTGCTTATACTTCTAGTGCTTGTGTCGGTAGAACATCTTTAATTTTCTGTAATAAGGCTGAATCGATATTCTCATTTAGCATGATATGCACACTGCCTTGATCGTTTTCACTTCTAATTAATCGACCTATCCCCTGTCTTAATCGCAGCAGCATATATGGTAAATCTACTTCCTCAAATGAATCACTAACACCATTTCTTTTAGCCGTAAACACGGGGTCATTCGGTGGGAATGGCAGTGAAAAAACGATAACATTTTCCAATGATCTGCCTGGTATATCTAAACCTTCCCAAAGGTGAATGGTGCAAAGAACGGCGTGCTCTTCATTTTGAAATTTGGAAACAAGCGTGCTTATTTCTTCATCACCTTCAAAGTATACAGGATACGGAATATTCCCTGACAACTTTTCTTTTATAACTTTTAATTCATTTTGATTGTTTAGAAGAATAAGTGCCCGGCCTTCTGACTGAAGTATCTTGTTAATGACATAATCGAGTTTATCATCGAACGATTTTTCATTGAATCTCGGAATATATACTTCCATTTTTTCTTCGTAATCAAAAGGTGAATCAACAGAAAAGGATAAATACTCTTTAATACCCAAGCTATTAGCGATGTAATCAAACTTCTTTTCATTCGATAATGTCGCAGAAGAAAAGATGAACGGTTTCTTTTGTGAGAATACTTCATCCCTCATGACTTCTTCTACCATTTTCGGCATAATTACAAGTGTCCGTTCATACCCCTTTTCCTCAAACCAAGTAATCCCGTTCATTTCTTTAAGAAAAAGTGATAATGAGTAAGTGATCTGCTCCAAATATTCCTCGACAATTTTTAAATCATATTCATTGATCACATACAATTCACTCTCAAAGACGAGCTCCTCTTCGATTGCTTGGAGCCTATTGAGCAGCGTTTTACCATATTGTATTAAAGAAGGATGCATGGTAATCATTTGTTTTTCTGAACCTTCTGATGGAACTGCGTGCTGTGAAATAGTACTAAAGAACTTATCATTGTCTAAAAGAGCTTCCTCAATGGTGTATAGCGTTTTTTCACGTACTTCATTTTCCATCAACCTTGTAAGTAATGTCTCTAGAGTAGAATCTGTAAAACGATAGCTTAATGCCTTCTGTGCTGCGTACTCGAGTAAATGTCCTTCATCAAAAACAACGGACGAGTGGTCAGGCAATAACGGCAGCTGCCCTTCCCGCTTCCGTGATTCTTTTGTCCAAATATGCTCCATATAAAAATCATGTGAGCAAATAATCAAGTCTTTCGCGTGACGGTAAAAATCACGATTTAGAGTGAGGCCGCAACGATGTCTTTTTTCACAAGAAAAACAGTCTTGGACCATATCCCAGTTTATTTTACCCCATGCTTCATCGGACAAAGAAGGATAATCCCTACGGTCGCCATATTTTTCAAATTTTTGCATGGAGCCATCACTATGGACGAAATCTGGTAAATCTTCATAAATTCCGGCTATATCATCGTTAAAGTCTTCATGCCTCACATAATCCAGCTTTTTTAAACAAAGATATTGGTCCCTTGATTTTGCCAATCTTACATCCATATTGAGCCCAAGTACCTTTTCGAGCTTGGCAATGTCGCCTTCTTTTTTTACGAGCTGTTCGATTAATGTTTCATCCGCGCAGGCAATGATGGCTGGTCTATTAGTGTATCTAGCGTACATAATCGCATAAAGTAAGTAAACAATTGTCTTTCCGGTACCTACTCCAGCCTCTGCAAACATGACCTTTTTATCTTTAAATGCTTTTTCTAGCTGGAAGGCCATAAAAATTTGTTCATCTCGTAATTCAAAACCTGCTTCGGGTAAAATATCATAAAATAAATCGCCAATCCATTCACTCAGCTTGTCATAAAAGGACTCAGTTTTGGACACCACAAATGGAATACGGTCTTGCATATCACCACTCCTATAACGAATTAAATGGAGCCTCTATCATTAGGCTCCAATTGTTAATCTCTACTATTCATTTGTACGGGGAGGTCTTTTTCCCCAATACTGATAAAGGTCTGTGCGGATAAAGCCATTAAACAGCTTCCGCTTCTTTGTTGCTGGTTTCCCATAAAATTGCTCGAACTGTTCATTGGAGGTCATGATATAGATGGACCAGGTATCAAGCTTACTAAAAGCCTGTCCCATTTCCTTATACATATGCTCAACTGCTTGTTTCTCACCAAGTCTTTCTCCATATGGAGGATTACCAACAATCACGCCATATTCTTTGATTGTTGTTATATCTTTTACTTGCATTTGTTTGTATTGGATAAGGTCACCAAGGCCTGCCTCAAAGGAGTTTTCTTGAGCGATTTTAATCATACGATGATCAATATCGGTTCCCATAATATCCAAGGGTTGATCATAATTTGCTAAATCCTCAGCCTCTGTTCGAGCCTCGTCCCATACTTTCCCTGGAATCCAATTCCAATTTTCTGACACAAATTCACGGTTAAAACCGGGCGCAATATTTTGACCAATCATGGCCGCTTCAATTGGAATCGTTCCAGAACCACAGAAAGGGTCGATAAATGGTTTATCGGGCTTCCAATTCGTTAACGATACCAAGGCTGCTGCAAGGGTTTCCTTTAACGGAGCTTCACCTTGATCAACACGGTATCCTCGTTTATGGAGTCCTTGACCGCTTGTATCAATCGTTATCGTTGCAACGTCTTTTAACAATGCAACTTCTATTCGATAATACGCACCTGTCTCTTCAAACCATGAGCTGCGCTTATAATGACTTTTCATTCGATCCACAACTGCTTTTTTTACAATTGCCTGGCAATCGGAGACACTGAATAATTTTGATTTTACTGATTTTCCGGTAACTGGGAACTCTGCATCCTCAGGGAGGTATTTTTCCCATGGTAATGCTTTTGTCTTCTCAAATAATTCATCAAAAGTATAAGCCTTAAATTCACCGACTTTTATTTTTACTCTGTCAGCTGTTCGAAGCCACATATTACTGCGGGCAATCGCACTTTCATCACCAGTATAAATAACTTTGCCGTTTTCCACTTCACACTCATAACCGAGAGCACGTACTTCTTTTGCCACTAATGCTTCCAGCCCCATCGCAGCGGTAGCAATTAATTGATATTTTCCCATTTATTCCACCCTTAACTTTTTACCTTATTATGTATGAATGTATGCTTGCCTATCATACCATTATAGACCAAAATCAGTAAGCCCATGCAATCATGAGCGAGCGATTCCATTCACAAATATACAATCAACGATAATCTTTAACATAGCCTAAAAGTAAAAAGACTCTCCTCATATGGAGAGTCGATACCGTAAACTTTATTAACATTAATAACGTTCTGTAAGCCATGTTCTGTACCATAGTACTGCAAACGACGTTACACGCCTCGTACTTAGGTGGTAATCATCTATCTACAGATTCATTGAATCTGTCCTTCTCCTCGTTCAGTTCCTCAGAGAAAGTGCCCCTACCATTATTTGGGTTTCTCGCTCGTGGGGTTTACCTCGTTCCACCCTTTTCATTTCTGAAAAGGCTCCGTCACTGTGGCACTTTTACAGGTATTCATACCATATCCTAATCGGACTTAGGTATTTTCCCGGCCGTCAGCCAAGCCATTGGCTCAAGACTGCCCTAGCTTATGAATTGGCTAGGCACGAACACTACGAGCATCTCAGCTCGTGCGAGCATGGACTTTCCTCTACAATAAGCAAATGCTCCTTGCAGCGATTACCCGAACGTTATTAATGAGTACATTTCTATTATATGCATTTGTATTTTATTAATCAATGGTTTTAATTAGGAAATCAAGGTACCATCTGTTAATCATAAAGTTTATTGCCAAATACATGTTTTTCAAGATTCGATAATCGCTTTAAAATATCAAAATTCGTCGTTCCTGCAGGTTGTGTTACCGGCTGTCTTCTAGATGTTTCTTCTAGCTGTTTACGTAAACGGAGATTTTCTTGCTGCAAATCTTCAATTTCCTGTTGGAACACTTCATAATCCTTGATAATCAAGTCCAGATACTTATCAACATCTTCTTGTTTATAGCCTCGGACTCCGGTCTTAAATTCTTTTTCTAAAATATCCTTAGCGGTCAATTTCACTTTATCGGACACCATTCAATTCACCTCAAGTCATTCGCCAATCATTACCTATTATTTTTTCAAAAATATGCGATTTTGTCAATTTTTCTTTCTTATCCTATTTGATCAATAGTAATTTGGTACTTATCATTAAAAATCCAAATGTTTTAATTCCTCTTCTTCTACAATTACTTGTAAATCATAAAATGTGACAAGCTGGATAGGATATGAATGATTGTTTTGATATTGTACCGCCATTTCGTATATGTATTTTGGGCTTCCTTCTTTCTCCTGATCATATAAAAGGAGCAGTGCATCGCTTTTTTCAATAAAAAATTGATTCTTCAAACGAAACTGCCAAGGTTTTTCGTACCCTTTCTTCGTTACTGAATCGATAAAATCAGCTTCTGCAAGAATTGATTTATACCATTCCGTGTTGTTTTCACTCCAAGAGGATTCCTGGTCTAAAAATGGGGTAATAACAGCTAGTTTTACATCAGGAAACTCTGTTTTTAGTTCAAAAACAACTTCGGCAGCCCAAAGCTCCACACCTAATTGTCCGCTAATCAATACCCACTCTAATCCTCCCTCCATCATTTGGATTAGCTCTTTCTTTAGAGCTTCTTTAATATACATGACAGCAGGATGATCGTTTTTAAATATCCCTAATTCAAACGGTTTGTAACCTGATACAGCTAAAACTTTAATCAAGGTTATTCTCCTTATTTGGCGGCAGATGAGCGCCAGCTATTTTTATAAACATATCAAAAAAAATAAAAAAAACAAGGGCAAAATTGCCCTTGTTAGTAATTGTTATCCCCATAAACGCTTAGGTCGAGGTAATTGACCTGGCGCCATACCCGGTCCCATTCCTGGTGCCATACCTGGCCCCATCATGCCTGGTCCCATACCTGGCCCCATCATGCCTGGTCCCATGCCCGGTCCCATCATGCCTGGTCCCATGCCCGGTCCCATCATGCCTGGTCCCATGTTTGGTGGCATATTTGGTAATGCATTGCTCTGAGCTCCGGCAACAGCCGTTGGTGCAGCCATAGGTGCCGCTATAGGTGCCGGCATAGGTGTCGGACCACCTGGACAGCAACAGTCAATGTGCTGATTACTGCACACCTCACAGCAAGAAGCTGTTGTTGGACAATAGTGTTTATGCTGGAACATATGATGATTAATCGTTGTAATATGTTTCGGATGAATATGTGGTACCACCGTTGTTGAGAAAGTATGGTTAACGAATTGCTGAGTCGGATGAATGACTGGCGGCGCAAAATTAGTTCCAAGATACAATATAAGCTCTCCCTTCAATTAATATATTCTGTTTACATTAACAGCCTATGATAGGAGAGTATTTCTTGTACTAAGGAAAATACCTATTTTTTCAATTATCAAATTAAAATTAACTTCACTTAGACAACTGTCTAGTTTAAGCGCTCAGTGATACATGTCTATATCTGAAGGATGGCGCTTTGACTTTTTATAGCATCGAATATAAGTTATCTTTTAAGCTTGAAAAAAGTACAGCAGTCAAACAAACGACAACAAAAAATAAATACAAAATTGCTTTATACATAGTATCTACTCCATTATTGTTTTATAGTCGTTTTTTACTCACAGTTTAATATTTTACATGTTTCAACTATAAGAAACAATATGGGAAAACGATTATTTTCGTTGCTAAATGTGAAATTTTTGTTACAAATAATCGAGAGTTGAAGAATGTTGCGCCTGCCTAGGAAATTTAGCGAATTTCCCCTCTAGCCGGGTCAGTCTTGTTTCGATCTGTTGCTGAACTTTTTGCATGGGACTATTGGTATTTTCCACTATTACCGAAGCCTTTAGGCAATAATCCAATGCAAGCTTATAATCTTTTATCTTATGCTCATATATTTTAGAAGCCTCGATGCATGCGTCAACACTTAACTTCGGGTTTTCAACGTCCGCCACTTCTTTAAATAATGATAAACTAATTTCCCAGTTTTGTTCTTTTTTAGATTGATAGGCTAATGCAAGCTTTGCTTGTAAAGATGTAAAGTCACTGCCCTCCACAAGCTTCGTCAATACCTTAGCTGCTTCGGCCTTTTCCCCCAGAGCAGCATACCAGCGTCCGACTTCAAATGATTCTTTCCGTGTTTGGTTGTTGTCTATTCCACAAAGTTGATAGGTTATATGGGTATATAATGTGACAAGTGATAATATATCGATTTCATTATGCTTGATGATTCCAAGCATTCCATCAGGCTGTTTACTTTCAACGAAATCAAAATAAATCATCGGAGCTAAATACCCAGGTATATCATCTTGCCGTTCTACCCCTAAGACTTCTTTTTCAACCACAGCTAGTTTAAGTCGCTCCAATTTATGTTTCCATAGTCTTTTTGCTGCATGAAATAAATCAAAATGACCAAATGCAGGAAGCTTAGGTACATGATCCCTAACAAGGGTGTGCCTGGTTTTTACTTGTGGCCAATCAAAGGATTTTCCATTATAAGTGACTAATGTTTTATAGTTGACGTTTTCCAGAAAGCTTTGATATAAAGGGACTTCCGCACCTGGGTGTGGAAGTATATGCTGCCTTAAAACAAGATTTTCACCGACTACGCTTGCATATCCAAGTAAAAATATCGTATTCCCTGTTCCACCGCCAAGTCCGGTTGTTTCTGTATCAAAAAAGAATAATTCCTCTGCAGAATGTCCTTCTGCTGATAATGGATGGCTAATAGGCTGCTTATTCCAAATATCAACAGCTGTAAGAAAATCATGAAAATGATAATGACCATGCTTTTGTGACAATGGATATTTCACTTCACGAATCAGGCAGTAATCCTGATCCAAATAATAAGGGGTCACATTTTCACTTTCCCATTTTGAAAGGAAAGGTATCTCTATCCTTGCAGTCTTAGGAGGAGTATTGTTTATTGGTGAGGCTCCTCCTGAAATATGCGGCTTTAAACGATTTAATTTATTTTTCAATGACATTTCAGCACTTCCTCATTTTAATTGGAAGGATTTATAAAAGCTTCAATTATTGATAAAGTATCACTTTTTGCCGTCTCACCGACTGTGTCGGTTCCAATACACGACGGACATCCTGTTTGACATTTACAGTTATCAATCATCCTTTTCGTTTCAGCAAATACCACTGGCATTCCCGAATGAATTTTCTCACTTAAACCGATGCCTCCAGGATAACGGTCATAGAAGAAAATCGTCGGTTTCTCATTATGATCCGCTTTAACCTGCGGAATCACATGAATATCTTGTGGGTCTGCCATGACAAATAGTGGTGCAATATGATTTAAGGCGTGTGCTGTGCCAACAAGTCCCTGTTCTAATCGCTCTTGCCCCATTTCTGCGAACGACTTATTTAACGAAATCCATGCGGCACTCGTGTGCAGCTCTTCTTCGGGGAGATGAATTGGGCCAGAACCAATATTTTCATGGGTCTCGAATTTAATTTTCTTAAAGATAGTCGCCATTGCGCGGACGCTCACATCCCCATAACCAACCTCTGCATACTCCAACTTTTTAAGCTTGTCCTCTTCTAACACCTTTAGTTGTACAGCTAAATTAGCATCTGTGAAATAGTCAACATCCACTTCCCGAACAAATGCCTTTTTTTCTTCCCAATCGAGCTTTTCTACCTGAAATTGTGTTCCTTGGTGCAGATAGATGGCTTCATCATGCAGCAGCGTCATGGCTGAAAAGCGATCCATTTCTCCGATTACTTTTACATTTGCCACATCTGATTGGTCTACAATGATAACATTTTCCTGAGAAGCGGAGCGTAAACTAATATTATGTGCAGGGAACGAATCATTCATCCAATACCATTTATCGCCGTTCTGGTATAGAATCCGTTCCTCTGTTAGATATTCAAGCAAATCCTCCGTTCCAACGTTTCCAAACTGCTCATCAGCCTTAAAAGGCAGCTCGAAAGCCGCACATTTCATATGGTCAATTAGAATGATTAAGTTATCAGGATTAATTCTTGCTGTCTCTGGGCTTTTATTAAAAAAGTATTCCGGGTTCTGAATAATGTATTGATCCAGTGGGCTAGAACTCGCAACCATAATAACAAGGGCTTCGCTATGTCTTCTTCCTGCTCTCCCCGCCTGCTGCCAAGCGCTGGAAATGGTTCCAGGATACCCAGTCATAATACATACCTGCAGCTGGCCAATATCTACTCCCAATTCTAGTGCATTTGTACTAACTACTCCATAAATATCCCCGGAACGAAGACCTTTTTCAATTTTTCTTCTTTCGGTTGGTAAATATCCTCCACGATACCCCATGATTGATTTAGGTCCTAATTGATTTTTTACCAACTCTTGCAGATAAGTTAAAATAATTTCGACTCGGACTCTGCTTCTAGCAAAGACGATGGTTTGAATTTTATTTTTCAACAATTCACCTGCAATTTTCCGAACCTCAAGTGTTGCACTTCTTCTAATATTTAAGGGTTTATTTACAATTGGTGGATTATAAAAGAGAAAGTGCTTATTTCCACTAGGGGCACCATTATTATCAATCAGGACCATGTTTTCTTCCGTTAGGTTTTCAGCAAGCTCAAGCGGATTTGCAATCGTGGCAGATGTACATATAAAAACTGGATTGCTGCCATAGTAACGACAAATTCGTTTTAGTCGGCGAATAACATTGGCCACATGACTTCCAAAAACGCCTCGATACGTATGAAGCTCATCAATCACGACAAATTTGAGATTTTCAAAGAGTGAAACCCATTTCGTATGATGAGGCAGGATGGCTGAATGAAGCATATCCGGATTGGTTATGACAACATGACCAGCTTTACGGACTTTTTGGCGAATGTTGGCTGGTGTATCACCGTCATATGTGTAACTATTAATATCAATTCCTGCAGCCTGGATAATTTCATTTATCTCACTTTTCTGATCCTGCGCAAGTGCTTTTGTGGGAAACATATAAAGGGCCCTTGCATTAGGGTTGGATAAAATACTTTGTAAAACGGGCAGGTTATAGCACAGTGTTTTTCCAGATGCAGTAGGCGTAACGGCTACAATACTATTACCAGTCATAATCTTTTCATAAGCAGATTTTTGGTGTGTGTACAGCCTTTCTATCCCTTTACTAGTTAGTGAATCTCTTAATGCGGAATGAAGGTTATCCGGAAGGGACACGGTTTGAGCTTCTTTGGCCTCAAGTGTCTTCCAGGTAACAATATTTTCCTTAAAACTTTCATTTATTTTTAAATCTGCAAGAATGTCTTGCAGGTTTTTTTTCAATTTCATAGAATCACCTCGTTATTACCATTATAGCGAATAAACGTTCGCAGAAAAAGCTTGTTAATTATTATATAGTTGTCTGCTACAATAGTATAAGGTATTTTATTTCGTCTGTGGAGGTGGAGCATGAGAATTGAAGATATTAAGAAGGTGCTTTCTGAGTTCATGCTTTTTAAGGAATTAGATGACTACGAATTAACGAAGATTGCCAACATTTCCATTGCAAGAGAATGGAAAAAGCAAAGTCATGTTTTTCTTCAAGGTGACCCGTTAGAGAATGTTTATTTCATTTATGATGGGAAAATAAAAGTATACAAAAGTGATATTCACGGAAAAGAACAAATTGTCGCCATGATGAAAAAGGGTGAGATGTTTCCTCACGTCGGCTTCTTTAGAAAAGGCAGTTACCCTGCATACGCTGAAGTTCTTGAACCATCAACGCTGATTGCAGTCCCTATTTCAAAATTTGAAGGAGTTCTCATTGAGTATCCTGAACTAAGTATTAAAGTATTTAAAGTTCTCGGCGAAAAAATCGTGGATTTACAAAACAGGCTGGAGGAACAAATACTTAACAATACATATGAGCAAATCATAAAGCTCCTTATTCGTCTTGGGCAAAAGCATGGAAAGGAATTAGCGGATGGAACGATTCTTCTAAAATCTGAGTTTACCAACCGTGATTTGGCCAACATGATTGGAACTACTCGTGAAACGATCAGTAGAACGCTGACAAAAATGAAAAAGGACGACCTAATCGAAGTAGATGATCGCGGTAATATGATTATAGATATTGATGTATTGCTTTCAGAAATTAATTTAATTTAAAAAACCGCAGCGTTTGATTGCTGCGGTTTTCTCTTGATTAAGCTTTTGATAACTGAAGCATGTCTGCCATGTCTTCTTGAGCAGTACCAATTAATTTTAAGTTAAATGTTTCCTTTAGAACCTGCAGGACACCTTCTGAAATGAATTCAGGCGGCTTTGGTCCAATACGAATATCCTGTATTCCTAAGCTAAATAACCCTAAAAGAATGGCTACTGCTTTTTGCTCAAACCAGGATAAAACAATACTAACAGGAAGTTCATTGATTTCGCACCCAAATGCATCAGCTAGTGCCATCGCAATCTTAACAGTAGATCCTGAGTTGTTACACTGCCCTAAATCAATATAACGTGGAATATTTGTTCCGGGAACAACACCATAATCAACATCGTTAAAGCGGAACTTACCACATGATGTTGTCAAAATAACGGTTTCCTGCGGTAGAGAGGTTGCTAATTCGCGATAATACTCTCCACCTTTACCAGGCGCATCACATCCAGCAATGACAAAGAAGCGTTTTATTTTCCCAGCTTTTACAGCCTCAATTACTTCTGGTGCTAAGCCCAGAACCGTTTCATGATGGAAACCTGTAAGCAACGTTTCATCTGAATGTATATCCGCTTCAGGAAGCTCAAGTGCTCGCTCAATTAACGGTGAAAAATCTTCATTGATAATTTTTTGTACATTTTCAAGACCTGCTACTTCATAACTAAACATTCTATCTGCATATGTACCTTTAATTGGCATAACACAGTTGGTGGTTGCCAAAATCGCACCAGGGAATTTTTCAAATAGACGTCGTTGGTCATACCACGCTTTTCCAATATTACCTTTTAAATGAGGATATTTCTTTAATGCCGGGTACCCATGTGCGGGCAGCATTTCAGAATGTGTATAAATATTAATGCCTTTTCCTTCAGTCTGCTTTAGTAGTTCCTCGAGTGCAAACAAGTTATGACCCGAAACCACAATGGATTTTCCTTCAATTTTGTTTTGGCTGACAGTGATCGGCTCGGGAATGCCAAGACGATTTGTGTGTGCTTCATCGAGCATTTCCATCACACGTACTGTTGCCTGCCCCACCTTCATTGCCATGTCGATATGTTCCTGAACATTAAAATTAGAATTTGTTAATGTCATATAAAGAGCTTCTTGTGTAGTTGTATCAACAAATGAATCGGTATAGCCAAGTTGATTAGCATGCGTCCGGTAGGCTGCAATTCCTTTTAATCCGTAGATAATGGTATCCTGCAAGCTTGAAATCGTTTCATCTTTCCCACAAACACCTACAACTGTACAGCCTCCAACAGGAGTTTGTTCACATTGATTACAGAACATTCTGTTCCCTCGCTTTCTCGTAAATTACTTTCTCAGGATACAAAGACTAGAAATTTTTTAATGTGACATTTATCACTAATAATTGATTTGTAATAAAAGGTTCAAAAAGTTATCACAATCTTATGACGCTGCACAAACAATCGCCTAACGCATATGATATGGTGAGAAAATATGGAAAGTGAGGGAAAGTTTGATGTCATCCATGCCTCCAAGTGACCAAAATAACAATAAGAAGGTTAAACCTGAGCAATTTCGTGAATTTTTCAGAACGATGAATGACTTTTTCCATGAAAAACCAGTAAAAGGATTTCTACAATCGATTGATGAATTTTTTAATAGTCCGTTTCCAACTGGCGCTTTTCCTGTAGAGGTTCAGGAAGCAGAGGACGAATATATTATTATAGCGGAGCTGCCGGGGGTTAAAAAGGAGCAAATAAGACTTAATATCTTACCTAATCATGTAAGTATTTCTGTCGAGAATAATGAAATGGAAACGAAGGAAGATATAAACAATCACTTTTTCCAAAAAAGGGTTTCACAACAGAGACTTACCCGGTCCATTCCCTTACCTATTAACATTAACGAAAAAATGGTAAGGGCTTCCTATCGAGATGGATTACTGACAATTCGAATTCCACAAGTACGAGGAAAAACAATAAATATAGACGACTAAAGAATTGAAATAAAAAGTTAAAACACAAATTTTTCGACAAATCCCCAAAAAGAAAGACGGCTTTTGCCGTCTTTCTACCGTTTTAGGCTTTAAAAATTCCTCCAAGTCCTTTCACTAAAGAGGATACTTGGGTCACTGCATTTACTACCTGCCCGGCTGTATTCACCATCTTATTTACATCGACTGACCCGTCTTGTGATTTAAAAGAATTCATTATAGATTGAATTCCCCCAGGCTGCTTTATCATTGCATTTGGTTTTGGATACGGGTTCATTACACTATATCCGTTCATTTGCGGCATATACTGATTTAGCGGCATTTCCTCCTGCGGCTGCAAAGGGTTTTGAAATAGAAATTGTGCATTTTTATGAGGATTATGGCCGGTTAGATTGGACATTTGCGCAGGTTTGACACCAGGCTGATAGGTAGGATCATATGGTTGATAGCTCTGTTGATAGTAAGGATTTGGTTGTTGATATGGATACCATTCCATGCTTTGTACTGCCTGGTAAGGATATGGCTGATTACGAGGAACGGGTTCAAAAATGGATGGATAATAACCTGGGCTTTTGTACTGCATTTGCCCCGAGTATCCATGATTTATATAATAGTTCGATTGATTTCTACCGTACATGGGCAAACATCTCCTCCGCATTTTCATTACTACACACTATGTATCAATTAAGTTAAGGGTGCATATTTTCAACTTGATTTCAATGTCAAAATGGAGAGAAATTTGTCTAAAGTTTAAATATTTTAAAAACTAGGAATCCTTTTTTTTCATGTTACTATAAAAAAAAGATGAAGGAGGAGTTACATATGGACATTCGCTCACTAAAAAGCAAATTTATTCAAAGTCGAGATTACAGTACTGATGATCTAAACGCATTAATGGATTTTGCTAAGAAGGCTTATATTCACAACGAGATTAACATCAAAGAATATCGCCTGCTTGTACGTGATCTTGAAGCTCAGGGCGCCGTAATTCCTGACGATTATAAGGAAGACTCCCTCATCGAAAATTCATAAAATAGTAAAATACAGCTAGACAAGCCCTAAAAGAGATGCGATCTGCGCATCTCTTTTATTTTTCTAATTCTTTCAAAATCTCTAACAGAAAAAATTCGACCGTCCGATTTGCATTTAAAAATCTTGAACGGCTTGTTTTCGGGAAAAAAGCCTGTATTGATAATTGATCAATATGATCTAAGGTCGTATCGATTTGTTTCAGATGGAGATGCTTCTGCGGATTTTTTACTAACCAGTTTTTCAACAATGTGGCCCATTCTTGGGAAACCTTCTTAACTTCGTTAGCAAAAGGCTTAATCACTTCATGAAAATCATGGCTGGTCCCATTCTCCCGGGCTTCTTGGTAATATTTCATAAATAAATGGTTATAGTTTAACAGCTTTTTGGTTAAGACCAGAATTTCTGCTCGCATGGGACATTATTCCTTTCTAACATACAAAATAAAAAGCAGCTTTTAATAAAGCTACTCAATCTGATTTTATTCATATTCTATCGGTAACCAGAAGCCCATTTCAAGTTTTAGTGCTTTTGCGACTGAATTGTTCTGTTCTGAATTTGTTTCATTGGATGTTGGATTTATTTTATCTAGTTTTTCTTCAAGATTAGAGAGTCTCTGTACAGGTGCGGTTAATTTATTTAACTCCTCATTATTCATTTGAATGCGAAGGTCTGAGAAAGATGCTTCCAGCACAATCTCCAATTCTTCTAATTGATCATGTATCTCTGTCAACATAGAAAGCAGCTTTTCCTTTTCCGGCAATGACGAATTCATCAAATTAAGAACCTCCTCGCGATTATATACTAGGTACTATTCGCTTTCTTTTTAAGGCTTCCTTCCCCCTTGACAAAACTAGAAGAGATTCGGCAAAGAAAGTGCCATTGTGGCATTTATTACCTTCTCATTCGACACTAGCACATTTCGCATGAAAAATAGAAAATCGAACAAGCTAAAATTGGAGGTGTTGAAAATGTCCAAAAAGAAACAAAACAAAAAATCTGGTGCAGCACAAGTAGAAAATAAAGTTGGCTATGGTGATAAAAAGCTTGAAGGACCAAATCGTCCGGCTGAATAAGGAGCATAAAAGCAAGGCTTCTCGCCTTGCTTTTTATATTTTCTTTATATGCGATGCCTTATGTAAGGCTAACATTAAATCCAACTGATTTGATTTGTCGAAGTACCAATCTGTTAAGTGAATAGGATGACGGTGTATTGCTGGGAAATGCAGCCACGCAGGGGATATTACCTTTCTTTCACTCCAATCTTCATATTCATAGTGATTGTGCTCAATGATTGGAAAGGTGGCTCTTAATATTGGTGTTTTACGGTTGGTTTTAGTCTTAAAATATTGTTCATAATCATTTCGCGACCCCGTATGCGGTGTTTTATCAGCAAACTCGAAAAAAAATGGAAATAGACGCGGATGGGTCAAAATTCTTGCCAGCCTTTTACCAAGATTAATTCTCTTCGAGAGTGACCTAAAGCCATTTACACTGGCACCATATAATTCCCCCCCACAGGTTGGAAATAGGACGCAGCTAAAATGAAGCCAATCTTGAATATTAAAAATCCAGGACTGGAAGACCCTCTTTTTATATATTGGATGTTGGATTACAGGTGTATCAATAACATTTTGCTCATTAATGATTAATGCGGTGGTAAGCCGTTCCCGATTTCCTTCTTTCCAATATCTCTCCCACTCTTTTTGGATAAATTCAGAACATTTAAAGTATGGAAGCAGATGAAACATTGGACGCTTAAATTTCGTCGAATATTGATAGACCAGTAACTGCGGGTAGACGTCATGAAAAATCAACCAATTGGCTCTCTCAAAAGTAAGAAATAATTCTTTTCTTGTATTAGGCTCTAAAATTTCTCGAAAGACATGTCCCTCCAGATCGCACATGTTCCAGCCGCCATTCCTTGATACCATACTGGCAAGGAAGGACCATACAATATCTGAGTTATTTTTAAAATAAGTGAAATAAGCGTCTGTTCTTGAAATATTATCAAGATTCTTTTTATTCGTTTCTGCTTTTATTTGACTGATAGTCTCAATCTCATGTATTGTAAGATGATTCATATTCACCTTCTACTTTCAAATAGGTAGTTTTTGAGAATGAATGATTTATGAAAAAAGAATCATGCTTTTTCTCGGCAGTCAAGGTACAGTATTTTTATTAGCGTGTGTATACCAAATAATTTTATACACCCCATAACACCGGAGATTTGTTATGATAAGTAATAGCTTGAGAGGTGCTTATCATGAACTTTAATTATCCAAACGGAAAAAGGTACATTCCAAAAGTGACCGAAACAGAAACCAAAGTGAAGAAACAAAGTACTCACTCCTATAGTAATAGAGGAATGACCCTTGAAGATGATTTGAATGAAACGAATGAATATTATCGAGAAAGAAATATCGCTGTCATCCATAAGAAACCTACACCTGTCCAAATTGTTCAAGTAGACTATCCTAAAAGAAGTGCTGCTGTTATTAAAGAAGCTTATTTCAAACAAGCTTCGACCACTGATTATAACGGGGTATATAAAGGTAAATACATTGATTTTGAAGCGAAGGAAACGGCAAATCAAACCTCGTTTCCATTAAAAAATTTTCATCAGCACCAAATTGATCATATGCAGGAAGTTGTTTCTCATGGTGGTATCTGTTTCGTTATTCTCCGTTTTTCAAAGCAGGAACAAGTGTTTTTACTGCAAGCCCAACACTTGCTGTCCTTTTGGGATAGAATGAAAAATGGGGGGAGAAAATCTATTACAAAAGAGGAAATCGAGCAAATGGGAATATTCATTCCACTTGGATTTCACCCAAGAATTGACTATATTAAAATCATAGATAGCCTTTTTCATTTTTAGATTTAGTGAAAAAGCTTGAAGTATGAAAGGAAGGAAATTTATCATGGCAGAATCGAGAGAGGAGCGCCGTAAAAAACTACAGCAGCCCAAAGGAAAACAAAAAGCAAAGAAAAAATCTAGCGGCATGGTTAAAAAGATTTTTCTAGTCCTTGTTGCCCTTGGCATAATTGGTATTTTGGCTGGCGTTGGAACTTTTGCTTATTTAGTAAAGGATACTCCTAAACTTGATCCGAAATTATTAAAAGACCCCATCTCTTCTAAGGTTTTAGATAAAGATGGCGAGTTGATTACAGAAGTTGGTTCGGTCAACCGCGAATATGTAAACTACAAAGATATTCCAAAACTTGTTGAAGATGCGGTTTTAGCAGTAGAAGATGTACGATTTTATAAACACCATGGTTTAGACCCCATCCGCTTGGCTGGTGCTGTTGTAGCCAATTTCCGCGAAGGATTTGGTTCTGAAGGAGCAAGTACGATTACACAGCAAGTTATAAAAAACTCATTTTTGACTCCTGAAAAAACCATCAAGCGAAAGGTTCAGGAAGTTTGGATGGCCTATCAGCTTGAACAAAAATATACAAAGCATCAAATCTTTGAAATGTATGTTAACAAAGTCTTTGTATCTGAAAACAGTCATGGCCTTGCAACAGCTGCAAAAATTTATTATGGGAAACCATTAAATGAACTCACGCTTCCAGAAGCTGCGCAGCTCGCTGGAATGCCGCAAAGTCCAAATAATTACAACCCATTCGATCATCCAGATTTAGCAGAAAAAAGACGTAACATTGTATTAATGTTAATGGAGCAGCATGGCTTTATTACCAAAGAACAAATGGAAGAAGCACAAAGTGTTCCAGTGACAGCTACATTGGTTAAAGACGAGGAAAGAGTTAGAGACGAAAAACCGTATGATTCATTTGTTGATGCAGTAATCGACGAAGTGGAAGATCAAGGAGACTTTGATATATTTTCCGATGGTTTAATCATTCATACAACACTTGATAAAAACGCACAATTACATGTCAATACCATTCTTAATACGGATGAGGTCATACAATATCCAGATGCTGAGTTTCAAGCTGGGATTGCGCTCATTGACACCAAAACAGGGGAAATCCGTGCAATTGGCGGCGGACGAAACCAAGAGGTGAGCCGTGGCTTTAACTACGCAATCGATACGCAGCGCCAGCCGGGTTCAACTATTAAACCAGTACTTGATTATGCCCCAGCTATTGAATACCTTAATTGGGGTACATACCAAACGATTGATGATAAACCAATAAAGTATTCCACTGGTCAAGAGTTTGGTAACTGGGATGACAAATATATGGGACCAATTTCTATGCGCACTGCCTTACAATATTCTAGAAATACGCCTGCAGTTCAAGCACTTCAGCAGGTTGGTTTAGAAAAAGCTAAAGATTTTGCTGTCAACTTAGGTATTCCGTTAAAGGAAATTTATGAATCCTATGCCATCGGCGGGTTTGGCGGAAAAACGGTCGGTGTTTCACCTCTTCAAATGGCCGGAGCTTATAGTGCTTTTGGAAATAATGGAATGTACACGAAACCTTATGCCGTCAAAAAAATAGAGCTCAGAGATGGTACAGTCCTTGACACTGCACCTGAATCGAAACTTGTTATGAAGGATTCGACTGCTTTCATGATTACAGATATGTTAAAGAGCGTTCTAGTTTCTCCAGGTACAGGGACAACAGCAAGAGTTCCAGGGCTTCCGATTGCAGGGAAAACAGGTACCACCAATTATACAGAAGCTGATATGAAAAAATGGAATATCACAAGCAGTAAGGTTGTTCCTGACGCATGGTTCGCCGGATACACAACCAACTACACCGCAGCTGTTTGGACGGGTTACTCCAGTATTAAAACACCTATTCAACCAGGTGCAGATCAAAGGATTGCCCAATTAATCTTTAAGAATCTCATGGAATATGTATCAAAAGATATCAAGACAACTGACTTCCCTGTTCCAGACAGCGTACAAAAGGTAAGAATTGAAAAAGGGTCAAAACCACCTGCATTAGCAAGTGAATTCACTCCGGATAGTGAGGTAATTACTGAGTACGCTGTGAAAGGTCATGCACCAAAAACAGTCTCAGAGAAATACAACAAGATTGCAGCACCTAGCAATCCAAAAGCAATCTATGATGCAGGAAAAAACAATGTGACCCTGACATGGGATTACAACAATCCAAACAATGCTAATGTCCAATTCGAAATCACAGTAACTGATGGTGTTGCACCAAAAACATCAACTATAACAGAAAGAGTCGTTACACTTCAAAACCCAACACCAGGTACAACATATAGCATTACAATTACAGCCATAATAGACGGCAAGAGAAGTGATCCTGCTGCAACCTCAGTTGTGATTCCTTTACCTCAACAGAATGAAGATGGTGAAGGTAATGGCAACAACGGCAACGGCAATGGTAATGGAGAAGGTAATGGTAATGGTAATGGAGAAGGTAATGGTGGTAATGAACCAGGAACTACTGATTCTGGAACTGGAACTGGAACTGGAACTGGAACCGGAACCGGAACCGGAACTGGAACCGGAACTGGAACCGGAACTGGAACCGGAACTGGAACTGGAACTGGAACCGGAACAGGTAATGGCAATCCAACGGGTAATCGAAGTGGAGGATAATACTCCGATAGCAGAAAAGCGTCTAGCCCTTTTGGTCTAGACGCTTTTTTACGATATTTTTCTTAGCAAACAGTTTTTCTTGCTCCGTGAATAACTCAGAAAGTTGGCGGTAAGAATGAAATAAGTTGGGCCGCGAAAGTATATAAGTTAATCTTTCTTCGAGATTAACCGGTTTTATTTCTAATAGCTTAAATGGAATAGGTTCTTTTGAATGAACTTGTCTATCATTTGACCAATTAAGAAATTGAAGGAAATAACCGATCCCTTTCTTCATCAATTGAAGTGTGGATTTTTGATCGCGATTACGATAAAGCTTTTCAAGTTCAGCTCTTACCTCACCCCAATTCACTAATAAGAGGGAAATATTCTCTTCCGAAACTTCTAAATCTAGCTCCTCTAGATAAGGGATGATTAGTTTTTTATCCATTCACTACTTCCCTCGCCTTCATTCTCTTTTTACCTTCCCTGCACAGCTCTAATAACGGACAAACAGGGCATTGTGGGTTTTGAGCTTTACAATGATATCGGCCAAAGAAAATTAATCTATGATGAGTAACAGACCATTCACCCTTAGGGACTTTCTTCATTAACGTTTTTTCCACTTCTAAAACGGAATCCTTCCAGCGGCATATTCCTAGGCGTTTACTTACTCTTTCAACATGCGTATCCACGGCAATGGCTGGTATATTAAATGCCACTGATACCACAACATTCGCTGTTTTCCTTCCAACACCAGGAAGTTTCGTTAATTCATCACGATCACGCGGTACTTCTCCATTGTATTCATCCAAAAGTAATCGGCACAAACTTTGGATATTCTTTGCTTTGTTTCTATAGAGTCCTATAGAGCGAATATCATTTTGCAATTCTTCTAGAGACACACTTAAATAATCCTCTGGAGTTTTGTATTTTTCAAATAATTCTTTTGTAACTTTGTTCACGAGTACATCCGTACATTGTGCAGACAATGCCACTGCTATCACAAGCTCAAATGGATTTGAATGTATAAGTTCGCAATGTGCATCAGGAAACATTTCGTCCATTTTATCTAGACAAAAACGTATCTGTGTATTGTTTAACAAAGAGAGTCACCTGCCATGAGTAATAATTTTATAAAAATGGAAACAAACGAGAGGAATTTTCCTCTCGTTCAATATGTTTATTGCTCGAGCCAATTGTAAAAAGGCACAGAATGAGTTGAAGACGCTTGAGTATCTTGAGCAGTTCTATTAGGTGTTTGCTTTTGGCGAAACTTTCTTCCGTGATTTTTAGCCTGTTCAATAGTCTTAATGCCATTCTTTTTCCATTCAAAAAGAATCCTGTCAATATACCGGAAGTTTAACTTTCCTGACATGACTGACTCTCGCAAGGCTGCCTTGATAATAATGGGATCATGGTGGTCATCATCCATCCACATGGCCAATGATTCACATTCAAACGGGGATAGAGGCCGTCCAAATTCCTTCTCAAAACACGTATAAAGATCACTTTCGTCTGCCTTTTTAGTAACTTCCTGTGACTGTTTATTTTTCATTAAAAATTGTTCTACAAGTCTCTCCCATAATGGTTGAACGGAGTATTTCTCAAACCTAATTCCTTCTGATGAATATTCATCTATGATTTCAATAAACCCTTTTTGGATTAATCTTCGCAGAATATCGTTACATTCCGAAACGGTAATCGTCATTCGTGAGGAAAGCTCTTCTGGGGTTGGGAAGTCATTTCCCTTTTCTATAAAGGTAATGATATTTAATAAAAGAACAAGTTCATATTCATTAAGATTCATATTGCGGTACTCAGAAAATAATACAGCAGGAACCGTTATATTACCTTCCTGAAGCCATGATAATATTTTTGTTTTCATCTTTACGACACCTCTTGATTAGTATAACATGAACAACCTGCCTGAGTAAGAGGATGGACTTATCCAGATTTTATCTAAAAAGTAAAAAGCCTGCAGGTGCAGACTTTTTTGGGTCATCCAATATTTTTAATCTTGACGTTTCGATTCAACGAAATCTTTCATTCTTGCTACAGCTTTTTCTAGTAAATCTAGAGAAGTTGCATAGGATAGTCGGATATTATCTGGAGTACCGAACCCAGAGCCTGGAATAACCGCTACCTTTGCCTCTACTAATAGCGCTTCTACAAAAGCATCAACATCAGAATATCCTGTTATGTTAGCTGCTTCCTTTACATTTGGATATAAGTAAAAAGCTCCTTGTGGCTTTACACAGGTGAAACCAGGTATCGAAACTAATTGATTATATATTACTTCTAACCGTTGTTCGAATGCCTGCCGCATTTCTTCTACGGGCTCTTGTGGACCATTATAAGCAGCGATAGAGGCATACTGTGCAGTTGTCGTCGGATTAGATGTACTGTGACTCGCAAGATTTGTCATTGCTTCAATAATCTCCTTATTCCCTGCTGCATAGCCGATACGCCAGCCTGTCATAGAGTGTGATTTTGAAACTCCATTAATAACAATGGTCTGCTCCTTTAATTCCGGTGATAGCTGCGCAATTGATACATGCTTATGTTCACCATATATAAGCTTTTCATAAATCTCATCCGAGACGATTAATATGTTTTTTTCAAGACATAATTTACCTAATTCCCGCAGTTCCTCTGCTGTATAAATTACACCAGTAGGGTTACTAGGCGAGTTGATAATAACTGCTCTCGTTCTTTCGGAAATGACCGAATTTAATTGTTCAGGCGTAATTTTAAACTGCTGTGATTCTAATCCATCTACATATACAGGAACGCCGCCTGCTAATTTAACTTGCTCAGGGTAGCTTACCCAATAAGGTGTAGGGATAATAACCTCATCACCTTCATTTAAGAGTACCTGAAAGAGCGTATACAACACATGTTTCGCACCATTTCCTACAATAATTTCATTTAATTTATAGGAAAGACCTTGGTCTCTATCAAATTTTTCGATAATCGCTTTCTTTAAAGCAGGTAATCCTGCGGAAGGAGTATACTTCGTATGCCCTTCATTCATGGAACGAACTGCCGCGTCTAAAATATGCTGTGGAGTGTTATAGTCTGGCTCACCAGCTCCTAAACCAATCACATCCACTCCTTGTTCCTTTAGTTCTTTCGCCTTCGCTGTAATTGCTAATGTTGTTGACGGTGTAAGCGCCAGTACTCTGCTTGCTAATTTTACTGCCATTTCCTTCTCCTCCTGCTCCAATAAAGCTATAAATTTTCAATTTTTTTTAACCATTCACCTGTTTTAAAGTGAACATAATAATAATTTATTAAATTATTTTCAGAACGGTAATATATTTCCCATAATGGGATATTATTTTCCATTCCTAATTTAACGGAGATAATCTTTTTTGGACTCTTCTCATCCAAAAGTCTTTGTACTGCATCTTCTTTTGAGATTCCGTTTTTCCGTTTATCCCAAATGACTTTCTTGCTCTTCTCAGGAATCCATACGATGATATCTTCACCCTTTTTATTTTTTCCCTCTAGAACACTTACCGTTTCTGTTCCGTGATAGATATGGAAATCATCTACTTCACTAATCTCGACTTTTTCCTTTGCCAAGGAAACGGCTTTTTCTTCTGCTGCATTTAACGGCTCATGGGCACTTGCATAGACTTTAATAAATACCCCTACACAAACTGCAATAAATAAAACTATACCTAAGATTATTTTTTTCATTGTACTCCACTTCTTCCAGCCTCGAGGCGGTAGCCTTCGCTTTACATCTTTATGTACGATAAATCGTAAAAATGGCTTTACTTTGATCTTCTTTGTCGAGTGCCAAGCCGAACATTAGGTCCTGCTGTTTTAAGGTTCGATTAAGGGCATCAACAATTTTGTATAAGTCCGGACTATGCGAAAGCTTTACAGTCGAGAGGACTTCTATTTTTGACTCCATAGTATTCCTCCTTTATCTCTCTAAAGCAATAATATCAGCTATAGTCTCCCTTTTCTACAGGAAAGGTAAATACTTCGTAGTTATTTTCGGTAAATTTTATCGTTATCGTACCATGCTTTTTGGTAAAAAAGACTTCTGACCATGCATCCTGCAAATTATAGATAATATCAGGGTCAGGTTGGTGCTGCTCTGACTCAAACAAAATCGCTATTTGCGGATTAACATATTGAATTAATCTCTCAGATAACGAATCTTCCTTAGCCCAGTTAGGTACTTTAAAAATCGTAACGTCATCTAATGGTTTATGTAATAAATTTTCTTCAACTTGGTCACTAGAGGAAGTCATAAAAAAAATGCAATGCTTAAAAAACTTCAGGGTAAAATCGATTCCTTCATTTTCACCTTTTCCTGTAAATAGTACCTCTGCAGATAAATCAGGGAACAATTCTTGGGTTATACTCTCGTGCCATGGAATCACTTCCACTTCGGAAAAGAGCGAAGTCATATTTTTTATTTCGTTTGTTATCTCAGGTGTTGAAATCAATTTCTTTACTTTATATTTTGGTATCATTTGAGTAAGTTGGTCAACAAATAAATTCTGACGGCTGGTAATAATTAAAGTTGAAACTTCTTTTACACGGTATGTTTTGAGTAATTCACTTAGGTTTTCGCTTGTTGCTTCTCCACCTGTATTAACCAAGATATTTTCTCCATTTGAGCCTTGAATAAGAGTGGCTTCACCATCACCTAATCCTAAAAACGTAACAGCAATCTCATGGTCCTTTAAATTTAAATCGATGCTTTCCACATTACTATATTCAAAAGTAGAGGCACTGCCAATCGAAGTTAACTGAAAGAAGATTGCTGCCACAATTAATAACATTTTCATACACATACCTCCCATATCATTAGGATGTGTAAATTTTCCAAATTTCATTATAACCATTTGTAAATTATTTGAACTAACTCGTCGATATCTCCCTTTTTCATCGGTACATCAGGAATTGATTTAAGAAAAGCCTTACCGTATTTTGTAGTAGTAATCCTTTTATCAAAAACCATCATAATCCCCCGATCTTTTTCCGTTCGGATCAAACGTCCAAAGCCCTGCTTAAATCGGAGAATTGCTTCTGGCAATGAATACTCCGTAAAAGCATTTCCACCCTGCTGTTTGATGACTTGACATTTAGCTTCTGTCAGTGGTTCGTCAGGAGGACTAAATGGCAATCTGACAATCACAAGACAGGATAAATCCTCTCCTGGAATATCTACCCCTTCCCAGAAGCTGCTTGTCCCTAGCAGAATGGCTTTATCATACCTTTGGAAATTTCTTGTGAGTCTGGTTCGGCTGCCGCTCGTAATTCCTTGTGCAATCATAGCAAAGTCATTGAGGAATCCACTTTCTTTAATAAGCTCATAAGTTTTCTTTAACATGTCGTGAGCGGTAAAGAGAATCAACATTCTTCCATTAGTTGCCTCAGCAATTGTGATAATGTGTTCGGTTATGGCAATGACATAATCTTCTAGACTCACTGCATTTACCTCTGGTAAATCCTCAGGAATTAAAAGCTGAACCTGATTTTTATAATCAAAAGGAGATGGGATAACCTTGGTTAAAGTATCCTCTTTGACTAGCCCAATTTCTTTTAGAACGTAATCGAATGAATGATTGACAGTCAGGGTTGCTGAAGTTAAGACAACTCCCTTTTTACTATTAAAAAACCTCTCCTTCAGCGAAGCCGATACAAAAGCTGGCTGGGCATAGAAGGTGGTTACATTCTGTTGAGAACGGAAATCTATTTCTATCCACTTAACATCATTTGATTTTTTAATAAAGCAATCTTGAACTGTCAATCTCAGCTCTTCTAGTTCATTTCTAAAGGATATGATTTCCTCTAATTTTCCTTTTTGTTTACTTTTTAGTGATTCCTTATATTTTTTTACCAGTCCTAGACGCTGTGTTATCGCTGTTTCCAGGTCTTTCAATAAGAATGCAAACCGCTCGGCACTATGGACTAAGGCATTTTTCTCCTTGCCTCCATTGTTATGTGAAAAACGCACCTTCGCTCGATTTAAGCCTCTTCTTTCTCCAGAATTTGATTTTGCATACAGGGCAGTCAGTTTAAAAAACTCGTCCATTTCATAAGAAAGATCGGCTGCCAGTTGATTTACTTTCCCAAGAGGTACCTCATCCCTAGCAATTTTTAGAGAATCAAGTATCATTTCTAGCTCATAAAACAGCAGGCGCTGCTCAAATTGACCAAATTGGCTTACAAGCAAACGAGTAGTTAAGTAGTCTAATGAGCGGCCAAAATATTGACTTGCTACCTTCTCAAAATGATGTCCTTCGTCAATGACAGCATAATCAAATTCTGGCAATAGGGATGTTTCAGCTGATAGATTACTTAATAGCAGTGAATGATTAGTGATGATGATGTCTGCATTCTGCGCTTCGCTTTTGGCACGTAAATAGAAATCTTTTTCCTGCCAAAGTTTATTCATTGGGAAGATTGTTTGATCATTTTTAATTTTATTCCAAAAAATATTGCCTCCGCTTGAGAGGTTTAGCTCATCTCGATCTCCCGTATCCGTTTCCGTCAGCCAGACAAGTATTTGCATTTTGGTTAACGTGGTATCGTAATTGTCATTTTCCTCCAACAAAGAAAGAGCGAATTTCTCTAAGCTAATGTAATGATTTCTCCCTTTTAACAAAACACACTTTATTTCAAAAGGAAGGATCTTTGTTAATAAAGGAATTTCTTTATGAATAATTTGTTCTTGTAGTTGAATGGTATGTGTACTCACTACAATTGGCTGCTTATTTTGTTTTGCAAAATAAGCAACTGGAAGCAGGTATCCAAGAGATTTTCCAACACCAGTTCCTGCTTCAATGAGAGTATGCTTCCTAGATTCAAAAGCATGGTAAACCCCATCCATCATTTGAAATTGTCCTATTCTCTTTTCAAAGTTGGTAAAAGCACGTTTAACCATATCCACTTTTTCGTCTTCGCCGGTTGGAAACTGGTACTTCTCCTCATATTGCCTCCGAGTGGAAGTTGTACTGCTCTGTGTTTTTTTCAAGGCAAGTGAATTGTTACATATTTTAATCGATTCGTACCAGCTGACGCTTGTTAGGTCTAATTCTAAAATAATTTCTTCTATCAGTTGTTGTAAATCACTTTTTAAGCCCCCTGCAAGCTGCGAAAGCTGTCGGAGCGTGATTTCCGGTAATTGAAATAAATGATTTACAAGTATAAGAAATAGCTCAGCCGTGACTTGAGCATCACTATCAGCCTGGTGAGGGCGATCATGTTGCAGATCCTCTCTAACTGCTAAGTCTGATAACTTATAGCCATCGGCAGTAGGAAATATAATTCTTGCCATTTCAACGGTATCTAAAACTGATCCATAAAAGCCATCAAATCCAGCTTGAATTAACTCTTCCTGCAAAAAAGACAAGTCAAATAAAACATTATGCGCAACGAAATAAGCACCTTCTAATAACGAGTTAACCTTCGGGGCTATTTCTTCAAATAATGGAGCATCTTTTACCATCTTATCCTCTAAGCCGGTTAATTCCTCAATAAAAGCTGGGATTGACCTCTGGGGATTGATTAGAGATGAGAAGCTTTCCGTGATTTTCCCATCTTCAATGACCACAGCGGCAAATTGGATTATCTTATCCCCTTTTTTAGGGTTATTTCCTGTAGTTTCCAAGTCGACTACAACAAATTTATTTTTCATTCTATCTAACACCTCAAACCTTCATTAAAACGGTATCACAAAAAAGCAAAAAGAAAAAGAAAACCTTACGTTATAGTATATAAAATTATCATAAAAAAAGAAAAAATCCCCAGACTGGGGATTTTATTACATAATCGTTAATGCTGGTTCAGCATAAATTAGTTCTTTTATTCGGTTATGTTCATCCATAATCGCTACTTTAGGCTTATGGCTTGGAACTTTTTCTTCAGCTACCAGGCAATATGAGATAATAATAACAATATCACCTTTTTGTACAAGCCTTGCAGCAGCCCCATTTAAACAAATAACACCGCTTCCTCTTTCACCTGGGATGATATACGTTTCAAGTCTTGCCCCATTATTGTTATTAACAATTTGCACCTTTTCATTTGCGACCATACCAACCGCATCAAGTAAATCTTGATCTATTGTAATACTGCCAACATAATTTAGATTAGCTTCCGTCACCGTAGCACGGTGGATTTTTCCATTCATCATATGCCGAAACATTATTTTACTCCTCCAAATTCATGGCTGACCTCTAGGATGATGTTATCTATTAATCTAACCTTTGAAAATTTAACGGCTATCGCTAAAATACAGGTTCCCTCTAGATAATCTAGTGCTTTTAACTGAGGATAAGAATAAATCTCTACATAATCAATTTCTCCATTAGATTCTGAACCTATCAAGTTTGAGATTACATCCTTAATAGCTCGAGGGTTCCGTTCCCCTCCCTCTATGGTCTCCTTAGCGGTGGTTAGGCTTTTGAAAAGAACTACAGCTTGACGCCTCTCATCAGGCAATAAATTAACATTTCGAGAGCTTTTCGCAAGACCATCTTCTTCACGGACAATATCTACAGGAATTAATTCAATCGGAAAATTAAAATCCGTGATCAACCCCTCTACAACAGCAACTTGCTGCGCATCCTTCTTGCCAAAATAAGCCCTTGTTGGCAGCACAATATTAAATAGCTTCGTTAAAACAGTTGCTACACCATTAAAATGGCCCGGTCTAGACTTCCCGCATAAAACATCGGTACGTTCCTGTACAATTACGCTAACAGAAGAAGAATGCGGATACATTTCTTTTGCTGAAGGATAAAAAAGGTAGTCTACCCCTTCACACTCAGCTAATGATTGATCTCTCTCAAAATCTCTAGGGTAAGTTGAATAATCTTCTGTCGGACCAAATTGCAGCGGATTTACAAAAATACTTAAAACAACAATCTCATTATCTTCTCTCGCTCTTTTTAATAGAGTTAAATGACCCTCATGTAAAAATCCCATAGTTGGCACAAATCCGATTGATTTAGATTGGGATTTCAGTTTTAAAATTTCTGTTTGCATATCTTGTATCGTGGTAATAACTCTCATTTTAACCCTCCGTAAAGTCCACTAAGCTCTCTTTCTTTCATCGTAAAGGAGTGTTTATCTTCAGGAAACTGTTCCGACTTTACTTCTTTCACATAGGATTGAATGGATTCAAGAATAAACGGATTAAGGGAGTAATATTGCTTTACAAACTTAGGCACCCTCTCTACACCATAACCTAAAATATCGTGATAGACGAGTACCTGTCCGTCTACCTCTCCCCCTGCTCCGATACCAATTATTGGAATGGTTACATTCTTTGCAACTTCCTCTGCAAGCTGCTTAGGTACACATTCTAGCACAATAGCGAATGCCCCGGCTTCCTCACATTTTTTTGCGTCTTGCAGTAATTTCATTGCACCTTTCGCGTCTTTTCCTTGAACTTTATAACCGCCTAATACGCCCACGGATTGCGGAGTTAATCCAAGATGACCACAAACCGGAATTCCAGCATTAGTAAGCGCTGAAATCTGTTCTATTACATCATCTGCTCCTTCTAGCTTGACAGCGTGGGCCCCCGACTCTTGAATTAATCTGCCGGCGTTCTGTAACGTATCCCTTACTGATAAATGATAGGTTAAGAACGGCATATCAACGACAATAAACGTATCTTTAGCTCCTCGTTTAACCGCTTTTGTGTGATGAATCATGTCTTCCAGCGTCACCGGCACTGTGGAATCATATCCAAGTACCACCATACCAAGAGAGTCTCCAACTAAAATTAAATCCACTCCTGCTTGCTCTGCCTGCTTAGCAGATGGGTAATCATAAGCAGTGAGCATGACGATTTTTTCCTTGTTTTCTTTCATTTTCAAGAAATCTGTACTTTGCTTCATCAACATTCCCTCCTTTTTAGTAGGAAGAGGGGTTAAAAAAGAGCAAATAAAAAGATCCAACTGAAGGCAGAGGATCTTGGTACTCTTTTACATGTTTTATCCCTCTGTCCCGGTCCGTTATACGGATCTAGGCAGAAACCTTTTTTAATTGTAAAAAGCAGTTTCAGGTGCAGCTCGAAAGCGATACCGCCCATTATTTGAATTATAAGAAAAAATTCAGAAAACCGCAAGAAATTCTTTTCATCAATAACCGCTATCTTTATAACTCAATATCCGCTGAGTAAATATGGTGTGTTTTTCCATGTTCATCAACCAATATTAAAACTCCATCATCTGTAATTCCTTGTGCGGTACCGATTATGGAATTAGAGAGTGTGCGGGCAGTAATTTTCCTGCCAATACTAATGGCATACCCTTCCCAAAGAAGCTTGATAGGAAAGAAACCTTCTTCAAGATAAAGGAGATACAATTTTTCGAGATTCAGAAAAATCGCCTTGATTAAGTCCGAACGGGATACTTTTTCCCCTTTTTCAAGAGAAAGTGATGTGGCAATCTCTTTCAACTCACTAGGAAAGTCTTCTTTTGTTTGGTTAACATTCATGCCGATTCCAATGATGATTGAATTGATACGATCCGCTTCTGCTTCAAGTTCCGTTAATATTCCCGTTACCTTTTTCCCTCTAATGAGGATGTCATTAGGCCATTTAATTTCCGGCAGCAGACCTGTAAGATCCTCGATCGCCTGAACAATCGCCACCGCTGTTAATAGCGTTAATTGTGGCGCCTTTGGCAGCGGAATGTTTGGTCTTAGGATAATACTCATCCAAATGCCTGTATACTTAGGTGAGTGCCATTTTCGATCCATTCTCCCACGACCAGCTACCTGCTCTTCTGCAATAATAACTGTTCCTTCTGGTGCATTTTCAAAAGCTAACCGCTGTGCAATTTTTTGAGTTGATTCCACGGTTTCTTCATAGTGAACGTTCTTACCCATAAAATTTGTTTTTAGTCCAAGCCGAAGTTCATCTGCTGTGATTTTTTCGGGTGTTTTCACAATCCGATATCCCTTACGCCGTACAGCTTCCAATTCAAATCCTTCTTTACGGAGTTCCTCAATATGCTTCCAGACAGCTGTCCGGGAGCAGCCAATCAATTCTGCAATCCGTTGCCCCGATAGGTAGGCTTCCCCGGCATTTGTGAAGGCATCAAGCAAATCTTTCCTTAGTTGTGATTGCACTCCATCAGCCACTCCTTTATGATTTTTTTATTATTTGCTATTTTACCTGCTATAATAGCATGCTCAACCCTTAACAATACTTCTTTCACCCATGGTCCGCCGGTTTTGTTAAACCAATTCATTAGGTCATTTCCTGTGACATCCATCTCTGACCGATCTTTAATCGGAAGTTTTTCAAACAATTGTAAATAATGCTGAATGGTATTTTGATTCTCAATCCCTTTTATGACAAGGTATAGAATTTCAGACGAAACAAAAACTTCTTTACCAGCAGTATATAAATCATACAAGGACCAGCTAGTTTCGATTCTCTGATACAGGTACTGAAGTATAAGCTGAATCTCCCTGATTTCCTTCAAAGGGATTCGCCAGCCCCTGAGAAAATGCTCGATGTCCTTCTTCTCGATATTCAGACAGTAAACAAGCAATGCCCACATTTCACGTTTGTTTAATTTTTCAAGCTTGTACCCAACCATTAATTTAATGCCGTCTTCTCCACCCGATAAACCTGGTAGGTGGGAATAAATATTCGTTTGAAGAATTAGTTCTAATGCTTGCTTTCGATCATCACCACAAAGTAATTTTTCAAACTCAGCTTGTTTTCGTTCAACCGCAATATTTTCAAGTAAATGTACCAAGTCAATCAATGCATTTAACGTTTCCTTTTCAATTTTGAATGATAACTGACTAACAAAACGCACTGCACGCATCATTCTTAAAGCATCCTCTTGAAATCGATCAACTGCTTTTCCAACTGTTTGTATGACTTGGTTCAAAATCGAAATTTTCCCATTAAAAGGATCAATAAGATTTCCATTCTTATCCATAGCAATCGCATTCATCGTGAAGTCTCTACGCTGCAAATCTTCCCTCAGATTTCTAATAAATGAAACTTCTTTCGGTCTGCGAAAATCTTCATATTCTGCTTCACTACGAAACGTAGTTATTTCATATGACTGATTTTCAAAAAGGACTAAAACAGTTCCATGTTCAATTCCTACATCAACAGTTTTTGGGAATATTTGCTTTACTTCACTAGGGGTTGCTGAGGTTGCAATATCCACATCGTTTATTTCCTTATTTAAAAGGAAGTCTCTGACAGAACCTCCGACAAAATAAGCTTCAAACCCGGCAGATTCCAGCTTTTCTATAACTGGTACTGCCGCTAAAAATGGCTCTCTCATTCAAATCACCCTTAATTTAAGAGCTTAAAATATAATTGCTCATATTGTCCGACAATTTCTTGTGCTCTAAATTTTGTGTTAACCACAGCAATTCCGTTAGCAGCAAATTGCTGATGTAATTGTTCGTCACTTAATACCCTGATTGCCTTTGTAGAAATATCTTCAATATCCCCTAATTCACATATGTATCCTGTTTCTCCATGCTGAATGACTTCAGGCATTCCGCCAACATTCGTACCAATACACGGCACCCCGCATGCCATTGCTTCGAGCGCCACCAGACCAAAGCTTTCCTTTTCTGATAATAAAAGCTTTAAATCACTGATTGAATACAACTCATCAAGGTTTTCCTGTTTCCCAAGCAGGTGAACTTTATCCGTTAATCCTAATTTTTTGACTAACCTGCACACAGGAGTCATTTCAGGACCGTCCCCTACTAGAAGTAATCTAGCCGGCAACGCTGCTGATATTCTGGCAAATGTCTTTACAACGTCCTGAACTCGTTTAACTGGCCGGAAATTCGAAACATGGATGACAACCTTTTCGTTATCTTGAATCCCAAATTCTTTTTTTAAATGATTTGCTTCTCTCTTTTGATAAAATCTCTCGTCAATAAAATTATAAACCGTTTCGATTTGTTTGTCTGGCTGAATAAGTTCATGAGTCTGATTGATTAAAGACCTTGAAACAGCTGTGACAACATCCGATTTCTCTATGCCAAACTTAATGGCTTCAGTTAGCGATGGATCGTAACCTAATACCGTTATATCTGTCCCGTGAAGGGTGGTGACTATCTTAACATCCACCTTAGACATTTGTTTTGCCAATATTGCACAAACTGCATGCGGAATTGCATAATGAACATGAAGAATGTCTAAATTCTCTCTGTTTGCAACCTCTGCCATTTTACTAGCTAAAGCAATGTCATAAGGTGGATATTGAAATACAGAGTATTGATTTACTTCAACTTGATGATAAAAAATATTATGATACATTCGATTAAGTCTAAAAGGTATGCTCGATGAAATAAAATGAATTTCATGTCCCTTTTCAGCAAGCATTTTTCCTAATTCCGTGGCTACGACTCCAGAGCCGCCAACCGTGGGATAACAGGTAATTCCAATTTTTAATTTCCTCATTTTTAATCTCCAATCAAGTCACGATTCAGGAGGATTGGCACATTTGATTTAAAACCTTCTGCAAATTTAACTCCAACTTGTTGACCGAATAATCTTTCTCTTGCTTCAACGGTTTCTATATACCCATTTACAAGCGGTGTTTCAACACTACTATCTGTTTGTTCAAATTGGCTTTTATAGGCCCTTAAAGCAGCTATTTTATGCTCTATTGTCTCTGAAATATCAATGGTGAAATCTGGTTTATGAAATCCATTTATCATATAGAAATATAGCCTCGAAACTTTATGAGGTGCTTCTTCATTTTTCGTTTGGTATTTTCTTATTCCAGCAGAAAAGACCGCCTCTTCTACAAGGCGGGCGCAGTTCCCATGGTCAGGATGACGGTCTTCAAAATAGGGGGCAAAGACAACTTGTGGCTGGAATCGTCTAATGACCGAAGCAATCTCTCTAATAAATTCTTCCTTAAGAAGGAGCCCTCTGTCTGGCAACCCCAAAGACAATCTCTCAGTCACACCCAATATTTCAGCCGCTTTCTTTGCTTCCTGCTTTCTTAATACGATGGTCCCGTTTGAAGATAAATCTGCATCAGTTAAATCACAAATTCCTATCCTTTTTCCACTCGCTGAAAGTTTTGCAATGCTTCCTCCCATGCCGATTTCCACGTCATCGGCATGGGCTCCAAATGCTAGTATATGTAAGGGATTAACGTTCATCACTTTCACCGTTTTTATGAAGTATATTCCTCCACTCTAGAAACCCTTCATCTAAACCTCTTATCAGGAGTTCAGCAGTCCCCATGTTTGTTGCAAGAGGAATTGAATAGACGTCACATAAACGAACAAGTGCAGTTACATCTGGTTCATGTGGCTGCGCAGTTAGCGGGTCACGAAAAAAGAAAATGGCATCCATTTTATTTTGTGCGATCATTGCACCTATTTCCTGATCTCCCCCAAGTGGACCAGACTGAAATCTTGTAATAGGTAATCCTGTTGCTTCTTGAATTCTCAACCCAGTAGTCCCAGTTGCAAAAAGCGTGTGCTTTGAAAAGATTGTTTGATAGGCTGTTGCAAATTGTACAAGATCATTTTTTTTATTATCGTGTGCGATTAAGGCTATATTCATGGTAGTACTCCTATTCTAGAATATTTTCAAGTCCATAAACAAAAACATCTTGCTTCATTACGGTCTCAACTGCTATTTTCACACCGGACATGAAGGATGCGCGATTGTAGGAATCATGACGAATCGATAGTGTTTGCCCATCTGAACCAAATAAAACTTGTTGATGAGCAACTAACCCAGGGAGTCTCACAGAATGGATATGCATTCCATTAAACTCTGCACCCCTAGCGCCACTGATTGTTTCTTTCTCATCAGGATGCCCCTGTTCTTTAAATTCTCTCACAGCTGCCATCATTTCAGCAGTTTTAACCGCAGTTCCGGATGGAGCATCCAATTTTTGATCATGATGAAGTTCGATGATTTCAATATCATTAAAATATTTTGCAGCCATTTGCGAAAACTTCATCATTAATACAGCACCAAGTGCAAAGTTTGGGGCTATTATACACCCTAACTTCTTGTCCTTACAAATACGCTCCAACTCCTCTAAGTCTGCTTTTGTAAACCCAGTGGTTCCTACAACTGGCCTCACGTTATACTGCAGAGCTGTTCTCGCATGATGCATTCCAACTTCAGGTGTAGTAAGGTCAATTAATACATCACACTGAGCACTTTGAAGACCCTTTTCGATGGTTGAGTAAATGGGAACATTTTTAATAGACTGGAAACCGTCCAGGTCACTTAACATGTGGTCGTCATATTTATGGTCAACTACTGCCACTAGTTCAAAATGTTCAGTATTTGTTACCATTTTTACTGCCTCACTCCCCATCCTGCCACGAGGTCCCGCAATTATAATTTTTACGCTATTCATTCATTTACTCTCCTCACTGATATTTTCTATCCTCGTCCAACGATCCTTATCTCTCGTATTAAATTTATTCATGACATAATTATGCGCCTCTTCCAAGTCAATATTTAATGAATTGGCCAGGCAAATAATAACAAAAAGAAGGTCTCCAAGTTCCTCCTCAATAGCCTTTTCGGTTTCACTGGATTTCTTTGGCTTCTCACCGTAATAATGATTGACCTCTCTAGCAAGTTCTCCTAGCTCTTCTGTTAGACGTGCCACCATTGCCAATGGACTAAAATAACCTTCTTTAAATTGACTTATGTATGTATCTACTTCCGTCTGTAAATCTTTGATAGACTTCCCTTTGGGCACACCCATTCACCTCTTTTGATAATTACAAAAGCTTCTACTAAATACATTAGCGAAAATAGGTTCGTTTTACAAATATTTTTATATCAAGTAGGCTCTTTTCTTAAGCTCCGATGCTTTTTTGGAACAAAATTTAAATAAGATAAGAGCCTGCAAACTAAATCTAAAGCACAAAATAGATATTTCTACGTTAAAATCGGCTTTAAGATTTTAACAACAATCTTTTAGAAAACAGCCCTTACGTATAAACTTTCCTGCTTAAAATTGCTCTTCTATTGTTAATTCGCTATAATAAAAGCCGCTGGCTGGGGAATATTTGGCAAAGGAGGAGAAATCATGATATTTGGTCTTAAAATTAAAAATGTTTTATTTATCTTAGTTGGAACAGCAATTATGTCTTTTGGACTGGTTCATTTTAATATGCAAAATAAACTTGCTGAAGGTGGTTTTACAGGTATAACCCTTCTTCTTTATTTCATGTTCAAATGGGATCCATCTTATACAAACTTAATTTTAAACATCCCGCTCTTTTTTATTGGATGGAAATTGCTTGGGAGAAACTCTTTCCTCTATACAATGCTTGGTACTGTTGGCCTCTCCCTATTTTTATGGATATTCCAACGTTATTCTATCGACATGCCGCTGAAGGACGACTTGTTGCTGGCAGCACTATTTGCAGGTGTTTTTCTAGGAATTGGTTTAGGTATTATCTTTCGCTATGGTGGTACAACAGGTGGAGTAGACATCATAGCAAGACTTGTTCAGAAATATGCAGGCTGGAGCATGGGGAGGACCATGTTCATCTTTGATATATGTGTGATTGGGGCTTCTGTTCTTACCTATCTCAATTATAGAGAGGCGATGTATACACTGGTCGCTGTATTTATTGGAGCACGAGTAATTGATTTTATCCAAGAAGGGGCCTATACCGCCCGAGGTGCGATGATTGTCTCTGAAAGAAATGATGATATCGCCAAAAAGATTATGGCTGAAATGGACCGTGGTGTCACCGTTCTTAAGGGGTATGGATCTTTTACAAAAATGGAACGTGAAGTTTTATACTGTGTTGTGGCTAGAAATGAGATTGTACGTTTGAAAAATTTAATTACTTCCGTTGACCCACATGCGTTTGTTTCGGTTACCATTGTCCATGATGTCCACGGAGAAGGTTTTACACTAGATGAAAATAAAAAACCAATTGAAATTTAAAAAGCAATGTCCAGCTGGACATTGCTTTTATTCATTACTTCTATTCATTCCAGTAAAGATAAGGACTAGCCTCAATAACTCTAAAACAGCTACCGCAGCTGCTGCTACATAGGTTAAGGCTGCAGCATTTAAAACCTTTCTAGCATTCCGCTCTTCCTCATTACGGATTAACCCTAATGAAACTACTTGGTCCATTGCACGATTGGAGGCATTAAATTCAACCGGTAACGTAATCAATTGAAAAAGTACAGCCGCTGCCATGAATACAATACCAGCTAACAAAAGTCCGCTCATTTGAAAAAAAATCCCCATCAAAACAAGTACCCAAGAAAAATTAGATCCAATATTTGCCACAGGTACTAAAGCATGACGGAACCGTAAAAATGTATAACGCTGTGCGTCTTGTATAGCATGTCCACACTCGTGGGCTGCAATGGCAGTAGAAGCTATGGAATGACCACGAAAATTTTCAGGGGAAAGCCTCACCGTTTTCGACCTTGGATCATAGTGATCACTTAAAAATCCTCTTCCCTCTTCAACCCCTACATCAAAAAGCCCGTTTGCATTAAGCACTTCCCGCGCTACCTCTGCCCCTGTACGATAGCTGGAATTAGCTACACGAGAATATTTTACAAAAGTACCCTTCACCCTAAATTGAGCCCATAAGGGTACCAACATAACAATAAGAAAATAAATTAAAAATCCCATTTTGAACCTCCAGTACTTCTATAGGTGTAATCATCTACGTGAAGTTCAAACTTAATCCTTATGCACTCTAGAACGATTTTTTCGCATATCCTTTTCACCCTGATATTTTCTCCAACCTACATAAGAAAGAGTTAAAATGATAATGCTTCCTGTAGATATGATTACCCACCACAGTGATGGGTCTGCCTCATCCTCATCCATGTTTTCAAAAAGATTCTTTAAATCCATTTCTAGACCTTCTAATTCCTGTTGGCTTTTAACGTTGTTAACAACCTCTGAACGATATTCATCAATAAAATTGATGCGTGCGTCTATTCTTTGAATATTCTCTGCTGAAACATCAATTTTCATACTTGGATAAATAACATTGTATAAGGCCATAAAATTATTGAAATTTGAATGAAAATGTGCAGAATCACCTGTATTTGCTGCTTCTCTCGCTTCATGGAATGCCGTTAAAATTTGATTCTTCATTTCAGTCCATAATGGCTGATGACTCGTAGCAATCGCATCAACCACTAAACGAAACTTGGTAAGTCTTTTAACTCTTTCCTCGTACTCCATATTTGTGCTGGCTGCCGCCTCCATTGCCTCGTCATGAGATACGGTAATAATTCTTAATTCATCCATCGTAAAGGGATGTTCTTTTTTTGAGATGTCTGAGAACTGCTCTGAAAAATAACTTAAAAGCTTTTTACCATCCTCATACCTCTGAAACTTTATCATTTGAAGTGCTTCATCAGAGATATTATCAAGCTTCTCTATCGGTGTTTGCAAATTCGCACTAACCGCCATGGGAGAGAGCATAATGACAATGAAAAATATTAGAACCCATTTGTACTTCAAACCTTGTCCCCCCTATCATTACTATTAAAATGTATGAAGGGTTGGACAAGGTTAGACCATCTTTTATCCTATCTAAAACTATTTTCATTCTAGTTTTTAAATAGTAAGTTTAAATCGATTCGGTCGTAAGACAAAATAATAACCAATTCCTACTGACAACACCGATAGCCAAAAGGTAAAATATCCAATTTGCGGTGTAAAATCATTTAACATGTGATAACGAGGGAGCATGAAAAAGACATAATCTATCACATCATTATGTAAAGTCCATAGCGCTGTAACAATCAAATGCCACCATCTAAATCGATAAAAAGGGGAATACAGTAATGCTTGAACCGCCATAGCAAAATGAGAAAATATTAACATAACGCCGATCCAATCCAACTCGCCTTGAACGAAAAAGACTAGAAGATTCATCACCACAGCCCATATTCCATATTTAAATAAAGTGACAATCGCAAGTGCCTCTATAAGCGGCCAATTCTTTTTCAAAAGAAACGCCACTAGAACAAAAACGAAAAATAAACTAGCAGTAGGGCTATCAGGTACAAAAATAAGGAAAATAGGGGGCGTTTCTTTTAACTGCCACCCATACCATATATACCCGTAAATGGTCCCTGCAATATTAACTAAAAGCAATAACCATATAAATGACTTGTTGGCCAGTAGAGGATATATCCATTTCACTTCTATTCCTCGTTTCTTTTAATAATAAAAGCTGACGAAAATCCGTCAGCTTTTTTACAATCTGTTATTATTTCCCTAAGTTTGCGATGTATTCAGATAGCTTTTTAAGCTGATCGTCATCACCCTTAAAGACACCTGCAGGCATTGCTCCTTTACCTTCTTTTGCAATTGTCGCAATTTCCTCAGCAGTAAGTCCTGTTTCAATCAACGTTGGGGCACCAGCTCCACCTTGGAAGCTGTCTCCATGACAAGTGATACAAGTATTTTCTGAAGCAATGTTATATTCTTCTGAGGTTTTATCAATTTCAACGTCAGCAACGATTTTACCATATTCCTTTGCTGCTTCCCAGTCATGGGTAGAAGCACCCTGCCATGTTAAAAATGTAATTGCAGCCAGCGCTAACAACATAAAACCAGTTGCTAATGGACGTTTACTTGGACGACGTTCAGGTCCACGATCGATGAACGGTGCTAGTAATAATGCTCCAAAAGCTAGTCCTGGGATAACCATTGCTCCAATTACTGTATAAGGTCCTGCTGCAAATTCGTACTTAAGTAATTGGTATAAGAATAAGAAATACCAGTCTGGCATTGGTACATAACCTGTATCTGATGGATCCGCAATCCTTTCAAGTGGACTCGGATGTGCAACAGTTAAACATAAAAAGCCGACAAGAAATACTGCCCCTACCAACCATTCTTTCAAAAGGAAGTTAGGCCAAAACGCCTCTGTTTTACCAGGGTATTCTGAGTAATCTTTTGGAATATTTTTACTCGTACGAGCCTCAGGTGCCAACACACGTGAGTCACCTACGAATTTCATCCCTTTACCGCGATGCATCGAACAATCCCCCTCCTTTATTCGTAAATTAAGCTAAAAATTTTGGGTATCAAATTAGTATTAAAGTGGTCCTGATATACCCTGTTTACGAATCATCATGAAATGTGCTGCCATTAAAGCAAATAACGCAGCAGGTAAGAAGAACACGTGAATCGCAAAGAAACGAGATAGGGTTTGAGCACCAACAATGGTCTCATGACCCGATAGTAACGTTTTAAGGTAAACACCAATAAACGGAACTGCTTCAATAATTTGAAGTGTAACTTTTGTTGCGAACAACGCTTTCATATCCCAAGGTAATAAATAACCAGTTAAACCTAATGCAAGCATGATGAAGAAAATGAGAACTCCAACAATCCAGTTAAGTTCACGTGGTTTTTTGTAAGCGCCTTGGAAGAAAACGCGTAATGTATGTAAGAACATCATTACAATAACTAAACTAGCACCCCAGTGGTGCATACCGCGTACGATTTGTCCGAAAGCTACTTCATTTTGAAGATAGAATACAGATTCCCACGCGTTTTTGATATCTGGTACATAATACATGGTTAAGAACATACCAGAAAGAATTTGAATTACCGTAACAAAAAACGTTAGACCGCCAAAGCAATAAACGAACGCCGAAAAATGATGCGCAGGGTTTACATGCTCAGGGACTTCATGGTCTGCGATATCGCGCCACAAAGGCGTAATATCTAAACGTTCATCTACCCAATCGTAAATTTTGTTTAACAATGATTACGCCTCCTTTGTCCGTGGTTCAGCTTTACCTAAGTAAAGTAAACCGTCTTTTTCTTGAATTGGATATACATCAAGTGGTGCTAGTGGTGGAGTACCTTTTACGTTTGTTCCATCCTTTGTATAACGTCCAAAGTGACATGGACAGAAGAATTGATCCGGATGGTCCTCGCTTGATGCCCAACCAACAGTACAACCTAAGTGTTTACAAACTGGAGAAAGGGCAACAATGTTATCTTGTTCATCCTTATAAACCCATGCCGTATTTGTAACTTCTGAAGTATACCAAGCATCCTTTTGCTCAAACGTGAAATCAACTCGTTGTGGTTCCGCAGTGATGTCTTTAATTTTCAATGGAGTTGCAATAAAATCTCCACCTGCTTCGGCCTTTAATACAGGGTCAATGGCAAAACGAACCATTGGCATTAACATACCTGCTGCCATAAATCCACCTACACCAGTCAAAGTATAGCTTAAAAATTGTCTTCTTGATACGCGATGCTTACTCATGCTTATCCCCCCTCTATTCACAAGTTAAGTCCATCGGACATAATTTAAACACATATAAAACTAGGACATAACCATGATATATCAATCTTTATCCTAGGTCAATATCATACTATTTTAAAAACATGTTAATCAGCAAAGAATTACAAATTTTCATGCCACTTTTGTGTAAAAAGGGTAAGAAGCTGTTTTACTTGACTCTCAATCATGGACATCTTTTGTGATTCATTCAAATACTCAAGCGGCAGGGATGGAAGCCAAATTAATGAACCTTTAAGCTCGTCCTCAACGTTTTTCCACTCAATTTCAGACGTTATGTAAAATATATGTTTAAACTCGTTTTTTTCTATTTTCTCTTCCCACTTCTTCAATCCATTCATTATATCCTCATACTGATCACTTTTTAAGTATGTATACGGAGGCACCAACATAAGTCTTCCAGTAAACTGTCTCTCAAGGTAATTGGTTAGTAACGTTATAAATTCTGCGCTTGAGGCAGATTGTTTCATTTCATTCCCAAATGAAACAGAATACAATGGGATTACTGCCGTATCCACATATTCCTTTGCGGATAAATATGTTTCTATATCCTTTGAAACCCACTTCATTTATACACTCCCCTTTTATTCATTAGCTCTATCATATCATTTTTTTAAATAAAACATAAAAGGAAAAGAGAGAAAAAATTCAGTTAACATAAAAAATAGAAGCCTGCTTATCGCAAGCTTCCATTTTCCTCTGCTTCCTTAAGTTGATTAAGCTTTTCGGTTAAGTCACTAAAGGCCTTTTTATCCTGTTTATCAAGGGCTTCGTCAATTAATTGAAGCAGCTTTTCGCGTTGGAAACGCTCAATACTGTTTTGCAGAAATTGTTCTGCTATAATTCCGTCTTTCTCATTTACTTGAAGGTGTTTAGGAACAAATGGATTTTCCTCTAATACAGCCGCGTACTGGTGCGCTTGATTGGAAGCATGAAAGTTTAATTGAATAAAAATATCTTCGTCACGATTTAACCGAATATCATGAAAGGATTTTTCAGCATCAGTTGTCATAACATTCTCTTTATAAAAGCGAAATGGTACCTTATCAACACAGTGAGTTGACATGATCAACCCACGCGGACAATACTGTGCTTGCTCTACAAAATGAACCTTCTCCATTAATTGGTCGTGACTCATTAAATAATTCAGAATCCAAACACACTCTCTTCGTTTTAATTGATAATGATTTAAAAACCAGCGAATAAAGTCCTTTTTCTCGTTGACAGAAACAGGGGTTGCCATATGATAGTTTCCCTCCTCTGTATATTCAGCTTTTTATTAATTCTCTCTACTAATTAGACGGTCAAGCAAATCAGCATACTCTCCATTTGTGGGATCACCTTTTTGTAACTGTTTAAAAATTTCGGCAGCAAGGTCGATTTTTCCTTCTTCAATTAAAAAATAACCATAATCGTTCAAAAATGCTTCATTATTCTTAAAAAAAGTATATGCACTTTCATATTTGTCTAATGCCACGGAATATTCCTCTAACTTATCGTAGGCAAGGGCGGAATCCCATAAGAGCTGGGGTTCTTCATCTTCTACAAAGTCCAGCTGTGAAATCAAATCAATTACAGCTTCGTATCTTTCTTGCTGAAAGAAAAGCTTATTTAATGTTAGTGCTGCTTCAGTAAAGCCTGGATCTAAAGCAAGTGCCTCACGGAAATATTGTTCTGCCAGGTCTGGCTGTGTGAGCTTAATGGCTATTTTGCCGCCAAAGAAAAATAAATCCTTATTAAATTCATCCTGCTTAATACCTTCTTGTATTATGTTTAAGCTTTTATCAAGTTCTTCTTCCCGTTCATATGCCTTGGCCAGATGTAGATATAGGGAATGGTATTCTGGGTCCAGCCCTTTTAATTCCTCGAATCTTTCGATGGCAGTTCGATTATATCCTGCTTGAAGTGCTGTAAAAGCATAACCAAATAGTGTGTTAATTTCCAATTTCTCATCAATGGCTTTGTCGTAATAGAATAGAGCTTCTTCAAATTCACCAGAGGCACTTAGAAGCTCAGCCATTCGCTGATAAATACTAACTCCTGCAACCTCTTGCTGCTCCTTTAAAACAGCCTCATATGACTTTAGCGCTTTCGTTACTTCACCTTGGTCACTGTAGAGTTCACCAAGTGCAAAATCAATGATAACCTCATCTGGCAATATATCCTTTGCTTGCTGCAGTTTTCTTTCACATACCTCATATAAACCTTGAACTTGATACAAGTCTGCTAACAGCAAGAGAGATTGTCCAAAGCTGGGGTCGTGTTCGGAGATTTTTTCTAATTCAAGAATTGCTTGTTCCTCATCGCCGGCGTCCACTAATATTTCACCCAGTAAGACGAGCAGTTCACCCTCTTCAGGATAAATGGTTAATAGGTTTTCAACCAGTACCTTAGATTCATCTAAAAATCCAAATTGGAACATTTCTTCAGCAAGAAGGAATTTTTCATCGGGCTGACCTTTTGTTAATACAACATTATATTCATTTATGGCCTCATTATGTTGGCCGTTTTCCAACATTGTAATAATTTTATTTACTCTGTCCATTATCTCTTTCCTCTCGGTTCCCTTAATTAACTAAGGCTCTTTTCTTAAACTTTGCAGTTTTTAGGAACAAAAAATAAGAAAAAAGCATGCAAACTAAATTCTAAAGTGCAAAATAAGATGGAGTTCGTACCCTAACATATTCTCCATATCCAGGTTTAAATAAAACCTCTTCCCCTGCACGTACTACTTTACCTTTATGAACTGTAACTAGAAGTCTATCACTATGATAATGAAATAATTCCACTTCATCAACATTGATGATTTCTTCAGCCTTATGAAATAGATTATAGCTTACTTCAGCTCCATGCAATAAACTTGCTTTTTGGGGATATAAGCCAATTTTATTTAATACTGAAATGGACAATGGCTGATTCTCTTTTATTTCTTGTAAGATGGCAGGAATTTTTTGATTTTCCATTATATCCTTCCATTTCGACATGGCCCTTTTAGCATCCTTCTTTAGGTGATTAGAAATTAATGGAACAAGCGGACAATTATAAGGAAAAAGTGCTTCTTTAATCCATCCCCATGGCATATTGTTTAGTTCATCAAGGTCCTCTACATCGATAAAGATGGCAGGCACCCTTTCTTTTTTACATTTCCTTATAAATGAGGGAGTTAAAAGACGCAATGGAATTTTTACACTTATGAGAAAATCGACGGGACTGCTAATGAGAGCCGTTTTAGTTTCTCTGATCTTTTCTGTTAATTCACTTTCGTACGTGATCGAACTGTAGGTAAATAATGTGGTACATCCTTTCATAAGAAATTTCTCAACCATGTATGCTCGAAATTCTTGAAAGGCGGCATTAAGAGGTATTCTTGTATCTAAAAGTACATAAGAAGGGGTCATGATATAAGACTCTGCATTCATCTTTATTAATTTATTATGGTGTATATGTTCTTTCTTTGCAGTAATGTGCTCTCCTTCAATCAATAGTGATGATGTTGAAAGTTTCTTCTCCTTTAAAATATTAGCATTTTCGATAATATAACCCATCCTACCACCCTTTTCACAGCTATACTTCTTTAAGACAAGCTATGAATGATCCTTAAAAACTAGAACCGGAAAATAAAGACATAAAAAGCTGCACAAAGGCAGCTTTAGTTTTTCAGGCTATTTAGATGGTTAAAGAAATTCGGATACGAAACTGAGATTGCTTCTGGATCTTCTAGCTCTACTTGGCCCTCACATAGCAACGAAGCGATTGCGAGCATCATTCCAATTCTATGGTCACCATGGCTGGATACTTTTCCACCTCTAAGGGTAGTTCCACCATTAATGATCATACCATCATTAGTGGCTTCTATTGAAGCACCCAATTTTGTTAATTCCTGAACGACAGTATCAATTCGGTTGGTTTCTTTCACTTTGAGCTCGGATGCATCTTTAATAATTGTTTTCCCTTCAGCTTGTGTCGCTAGTAGAGCAATGATTGGGATTTCATCAATTAATCTTGGGATAACATCTCCCTCAACAACAGTTCCTCTTAGATTGGAAGTCTTAATTGTAATATCACCAGCTGGTTCAAACGAATTTTCATCATTGTTGTGAATTTCCAAATTAGCTCCCATTTGATTCATAATCTCAATAATCCCTGTTCTAGTCGGATTTAGACCCACATTCTTTAAAAGAATTTCGCTATCTTCCACAATCGCACCTGCAACAAGGAAAAACGCAGCTGAGGAAATATCCCCTGGCACAAGAATATCAGAAGCAATTAGCTTTTGACCTCCTTTTACCGTTATTTTACGGTTATCCTTCCCGACTTCCCCACCGAATTTACGAATCATTCTTTCTGTATGATCGCGTGATTCAGCTTTTTCGATTATGGTTGTTTCTCCATCAGCTTGAAGACCCGCAAGGATTAAAGCAGATTTCACCTGAGCACTTGCTACTGGCATATTATAGGTAATTGGATTTAGATGTCCACCGCGAATACTAAGTGGAGTAAATTCTCCATTCTTTTTGCCGTCGATCTTTGCCCCCATCGTTCTTAATGGCTCCGTTACCCTAGTCATCGGTCTTTTTCCAATCGACTGATCACCTATAAGTGCTGAGTAAAATGGTCTTCCCGCTAAAATTCCTAACAATAGCCGTATGGTTGTTCCAGAATTTCCAACATCCAATAGTTCGTTAGGTTCTTTTAATCCATCAAATCCATTCCCATAAATCGTTAGACCTTCTTCACTTTCTTCAATGACGACTCCTAACTTTCGGAAACAAGAAATAGTACTTAAACAATCATCGCCCGGCAGGAAATTTGTCACCCTTGTTATACCTTGGGCAATCGAACCAAACATAACAGAACGATGTGAAATTGATTTATCTCCAGGTATTTCAATACTGCCCTTTAAACCCTTCAGTGTTGGCTTTAATGCTATTAATTCCATTTCATCACCTATATTCAAATCAAATTATGTTCCAATCGATGTAGCATAGCTTGAACAGGCATGAATACATCTTTCTGCCCGCCCACGATCCTCTTCTGTTTGAAAACTAATGACTAGGACTCCATAAATTTCGTCTTCTCTAGTTTCTAGTATGCGGATGTTTGTAATACTGATATTTTCTTTTGCTAAGTATCCTGTAACCTCTGAAACAACACCAGGATAATCTGGAACATCAACAAACAAATCGTAAAATGCAGGAATGGCTCCCTTTTCTCTTACCGGGAGACCATCACGGTATTGCTTCGCCTGCAGAAAATAGCGGAAAATTTCTTCACTATTCTCCTGTTCGAGTAACACCTTCACCCAATCCATTTCTTCCTTCCATTTATCGATTAATTCTATCAAAACCTTGCGATTATGCAGTAATATGTCCTTCCACATTGCCGGGCTGCTCGAAGCAATCCTAGTAATATCTCTAAAGCCTCCTGCCGCTAAACGTGGAATAAGACTCTCACCTTCTGCTAACCTTTCCGTTTGACGGACAATCGACGCAGCAATGATATGAGGGAAATGACTAACAATTCCTGTTAAGTAATCATGATTTTCTGGGGTAACGGTTAAAAATTTGGCATTTGTACCCTTGAGCCATTCCTTTAGCCTTTCCACCTTGGAGTCTTCAATATGGTCCTCTGGCGTAAATAGATAAAAGGCATTTTCAAAAAGAATTTCTTTTGCAGCAGACACACCACTTTTATGGGAACCAGCCATCGGATGGCCGCCGATAAAGGTGTATCCTTTTTTTCTTAGGCTTGCAGCATTGCCCACAATTTTACTTTTTGTACTTCCGGTGTCCGTAATAATTACTTCTGGATTTAACGATTGCTCTGACAATAAGTGAATAATCTTTTCCGTTTCGATTACTGGAGCGGAAATAATAATTAAATCAGCGGTTTTAGCACCTTCAACGATATCATTAGCCACTTCATCAATAACACCTAGCATTTTACCAAGTCTAGCTTGTTCTTGATTGATATCATAGCCTATTAGGATAGCATCTTTATGTTCTTTCTTAATACATAAAGCTAAAGAACCGCCAATTAACCCAAGCCCAATAACAAAAACTCGGCCTTTCATTGGTAGTCCCCCTAGTTCAACTTGAGTTTCGCTGTATTTTGTTGCGTTAAAAATTCTCCTAATGCTTTTAGCACCCCATCATTTTGCTCTGCAGAGCCAACGGTAATCCTTAAAGAAGAAGGAAATCCTAACGCACTCCCTGATCTTACAATATAGCCTTTTTCCAATAAAAATTGGAACGCTTGATTAGCATCTGCATTAATATCTATTAAAACGAAATTTGTTTGAGAAGGATAATAGCTTAGATTATGTCTCTCACAGAAATCATAGAATTGAGTCAAACCTTGTCTATTTTTCTTTTTACAATCTTGAACAAACTCTTGGTCGGAAAGTGCAGCGATTGCAGCTACCTGTCCAAATGAATTAACATTAAAAGGTTCTCTTGCAGGTTCCAAAGCTTGAATGATTGACCGGTTGGCAACACCATAGCCGACCCTTAGTGATGCAAGACCATAAATTTTCGAAAAAGTTCGCAGTACGATTAAATTTGGATATTTTCTTGTTAATTCAATTGAATCATAGTAATCATCTGCAAATACATATTCATAGTACGCTTCATCCAACACGATTAAAACATCGGAAGGAACTTTATCCAGAAATGGTGTTAATTTACTTTCTGGGACATATGTACCTGTCGGATTATTAGGACTGCAAACCCAGACAACATTAGTATTCTCATCAATCGCAGCATACATCTTCTCTAAATCATGTTGACCATCAAGTAATGGAATTTCCCTTATTTCTGCTCCTTCAATTATCGCATTATGTTTGTATTGTGAGAAGGAAGGTGTCGCCATTACGGTATTGGCACCAGGGTGCAGCAGAGCCCGTGAAATAATCTGAATAATGTTATCCGACCCATTACCAAATATTAGTTCATCTTGACCTACCTTTAAAAAAGAAGCTACAGCTTCCCTTAAGCTTGTCATGTAGCCATCAGGGTAAATAGCAAAGCCTGGCTGGTGACTTTGTAAGGCAGAAAGAACGTTTTTTGAACACCCGAAAGGATTTTCATTTGATGCAAGCTTAACAATCTGTTCTAAATTATATTGTTTTTTAACTGACTCAATTGATTTTCCTGGCTGATATGGAGTCAGTGTTAATAATTGCTCTTTCCATCTCATTTCTCTACACTCCATCCTTTTATTAACTTGAAATTAAACGCCTATTTGGCAACACTATTGCCTAAGTCAGGTCTCAATACCGTTGCCCCTTTTAAATAAACATGTACAACTTCTTCCTGCGGTACAGCTGTATTTACATGCATCATAACTCTAACACACATTTGCAATGAATTAGGTATTGGCAATTCTCTCATACAAATAACTGGTACAAAGGTCCAGCCAGCAAACTTACGCATTGCCTTTGCAGGAAAAGTAGCGTTTAGGTCCTCAGTGGTTGATATAAATACGGAAGCAACTTGCTCTGGAAGAATATTGTTACCCTCAATTATTTGTCTCAAAAGCTCTTCTGTAGCTATTAAAATAGATTCTTCAGAATTACAATCTACGGTGATTGCTCCCCTCACCCCTCGAATCATGAAAAGCCCCCCTTGTTATTTGAAATTCTCGAGCTGTGTTATTAAAAAATCATCTGAAAGCTCACAAAGTTTTGGTTTTCCTATTTGCTCTAATACTACATATTTCACTGTTCCACCAGCTGATTTCTTATCTAGCTTCATTTTTGCCAGCAAGTGCTCGTTTGTTAAGTGACCTGGTATTTCTGTTTGGTATCCCAATCTTTGCACCCAGGTAATAAACTCTTCTGTATCAAAGGCTAGACCTGAAACCTCTTTACTGATCTTTAACGCAAAAATCATACCAATCATTACGGCTTCGCCATGTGTAAAATTCCCATAGCCCATTTCTGATTCAATGGCATGTCCTAGTGTATGTCCGAAATTCAAGTACGCACGAATTCCCGTTTCTTTCTCATCCTTAGAAACAAATTCATTTTTTATTTGAATTCCTCTAGTAAGTGATTTGAATAATTGTTCTGTGGTTAACGAATCAAGATGATGAATATCTGTTTTCAGCCAGTCATAAAAGGCTGAGTCATAAATAAGTGCATGTTTAATAACCTCTGCAAAACCTGAACGAATTTCTTGTTCAGGCAGTGTATGGAGTAATTCTAAATCATAGAAAACAGCCTCTGGCTGATGAAAAGCACCAATCATATTTTTTCCCAGAGGATGATTAATAGCGACTTTCCCACCAACAGCACTATCGTGTGCAAGGATAGTAGTTGGAACTTGAATAAATGGTATACCTCTCATAAAAGAGGCTGCAACAAATCCTGACAAGTCACCTACTGCACCACCGCCAAAAGCAAGAATGACAGATTTTCGGTCTAGTTGGTTTTCTAATGCGGTGGATAAGGCGTCATAGTATACCTCGAACGTTTTTGCTTTTTCACCACTAGGAGCTGTAAAAACAACTGGATCCCATTCAGTCAGAAGCATTAATAGATTATCAAGATGAATACTTGCAACCGTTTCATCTGTAATAATTAATATTTTAGTCAGTTTTGTAAAATGATTATTTAAAAAAGAGCTGATTTCATTTTTTACGCCTTCGCCAACAAACACATTATAGCTTTTGGAGCTTGTTTGAATTTGAATGGTCTCCATTAAAATTCCCTCGCGTATTCACGCTGACGTTTAATTTCAGCAGCGAATGTATCAAACCGATCACTATAGAATTGATCGATAAGCGAATTAGCAAGTTCCCATGCGACAACATTTTCCGCAACAACAGCTGCAGCAGGTACAGCACAGCTATCTGAACGCTCAACACTTGCAGAAAACGGCTCCTTCGTATCGATATCAACACTCATTAACGGCTTGTATAACGTTGGAATAGGCTTCATAACTCCGCGAACGACAATCGGCATACCAGTGGACATTCCACCTTCAAAACCGCCTAAACGATTTGTCTTTCGTGTATAACCATTATCTTGATCCCAAACAATCTCATCATGAACTTCACTTCCAGGCTTTCTTGCTGCTTCAAAGCCGATACCAAATTCTACTCCTTTAAAGGCATTGATACTTACGATAGCAGCTGCAAGTTTTGCATCTAATTTCCTATCATACTGAACATAACTGCCCACACCTGCCGGCATTCCAGTTGCAATGACTTCGACAACGCCGCCAATAGAATCACCATTCTTCTTAGCATTGTCAATGGCATTCATCATTTCCTGCTCTACATCAGGGTCTGCACATCGTACAGGTGAAAGCTCGGTTCGCTCCTTTAGCTCATCAATTGATAAATTTAGGTTGCCATTAGCCTTAATACCGCCAATTTCGACAACATGTGAAACAAGTGTAACACCAACTAAAGATAATAGTTTCTTAGCAACAGCACCCGCAGCAACTCTAACAGTAGTTTCTCGCGCAGATGATCGTTCTAGGACATTTCTCATGTCTCGATGACCATATTTTATCGCACCATTTAAGTCTGCATGACCAGGTCTTGGTCGAGTTATTTTACGTTTTACTTCATCCTCTTGACCTTCAATTAGTGGGTCTGCTCCCATAATTTTAGTCCAATGCTTCCAGTCATTGTTCTCAACCACTAAAGCAATAGGAGATCCAAGTGTTTGACCATGACGAACTCCCGATGTGATTTGAACCGTATCTTTCTCTATTTGCATTCTTCTTCCACGGCCATATCCTTGCTGGCGTCTTGCCAGCTCTGTATTAATATCTTCCGCTAATAAAGGCATTCCTGCTGGTAGTCCTTCTAATATTGTTGTTAATTCTGGACCATGTGATTCTCCAGCTGTTAAGTATCTCATTCCCATTACACTTTCCCCCTTCAACTCATTAAAGGATTTTTATAAATATACCATAAACAGACTAATAAACCTAGTATAATTATCTGAAAATAGCATAAATTGCAAGATGATTATTTATCTAATGATAATAACAGATACTCTATTTGTATACTATTGTTTCTAAAATATTTTTATTTTTTCAAATGTATACGCATACAAAAAGGCACCCGTATATGCTATACAAGTGCCTCTTTTATCTAAATTAGTAAATCCATTCGTTAACTAGTTTAGAGTATTCAACAACTCCGCCTTCTTTAAAAAACAATCCAATTTCACGCTCCGCACTTGCAGGTGAATCCGAACCGTGAATAACATTCTTTCCAACAGTTAAGCCAAAATCGCCGCGGATTGTTCCTGGTGCTGCGTCTTTAGGATTTGTTGCACCCATCATTTGACGAGCAGTTGCAATAACATTCTCACCTTGCCAAACCATAGCAAAAACAGGTCCAGATGTAATGAAATCTACTAATTCACCAAAGAATGGACGTTCTTTATGTTCACCATAGTGCTCCTCAGCAAGTTCAGTCGGGATGCTCATTAATTTAGCGCCTACTAATTGGAAGCCCTTTTTTTCAAAACGAGCAACGATCTCTCCGATTAAATTACGCTGTACACCATCAGGCTTCACCATTAAAAATGTTTTTTCCATGTATTCCACTCCTAATATAGTATGTATAATAATTGCCATAGTGGGACAATCCATGAAGATGTTACCATTTTTTCGAATATTTCGCAAGTCGAAAGCGATTTCAAAACGTGAATAAATAAAAAAAGAGAGTAAACCACGGTTTCACTCTCTTTTCCTTAATATTTGCGTCTTCCAATATATTTAGCGATATCCCGCAGTGTTTTTTTTGCTTTATTAGCTGGGAGTTCTTCTAGTACTTCTAGGGCCTTATCTAGATACATATCGCTTAATGCGATGGATCTTTCAATAGCACCTGACTCTTTAATAAGGGAAATTATGTTCTGTATTTGATCAGGTCCCATATCCTCGTGAACCTTTTCAATCTCACGGCGAATTGTATCATTTTCCATTGCAAAAAGAGCTGGAGCAGTAATATTCCCCTGTAGTAAGTCGCTGCCAGCTGGCTTACCAAGTTCTTCTTCCGTCGAGGTAAAATCCAAAATATCATCTGTTATTTGGAATGCCATTCCTACGTAATATCCGAAAAGGTACAATTTTTTATGAATAGTCTCATCAACACCAGCAGTGATAGCACCGAGCTGACAGCTGGCAGAAATTAATAGGGCAGTCTTTCTCTTAATTCTACGCAAATAATCCCTAAGATTTTGATTAAAACGATACTTATCTTTGATTTGCTGGATTTCACCAATAGATACTTCAACAATGGTATGGGCCAATATTTTATGAGCTAAGGGCTTATTAATTTTGCTCATCAATTCTAAGGAAAGGGCAAAAATAAAGTCACCCGTATACATAGCAGTCTTGTTGTCCCATTTTGCTTTAACTGTTGGCTGGCCTCTTCTAATATCCGCATCGTCGATTACATCATCATGCACAAGAGAAGCCATATGAATCAATTCAAGTGCAACTGCAACGTTTTTCATCACATTAATATCGTACTGGCCAAACTTTCCAGCCAATAAAACAAAAACAGGCCGAATTCTTTTACCTCCTGCCTGCAGGGTGTGCAAAGAAGCCCGTTTCAAAAGAGGAGAATCCGCCTGGATTGTCTCTTCTAAATTTTTCTCAATTATATTAATATCTGAATTCAAAAATGAATACATCATCTTTAATTTCATTTGTATTCACCAGCTTTTCATCCTGTTTACATATCAAAAAGTTTTACTTTTTATACCCTATATGAACTGCTGCCGCTCCACCACTATATGGCTTAAAATAAACATCTTTAAAGCCTGCAGTCTCAAACATCCGCGCTAATTCTTTCATACCCGGAAAATTTCGTGCAGATTCATGGAGCCAAGAATATTCTTGATAGCTCTTTGCAAATAATTTGCCAAACAACGGCATGATAAATCGGAAATAAAAATAATAAAGTTGTTTATAACCAATAAGAGTAGGCTGGGAGGTTTCTAAGCAGACTGCAATGCCTCCTGGCTTTAATACACGGTTCATTTCTTTTAGCACTTGAAGATAATCCGGTACATTTCGTAAGCCAAAACCTATTGTTACATAATCGAAGCTATTATCAGCAAAAGGCAGCTCCATGGCATTTCCATGGATTAGGTTAACGTGCTTTAGACCCATGCTCTTTACTTTTTCAATCCCAACATTTAGCATATTTTGACTAAAATCCAATCCAGTAACTTCACCGGAAGGACCAACGGCCTCAGCTAATGCAATGGTCCAATCCCCTGTTCCACAACAGACATCCAGCGCTTTTGAACCTGGCTTGACATTCATTCTTTTCATCGTATCTTTACGCCATTTTATGTGCTGCTGGAAACTAATCACAGAGTTCATTTTGTCGTAGTTATCGGAAATTTTCTCAAAAACCTTATGAACTCGCTGTTCCTTGGATTGCTGCATATGCTTACCCTTCTTCCACTAAAGTTTTCGCAAATGGTTGATGTTCATTAATGATCGAAGTAATTCTAGCTTCAAGCATATCATTTAAATATGGGAGCTGACTTATTCCATTTATTAGAAATTTTTTTGAAGAATCAAGATAACGATCACAAATCACAAGCAAATCTCTTTGCTGATTATTTGATAATTTTTTAATTGAAAGATTTTTATTCGTAAAAATAAGATCCTTCATCGATTCGAACATGAAGCTGCTTCCAGTTTCCAAGAAGCGGTTTTTTTCGAGGAGCAAACGTTTAAAGAAAAATAAATTTATTATAAATTCATTCCATAAGTCCACTTTAAAACATTCAGAGAATTTCACGAGTAAAGAGCTTTCAATTTTCTTTATACTTGACATTAATTTTTCTATTTCATCCAGTTCTTTTTGATAAATGGATACTTTATGTTGATTAACTTCTTTTACACCTCTGGAGAGTTCTCTTATCATATTGATATCTTCTGACTCAGCCAGCAGTTTATAATACAATCCACTATAATAATCCCCAGCTAGGACTGTTAATTGTCTATTAATTTCATCAACAGCAGCATTCGATATATGCTCATGGGTATCAAGGGCAATTTGTATTAGCATTGTTGTCATTGCGTAATTCTTTATCTCATTGTAAGACAATTCGAGTCTATCCATAATGGATACAAGAATAAGCAGTTTATCTTCATCAATTACAGGCATTTCGATATGTTTTAGCAAGTAAGGATGAAATACTTTTTGCTCAACTTGCTCCTTAATGTCTGTAAACTTTTGTCGAATGTCTGGCAATATAATCACCCTTGCTTCCCCGAATTTATATATTTTTTGTTCCTTTTGTTTAAACAAGGCAGTGACAATTATATCATAAAAGCGTATGTATGGGCAGAAATTCACAAAATAAATACATTTCTACCGCAGGGCATAAGAATCATAAAAATAATGAACATGAACGAATTAGACAAGATCTCAGTTATTTATTCATTTCGCTTTCAATTTCGCCAAATTGAGTCATTATTTTTGCATTTCCTCTAATTTTTATTGCTGATGTATGTTCTGTAAACTGAGCAATTAATACTTCCCCTTTATCAAGCTTTTCAGAATGATGAAATTTTGTATCCGTTCCCCGCGTTAAACCGATTACACTAACTCCATCATCGATTGCTTTTATCACAACAAAGTCACTACTTTGCGCTTCACGCTTTTCCATAGTATCCCCCACTTAATTCTTAATTAATGTTAGAATTTCTGATCGAGCAATTGTATCATTGGCAAGATTTCCCCTAACTGCTGTTGTCACAGTTTTTGAGCCTGGTTTCTTTACCCCGCGCATCGTCATACACATATGTTCTGCCTCGACAACCACCATTACTCCATGAGGGCTTAATTTTTCCATCATGCTATCAGCAATGGTAGAGGTAATTCTCTCCTGCAGCTGAGGTCTCTTAGCAACAGCTTCTACTGCCCTTGCCAATTTACTCAATCCTGTTACACGACCATTTTTAGGTATATATGCTACATGTGCTTTTCCGAAAAAAGGTACAAGATGATGTTCACACATGGAATAGAATGGGATATCCTTTACCAAAACTAGTTCTTCATGGTCTTCACTGAATATGGTTTCAAAATGTTTCTTCGGATCTTCTTTCAGACCACTAAAGACCTCTTCATACATTTTTGCTACTCGTTTCGGCGTATCAACAAGGCCTTCTCTCGTCGGGTCTTCGCCAATCGCCTTTAATATTAAACGCACCGCTTCCTCAATTTGGGTGCGATTCACTTCAGTCATGCATATTCCCCCTATACTGTATCAAACAAGTATATATGACAAATACATATTAGCACAACTGCAGATAAAGAGAAAAGTGTTAGCGGCTAGACCTATTAGCCTCTCGCAGCGAGAACTAAATAAATTCAAAGTTACATAGAAAAAAGGTCATGGACGTTACCATGACCTTTTTGCCGAAGCAATAAATTTATGTAATTATTTTACTGCATCTTTAAGTGCTTTACCTGGTTTGAAAGCAGGAACTTTGCTTGCACCAATTTCGATTTCCTCACCAGTCTGAGGATTACGTCCTTTACGTGCTGCACGTTCGCGTACTTCAAAGTTACCAAAACCGATTAATTGGACTTTATCACCATTTTTCAATGCATCTAGAATTGAATCAAAAACAGCATCAACTGCTTTTGTAGCGTCTTTTTTAGAAAGTTCGCTTGCTTCTGCAACTGCGTTAATTAGTTCTGTCTTGTTCATGCTATTCACCTCCTCCCAATAATGTAAGTTAAGAATCGTAAATAAGATTACTTATCTACATTTCTAAACAATTTTTCTAATTTCTATACGTCATAGTGCGGTTTTATTGGCAAAGTAATTAAAAATTACATTTTTTGATATTTTAATTTACTTTTTAATAAAAAACCTTATTATATAAAGGTTTTAAGCACTAAACGTGAATCTGTTAAAAGATTATCACAATCATTTAAGCTTATCAAGAATATTTCATGAAATAATGGTAATCTTTTCTTCATTTCTACAAATTCCTCCTATTTTTGACTAAATTAGCTGTTGATTTTTGTAAAAACAGAAAAAAGACTCCAAATTGGAGTCTCCAGTATTAAAGAATTATTGCAATTAAACCGCCTGAACCTTCGTTTATAATTCTCTCTAGTGTTTCTTTCAATTTATATCTCGCATTCTCAGGCATTAAGGATAGTTTTGCTTGTATACCCTCCCTAACGATGGAGCTTAACGAGCGTCCGAATATATCCGAATTCCAAATGGATAGAGGATCATCTTCGAAGTCTTGCATTAAGTAGCGAACTAACTCCTCACTTTGCTTTTCAGTACCAATAATAGGAGCAAACTCCGATTCAACATCGACCTTTATCATATGAATTGATGGAGCTACAGCCCGCAGCCTTACTCCGAATCTTGCGCCTTGGCGAATAATTTCCGGTTCTTCTAGACTCATATCAGATAGTGACGGTGAGGCAATACCGTAACCTGTCTGCTTCACCATTCTTAGGGCGTCTGATATATGATCATACTCCGCTTTTGCATGAGCAAAATCCTGCATAAGCTCAAGGAGATGGTCTTTCCCCCTAATTTCTACCCCGACAATTTCCTTTAAAATATCATCGTATAGTTCATCTGGAGCAAATAAGTCGATTTCTGCTACACCTTGACCCATTTCAATTCCGGCTAATCCCGCTTTCTCAATGTAGTCAAAGTCGCTAAATTGCTGCACCACCCGGTCAACATCTCTTAATCTCTTGATATCTTTGACCGTTTCTTTTACTGCTTCTTGATAGCTTTCACGCAGCCAGTGATTCTCTCTCAATACCATTACCCAGCTAGGGAGATTAACATTAACCTCAAGTACTGGAAATTCGTAAAGCGCCTCTCTCAGAACGTTAAGTACATCACTGTCACGCATGCTTTCAACACTCATTGCTAATACTGGAATGTCATACTTTTCGGCTAAGCTGGATCTAAGTGTTTCCGTGCTCGGATGATATGGCTGAGCGCTATTTACAACCATAATAAACGGTTTGCCAACTTCCTTAAGCTCATTAATCACCCTTTCCTCAGCTTCGATATAATTGCTTCTTGGTATTTCACCAATTGTACCGTCAGTAGTCACCACTACACCAATCGTAGAATGCTCTTGAATGACTTTCCTTGTTCCAATTTCAGCCGCTTCATGGAACGGAATCGGCTCTTCATACCAAGGAGTCGTAATCATCCTAGGACCATTTTCATCCTCGTACCCTTTAGCACCTGGTACAGTATAACCGACACAATCAACCAGTCTAATATTTACATTAAGTCCTTCGTCTACATGCACACTAGCAGCTTGATTCGGAACGAACTTGGGCTCGGTTGTCATGATTGTTTTCCCTGCAGCACTTTGTGGAAGTTCATCCACTGTTCTAGATCTCTCTGCTTCGTTGTCTATATTGGGTAAAACCACAAGCTCCATAAATTTTTTAATAAATGTGGATTTTCCTGTTCTAACAGCACCTACTACTCCTAAATAAATATCACCGCCAGTTCTTTCGGCAATATCTTTGAAAATATCAACCTTTTCCAAGTGATCCCCTCCCGATCATAGAGTAAAGTGGGATAATATTATCCATCAAGATATTTTTGGACAATATATATTTATGACGTTGTCCTACATTGTTATGACAGTTTTTTGAAATTTTTTTACCCCCTTAACTATTTATTTCTTGAATATGCTAGTATCTGTTGTGTCTGAACAGTTGATTGAATGAGGGTTTATGGAAAAAGTAACACGGGAGAGACACCCAAACCGTATATCTTTAACCGAACTGGTATATGGCATTTATATAACCAAAAAAAACCCTACTCCTACAATATATTTCGAAGGAGAAGGGTTATGACTATTTGATATTACTTATTGCTTTAAAAAAACTGGTTCTTTAGTCTTAGAATCCACTGTATACGGTAAAGAATAGGCGGGAACAAACATCGAATCTTTTACAAGAATATTACGAATATCCTCGCCTGGTATTACCTTCTCGTCCGTTTTCTTCAGTTCCTGAAATAAATCTTGACGGTAATCGACGTAGACCTCCGCATTTGTCGTTACTATAAGCGGCAGATTTTGATTCGAGTATGGACTAATGGCGTACGGCTCCTGCTTATACCCCAATTCGTTAAAATCAATTGTATATACATTATCAGCAATTTTTTCTTTATATTGCGGGTAACCGTTGGATTTTATCCTAAGATTAATATCCCGAATGGTATCAGCCATTCTCAAATCTAATAGTTTTACAGTTGGATTGGTTTCTACATCGACTAGGACATATTGAAATATCCCGCCACTTTCAAACGCGTTCCCTGGAGGCTCTGCAATATATTTAGGAGCTAATTTTTTAAATTCAATTGGATATTTTTGATAGATTGGAGTCTCAGCGTCTCTTGTTTTTATCGGCAAGATTCCGCCATTATCCTCCTTAAAAGAATTTACTGCTTGTTGAACTGCAGCGATTTGGTCTGTATATGGGATTTGATTTTCCGCTAACTTCTCAGATGGATACATACATCCCGATAAAAACAAAGAAGTTAGAACGATCAATGTGACAATGGCCTTCCAATTCATACAATCACCTATTTTTTCTTTTTTCTTGAAAACAACCTTATGTAAAAAGGACAATAACCAACGTGATTCCCGAAATGATTAAAAAAATGTAAGCAAGTACCGCAGTAAAAAACTTTAGGACTCCTGTTAACTTATAACGGCTCAAATAAATTGTAATAATAGCAAGGAACATAATTCCCATTCCGGCAATCGATATCCACATTTTCAACATACCTGGTGACATTAGGACACCCCCCTTATTCCGAAAGCTATTATAACATAGTCACACCATTTCATAAAAAATTTTATTTTTCAACATAAAAAAACTGAAGTAAAGAGGGGCGAATTCCTTACTTCAGCCTTAGTGACTAAATAACCCAAACATTTAGGTTCATACTACACGTGTGCTTCGCTTGCATTGTATGCAACTATGCGGGAAAACGCACTCAATGAATGCCTATTTTTTCAGTAAAAGTGCGCATTTTTTAATCTTCATGATTTCTTTCTTCGAGAATATTAACTAAATCCTCCATTTCATGAGTCTTTCCACGTGCCATTAAAACATCAACTGCATCTTTCGCATTTTTCCCATTAAATAAAACATCATAAAGGGCAAATGTAATCGGCATACTGACCTCATACTTTTTAGCAAGTTGATAGGCAGCTTTCGTTGTCCTAACTCCTTCAACAACCATTCCCATATTATCGAGAACCTCATCAAGATTGTTCCCTTTACCAAGTAGGTTTCCCGCTCTCCAGTTCCTCGAATGGACGCTTGTACAAGTTACAATTAAATCCCCGATACCAGCTAACCCAGAAAAAGTGAGAGGGTTCGCTCCCATCTTTGTTCCAAGTCGAGCGATTTCAGCTAGTCCTCGCGTTATTAAGGCAGCTTTAGCATTATCACCGTACCCAAGCCCGTCCGTAATTCCGGCAGCTAAAGCAATGATATTTTTTAATGCTCCACCAATTTCCACCCCTATAACGTCTGGATTGGTATAGACTCGAAAATTATGGTTAATAAACAAATCTTGTATTTCTTCTGCTGCAACCATATTTTCTGACGAAACAGTTACAGTTGTCGGATGTCTTAGGCTAACTTCCTCAGCATGGCTTGGACCAGAAAGGACGACCACAGCTTTTAAAAGCTCACTTGGCATTTCTTCCTTTATCAGCTCAGTTATTCTCAAAAGGGAATCCGGCTCAATTCCTTTACTTACATGCGCAATCGTCAATGGCGAGTTTTGAACTGTACGTATTTTCCCAAGTACTTCGCGTATGGCTTTGGTTGGTACCGCTAATATCACGGTTTTAATTCCGGATAGAGTGTCACTTAATGAAGCATAACCAACAATTAATGCAGGTAAATCAATTTCAGGCAAGTACTTTTTATTTGTGTGAAACTCATTGATTTCGTTAACCTGGGATTCATTATGACTCCACAATCTGACTTCATGCTCATTGTCTGCAAGGACCATCGCGAGTGCGGTCCCCCAGCTGCCGGCACCAATAACAGCTACAGCTTCTTTTTTTTCCCGCATTTAGATCACTCCCACCGTAAAATTATTTTCTTTCTCTTGCATAAATTTTTATCGGGGTTCCTTCGAATCCAAACGCTTCCCGGATTCGATTTTCTAAGAAGCGCTCATAAGAGAAATGCATTAATTCTGGTTCGTTAACAAAAACAACAAAGGTTGGCGGTTTAACAGCTACTTGTGTGGTGTAGTAAATTTTTAATCGACGACCTTTATCCGTTGGTGTTGGATTCATGGCTACTGCATCCATAATTATATCATTTAACACACTTGTTTCGACACGCATTGCATGGTTTTCACTAGCTGTATTAATCATTGGCAGTAGAGTATGAATACGTTTTTTCGTCTTTGCAGACAAGAAAACAATCGGAGCATAACTTAAGTAGAGAAAATGCTCTCTAATTTTTTGTTCAAGTTCCTTCATTGTTTTTTCATCTTTTTCAACAGCATCCCATTTGTTGACTACAATAACAATTGCCCTTCCAGCTTCATGGGCATATCCGGCAATTTTCTTATCCTGTTCAATGATTCCTTCTTCTGCATTAATGACAACTAAAACAACATCGGACCGTTCTATTGCCCTTAAGGCACGGAGTACACTATATTTTTCGGTACTCTCATAGACTTTTCCTTTTTTCCGCATTCCAGCCGTATCAATAATGACATACTTATCGCCATTATATGTATAAGGAGAATCGACAGCATCTCTCGTTGTACCTGCAATATCGCTTACAATGACACGATCTTCACCCAAAATTGCATTCACTAATGACGACTTCCCAACATTAGGTCGGCCTATTAAAGAAAATTTAATGACATCTTCACCATAGTCCTGTCCCTTATTTTTAGGGAAATGTTTAGCGGCTTCATCTAGTAGATCACCCAATCCAAGGCCATGAGAGCCGGATACTGGTATAGGTTCACCGAATCCTAAAGAATAAAAATCGTAGATTTGTTCACGCATTTCAGGATTATCAATTTTATTAACAGCTAATACGACTGGTTTTTTTGATTTATATAAAATTTTTGCTACTTCTTCGTCTGCAGCCGTTACCCCTTCTCTTCCGTTTGTTAAGAAAATGATAACATCAGCCTCATCAATCGCTACTTCTGCCTGCTGGCGAATTTGCTCGAGAAACGGTTCATCCCCGATATCAATACCACCCGTATCAATTACATTAAAATCATGTGTCAACCATTCCCCTGAGCTATAGATTCGATCACGCGTCACTCCTGGGATATCCTCAACGATGGAAATTCTTTCCCCTACAATTCTGTTGAAAATAGTTGATTTCCCAACATTTGGTCGCCCTACAATGGCTATAACAGGTTTTACCATTATAATCGCCATCCTTTCATCCATATGATTATCAATATTTTGTTATTATTATCGTTAAAGCAGAGAAACTCAATTTTATATAATTAAGCAATTGCGTACTAATGATAAAGAAACCCTTCTTTGAAGAGAAGGGTCTAACCATATTATTTTAGCAATGTTAGTCCTTTACCGCAATCCATAACATGGAAGAATTATGTTAGGAAGATTTTTGCTTGCCCTTTTCCAAAAAATGAAAATGGTTTTGAAAGAAGGAACCTGCATTTTCTAGGATACTCCAACTTACCAAAAGAATTGTAATTAATGAAATCACATCAAGGTATGCCATGGAACCAATCGAATATGAAAATTCAAATTTACTCAAATAAAAGGCATATAAGATTTCTCCTTGTACACTGCCACTTACAATCATTAACAATCTGTCTTTAAGTGATGCTTGTAAAAAGATTGCTAAGCAGCAAAAAAATATTCCCATCATCCATTCCTTTTGAAAAATCACCCATACTGGATCATAAATGACAAATAAGTTAAATGCCACATATGCAATCGTTACAATAAATGAACAAATAAAGGCATATAGTAATGAACCCAGCTTTTTCTTACTAAAAATAATATAAGATAATAGCAGCATAAATAATCCACTAGCATAAAACTCGTAGCTCAAAAACATAAATTTTAAATTTGAAAGGATTATCAAAACTAAAATGGCGGTTGCTAATTTTGTACGATAGGGATTTTGCTTGTTCATAAAAAAGGTTATATATACCCAAAATAACCAAAAAATCCAATAAAACATTAAACCTTCCAATATCACACACCTCCTACTATCTCCATTATCGGTATTCTTTATGTAGTTTCATACTTCCCTGAATAATCTTTCCTCAACAAATTCATGTTAATAGTAGGAGGTGTGGAGAAATGGGAAAAGATCGACAAGAAAAAAAGTTAAAAGCAAGTGGTAAAGTTGAATCAGACCGTGACCAGGCGCTGCATTATCCAGGTTCAACTAAGCTTCAAAGCCCAGAAGAGGCACGTGGATTAAACGATAATAAGTATAGCTGAAAAAAATAAGCTCCCGCTTGCTGCGGGAGCTTATTTTATAGTTCGCTGGCTGTATGTTTTTGTATCAATTCCTCTTTGATTTAACCAATGATGCATTTGACCAGTTATCATCAATGGGACTCTTTGTAGTTCTTGAATAGATTTCGCTCCTAAAGCCGTCATAATGATGGTTAACTCATCATGAAGGGACGAAATTTCTTCATATAGTGCATCGATTCCCTCTTCAACAAGGATTTTTAAGAAAAAGCCTGCAAAGCCTATCACACTAGCTCCTAACGCTATTCCTTTAGCAATTTCTTCACTAGAAGTAACTCCCCCAGAACCAATGATTGTAATTGATTTTGAAGCATGAGAGGCTTCAGAAATTGATATCGCTGTAGGTATTCCCCATTGATTAAAGAACGCTTGTGATTTTTTACTTCGCTTGTTTTCTATTTGAGCAAAATTGGTTCCCCCGAAACCTCCAATGTCCACAGCTGAAACACCTATTGATGAAAGCGTCTCTACCGTTTCTTTACACATCCCAAAGCCGACTTCCTTTACTATGACAGGGACGTTAACCACTTTTATAATGGCTTCTATTCTTTTTAAAGCGTCAGAAAATTCCCGGTCTCCTTCGGGCATTGTGAGTTCCTGGATTACATTTAAATGGATTTGCAGGGCATTTGCCTCAATCATATCAATTGCCGCTTTTGCTTGAGCAGGAGTTGCCTCACTTCCTAAATTGGCAATCAACACTCCAGATGGGTTTTCTCTTCTAACTACTTCATATGTATATCTCTCAGATTGATCCTTCAATGCTGACATTTGTGATCCCACTGCCATGGCAAGTCCAGCTTCCCTTGCCACTATTGCCAGCTGCTTATTAAGGGAATAGGTTTTTTCCCCACCGCCGCCTGTCATAGCATTGATAAAAATTGGCGAACTTAAAGAAAGTTCGCCAATTTTCTGATCAAAGGTGACATCTGAAACATTAATGTTTGGTAAACTTTGATGAATAAATTGGACATCATCAAATGCTGTTGATCGCTTTTGCCCAGTTTCTATTGCATAGCGAATATGGTCCCATTTCCGTTCAGATCTAGACACTTTATATCACCATTATTTTCCCAGATTCTTTAATTTATCGCCAATCATTTCGCCAAGCTGGAATCCTTTAGATTCTTCTGGAAGTTCATAATCAAAGTTTTCTTCCACTTCTTTTTCAAGAAGATCTTTTATACTAAGTGAAAGTCTCTGCTCCTGTTCGTTTGCATCTAGTACTTTCACTTGCACTTCTTGCCCTTCCTTTAATACCTCATGAGGTGTACCAATATGCTTATGGGCAATTTGGGAGATATGAACTAAGCCTTCTACGCCAGGGAAAACTTCTACAAATGCACCATAAGAAACTAATCTTTTCACTGTTCCTGTTAACGAGCTTCCCTTAGGTGCTTTTTCAGCTATATTAGACCATGGTCCTGGCTGTGTTTCTTTAATTGATAAAGAAATTCTCTCATTATCACGATCTACACTAAGAACCTTAACTGTTACTTTTTGACCTTCTTGCACCACATCTGAAGGTTTATTAATATGTTCATATGATAGTTGAGAAATATGAACAAGGCCATCAATACCGCCAATATCAACGAATGCGCCAAAATCTGTAATTCTTTGAACAGTTCCATCAATTACTGATCCTGAAGTAATCGTGTTAAGGATGTTTTTCTTATGTTTTCCTTTTTCTTCTTCCACCACTGCACGGTGTGATAGAATTAGACGATTTTTTTCTTTATCGAGCTCAACAATCTTAAAAGTTAGATTTTTACCTTTATAATCTGAAAAATCTTCGACAAAATGAGCTTCTACTAAAGATGCTGGCACAAAGCCCCGTACGCCAAGATCAACGACAAGACCACCCTTTACTACATCCTTTATTTCAGTTTCAAATATTTCTCCGCTATTGAAAAGATTTTCAAGATTTACCCAAGCCTTTTCAGCATCTACTTTTCTTTTTGATAAGACAAGGGCGTCCTCTTCCACTTTTAATACCTCAAGTTCTAATTCATCACCTTCAGAAACAACGTCAGAGGCTTTTTCAACATGAAGGCTAGAAAGCTCACTAATTGGAATGATACCATCATGTTTACTATCTTGAATATTTACAATAACCTGTTTTTCTTCTACTTTCGTGACTTGTCCGGTGACTTTATCACCAACGGTATAATTTTTTACTTCTACTTGGTTCATTTCTTCCGACATATGTATTCCTCCTTAATCCAATTACTACTAAATAAATTATATAATATCAAAATGATAAACGAGTGAATATTCTAATAAAATCTCTTTTTATTAACTTCTTACAAATAGCGGATTTTGTCAAGTAGAACCTATCGGTGCTCTTTAATAAGTTTATGGATTTCTGACATTATTAATTCAGTCACCTGCTCAGCAGAGGCTTTTGCTGCCCTCATTTCCTCCATTGCAATCGGTTTTCCATAAACAACCTTTAATTTCCCTAAACTTTTGTAGGGACCAATTATAGCGCAGGGGACCACATCAGCATCTGTTCTAAGAGCAAAAAAACCTGCTCCCGCTAGACCTATGCCGATTTCACCGGTTTTACTTCGTGTTCCTTCAGGAAAAAGCCCGAAAACATTTCCATCTTTTAATACCTTTAATCCAGCTCTTAGTGATTCCCTGTCCCCCTTCCCCCTTTTTACCGGGAAAGCGTTGCACTTTCTCACTATATTACCTAATACAGGAACTTTAAATAGTTCTTCCTTTGCCATAAAATGGACAGGTCTAGGAGCTGTAATACCAACGACCAAAGGATCAAAATTATGAATATGATTTGTACAAAGCAGCACCCCGCCATCCTTAGGAAAATGCTCTAATCCACTAACTTCAATTCGATATAACGGTTTAATAACTCCCGCAACAACTGATCTTGCAAACGAATAAAACGTCACACTCATCCAACCCTTTCATGCACTAGAGCCATAATTTTTTCTACAACTTCTGGGATCGTCAAAGATGTTGTGTCAATTTCAATTGCGTCGTCTGCTTTTTTCAAAGGCGCAAATTCTCGTTCAGAGTCTATTTTATCACGACGGGCGATTTCTGCCTTTAATTGTTCTAAATCGGAAGGATAGCCTTTTTGGAGATTTTCCGTATGTCGTCTTACCGCTCTTTCTTCTACACTTGCAAGCAGGAAAACTTTTACTTCCGCATTTGGAAGCACATGTGTCCCAATATCCCTGCCGTCCATCACAACCCCTCCATTTACGGCGAAGGATTGCTGCATTCTCACCATTTCCTTACGGACCATTTGGTGCTTGGCCACAATGGAAACGGAATTTGTCACTTTTGCTGAACGAATCGCTTCAGTTACTTCTTGTTTATCAAGAAACACCAATTGACCCTTTGGTGACGGAAATAGTTCTAATTTTGTTGATAATAGAGTGTTTAATAGTGAGTTTTCATCTTCTAAATTTAGGTTATTTTCCAGTGCTTTATATGTTAAGGCTCGATACATTGCACCGGTATCTATATATATGTAGGATAACTTTTCTGCCACAACTTTTGCTACTGTACTCTTGCCGGCTGCCGCAGGTCCGTCTATTGCAATTGATAATTTTTTTTCCATAGATCCTCCTAAGTTTACACATGTTCGTCTGACACATTCTTATTTATTTTACCATAAGAAAGCTGAATGCCTCTTTATTTTAGCATTTTTTATAATTGATTTTCTTTTATACTGTTCCCACTTTGAGAATAAAAAAAAAGCAGGAATCCTGCTTTTTATTCACTAAAGGTTTGTAGAATCTCAGTAAATGTATTTTCATTTACACCTTCGTATTTTATTAACTGTTCTAATTGTGGAAAAATATCTAGTTGATGTAAGATTAGCTGAGCGAAAAAAAGAAAGATAAATTGGATTATAATTACCTTTATTAAAATTCTTTCTACAATCTTCATACCATCACTCCAAATTCCAATTACTCCTATTATTGGAGCGATGGCATGATTTTATTCTAATACCTTAGATTACTTCGTCATAGACTTCTTCGGCATTTTTTAGTTTTTCTACTTCTTCTTCGACACCGTCTACTGCATTAATAAAGATTCGATAGGAGTCGTCACCAATAGTTCCTAAGAATTCATAACATAATACTTCTTTGTTCAAATCATTTACAATGACCGCTTGTCTTTCTTCCATTACTTTAAAGTTAGGATTTACCTTTGCTCGAGCTTGTTCACTAGTTAATACTGGTTTTTCAATTTCTCTTGCTTCATTAAATGATTTTAAATAATCCTCTGCCGAGAATCCAATAATGCTGCCATTATCGAGCGCTACTTCTACTTTGAGCGCTTCAGGATAAATTCTGATATTGTTTTCTTTGGTGACAAAATTAAATAAACCAGTATTATCATATTGAGTGCTCTCAAACAGTTCTAGGTTTTTATACCCATTCTCCTTTAGAAATGCTGCAGCTTTAAGATTAGCATCGTTTAAACTAAGATTCTGCTTGGTAACATCTCTATGATTAATAAACCAAATAGGATACCCTGCTTTTTTGGTAATATCCATGCTGCCCTCTTGACCTGTTTTCTTATTTCTTATCGAGATACTATAAAAACCGTAGTCTGAACCCTTACCATTCTCCGTTACTTTAACCTCTGCATTCCCATCAAATTTCATATATTTCTTCGCAATGCTGATGGCTTCTTTTTCGGATATGGTTTTCCCCTTAATTTTCTTAAAGTTGTCATCCTTCTTTTGCAAGTTCGTAAAGGTCGGACCAAAATCACTTTCATCGTAGCCTGATACGGTTTTTTCAACTGTTTTAAATCCATCAATAATCGTATTGTCGGTTTGTTCTTTTCCTGAGGCTAACGCAAGTTCAACATCCATCCAGCGAAGATTATTTTGCAAAACCATATGTTGGACTTTACGCAGTTCATTTTGAATATCCCCAGATTGCTTATATAGAACCTTTAAGGTTTCATATTCCCCTTCTGATAATGGTTCTTTTTCTAAATCTCTTACTGCTGTTCGATAACTAAACTTTCCAATTTTAGCCAAAAATTCCTCAGTTTTATTGAATGGAAGCAATGTCAACGGCAGCTGCCCCACATCACTATGTGCTTCAGAGGTAAGTCTCCAAACTTCAACTAGTGAAGGGGATAAAGAGTGCCTAGAATTCATCGCAAGAGTGGTTCCAATCTTATCGTGAAGTAAATCCATTTGATAAGTAAGATCATGAAAGGCACGTTGATAATTATTTTCAGCATTTAATAAGATAGCATTTTTTTCCCGATGTTCTTGATATCCCCAGTAGGCTGTTCCTGCCACACCCAGTGCTAGAACACCAATAATTATTCCTCTTATCATCCTTTTCACCCCTCTATTCGCAAAAAATATGTTTCCCAATTCGTTTGATTTGTGGTCTTGACCAAATCCACTTGCTTGTAGCTGTTGCCGGATTAAAATAATAAAGTGCTTCGCCAGTAGGATCAATGCCATTAATGGCGTCCAAAACTGCTTTTTTAGCTGTTGCATTCGGGGTAAGCCAAATTTGTCCATCGGCAACAGCCGTAAAGGCACCAGGTTCAAAAATAACTCCTGACACTGTGTTTGGAAAGGAAGCGCTATTGACTCTATTTAGAATAACAGCTGCTACTGCCACTTGACCTGTATATGGTTCACCCCTTGATTCTCCATATACAGCATTAGCCATCAATTGAATATCATTACTTGAGAATCCACCTGGAGTATTAGCCGCAGTTGGTTTAGTTGGTGCAGCTTTTGGAGCAGGTGCAGCCGGTTTTGGACTAGGTGCTTTGGCAGGAGCTTTAGCTGGTGCTTTTGACTGTGGTGCACTCTGCTTATTTTGATCTACTCCACCGTAATGTGTAAATTTATTTCCTTTATTGATTTGTTCCTTCACAAACTGTTTATTATATTTACTTGCTTTGACCAATTTTGCTTTTGTTTCCGTTCCTGCTAGGCCATCGATAGGTAACCCGAACTCATATTGAAAATTCCTTAATGCCCAATAAGTGCTCCAACCGAACACTCCATCAATTTTCTTATTGTAAAATCCCAAATACTGAAGTCTAGATTGAAGCTCAATGACATCATCTCCAACCGCACCTTGCTGGATAACCTGATTAGAGAATGCAAATGCCCTGTTGTTCTCTAGAAACGTAAATGGCATTATACAAAGGGAGATTAAGATTGGAATAGTCAATGTTACGATTTTCTTCTTCATGGTAATGTAACCCCCAGTTGTAAATCTTTTTAGATGTAGGCCTATTTTTTGTCATAATGGCAAATTTATTCAAAAAAAATTCCCTTCATTTAGAATGAAGAGAATTCTTCATTAGGAATGAAAGGAATTTTGAGCTGAATATTGTTTTTTCTTATGGTTAGTTGTTAATATTCTCGCAAGCTTAACCTTCCTTAAACCAAACCACCAAAGAAAAATCATAAAAGGTAAAATAATATATAACCAGTTTTCTTGTGAAATTAATATATAATCATAAAATCCATGAAGTATGAATGGAAAAAGTAAGGAGATAACTACCCATTTTGCCTTTTTTCCATCTGTGAATTTTGCTTTACCGATGTAAAATCCCATAATGACTCCAAATAGAGCATGGCTGGAAACAGGTAGAAGCGCCCTCGCCATCGCATGTTCAATTCCATTAGCAATTAAATAAAAAATATTTTCGACGGTGGCAAAACCAAGCGATACTGCCACACCATAGACAATTCCATCGAATGGCTCATCAAAATCCACATGCTGGTAAATAGCATAAAAAAGGATAAACCATTTGAAAAATTCCTCTAGAAGGCTTGAGGAAAGGAATGCTTCAATAAAACCAGATTTGATTATATTCTCTGTATGAAGTACATGCTGAATAAACATGATTGGAAACACTAGCAGAACACCAAACATAAAGGTTCTTAAAACTACGGTTATGGGTTCTGACTCATATTCATCTTTTAAATAAAAGTAACTTAATAGGGCCAGTCCGGGGGCAATACCGGCTGATAAAATTCCCAGCATGGTTAATCCTCATTTCAATCAATTCGTTACTTTAATCCTAACATGATATTGTCATTAATTAAATGAAAGATTAAATCCATTTATGAATGGCCGATTAAAAATTTATTTTTTCTAGTCCACTAGCAAGTGCCACTGCTAATTTAATTCTAGCCTTTTTGGAATCATTATCACTTCCGAGGATGACTCCCTTATTATAAAGGTCATAAGCGCTTCCTTTATAATCATAAGTTGTATAAACAGAACCTTCTTCCGCACTAGTTGTGACCACTAAGACAATGCCTTCGGAAAGTGATTTTTCTATTTCCTCCATCATTTGAGGTGCTACTTGACCTCGTCCAACACCTTCAAGGATAATTCCTTTTACCCCGGACTCTCTCGCAGCTCTAATAAATTTTCCATCAGCACCAATATAACATTTTATGATATCTACTTGTGGTACTGGTGATTGGATGGCAAAGTATTCACGCTTTATTGGCTTTTGAAAGATCTGAACAACATCATTATCGATGATTCCTAGATAGCCAAACCCAAATACGTTAAAACCTTGAATATTAGAGGCATGTTCTTTCTTTACATACCTTGCAGCAAAGATACGTTCATTAAACACGACAACAGCACCCGCATTTAACAAGTCCTCTGAACAGGCAGAGTATATAGCATGTCTTAAGTTTATATAAACATCGCTTCCTAATTCCTCCGGGGAACGTTGAGATCCAGTTATAACCACAGGTCTTGAATCTTTTATAGTTAAATCAAGAAAGTACGCTGTTTCTTCAAGAGTATCGGTACCATGTGTTACCACGACTCCAGAAACGGTATCATCCTCATAATATTTTTCGATTTTATTCTTTAAGAGGACTAGGTCATCAAATGTAATATGTATACTTGCCTTTTGAAATACAGATTCGATTATAACTTCGATATCATTTGGCAGATTACACATTGCTGCCAGTTCTTCGCCTGTTAGCTCACCTGAAGCTAATTTCCCGGATTCCTTATTCGTTTTACTGGCAATCGTTCCTCCAGTGGTTAACAATACAACCTTTTTCATTTTTTTCACCCTTTCATTACTCTTTCTTTGATTGATTGTGCAATAAGTCCACCATGGAACCTGCCATTTTCAATAAATATTTCGTTTGCGTTATTACCAGCAGCGATAACTCCTGCGATAAAAATCCCTTCAACGTTTGTTTCCATTGTGTCAGGATTAAATAATGGTCTACCGGATTCCTCATCAATTAATATTCCCATCTTTTTTAGGAATTGGTGATCTGGTCTGTATCCAGTCATCGCAAAAACAAATTCATTGTATATTGACTTTTCTTCTCCATCTTTTTTATATCGCACCTGATCTTCCGTTATTTTTATGATATGAGAATCAAACTCCATTGTAATAATACCGCTTCGTACTAATGCTTCAAATTCCGGGAGTATCCATGGCTTGATACTAGAGGAATATTCTTTTCCACGATATAAAACAGTTACTCTTGCACCTGCTTTTACGAGCTCAATCGCTGCGTCTACACTAGAATTTTTTCCGCCGATTACACAGACATCCTTATCAAAATATGGATGTGCTTCTTTAAAATAATGAGATACCTTCGGCAAATCTTCCCCAGGAATATTCATATAGTTTGGGTGGTCATAGTATCCTGTAGCAATCACAACAAATCGAGATTGATACATTTGTCTATCCGATATTACTTGAAATTGTTCTCCTTCTTTAAAAACACTTGAAACTTTTTCAAAAGAATTGATACGCAGTTTTTTCCTTTTTACAACATCCCGGTAGTATACAAGCGCTTGATTTCTTTTAGGTTTATAACTTTCAGTAATAAATGGGACTTCTCCGATTTCCAATTTTTCACTTGTACTAAAAAACGTTTGATGTGTCGGATAATGGTAGATTGCATTTACAACATTCCCTTTTTCAATAACAAGCGGATTAAGCCCTATTTCTTTAAAGGCAATGGCTGCAGCTAAGCCGCATGGTCCACCACCGACTATAATAATATCTTCTATTTGCAAATTGATCACCTCAATTTATTATTCCACAAAAAACTCCTACCGTCATATGATAGGAGTTTTTCCAATATGTTTCAATACGTAATGTTTTTAAATCCATCCTCTAAAACGGCTTGCTTCAGCCATTTTACGAACACCAACCATGTATGCGGCCAAGCGCATATCTACACGTCGAGTTTGGGCTGTTTCATAAATATTATTAAATGATTTCACCATTACTTTTTCGAGTTTTTCTTCCACTTCTTCCTCAGACCAGTAATAACCTTGGTTATTCTGTACCCATTCAAAATAGGAAACAGTTACGCCTCCAGCAGAAGCAAGTACATCCGGAACCAGTAACACACCACGTTCGGTTAGTATCTCAGTTGCCTCAAGTGTTGTTGGTCCATTAGCAGCCTCTACAACGATTCCAGCACGAATATTATGTGCATTATCAGCTGTAATTTGATTTTCTATGGCAGCAGGTACAAGAATATCACAATCAAGTTCTAACAGTTCCTTATTCGAGATTGTGTTATTAAATAACTTTGTAACAGTACCAAAACTATCACGGCGGTCTAAAAGATAGTCAATATCAAGACCCTCAGGATCATATAAAGCACCATAAGCATCGGAAATACCTACAACCTTCGCTCCTGCATCATGCATGAATTTTGACAAATAGCTTCCCGCATTACCGAAGCCTTGAACTACCACCCGTGCACCTTCAATTTGGATTCCCTTTCTTTTAGCTGCCTCACGGATACAAATGGTTACACCCTTTGCAGTAGCAGATTCACGCCCATGTGAGCCCCCTAGAACCAGAGGCTTACCAGTAATAAATCCCGGAGAGTTAAATTCATCAATACGGCTATACTCATCCATCATCCAAGCCATAATTTGGGAATTTGTAAAAACATCTGGTGCAGGAATATCTTTTGTAGGACCTACGATTTGACTTATGGCTCGTACATATCCACGACTTAATCTTTCAAGTTCTCTAAATGACATATCACGCGGGTCACAAATAATTCCGCCTTTTCCACCGCCATATGGCAGGTCAACAATACCACATTTCAAGCTCATCCAAATGGAAAGGGCCTTTACCTCTGTCTCCGAAACATTTGGATGAAACCTTATCCCACCCTTTGTCGGACCGACTGCGTCGTTGTGCTGCGCTCGGTAGCCGGTAAATATCTTAATTGAACCGTCATCCATTCTTATTGGAATTTTCACTGTCATCATACGTAAGGGCTCTTTTAAAAGCTCATATACTTCTTCAGGATAACCTAACTTTTCAAGAGCTTTATGTATAACGGTCTGTGTTGAAGTTAATACATTATTTTCTTCCTCTTGATTAGTTTTTTCATTACCTTTTTCGGCTGACATCCTGTAAACCTCCTAGAAAAATCACTTTAACAAATGTTGTCGCTTTCAGACACAAGTATACACGTTTAAATGATTTATGCAAGATTAAAAATTCACTATTGACTATTTTCGAGCTATTGTTTGTAACCGCTTCCATTCATATATACTGGGGTTTTTACCAAAAGAAAAAGGAGCGGCGGACTCCTATTTACATTTCCTCAAAGCATCAGAAATCTATTTAAAATATTTTTGAATCGTTTCCACCGCTTTACCTTCAACAATTCGTTTCCCATATTCTTCAAGTAAGTGTGTGCTTAGAATGGATGGATTACCGTACTCGGATAAAAATGCTGCAATTTTCTCAATTATAGATGAATCAATGTTATTCATATTTAAGTAATATCGATTGTTATAAGAATATAAACTTCCACCACATACTTTTAATGCAAATAGCCTATGAGAAAGTGCGATAATATCTTCAATACTTTCGAATTGATACAGTAGGTTTTCACAACCTTCAACCCTTACTTGCATCTCCACAAAGCCATCAAACAAGACTTCTTCATCTTCAATATAATCGTCGACGGTTATGATCATAATCATCCCCTGAGCCTGCAAGGAAAAAATCTCAACTGCAACAGAACCCTGTATCTCAACATCAAATTCTTCACTTGCCTCCTCCAGCATGTCGTGAAAAAGTTGATGCCATTTTATAGAATCTTTCCAAATATCATCTTTGGAAAGTCCCCTTTCCAGTAAATCATCAGAGGTTAAAAAAATTTTTATCTTATTGACTGTTAAGCGTTCTAAGCGCATGCTCTTTTGCCCCCTGCCGTGACATAACTCTTATCCCTAGTGTATGTCAATGGCTTTGGTTGGTGCTTTGTCTAAAATACCATCCTTTCCAAAAGCCACATTTCCCATTCATTCCTTGTTTGTCCAAAAATAAAGGATGCGTATTGACCTTTTTCAGATGGTTTTATGGCGGTTATAGCCTTACCTCCAAGTCCAATCGTAATATCCCTATGTTTCAACGATAGGTGTTTAACCAATGAAAGTACTTCTGTTAACTCTTCTTGGACTTCACAGAAAATGATGATTAAATCTGGATGAATCATATCCGTTATTTGATTATGCTCACCTTCTGAATAAATTTTACCTATATTTATAACTTGAACACCACGTTTTTGTAAATAAAAAGTAAACAATAGCAGATCAGTATTATCCTGATCCTCAGCCCAGTTTATACAGATAGCTTTATTATGATGTACATTAATAGGAAAGCTGTTAATAATCATCGTAATTCTAGCTTTTATAAGCGAAGAGGAAAAATACTTTTGTGCAGGTATTATTTTCCCTGAGACAAAAGAATCCTCTATTTTCTTTAAAATCTGACCAAAAATATCAATAATTACTTTTTCCATTGTGAAGATACTAAACATATTATTAATAATTTCGGCTATCCGCTCATGCTCAAAGTGAGTTAAGGCTTCATAAAGAGAGTCTGTTATATTGATTAGTGGATTTCCCTGATTAAGGGTTAAGGTTTCTGAATCCATTAGCGATTGATTGTGCCCCAGTAAAGAGACGGCCTGACTAATAGTAAATCCCTGATTAACCTTCTTTATTAACCACTGAAGTATTTTGATATGCTCTTCTGTATATAATCGATGGCCAGCTTCATTTCGAACTGGAGCAATCATTTGATATCTTCTTTCCCACGCTCTTAGCGTTCCTGGCTGAATCCCCAACATTAATGCAGCCGCTTTAATATTATATTTACCTTCTTGGTCGTCCATCCTGATTCCTCCGACATTTAACAAACCATTCTTGAAAAAAATTAACTACCTTTTTTGATTGTGATCAAATGACACTGTGCAGGTGCCCCTAACCTTAACGGGACCCCTGTCGTACCATACCCATTACTAATTAAAATAGTAGTATTATCTAATTTTTCTACTTTCCCTTTTTCAAATGGACTGTAACCCAAAATATGTATTTGTCCACCATGAGTATGACCACTTAGCACAAGACGAATATTATGTTCTGGCAATATTTTATCTGTGATATCCGGGTAGTGACTTGCTAATATTTTAAAGCTGTTATTCTCCGCGTCTAACAACGCCAAGTCCAATCTGTCTCTCCCTTGACCTAGTTCATCCACACCAAGCAAAGATATTTTATCACCATTTTTAGATTCAAAGATAGCTGAAGTATTATCTAAAACTTTTATTCCATAATCCAAGAGTATGGCATCTAATTTACGAAAGTCAGTTTCATAATCATTATTGCCCCATACAAAATATACAGGACCTACCTGTTTCAATTTCTCTAGATTTTTCTTAACCCTTGGAAAAGGAACCTTCTTCTCCGTTAAATCCCCGCCAATTATTACAATATCAGTTTTTCCTTTTACTGCATTGATAATATCATCTGAAATGAGGCGCTTATGTATATCAGAGATAAAAAATATTGATACCGCTCCGAATGACTCTGGAAAGTCTTCAAAGGTCATTTTATGATGTACCACATGATTGAGGAATGCTTCTTTAGCCATATATAAGATTAAAGCTATTCCCAGAATTAAAAGTAAAACAAAAACAAAAATAATATTCATTCAATTCCCCTTTTCCCTTCTAAGGTGTCCTACGGAAATCATACCATAAAGAAAACTAAAACTAAAAACAACTAAAGCTTGCTCCTTTTTTTCTTTAATCCCTTCTTTATAAGTTTCAGAATCTCTTGAATTTGTTGTACACTTACACCTAATCCGAAGAAAAAAGCGAATAAGGCAGCAAAAAATTCCAATGGATAAATAATCGGTCCGACCAAAATATCAGAAATATGAAATGGATAAGTAATTGGAAACCATTCAATAAATAAATACCCGCACAGAAGAATAAAAAACATCCGCCAGATTAACTTCAACACAAAAATCCCTCCCATAGATTGTATGAGAAGGATTTAATTTCTTTCCAATTCGATTAACTAATCTTCCTGTATACTTAAGATCCGGAAACCTTGTTCTTCCAGTTTCTTTGTAAACCGATCGATATTATCTTTCTTTTCAACCTTCATAACAATTCTTCGAACTAATTTATCAGTCTCATCAAACGTTACAAGTGAAATAATATGTTCATGGAAGTGATGGGCAATTTCAGAAAGCCTAGCAATTCGACCTTCTGTTTCTACCGAAGTAAAGGCAATCCGTACCCCTGGACGGTTTACACCGAAAGCGCTCTGAAAAGTGGATAGTACATCTGACCGTGTCACAACCCCTAGGAATTTACGGTTTGAGTCAACCACCGCTAATAATGGAAAATCCTTTAAATCTAGAAGTGTTTTTTCAAAAACTTCTTCGCCCACTAAAAACTTTTCCTGATGGGTTGCAACATCTTTAACTGTGATGGTATTTATATACTCTTCTTTTGATTTGCCGGAATGAAAGTAGCTCTCATAAATCTTGTAACGTGTTGCTACCCCTATATACTTTTCTCCTTGTAAAACTGGAACTCCATCAATTTCATTTTTCTCTAATTGTTCTAATGCAACAGCCAATGTTGTGTCTTCTTGTACCGTCACACAGGCATGATTTGGAATCATCATATTTTTAACAAACACTATCCATCACCTCTAAGTAATTATCCTTCCTATTTATACTTCAACAAAACATTGGGAATATCCTTTTTATTTCAATATTATGTCATGAATCTAGAGATTTTTCATATTTATTAATGATATTAATCAAGGGAGGGCTACTATGTTTACACTATATAAAACTTGGCACCCTATTGCTAGTCCATTTGACCCCTGCAAGCCGATTCTAGAAAAAACTTTTTCTACTCCGCCGAATCTATATATCGGATTCCAGCCGCCAAATTTGCCTCAATTCTCACCACAGGAAGCACTAAGAGCAGGAACACTGTGGAAAGCTTTTTACGATCCCTACTTCAACCCATTTGAGTTAGCCAAAGGGGGAAACCCTAGATGAAACAAATCCCGCCAGAATATTATCAAATCATGGAGCAGTTACAAGCGGTTGACTTTGTCTTAGTTGAATTAACCTTATATTTAGATACACACCCTGATGATCTTGAAGCTATTAAGCAATTCAATCATTATGTTAAAGAAAGAAAGACCGTAAAAAAGGCATTTGAAAGCCAATTTGGACCACTGATGCAATATGGGCACAGTTATTCTGGACATCCATGGAATTGGAACGAACCACCTTGGCCATGGCAAGTCTAAATATAAAAACTCAGGGAGGGAATATTGTACATGTGGATATACGAAAAGAAGCTTCAATACCCAGTTCGGGTGAGTACTTGTAATCCTACATTGGCAAAATATTTAGTTGAACAATATGGCGGTGCTGATGGCGAACTTTCAGCGGCATTACGATATCTAAATCAAAGATATTCTATACCTGATAAAGTAATTGGATTATTAACGGATATCGGCACAGAGGAATTCGCCCATCTGGAAATGATTGCCACAATGATTTATAAACTCACAAAGGATGCCACTCCAGAAATGATGAAAGCAGCCGGTTTAGGAGATCACTATGCTATTCATGATAACGCCTTATATTATGAAAATTCCTCTGGGGTACCGTGGACAGCAACTTATATACAAGCTAAAGGTGACCCCATTGCTGATCTCTACGAGGATATTGCGGCTGAAGAAAAGGCAAGAGCTACTTATCAATGGATTATTAACCTGAGCGATGATCCAGATTTAAATGATGGGTTACGGTTCCTACGTGAACGCGAAATTATTCATTCGCAACGCTTCATGGAAGCAGTAGAAATATTAAAGGAAGAACAGGGTAAGAAGAAGTTCTTTTAATATCGGACTATAGAAGCAGTTTAATACTGCTTCTTATTTTTTTTCGTGATAAAGATTAATGTCATATATATTTTTCATTACCTCAAAATCAATATGGCGATTTTTCCAATGTTCTTCTTTCTTCCAAAGATCCTTACTTCGATTTACTATTTCACACCTTAATTCTTGGTATTCCTTCTCCTTTTTATCCTTCTGCTGTCTTAGGACATTCATTGCTCCATAGAGAATTGCTGTAATGGCAAACAATCCAATATTTATAGCATCACTTACAGAGGCAGAAAACATTGCAAAGAAAGAATAAGAGTATTGTTTTGCAATATTAAAATAAAAATAACTAAAAAATAAAAGAGCAAATAACAGCATAGAATAGATTGTTAAATAGTGCCATCTCTTGGCTGTATCAAACTTTATTTTCCTTTTACGTACGTTTTCTAGCATTTGTTTTGTTGCCTCATCAGTATGTTCAAGTGAACGAATTGGTTTATCCATACTATAACCACCTCAGTAACATAAATATGAACTTGTCCGATAAATTATGAAAGAATTAAATAAAAAAAAACCGATCAAACATGATCGGCTACTTGTTTAATGGAATTTTTAAAACCTGACCTAAATAAATTTCATTACTAGAAATGTTATTGGCCTTTCGGATAATATCCTCCCCAGCTTTTGAATGGTAATATTTCAATGAAATCCGATATAGGTTTTCTCCCGGTTTAACCGTATGATAAATCACTTGAGGAGCTGGTTCAACATTTTTATCTGTGCCTTGCCCACTAATCGTTGTTGGTTCAGGAGCTGGAGTTGCTATTGAAGTATCTTCACTGATAGATTTTTGAACTTCAACGGCCTCTTGCTCCTCCTCCACTGGAGTATTTTCATTTTCCTCTACCTTTGTTTCAACAGTACTTTCAGTTTCAGTTTTTTCAAAGTTAATCACTTCATATCCAGAAGAGTCACCAGTAACTTTCTCAGTTTTGCTGCCTTTTCCCTCCTCAAGATACGAGTATGCACTAAAAATAACGATTGGAAGAAGAATAAAAAATAATACTAAAATACGAATGATAGGATATTTTACTTTCCATTTTGTTTTCTTTCTTTTTTCCCTATGAATTTGTTCTCTTGGAGGTAATTGGTCACGAACCTCAGTTGTTTCTTCATTAATTTTTTCAATTCTCCGTTTTAGCCGTTCTGCCTGGCTTCTAAAAGGTTCTTCTTTATTCATGAAGCAATCCTCCTGTTCCATCGACATCTATGGTGTTTTTATATTTAATATAAAGCCCTAATAAAAAATCAATGGTAAAATGCATGATTATCGTTATGGCTAAATTGTTACTCCATTCATAAATGAAGCCAATTAAAAAACTAATAATGACAATATTAGAAAATAAAAACCAATTAAAAAGGTAACGATAATGTATGATAGCAAAAATAATACTTGCAAAAATTAGTCCAACCTTGGTTTGGATGACACCACGGAAGAGCAACTCTTCACTAAATGCTACCAATGCGGCTATCCCTGCTATGTGGATGACGCTTCGATTTTTAAATATCCTCTCGTTCAGTCCGCCATCGTCGTAAAAAGACTTCGGGAGTAATTTCATTAATATAATATCAACAATGACAACAGCTACACCGGCAGGAATGCCGATTAACAAAATTCTTATATCCGAGAAGTCAATTGTATACAAATATGAAAAATGGTCAAACAAAAGAATGCCTAAAACAAAAGTAATGACAAGCAGGAAGATTTGGGTCATATATAGATGAGAGAGAAGTTCTCTATCCGTTAATCCTTTGATTAGTTCATTGTATTTATTTTTCATTACCTCAACTCACGATTTAGTAGAATATTGGCTAAATAATCCTTCCACATTTTTGCATTATCAGGATGGCTGTGGAAATCTTCAGCTGCCTGGTATTGTTCTAACTGTATACCACAAACATCGCAGCAATTCTGTATTTTTTCTAGTACCAGCTCGTCTTCAAAATAATTTAAAATTAATTCTCTTCTACACGACTTGGATTCAATCCACTTTTTCAGATAATGAATATTGTCCTTTTTCACCTTTAATCTAGCATTAACAAAGTCCTTCAATCGCTGTTTTGCTTGTTCTAAATTGGTGAATTTCAGAGACTTTTTGATAAAGTCTTGAATGATCCTCCACTGAACCTCGGAGAATCCCCCATCCTCTCTTAAGTGCTGATTCATGTCAAGAAAATGGTCAATCAGTATTTCTTCCTTTGGAAAATATGAGAACAGCCAATCAATTTGCTGTTCAGACGGTAATTCGCCTTCTGCCAGCTGTATAGGAAGCTGGTCGTCTCCCCGAGCATATAATAAAATTGCAACACTATCCTCACCATCGCGTCCAGCTCGACCAATCTCCTGCAGGTAAGACTCAATTTGCATTGGCATATGATAATGAACGATAAATCGAATATTTTCCTTATTAACTCCCATCCCAAAAGCACTTGTTGCACAAATAATATCGAGTTGTCCGTGAATAAATTGTTGTTGTATTAATATTCTTTGCTCCTGGTCTAAGCCTCCATGATAGGCCATAGCTCTCGTAATTCCCTTGTCCGCTAATAGTGAGGCCATTTGTTCAGCAATTTTCTTACTTGAAAAATAAATGATACCAGGTTTCTGAAGCTTTCGAACTAATTCAATCAGTCTTGATTGTTTATCATAATAGTTAGTTACTTCTTCAATATAAAAAGCAATATTTGGCCGGTCAATCGTTGATTCAATCTTAGTGAATTTCTGTAAGTCGAGAGATTGAATGATATCCTCTCTTACTTTTTTGGTTGCTGTTGCTGTTAAAGCAAGGGTTAGAGGATTCCCTAATTGTTTTCGGTAATCCCCTAATTTCGAATATTCCGGGCGAAAGTCGTAGCCCCATTGTGAAATACAATGTGCCTCATCTACTACAAATAATGAAACAGTAAGAGCCTGCAGTTTTTTCATTATTATAGGCATGCTTAACATCTCGGGCGAAACAAAAATATATTTGTATTGTTTTAAATTACGTAATACGTAGCCTCTCTTTTCAGCGTCAAGAAACGAGTTTAATGCAATGACCCGTTTCTCGCCAAACTTCATTAATTGTTCCACCTGGTCCTGCATAAGAGATAACAGAGGAGAAATAATTAAAATTTGACCATCCAAACAATAAGCGGGGAGTTGGTAACATAAGGATTTACCAGTGCCAGTCGGAAGCATGGCAATCGTGTGGTTTCCTCCTAACAGAGAAGAAATCACTTCCTTCTGCCCCGTTTTAAAGGTTTTATATCCAAAATGCTTATTCAAAAGATTCTCTAGTTCCATTGTCTATCACCATACTTTGCAAGAACGAGTCTGATTTGAAAGTAAGAAGCTGTTTTGATATGGTTCCTAATTACCTTAAGCTGCCTAGTCGATTCTTGCCTTGAAATTCCTAGAATCATTAGCTGAATTTCTTCATCTACAAACGAGTTAATTGAAAAATCTTTAACATTCAAAGCAAATTCCACTAGATGGTCTTCGATCGTGCTTATTTTTAAATTCCGAATGCCGGCGATTTCCTCAGTGGTAAAGCCTTGATTTAACAGTACCAGGGTTTTACGCGCCGAAAGCGTTAAGGTATCCTTATGGTCTAAATTAGTAAACAGCGATGATAACACTTTAAAGCGAGCCGGTTCACTTTCAACAAAATGAAGTAAGCAATGAATTGCATTGATAAATTCAAGATGATATTGTATTGAATCTAACTCTAATTCTTTGGCAATTTGGGATGAAGTCCTTCCAATTTGTTTGTATCCTGTTAATCGAAATATCAAGACCTCTGGATTGACATCCCTTGCGTGTTCTAGAATTTGCACTAATTCAAAAAAAAGCGATTTTCCGAGCTCTGCCTTTGGTACAGATGTAGACTTCAGAAACCCCTTTAGCCAGTTATGAACTTCCACATTTTTTTGAATTGGGATATATTTTGTTTCTTGGAATGTAAAATTTGAAGTGACTTGTACTAACAGCGAGAGTCTTTCCCATACTATTAAAGTAAAGGGTTGATATCGCCATCCATTCACATAATACGGCTGTGCATGATTTAATAAATAATCTTCACCTGCTGAGGTAAGTAGAAATCTTTGTTCCCCACAAGCTTCCACCAGTTTTTTTTCAAGTAAGTGGTTGAAAATTTCATCAAAAGCATCACGGGTTAATGGTTCAAGAATTCGAAAGTACCTTTTTAATGAAAATAAATGTGCATCCTGAAGGGTTTGCGACGACTTCTTTCCATTTAATAGGTGATAGATGGAATAAATTGTTCGTTCACCATTTAATTGTTTTAAACAATATAACAAAATGTTTTTAATGTTACTCATTCCATTCCACCACTTTTTGTTGAGAATCGACAAAATCACCTATTTTTCTATCCTTTATTCTACCATGAAACTGAGGGTGATGTTGCTTAAAATTGTGGAAGATTGGGGGAATCCAAAACCTATAGAGCATTTTTCTATTGAAAAGTTACTCGTAGAGTTTTACAATAGGAATGAGTAATGCGTTTCCATAATATATGGAAGATAGTAAGTTATTTTATTGGGAGGTTTTTTTTTCATGGCAAAGTATACGATTGTTGACAAAGAAACTTGCATTGCATGTGGAGCATGTGGCGCAGCAGCACCAGACATTTACGATTATGATGATGAGGGTATTGCATTCGTAACTCTTGATGATAATGAGGGTATTGTTGAAATCCCAGATGTTTTAATTGATGATATGATGGATGCTTTCGAGGGATGTCCAACAGATTCAATTAAAGTTGCTGACGAACCATTTGATGGCAACGCAACAAAATTCGAATAATATTTTGTCATTAAAAGATTGTTAAGCTGCTACCCCCGCTAACTTAGGCGGGGGTTATTTATGTATCTGTGTACCTGAAATAAAAAGAAACCAAGCTCACACCTGGTTTCTTAGCTTTAAGCACTTTTTACAATGGTTAATTTATTAATCCAAGACTGCATTCTAATGAATAACAGCATAAATATTGAAGACATTACAATGCCTTTAATGATATTAAAAGGTAAAATAGCGGGTACTACTAAATTACGCATGTCAGGGAACTTTAGCAGCGAAGTATAAGCAGGTAAGATAAACAAGTAATTTAAAATACTCATCATGACCGCCATAATAAGAGTTCCGACGATGAGTGCAAGAGTCATTCCTTTTCTGGTTTTCATTTTGTTATAGACATAGTACGTAGGCAGTACAAACAAAATACCAGCTAGAAAATTAGCAATATGCCCAACGGGAAATCCTGTTGCACTTCCAGTAGCTACATAATTAAGTGCATTTTTGAAAAACTCAACTAATATTCCTGCAACAGGTCCAAAAATTAAAGCTGCGATTAAAGCTGGGATATCGCTAAAATCAATAAATAAGAAATTTGGGAATGGCGGAAGCGGGAAGTTAATTAGCATTAAAAGATATGCGATACTGCTCAGCATTCCAATTGATACAATTGCTTTGACACTCATTTTTTTTTTCAATTTTTCCTCTCTCCTTTTTGATCCATCAAGTTAGGAAGAGAGGTTCATCAGCGATAAGGTGTCCGAGTTAAAATTAAAAAACCCCAAGAAGAATATCTTGAGGGATTTTACAAAGGCACTCTTAATAAACGTTCAAAATACCAGCATTTTTTAAACGTCGCAGAACCTCCATCTTCTCCCATCCAGACTATACTGTCGGCTTTGGAATCACACCAAATCCTGCCATTACGGCTCGCGGGCTCAAGAGTTTTACTCTAATACCGCCGATCGGGAATTTCACCCTGCCCCGAAGATAGATCGATATTTAGTTTCCATTTTATTATACAAATAAAAATTAGTCTTGAAAAGAAAAAAGCACTAACCGCATATGTATTGGTTAGTGCACTGTAAATTATCAATGGAGAACTAAAATTTGTTCAGGCATGATAAGATCTGATTTTAGTTGATTTACTTCCTTTAGCTTTTCAACTGAAAGATGACTTTTCTTTGCAATGGAAGTCAGTGTGTCTCCAGTTTGTACAATATAATGGGATTTATCACTATTTACATTGGTACTAGCTGCTAAGCTATCTGAAGTACTCGCCATACCTCCTGTTACTGCCACACCCACCTCAGCATTGCCAAGCATCCTTTCAGGATCTATAGCATTTTTCTTATCATACGTCCATTCGATTTGATGACTCTCAAAATGGAGATGAACACCTGTAGATTCACCCGTTCTTCCCATGGTTCCAATTCTATCACCCTGCTTAATCACCTGCCCCTCATTTACAAGTCGATTATTTAAGTGTGCATATACCGTAACAAAATTATTGGGATGTTTAATAAAGATAACATTTCCATATGTTTTGGAATAATAGGATTTACCTACTACACCATCCTCTACAGCAACTATAGGAGAGTTAAGACCTCCAGCTATATCTATTCCTTTATGTGTACCATGCCTAGTCCCATATGTATCAGATATGACACCATCCGTGGGCCATATCCATCCAGCTTTTATTTCTTTTGAATCCTGCATACTCGCTTCGGTCTGCTTACCGCCTAAAAATAATAAACTGACACAAAGCGCCATAATTGCGGCGATTAAAAGCCGCCTTATGTAGTCTCGCATTTAATTATTTTCCTCCTTAATCTTGTCCTCTCCTCCACAAACCATATGTTTATCTCTTCATGTTTAGAACATACAATTTGATGAGAGCGGTTGAACATACTTGTTATAATTTGGAGAGAAATGGTTTTTTATTCATTGCTCTGTTATTATTTATTGTTGATTTCGTGTAGGGCCGAGAATTCATAAGCGGAGAATTTCCGGCTATTGTATAAAGATGAGCTTAAAAAGCAGAAATAAGCGGAGATATTCCGGTTAACTGCTTTAAATAAGACAAATTCCATGGATTTCGATACAATAAGTGGAAAAACTCCGCTTATTTTTAAGGAAATATGGGTAATTACCAATTTAAACGGAAATTCTCCGCTTACTCTCCAAACACAGTTAAATTAACATTCAGTTTTAAAAGAGCCCTATTCATAAAAGTATCGAAAAGTGAAAGGTGCCTCCTCGTGGTGCGAGGCTTCGATCCAGGAGATTACTCTTGTGAAACTAGATAAAAAAAGATTAACCTTGTTACGGTTAATCTTTTTTTGTCTAATTTTATTGAATTGGACGATAATTGGGCGCTAATGGAACCTTTATATCCTTTGTTAAATCAAACGGTCCTAAACTATTGATAGGAGCGTTTAGAAGCCTTACAGTATCTATTCCAAAACCCTTTGCTGTCAATAAAATAGCTTCTAAGGAGTAAACATTTTCTAAATTATTTTCCATTACTGCATTTTCATCTATTGTAATAATTAATTTATTTTCCTTGATTTCAATATCCTTAAAAGAAAAGGATGGTACTACTGAGGCTGTTAAACCCATTTCTAATGGCTCTGTCTTCATCGCTTCGAAAGCAGCATTAATATTTTGATAACTATCAGTGGTAGGGACAAGGTAGGTGGTTTCCATTCCATCTGGTGTATAAAAGAAATAGGCATGTTTACCTTCTGATTCAACTTGTATTTCTTTGATTTCACCAAAATTACCAAATTCTATTCCTGGTTGACCATTCGTAGTAAGCATAATTTTATTAACTTGACTATTTGAAGAGATATTTTTCTTTAAAGAATCAATAAATTTCGTTTCAGACGCTGAACCTTCTCCATATTTATGATTAATAGGCACATCAACCATTACGGTGTTATTTGTAGTATCTAATGTTAAAGTCGCATTTAGAGGATAATAGTCTGATAATCCCCATTCCTCTTCCTTTAATAATCCCATTGTTTCGATGAAAGCAGTGAGCCAGTTTTTATTTTGATCTAGTTGAACAACTGTAGATACAGGCACTAAAATTTGTGCTTGAGAATCAGGAATCCAGTAGGTAAGAACTGTCCCATTTCCTAATTCATCATCATACAATGCTGTTTTATCACTCGAAGTCATGAGCATTTTTTGTTCCGTGCCTGATATTCCTGTCTCGTTTTTCGTTGAATCCTCTTTCAGAGTCGATGAATCTTCTTGAGATAAACTTTTTTGTTCCTCCTTGGAAACTTTCTCCTGAACAGCACGATCAAGAGAATATTCAGTTCTATCGAACATTGTTGGAACTAATAAGAAAAAAAGAAGTAATGCGGCTGCAGTTGCAATACCCGGTATAATCCATGCAGACCGTTTTCGCTTTTTTATGGAAAGATTTTGGTATATGTCACGAGGATTGCGATGGTCATGGATTTTGGGCATTTGCCTTAGTAATTCTTCGAGCTGCTTATCGCTCCACTCTGACTTCTTCACTATCTAATCCCTCCTTTTCATTAAACATTTCCATATGCTTCTTTAATACTTTTATTGCACGGTGCTGTGTAGTTTTCACTTTACCCTCTGTCCATCCAAGAGCTTCGGCCGTTTCAGTTATTGATAAATCATTTAAAAATCGCAATATGACAACAGAACGCTGATCCACTGTACAATGTTCCAAACATTGATAGATCCGTTTAATTTCTTCCTTATGAATCATAATTTCTTCTGGGATGGGATAGTCATCTTTTACTTGGCTGGAAGACCAATCAAACTTTTCTAGCAGCCTGCCCTTCCATCCCTTTTGCTTCCGAAAAGAATCAATTGCAACATTACGTGCGATAGAAAATAGCCATGTTTTTTCGCTGCTCTTTCCTTCAAAGCGATGATACGATTTAAACACCCTGATATATACTTCTTGTACTAAATCCTCTGCCTGCTCTTTATTTCTAACCATATAAAATAAAAATTGAAAAACGTCATGATGATATTTTTGATATAGTTCATCGAAAACGGAGTTCATCCATTCCCCTCCCCGTTCATAGAATTAGTCGATACTTATGTACAAAAAGTTTCACATTTTAAATATAGACTTTTTAAGCCAAAAAGTGAAGGCATTCTAAGGAAACAAAAAAACTCACCCGTAGTAGATGAGTTTTAGATTTTAGAATATGTTTCCCGTGAATCAATAGAAATCGCCATTTTTTTCTTATTTTCGTGGAAGTAAGAAGCTAAATGTCGTTCCTTGTCCAATTTTACTTTGTGCGGAAATATGCCCTCGATGGGCATCAATTATATTTTTCGCAATAGCTAATCCCAGTCCTGTACCAGCTCTTCCTCTCGTTCGGGCTTTATCCGCTTTATAAAAACGTTCAAAGACGAAAGGCAAATCTTCTTCCGGTATACCTGAACCTGAGTCCGACACTTCCACTTTTATTCCTAAATCATCAGCTTTGACAAGTAGCCTGACTGATCCTCCTTGTGGAGTATGACGGATTGCATTATCAATTAAATTGGTCAGTACTTGTTCAATACGATCAGGGTCAAATAAAACATTAGGTAAATCATTTTCTAGGTCAGCACTTAAGTAGATATCATTTTCCCTAGCCAGACCTTGAAATTTATGGACAATTCTATTCATAAACGAATAGAGGTTAACCTCATCAAGTGTTAATTGAATATGCCCTGCTTCCATTCTAGCAAGATCAAGCAGCTCATTAACAAGTCTCCCCATCCTTAGAGATTCATCATAGATGACTTTAGCCATTTCCTTTTTCTCTTCCTGAGATTCTGCAATATCATCGACAATGGCTTCACTATAGCCCTGTAACATGGAAATCGGCGTTCGAAGTTCATGAGAAACATTTGCAATAAAGTCCTTTCTCATTTTTTCTAATACCCTTTCCTCTGTCATATCTCTTAGTACAGCTACTGCTCCACGAATAAATCGGTTACTATAAAGCGGACTTACCAGAATGACCCAATGGCGGCCCTGAAGAGAAATTTCCCCTATTTGCTCCTTCTCCGTATCAACAGCTCTTTGAAAAAGTTCCATAGCTTCTGTTGGTATTTCTTCAGAAGTGGTGTGAGGTCCACCTTTTTCATAGTACCAATATTGTAAAAAGCGGTCTGCAGGAGGGTTGGTTATTAAGATTGTCCCATCACGATTAAAGGTTATTACACCATCTGCCATACTACTCAGAATACTAGCAAGCTGTTCTTTTTCCTGACTAAGGGCATTCATATTGAACTTTAACTGCCGCCCCATTTGGTTAAAAGCTGTAGCAAGTTCCCCTATTTCATCATGGGTGAGGATTGGTACTTTCGTGTCAAATTTCCCTCTTGCTACTTCGAATGCTGCTTCTCTCATTTTCCTTAATGGCGCAGTAATCCTGGTAGACAAAAAGAAAGCAAAAATAGTTGTCAAGATAATTGCAACACCCGCAACAAGCAATATAAAATTAGTTGTTGAATGAGTAGTTTCCTCGACTACTTCCAATGATTGATAAATAAAAACAGCACCATTTTGTCCATCAATGTGCAGCGGAACACCAATGATTGAATATTTTGCAGCGTCTTGGTCCGATTCATTAATGGAAAGCTTCGATACTTTTTCAACTGTCCTGTTTTCTTCAAACACTTTGGACAATTCGATATCATTTTGGATGTCTGGAACCGACAACTTTACTGATTTTTCCGAGTTAGGAGAGAAATAAACTTCCTGGTCATTTTTAATGATGACTACATTTGTAACTTCATCAATAATTTCCCAAGAGATTTCTAAACCTAAAGGAAATTGCTCATCAGGATGATTTTCCAGAACATTAGCTATTTTCTCAGCCTGATGAGTTAAATCATTTTTGGTTCCCATAATGGTGTTATTCTCAAAAAACTCAAGTAGCATGACTGTTAGAATAAAAAGGATAAAGGTAACCAAAAATATTATGGTAAGCCAGAGCTTACCAACTACACTGCGTAAAAAGGTCATTCATTAACTACCTCAAATTTGTAGCCTACTCCCCAAACTGTTACAATCATTCTTGCTGCCTGCTCAGAAACTTTATTTAACTTTTCACGGAGACGCTTAACGTGTGTATCAACCGTACGTAAATCACCAAAAAATTCATAATGCCATACTTCTTTTAGTAATTGCTCCCGGTCAAAAACTTTATCAGGTGCTTTAGCTAGGAAATATAGTAACTCATATTCTTTAGGCGTTAAACTTACTTCCTTACCATCAGCCAAAACTCTATGTGCGTCATTATCAATTGTTAAGTGTGGGAACACAATAACATCCTTTGTTGTTGTATCTGTTTGGAGATAACTTGTTTGAGATGATCTTCTTAATAGAGCCTTTACTCGCAAAACTACTTCCCTCGGGCTGAATGGTTTTACAATATAGTCATCTGTACCCACTTCAAAGCCTTGTACACGATTAACCTCTTCACCTTTGGCAGTTAACATGATTACAGGTGTAGCCTTCTTTTCCCTTAATTCACGGCAAACCTCTAATCCATCTTTACCAGGCATCATTAAGTCTAAAAGGATTACATCATAATCATTTGCGATCGCTTTCGCTAATGCCTCATTCCCATCCTCAGCTTCATCAATTGAATATTCCTCACGCTCTAAATACATTTTTAATAAACGACGAATTCTTTCCTCGTCATCTACTACTAAAATTTTCACGTCTTTATCCATTAATAATCCCCCCATGCAGTTATTTTACAAAATGTGACTATTATAATCTACAACTAAACGAAATTGTCTCTGCAAAAAGTGTCGATTTTTTGACAAACCAACTAATTACAAACTAAATATTTGAAAAATAGCCTTTACTTGGGACAAGTAAAGGCTATAAAGTTCATTTCTTATTATCCAGCATATGAATGGAGGCCCGCAATCACAAGGTTTACTGCCACTAAGTTAAACATGATAATAACAAAACCAATTACGGCCAGCCATGCTGATTTTTCCCCATGCCAGCCCTTTGAAAGACGGAGATGTAAAAAGGCTGCGTAGAATAACCACGTAACTAACGCCCATACCTCTTTTGGATCCCAGCCCCAGAATCTTGTCCAGGCAATTTGTGCCCATATCATTGCAAAAATCAATGCCCCTAAGGTAAATACCGGGAAACCAATTAATACTGAACGATAACTTATTTCATCAACAAAATCCAGATTAATGTTTTTAACTAAAGGTTGAAGAGCAGCCGAAATTCGTTTTCTTAGTATTAATCTTAATAACCCATAGAGTATAAAACCTCCGATAAATGACCAAATAACAGAATTCATTTTCTTTCCATTTATTATTGCAGGCATTTCTACGAGCGGTTCAAATTTATCTTTTGTTAGGAGTTCCCCTTCATGAGGTCCAGTAATCGCCGGCATTGTATATTCAATTGTGGCCACTTGGTTATTCTTATCAATCCAATTAAATTCTGCTTTGTAATCCATAGCAGAGAATAATGTGGAGACAAGAACAAACCCAAGGGTGGTTACTAAACCAAACATCACCGCTTCGAGCCAAAATGTTCTCTTGCTCGCTTTAGATTGATCAATTACCTTTACTAGATAAATCAATCCAGCTGCAAAGCTAATCGCTAAAATTGCTTCACCTAAGGCTGCGGTTGTAACATGGATATGAAGCCAGTCACTTTGCAGCGCAGGTATTAATGGAGAAATATCTCTAGGAAACATGCTTGCATAGGCAATAACAAGTATTGCAACAGGCATTGTAAACAACCCAAGTAGCGGTGTCCGATAAATAAAATAAATGACTATAAATGCACCAACGAGACACATTCCGAAAAAGGTTGTAAACTCAAATAGATTACTTACCGGTGCATGTCCAGCGGCAATCCATCTTGTAATAAAATATCCCACCTGTGAAATAAAGCCGACTATTGTTAAAAAAACGGCAATTTTCCCCCAGCGGTTTGTACCTTTCTTTTCTCCAATATCTTTTTTAGCCTTGATGGCTCCACCAAAGAAGAGGGTCGCAACTAAATAAAGAACAAACGAAATATAAAGTAAATTACTACTTATTGTTACCAACTAGACTCCCTCCTTATCCACTTTTTGACTTTCAATCTGGTCAATAGGTATATTAATTTTCGTGTTAGCTAGTACACTTTCAATTTCTCTTTTTAGACCATACCAATTTTTATTCGTATGGGCTGCAATCCAGATTTCACCATTTTTATGTTGTACCCAAATTCTGCGATGGTTCCAATATGCGCCTTGGATAACACCAATCATAAATAGAATACCGCCTAACATAATAATCCAAATTGTTAAATCTTTTCGAACGGTTAGGGCCGTAACATTTTTGGTTTCGATTCCTTTGAAAGCCATTTTGTATTGATTATCCCCTAATGGCTCAATGGTTTGCTGAATCGCAACAAAACTAGTTTCCCCATTTGGTGCTTCTGGTGAAGTCATTTTAAAAACAAAGGCAGGATTATTAGGTATTCTTGATTTTGTAGTAGGCTCTCCACTTTCTGCAAATTCAAAATCTGGAAAGAAGCTCAAAACTTCAACCTGATATCCATTTCCTAGGTCATATTTTGGCTTTGGATCATAAAGGTTTATTTTTATGTCTCCAAAGGTTTTACCACTAGATTTGTTTGTTAATGAGAAAAACATTGTATTAAGTTCATCAAGTTTATAGTCAACTTGATATAGAGCGAACTTTTCAAACTTCAATGGCTGATTAACTCTGATTGCGTGTTCCTTAACCTTTTTTAATTCTGGCTTTTCCCCAGGAATTGCAGGTCCAACTCTTTTATATAGCACTGCATTTGTCTGATAATTCTTAACTACCATGCCAGCGCGATCGATCGCCGCTTCAAAGGTTTTGTCTCTTTCCTTATCATAATTTTCAAGAATAAACTTCTCGTTTGCTACATAGTATTGTCCGTCTGTTTCGGGTACAACCTTGGTTTCACCTTCACGAAGCCACAAGACTTTATCAATGTACATTCCTGGAACAAATCGCAGCATGCCTCCGATTAAGAAGACAATTAATCCAACATGGTTCACATACGGACCCCAACGAGAAAAACGACCCTTTTCAGCAAGTAAGTCCCCGTTTTCTTCTCTTATATGATAGCGTTTTGCCTTCAATCGTTCTCTAACACCAGCGATGTCCTGTTCGATAACGTTCTCGCTTGTTCCAAACAGACGCTGGCGTTTTAAAAATCCCTCGTGCCTAGTTACTCTTTGGGCTTTTAGTGCCTTATACAAGGGCACCACCCTGTCTAGACTACAAATGACCAGAGAAATACCTATCATTGCGATTAATACTAGATACCACCATGAGCTATACAAATTATTAAAGCCTAACTCATAGTATAATTTCCCAAACCAACCATACTGATCTTCATAGTATTCTTCTGCCGGCATTGTAGGGGGTATGTACATTTCCTGTGGAAGAATCGTCCCAGCTGCAGAAGCAACTAAGGTGATGACAATGAGCCACACACCTACCTTTACCGAAGAAAAAAAGTTCCATATTTTATCAACAATAGATTTATTATATGTTTGTGAACGGCGAGCACTGCCTTCATACCGCATATCCAGCAACGATTTATCTTTTGATTGCTCATCAAAAACTTTACCACATGCCTCACACAATACGGTTCCATGTGGATTAACATGTCCGCATTCACATTTAATATCTTTCATTGCAAAAAACTCCCTACAAACCCTTAAGGTTTAATTTTCTCCATAAACTCCCTTACAGTTGACTCAGTTAATGTCCCTGTATGATATTTAACCACTTTACCATCCTTGTCGATTAAAAATGTTGCTGGAAGAGGGTTAATTCCATATGCAGCTTGAACTTGACCGTCGGTATCAATCACAATCGGAAAGTCTAACCCCTTTCGCTCTGCGAATTGATTTACGGCTAATTCAGATTCACTGACATTAACTGCCAGTACTTGAACACCTTTGTCTTTATAATGATTGTATTGGTTATTAATATAAGGCATCTCCGCTTCACACGGCTTACACCAAGTTCCCCAAAAATTCAAAAATACTCCCTGCCCTTTATAATCGGAAAGTTTATGTTTTTCACCTTCCATATCAACCAATGCAAAATCAGGAGCTTGTTTACCAACTTCCACTTTCATTCTATTATCCTTTGTAAGGTTGGCATACAGCGTGTAGGCAACGGCCGCAGCAAGAACAATGAGGATTGTTGTCCTCATAACTAATCGCCGTTTTTTCATTTTTCTCCCCCCTGAAAGTTCCTATTTCTAAACACAATTGTCTAAATTATATCACTTTCCCCTATAGCAATAGTAATTACATACAAACACAATTGTGACAGCTTTATGAATTTTTTTTAGTAGACTCCAATGATAGTCCTCTTAATAGTTTCACTTCATGGTGCGTTAGTTCTCTAGCGTCCCCAGCAGATAAACCATGCAATGTTAAGAAACCATATCGTTCCCGTTTAAGTTTCAAAACTTCATGTCCAATTGCTTCAAACATTCTCCTAACCTGACGATTTCGCCCTTCATGTATGATAATTTCCACGATTGCAGTTTGTTTTTGCTTGTCTACAGAAAGCATTTTGACTTTAGCAGGCGCAGTTTTTCCATCCTCAAGACGAATTCCTCTCTCCAGTTTTCTAAGATTCTCCTTTGATGGAATTCCTTTCGTTTTAGCTACATAAGTTTTTTCTATCTCATTCCGAGGGTGCATAAGTAAATTTGCAAACTCCCCATCATTTGTTAGCAGTAATAATCCGGAAGTATCATAATCAAGCCGTCCCACCGGGAAGATTCTTTCTTGTATATATGGAAAGAAATCTGTTACCACCTTTCTTCCTTTATCATCACTTACACTCGATATGACACCGCGTGGTTTATACAAAAGAAAATAAACGGGTTCTTCCTTCTCAATTTGGATTCCATTCACTTCAACCCTGTCAGAAGGTGTAACTTTTACACCTACTTCTGTAACTATTTTCCCATTAACTTTTACCTTACCTTCTTTTATTAGCTCTTCAGATTTTCTTCGTGAAGCTATACCAGCTCGTGCCATTACCTTTTGCAATCTTTCCATTATGATCCACCTCAGCTGTTTACCTTTATTTTGAACACTATGTGCAGTACCACAGTTTGTTAGGAAAACAATTAGTTATTCTTTCCTAATGAATTATGACACAAAATCGCCTTTTTTCAAAGTAACGGCTATTTTATAAAAAAAATAAATAAGCAGGTTCCTATAAATGTCATTTACTAGGAACCTGCTTATTTATATAATGAACAAATTAAGCTTTTTACTTTGCACCAAATACAACTATCACAACAAGAATAGCTGCTATTATGCCCACCACATCCGCAAGTAGTCCAACCTTTAATGCGTCTCCCATTTTTTTGATCCCTACGGCACCAAAATAAACCGTTAACACATAAAAGGTCGTATCTGTACTGCCTTGCAATACAGAGGCCAGCCTTCCAATAAAAGAATCTGGACCATATACAGCAATTAAATCACTAGTCATACCTAGTGCAGCTGTTCCAGATATCGGTCTTATTAAGATTAAGGGGACAATTTCTGCTGGAACACCTATTGCTTCCATCATTGGTCTAATCCAGTTCATTAATGCTTCCAGCGCACCTGAAGCACGGAAGACCGTAATCGCCACCAGCATACCTACAAGAAATGGAATGATGGAAAAAGCAATTTTGATTCCTTCTTTTCCACCTTCAACAAAACTCTCATAGGTCGGAACTCGTTTAACCGTACCATATAGAAGGATAATTCCTATTAAAACTGGGATAAAACCTAGGGAAATGACCGAAAGAAATTCCATTCCATTCATCCTTTACGACTTCGTCGATTATAAAAATAACGATCTATCAAAACAGCTCCGAGCATGGAAATGATGGTTGCGATTAAGGTTGGTACAACTATTTCAGTTGGGGATGCAGAATTATAGTTCATTCGAATTGCAATGACCGTTGTAGGAATGATGGTAATACTCGCCGTATTTATAGCCAAGAACGTAACCATTGAACGACTGGCTGAATTCTTGCCGCCATTCAATTGCTTTAATTCCTCCATTGCTTTAATTCCAAGCGGAGTAGCTGCATTACCCAGGCCGAACATATTAGCAATCATATTAGATAATATATATCCCATTGCGGGGTGGTTCGTTGGCACATCAGGAAATAATCTTTTTACAAGCGGGCGAAATAATTTAGTTAATAATTCAAGCAACCCTGATTCTTGAGCAATCCGCATCATCCCCAGCCAAAAAACAAGAATGCTGATTAAACCAATACAAAGAGTCACTGCCTCCTTTGCTCCATCAAATATTGCTTTATTTACTTCCTCCATTGTTCCGTTAATCATCGCAAAAACGAAACCAACAATTGTCATAAAAACCCAAATATAATTAACCATTTAGTTTCACGCCAATAACTGATAGAAATATACTTTTTAACGAATCAAATAGTCCTTTTTTCTTCTCAGGATTTCCTTGATAATAAATAGGTGTTTCTCTAACCACTTTTCCATCCAGGAACACCTGCGCTTTACCAACAGCCTCACCATTATGGTCCGAGTCCTCCCAATCTTCTCCCGGCTTATTTAATTTATATTTTATGGAGAACAAGTCCATTTCCTCATTTGTGGCAGGGTAAACAATAGTATTTTTAATATATAGATGTTTTTGATAAATCTTATTTGTTTTTATTTCTATTTTCCCTTTTGACAACACTTCCGCCATATCATAAGTTTTAAAAGCATTTTCATACATGGCAATATGATCATTCCAATCATCAGAAGCATTCAATGTAACAGCAATTAAACTCATGTCTCCTTTGGCTGCTGTTGTAACAAGGGTTCTTTTGGCCCGTTTTGTATACCCAGTTTTACCGCCAGTCGTATATTTGTATTTTGTGAGTAAACGGTTTTTATTTTTCCACTGACGATCCCAATTTTCAGTAGGATTTGGTGCTTTATAAGTCTTTGTTCCAGCGATTTTTTGGTATGTTTTATTTTTCATAGCATACCGGGTTAATAAGGCCATATCATAGGCGGTTGAATAGTGGTCTTCATGGTCGTCTAAGCCATGTGGATTCGAAAAATGTGTATTTAACATTCCGATTTCTCTTCCTTTTTGGTTCATTAAATATACGAACCCATCCATACTTCCACCAACATGTTCAGCTATAGCAACAGCTGTGTCATTTCCTGACCTTAGCATAAGTCCATAAACTAAATGCTTAAGTTTAATCTTTTCACCCGGCTTTAAGTACACTGATGATCCCTCAGCACGGGTAGCTTGTTCACTTACTTTCACTATCTCATCCATTTTACCCGATTCGATCGCAAGAATTGCTGTCATTATTTTCGTAATACTAGCAATCCTTCTTTTTGTGTGGGCATCTTTCTCAAATAGGACACGCCCAGATTCTTGCTCCATTAGAACTGCACCACGTGCACTTACGGAAACGGAAGCATCCACCTTTTGAGGAATGTTTGCAATGAATAGTGAGACCATGAGGGCAAAAATGACTAGCTTCCAAATCATTCTCATAAGTTTACCTCGTCCCCTTCGTTAACATTTCTAGCAGCCATACTTACTGCCCTTGCTTTCTAAAATTTTATGCAGGACAAGGCTTGATATGACTATTTGTCCTAAAAAATGAGAAGGCAATCGCCTCCTAGCCGATTGCCTTCTCATTTAGTATGCTGGCCACTTAATTTCAGAGGCTTTATCAAACCTCATCTCGACATCGTTCCAGTTGACAAGATTCCACCAATTTTCCACGTAACCAGCTCTATTATTCTTATACTGAAGATAATACGCGTGTTCCCAAACATCTAAAACTAAGAGAGGTATGGTGTCCCACTGTGTCAACAACATATGTCTTTCGGATTGTATTATTTCAAGGTGTCTCGCCCTCGGGGACCAAACAAGGATCGCCCACCCAACGCCTTCAACCTGTTTCGCTGCTTCTGAGAATTGTTTTTTAAATTTGTCAAAGCTGCCGAAATAATTTTCTATTTCTTTTTTTAGGAGTCCTTGAGGGCTTCCTCCTCCTTTTGGGATCATATTTCTCCAAAAAATTGTATGCAAATAATGCCCTGAACCATGAAAGGCTAATTCCCTTGACCAATGTTTTATAAGGGAGAAATCATTGTTGTCTCTAGCCTTCTTCAAATTTACCTCTGCTTTGTTTAAACCCTCTACATAGGAGCGATGGTGCTTATCATGATGCAGTCTCATAATTTCTTCTGAGATATAGGGTTCTAGGGCATTATAGGCATATGGGAGTTCTGGGAGTGTATGACCGCCAGGCGGCACGCTCTTTTTTTCACCCCAGATATTCCCCACTCCTTGTTTACGAGCAAAATAACTTTCCAAGTGTTCATGAATTTCTTCAGCTTTCGATTGAAGACTTAGCATGTCATGATCAGATAATGTTCCGGTAGTATTCTCGATTAAATCAGTAAAATGTTCAAGCTGTTCCCATAACTCTAAATTATCCTTGACATCTTCTGTTTCTAGAAATTCTTTCATTTGCTCGTTCCATTCAAATAACTCTTGGACATATTGACTAAATCGATTCATAATATCCCTCCCTTTTATTTCAAATCTAACCCTAAAAGGTATGAAAAATATTATGGAATATGAACAAAAAAACTGGCCTTATAAAAGGACAGTTTTTTAATCATTTATTTAGATTGAATCATTTTCGTACGATAATCTGTTTCATAATATTCCAGTTCTTCTCTAACCCTTTGAAATTCACCTTCAAGACCTTTAACTAACTTTTGTATACTTTCAGGTACAGATTTATAAAATTTTATCGAATTTCGTCCTGTATAGGCAGAGCGACTATCCTCAAACCAAGCATCGTTTTTGGGAGAGAAAAATTCTTCAATACACTGATGAAAAATACGATAAAGAGTTTTCTCAGCAGTGGGCTTTTGAAAAGGTTCACTTTGCAAAATTACTGAACAAGCATCTAGACCTTCTTCACAAAAAACAAGCAATTTTCTCAAATTGGAAAGAATTAATCTATAATAACTTGAATCTCCTGATAATTCTTGTTCCATTTGAGATAGCGTTGTTTCATTCAAATAATTTTCTAGTGTTCCGATTGTCGAAGTTAAAAATCCTCCAACATCTTTTAGCTGTGTCTTAACTAGTGAATTTCCCATCCAAACACCCCTTCTGCATTCTTAAAATCTCCTCTTATCTCGATTGCTTAATGTAGTCCAGTGGAGAACGGAGTTCAAATTTATGGTTTTGCTTAACAGCAAGTACTATTTCTGGTAATTTATCAAAATCAATATCTTGAAAATATGAAGCAAATTCCTGTTTGGAGTTAATGTATAACCGTTTTCGATTACGTAAACCCGGGTTCTTGATTAAACATACTAATGCCACAATATCCTTAAAGTTCACTTCAATATTGTCTTGTGACAAAATTGGGTTTTCCTGAAAAGGAGTGAGTTCTTGAAGAAACTCATCAAAGTATCTAACATACAATACGTGCAGTGTTCTTTCCTCAGAACCATCGATGAAAGTTACTTCACTTCTATTAAAGAAGTCTTCAGAAGTGTTTGATTTTTCCTTTTCCAATTCGTATCCGGTGCATTCTTTAATTAACAATTAAATCAATCCCCTTTAGCCGCGAATAAGTAGAATTTTCGGAAATTCTTTGAAATCATATTTTTATTTTATCACAACTAATGAAATTGTTTTACTTTTAAGGGTTCATGCTTTCCTGGAACTTTTCAAAAAAGAGGTCAGCTTCTTCCTGTACAAATTCTTCTTCGACTCTATCAGGGAGTTTGGGCAATTCAGCGATGTTTTTTAATCCAAAATAATCAAGAAATTCTTTTGTGGTCCCGTATAGGTATGCTCTTCCTGTACCTTCCGCCCTTCCAACTTCCTTTATAAGTGCTTTCGTCATTAAGGTATGGAGCGGCCTTTCTGTTTTTACACCACGAATCTCCTCTATTTCTGCACGTGTGATTGGCTGTTTATAAGCGATGATAGCCAATGTTTCCAAGGCTGCCTGAGACAAAGCAGAAGTATTAGGGGAGTCAACTAGTCTTTTAAGATACGCTGCATTTTCTTTTTTTGTTGCAAGCTGATAGGTACCAGCGAGCTGGACAATCATAATGCCGCGATTCTTATCTATTTCATATATTTGTCTTAATTCTTCTATTATTTCTCCTGCCTTGAGTTCTTCTACCTCGAGGACCTCGGCCACATGCTTTAACGTAAGCCCCTCGTCACCCGCAGCGAATAAAAGACTCTCTAAAATACTGTGCCAATTAACTATTTCCAAGCCCTTCTGCTCCTTCCTTAACTGCATGAACAAAAATATCTCCAAAGTTTTCATGTTGTTCTACGTCTATTGCTTTTCTTTTGATAAGCTCCAATACTGCCAAAAATGTCACAACGATATGTTCTTTTGCAGCAACGGGAAATAAATCGAAAAAGTTTTTTCGTCCTTTTATATGCTTTAATTCATTCATAATTTCTGTCATTCTTGCCTCTATAGATATTTCTTGTCTGGCAATTTTTGTAGCCATTGGACGTTGCAGCTTTTTTCTGCGTAATAGCTTTTGAAAAGCGGCCAGCATGTCGTATAGAGTAACATTTAATTCAGTCTTATCCTGCTGTTTGTCTTTTTCAAAATCTGAAAGGTCACTCGGGGGTTTCGTATACATGAGTCCTCGTTCTTCCTCGAGCGACTTTAAATCAAGAGCAGCATCTTTATATTTCCGATACTCAATTAACCTTTCAACTAACTCGTCCCGAGGGTCTTCTTCGTAACTAATGTCGGAATCTAAATCATCCAATTCCTCTTCATGCTTGGGTAATAACATTTTACTTTTGATGGCTAATAAGGTTGCGGCCATTACGAGAAACTCGCTGGCTATATCCAATTTAAGTTCTGACATTGTTTTTATATAGATTAAGTATTGCTCAGTAATTTGGGCAACAGGAATATCGTATATATCAATTTCAAGCCGATTTATTAAATGGAGCAATAAATCCAATGGACCTTCAAACGCATCAATTTTTACATTATAGTGTATCATCTTTCACCAGAATCCTTGAAGTATATTTCATATTTATGACTATTACTAGTATAGAGGAATCAAATAGGTTATCCAATAGGAAAATGAATTGGCTTCGCTATTTATTGAAAAATTGATGTTTGCCCATAACACTGGACAGGGACTGTACATATGATGAGAGTGAAAAGAATAACAAAACATATAGGAGGTTTTGACACATGTCTGATGGATGCGGTTTCGGAGGCGGTTTTGCATTAATCGTGGTACTATTTATTCTGTTAATTATCGTTGGTGCTTCTTGGTTCTAAGTTAGAGATTAAATCCAAGCGAGCCCGCCTTTCTTAGGCGGGTTTTTCCCATAGGGGAATACTGAAGAAACATTGATTATGTGCTACACTGTACATATCTAATCAATTAGGGGTGATTTTTTGTACCCAGCGCAGTATATTGAATTTTTAGTCCATTTTAATGGAGACAGAGATTATTTTGAATGCCATGAGATACTAGAAGAGTATTGGAAAGAATCTAACGACAAAAGTAAAGATTCTACTTGGGTAGGCTTTATCCTTTTGGCGGTTTCAAGGTACCATCATCGACGAAGAAACTTTAATGGCGCTAAACGTACATTGGAAAAAGCGATAAAAATCTTTTCTGGCCATGATCGGGAGTTAAACCTTCTTGGATTGGATTGTGATCTAATTTTCCCTTTGCTTACAAAACTGTTAGCGCAAGCTGCTAATGAAGAAAGCTACCAAACCATTACATTGCCGATTTCTGATCCCCTACTTTTAGAAGCCTGCATAAAGGAATGTGAAAACAAAGGGTTTAACTGGGGACAAGAAAGTAATTTTGATGATGAATCTATTATTCATAGACATATGTTACGAGACCGTACTGACGTTATAAAAGAACGAATGAAAGCGATGATGAATAAAAAAGGCAACGAATAATTTTTCGTTGCCTTTCTATTATAGGGTTAGCAAAAATCACATTTTTCAACAAACGGTGCAGTATTATTATTAGCTGTTATATTCTTTTCTGGATACAAATCCTTCAAGGCTTTAACCATTCGTTTCCCCACCCCTTGATAGCGGTGTGAGGGATTGACAGAAATGTGTTGAATCATTATGGAAGAATCATGTTCATTCATTTGAACCCCAATAAGTCCGATAATATCTTCTTCCTTCCATAGAAAAAGCTGCAAGTTTTCTTCTGTTTCATACTCCTTAATGGTTAACTGGAGTTTCTTCAAGTCCTTTTCAGTTGGCATAAAGGACAATAAGCCCATGGCTATTTTTTCAAATGTTTTCTTATAACGAATTAACATAATAGCTCCCTCATTATATTAAATAAACCCAGATTAGGGGATAGTATATTTTTTCTAACCATCTTATATAAACAGTTTTCTCTATAATATGTAGTCAAATTCGTAAAGTGTTTCATTATTGTCAATCATACATAATAATTGTTTATCTATCAATCCCAATTAGCATTATTATTTTGGTACAATAAAAACCCAATAAATAATCCCCCATAGCAGGGCAAGTCCAACAAGGAGACTAAAAACCGTCCAATTACTTTTCTTCATGAGAAATCCTCCAAATGTAATTTGAAGATAGCGTACATGTTGTCATTCTACACTATATTTAAAAAATAATCCATTTAAGAAACAAAATAAATAAACTGCCGCATTGCGGCAGCTAATTTATTTTAAGGGAAGATCTAACCGAAGCAGATCTTGATACGTTTCTCTTTTAACGACAAGAGTTGCTTTGCCGTTCTCTACAAATACGACTGCAGGGCGTGGTATTCGATTATAATTGTTTGCCATCGCATATCCATATGCCCCTGTGCAAAATACAGCCAAAAGGTCATCTTCCTCTGTCTCTGGGAGTGGTAAATCCCAAATCAGCATATCACCTGATTCACAGCATTTACCTGCTATAGAAACCTTTGCCGTCGCTTCGGCTAAAGGTCTATTTGCCAAAACAGCTTCATACTTAGCCTGATAGAGAGCAGGTCTAATATTGTCACTCATTCCACCATCAACAGCTAAATATTTTCTAACTCCTGGAACTTCTTTCGAGGAACCTATTTGATATAGAGTCGTACCTGCGTCACCAACAAGTGAGCGTCCAGGCTCTATCCAAATCTCTGGCATTTCCATGGAGTATTGCTGTATCAATCTCTTCACTTCTTTAATAATTTCACTAACATATTGTGAAGGTAACAGTGGCTCATCTTCACTTGTATAGCGTATTCCAAAACCGCCGCCAAGATTTAAAACCTTAGCTTCAAAATTTAACGTGTTTTTCCATTGATTCATTTTGCCAACAATTTTATCAGCTGCGAGCAAGAAACCAGTTGTTTCAAAAATTTGTGAGCCAATGTGACAATGCAGTCCTAAAACATCAAATTGCTTAACCCGAAGTGCGTTCATTAATGCCTCTTCGGCTTGTCCATTTTGCAAATCAAATCCAAACTTAGAATCTTCCTGCCCTGTTAAGATGTAATCATGTGTATGCGCTTCAATGCCAGGTGTTACCCGAAGCAAAATGCTGATGGTTTCACTTTTTTCAAGACAGATGGTTTTCAATAGATCTAATTCATAAAAATTATCAACCACGATACAGCCAATTTTGTGATCTAACGCCATTTCTAATTCTTCTCTACTCTTATTGTTTCCATGAAAATGAATTCTCTCAGATGGAAACCCTGCAGCGATGGCCGTATATAACTCTCCACCAGATACAACATCAAGCGATAGACCTTCTTCCTCCGCCAGTTGAAGCATGGCAATCGTCGAAAATGCTTTACTTGCATAAGCGACCTGTGCTTTCACGTTTTGCTCTTCAAATGTCTTCTTAAATCCTCTAGCTCGTTCCCTCATTAATGATACGTCATAAACATAGAGAGGTGTTCCAAATTGCTCGGTCAACTCTACTGCATCTACTCCGCCTATTTCCAAATTTCCCTTGCCGTTTACGCCTGTTGTCCCGTAAAAATACATTTCCTTCCCTCTCTCCGTAAAGACTCTTTATTAGTGTATGGTGCGTACTTTAAAAAAGTTATAATAAATAGACAGGATCCAGAAAGGATACTGCCTATTTTAGCTTCTTATCCTTTTATATGGGCTCTTTTCTTAAACTTTGTTGCATTTTGGGATAAAATTAAATAAGAAAAGAGCCTGCAAACTAAATTCTTAGTGCAAAATAGCTATTTCCACGTTAAAATCGGCTTTAAGATTTTAACAACACTCTTTAAGAAAACAAACTTTATACAATTAAAAATACTGTAGCATAACCTTTTGCATTCCGCAATAAGTTATTGTTCACCCGGCGGTTGACGGTATCGATTCCTCGGATGTACGATACTAGGCCGAAATAACGACCCGGGAACTGCACGGCGGAAAATAATTTGTAAAAATCCCTTAGGCTCAAAAGGGAGAAATGGCCAAAAATATGGAGTATTAAGGGCACGTGTTGTGACTAAATGAATAAACAACAGAGTAGCGCCGATTACAAAGCCCGGTGTATGGAAGATTGCCACAAGAATTACTAGAATCATTCTGGCTATTTTATTTGCAACACTTAGCTCATAGCTTGGTGTCGTAAAGGAACCAATACCAGCAACAGCAACATATAGGATTACTTCTGGAACAAATAATCCAACATCGATAGCAATCTGGCCAATTAACACGGCAGCAATTAACCCCATTGCTGTTGAAAGAGGCGTAGGAGTATGTATTGCTGCGATTTTTAAAAACTCCAGCCCGAAATCTGCTAATAAAATCTGTAGTACAATTGGAATATTGGTATGCTCATTTGGTCCAATAAATGAAAGCCTTTCTGGCAGCAAGGATGGTTCTAACACAAATAACATCCATAATGGAAGCAAAAATATCGATGTTAAAATACCTAGAAATCGAGACCAACGTACAAACGTACCCATAACAGGAGATTCACGGAACTCCTCTGCATGTTGCACATGATGAAAATAAGTGGTTGGTGCAATAATTACACTTGGTGAGGTATCAACATATATAACCACATGCCCCTCTAAAAGATGTGCTGCCGCTACATCAGCACGTTCTGTATACCTGACTAATGGATAAGGATTAAATCCTTGTTTTAAGATAAACTCTTCAACTGTTTTATCTGCCATGGGAATGCCATCAACACTAATCGCCTTTAGCTCTTTTCTAATGATATTGACTAAATCCGGGTCTGCAATGTCATTTATGTAGCCGATCGCTATATCTGTTTTTGAACGCTCACCGACCTTCAGTATTTCAAACCGCAATCGTTCATCCCGAATTCTTCTTCTTGTTAAAGCCGTATTCAATACAATATTTTCTACAAAACCATCCCGAGAACCTCTAACGACTTTTTCTGTATCTGGCTCTTGGGGGCTACGGCCAGGATAACTTCTGACGTCAACAGCCAGTGCAGTATTTGCACCTTCGACAACAACAACGATTAGACCAGACAATACCTGGGTAACCATTTCATCAAGTGTTTTTACCGGCTGAACAGACTGATTCACGAGCCTGTTTTCAACTATTTTAAAGAGGTCCGTTGATAACTTTTCATGGTCGTTTATTCTAACAAGTTCTTCAACTGTTTCTATAATAAATTGAGTATCACATAATCCAGTAATCCAGTAGAAGTGCACATCTTTTTTGAGAATTTTTAACTTGCGAACACCAAAGTCAAAACTAACCCCTAAACCGACCCGCTGTTTCATATAATGTTCAATTTCTTGTAGCGATTCAGGTATCGGCCATGCGTGTTCTTTCTCTCTCGTCACGAAACCCACTCCTTTCGAGTATTAATTCCACGGCTTTTTTTGTAATGGGTGCTCCGCGTTCATAGTGGTCACGCCGCGCCATTTTTCCCACATCTCCGATTCCGACGATAATGGGAACATCTAATTCATCAAGGCAGTAAACCGTATCACCATTTAATCTTCCAATCTCTAGCTCTGGGATACCGTGTTTATCTACGCCATATGGCGTTAACTCACCATCCCGGTCAATACTTACATCTATTCTTGTCCACTCTGCTTGATGGGTTTTTGAAGCAACAGCAATAATTCCTAAAACTTCAATATCCTTATGGGTGGCTACATACTTTAATGCCCGTTCGCCTGCACCTTCACCAACAAGTCCACTATCATCAAACATAACTAATACTGGATCATTAACAGCCTTTTTAATTAGTTTTACGATCTCCTCCCCTGTTAGAGCAGAAGGATTCCCATGAGACTGCGTAATACAACGCCCTCCCACTTCACGAGCAACAATTTCTACTGCCCTCTTTGCATACTCGTCACCATCAGTAATTAATATTACCCGCCTTCGAATACTCATTCCTTGGATGTCCTTTCTTAATCGAAATGCGAAAGGCGCCTGCTTATCGGCTTTTGACCTCGAGCCGATGGCGCCTAGAGCTAGACAGGCTGACGTTAATGATGAACAAAATAGACCCATTGAAAAATTGACCCTGCAATTTTCCCTAAAACGATTGCCATGATTAGAATAATAATTTTCCCATCAATCCCCAGCCTCTTTGCTAGGACAGGGAATACATTTAATGCCTCTGTTAACCCTGCGGCTAACATCCCAACAAAAACTCCTCCAGTTAATCCAAGAGGCACCATAAAATATGGACTTATCCCTAAGACAGGATCTCTTAGACTCCCAGCTATCCCTGTTAATGCCCCCAAAACAACTGCCCATTCGTAATGCCGAATCATTTTCATTGTCTTTGTTAATTGCGTAAGTCTCGGGATAATACCAAGAACTGTTAAAAAAGCAACAAATCCAGAACCAACTGCTAATCCTCCTGCAAGACCGATAAACATGACAGCAAGTACTTTAATCGTCATTGGTTCGCTTCATACTTTCCTTATTTTCATGAATGATGACATAGTTATCTAGGTCCATTTGATAGTTAAACATCTCTACTTCCAGGGGACTTGGTTCTTCGTTGATTCTTTTTTGAAACACATGATTAAAAAATAAAATCATCCCTAGGCCTAACCCAACTGAATAGGGGATTTGAAATATCCATGGCTTGGAATCTTCCACACCAGTAATGATTTTGTATAGCTTTTCTTGAACACTCCGCATACTGACATCGTCATGAAAGTTCATAATTGCCATCGCAGAACCAAAAAATAATAAAAACCAAATAAGGATGAAGAAAGGTAACGACATTTGCTTTTTCTTTAATATGACTTCTACAATCGTTTGAGCTGGTCCAATGGTTTGGACATCGGCATTCTCAATTAATGTGGAAATCAATTTAATAACTTTCATAACATCGATAATGACAATATTTCTGTCATGAATAGATATTTGATGGACTTTTAATTTTTTTAACATAGTGATTATGGTTTCTGGTGCAATGATCTGTGCTATGTCGTCTAAATAGATAATTTCCTCCGGTTTAGCCAGAACACGATTCCGCATGCGGATGTAGATTGTTTTTTCCAAAACATTCACTCCCCACACATTAATTTACTTGTATAACTAGTATGAGCAAAAAATCTTTCTTTACTAAAAAAAGAACAGAAATACCCAAATCGCCGGCTGATTGTTACATTTGAGGAGTACTATCCTAGGCCAATTGTTACCGTAATTTGACAAACCATGTTTATCGGCCCATTTTTAGCTGTACACAGCAAAAAGACCGTTGGATCATCAGAGATCCATACGGTCTTTCATTTGTTGTAAAATCTTTTTTTCAAGCCGGGAAACTTGAACTTGAGATATTCCCAGCCTCACTGCTACTTCCGATTGAGTCTGATCCTTATAATATCGTAAGTAAACAATGAGACGCTCACGTTCATCCAACTCCCGTATTGCTTCTTTTAAGGCGATTTTATCGAACCATTTGCCTTCGTTTCCGTCATCGATCTGATCTAATAAAGTAATAGGGTCTCCATCATTTTCATATACTGTTTCATGAATGGATGATGGCGTCCGACTTGCTTCCTGAGCGAGTATAACATCCTCCGGCGACAGCTGCAGGTGTTCTGAAATTTCGTTAACAGTTGGAATTCTTCCATATGTCTTCGATAATTCATCTTTCGCCTTTCGAATTCGATTTCCCATTTCCTTTAATGAACGGCTTACCTTTACCGTTCCATCATCACGTATAAACCTTTGGATTTCACCAATAATCATTGGAACTGCATAGGTAGAAAATTTCACATCATAGGAAAGATCAAACTTATCCACTGATTTCAGTAATCCGATACATCCAATTTGGAAAAGATCATCCGGATCATATCCCCTATTTAGAAACCGCTGGACAACGGACCAAACAAGACGCATATTTTTTTCAGCAATTAGGTCTCTTGCTGCTTGGTCTCCGTCTTGGCTTTTTTTAATCAATTCCTTCACTTCATGGTCCTTTAAATACGTTTGCGCTTTATCTTTTTTGACCTCCACATCCATTGGCAAGTCTCCTTAATTGCATAGCATTTTGCTTGTGTGTAAATGCTTTTTTAGTCTTACTTCGGTTCCTTTACCTGGTTGTGTGAGAACCTCAACCTCATCCATGAAATTTTCCATGATAGTGAATCCCATACCAGACCTTTCTAAATCTGGCTTCGTTGTAAATAATGGCTGTCGAGCTTCTTCCACATCTACAATTCCTAATCCAACATCTTTAATTGAAATATCCACTAAATTATCCTCAATTGTTACTTGGATATAAACAATCCCATCCGGGTCATTTTCATAACCATGTATAATGGAGTTGGTTACTGCTTCAGATACAACAGTTTTAATTTCAGTAAGTTCATCCATAGTAGGGTCAAGCTGTGCGATAAAAGCTGCAACCGTGACACGAGCAAATGATTCATTTTGACTTAAAGCACTGAATTGAAGATTCATCTGATTCTTCATCTCAGGCCACCCCCAATCTTTGCAATGCAAATTCTTCTGTCGGTTCTAGCTTGATAATCTTAAACATCCCCGACATATCGAATAAACGTTGTATTGCTGGGGAAATTGCACAAACGACCATTTCACCATGCACCTGCTTTATTTGCTTGTACCGCCCTAAAATGACTCCTAATCCCGAGCTATCCATAAAAGAAAGCTGTTCAAGATTTAAAATTATATGACGAATTTCATTCTTTTCTATTGCATGAGCTGCCTGTTCCCGTAAATCGTCGGCAGTATGATGATCTAGTTCACCACTTAAACGCAGCAATAAAACATCATGTTTAATTTCCATTTCAATGTTAAGACTCACTATATCCTAGCCTCCTTCATCTGGTATAGTGAGTCAATTCGTTACCGTAAGGACAATCTCCTTCTCTCAAGACAAAACTAGTTGATATTTGCTAAAAAAAGTAGGTATTCGACACGAAAAGCGGAAGCACCGTGCTTATGATCCTGCTTTTGTGAACATCCCAAATGCACGTTTATATAGGGTCCACCAGGTTGCTTCTGTTACATTATTTTTGGCAACCAATTCACTTTCAAGGAGTACTTTTCCGTCTTTTACAAACTGGATCGTTCCAACCTTATCCCCTTTTTTTATAGGTGCGTTAAGGTTTTTATTAATTTTTACTTTCCGTGTTACATCCTCAGTCTTTTCGCCTTTTTTAGTAAGTAAAGAAAGTGGCTCGCTTGTTACTGCTTCAACTTTTTTGTCTTTCCCCTTGTTCACGTGGGCATTACCAATTACTTCATTTCGTTTGAACATTGGGTGTGTTTGATATTGAGCGAACGCATAATTTAGCATTTTTGTTACTTGAGCGTTTCTTTCCTTAGAGGTTGGCGCCCCAAAGACCACAGCAATTACACGCATTCCATCCTTCTGTGCAGTTGCAGTAAGACAGTATTTTGCTTCACCAGTAAAGCCGGTTTTTAGACCATCTACTCCAGGATAAAAGCGAACTAGTTTATTGGTATTAACAAGCCAAAACTTTTTATCGGTGTTTTCACGAAGATACGCTTCGTACATTCCAGTAAACTTTGTTATATCCTCATATTTTAATAGTTCCTTGGCCATAATCGCCATATCATGTGCGGAACTATAATGACCGCTTCCTGGAAGGCCAGTAGTATTTTTAAAAACGGTATTCTTTAAACCAAGTTCTTTTACTTTGTTATTCATCATGTCAACAAAGGCTTCTTCCGATCCGGCAATTTTTTCTGCCATGGCAACAGAAGCATCATTTCCTGAACCAATCGCAATACCCTGAAGCATTTGTTTTACGGTCATTTCTTCTCCAGGCTCAAGGAATATTTGTGAGCCGCCCATTGATGCAGCATACTCACTTGTTCGAACACTTTCATCCCATTTGAGTTTCCCTTGGTCAATTGCTTCCATAATTAGCAGCATGGTCATAATTTTTGTCATACTCGCAGGTGGAAGCTCCTCATTACTATTTTTTTCATAAAGAATCTGACCTGTGTCACGCTCGATTAAAATCGCGGATCTCACATTTTCTGTGATATCAGTACTTTGTTTTTCCTCTGCAGATACGGATGGTATCCAAAGACTTGTTACTAACAAGACTATTACTAGTAAAGAGATATATCGTTTCATTCGCATAACCCTCCATTCTTTATATAGATTCCATTTTTTCCAAATTCAACAACTTTATACAGTATTTACCTGTTAATAAAATAAAAAAGTCCAGGATATTTTCCTGGACCATACTTCAACGTTCTATTCTGTTATTTCTTCGTGAATAAGGATTGGTGCCTCCACTTTACTTGGAGATACAATTATATTTTCATAAAGCATTTCTTTTACTTCGTTTACATCTTCAAAGTTACTATAAATGGTTACTAATGATTCGCCTTTTTTCACTTGATCGCCGATTTTCTTTCTTAAAACAAGACCAACAGCTAAATCAATGACCGATTCTTTCGTTGCTCTTCCTGCTCCTAATATCATCGCAGCCGTTCCTACTTCATCTGCAACAATTTCAGATACATATCCATCTTCTTTCGCTTCTAACTCGAAAGTAAATTGGGCTTGCGGCATTTTAGAAGGATCATCCACAATCGAAGCGTCGCCACCTTGTGAGCTCAGGAAGACCTTAAACTTTTCAAGGGCAGAGCCATCTTTAATAACATTTTCAAGCATGGTGCGTGCTTCTTCTAATGAATTTGCTTTTTCTGCTAAGTAAACCATGTGACTTCCAAGAGTTAAACAAAGCTCTGTTAAATCCTCCGGTCCTTCACCCTTTAAAGTATCAATCGCTTCCTTCACTTCAAGCGCATTTCCGATTGCAAACCCAAGCGGCTGACTCATATCAGAGATAACTGCCATCGTTCGTCTGCCGACATTGTTTCCGATACTCACCATTGCTTTTGCCAGTTCTCTTGAGTCGTCAATTGTCTTCATGAATGCACCTGCACCCGTTTTTACATCTAGAACAATTGCATCAGCACCAGCAGCAATTTTTTTGCTCATAATTGAGCCTGCAATTAGCGGAATACTATTAACCGTTGCTGTTACATCCCTTAACGCATATAACTTTTTATCAGCAGGAGTTAAATTGCCACTTTGTCCAATGACAGCAATCTTGTTTTTGTTAACCAATTCGATAAATTCTTCGTTCTCGATTTCAACATGAAATCCTTTTACTGCTTCTAATTTGTCAATGGTTCCGCCGGTATGGCCTAAACCCCGCCCTGACATTTTCGCAACAGGAACACCCAATGCGGCAACAAGTGGTCCAAGTACAAGTGTTGTTGTATCCCCAACCCCGCCGGTGGAATGCTTATCCACTTTTATTCCTTCTATTTGTGACAAATCAATTTGATCGCCAGATTCAACCATGGCCATCGTTAAATCTGCTCTTTCTTTTTCTGTCATCCCTTGGAAAAAGATTGCCATGGTTAGAGCACTAACCTGATAATCTGGTATAGAACCATCTGTGTATCCATTGATAATATATTTTATTTCTTCAGTAGTCAGTTCCTGCCCATCTCTTTTTTTCTCAATTAAGTCAACCATTCTCATTTTTATCACCACTTTTATAAGATTATACCGCTATGCTTTTAACAATTTCTTTAATATATAATAGAAAGTTTGCTTTTACTCTTTCGGTTGTTTCAATAACTTCTTCATGTGATAAAGGCTGATCTAGAATTCCAGCAGCCATATTCGTAATACAAGAAATCCCCAGGACCTTCATCCCCCCATGGCGGGCAACGATGACTTCAGGGACTGTTGACATACCAACAGCGTCGCCTCCAAGTGTTCTAACCATTCTAATTTCAGCTGGAGTTTCATAGACTGGTCCTGAAAATCCGAAATATACGCCTTCTTTCACATTAATATTTAAGCGGGATGCAACCTCTTTTGCTGCATTGCGTAATTCTTTTGTATAGGCTTCTGACATATCAGGGAAACGGGGACCAAATTTGGAATCATTGGGACCTATTAAAGGGTTAGCTCCTGTAAAATTAATATGGTCACTAATAATCATAAGATCTCCTGCTTCAAAACTTTCATTGACCCCGCCTGCAGCATTCGTTACGATTAACATGTCCACACCTAATTCTTTCATCACTCGTACAGGGAAGGTTACTTTGTCCATACCGTACCCTTCGTAAAAATGGAAACGACCTTGCATCGCAACCACTTCCACTCCCTCCAAGACTCCAAAAACAAGCTGTCCGGCATGCCCTTCAACTGTTGAAATTGGGAAATCAGGGATTTCATTGTATGGTATCTTTACAGGATTCTCAATTTCATCCGCTAGAACACCAAGACCAGAGCCTAAGATAAGTCCGATTTTTGGTGTATTTGAATATTTCTCTTTTAAAAAGCCTGCTGCATTTTGGATTTTCTCGATATTCATATTCATACCCCTTTTATATTAGTTCATTTAAAAAACTTTTTCCGTAATTAGGCATTTTCACTTTAAAGTTATCTGCAACCGTGGCTCCAATATCAGCAAATGTTTCTCTAATAGGAAGTTCTTTACCCTCTGACATTCTCTTCGAATAGACAATGAGTGGGACATATTCACGTGTGTGGTCCGTTCCCGGTGCTACTGGATCATTTCCGTGGTCAGCTGTAATGATTAACAAATCGTCTTCTGTTAACTTTGCAAACACTTCGGGAAGGCGTGCATCATATTCTTGTAGTGCATTCCCATAGCCTTCTGGATCGCGGCGGTGTCCATATAGTGCATCAAAATCAACTAAATTTAAAAAACTCATTCCCGTAAAGTCCATATCCAGTGTCTGTACAAGCTTATCCATGCCATCCATATTGGAAATCGTCCTTAAAGACTGGGTAACTCCCTCTCCATCATAAATATCTGAGATTTTTCCAATTGCAATGACATCTAATCCAGCATCTTTCATCTCATTCATAACGGTTCTATCAAATGGTTTTAATGCATAGTCATGACGATTAGCTGTTCGCTTAAAATTACCCGGTTCACCCAAGAATGGACGAGCGATAACGCGGCCGACCATGTATTTTTCATCAAGTGTTAACTCACGAGCAATTTTACAGATCTTATATTGTTCTTCAATTGGAATGATTTCTTCATGTGCAGCAATTTGAAGTACTGAGTCTGCAGAAGTGTAGACAATCAAGGCTCCTGTTTTCATATGCTCTTCCCCTAGTTCATCCAATATTTCTGTTCCACTAGCGGGTTTATTGCCAATAATTTTTCTGCCTGTGCGTTCTTCTAGTTCTGAAAGAAGCTCATCCGGGAATCCTTCAGGGAATACACGAAATGGCGTTTGGATATTCAAACCCATTATTTCCCAGTGACCTGTCATAGTATCCTTGCCATTCGATGCTTCCATCATTTTTGTATAGTATGCTATGGGTTTCGAGGCTTTTTCAATCCCTTTAATTTCGCGGATATTGCTTAAACCTAACTGACCCATGTTTGGCATATTTAGACCGTTCATTCTTTCGGCAATATGTCCCAGGGTATCTGCACCTTTATCGCCAAACTTATCTGCATCAGGTGATTCACCAATTCCAACAGAGTCCATTACGATTAAAAATACTCGTTTATATGTATTAACTGCCATTCTAGTCTGCCTCCTTTTTCTTTTCCATTTAAAACTTTCTAATTAATAAAAATAGATTACCCTTAATAAAATAGGATTATTATGCACTTTTAATCATAAAACGTCAGAAGTCTGACCTCTATATTTTACTAAACTATTATAAAATTACAAGAAGAAGCTGCCAATAATTTTGGCAGCTTTTCGACACTTTTAAAATATATGTGTAACTAGTATCCTATTAAGCTCTTGGATGGAATTTGCTATAGACGTCCTTTAACCTTGTCTTAGTTACTTGGGTATATATTTGCGTTGTTGAGATATCAGCATGTCCCAACATTTCTTGGACTGCTTTTAGGTCTGCACCGTTTTCCAATAGGTGTGTTGCAAACGAATGGCGAAGTGTATTCGGTGTTAACTCACCCTCAATACCAGCCTCTTGAGCAAGCTTTTTTAAAATTTTCCAGAATCCTTGACGTGTTAACCTTTTTCCATGATGATTTAAAAATAATGCCCGTTCAGCGTGATTTTCTTGTAGAAAATTCACTGAGTGATTTTCATTTTTAGTAACAAAATTGGGTCTTCCTTTTTCAATGTAATCCTTTAATGCCACAGCTGCTGTTTTTCCAATTGGTATGATTCGTTCTTTATAATTTTTACCGCTGACGGTGACAAAACCCATCGTTACATTTACATGGTCTATATCAATTTGAATAAGCTCACTAACCCGAATACCGGTAGCATAGAGAAGCTCTAGCATTGCTTTGTCCCTTAAACCAAAATGCCCTTGTCCATTGGGGAAATCTAATAGTTTTTCAACTTCCTTTATGCTTAAAACCTTCGGCATTGACCGCTCAGACTTTGGAGGATCAATAAAGACAGAAGGATCTTGATTCGACATCTGTTCACGCAACAGAAACTGATGATAAGCGCGAATAGAAGCAACGTGCCTAGCCAAGGTTTTTGTGGATTTTCCTTGCTCCTTCAAAAAAGAAAGGAAATGGATAATATGAGCCCGCTGGACTTGATTATATGATTCAATCGCTTCCACGTTTTTCAAGTAGTGAAGATATGTTTTTAAATCTCGTTCATATGATAGCAGTGTGTTTTTTGCCACTCTCTTTTCAACGAGTAAAAACTGCATAAAATTTTTTAAATAATCATCCATTGAAACTACTCCCCATTTAAGTAAAACAAAATCAGCCGATCCAGCCAAATTGGATTCTCGTCTTTATTTAATGTTGAAACCTTTAAAGCAGATCCTTGTGGTGAATCATAACGGTGATAATTTTGGTACTCCTCATTTACCCACATAATACCATAGTAAAAGAGTATCGTACATCCAGTGAATATGATAAAAACCTTTAAGGTTTGAAGTGCTATTTTAATAAAAGTAAGCATTTACCTTCCCCCAAACAGTTTGGCCTACTTAAAGATATGCCAATTTGTCCAACTTTTATACTTAGAGTTCCAATTATCCAGGAATAAATTTTGGGCAAGCTTGTTAGAAAGAAAAAAAGCCCTTTTTTATAAAGGACTTTTGGCTATTATTCTGCAGATTCCTCAGTTTTCACTTTATCCTGGCAGCGATAGCAGATGCCATGAAACGTTAAACGATGATCTTTTATCTTAAAATTCCATCTGCGCTCGACTACAGCTTCTACATCTTCAAGAAGATCTTCTTGGATTTCATCCACCGCTCCGCATTCAATACAAACAAGATGATGATGAAAATGGGCTGCCCCTTCTTGGCGAAGGTCATAACGCGAAACTCCATCACCAAAGTTAATTTTATCAACAATTTTCAATTCAGTTAGTAATTCAAGTGTACGATATACAGTTGCCAATCCAATTTCAGGCGACTTTTCCTTAACGAGGAGGTATACATCTTCTGCACTTAAATGATCCTCTTCATGCTCTAACAATACCCGAACGGTTGCTTCACGTTGAGGTGTAAGCTTATAGCTTGATGAATGCAACTGCTTTTTAATTCTCTCAATCCTTGTCTCCATCCCGAAGTCCCTCCCTCGCCGCTGCTATTCTCATTATAACAGATGAGAAAGAGGTGTCAAAATAAAATTATTATAAACAAGAGTTTAAAATATATATTATATAATAATAATTATAAATCAAGCGAACCCATCATCGATTTCATCAACCATGGTGATACATAAGCTTCCACTCCTGAAGCGGCAGAAATAAGAACTACAGCAACAATGAAGACCAGAATATAGTTTTTAAAAAATGGTAAAATCGGTTGTCCATAGGCCTTAAAGAATTGTTTTTTTATCATTCTCATTGAGAATATAACAGATAAAGCAGCCATCAAAATGAAAACGGGAATGATAATCAAATTTTGTGGCAGAATGGACACAAATGCAAGCAAAAAACCCTTCAAGCCTAATTGACTAACTAAGAAACCAACTGTAAAACCTACCACTAGACCTTTTATAAATAAAACAATTAGAATTACCGGCAGCCCAATAATTGAAATTCCTAAAATCCAAATCAGCCCAATGAACTTACTGTTATGAAGAAAACTTTGTGCAAATAAATCATTATTCTCGGCTATTTTTCCGTTTTGTATTTGTCCAAAAAATTGTGATAAATAGTAAAATAAATCCTCTTTTTGGATGATACTCATACTATTTACGACAATGGCTCCGAAGATGACACCCATTAAAAATAAAATAACAATAAATAAAAAAATCGAGGAATGCTCACGGAAATAACTGGCGGCATCGTTCTGGTACAATCGTTTCTTCATCTGCAGTCCCTCCTACTTCTCCTAATCGGTTATTACATTTTATGCCTTTCTAGTAAATCTATGACGATAAATTAATAGATTTGTTTTTTAAAAGAGGAGATGTGGTTTAACGCTGATATAATTAGTTAATGCCGATATATTTGATCTAGCGCTGATATATTCACTTTCAGGTTTAATCGTGTCTGTTACATTCAAAAACCTGGCAGATTTAGTGACTCCGCCAGGTTATTAAATAAAAATATTAAATTTAGTCTGCAATTTTTCCGTACTTTCCTCCGCCGCCTGCTGTTAAAGTCACTTTACCTTCTCTTGCATTCATAATCATATCAGCAATCTTTGGTGGGACGACTTCGGTCAATGCCTGATATGGAACTTCATGCAATATAGCCATTTCTGAACCAAAATGATCGACGAGTTTTTCAAGTAATTTTGGTCCTAAGCCCGGTATAAACTCCAGTGGAACTTGGTGAATATAGGGAGGACGTTGATCTGGACTCTGATCGGCTGTCTTCAACTCAAGAATTCTATCGGCAACCCCTTTAATAATCTTATTTTTTCCACAAAGAGTACATATTTGGTCTTCCTCACCGGCAGGATGGGCACATTGTGCACAAACAGTTTTGTGATACTTACCTAGGAGCGGGTCTAACCCGTAATTTGCTAATATGTGTCGACCTTCAACATTTTTCAATGCCTTTCCTAATTCTAAAAATGAAGGTTCTTTCATCAATACTACCTGATATTCACGGGCAATTTTGGCAAGGGAGTGAGCATCTGAGTTTGTCACAAATGTATAATGATGTAGTTCTTTAATCTGGTCTGCCATCCTTGTATCAGAGCTTAATCCAAGCTCAATACCATCAATCAAAGCCGGGTCAAATACTTCAGTTAAAGATTTATTGACACCTTTACCGTATAAGCTTTTAAATGGTGTAAACACATGAGCCGGAATAAATAAGCCGCTTAGTTCTTTTACTTTTCCTTGCAATTCAATACCTGTTACATAAATCCGCTGCGAACTCAGCTGGACATTTTTTAAATGTGCAGCCAGCCAATTAGAGAACTCTCTCATTATGGCGATAGTAGGAAAATAACACAGGACATGAATCGGACCATTGCATTGTTCATCATAGATTTCTAACTCTGAACCGGGGATTACGGTTAAATCTCCGAATGCTAAGCCGCCATCCGGATGTTCAATCATGTCTCCACTTGAAACTAGGCTTTCCATTTCAAGGATTACTTCTGGTGAGTGGCTGTCAATAATTCCAATCATATTCAGCCCTTTTTCATGCCGGGCATGTTCTATGATATTGGTAAACGTTAATGATTTAGCACCTGTTATTTTTACAGGCTTGCCAGTCCAGGTTCTTCCGATGTGAATATGTAAATCTACATAATAACGTTTCATTTATTTTCTAGTGCCTCTTGAAGCTGTAAGTATTGGACTGCATAAGCAGTTTTAGCGTCATAAATTTTTTGTTCCTTTATATATTGAATCGCTTGATCCAGTGTTATTTCCTCAATGTTTACAAACTCATCTTCATCAAGCATTGCCGCATTTTCTTTTTTTGTTAGTCCACTGGCTACAAATAGATGTACAATTTCATCTGCGAATCCAGGTGATGTATAGAACGAGATTAATAGCTCCAAACTTTCACAAGCATATCCTGTTTCTTCCTCTAATTCCCGTCGTGCACAGAGAGCCGGCTCCTCGTCCTTTTCTAACTTTCCTGCTGGGATTTCTACGATTGTCCGCTCAAGAGCTTTACGGAATTGTTCGACCATAACAATTTTTTTATCATCCGTGATAGCTAAAACAGCGACTGCCCCTGGATGTTTAATTATTTCTCTTTTTGACTGTTTCCCATTCGGAAGTTCAACATCTTGAAGATGCAGGCTAATAATTTTTCCAGAAAAAATTTCTTCGCTTTGTATGGTTCTTTCATGAAGATTTGTCACCAAATTCAACTCCTGTTCTAATTCGCTATATGCTGCTCATACATTTTACCATACATTATTTGGAGGGGTATGGATGAAGGTATACGTGCATGATAAGGGAATTATTCTTGTAGGTAAGGGATGGCAGATCATCCAAAAGCTAAAAGAATACAATAAGGATTATTCTACCGTTGCCGAATGGGTAGAAAAAGTCGCTGGTAAATAACCTTTCCGTTTGTAGTCTTCCCCGGACTTGCGTAAAATTATATAAAAGGACGGGGTGATAATTGTTGAAAAAAAGAAAACTCGGAAGCTCAGAATTATCGGTTACTGAATTAGGCTTAGGTTGCATGTCGATCGGTACAGAGGAAAAAAAAGCACGTGAGATAATCGAGACTGCATTAGAAGAAGGTATCAATTATTTTGATACTGCTGATTTATATGATTTTGGTGAAAACGAAAAAATCGTCGGGGCTGCTTTAAAGGATGTGCGGGAAAAGGTTATTATCGCGACAAAGGTTGGGAACCGCTGGCAGCCAGATAAATCAGGCTGGTCTTGGGACCCATCCAAATTGTACATAAAAGAAGCTGTAAAACAAAGTATAAAACGGCTAGGTACTGATTACATTGACCTTTATCAACTTCATGGGGGAACAATCGAGGATAGAATCGACGAAACGATTGAAGCATTTGAGGAATTAAAATCGGAAGGCTATATCCACTATTATGGAATTTCATCAATCCGCCCAAATGTTATTCGTGAGTATGTAAAGAAATCACATATTGTCTCTGTCATGATGCAATATAGTATCCTAGACCGACGTCCGGAAGAAGAAGCATTGCCGTATCTGCATGAGCATGGAATCAGTGTTGTAACCCGTGGTCCTCTAGCAAAAGGGCTGCTTAGTGATAAAATGCTAGAAAAGGTGTCTCCAAAAGGATATCAAGACTATAGTCAGGAAGAGCTGCTTGAGGTGTTACCGATCTTAAAGGATCGACTTGCTCCACGACGCTCTTTTACGGAAATTGCTCTTCAATACAACTTGGCCCACTCTGGTGTTGCCACAGTCATTACTGGAGCGAGCAGTCCAGAACAAGTCAGAAACAATGCTAGGGCGGTAAGAAGCCAGCCCCTGACCAAAGAAGAAGTAACACTGATTAAAGAGATTTCAAAGGCAGGGATATATAGAGAGCATCGCTAAAATAGGAGAGCCCTTGGCTCTCCTATTTAAATTCCTTCCAGTTCATGCCGCTCTCGTTCAGCAGCTCCTCAAATGATTTATTTTTTTCTTTTAAGCGGCGTTCCTCACGTTTCCGCTGCTCTTCTTCCGCTCGTTTACGCTCTTCTGCTGCCTTCAACTGGTCCTGCTGTTCTTTTAACTGCTTAATTAATTCCGGATTAATCATATCTTTAAGCGTAACCGCTGCTTCTTCTTTTTTTGGTTTAGATTGATTTTTTTGTTTCGATTTCTTTTTCATCCTAAATCCCCCATAATCATTATTCCATATGTATTATAGCATTATTTTTGATACAAAAAGCAGGCTGTTGATCAGCCTGCCATACTTTTTAATAAGCTTCTAGAACCACGTTTTCATCCACTGTCAACGTTGCTTCTGTTGAGGTGACAACATCTTCGATTGTAAAGCCTTTTGCTACTTCAATCAACTTTAATCCTGTGTCCGTTACATCCATGACGGCACGTTCTGTAATAATTCGGTTAACCACACCCTTACCGGTTAACGGCAGGGTACATTGTTTTAAGATTTTTGATTCACCGCGCTTGTTCACATGCTCCATAATGATAATGATCTTTTGCGCTCCATGGACTAAATCCATGGCACCGCCCATTCCTTTTATCATTTTACCTGGTATCATCCAGTTTGCTAGATCTCCTGTTTCAGAAACCTCCATCCCGCCAAGGATCGCTAGGTTAATATGTCCGCCGCGAATCATCGCAAATGACTCAGCACTATCAAAATAAGAAGCACCGCTAATTGCCGTAACCGTTTCTTTTCCTGCATTGATTAAATCCGGGTCTACCTCTTCCTCCGTTGGATATGGACCAATTCCAAGTAATCCATTTTCCGATTGCAGCACAACCTGTTTATTATTAGAAATATAATTGGCAACCAGCGTCGGCATACCGATTCCTAAGTTCACATAAAAACCGTCTTCAATTTCTTTCTCTGCCCTTATTGCAATTCTCTCTCTAACAGAGACCATTGCTTTCTCTCCCTCCACCAATCTATTTTCTAACTGTCAACCTCTCAATCCTTTTTTCCTGCTTACCTTCTATAATCATCTGAACATAAACACTTGGAGTGTGGATAAAATTCGGATCGAGTTCTCCAATTTCACAGAGTGTCTCCACTTCGGCAATCGTTACTTTTCCAGCTGCTGCTATCATCGGGTTAAAGTTTCGTGCTGTTTTGTGGTAAACAAGATTTCCCATCTTGTCTCCCTTCCATGCCCTGACAAAACTAAAATCAGCTGTCAATGCTTCCTCTAGCAGATACTCTCTGCCATTAAAAACTTTTGTTTCCTTGCCATCAGCAATCGGTGTACCTACCCCTGCAGGCGTGTAAAAGGCTGGTATACCAGCTCCGCCTGCTCTTATTTTTTCAGCTAATGTACCTTGTGGCGTCAGTTCTACTTCAAGCTCGCCTGCTAAAACCTGTCTTTCAAACTCCTTGTTCTCCCCCACATAGGAACCGATCATTTTTTTTATCTGTTTATATTTTAAAAGAGGCCCAAGACCCCAATCATCAATTCCACAGTTATTGGAGATAACCGTTAAATCCTTTACGCCCTTATCAACCAATGCTTGGATTAGATTTTCAGGTATGCCGCACAAACCGAACCCGCCGACCATTAACGTCGCTCCATCTTGAATATCCGCAACTGCTTCCTGGAAGGATGTACTGATCTTCTTCATCGTACTCGTCTCCCCTCATTGTAGGATTAAGCTAGCTCAACTACCGTTGCTACCCCTTGACCGCCGCCGATACAAAGTGTTGCCAATCCCTTTTGCGCGTTTCTTTTCTTCATTTCATGAATTAGCGTAACGAGAATTCTAGCACCGCTTGCACCAATTGGGTGACCAAGAGCAATAGCACCGCCGTTTACATTTAATATCTCTTTATTAAAATGAAGTTCTCGGTCAACTGCCAAAGATTGGGCAGCAAATGCCTCATTCGCTTCAATTAACTCAATCTCTTCCATAGAAATTGACGTTTTTTCCAGTACTTTTCTTACTGCCGGAACTGGCCCGATTCCCATTATGCTTGGGTCAACACCAGCGCTTGCATTCCCTTTAATGGTTACTAACGGTTTTATCCCCAGTTCATCCGCTTTTTTACGGCTCATCACTACTAAAGCTGCTGCACCATCATTGATTCCCGATGCATTTCCAGCAGTTACACTGCCATCTTTTTTAAATGCTGGACGTAATCCACCGAGTTTCTCTGCTGTTGTCCCTTTTTTCGGATATTCGTCTGTATCAAAAACAATTGGATCCCCTTTGCGCTGAGGAATAACGACTGGAACAATTTCATTTTTAAATTTTCCTTCTTCAATTGCTTTAGAAGCCTTTTCCTGACTCCATGCTGAAAATTGGTCCTGTTCGTCTCTAGTAATGGAATATTTATCTGCTAAGTTTTCAGCTGTAACGCCCATATGATATTGGTTAAAAACACATGTCAGTCCGTCACCTGTCAACGTATCGATTAATTTTTGATCACCCATTTTAAATCCTTCACGGGCATTCTTTAACAGATAAGGTGCTTGGCTCATATTTTCCATACCCCCAGCAACAACAATCTCCGCATCTCCTGCTAGAATTGCCTGTGTTGCAAGGTGAACAGCCTTTAAACCAGAACCACACACTTTATTAATCGTCATCGAGGAAACACTTTCAGGTATTCCTGCGCCAATGGCTGCCTGTCTAGCTGGATTCTGACCAAGTCCTGCTTGCAAGACGTTACCTAAAATAACTTCGTCCACTTGCTCCGGCTTGACTCCTGCTTGTTCTAGAGCCCCTTTGATGACCGTTGCTCCTAATTCCGGCGCCGATACATTTTTCAAACTCCCGTTAAAATTACCTAGTGCAGTACGAACTGCGCTAACAATTACTACTTCTGTTTGACTCATTATTTTCCTCTCCTTATTAGCACTTTTTCCTTTACTATTTCGAGTGTGAACGCAGAAAACCCTCTTATTTTGTCAAAATTTCTATTATTCTTGAATTTTAAAATTCAGCACCTCTACAAAGAAGGTATGAGGATTGAAGGGGGAAAATGATGTTTAATTTACCTTGAATAATCGGGCTTATATATATGCACCTTATTTAATGAAACCACTTCGAAGGGAGTCTGACGATAATGAGCCAAAAACGCGATAAGGGATACAGCCAAAAAGGTAAGGATTATGCTGAATCTGCCGGTACAGGTAAACGAATAATTGCTGCTGAGGAAATAGAAAAGGCACTTCATCCTACGAAGAGACAAAATGCTGAGCAATAAGAAATGCAGAAGCGCCTCTAGGCGCTTCTGCTAGACCTAAATATATTTACTAAGCCGCTAAATGGAGTTAGCGGCTTTTCCTATGTTAAAATAAAAGCCAACATTAATTACCAAATAATTACTATTACGAACCTTTTGGAGGTGTACTTGTGAGAAAGGCGTTGCGAGCTCTTCTAATTTCATTCTTGATTACATTTTCTTTAGGTTTTTATTTTACAAATAGGCTTATTTATATGAAAAAAAAGGATGAACAATTTATCGTACAGAGGGAAAAGGAATCGGGTAGATTTAACCCCGAGCATTTCGAATCACTACCTAAGCGAGAGGTAATCATCGATTCCCCTTTTGGCTATCCCATTAAAGCGCTGCTGGTTGAACCACACATGTCCAATCGCTATGTCATTATTTCCCACGGTGTAACGGAAACAAAGATTAATTCGATAAAATATATGAACCTTTTCTTAGAGCGTGGTTTTAATGCCATGATTTACGATCATCGGAGACACGGTGAATCTGGTGGAAAGACAACCAGCTTCGGTCATTATGAAAAATTTGATTTAAAGGCAGTTATTGATTGGTTAAAAAAAGAGAAGGGGCCAACACTTTCGCTCGGAATTCATGGTGAATCGATGGGGGCAGCTACGATGCTTCTGTACGCTGGAATGCTCGAGGATAGTGCTGATTTTTATATAGCAGACTGTCCGTTCTCTGACTTAAAAGAGCAAGTATCTTATCAATTAAAAAAAGAATTGAAAAATGTTTCAACATTGTTAATTCCCATTGCTGATTTCATTTTGCGCCTCCGTGAGAAATATTCAATTCGTCACGTCTCACCCATTTCAGTTATCGAAAATATTAAACATCCTATTTTATTTATTCACAGCGAAAACGATGATTTTATACTCCCTGCCATGACAAAGGAATTATATGAGAAAAAACATGGCCCAAAGATGCTTTATCTTGCAGCAAATGGTCGTCATGCGCAGTCTTTTAACGAGAATCCTGAAGAATATCGCAGAGTTATAGACAAATTTTTGCAAAAGTATGTTGAGAAAGCATAACATCAGTGACTTATAGAATATATCTGCTTACCTAAAAAGACTTCCCAAGTGTTAAGCACCCGAGCTGAAAATAGACGGAAACATTCCGCTTAATTAGCAAATTGTATTTAAAAAAGCCTAAATAGGCGGAGAGATTCCGCCTATTTACTCAAAAGTTTAAAAAAAGAGGAGATTTTTCTTTGATAGGCGGAAAAACTCCCCTTATATACCCCGAATAGAGCTCCGCTTTGTATTTACCCGGAAATCCTCCGCTTATTTTACTCTTACTGGTTACTTGCTTAAGGACAAGACTTCTGCTTACTTGCATTTTCCCCGTATTCAATATATTCTGAAAACATCACATTTTTAAAAGGAGTGTCAAGAATGTCAAAGGTACAAATTAAAGTAAACGACAATGGTTCACTGCGGATTACTGGTGAGGTAGAATTGCTAGATGGAGCCGGCAACGTCATGGAAACGAAGCCAGCCTTTTCTCTTTGCCGCTGCGGGCTTTCCAACAACAAACCTTTTTGTGATGGTTCTCATAAAGGGAAATTTGACTCTCAAGTAAGGGTCACAAAAGAAGAGTAATGCTGACGGAAAAAGGACTTCCTGCAGAGAAGTCCTTTTTGTTCTATTATTGAATTTTTTCTAAATGACGTACAAGTTGCCCATAATGACCCGTTACGTGCTTAACGATTAAATGGTCGACTAAGAATGATAACGGTTTTCCGTCAAAGTTTGGATTATAGCTTGGTGCTGTTTTTACTAAGTCTTCTTCTGTCACTTTTACAAGTGCTGCCTCAACTTTCGGGACTAAGTTTTGTAATGCTGTTAAAGCCTCCTCTTTCTTAATCCGAGAAACAACGTTTTCATCTACTGCGGCTAAACGACGCACGTGTTCATGATTCCGTCCCCATTTTGCACCAGGAACCACTAGCAGCGCCTCCAAATCTTCAACCCAAAAATTCACAGCTTCTATAATATGAGAAATGATTTGCATTGCGGACCATTCTGTTTCAGACGGTTTAACATAAAGTGAACCCTCTTCCGTATTTTTCAATACCGCTGCAATATCATCTATACTCTTTTTAAATAATTCCAATTTTTCATTCAGCATTGCCGTTACCATCGTTTAAGTCCTCCTTTTATTCACTTCATACATAAATTTAAAAAATGCGTTAGAGCCAGCTCTAACGCGTTTTTTAATTAGCAATTTACACGTTCATAATTTTTCTTGAAATAGCCATATAGGAAATCCACGACATGGTAGTCAGTTGGCTTGTGATTTTCGAAAATAAAGTTACGAAGTGCAAGTGCTGTCGGATCCTCAGCATGAATAATTTCGCCCCACCTGCGTGCAGATCCTTGTACCATTGAAGAACGTGGGATTCGAACTTCTTGGTATGCTTTAAATGCTTCTTCGTAAGAATTATGTTTCTTTAATTCCTCACCCAATACAAATGCATCTTCAAGGGCTTGAACGCCGCCTTGTGCTAAATATTGAAGCATGGCATGACCAGAATCTCCTAATAACGTAATGTTGCCATTTGTCCAATTATCGATAGGTTCACGGTCATACATTTGCCAGCGGAATTGACGGTTAATGTATGTTAAAGCGTTTTCAACTTTCGGATGACAATTTTCAAAACGACGTGCCATTTCTTCTGGAGTTCCCCAATCTTCTACTGTCGCATCATATGATTTAAATACCACTACTTGGTTGTAAAGCTCTCCGCGGCGAACTGGATATTGTACCATGTGCAGGTTTGGTCCAATCCACATGATTACATCATCTAAGTCTAAGTTTGTATTACTTGACACTTCTTCAATTGGAATCGTTCCACGGTAAGCTACATACGCAGAGTTTACCGGATGATCATCAACCAACTGCTTCCGCATGTTTGATTTTACTCCATCCGCACCAACAACAGCTTCTGCACTATACGTTTCACCATTTTGGTTAACAATGGTTACAATATCACCATTTTGTTCTGCAGTTTGAATGCATTGGTTGGTAAAGAATTTAATATTGCTGCTTTTTTGACATGCTTCATAAAGAACTCTGTGTAAGTCCGAGCGATGCAATACGATGTAAGGCTGGCCGAATTCTTTTTGGAACCCCTCCCCCAAATCTAACGTTGCTAATTCTTTCGCTGTATAAACATCTTTTAGTACAAGACGTTTTGGTACTACTGCATGCTTTAGAATTTCTTCCTTTACACCTAGACGGTCTAAAACCTCTAACGCATTGGGTGCTAACTGAATTCCTGCACCTACTTCTCCAAATTCCGGTGCTTGCTCAAAAACTGCTACTGTTTTACCTGTTTCTTGAATGGACAGCGCTGCTGCTAAACCACCGATTCCTCCGCCTACTATAATGATGTCGCTTACATTAGTCATTGACAATACCCCTCCAACTAAGTTATTATCTTCCACAAATAGAGAACTTCGTTACCTCATGAGAAAACTTTAAATCATTTTTCACCAATTCGTCAACAAAAAACTTTTAAAATTTAGAAATTTCTATTAATCATTTTTCTTTTATTATCCAAAAATCATCCAAAAAAGGAGGTGATTATGATGACAACTGAAACGAAAACGGTCGGTATTCAGTCCTTGCAAATTGGGTTAAACATATTAGAGATCTTAGCAAGGGAAAAAGAACCTCTAAAGTTTACTGATATACAAAACCTTACTGCTATGACAAAAAGCAATTTATATAAATATTTGTCGACACTGTCCCAATTCGGATTAATCTATCGTAATCCTCATACAAACGCGTATACGCTTGGACATAAATTAGTTCAGTTAGGAAATGCAGCTTTAGGCCAATCTTCTTTAATAGAAGTGGTTATTCCCTATATCAAAAAGATCACTGATAAAACCAACCTAACCGTACTATTAGCCGTTCCTTCAAAAAATGGTCCACTGATTTCATATATTCAAAGTGCAGATGATTATGGAATAAATATTGGTGCTCAAATAGGGACACACTTGCCGCTCTCCTCTTCTACTGGCGTTGTTTTTTCAGCTTTTGAAAAAGACGTCCGTATGAAAGAATGGGAAGAAGCTGAACTTTCAACGTTCAATGAAAGTGAATTACAGCAATTTCAAGCTGAAAAAGAGCAGACAAGAGTAGTGTTTTTTGCTTCAAAAACGGAACCTCTAGTAAAGCATGTCTCTTCTTTTAGTGTCCCTCTATTAAATTTCACCAATGAACTAATTGGTGCTATTACCATCGTTGGTATTTCTGAGACCGTACCTAAATCAGCGGATCATCCGACTGGACAATATGTTCTCAGTTTTGCAAAAGAAATTTCAGAGTATTTTGGTTTTAGAAAGTAAATTCTGAAAACAAATAATATTGACAATTATCTCGAATTCTTTTACTATTTTTATAAATAGTGAACTAATTTCATAATTAGTGAAAAACAAGGAGGAGCAATAATGAAACTTATAAATTATACTGTCGCCGGGCATACACGTGCAGGCGCAATCGTGGAAAACCAGGTTATCGACTTAAACTATGCTTACCAAGCACAATTAAAAGCAGAAGGAAAATACCGATTCGAAGCAATCGCTAAAGCATATGTGCCAGAAAATACAGACGAGTTATACCAGGGCGGTAAAGAATCCCTTCAACTTGCGCAAAATGCAATCGATTTCATTTCGGCTAATCCTGAAAGCTTTGATAAAAAAGTGATTTATAACATCGAGGAAGTTAAGGTAGAGGCACCCGTTCAAAAACCAGGAAAAATTATCTGTGTTGGCCACAACTACCGTGAACACATTTTAGAAATGGGGCGTGAAATCCCTTCTAACCCAGTTATTTTTGCAAAATTCGCAAATACAATTTTAGGGCCAGAGGACGATATTCCGTTCTATCCAATTTCTGACCAGCTTGACTATGAAGCAGAGTTTACTTTTGTTGTTGGCAAACAAGCCCGCAATGTTTCCGAAGAAGATGCATTAGACTATGTAGCAGGTTATACGATTACAAATGACGTAACTTATCGTGATATTCAACGACGCACGCTCCAATGGTTACAAGGAAAATCAGTAGATGGAAGCGCACCAATGGGACCATATTTGGTAACTACCGATGAATTACAAAATCCCTCTGGCTTAGATGTTATCCTAAAAGTAAATGGTGAAGTACGTCAAAAAACCAATACTGCTAATCTAGTATTCTCTGTTCAAAAATTAGTAGCTTTCTTATCCAATTTAATGACCTTAGAGCCTGGAGATGTTGTATTAACAGGTACTCCTGGAGGCGTTGGAGTTGCAATGAATCCTCCCCAATTCTTAAAAGATGGAGACGTAGTTCGAATTGAAATTGACCAAATCGGTGCACTTGAAAACAAAGTAAAGGCAACACAAGCGGTAGTCACTGTTTAATTAGACATTGCAAGGGATCAAGCAGCAGTCGCTGCTCCCCTTTTCTCTATTAAATTTAAATAATAAAGGAGAATGAGAAATGGCTGAAGTAAATCCAGAAGTTCAAGAGTTTATGAAAAGCTCACTTGTAACCGATTACACAAGAGATATACAACAATACAACTTAGGACCTCTTTGGGAAGCAATTCCTACGATTATGCACAAAACACCAAAGCCTCAAGCCCAAGCTTATCTTTGGAGTTATGAATTAATCAAAAAGAAAATGGCGGAAGCGGCCCAAATCTTCACACCAGAACGCGGCGGGGAACGCCGGGCGATTTATTTCCAAAACCCAGGATTAACGTATCGTGAACCTTGGGGATGGGGATCTACTACCCAAACGATTTATGCAGCTGTTCAAATGTTATTACCTGGTGAAAAAGCACCTTCCCACCGTCACTCACAAAGTGCATTGCGCTTCATTTCTGAAGGTTCCGGTGCATATACAATCGTGCAGGGTGAGCGTATTTTCATGGAGGAAGGTGACTTTTTAATTACTCCAAAGAATTTATGGCATGGGCACGCCCACTTAGGAACTGAGCCTATGTATTGGATGGATGCTTTAGATATTCCTACCATTTATGCAATCGGCGGTACATTCTTTGAACCTTATGAAGATGGTTTACAACAGCCAGATATTCCAGATAATTTCTCAGAGAGACGTTATCGCGGCGGCATGGTTCGTCCTGTTGGTGATGATAAATATACAGTTGCTCCACTTGCAAATTATAAATGGGATCGCACGGTAGAAGGAATTAAAGGGTTAATGGAATTCGATCCGGATCCACACCATGGATACGCAGTAGAGTACATCAACCCATCTACAGGTAAATCGGCGAACCCGACGCTTGGCACTAGAATGCAGCATTTACCACATGGCTTCAAAACAAAGGCATTGCGCCATACGCACTCCACCGTTTACCAAGTGCACAAAGGTTCAGGTCAGACAGTTATCAATGGCATCCGCTTTGATTGGAAAAAAGGCGATTACTTCGTTGTTCCAAACTGGGCATGGTATGAACATACTGCCTCAGAAGACTCTTACCTATTCTCAGTAAACGACTTGCCAATTATGAACCGTTTCGACTTGGAACAAGAGCAATTGTTTGAAGAGAATAACGGCCACCAAAAAATTACTGGTGAATTTAAAGCGGATTTCCGTTAAGAATTTCAAAATCACAGACGCAGTTCAACAGAAGATTAACAAAAAAAATCGGCCTCATATGTTTGTGAGGCCGATTTTTCTATGTTAATCGGATATCCGCAATCGCTGTAATCGGGACACGGTGTACGTCTTCAAAGTGATCGATAATATGAAGCCTGCCAGTCATTTGGTCCCAATGATGAATTTTTCCAACGACAATTTCATAATTTCGATTTCGATAATGAGTAATGGTAACGAATTGGTCGAATTCGATTGCTTCAGATAAGGTCATATTCATAAGTTCGAGCTGCTGTTCATCGATTTCTTTCCGCTCTTCATACTGATCTTCCTTCACCCAGTCTCTCAGCATTTTTATATGCTCAGGAAGCATCATTGAAACCCATTTGATTCTTCCGCGGTCGCGAATCATTCATATTCTCCTCCTTACTTTCGCTGTCCTGCTCCACGCATAAGGAGCTTCTGCTTTTCTTACTACCTCTTATGTCCACCAACAAGTGTTGCCCGGTGCTTTGCCGTTCCGGCAGTTGTATAGGAAACAGCCCGCAGCAGAGAACCTGAACCAAAGCGTCTCCGAATAGAATCCACTACATAGCCAAGCTCCCGCCGCTTCACCGCCCCCATGTCAAACAGGTCGAGCTGAAACTCATAATCATCGACGATATTTCCGATACTAATGGCAATTTGCCTTACCGTCTTTCCTGTATAATGTTCGTGGAATAATTCAAGACAGACTCGGTAAAGATCCATCGTTACATTCGTTGGCTGCTGAATGGTTCTTGAGCGATGAAATCCTCCGCCAAGTTCATCTTGGCTATAGCCAATACTAAGGCTGATGGTTCTCCCAGCCTTACGGCGAGATCTCGCTCTTCGGGCTACTTCTTCACACATTTCTAAAATGACGTGCTTTATCTCTTCTTCTTCCTTATAATCTCTTAAAAGGATTTGGCTTTTTCCAAAGCTGATCTGCCCCTCAACCAAGGGTGCTCCCAAGTCTGAAAGGTCTACTCCCCAGGCATGATGATAAAGCTGATTGCCCATGATTCCGAATTTCTTTTCCAGTGCTTCTAAATCATAGCGAGCCAGCTGACCAACCGTAAAAATGCCCATCCCATTTAGTGTTTTTTCAACACGCCTGCCAATTCCCCACATTTCTCTTAGCGGTGAAACCTTCCAAAGCTTGTTCTGGACGTCTTCATACTTCCATTCAGCAATTCCATGCTTTTTTGCTTCGAGATCAAGGCAAAGCTTCGACAGCAGCATATTAGGACCAATTCCGACTGCACAAGGAAGCTGAAATTCACGTTCAATATCGTCCTTTATTTTTGCAGCAATTGTAAAGGCATCCCCCCACAAATGAAGTGCCCCATCCACCTTGATAAAACTTTCATCAACGCTATACGTGTGGATCGCTTCCTTTGGTACATAACGATTAAACACACGGGTGATTTCAGTGGAAATACGCAAATAAGTTGCCATCTTTGGCTCCACCACTTGAATGCGCGGGTCATCGGGAATTTCAAATAGCCTGGAACCTGTTTTTATTCCGAATTCTTTCTTTAAACGTGGTGACGCGGCAAGCACAACACTTCCATTTCGTTCTTTGTTACCAGCCACAGCTAGATAGCAAGTCAAGGGATCAAGACCATACATGACAGCGGAACAGCTGGCATAAAAGCTCTTCATGTCGACGCATAAAATTTGATTGTGCGGTAACGTGCTGTAATCAACCATGACTTTTCCTCCATTCACAAAAATCGAACATCTGTTCCTTATATTATATACATATATTACGCGAATATGCGTTCGTGTTCAATGGTAATTTTTTGACACGTTTCATGGTTATGGTTATTTTTCGGGAGAAAAAAACGGTATAATTATGGGTGGGGTGCACATAAATGGAGAAAAAATTGATTATTAAAATGATAAAAAATTGTTTTAAACAATATTATTCCGATATAGATTCACTGCCAATGAGCAGTAATGATTTAGAGGCGCTGGCAGATCGGATTATTCAAATAAAAGCAGAGCAGCCTGGGGTAGATTTATATGAGGCTGTGAATGACACTGTATACGAATTTGTAACAGGCTGAAAACACAAAAAACCGCGCTTAGCGGTTTTATTTTTTGTTAAATGCTTTTTTTCCGATACGTTCAAACAGTCTTGGGAAGAGAACATAGACAACGCTGCCCATGTTCATCCAGCGCGGCAGATTAATTTCTCTCGTTTTTGTCAGCATGCTGTCAACAACTTTCCGAGCGACATATTCAGGCTGAAGCATAAACTTCTGAACATTTTTAACATAGGTACCTTTTTCATCGGCAATATTAAAGAAATTCGTTGCTATGGGGCCAGGGTTCACAGATGTGACAAGAACATTGTAATCACTAAGCTCCATTCTAAGCGAATTTGTATAGCCAAGAACTGCATGCTTTGTAGCCGAATACACACTTGATTTTGGCGTAGCGATTTTTCCCGCCTGGGAGGCAATATTAATGATATGTCCATAACGGCGTTCACGCATTTTCGGGAGCACCATACTAGTGCACGCCATCAGTCCGACAACATTGACATCGAACATCCCTTTAATTTCATCCATTGTTGCTGCATGGGCTTCACGGAATACACCGAAGCCTGCATTATTAACCAGGATGTCCACCTCGCCAAAATCAGTAAAAATGGCTGTAAAAACTTCCTTTACTTTTTCCGTATTAGAGACATCTAATTGATAGACCTCTACCCTTACTTGATACTTTTGCTGCAAATCCATTTGCAGCTGTTTCAACTTTTCAATGCTTCTTGCAAGCAGCACAAGGTTGGCACCACTTTCCGCACAAAGCTTGGCGATTTCAGCACCTATCCCCCCGGATGCACCGGTAATGACAATATTTTTACCTTTAAGCTGTTCCCTACCCATACTCACACCTCATCTAGCTTGATATAGGACTGGTTGATGATCCTCACTACTACTAATCTCGCCGATTGAGGCTAAATAGTCAAGCTGGCCCACAGTTTCCGATAATGTTAATATCAATTCACGCTTATACGCTGTAGGAAAAAGCCTCTTGCAAAGTTCAAATACAGTATGCTGCTCCTCCTTTAGCCAATTATTAACCTTCATTGCCCGATCGTGTTGATGAATCAGTCTTTTTTCAATTAGCTCTTTTAATTGGAAAACTTCCTCACCATGACCTGTGTAAACGAATTGAATTGGATAAGATAACAGCTTTTTCATTGAATGATTATGCTGAAGCTGCGGCTTCGGTCTTTCCACTTCACCTGGTGCTGGCGTCTCTAGGAATGGATTCGGTGAGATATGTGCAAGAATTAAATCCCCTCCAATTAGAATTCCATCACTTTCTCGAAATAGAGCGATTTGACTCTGGGCATGGCCTGGTGTCTCTATGACTTTCCACTGGCTTAACCCTTGCGGAATCATCCCTTCCACAAGTTCTCCCGTCAGTGATCGGTTACAGGAGTACCTGAATGTTTGTCTTAGATGTAAGAGGGACGAAAAATGTTCTGAGGGGATTCCAAAGTCAACAAATTGTCTTCGAAAAAAATCCTCTTGTTCTTGAAAAAAGGCCTCTGTTGGTTTAATCCACCGTTCATTCAACGGGTGCCCGAAAACCTCTACATGATCGGGTAAAAAATCAAGCATTCCAACATGATCTGCGTGGTGATGAGTAATAATCACCTGTTCAATATCTGCCGGGCTTAAGTGTAATTGAGACAACTGAGCCTTAAATGCAATCCATGACTCCTTGGTTTTCACACCACAATCGACAAGTGTCAGCCGCTCACCTTTAATTAAGTAAACATTAACGTCCCCGACTGCATAAGGAGTCGGCAAAATTATTTTTGCGATATCGTCTTTCCATTCTGCCATTCAAAAAACTCCTATCGTTATTTTAAATAGAATGTGAACATTTTTTTACAATTATTTATAATAGTAAGTGTAACGAATTTTCCTTTCCATTGTCATTATTTTTGCATAATATAGTTAAAATAAATAAAAAATTCAGATTTTGTCACTTGACAGAAAGGGCGTTATCTTGGATAATCACTAGTAAAATTTGATTCGTACAATCGCGATGATTAAGAACCAGTAAATGAAAAATGGCAAAAGAGAGTGAAGACCATCGGCTGAAAGTCTTCACAGCCCTCTTTATCATTGAACCTACCTTATGAGCACTTAGGAAAACCTAACGTAATCCGGCGTTATCGGAGTCGAGTGAACCCTAACATGAATTAAGTATGGGTAAATGAAGGTGGTACCACGGAAGCTAGACCTTTCGTCCTTTTCGGATGAGGGGTCTTTTTGTTTTTATTAAAAGTATGAGGGGGCAATATTCATGAAAAAGATAGCATTTATCGGTGCCGGTTCGATGGCGGAGGCATTTATTTCAGGAATTCTTGAAAATAGTCTGATTGATAGGAAGAATATATGGGTTACAAATCATTCAAATGAAGAGCGGTTGAAAAGGCTAAGTGATACGTATGGTGTCCGTACCACTTACGATTTAAACGAATTGTTTGCAGGAGCTGACATCGTCATTTTATCGATGAAGCCAAAAGATTCCGCAACTGCCATCCAATATATCCGTGAATATTTAACCGAAACCATGCTGGTAGTTTCTGTGTTAGCTGGTGTGTCAATGAGTACCATAGAGACATTAGCGAGATTACCAATTGCGGTTGTTAGAGCAATGCCAAATACATCCGCAGCCGTAGGTAAATCCGCCACAGCTGTTGCAGTAAATGAACGAGTTACCCCTCACCAAATTGAATTAATGAAAGATTTGTTTGGAACCGTCGGCTTGACTACTTTTGTAGAAGAGGAGCAGCTTGATGCTGTTACAGGACTCTCCGGCAGCGGACCTGCGTATATTTATTACCTTATAGAAGCAATGGAAAAAAGTGCTGTTGAGGTTGGACTCGATAAGGATATGGCGAGTGAATTAATCGTACAAACGTTAATTGGAGCAGCCGAGATGGTGAAAAACTCTACTAAATCATCTGAACAATTACGAAGAGACGTAACAAGCCCGGGCGGTACAACAGAGGCGGGGGTTAAAGTACTTGAAGAACATCAAGTTCAGCAAGCGTTCATTTCTTGTATTAAGGCTGCAACAGCACAATCGAAAAAAATGGGAGCGGCTTTACGTGAACAACTTGAAATTACCGAACCAACTTCCTAATTTGTGTCTATTCATTTAAACTATGGTAAAAAAGACTAGGAAGTGTAAGAAATGCTAACGGTATTATTTTCAATGGGAATCCTGGTCTGGACTATTTTTCTTATAGACGGGCTAATGGGTTTACGGAAAATAGACGCTTTAGAAGTTGAGGATTGCTTAAAAAATGGCGCTTTATTATCGGTAATTGTAGCGGCACGCAATGAAGAAAATCAAATAAGAGCAAGTATTCTCAGTCAATTAGCGCAAACTTATAGAAACGTTGAATGGATTCTCGTCAATGATCGCTCAACTGATGCCACTGGGCTGGTGATGGAAGAGCTAACAAAGGAAGATCAGCGAATTTCTGTTATCCACATAGAAGAATTGCCTGAAGGGTGGCTTGGGAAAAATAATGCCTTATATCAAGGTTTCCTTAAAGCGTCAGGAAAATGGCTATTGTTCACCGATGCCGATGTAAAGTTTGAAAGTGAGGCATTTGCAAAAGCTCTTCATTATTTTGAGAATCATAAGCTTGACCATTTAACAGCTGCACCAAACCTGAGCGCGAAAAAATTTTGGTTAAAATCATTTGTAGCCTTTTTTCTATTCGGGTTTTCTTATTTTAAAAGACCTTGGGCAGCGAATAATCCCAAGTCAAAAATTGGGACTGGAATTGGAGCATTTAACCTCGTTTCGAAAGAAGCATATTGCAGCTTTGGAACACATGAAATGGTGAAAATGCGGCCGGATGATGACTTACAGCTTGGAATGAGAATGAAACAAGCCGGCTATCATCAGAGGATTGTCACGGCACTTACGCTGATTGAGGTTGAATGGTACGGAAGTTTGCAGGAAGCACTTATTGGACTCGAAAAGAATACATTTGCCGGATTACATTACCGGGTTAGTATGGTGTTTTTTGCGATATTTGGCGTTTTTATTACCAATGTTCTACCCTTTATAACAATATTTTCTTCTAATAAAGTTGTTACACTATTAAGTTTAGGAATTATTTTGTTAAGTGGGATTCACTACGTTATGGTCATCAAAAAAATGACCATATTCTCCCCTGCTATGTTTCTAGTACTGCCTGTGACCGCGCTGCTGTTTATTTATTCAATCATTCGTGCCAGTTATCTAACCTTTAAACGCGGCGGCATTATGTGGAGAGGCACCTTATATAAATTAAGAGAATTAAGAGTCAAAGAGTGATGTTTATTGAAAGACTGCCATTTGCTGCTTAGATGAGCAGGTACATAGAAAATGACTTTAGGAGGTTCCATATGTCTACAAAATTATTTTCTCCCTATACGATTAAGGATGTTACACTGAAAAATCGAATCGTAATGGCGCCGATGTGCATGTATTCCAGTCATAACGAAGATGGGCATATTCAAAACTGGCACCGTACTCATTATACAAGCCGGGCTGTTGGTCAAGTCGGTCTGATTATTGTTGAAGCAACCGCAGTAACGAAGCAGGGCAGAATTTCACCTAGGGATTTAGGAATTTGGAGTGATGACCACATTCAAGGATTCAAAGAAATCATCAACTTGATGAAGGAGCATGGTGCTAAAACGGGTATCCAGCTTGCCCATGCGGGTAGAAAGGCAGTTCTAGAAGGTGAAATCATTGCCCCTTCGGCCATTTCTTTTGATGAACAAAGGAAGACTCCTAAAGAAATGAATAAACAAGACATTGCCGAGACAGTTGATGCTTTTAAAAAAGGTGCTGAGCGTGCAGCAAAAGCTGGCTTTGATGTCATAGAAATTCATGGTGCCCACGGCTACCTGATAAATGAGTTCCTCTCCCCGTTATCGAATAAAAGAACGGATGAATACGGAGGATCTGCTGAAAACCGTTACCGATTCCTTCGCGAAATTATTGAAGCTATTAAAACAGTATGGGATGGTGTCCTGTTTGTACGTGTTTCAGCTCACGATTATAATGACGAGGGGTTAACACCTCTGGATTACGTATTTTTCAGTCAATGGATGAAGGAACAAGGTGTTGATTTAATTGATGTGAGCTCAGGGGCAGTGGTACCAGCGAGGATAACAGAATTCCCCGGTTATCAAGTTCCATTCTCAGAAACGATTAGAGATGGTGCCGAAGTTGCAACTGGAGCAGTTGGATTAATTACAACGGGGATTCAAGCGGAGGAAATCCTTCAAAATGACCGTGCAGATTTAGTATTTTTGGCTCGAGAATTATTACGTGACCCTTACTGGCCTAGAACAGCTGCCAAAGAACTAGGAGTAAGTATTGAGAGTCCAAAACAATACGAGCGTGGATGGATTTTCTAAAACCCACCATCTTTAAATTTTGTTTTAAAAAGCAACGGTATATGAGAAGTGCCTTTTAAAAAGATAAAGACGGCTTTCTGACCGTCTTTTCATTTAAACACTATGCTGATTTCTTTAAAGTCTTCTGCAATATCTGTATTCGCAAAAACTTCCTGTGCTTCGGCAACAAGTTCACCCCAAGATTGCCGATCGTAGCGTGAGCTGATGTGGGTCAAACAGAGCTGCTTACTTCCAGCTAGTTTCGCCACTTCTGCAGCCTGATGGGTGGTCGAGTGGAAATAATCAAAGGCAAGCTTCTCTTCACCTTTTGAAAAAGTTGCTTCATGAATTAATAAATCTGCGTCCTTGGCTAAAAGAATTGCGTTGTCACAGTATCTTGTATCTCCAAGAATCGTTACAATTCGACCCTTTATATCCGGACCGAGAAAATCTGTTGGTACGATAATAGTGCCATCATCTAGCGTAATCGTTTCACCTTCTTTAATTTTCCGGAAAATCGGTCCTGGCTGTACTCCCGCCTCGACTAGTCTTTCCGCTAATAGAGTCCCTGGTTTATCCTTCTCAATAATCCGATACCCATATGAAGGAATACCATGTTCTAAAAGTCGAGCTTCGACAATAAACTGTTCATCTTCAAAAATAACCCCTTCGTCTATTTCAACGATTTTTAGTGGGTATTTTAAATAGGTTTGGCTGACCGTTAGGCTTATGGAGATATAGTCTTTCAGTCCTTTTGGTCCATAAATAATCACTTCTGTTTCTCCGCCTTGAAAAGAACGGCTGGCCAATAGTCCAGGAAGGCCATAGATATGATCACCATGAAGGTGGGTAATGAAAATTTTCTCAATTCTACGCGGTTTAATCGAAGTATGTAAAATTTGATGCTGTGTGGCTTCACCTGCATCGAACAACCAAATAGCACCTCGTTCTTCGAGTAATTTTAGGGCTATAGATGTAACATTGCGAAGCTTTGCTGGAATTCCAGCACCAGTACCTAAAAATAATATATCCAATATAAACACGCCTTCCGAATAATAATATAAATAATATAGCATATCGCTTGCACAATTGCCCTTTGTGCGTATATTCTCTTTAAAAGGAATAGATTTGAATACATTCTTGAGTTGTTTTTTGCGAAATATAAATTGAATACATATAAAGAGAGGTACTTATCGTGGAACAATCTAAAAATATGACTTCATTAATTATGATATTTGGTGCAACGGGAGATTTAGCCGTTCGGAAACTTTTTCCGTCCCTTTACCGATTGTTTCAGAAAGGTAAATTAGACAAATTTGCAGTTATAGGCGTAGCAAGGAGACCCTTATCTACTGAAGAGTTTCAGAATTCTGTAAAGGACTCGGTATTAACTGCTCTAGGCAAAAAGGAAAAAATTGACGAGTTTATCTCTCATTTCTATTATCAGTCACATGATGTGGCCGATTCAAGCTCATATCAAAACCTAAAAAAATTAGCACAGCAAATTGATGATCAGTATGAATTAGAAGGTAATCGTATTTTCTATCTTGCGATGGCACCTGAATTCTTTGGACCAATTGCTCTCCATTTAAAATCGGATGGTTTGACGGATGTCAAAGGATACAAACGACTTGTAATAGAAAAACCTTTTGGACATGATTTAGAATCAGCAAAATTGTTAAACAAACAAATTCGTATGGCTTTTTCAGAGAGCGAAGTTTACAGAATTGATCACTACTTAGGCAAAGAAATGGTTCGTAATATCGAAGTTATTCGTTTTGCCAATGCCCTGTTTGAACCATTATGGAATAACCGCTATATCTCCAATATTCAAATTACCTCAAGTGAAGTACTTGGAGTGGAAGAACGCGGACGTTATTATGAAACAAGCGGAGCTCTTCGGGATATGGTTCAAAACCACATCATGCAAATGGTAGCATTGCTTGCAATGGAGCCCCCAATTAAATTGACAACAGATGAGATACGTTCTGAGAAGGTCAGAGTGTTTCGTTCATTAAGAATGATTAAAGGGGATAAAATAAATAAATACTTTGTCCGCGGGCAGTATGGATCTGGTACGGTAGAGGATCAACCGGTACCTGAATACCGGGCCGAGCCAATGGTTGATAAAGAGTCCAATACAGAAACCTTTGTCGCTGGAAAGATTATGATTGATAATTTCCGCTGGGCGGGTGTACCTTTTTATATTCGAACTGGAAAAAGGATGGCAACGAAATCGACGAAGATTGTGGTTCAATTTAAAGACATTCCGATGAACCTTTATTACCAGCCGGAGAAACTGTTGAACCCGAATCTGCTTGTTATTCATATTCAGCCTGAAGAAGGAATCACCCTTCATCTCAACGCTAAAAAGGCGGGCGGGCATCTCGATGCACAAGAAGTTAAATTAAGTTTTGCCAACACAGGAATACATGCTATGAACACACCTGAAGGGTATGAAAAGCTACTATATGATTGCATGCGTGGAGACGCAACCAATTTTACTCATTGGGATGAAGTCGCTTATTCTTGGGCGTTTGTTGATAATATTTCTGAAGTATGGGAAAAAACAAAAGCCGAAAACTATCCAAATTACGAATCTGGTTCAATGGGACCGAAAGAGGCTGACGAGCTGTTAGAAAAGGATGGATTCTTCTGGTGGCCTGTAACCGATCTAGATGTAGATATCTGTAAATAATACAAAAAAAGCTCCGTTATTGTTGATAAACAATGGCGGAGCTTTTAATTGTCTTCCTTCTTTTTTTCCGGGAAAGAACGGAGAAAATCTTTATTAAAACTCGTTCCGGTACCAATGTTATGAGCATTGTTTACTTTTCGAATGCCTGCATTTTCAATGATATTTTTCCCATATTTCTCACGTAAAGTGGACAGTGTTTTCAATAACGGTTCCTTTTTGGCATCCTTTTCAAATGAAAATAAATCTAGCTGTTTAAAAGCAAGGTCATGTTCCACTAAATCATAGCCTGTTATCCCTAACAAACGGACAGGGTTTCCGTTCCACTCCTTAATAAAAATCTGCTTAGCAATCGAAGCAATGTCCTCTTTCTGCTGTATAGGATTGGCAAGTTTTTTACTGCGGGTAATCGTTTTTCTATCCTTAAAACGGATTGTAATGCCCAGCGTTGTGGCTAAGACATTTTTCCGCTTTAACCTTACTGAAACCGTTTCTGCTAATGATTCCAAAATCCGGTACAATTCTTGTTGATTGCTCGTATCCTTTGGCAGTGTTGTTGAGTTTCCAATACTTTTAAAATCAGATACCGACTCAGGATCAACCGGTCGAGTATCGATTCCATTTGCCCTTTCCTTTATTCGTATTCCATTAATACCAAGCAATGATTTAAGCTGTATCTCATTGCCTGCCGCTAATTCTCCGATTGTATGAATACCAATGGTTGTTAACTTTTCAGCAGTCTTTTTTCCAACACCATGCATCTCACTCGTGTTTAACGGCCACAAAATGGAAGGGATGTCACGCTTTCGCAGTATCGTTATTCCCATTGGTTTTTTCATATCAGAAGCTGTTTTTGCCAAAAATTTATTTGGAGCTATACCAATACTGCACGGCAAATCGAGCTGTTCGAGCACTCTTTTTTGAATACTCTGAGCGATTTCGATTGGACTGCCTAGCTCAAAGGAATCGGTTATATCCATATATCCTTCATCAATGGATACAGGTTCGACCAATTCTGTGTAATTCCTAAGAATCTCAAACATGGCGATAGACGCCGTTCGATACCTGTCAAAATTCGGTTTCCTAATAATTAATTGCGGACAAAGCTTTTTCGCTTCCCACAGCGGCATAGTAGTCTTGACTCCAAACTTTCTAGCTTCATAGCTGCAGGTGATAATGATCCCCCGGCGCTCCTCGACGTTACCAGCAATTGCAACGGGTTTCCCCTTCAATTCTGGGTCATAAGCCATCTCCACAGAGGCATAAAAGCTATTCATATCTACATGTAGAATGACTCTGCCCTTTTTCGGATACATTTCCTTCATGCGTGACACTTCTCCTAAAAAACAATGGTACTTATAGTATAGCAAAAAGGAGAACCAGTTGGCTCCCCTTCCACATTCCTTATTGATTTGTAACCTCTTCAATAATAGCAATTGTCATTTCTGCCAGCTTGTTTAATTCTTCAATTGGCATACGTTCATTCGTTGTATGGATATCTTCATAACCAACTGCAAGGTTTACGGTTGGAATGTTAAAGCCCGCAATAACGTTAGCGTCACTTCCGCCGCCGCTATGCTGTAATTCACAGCTGCGGCCAATTTTTGCTGCTGCTTTACGTGCGATTTCTACAACCTGATCGCCTTCCCCAAATTTAAAGCCGGGGTACATGACTTCGATGTCAACTTCTGCTCTACCGCCCATTTCAGCTGCAACAGTTTCAAAGGCTTCCTTCATTTTGGCAGCTTGTGCTTCCATTTTTTCAGCAATGAGAGAACGAGCTTCAGCTAAAATATCAACACGGTCGCAAACGATATTCGTTTGTGTGCCGCCTTCGAAGCGTCCGATATTTGCGGTTGTTTCTGAGTCAATCCTGCCTAACGACATTCTCGCAATCGATTTCGCTGCAATGGTAATCGCAGAAACTCCTTTTTCAGGTGCAACACCCGCATGAGCGGTTTTTCCGTAAATGACCGCTTTAATTTTGGCTTGGGTAGGAGCAGCCACCACGATATTTCCTACTGAACCATCACTGTCCAATGCATAGCCATACTTTGCTTTCAATAAGGAAGAATCCAGTGCTTTAGCCCCTACAAGGCCAGATTCTTCACCGACAGTAATAACAAATTGAATTTGGCCATGAGGAATATTTTGTTCTTTTAGAACGCGGATCGTTTCAAGCATAACTGATAGACCCGTTTTATCATCGGCACCTAAAATTGTTGTTCCATCTGTGACGACATAGCCGTCTTTAATTGAGGGCTTAACACCTCTTGCTGGAACGACTGTATCCATATGGGAAGTGAAGTAAATAGGATCTACACCATCTTTAGTGGCAGCTAGTGTACAAACTAAATTACCTGCTCCATGTCCCGTTATAGCCGTTGTATCATCTTCAAACACTTCAAGACCTAAATCTGTGAACTTTTGTTTTAAGACTTTAGCGATTTCAGTCTCATATTTAGTTTCAGAATCAATTTGTACAAGTTCTAAAAACTCATTCAAAAGACGCTCATGATTAATCATCTGAATAACCCTCCGTTTTATGTACTCACTACTAGAGTATACTCTTTCATAAACCTGTCTTCAAATGATTACATTAAAGTGGGATATTCCCGTGTTTCTTAAAAGGTCTAGATTCCTTTTTATTTCGAAGCATCTCTAATGCCTGGATAATTTTTATTCTCGTTTCTCGCGGGTCAATGACATCATCGACCATTCCTCTGCTTGCCGCAACATATGGATTGGCAAACTTTTCTCGATATTCTTCAATCTTTTGCTGTCTTACCTGTTCTGGGTTATCACTATTTTGTATTTCCTTTGCAAAAATGATATTGGCCGCTCCCTGAGGTCCCATAACCGCAATTTCAGCATTTGGCCAAGCAAAAACTAAATCCGCTCCAATAGACTTACTATTGAGTGCAACATATGCGCCTCCATAAGCCTTTCTTAAAATAACGGTTAACTTCGGAACAGTAGCTTCTGAATAGGCATATAGAATCTTTGCACCGTGTCGGATAATCCCTCCATGCTCCTGTTTTACACCTGGGAAGAAGCCGGTAACATCTTCGAATGTGATAATCGGGATATTAAACGAATCACAAGTGCGAATAAATCTTGCAGCTTTATCGGAAGAATTAATATCAAGCCCGCCCGCCATAACTTTTGGCTGATTGCAAACGAGTCCTACCGTTTCCCCTTTAATCCGCGCAAAGCCAACGACGATATTTTTTGCAAAGTTTTTCTGAATTTCCATAAAAGAGTCTGCATCCGCTACTTGTTCTATTACTTTACGAACATCATAAGGACGGACAGCGTCAAAAGGAATAACGTCGGTCAAATCTGGTCGATATTCATTTTCTTCATTTACCGCAAGTATTGGTGGCTTTTCTTCATTATTTTGAGGAAGATAGCCAAGAAGCTTTCGAACCTCTTCTAATACCTCCTGCTCAGAAGCAGCTTCAAAATGCGCATTTCCACTAATACTATTATGAACATGGGCACCGCCAAGGTCTTCTGCAGAGATCTTCTCACCCGTCACAGTTTCAATTACTTTTGGACCTGTAATAAACATTTGACTTGTTTTTTCAACCATGAATACGAAATCGGTGATTGCAGGTGAATAGACAGCTCCACCGGCACAAGGGCCCATGATGACAGAAATCTGCGGAATTACTCCAGAATAAATAGCATTTCGATAAAAGATGTGACCGTAACCATCTAGTGAAACCACACCTTCTTGAATTCGTGCTCCTCCAGAATCATTTAGACCAACAAACGGTGTACCGTTTTTAGCAGCTAAATCCATTACATTGGCGATTTTTTTTGCATGCATCTCCCCAAGGGCACCGCCAAATACAGTAAAATCTTGTGAAAACAAGTAAATTGGCCGCCCGTTTACTTTTCCGTAACCAGTAACAACGCCATCACCAGGTCCTTTTTGTTCATCTAGACCAAAATCGTTGGTCCTGTGTTCTATAAATGGGCTTAATTCAACGAATGATCCTTTATCAACCAAAAGCTCAATTCGTTCTCTTGCGGTTAATTTTCCCTTCTCATGTTGTTTTTCAATTCTTTCGTCCCCGCCACCAAGCTCCACTTCCCGGCGTTTATCATATAATTCATTTATTTTCTCATATATGTCTATCATTACCTTCACCCCTTCTTTTCGCATAATTCGACTAATACACCCGAAGCTGACTTGGGATGCATGAAAGCTATATGTGCTCCTCCAGCACCCATTCTTGGCTCTTGGTCAATCATGCGAATCCCTTTTTCTTTCATCTCTATTATTCTTTCTTCAATAGAGTTCACACCCAAAGCGATATGGTGCATCCCTTCACCACGTTTTTCAATAAAGTGAGCTATTGTACTATCCTCTGTTGTTGGTTCTAAAAGCTCTATTTTTGTTTCCCCTGCTTTCAAAAATGCAACCCTTACTTTTTGACTTTCTACTTCTTCAATCCCTAATAAAGGAAGTCTAAGGACCTCTGTATAAAAAGGCAGAGTCGTTTCTAGCGATCGAACAGCAATTCCAATGTGGTCTACTTTTTTTATCATTTTACCCCTCTATTTTTCATAAATTTAAATAGTTTCGACAATTACAATATTCGCTAAAAAGTTCATAATTCCTTCCCAAAATGAGATGTTGTTCCATTGTTCAAATGGGCTTTTCCCTGTAAAATATATAGAAAGCTAATAAAATAAAGGGGGAACCCACTTTGAATTCTAAAAAGACAAGAAAAATAGTCGTATATTTAATGCTAATTGCTATGTTAGCCTCAACACTCTTAATTGGGATTGCTCAATTTATTTAATTAGAAATCATAGGAAAGGGACTGTTCGAAAACAGTCCCTTTTACAATTTATTTAATTGCTCTATATTCTTTCGCAAGCTGCTCAAATGATTTACTCGTTGAAGTGACTAATATTTTTGTACCTAATGGAATGATGGGGTACAAAGAAGAAATGACTTCATTCTGTGTACGAATACACCCTTGTGATACATATCTTCCGATGGAAGCAGGCTGATTAGTACCATGAACTCCGTATATTCTCCCATCTGTTTCTTCAGCATCAAAACCTATCCATCTAGATCCAAGTGGGTTCTTGGGGTCACCTCCAGGAATATCCTTACGGCGGTAATATGGATCTTCTGCTTTTACCGTTATCGTATAAAGCCCTTCAGGTGTTAACTCCTTCGTTTTACCAGTGCCAACACTCACAACAGTTTGAACCTTATTTTCATTAATAAAAGCCAATTCATTTGTTTGTTTATTGACAATAAGGAAAGGATCACCAGGAAGAGGATTCGGTCCGAGAGGCCAAAGGGGTGAAATAAAAAAAGCGAACAGGATTGGCGATAGCATCTTCAACATAAAATCCACCTGCCATTTTTTCCTTAGTTTGCTTCTACTTTCCTTAATTTATTCCATCTCGTTGTATTAAAAGTACTTTTAATGATTAGATATTCATTCATCTCTTTTACTAATTGAAGCAGTGAAGCACGCACCTCAAATTCTTCCCTTGTCTTAGGCAGATCCATTTCTTCAAATTCCTTTTTCATCTCTTTTAACTTTTCAAGATAAATGTGGGCCGTATTGACAGGTTGAATATGTTGGGATAATTCTTGGAGAAATTCAGCAATCATTTTTCCCTGCGGTAATGTTACAGTTAGTGAAGTAACAATCGGCAGCACTCGTTCAATAATTTCAAATTGCTTTTCCCTCATTTTAAAATAATGAAAATAATCATTTTCTTCCCGTAAAAAATGGTTTTCAACATCTCGAAAAGCGAATAACTTTGCTTCTTCTAGTAAGTTTGCCGTTTCTGTAATTTCTTTTCCAGACCATGTACTTTCCCCTGTTCTAAGATAAGAAACCATTTCATAGAAAATAACTTTAAAGTTTTCCTCGATTCTCATTTGATAGTGTTTTAATTTATCATCTGCACTAGGCATATATAAATTAATTAGAAGTGCAACGCCAATTCCGATAATAATTACCCCAAGTTCATTAAGATAAAGTGCTAGTGATAATTTGTTTGCCATATAAATATGTAAAATAATAACACTGCTCGTAACAATTCCATCGTTAGCTTTAAACATCACTACAGTTGGGATAAAAAATAATAGCATAATCCCGATTACAATTGGATGGTAGCCAATTAGTTCAAAAAATAGACTCGAAAATGGCATCGCTAATGTACAAGCTAAAAACCGATCCCATGAAGCCCGTATAGATTTTCTTTTCGTAACCTTGATACATAAAATCGTTAATATACCTGCTGAGGCAAAGTTGTGTAGTCCCAGCTGTTGAGCAAGTAATATTGAGATGGCAGTGCCTAAGGCCGTTTTGATTGTTCGGTATCCAATTCGATATTTCATAGCATTCTCCTAAAAAAAAAGATGATCATCACTGACCATCTTTAGCATATCCTGATTAGAGCATTTTTTGCAAGAAATCTTGTGCACGCTTGCTCTTTGGGTTTGTGAAAAATTCTTGAGGTTTTGCATCTTCTACTAACACTCCGCCGTCTAAAAAGAGAACTCGATCCGCAACTTCACGAGCAAATCCCATTTCGTGTGTCACAATAGCCATTGTCATTCCAGTATGAGCAAGTGATTTCATTACCTCTAAAACTTCCTTAACCATCTCTGGGTCAAGAGCAGAGGTTGGCTCATCAAAAAGCATAACTTCTGGCTCCATAGCAAGTGCTCGTGCAATCGCCACCCGCTGTTTTTGTCCGCCTGATAACCTGGTTGGGTATTCATTCGCTTTTTCCGCTAACCCAACTCTTTCTAGCAAATCCAAGGCAATCTTTTCTGCTTCTCCCTTTGACAAACCTTTTACCTTCATCGGTGCATAAGTAAGATTTTGGAGAACAGTTTTATGCGGAAATAGATGAAAGTGTTGAAAAACCATTCCTACGTTTTGTCGCACCTTCAAAATATTTGTTTTTTTATCGGTAACATCCTGGTCTCTTACAAAAATACTACCGCTGGTTGGAGTCTCAAGAAGGTTCATGCAACGCAGGAAGGTAGACTTTCCTGAACCAGAGGGACCAATAATTGCAACAACTTCTCCCGCCTCGATTGTCGTGGAAATCCCTTTTAATACTTCAAGCTTGCCATAGTTTTTATATAAATTCTCTACCTTAATCACTGCGTCTCATTCTCCTTTCGACCGCTTTTCCTAAGAAGGTCAAGATAACCACCATTACATAATAAATTAAACCGGCAATCAAGAGTGGCTCAAAAAATGAATAATTTTCAGCCCCAACCTGGTAGGAACGACGCATAATATCCATTACACCAATGGTGGTGACAATGGCCGATTCCTTTGTTAATGTAATAAATTCGTTCATTAATGCTGGCAGGATATTTTTAAGGGCTTGAGGCATTATGATATCCCACATCATTTTTGTGTAAGGCACACCAAGAGCCATTGCTGCCTCCTGCTGTCCTTTATCAATTGCCTGAATTCCTGCTCTAATAATCTCAGATATGTAAGCGCCGGAATTAAGGGCAAAGGAAAGAATCGCAGCTGTATATGGTTCAATTTGATATCCGATTAACTGCGGCGAACCATAGTAAATCAACATCAGTTGTAAAACTAATGGGGTACCACGAAAAATTGACGTATATGCGTCCGCAAACCAGCCGAGAAATTTAAATTTGCTAATTTTAAACAACGAAAGAATAATACCTAAAGCAAATCCTAATATCCCTGCTAAAATGACAATCTTAAGAGTAACAAGTATTCCTTCTAAAATATATGGCATCGAAGGAATGAATTGTGTGAAATCTAAGTTCATTCATCTGCCGTCCTCTCTTAAAGAAATTAGTAAGACGTTCAGAAGACTTCTGAACGTCTTGGTTGTAGAATTAGTTTTCCCCGCCAAACCATTTAACAATCAATTCTTGTAATTCGCCGTTTTCTTTCATGTTTTTAAGCTCTTTGTTAAATTTCTCCGTTAAATCGCTATCCTTTGGAAATGCAATCGCAGATCCTGCTTCTTCTGGGTCATCGCTCATTGTGAAGCTGGTTAAATCTGATTCTTTATCAAGATAGCCTTTTGCTACTGTGTCTTCAATAATGATAGCGTCAAAACGTCCAGCTTTCAATTCTTGAATAAGCTCTGGAATACGGTTACGATTTTCTACTTTGATAGCTACTGTTTTATTAATTTCTTCTGCTTTACCTTCTTGAATTGAGCCTAACTGAACGCCAACTGTTTTACCTTTTAAATCTTCTACTGTTGCAATGCCACTGTCTGTTTTAGAGATAACCATGTGCTGTGCTGTGTAATAAATATCACTGAAATCTACGTTTTTCTTTCTTTTTTCAGTAGGAGTCATTCCTGCTAATACAAAGTCTGCTTGTCCAGATTTAAGCGACTGAATCAACCCGCCGAAATCCATATCTTTAATTTCCACTTCATAGCCAAGTTTTCCAGCGATCGCTTTAGCTAAGTCAACATCAAAGCCAATAATTTCGTCACTTTTATCTGATTCAATATATTCAAATGGAGCATAATCCGCTGAGGTAGCCATCACAAGAGTCTTTTTATCACCTTCATTGGAATCTTTCGCTCCACCACAAGCTGCCAATACACCGACAGCTAATATCATTATTAAGAATAAACCCATTAACTTTTTCATTTGTTTTCCTCCTATAATTTTCTGAAAATTAATTTAAAAAATTAATAATATTTTTTCTAACTTTATAGAGTTAAAGCTTAATATTTATACAACGTAATGAATTTTAACACGGAACTGAATAACTATGCAAGTATATTTATTAAAATTTATTATTACTTTTTTAATATAAAAAAACCAATTTCCCGTTAAGGAAATTGGTTCTTTTGACTTTGATTTAAAGTTCTTCGCAGTTTTCTTCGAATTCTTTTTGCAGTCTTGCTACAACTGTAGCTGGATCATAGCCTTCGATTTGGTGTCTTTCTACCATTGAAACAATTTTTCCATCCTTCAATAAGGCAAAAGATGGTGAGGACGGTGGATAACCAGTAAAATAGCTGCGTGCTTTTTCTGTTGCTTCTTTGTCCTGTCCTGCAAAAACAGTAACAAGTTGATCAGGACGTTTATCATAATGAAGGGCATGGGAGGCTGCTGGACGTGCAATGCCACCTGCACAACCACATACAGAGTTAATCATCACTAAGGTTGTACCTTTTTGTTCAAGCGCCTCTTCAACCTCTTCAGGCGTCCTTAATTCTTTATAGCCAGCTGCTGTAATCTCTTTACGTGCTTGAGCTACAACATCATTCATGAAAAAATTGAAATCCATGCTCATACATTTCACTCCTAATTAAGTCGATATAACTACATGATAACAGTAAAAATGTGTTTCTTTCAAATAAATAGGAACTTTTTCAACGAGAAAGATTATCAATAAATTGACAGTCACTACTTTTTACCTGATAGGAACGTATGGAAGAGTATATCAACAGCTGTAGCAGCCGTTTTTTCCCCAGCCATTACCTCATTTTCCAATTGAGGTAATTTGAGTTTAACTTCCGGGTGGTGAAAGAAGCTATAGTGCAGCTGATCAGTTATGAGAGAATAGATCCAATCACGCTGCTGTCCTTTTCGTCTCTCGGCAAACACTCCAGAGGATTTTCCTTTCAGCTCAAAGTCCTTAATAACATCCCAAACCTCTTTGATACCCTCACCTGTTAAGGAGGAGCAGGTATAAGCCTTGGATGCCCATCCCTTAGTTGCCGGCTGAAGAAAATGAAGGATACGGCTATACTCTTTTCTTGTCTGCTCTGCTTTTTCCTTATTGGCTCCATCTGCTTTATGAACAAGGACAGTATCAGCTAGCTCCATGATTCCTTTCTTCATTCCCTGTAATTCATCACCCGCACCTGTTAGGACAAGTAGCATGAAAAAGTCGACCATGTCTCTAATAATTACTTCGCTTTGGCCCACTCCGACAGTTTCGATTAAGATCACATCAAAGCCAGCTGCCTCGCAAATCAACATCGATTCTCTAGTTTTCCGATGTACTCCACCCAGTTTTCCAGCCGTTGGTGATGGTCGGATAAAAGCTCTTGGATTCCGCGACAATTGCTCCATCCGTGTTTTGTCGCCAAGAATACTGCCACCCGAGAGACTCGAACTGGGATCGATTGCTAGTACTGCCACTCGTAAACCTAGGTCACAAAGGTAGGTGCCAAACGCTTCGATAAATGTACTTTTTCCAGCACCAGGCACACCGGTTATCCCAATTCTGATTGCTTTACCACTATGGGCTAGGAGCTTTTGGAGAAGCTCCTGCGCCTTATGAAAATGTTGTTCAGCATTACTTTCAACTAGCGTGATGGCGCGGGCGAGCTGGCCTCTATTTCCCGTGAGCACCCCATGAACTAACTCTTCAATCGTTGGTTCCATAGACTTGCGTTTTTGAAAGACCGTGTTTTTTTCAATGGTTACAGGCTGACCTTCCAGCTCCTGTCCTCTTTTAATCAGCTTCGAGAATTTATCCGGTTCATTCGGGTCGCTCCATTCCGGTTTCAGATCCTCAGACATCTATTTTTCCACTTCCTCATAGCCAAGCTGCTTATAAATTTCCTTGATCACTTTTTGAGCGGCAACGGGGATAATGGTTCCTGGTCCGAAAATAGCTGCTGCTCCATTATCATATAAAAATTGATAGTCCTGTGCCGGGATGACGCCGCCAATAACGATTAATATGTCTTCTCGACCGAGCTTTTTTAACTCTTCTCCAAGTTGTGGTAATAACGTCTTATGTCCTGCAGCCAATGAACTCATTCCAATTACATGAACATCATTTTCAACCGCCTGCATGGCCGTTTCTTCCGGGGTTTGGAATAATGGACCGATATCAACATCAAACCCTAAGTCAGCGAAGGCGGTGGCAATGACCTTAGCACCACGGTCATGTCCATCCTGACCCATTTTTGCAATTAAAATTCTTGGTCTTCTGCCTTCATTCTCGAGGAATTCATCGGTCATCTTTTTCACTTCGCTAATTTCCTCTTCGTTGGAAAAAGATTTACTATACACTCCGCTAATCGAGCGAATCACAGCTTTATGTCTGCTCGAAACCTTCTCAATTGCATCTGAAATTTCACCTAATGTAGCACGAACTCGTGCAGCTTGCACAGCTAACTCTAACAAGTTGCTTTCGCCCGTTTCAGCACCCTTTGTTAAAGCTTCCAAAGCTGCTGCAACCTTAGAATCATCACGGCCATCTTTTAATATAGTCAATTTCTCAATCTGTTTTAATCGAACTGCTGAATTATCAATATCCAATATATCAATGGCTTCTTCCTTTTCAAGTCGGTATCGATTTACACCGATAATCGTTTCTTTTCCTGAGTCGATTTGTGCTTGTCTCCTAGCAGCAGCCTCTTCAATTCTCATTTTCGGGAGACCCGTCTCAATAGCTTTAGCCATACCTCCTAGGTTTTCAATTTCTTCGATATGTGTCCAGGCTCTTTCTACCAATTCTTGCGTCAGCTTTTCAACATAGTAAGATCCCGCCCAAGGATCAATTACATTGGTGATACCTGTTTCCTCTTGTAAAAATAATTGCGTATTACGGGCAATTCGCGCAGAAAAATCAGTGGGCAGGGCAATGGCTTCATCCAAAGCATTGGTATGGAGAGATTGCGTATGTCCCATTGCCGCAGCATGCGCTTCAAGTAAGGTACGAATGACATTATTAAATGGGTCTTGTTCCGTCAAACTCCAACCCGATGTTTGGGAATGGGTTCTAAGTGCCATTGATTTCTCACTTTTCGGCTCGAAGGATTTCATCATTTTTGCCCAGATTAATCGGGCTGCCCGCATTTTGGCAACTTCCATAAAATAATTCATCCCTATAGCCCAGAAAAACGACAATCTTGGTGCAAATTTATCAATGTCAATTCCAGCCTCTAGCCCTGTTCTTACATACTCCAACCCATCAGCAAGGGTGTAAGCTAATTCCAAGTCAGCTGGCGCCCCAGCCTCCTGCATATGATAGCCTGAAATACTGATACTATTAAACTTAGGCATATATTTAGAGGTATATTCAAAAATGTCTGCGATAATTTTCATTGACATCTCAGGCGGATAAATATACGTGTTACGAACCATGTACTCTTTTAAAATATCATTTTGAATCGTTCCAGACAGCTTATCCTGTGTGACTCCCTGTTCCTCAGCTGTAACAATGAAAAAAGCAAGAATTGGTAAAACGGCACCATTCATGGTCATGGATACTGACATTTGATCCAAGGGAATCCCATCAAATAGGGTCTTCATATCAAGCACGGAATCAATGGCAACACCAGCCTTGCCGACATCTCCGACAACACGCGGATGATCTGAATCATAACCTCGATGTGTCGCTAAATCAAAAGCAACAGACAAGCCTTTTTGACCCATTGCTAGATTACGGCGATAGAATGCATTGCTCTCCTCAGCCGTAGAAAAACCTGCATATTGTCTCACCGTCCATGGACGATTCACATACATCGTCGGGTAGGGTCCACGAGTAAATGGAGGAATACCGGGAAGGTCGTCTAAATGCTCGATCCCTTCATGGTCATCAGATGTGTAGAGTGGTTTTAATTGAATTTGTTCGTTCGTTTCAAACAACAATTCATCAAAGGAAGTATCTATCTCTTTGTTAACCAGTTCCTGCCACTGATCTTTCGTAAGGAATTCTTGTTCATCAAACAAGGAAATATTTTCGAAATTAGGCTTTTGTGCGCTCATTTCATGCCACCCCCATTTCTTTTAAAATGGTTGAAAGAATTTCATAACAGTTACAATTCATATGAATAAACTGCTTTATCCCTTCATTTGACCATTTGGTTTGCAACTCTTTTTCTGGCAGTCCTGCTAAGTAAAAAGTCCGCTCAGGAAATTCTCTATTTAGCTCTGAAAGAATATCATGTCCAATTGATTCATAATGGTCATTGCTTCCACATAAGCAAAAATATTTTGTGTCTGTTCCTATAACAAATTGTTTGGCATCCTCTAAGGAGGTAATAGAACCACTTTCCACCGCTTCAATTCCGCCAGCAGCTGCGAATCCTCTCATAAAATCTAACCTAGGTTTAAAGTTTTTTAACTCTCCTAGACAAATCATGCCGATTTTGGGTTTCGAACCTGATTTACTTTCAATCTCTTCACTTATTTTCCGCAGTTTTTCAAATGGTTCTGATAACCTCATATTTTTTATTCTCTTAATTTTAATCGTATTAGTACCATCAACACCTATAAGGTTATTACACGTTTGAATTGTAGAAGAACCAGCCGTTTCAGCAAGATTGGCATACACATTTGTCCCTACAATACTTTGTTTTCTTGTAGATACATCCTGCTCCCGTTTTGTTCGAATACATGTTATTTCATCTTGTAACCAGCCCGATTTTAATACTTCCAACATACCGCCTTTTGCTTCAATCTGCTGAAAATACTGCCAAGCTTTTTCTGCAAGCTCTACTGTTAATGCTTCTACGTACCAAGATCCTCCCGCAGGGTCGACCACTTTTTGTAGATATGCTTCTTCCTTTAGAATGTTTTGCGTGTTTCTGGCAATTCGTTCTGAAAGGAGAGAACTGCCAGTTATATCATCAAACGGAGTTATATGCAGATATTGGACTCCTCCCAGAACTGCTGCGAATCCCTCATTTCCAGCACGTAGGAGGTTAACATATGGGTCATAAACGGTTTTTGTAAATGAAGACGTCTCTGCTGCAATATGCATTCCCCTGTCCTTTGGATCAGCCCCATAAACATTAGTAATTTTATTCCAAAGAATTCTCGCTGCACGTATCTTAGCTAGCTCCATAAAGAAATTACTGCCAATTGAGAATTGAAAAATCATTTTTCCAAGAACATTCTCTAACTTCATACCACTATCTAATAATTTCTGAAGATGAAAGATACCGGTCGCTGCTGCAATTCCCAACTCTTGAACCGCATTGGCACCACCTTGATGGTAGGTTGAGGTATTTATTAGGACTGTCCGTAATTTTGGTAGTTTTTCATTTGCAAGCTTTATATCAATCATCCAACTCTTGAAGAAGTCTTCTTCAATAAATCCGGTTTCCGCAAACAGAGAAATGGGGTCGCTGCCGACATAGCCACTAATCAGATCAGCACTTTCCTTACGTTCGGTTAATGCCGCTAGCAATGCTGATTGTATACCTCTCCCATTAACGGCAAACGGAAATTCATCAGGTAAATCTCCAAGTATTTCATTTATTATTCCTTTTGATTCAAAAAGCGCCTCCGAAACTTCAAATGAAAGCGCTGTTTGTCCTTTTTCAACGCTCCCTTGAAGCTTTTCCTTTAATTGGTCAACAGAATGATATGTAATTTTCTGTGCTACCTTCCAATCATTTGTTACGTATCCTAAAGGATAAATACCTCTACGAAAATCTGTACCTCCCGGATACTCCGGTGCTTGCTGCTTATCCCGCCGATAATAAAGCGGTTTCAAAATTATATTTTCATATGTACTGCTTTTTAACTTTTCAATACTTTTACCCTTCAAAGTTTCTTCTGCTTTTGCTTGCCAGTCCTCTATTCTGCTTAAAGGAAAAGATTGATTTCGCAGGTTATCTAAACTCATAAAACTCCCCCCTCAAATACATAATATTCTTTAAATTCCTGTTACTTTTTATTTTAGGACACTATTTGATTTCAAGCAATGAAAATAACCGCAGACCAATCCGGCAGCGGTTATTTTTCTTTAATAAATTGAAGTTGTAGATTTTGATGTGTTTTCTAAGATTTCTTTTACTCGTTGTAAGAATCGACCGCAAATTAATCCGTCTAAAACTCTGTGGTCGAGTGACATACATAGATTAACCATATCACGAACGGCAATCATTCCATTCATCACTACAGGGCGTTTAACAATTGATTCTACCTGTAGAATTGCCGCCTGTGGGTAATTGATGATACCCATGGATTGCACTGAGCCAAATGAACCAGTATTGTTGACAGTAAAAGTTCCACCCTGCATATCTTCTGAGCGAAGCTTATTGGTTCTTACTTTAACAGCAAGTTCAGAAATTTCACGAGCAATTCCCTTTATCGTTTTCTCGTCGGCATGCTTAATAACAGGTACATACAATGCATCCTCTGTTGCAACTGCAATGGAGATATTGATATCTTTCTTTTGAATAATTTTATCCCCAGCCCACATCGAATTAATCTGTGGGAATTCCTTTAAGGCTTGTGCAACAGCTTTTACGAAAAAGGCAAAGAAAGTTAAATTAAAGCCCTCTTTTTGCTTAAATTCGTCTTTTAAGGAATTGCGGTATTCTACAAGATTGGTTGCATCCACTTCTATCATGGTCCAAGCATGCGGTGCTTCATGCTTACTACGCAGCATATTTGCAGCAATTGCTTTACGGATTCCTGTTACAGGTATTTCGATATCGCCTGCAGTGACAGGTATACTCGGAGCAGGAACAGACTGCTTCGGAGCTGCTGCTGACTGAGCTGCAACAGATGGGGTAGTCTCTTGTACTGCAGCAACTTGAGCCTCCTCAGCCATAGTTCCCTCTCCCTTCCCTCCTGCAGTAGGGATATTACCAGATTCTATTAATTTCAATAAATCTTTCCGTGTAATACGGCCGCCTGCACCGGTGCCTGTCACCTGAGATAAATCAATACCATGTTCTTGAGAAATTTTTAAAACAGCTGGAGAAAATCGAGCTTTGTTACTTTGGTCGGTTGGTTCAGAAACTGCAGCCATCTCTGGAACATCATCTTTTTGGTCACTAGTTTTTTCTTCTTGAACCGCACCGCCTTCGATTTCAATGGTACAAATGACTTCACCGACCGCAAGTGTGTCACCATCTTCGGCAATTAGCTCTTTAATTGTACCTGTGTAGGAAGAAGGGACTTCTGCATTTACTTTATCCGTCATTACCTCGGCTAATGGATCGTATTTATTTACTTTATCTCCTACAGAAACAAGCCACTTTGAGATTGTTCCTTCGGTTACACTTTCCCCTAACTGAGGCATTTTAATTTGTTCGATTACCAAGTTCCCAACCTCCTATTAGTACTCCGCTAGCTCGCGCATTGCTTTTTCAACTTTGTCTGGATTGACCATAAAAAACTTCTCCATTGTAGGAGCATATGGCATTGCCGGAACATCTGGTCCTGCCAAGCGCATAATTGGCGCATCTAACTCAAATAAGCAATTTTCAGCAATGATGGCAGAAACTTCACTAATAATACTGCCTTCTTTGTTATCTTCTGTAATAAGTAAAACCTTACCAGTTTTGGCTGCTGCTTCAATGATTGCCTCTTTATCGAGTGGATAAACCGTTCTTAGATCCAAAATATGTGCGGATATCCCATCCTTGGCTAATTTTTCAGCTGCCTGAAGGGCAAAATGAATACAAAGCCCATAAGTAATCACAGTAATGTCTTCGCCTTCACGCTTTACATCTGCTTTTCCGATTGGCAATGTATAATCAGCAGTTGGGACTTCACCTTTAATTAACCGGTATGCACGCTTGTGTTCAAAGAATAACACCGGATCATTATCACGAATAGCTGCTTTTAATAACCCCTTCACATCATAAGGTGTGGATGGCATTACAATCTTCAATCCTGGCGTATTCGCAAAAACTGCCTCAACCGATTGCGAATGATAAAGGGCACCATGTACGCCTCCGCCATATGGAGCACGAATAACAATCGGACAACTCCAGTCATTATTTGATCGATAACGAATTTTTGCCGCTTCTGAAATAATTTGGTTTACAGCAGGCATAATAAAATCAGCGAATTGCATTTCAGCAATCGGCCGCATTCCATACATCGCTGCTCCGATTCCTACCCCGGCTATTGCAGATTCAGCAAGCGGTGTATCAATGACACGCTCTTCACCAAATTGTTCGTATAAACCCTGAGTCGCTTTAAAAACACCGCCTTTTACTCCTACGTCTTCACCAAGCACAAATACCTTTGGATCACGTTCCATTTCTTCCCGAATGGCCATTGTGACCGCATCTATATAAGAAATTACTGCCATGTTACATCCCCCTTACTTATCACCATAAACGTATTTCAACGCGTGTTCAGGTGCTGCATACGGTGCATTCTCAGCATAATCAGTGGCTTCGTTCACTTGTTTCATCACACGATCGTTAATTTCTTTTTCCAACTCATCATTCAACACACCTGTTTCTTTTAGATAAGCGCCAAAGGTTATAATTGGATCCTTTGTTTTCGCTTTAGCCACTTCATCCGGGGCGCGGTACGAGCGGTCATCATCATCTGAAGAGTGTGGTGTCAGTCTATAGGAGACTGTTTCAATTAATGAAGGACCCTCTCCTCTGCGGCCGCGGTTTGCTGCTTCCTTTACCACTTTATACACTTCTAATGGATCGTTTCCATCAACAGTAAATCCTGGCATACCATATCCAATGGCACGATCAGATACTTTTTCACATCCCAATTGTTTCTCGATTGGAACAGAAATAGCATATTTATTGTTTTCACACATAAATATGACTGGTAATTTATGAACTCCTGCAAAGTTAGCTCCTTCATGGAAATCACCTTGATTTGAAGAACCTTCACCAAAGGTTACAAAGGTCACAAGATCCTTCCTTTCCATTTTCCCTGCTAACGCTACCCCGACAGCATGAGGAACCTGAGTTGTTACAGGAGATGATCCAGTAACAATTCGATTTCTCTTTTGCCCAAAGTGTCCAGGCATCTGCCTGCCGCCTGAGTTTGGGTCCTCCGCTTTAGCAAATCCAGACAGCATTAGTTCTTTTGGCGACATTCCAAAAGTTAAAACTACACCCATATCGCGGTAATAGGGCAATACATAATCTTTTTCTTTATCAAGAGCAAATGCTGCACCTACTTGCGCTGCTTCTTGTCCTTGACATGAAATTACAAATGGTATTTTACCAGCACGATTCAATAGCCACATCCGTTCATCAATCCGGCGGGCTAGAAGCATTGTTTCATACATTTCTAAAACCTTTTCATCACTTAATCCTAATACATGATGACGATTCTCAGCCATTTATTTTTACCTCCCGTTTGCTCATATAGATACGCATTCAAAATTATGAGTGGATTGCTCTTCCGTCCACTGCAAGCGCAGCTTCACCAATGGCCTCCGATAGTGTTGGATGAGGATGAATGGTATGAGCTATTTCCCATGGTGTTGCATCCAATACCATTGCCAATCCTGCCTCTGTTATCATGTCTGTTACATGAGGACCAATCATATGCACCCCTAGAATATCATTAGTCTCCTCATCAGCGACAATCTTGACAAAACCATCGGATTCTCCAAATACAAGAGCCTTCCCGATCGCTCGGAATGAGAATTTGCCCACTTTTACTTTATGACCCTTAACGCGCGCCTGTTCCTCGGTAATCCCCACACTCGAAACCTCAGGATTGCTATAGATACATCTAGACACGAGATTGTAATTAAGCTCTGAAGGATCCTTTCTAGCAATATGCTCAACTGCAATTATTCCCTCATGGGAGGCAACATGCGCCAGCTGCAGACCGCCTATCACATCACCAATGGCGTAAATATGAGATTCTTTTGTTTGGTAGAATTCATTGGTAACAATAAAACCCTTTTCAACCTGAATATCTGTATTTTCCAATCCAATTCCTTCGACATTTGCTTGTCGGCCTACTGATACGAGAAGTTTTTCTGCCTTGAATTCTTTTATGCCAGCCTTCACTTCAGCAGAAATAGTTACGCCATCACTTTTTACTATTGTTTCCGGCAGAACCTTCGCTCCTGTTACAAGTTTTATTCCCTTTTTCTTCATGAGGCGCTGCATTTCTTTAGATATCTCATGGTCTTCAGTTGGAATAATGCGGTCTGCATATTCAATAACCGTGACTTCGACCCCGAAATCAGATAGCATAGAAGCCCATTCAATTCCAATCACACCGCCTCCGACAATAATGATAGAAGCGGGTAAGCTTGTAAGCTCCAATGCTTCGTCAGAGGTGATAACGAATTCTCCATCAATTTCAAGTCCAGGAAGCGTTCTAGGTCTCGAACCTGTCGCAATGACAACATTTTTCGGAATGAGCATTTCATTTTCATTGCCATTATTCATTTCTACCGAAATCGTTCCAGGCATTGGTGAAAAAATCGATGGCCCTAATATCCTGCCTAACCCTTCATAAACATCAATTTTCCCTTGCTTCATGAGATGTTGTACACCTTTATGAAGTTGTTCAATGATTTTATTTTTTCTTTCCTGTACTTTTCCAAAGTTATAGGAAACTTCACTTGTTATGACACCAAAATCTTCACTGTGTTTTGCAGTGGCATATACCTCAGCACTTCTTAGAAGCGCCTTACTTGGGATGCATCCTTTATGAAGACATGTTCCTCCTAGTTTTCCTTTTTCAACGATTGCCGTTTTTAAGCCAAGCTGAGAGGCACGTATGGCAGCCACATAACCGCCGGTACCACCGCCAAGAATGACTAAATCGTATTCTTGTGACACTGTGTTTCCTCCCCAAATTGTTAGATTTTTGCTATTTTAAACGTACTAGGATAGTCTTTAACCTTTTCCTCTCCACGTAAAACTCTTAGTGCACCTTCCGCTAATGCTTGAAGTTCATTCTCACCTGGATGGACAATGGTATCTGCAATCCAATTAATCCTATCGGTGATGGATTTCACAAATCCCTTCCCATACGCGAGTCCGCCGGTTAACACAATCGCGTCTACTTTCCCAGCTAAAACTGCACTGGCAGCTCCTATTTCCTTTGCAACTTGGTAAGCCATTGCTTCGTAAATCAGAGACGCCTGTTCATCGCCAGCTTCAATTCTTTTTTCCACTTCGAGTGCATCGTTGGTTCCAAGGTAACCAACAAGCCCCCCTTGACCGACAAGTTTCTTCATTATTTCATCACGGTAGTACTGACCAGAAAAGCATAACGCAACTAAATCTCCTACTGGAACCGTTCCAGCGCGTTCCGGGCTAAAAGGACCATCACCGTGGAGGCCATTGTTTACATCAATGACTTTGCCCTGCTTATGTACCCCAACCGTAATGCCCCCTCCCATATGGGTAACAATAAGGTTTAATTCGGTATATTTTTTTCCTAATTCTCTTGCGACTCTTCGTGCCACAGCTTTTTGATTAAGTGCATGAAAAATACTTACCCGCTCAATTAAAGAAAAACCAGAAATTCTTGCTATAGGTTCTAATTCATCTACAACAACGGGATCGACAATAAACGAAGGTATATTTAAACCAGAAGCAATCTCGGAGGCAATAATACCACCTAGATTTGAAGCATGCTGCCCAGCAAAACCAGTCCGTAAATCCTCAAGCATAGTATTATTGACTGCATAGGTACCGCCTTCGATTGGACGAAGCAACCCGCCGCGTCCACATACAGCACTCAGCTTCGATATATTAATCCCGGCATTATCCAGTGTTTCCAGGATTGTATTTTTTCTAAATTCATATTGATCAATAATATTATTAAATGTATTAATGACTTCTGAATCATGACGGATTGTTTTTTCAAAAATGGAAATTTCATTATCGAAGACCCCAATCTTAGTGGAAGTGGAACCTGGATTGATGACGAGTATTCGATATTTAGTATCAGGCAACGTGTTTTACCTCCATTTTTTTACATTTTTACATCATTTAAAGGGAAAAGACGCTGAATTACTCACTCAGCGCTCTGCCCTTTCTTTTTTTAACGACGGCTTAAAATATGATGACCATTTTGGAGGAATTGACTGCGAGAATTACGCATCTTTTCAATTCTCTCTTCAGCCATTCTATCTGCTGCAACATATGTTGGAATGCCGTCACGCTTAGAAATTTCGATTACTTTTTGAATACTTGCATAAATTTGGTCGACCTTCTTCATCGCACGTTCATGGTTATACCCATAAAGTTCATCAGCAACGTTAATTACGCCTCCAGCGTTTATTACATAATCGGGAGCATAAACAATACCCATTTCATGGATAATATCACCATGACGAGTATCTTTTAACTGATTATTTGCAGACCCAGCGATAACCTTTGCCTTAAGTTGTGGAATCGTATCATCATTAATGGTTGCCCCAAGAGCACAAGGAGCATAGATATCACATTCAACTCCATATATTTCATTTGGGTCAACCGCACGTGCACCAAAATCTTCTACTGCACGCTGAACAGCCTCTTTATTAATATCCGTAACAATTAGTTGTGCGCCCTCTTCATGCAAGTATTTACAAAGAGTATAAGCTACATTCCCAACACCTTGAATCGCAATTACTTTACCTTCTAATGAATCCGTTCCAAACGCTTCCTTTGCTGCAGCTTTCATACCACGGTATACCCCATAAGCCGTAACAGGTGAAGGATTGCCAGAAGAACCGAATGCTGGTGAAATACCAGTGACATAGTCTGTTTCTTCATGAATTAAATCCATGTCTGCAACCGTTGTTCCAACATCCTCTGCAGTGATATATCTTCCATTCAATCCCTGAACATAGCGGCCGAAAGCACGGAACAATTCTTCATTTTTATCTTTACGAGGGTCACCAATAATAACGGTTTTTCCACCGCCAAGATTTAGTCCTGCTGCTGCGTTTTTGTACGTCATCCCTTTTGCTAAACGTAATGCATCAATAATGGCTGCTTCTTCTGATTCATATGTCCACATACGGGTACCGCCTAGGGCAGGACCTAATGTTGTATCATGTATCGCAATAATTGCTTTTAATCCCGATTGTTTATCCTGACAAAAAACAACTTGCTCGTAATCGTATTGTTCTAAGTACTTAAAAATTTCCATGGTAAAAATCCTCCCTTTTAGTTACACAATCTATTTTGTAACAGAGCAGATAGCAAGTGCAAGTGAATATAGCTTACTTTCCGCTGAATCAGCTCTTGAGGTTAATACAATAGGAGCCTTCGCCCCAGCAATAACCGCCCCTACTTTTGCTTTTGCAAAATAAATGAATGACTTATATAAGACGTTTCCAACTTCAATAGCGGGAACTAATAAAATATCAGCTCTTCCTGCTACTTCACTATGAATTCCTTTGTGTTCAGCGGCTAAAGCAGAAACGGCGTTATCTAATGCTAATGGACCATCTATTATACAGCCTGTGATTTGCCCTCGTTTATTCATAATGGTCAATGAAGCGGCATCAATAGTGGCTTGCATAGCTGGATTTACTACTTCAACAGCGGCTATAGGAGCAACTTTAGGATATTCTATTCCAATTGCTCTTGCTATGGCTGCCGCATTTCTTATAATTTGCGCTTTCTGCTCTAAATTTGGTGAAATATTCATCCCTGCATCCGTAACGATGATAAACCGATTGTACTCTGGGACCTCAAAGACCGCCACATGCGATAATACATTTCCCGTTCTTAGACCGTATTCTTTATTTAAAACAGCCTTTAATAGATCACTCGTTGGGATATTCCCTTTCATTAACACAGTAGCTTCCTTAGTCGATACAGCCTTGACTGCCAGTTCTGCGGCCATCGTGTTGGATTCTGCATGAACAATAGTAAGACTTTTATTAGTTTTTTGTTGGTCTTTATGATTCCCATTCAAAATCATATTAATTTTTTCATTATCACCAAATAAGATAAAATTGGCAAGATTTCGGTTTAATGCCTCGATAACGGCTCCTATTACTTCTTCATCTTCTGCCACTGCAACAGCGACCGTGATGTCATCCAATTGGGTTGCTTTGTTTATTAGTGTTTCAAGCAACAAGTTGTCATCAACCCTTTCTTTCTTCAACTCCAACTCCATAATTTTAATATGCAAAATCTGTGCCAAGTGAAATTCCTTGAAAACGCTTTATAACCCAGAATAAAAAGTGCAATTATTTTCATACTATGAAATTTATTGCATGCTATTATTTTCAAGTTTGTATTTTTCTAACTTATAATAAAGATTTCTTACCGACAAACCAAGTGCTTTAGCAGCCGCCGTCTTATTCCCATTAAAACGTTGAAGCGATTGTTGGATAATTTCAGATTCATACTCTTCAACCATAGCAGTTAAGGACCGATCCTGCTGAATGGATTCACTAACGTCTGATACTTGTGGTTCAGTTCCCGTTTTTTTTCTTAGTTCAGGGAGGTGATGTATATTAATCAATGTTTCATAGTAATTCATAAAGATCATTGCCCGCCCAAGAATATTCTCTAGTTCCCGTACATTTCCCGGCCAATCATAATTCATTAATTTCAGGAGTGCAGCCTGGGCAACACCCTCCACATTTCTTCCATAATCACGATTAATTTTTTGGATAAGCCTTTCACACAAAACAGGTATCTCTTCTTTTCGATTCCGGAGTGGAGGTATATGTATAGGCATACGATTTAAACGATAGTATAAGTCTTCCCTAAAAGAACCTTTCGCAATTCCTTTTTCAAGATTCACATGTGTTGCAGCAATGATTCTAACATTTATCGGAATTGGTTTGGTGCCGCCTACTCTAATGATTTCATTTTCTTGCAAGACCCTCAGTAATTTCGCCTGAGTATTAGCTGATAGTTCACCTATTTCATCGAGAAAAATACTTCCATTATTCGCCTCTTCAAAAAAACCTCTTTTCCCTCCTCTTTTTGCCCCTGAAAAGGCCCCCTCTTCATAACCAAATAATTCACTTTCTAGAAGGGTCTCTGAAATGGCAGCACAATTAACACGTATAAATTTGTTGTATTTTCGATCACTTGCATTATGTATAGCATGGGCAAACAATTCTTTCCCTGTACCAGACTCACCTCGTAAAAGAACGGTTGCCGGCGTTTTTGCGCCAAGTTTAGCCTGCTCAATTGCAAGCGTCATCTCCTCAGAACTTCCGATAATATCCTCAAAGGTATACTTGGCTTCAAGCGTTCGGATGATTTGACGCGCACGGTTCAATTCCCGGTTTAGGGATTTAATTTCTGACATATCATGAATAACTCCAACACTGCCTTTTAATTTCCCTTCTACAATAATCGGGGCCACATTAACAATAACTTCCCGTTTATTTGCACCAACTCGCATCGGGACTCCACGGACTGCTCTTCTTGTTTGAAGAACCTTCATATGCATACTTTCACCTTCTGATATATCAGCAGTTGCCGGGTGTCCAATCACGCGCTCTCTTGTTAGCCCGGTTAGCCGGGTATACGCCGGATTAATGAGAAGACCTCTTCCGTTTTCATCCACTACAGAAATCGCATCATCACTTGAGTGGATAATCGCCTGAAGCATGGTTTGAATTTCTTTTAAATCCGTAATTTCCTCAGCAAGGTTCACTACTTCTGTGATATCTTTAAAAACTGCAAACGCACCAATTAACGTTCCATTTTCTTCAATGATAGGAATACGGGTTGTGATAATTTTTCGCCCGTTCCCCAAAGTCATTTCTTGATTCTTCTCTATTCTTCTTGTTTCAAGAATGAAAGGAAGTCTACTTTCTGGAATTACGTCAATGACGTTTTTCCCAATCGCTTGACCTCGTTTTACACCTGTCATTTCTTCGGCCATGCGATTAAATAAAATCACAATCCCTTTAGGGTCTATTACCAACATTCCATCATTCGTTGCATTAAAGATTAGTTCTTGTTGATAGGAGGCATTTTGGTGCTTAACGATTAGTTCTTCCTTTTCTTCTAATAGCTTTGCTAAAAGAAATGCAACACTCCCAGGAATTAAAACGGTTTTCTTGTCCTTCGTACTCCTTAACTCTTGAAAAACATGTTCATTTCCAGTTACCTCTATGATGATATCAATTTGTTCGTTTAAATATGGTTTCCAGTCTATCCCGGTCTTTATCCCCTCACTTTGTGCCAGTACGATCCCCGGTGCATCAAAGTTTCTATCAATCACAACCTGGACATTCAATACTTCTGTTTCATTAAGTAATTTAAGGATCGCTGTACCACCCTTACCGGCACCAACAATCATAACATTTTGCATTTTTCCGCCCCTTTATTATATTTGAAAAAGAAAACTTTTTCACACCAACATAATCGAAAACATGCAATATTTTTCATTATCTATTCTATATTTTTTTCCTTACCTTGACAAATTATATCCTTGTACTAATATTTCTTTTGAAGGTATAATTCTTATAACTTATCAAACAATTGGAAGGATTTAATTATGAGGCGGATTATTGCTCTACTTATATTGGTTATTCCAGGCTTTTTAGCAGGTTATGGGATTAAATTAATGCGTGATATGACATTTGGGATTCTGCAAAGCCCAATTCCTTTCCTATGGCTTCAATTCCTTTTAGGCCTGTTTCTATTCATAGGAGGTTTGGGGTTTGTGGCAGGCTTCATTTTTCATCGTGATAGAAAGAGAAATAAAGTACAAACGCGGTTTTCAAACACAAAAAAATAAAAGAGGCCAACTATGGTCTCTTTTCAAATTGTTGTTTAATTTTTATCGCCTTTACCGGATCATCCGTGATAAGTGCTGTACAGTTAATTTTCAAAAGCCTGCTGATATCGTTGTCTTTATTAACAGTGTATGGTCTAACTGCAATTCCATTTTTTATTGCGCCATCGATAATATCATCTGTTATCGTTGCTAATTTGGGATGAATACCTTTTGCGCGGATGGATTGCGCATAAACCCACGGCATATAGATTCGCTCATTAAATAGCGGTGCTGTCTCGATTTCAGGTGCTATCCGATAACATAAGACGATACTATAGTGATTAAAAGAAGAAAAGATAATCCGATCCATTAAGTTATAGTTTCGAACAAGCTGAATAACCTTTTCTTCCATCCCTTCATATGGAAACAGGTTATTTTTCAACTCTATGTTACAAACTACCTGATTGGATTGCATCCATTCAAGAACCTGAATTAAAGATGGGATTGGTTCTTTTTTCACACCTTTTTTGTTGGCATTGAGCTTTCGTATCTCATTAAAAGTATAATCTTTAACAAAGCCAGAACCACTTGTTGTCCGATCAACTTTTTCATCATGAATGACCACTACTTCACCGTCTTTGGTTAATTGGACATCGAGCTCTAAACCGTCTGCATTTGCCTTCTCAGCTGCTATGAATGCACTCATTGTATTTTCTGCAAAAAGTGCAGAATAACCTCGATGAGCAAAAATTTGTGTCATTTTTTCACTCCCTAACTAAAGAATGGAGGTACGAACCTGCAATGAAACCTTTACAATTATCCCCTGGAACAGCGGTTAAGCTGGCCGAAAAATTAAATGTTCCAATAGAACAACTTATGCATATGCCTCAACATATACTTATTCAAAAGTTAATGGAACTTGAAAAAGAAAATAAATAAGATTTATTATACAAAAAAAGCCCTCATTTTTAAAATGAAGGCTTTTCCTTATATTATAGATCTCTTCAAGAGGCCTTATGCTCTAAACGCAGTTTATCTGCAACCATGGCAATAAACTCTGAGTTTGTTGGTTTCGCCTTAGACATGCTTACAGTGTACCCGAATAAAGAGGAAATGGAATCAATATTCCCACGGCTCCACGCTACCTCGATTGCATGGCGAATCGCACGTTCCACACGGCTGGCTGTCGTATTATATTTCTTTGCAATATCAGGATATAAAACCTTCGTAATCGATCCCAGCAATTCAATGTCATTGTATACCATCGAAATGGCCTCACGTAAATATAGATATCCCTTAATATGCGCAGGAACACCAATTTCATGGATAATACTTGTAATGCTGGCGTCGAGATTTCTTGGTTTATGTTCAGTATGCGAACGGTAATTTCCAGTAGGGGCTTTGCGGCTAACCTGACTACTTTTACCACTTACCTGACGGATATGGTTTCCTAAATTCTCCATATCAAATGGCTTTAAAATAAAGTAGGAAGCTCCGAGTTCCACAGCCTTCTTTGTAACGTCTTCTTGACCAAATGCAGTCAACATAATAACGTTTGGAATTGCACCCTTTTTTAATTCTCTTAAGCGCTTAAGCACTGCTAACCCATCAAGATGAGGCATAATAATATCTAAAACGAGTACATCTGTATCTGTGGATTCAAGAAGATCTAAACAATCCTGACCATTATGAGCGATACCTACAATCTCCATATCATCCTGGGACGAAATATAGTCCTCTAATAATCCCACTAATTCTCTATTGTCGTCAACGACACAAACTTTAATTTTTTTCACCTTTTATATCCTCCTCGATCCAAATGGGTCATATCTCTATTTATCATTGTTCTTTATTGTCTTAATTCTATTCTAAATTAGAAATTCGACAATGCAACTAAAATTCCTCTAGTTTTTTTAATATTTCTTAAAATAGTGATAATATCTTATCTTTTCTTTGTTTTCCTTTAAATTTCGACTAAATTCGCATATAAGCCTTAAAATTCTATTCTTTTGTCGAATAATCTTTATATAAAACAAAATAGGCGGTTTCGCCTATTTTGTTTTACAACCAATTCATTTTCAACTTGCCTTTTCCTGCGGTTTTTCATATATGTTAATTCCTGCTTCACTTAACATCCATTCAATGTGTACTCCATAACCTGAGGTTGGATCATTGACAAAGACATGTGTTACGGCACCAATCAGCTTACCATCCTGGATGATGGGACTTCCGCTCATACCTTGAACGATTCCTCCAGTTTTTTCAAGAAGTCTTGGGTCTGTAACTTTTAATACCATGCCTTTTGTTGCTGGAAATTTCTGCGGAATCGTGCTGACAATTTCAATTTCAAATTCTTCAACCTTGTCATCATTTACAACGGTTAAGATTTTGGCTGGCCCTTCTTTTACTTGGTGAGATAGAGCAATTGGCAACGGTTTATCCATAATACCGTTCTTTAATTCTTTATTTAACACTCCAAATATGCCAAATGGACTATTTTTTGTGATGTTTCCGACAATTTCACGATCTGAAGAGAAACGTGCAAGCTTTTCACCAGGATCACCATTGCTTCCTTTTTCAATAGAGGTGACAGTTGAACGAACGATTTGACCATCTTCAACAACAATTGGCTTCTTCGTGTCCATATCAGATATTACATGCCCTAAGGCACCATATTTTTTCGTCTGTGGATGAACAAAAGTCATCGTTCCAATACCTGCTGCTGAATCACGAATGTATAATCCAAGCTTATAGGAGTTCTCTCCCTTATCTTTTAGTGGAGTAAGTTTCGTTGTGAACTTTCCACTTTCCCTGCTAATTACCATATCTAATGCTTGCCCGTTTTGTCCTGCATTTTGTACAAAAGGTGCTACATCTGTCATTTTTTCAATTTTGTTTCCATTGATTTCGGTAATAATATCACCAATTTTTATTCCTGCAATTTCTCCAGGGGATTTTTTTCCATCTTCGGTATTAACTAAATGGTGACCTACGACCAATACGCCAACCGTGTTTAATTTAACACCGATAGACTGACCTCCTGGCTGGACTTTAAAGTCCTTTAAGACATTTACATCGACCTTTTTTACTGGAATTCCTGCAAATTCTAGTAACATTTCATCTTTGCCATTTTCACTAGCTGTTAGGGAAACTGTGTTTGGATCCTGTTCAAGTGTGATATTCGGATTGTGAGATACTAATGAGGCTGATACCGGTACAGCCTTTTGGAAAGTATAATCTTGTCCTTCAAAGACTGTAATGGTCTTTGGTATATCAAGGTATTGCTGTAATGGCTGATAATATAAAACGCTGATTAATGAAACAAGGAGAATTCCACCAATGATCTTTCTAATTATTTCTAACTTCAAAATCTTCACTCTCCTCGCTTCTGTTTCACACTATAGAAATGGCTACATCTTTAATTTTGCCTGCATCAGCGCCATTTATAACCTGATACAACATAAAAAAGCTCCCCTAATTGGGAAGCTTTACAATTTTTTTGTTTTCTGAAGCTAAAAACAACAATTCCTCCGCGTGTTTCTTTGTTAAATCCGTAATTTCAGCACCTGAAATCATACGCCCTATTTCCTTTATTTTTTCTTCAATACTAAGTGGATTAACTGAGGTTTTTGTACGGCCGCCTTCCGTAACCTTAGAAATAAAAAGATGAGTGTCAGCCATCGCAGCTACTTGTGGTAAATGGGAAATACATAGTACCTGTGAATCAACAGCAACATTATAAATCTTTTCGGCAATTGACTGAGCCACTCTGCCGCTGACTCCTGTATCTACCTCATCAAATATAATCGAAGTAACTCCTTGATGCTTTGAAAAAATACTCTTTAGCGCCAGCATAATTCTTGAAAGCTCCCCGCCAGAGGCAATCTTAGATAACGGCTTTAACGGTTCACCAGGATTGGTGGAAATATAGAACTCCACGTGATCTACACCATTTTTTGAAAAATGAGGTAAAATCGATTCAAACCGAATTTCGAACACGGTTTTTGCCATGTAAAGCTCTTTTAACTCATTATGTATTAAAGTAGTGAGCTTATTAGCCCAGCGTTTTCTAAGCTCGGTTAACTGTTTAGCCTCAAGGATTAAATCTTTTTTAATGGACGTTAACTGCTTTTCTAATTGACCGATATGTGTTTCCTTGTTTTGCAATGTTTCAATTTCTTCTTCTATTTTAGCGGCATATTCTAAAATTTCTTCAATCGTTTTTCCGTACTTACGCTTCAACTGATTAATTTCATTTAATCGCTCTTCAATCTCATTTAAACGCTGTGGGTCATATTCTAATCCGTCTAGTTCATTCCTCAACATACGTGAGGCGTCTTCCAATTGATAAAAGCTGTTCATAACGGATTCATATATTTCTTTATATGCTGAATCCAGTGCTGCAGCGTCTTCTAGCTGACCCATTACCATACTAATCCAATCAAGTCCCTTTTGTTCTCCAGTTAAGGCATTATAACTGGATTGAACAGCCTCGAATACACGCTCAAAATTCGCAAGTTTTCTTTTCTCTTCAAAAAGTTCTTCGTCTTCTTTCAACTTTAATTTAGCATTTTGAATTTCATCAAACTGAAATTGAATGAGATCGAGGCGATGTGCGGTTTTTTGCTCATTTTCACTCAGCGATTTAAGCTTTTGGGACGTTTGTTCATAGCGGTGAAACACTTCCTGGTATTCTGCCTGTGACTGAGATATTTCATCATATCCATATTGGTCGAGTAAGAGTAAATGTCTGCTCTCGTCCATTAAATCTTGGTGTTCGTGCTGGCTATGTATATCCACTAGGGTTGATCCCACTTCACGAAGGGTCGATATGGTCACTAGTTTCCCGTTAATTCTACACACACTTTTGCCCGAACGAGAGATATCTCTTCGTAAAACAACCATTCCTTCTTCAATTTCGATCCCAAACTCAAAAGCCTTTGAGTGGCAAGGATGGTGCTCATCGATTTGGAAAAGACCTTCAATTTCAGCTTTTTCTTCTCCATGTCTGACAAACTCAGCGGATCCTCTGCCACCTACAAGCAGGTGAATGGCATCTATAATAATGGATTTCCCTGCACCTGTTTCTCCTGTTAAAACGGTCAGCCCTTTATCAAACGAAATGGAAAGGGCCTCTATTATTGCAAAGTTCTTTATCGATAATTCTGATAACAAGGTATATTCCCCCTATTAAAGCATATCAAGGAACCGGTTAGTGATTGTCTCTGTATCTTCTGGCGTACGACAAATGATTAAAATCGTATCGTCACCACAAATGGTTCCTAGTACTTCTTCCCAATCTAGGTTATCTAACAGAGCACCAATGGCCATAGCATTACCAGGCAGACATTTCATTACTAATAAATGACCTGCGGAATCGATGCGAACAAAGGCATCCATTAATGATCTTTTTAATTTCTGTAACGGATTAAACCGTTGATCAGCTGGGAGGCTATACTTATATCTCCCATCTAATAACGGAACTTTAACCAGATGCAATTCTTTAATGTCTCGAGAAACTGTTGCTTGCGTAACATTAAATCCTGCACTCTTTAATTCATCAACAAGTTCATCTTGTGTTTCAATATCATTAGCAGTAATAATTTCTCTAATTTTTATATGACGTTGACCCTTATTCAATCCATTCACCCCGTAATCATCCAAAGCATTTATGTATTTTGTACAAAAATGTCGCTTATACCCATATGTTAGCCCATTTTGCCATGGAAGTACAATTATTATTTTTCAAAAAAGGGCCCAATCAAAAAGGAAGGAAAAGCATAGGCTTATCCTTCCACATCTTGTTTAGATTTAAATTCCTGATGAGCGTCTTTTACAATGTGCTCTGGCTCTCTAGGCAATTGATTTTGACCGGCGTCCTGCTCTCCCATCCATTTAAGGTGAAGGAGAAACTCAATATTTCCATCTCCGCCGGTAATCGGAGAAAAAGATAAATTAACAGCATTGAATCCTTGCACAAGAGCAAAATCAACGATTTTATTAACAACCTGTAAATGTACCTTTTCATCACGTACGATACCTTTTTTACCAACTTGCTCACGACCTGCTTCAAATTGAGGCTTAACAAGTGCCACAATGTCACTGCCAGGTACAAGCAGGGTTTTTAAGACAGGTAATATTAATTTTAAAGAGATAAAGGAAACATCTATTGTGGCAAAATTAGGCATTTCACCAGCTAAATCAGCAGGTGTCACATACCGAAAGTTGGTTCTTTCCATTACCACTACTCGTTCATCCTGACGCAGCTTCCAAGCTAACTGATTGTACCCTACATCCAGTGCATAAGACATTTTTGCACCGTTCTGTAGTGCACAATCAGTAAATCCACCAGTTGAAGCACCTATATCGAGCATAATCTTATCTTTTACTGAGACATCAAAAATCTTTATTGCCTTCTCCAGTTTTAGACCACCTCGACTGACATAGGGAAGTACATTCCCCTTTATCATTAACGGGATATCTACTTTCACTTTCTCGCCAGGCTTATCTAAACGTTCTTCGTTGGTGTAAACCAAACCTGCCATAATAGAACGTTTTGCTTTTTCTCTTGTTTCTGCTAATCCTCTTTCAACTAATAATACATCTAATCGTTCTTTATTCTTCATGAATTATGCCCTTTGTTGTTTTTTTCGAGCTAGTATGGTCATTCTTTTTACGACTTCTGACGTAGTCATTCCAATTTCCTCCAGAAGCGATTCTACATCACCATGTTCGATAAATTGGTCAGGTATCCCCATTCGGTCGATTGCTTGCTGGTAAAATCCTTTTTCATGTGCATATTCTAGAACAGAACTTCCAAAACCGCCCTGTAAGACTGCTTCTTCAATGGTTAGAATAGGGATATTATTTAAAAATAACTCATTGAGCATTTTTTCATCTAAAGGCTTAATAAAACGAGCATTTATGACTTTTACGGAAATCCCTTGTTTCTCAAGCGTTTCTGCAGCTTCTAGAGCCATAGGAATGGTTGTACCAAACGTTAAAATTGCCGCATCCTCGCCTTCCTTCAAAACCTCCCAGGTTCCGATTGGAATGCTCTTAAATGTTTCATCCAACGGTACACCCAATCCATTACCTCGTGGAAATCTCATTGCAATTGGACCATCATCATAGGTCATCGCAGTATAAACCATATGCTGCCCTTCATTTTCATCTTTCGGCATCATTAAAACAATATTAGGAACATGTCTTAGAAAAGCTATATCAAATACGCCCTGGTGCGTTTCACCATCTGCACCTACTAAACCAGCCCGATCAATCCCGATAAAAACATTTAAATTTTGACGGCATATATCATGAACAACCTGGTCATACGCTCGTTGTAAGAAAGTTGAATAAATCGCTAAAAAGGGTTTCATATTTTGGGTCGCCAAACCAGCCGCAACGGTAGCTGCATGCTGTTCTGCTATCCCCACATCAAACATTCTTTCTGGAAACTCACTAGCAAAGCCCTCTAGTTTCGATCCAACAGGCATAGCTGGCGTTATCGCGACAATCCTCTCATCCTCACGAGCTAGCTTGCGAACTGTTTCACTTACTAAACTGCTCCATGCTGGAGGGGCTTTATCAGACTTAACAAAGGCACCTGTGTCCATCTTATAAGGTCCTGTGCCATGCCAAGTACCTTTTTTATCACTTTCAGCTGGCTGAAAACCTTTCCCTTTTTTCGTGATGACATGAAGAAGGACTGGTCCTTCCGTTTTTTTGGCATAGCGTAAATTTTCAAATAAAGCTTCATAATCATGACCATCAACCGGACCTAAGTATGTAAACCCCATCTCCTCAAAGAACATTCCCGACACAAATAAATATTTAAGACTATCTTTCACACGTTCCGCAGTGGCTGCAAGTTTCCCTCCGACAGCTGGTACCTTTTTCAATAACAATTCTAACTCGTCTTTAACCCATTGATATTTACCAGCTGTCCGTAATTGACCAAGAATGTTATGAAGAGCACCAACATTTGGGGCAATGGACATTTCATTGTCGTTCAGAATGACAATCATATTCTTTTTCTCATGGCCTATATGATTTAATGCTTCTAACGCCATTCCTCCAGTTAACGCACCATCGCCAATGATAGGTACAACAAAGGAACTCTCTTTTTTCAAGTCTCTAGCGATGACCATTCCCATCGCAGCTGAAAGGGAAGTTGAACTATGCCCTGTTTCCCAAACATCATGCTCGCTTTCAATTCTTTTTGGGAAGCCGCACAGTCCCTTAAATTGACGCAATGTATCAAATTCACACGCTCTGCCTGTAAGTATTTTATGAACATAAGACTGATGTCCTACATCCCAAATAAATTTATCTTTGGGGCTGTCAAAACATTTATGTAAGGCAATGGTTAATTCGACAACACCTAAATTCGGTCCAATATGGCCTCCAGTAACAGACAGTTTTTCAATCAAGAATTGGCGTATTTCTTGACTTAAAACCTCCAATTCTTGATTTGACATCCCTTTTAAAAAGGAAGGGTCTTTTATTGATAACAGATCCATGTTTGGACCACTCACTTTCATTCTATTTCTTTCCATACACCTAGTAAAAAATAGCCGCTAACACAAAAAGTGGTAACGGCATTGACAACGATTTCTACATTGACAACAATTATAACACAATTACGTTGTTGTTCAAATACCAGTTATTTAGTGGTCTCTTGATGCTATAAGATCAGCAATTTCTTTAAGTAAAAGGATGTTAAGTCCTGTCTTATCCAAATATTGTTTAGAAAGGTGCAATTGCTGTCCTAACTCTTTCTTCGCACCCTCCATAGACAATAACTGTGGATATGTGCTCTTCTCATTAGCAGAATCACTTCCAACAGGTTTACCTAGTAATTCCTGATTTCCTTCTAGGTCAAGAATGTCGTCTTGTATTTGAAATGCAAGCCCTAAATGATGGGCAAATGAAGACAGGTTTTCCAATTGAGTTTGACTTGCTCCACCTAACAATGCGCCAGCGATAACGCTGAACTTCAATAACTTCCCTGTCTTATGGATGTGGATATACTCAAGTTCCTCAACGGTAAGAGTTTTTCCCTCTCCTTCCATATCAGCCACCTGACCACCAACCATTCCTTCGCTGCCAGCAGCTTGGGCCATCTCCATAATGAGTTGAAGTTTGGTTTCACTAGACGCGAATTCGTTAGGAGTTTGTCCAATTACCTGAAAGCTATAGGTCAATAATGCATCTCCTGCTAAAATGGCAATGGACTCTCCAAATACTTTATGATTCGTAGGCTTGCCTCTTCTTAGATCATCATTGTCCATACTTGGCAGGTCATCATGGATTAGCGAATATGTATGAATCATTTCAATTGCGGCAGCGGCCATTAGACCGATTTTTGGATCTTTTTCAAAAGCAGCAAGCGTAGCAAATACCAGTAATGGACGGATTCTCTTACCGCCTGCCTTAAATGAATAATGCATTGCTTCTTTAATAATAGGAGGCGCATTAAGCTTTTCCACCAAGGTTTGAAGCTCAGATTCAAGTAGCTGTTTATGTTCTTGTGTAAAAGCATCTAGAACTTTAGTAGTCAAAGCCTATACCTCCTCTTCAATCGTAAAGTTTTGTTTACGTCCGTCCTCCGTAATAATCTGTGTTAATTGTTCTTCGACATTTTTTAACTTATCATGACAGAGTTTTGACAGCTCCATTCCCTCTTTATAAAAGGCAATGGCCGCTTCGAGAGGGACATCCCCTTCTTCAAGCTTATCAACAATTTGCTCAAGCTTATTCATTGCTTCCTCAAAGGAAATCTTTTGTTCATTCGTCACGATTTTCGCTCTCCTTTATGTTCTGTACATTACAGAGAAGGCTACCATCTGTTAATTGAATTTGAAGTGGTTCGTTCTCTTTTACTTGTTTAACACTTTTTATTAACACATTGTCTTCTGAATAAACGAGACTAAATCCTCGTTCCATTATTTTTAACGGGCTTAAAGCTTGAAGCATAGCGAGAATTCTTTCAAATTCGTTTTGTTTCTTCAAGAAGATTTGTCCCATTGCCCGTTGGATATCTTTTTTCGAACGCTCAAATCTAATTTCTGCATCACGATATACTACTTTTGGATGGTTTCGAATGAGTCGGTTATGAATCGTTTCATATTGGGACTTTTTTAGATCAGTCAATCTAGCAGTCCCACGTACAAGTGATTCTGTTAATTTATCTACCTGTTCAAGTTTTTGTTCGTAAAGACGATGTGGATAACGAAATGCATAGGATTTTTGTGCACGCTCTAATCGTTGTTTTTCATATCGAAATCTACCGTTCATGGATTGAAGCATCCGGGTCTTCCGCTGAAGCAGTCTTTCCATTAATTCATCAATATGAGGAACGGCAAGCTCTGCTGCTGCAGTTGGTGTTGGAGCACGCATGTCTGCGACAAAATCGGCAATCGTAAAATCAGTTTCATGGCCGACTGCAGAAATAATAGGGATTTCCGATTGATTAATGGCCCTAGCAACTATCTCCTCATTAAAAGCCCATAACTCTTCAATCGAACCGCCTCCGCGCCCAACAATTAGTATATCTAAGTTTTCCATCTTGTTTGCTTTACTAATAGCCCGTGCTATCGAAGCCGCTGCATTCTCACCCTGTACAAGCGCTGGTAAAACAAGGATATTTGCAATGGGATAACGTCTTTTAATTGTGGTGATAATATCCCTTATTGCAGCTCCTGTTGGTGATGTTATAACCCCCACCGTTTTCGGATAACTAGGAATAGGCTTTTTTTGTTCTATTGAGAATAGCCCTTCAGCTTCAAGTCTTTTTCTTAACTGCTCGTAGGCTAAAAATAATTCCCCGATTCCATCTGGCTGCATTTCTTTAATATATATTTGATATTGACCACTTGGTTCATAAACCGAGATGTCCCCTTTTACAACCACCTTCATTCCGTTTTCTGGTAAAAACTTCATGGCACGTGATTGGCCAGCAAACATCACTGCAAGAATCCTAGCTTTGTCATCCTTTAATGTAAAATACATATGTCCGCTTGAGTGCTGTTTGAAGTTTGAGATTTCTCCTCGAACATGTACATCTTGTAAATGAGGGTCTGCATCAAATTTTCTTTTTATGTATTTTGTTAATGCAAGCACAGATAAATACTTTTTTTCCTGCATAAGGAACTCCTTTTTAGGACCGCAGCGTATTTTTTGCTGATTTAAGAGTGTTATACATGAGCATAGTAATGGTCATCGGACCTACTCCTTTTGGTACAGGGGTAATATAACCTGCCTTCTGACTTACTTCATCAAACGCAACATCGCCGCAAAGCTTACCTGCTTCATTCCGATTGATCCCTACATCAATCACAACCGCACCTTCTTTTACATGATCAGCCTTAATAAAGTTGGCCAGGCCAACTGCTGCGACAAGAATATCAGCTTGAGTAGTATGGTATTGTAAATCGATTGTTTTCGAATGACAATAGGTTACCGTTGCATGTTGATTAAGAAACAACTGACCAACTGGCTTTCCTACAATATTACTTCTCCCCACGACAACAACATGTTTCCCGGCAACCGATATACCCATTTCTTCTAAGAGTACCATGATTCCGTAAGGGGTACACGGTAAGAATGCATCTTGCCCCGTCATCATTCTTCCAATATTTATCGGGTGAAATCCGTCTACATCCTTTAAAGGAGATATTGACTCAATAACTCTTGTTTCATCGATGTGCTTTGGAAGAGGAAGCTGTACTAAAATGCCATGGATAGCGGGATCTACATTTAGTTCCTCTATTTTTTGAAGTAATTCTTCCTGGGTAGCCGTTTCTGGTAGTTCAATTAGTACTGAGTGCATACCTAGGTCTCGACAAGTTTTTTCTTTATTCGTCACATACGTTCTCGATGCATGATTATTTCCAACAAGAATAACCGCAAGTCCTGGTGTAATTCCCAATGCCTTTAGTTTTTGGACCTCAGATGCAATTTCTACCTTTTTTTTCGCTGCTATTTCTTTCCCATCAATAATAGTTGCTGCCATTTGTTTCTCCTCCTATTCATAATTAGTCGTCTTACAATTTTTCTTTTACCTTCGATAGGACCCCATTAATAAAACGGCTGGATTGTTCATCTCCGTAAATTTTAGCAATTTCTATCGCTTCATCTAAAATAACATTTTCAGGAATTTCATCACGGAAATATAATAACTCGTAAATAGCGATCCTTAATAAATTTCTATCAACCGTTGCTAAACGGTCCATCGTCCATTTTTCAAGATTTTCTTTAATGTATGGATCAATTTGATCTTTTTGTTCCACAACGCCCAAAACTAGCTTGGTAAGGTAGTCATCTCCCGTTTCGCCTTCCAAAACATGATCGATTGCTGAAGATGGTTCTGTGTTACTTACATCAATTTGAAAAAGAGCTTGTAACGCTTTTTCCCTTGCTGTTCTTCTTTTCATTATACCGTTAACTCCTTTAGAGATAATAATTAATTTTGTCAAATTTTATACAACCATGTCGTATTAATGTTTTGTACATAAAAAGATAATAGCACAACTAAAACTGATTCGCACTGTAAGAACTTATTTTTACCTAGAAGCAGTCTACTAATAACCAAAAAAGAAAAAAAACCAAAGGATTACTCCTTTGGTCAAATGGGTTAAATCTCTTCTTCCACTTCTGGTTCTAGCTTTTGGGTTTCAAAGGAAATGCCGACAACGTGAATGTTTACTGCCTCTGCTTCTAATGCAGTCATATTTAACAATGCCTGGCGAATGTTATCCTGTATTTTCCCTGCGACTGTAGGGATGGATACTCCAAATTTCATTAAGCAGTATACATCTACCGTAATTCCTTCTTCTGAAAGTTCCACTTTAACACCTTTACCATGGTTTTTCTTGCCTAAACGTTCTACTACACCGGTAGCAAAATTCCCACGCATTTGCGCTACTCCTTCAACCTCGGAAGCAGCAATACCTGCAATGACTTCAATGACTTCAGGTGCAATCTCTACTTTCCCATGCCCGCTGTTTCCTTGACTCATTTCTAGTACATTATACTCGCTCATAAAGTACACCTCCAGATTTTAGCTAGTTTTCATCACATCATGTAACTCAAGAAACTTCGTATTGAATTGTCCCTCTACGAAACTTTCATGCTCAAGCAATCTTAAATGGAAAGGGATGGTGGTATGAACTCCCTCAATCACAAATTCGCTTAGTGCACGTTTCATTCGTGAGATTGCTTCTTCCCTGCTACTACCATATGTGATAACTTTCGCAATCATGGAATCATAATAAGGTGGAATGGTGTAACCTGGATATGCTGCTGAATCAATCCGAACGCCAAAACCGCCAGGAGGCAAATACATATTAATTTTCCCTGCTGAAGGCATGAAGTTCTTTTCTGGATTCTCGGCATTAATTCGGCACTCAATTGCCCAGCCTGTAAACGTAACGTCCTGTTGATTTAACGTTAATTTCTCTCCAGAAGCAACTCGGATTTGCTCCTTAATTAGATCCACACCTGTGACCAATTCTGTTACAGGGTGCTCCACCTGTATCCTTGTGTTCATTTCCATAAAGTAATATTTCCGATTGCGGTAGTCATATATAAATTCTACCGTTCCTGCACCTGAATAATCAACTGCTTTTGCGGCTTTAACTGCTGCATTTCCCATTTCAGCACGAATTTCTCCATCCAAGGCCGGTGAAGGTGTTTCTTCTAAAAGCTTTTGAAGTCTGCGTTGAATAGAACAGTCTCTCTCTCCAAGATGGATCGTGTTTCCATAGGAGTCTGCAAGTACTTGTATTTCAACATGACGGAAATCCTCGATATACTTTTCTATGTATACTCCTGGATTACCAAAGGCAGTCAATGCCTCCTGCTGTGTAATAGAAATACCTTTAACTAGTTCTTGTTCATTTTTTGCCACGCGGATCCCTTTACCGCCACCGCCAGCAGTTGCTTTGATAATCACTGGATATTCAATTTTACTTACAAGCTCAAGCGCTTCATCAATATCATTAATGATACCAGTTGAACCAGGTACAATCGGAACTCCAGCTTCACGCATTGTTTCCCTTGCAATATCTTTCGTTCCCATTTTCGTGATCGCTTCTGGGCTTGGTCCTACGAAGATAATATTGCATTCACGGCAAAGCTCAGCGAAATCTGCATTTTCAGCTAAAAAACCATAGCCAGGGTGAATCGCATCACAACCTGTTAGTTTTGCTACACTAATGATATTCGTCACATTTAAGTAACTCTCTTTTGATAATTTTGGTCCAATGCAATAGGCTTCATCTGCAAGTTGTACATGCAGCGCTTCACGATCTGCTTCGGAGAAGACGGCTACTGATTCAATACCCATTTCTCTACACGCACGAATAATCCTTACTGCAATTTCTCCTCTATTTGCAATTAACAGTTTCTTTATCATCCTGTTATCGCTCCTTATTCTGGCTTCACTAAAAATAATGGTTGTCCATATTCTACTAATTGTCCGTTCTTCGCAAGAACTTCTACAATTTCACCATTTACTTCAGCTTCAATTTCATTAAATAATTTCATTGCTTCCACAATACATACGATAGAATCCTTTGTCACAACAGAACCCGCTTTTACATAAGCGTCTGCTTCTGGTGTTGGTGAGGCATAAAAAGTCCCAACCATTGGAGAAGTAATTTTGTGTAAATTTGAAGTATCAGCCTGACTTGGAGCATTAGTTACTGCTTCTTCCTGCTTTATTTCTTGTACAGGCGCTTTACTTGTAACTGCTTCTGGCTGCACGACAGGAACTGCCTGAGCCACTGCTGCTTGTGGTACTTGTACAGTGGTAACAGTTGTAGTTCCAAGATTTTTTTTCATTTTAATTTTTGAGCCTTCAATTTCATATACAAATTCATCAATGCTGGATTGGTCCACTAATTTAATTAATTCACGAATTTCTTGTACTTTTAACAATCTAAACACTCCTTGTCCTGCTAGATTAAGACTAACTACTAATACTATACGCTAATATCTTATTAAAGTTCAATATTCTTGTTAAGTGAACAGTAAAAAAAGGAAAGCAGGAGCTCTCCTTATAGGTCTATCGGATTATTTAGTTGGCTGGAATTCAACAGCAACAAAGTTAGTTTCGCCAATTTCTTTCTTAACCATTTGGATAATTGCATTTGCTTCGGATTTAGAAGACTCTTTATTAGACTTTACAATAATTTTAACTGTTGAACCATCTGCTCTAACAAGGGCATCCTCATAATCCATAGCTTTAATTAAAGTTTCAAGCATTTCTTCCTTTTGGGCAATTTCATTTAATTTTTTCATTTGATCCACTGCTTCGCTTCTTTCAGCCGCTGGAAGATCAGTCGTTGCCACAACAGCGTTTAATTGTTCCTTTAATTCGCTGCGTTCATCTTGAAGCTTTAATCGTAGTGCTTCAAATTCTTCATCACCAGCAACTGAAGAAATAACAGTGTCGCCTTCTTTTGCTTCAGTATCAGTTTTCGTTTCTTTTTCCTTTGAATCTGCTTTCTCTTCTTGCTTCACTGCAGCAAGTTCATTGCTTTTTTGTTCCGGAGAAGTAATGTAATAAACGGACAATACAACCACCAAACTTAACATAGTTAACAACCAAACTGTTTGTTTTTTCAATAACATTTTTAATATCCCCCTTTTATTTTTTAGGCATAACGGCAACGCGATGACTTGGTACATCAAGTGATCTTGTTACTGCCTCAATAATATTTTTTTTAATTTGAATATTTCCTGCTCCTTTAGCCACCACTAATACTCCACGAATAGCAGGTTTTTGATATTCAACCACAATGGGTACCTCTTTCTCTCCTTCACGAATAATGACTAATTGCTGGTCCGTGGAGGTATCCTGTACCTTTCGTTCCCCGCCCTCATTGTCTTTTTCTTCCGTTGTCTGAGATTTTGTCACCGTATTTTTCTCGAGAATTTTCTTGTCAGTAGAATCAATGTTCACGACAACCGTTACATCGTCTACACCCAGCATTTCTTCCAGTGCCTTCTTAAGCTGCTTTTCATACTCTTCCTCGTATCCAGAAATACTTTTATTATTTGAGTCCTTCTTAAGGCTAAACGCCTCAACATCAGTAGTTTCTGCTTGGCTCGTGGTTACAGCCTTACTATCAAGCGGAGCTGATTTATCGGAAAATAGTACATTTCCAACAATCATGAATGCAGCACCGATGCACAGCACTAGAATCATATATTGATATTTCCCGGACTTTTTATCGGAAGTCTCACCCTTAGCCATTATGTTTTTCAACCATGAAAATGGTCCTTTATTATTTTCCATTCTACTTATTCATCCCCCCTTCAACCGAGATCTCAATTGCTTTTTCAGTGACATTCCATTGCTGCGAAAGAAATGCGGCGATTTCTTCTGATTCTTCTGTTGGTTCCTTAGATGGAAGAGGTGTTTCGGTAGTAATACTAACTGGTTGTATAGCTTCGACTGTCCTTAAAGATGATTCTGGCTGTTTTAATAGCACGGTAACCATTTCTAGGTTTTCAGGGAATGATTCTTGGCTATCATCCTTGGTTGTAAGATTAATTTTTGCAATTTCCAAACCAAATTGTTCCATCAACTCCTCCTCTACTCCCTTTTCAAGCTGGACAGCCATTGTTTCTAAAATATATGCATGATTGGAGGCTTGTATTTCTTTTTTCTGCATTTCTATTAAATTTTCCATATTTTTTTCTCCAGAATCCTGAAATGTGGGAATCTGAGCCATCACAGTTTCAAAATCCTTAGAGAGTAACTTAAAAATCGGCGTAAGGATGATGGCAATAAGCAGCAGCCCCGTAACCATTTTTGTATATTTTTGTAGATTTGTATTAGGCAGCAGCATATCAATAACCGTTGCTAAAAGAATAAATAGGATGATATTCGTAACCCACTCTATTAAAAACTGCATAACGTTCTCCCCTATCTCATCATCATTGTTAAATTCCCTGCTGCGACAATTACTGTAATACTTAAAAAAAACATGAGAGAGACAATACCTAGCGCTGCAAAAACATAGATAACACTTTTGCTGATGATATCTAAGCATTTAATAACGGGACCCCCGCCTAATGGCTGTAATATCGCAGCTGCAAATTTATAAATAAAGGCGATCATCAATATTTTAAAAGCAGGGAATGCCACGATAATGAGGAGAATAGCAACCCCTGCAATACCCACTGAATTCTTCAATAATCCAGATGCACTTACTACTGTATCAGCTGCGTCAGTGAAGATTCTGCCAATGACAGGAATAAAGTTGCCTGTAACGAATTTTGCTGTACGGATGGCTACACCATCCGTTATGGCAGTAGAAGCACCTTGGACCGATATGACTCCAAGAAAGACCGTCAAGAAAAGCCCCATTAAACCAATGCTCCAGTTTCTTAACAGCTGTGCCAGCTGTGTCACTTTATACTGGTCTGACATCGTACTCACGATACTTAAAAGAGTGGCTAAAAAGAGAAGTGGGAGTATAACAAATTGCATAAACATTCCGCTGATATTCATTAAAAATAAGATAACTGGATGAAAGAAAGCGGCTGAGATTATTCCTCCAGAAGAAGCGATCAAGGCTAACAAAAGCGGAATCAGCGCAAGCACGAATGAAATCATGCTTCCAATAGCCTCATTGGTATATTGTATGACGATATGAAAACTATTAAGGGCAATTATTACTAGGACCATATAGACAATGGAGTAGGCAACTTTACTGACGGTACTGCTCTCAAATGCATTTTGCATCGATTGGAGAAACATACTGAATATCGTTAGCAGGATTAATGAACCTAGCAGTTTACCATTTACAACAAATTCATGAAACAAGAATTTAATGATTCCCTGTGTCCATTCCTTAAAGGAGAATTGCTTGTCCCCCTTTACAAAATCGTACAGACTCCCCTTTTGGCTTTCAGGGAGAAAGCCGCCATATTTAGTTTGAATATCCTCCCAATATTGTTTAAGTTCTGTTAAATCCATAGTTTCAAGCTGTGCATCTACTAATTCCTGCGGGGATAGAGGTGTATGGTTATCCTTCACTTCTTCGTTAGCTTGTACATTTGTTGAAGTAAAAAATAGAAATAATAGAATCATAATGGGAATAATCTGCAGCTTTTGCTTCATCATTTTCACCTCATATTTTCAAAAGGAAATGCCTTTCTAGCTTGGAATCAGCTTAATTATTGTTTCAATCATGACGGTTAAAATTGGAATTGCCATCGCCAGTATCAACACCTTTCCAGCGAGTTCAATTTTTGAAGCCACTGCCCCTTGGCCTGCGTCCTTGGTAATTTGAGATGCAAACTCAGCAATATAGGCAATTCCAATGATTTTTAGTATGGTCTCTACGTAGATCAAATTTACATTTGCATTCACTGCAAGCTTTTCAAGCATATGAATAATTTCATATATTTTATCGACAAGAAACAGAAAAATGCTGCAGCCAACAAATACAATTAACAGGAAGGCGAAATTAGGTTTTTGCTCTTTAATGATTAAAGCAAGGAAGGTTGCAACAAGAGCCACGCCAACTATCTTAATAATTTCAATGGCAAAGCCCTCCTTTCTATTGAAACAAGAAGACAGATTTTATTTTTTGGAAGAGATCGTCAACAATTGACGCGACTTGAAACAAAATGTAAATAAAACCAAAGAGTGTTACCCACTGGGCATATTCCTTTTTCCCAACCTGATCGAGTACCGTATGCAAAAACGCAACCACTATACCTACTCCCGCTATTTTAAAAATAATGTCCACTTCTAAGCCCATTGCTTTTCCCCCTAAATTAATAAAATGATCAGTAATAATCCTGAAAAGAACCCTAAACTCTTTACCATCTTTTCATATTTTGCTTGGCTTTGAATGGCGTCTGCTTCTTCTCTTTCGAGGTGGGAAAGAGTTAGCATAATATGTTTCTGCTGGGAAAAGCGATCGTGCCGACCGAGGGTTTCCCCGAATTGTTTCATAATTTCAAATTCACCTTGTTTAAATGCTGTTTGATTCCAAATCTCCTTTAAGCTGTCTCCCCAAGCGTCTTTAACCGTTGTTTCTGTATCAGTTAATCTCTTTGCAAATCCTTCAAAAAAAGAAGACAATGGCTGAGAAAGTTGTGCAGCCAATCTTCTCGCCGCTTCATGCAAGGGTGTATGACCATACATAATTTCTGCTTCAAGTGATTGCAGGGCAGATTTTAACTGCCTGAGCTGCCTCGGGCGCTCGCTTAAATGTTTGGCAGCTTCAAACCCCGTCCAAGTGGTAGCGAGTATAATAAAAATGGCGCCAATTATCTTAACCATTTACATCACTCTCACTTTTTGACTCAGTTCTTTTCCGCTTCCATCCAAAATATGTGTAATGGTTCCTGGTCCTTGTGATCTGCTGAGTACAATAAATCGTTGAAATATGTTCTGCTCAATAATGGATTTTAATGAAGGTCTGTTCTTTACCTCATCTAAGCTTGCTCCATGTGTGGTCATAATTAGTTTGATGCCTGCGTGGACAGCTTCTTGAATCGCATCTGCGTCCTCAATTCGACCAATTTCATCGACAACTAACACATCCGGACTCATGGAACGAATCATCATCATCATCCCCTCTGCTTTTGGGCAGGCATCTAACACATCTAGACGATGACCGAACGACATTTGCGGAATGCCATTAACACACCCGGCAATTTCTGAACGTTCATCCACGATCCCTACCTTATATGCGTGGATTCCTCTTTCATGATTTCCGGTTGAAATGATTCTGGCAATATCACGTAAAAGTGTCGTTTTCCCTGTTTGGGGAGGACCGACAATCATTGTATGCATCCAGGAATCATTGAATATAAAGGGAGTAATCGTCTCTGCTATTCCTAACTTCTCTTTGGCAATCCGGATATTAAAAGAAGCAATATCCCTTAATGCTTTTACCTTTCCTTCTTCAAGAATCACCTTTCCTGCAAGTCCAATCCGATGACCTCCTGAAACAGTTATATACCCTCGCTTCAACTCTTCCTCAAGCGTATAGATGGAGAATTGGCTGATTTTATTCATTAGATGGAACGCATCTTCTTGCTGAATGATGTACGAGAGAAATCTCGGAGCTCCTTTCATCGTGATTTCTATAGGTCGTCCGATGCGAATCCGGATTTCTTCCAATTCTGCTTTTTGATTAGGAGGGATTTTACTGATTAGATCGGCAATGTTTTTTGGTAAGAATTTTATGATCGTTTCCACATTTTTTCCTCCTTTGTTGCTTGTCTCATTATTTAAAATGTATGCCCTTTGATAAGCATTATGACTTTGAAAATTTCAATTCTTTTAAAATACTCTTATATTCTATTTTTTTGAGAGGGTTACTAGAACCAGGAATACTTCATGTGGCTCAGCGTATTTTATTTAGTAAAGGATTTTTTATAAGGGGGGAAAGACCATGAAGATTCAGAACCCTGGATACCTTATTACCGAGAGCCAACAGAACAACATAATAAAAGTAAGAGGGGAAGGAGAAATCGCCGTTCAGCCAGATACAGTCTCTGTTAATCTCGGTATTGTGACTGATAGTAAAGAATTAATTGACGCACAGCAGCAGAATTCAATGGCTGCAAACAAGATAATTGATACTCTCATTAGGTCGGGGATTATTAAAAATCACATACAGACCTTTGATTATCGAATTGAACCAGAATACGACTATAATCAAGGAACACAAATATTTCGTGGATATAAAATTACACATATTTTGCAGGTGAAGATAGAGGACTTAACGAATATTGGTAAAGTTGTTGATACTGCTGTTCAAAACGGCGCCAACTATGTTGCTAATGTTCAATTTACAACTAGTCACAAAGAATATTATTATCAACATGCTCTTACAATCGCTTTAAACAATGCCAACAACAAAGCGAGGACCATAGCCAATACCCTAAGGGTGACTCTCAATCCGACCCCCATACTCGTGATAGAAAACGGCGACATAATCCAGCCCTATGAAAGCCAGCAACTTACATTTGCTAAAATCACGAGCAATACACAAATTCAACCAGGACAACTGATCGTCAAAGCAAGTGTATCAGCAGAATTTAAATATCTTTCCATTGGTGGATAAAAAAAGGATTGAATCACTCGAAAAGTGATTCAATCCTCTTTTATCATTATTGGTCATACTTTTTTACCATTGCATATAATTGAGCAGAAGTAACAGGACCATTGTAATGCTCTCTTATGACTCCTTTTCTATCAATGATAAAGGTTTCTGGCTGGCCGGTAACATTATACTTTTTGGCAACTTTAGAATTGTAGTCAAATACATAAACAGCAGGTGTATTATATTTTTTTAAGAATTTTTTAACTCGTTCCTTTGTTTCACCCTTGTTAATCATGATTAATCGGTATTGATCACCATAATCTTTTGCGAATGCTTCTAGCTCTGGAGCTTCATCCACACACGGTTTACACCATGAAGCAAAATAATTCAGGATGATAATTTCACCTTTGTAATCAGAAAGCTTCGTATTTGTTCCTTCTAAGTTTGGCAGTTCGAAATTATAGGCTTGATCCCCTACATCAGTATTGTCACCTTTGCTAGCCAAACTATATCCAAAAAATCCAAACATTCCAATTAATAGAAACAACACGAGTAAGTTAATGACTCGTCTGCTCATTCTGCTTCCTCCTGACAGAAATAAGTAGTTTTATAGAAATGGCCTGTTCTGTGTTAACAGGCCATTTTCTACTTCTACCTATCTAATTGTTTTAAAAACTCAATATCTTTTTTAAGACTATTATGACGTTTTCCAATCAGAAGCATGTAACCAAAAATAATTACCCAAACGACTGAATATGCTGCGTACATGAATCCCATGATTAATTCCTCCTAGTTTTCTAATCTTTCTCGTAATTTTTCTTTGTAGTGACCCACTTTTATTCTCATATTTTCAAATGATACTCCCTTATGAAGAATATATGCATAAAGGAAGGTAAATGCAGTAATCGTAACCAACAAAGCAACAAGCATACTAGGTGCTATCCCTCCGCCTTGTTGAGATGGTCCCTCTCCAAAAACAATTGGATGGAATTTTGATTGCCACCAGCGAATCGCAAAAAATACAATTGGAACATCTGCAAACCCTATAATTCCGAATACTGCAGCAAGTCTTGCTTTTTTATCCCAAACGCCATCCATCTGGCGAACCATTAGATAAGCCATAAAGAGGAAAAAGAGAATCAATGTTGTAGTTAACCGTGGTTCCCATGCCCACCATGTATTCCAAGAAGATTTCGCCCAGATTGGACCTGTAGTTAGAACGATAGCTGTAAACACTACCCCTATTTCTGCCGATACATAGGCATAGGTGTCAAAAATTCGTTTACGCTTTACTAAAAACAAGATACTGAAGACAAATGTTACAAAGAATGCTAAAAATGCTACCCAGGCTGAGGGAACATGCATATAAAATATCTTTTGTACCGCACCCATTGTTTTTTCAATTTCGGCATACATGAAAATAAAGTAGAATGCCGCTAACATTGAAACTACCATACCACCATATAATAGTTTGGTTATCACAGAACTTCTAACGGGGGCCAAATCTACCATTGGAAGTTGCGCCTTTTCTCTTTCAAGATTCATACTCATCTCTTAAACCTCCAGAACATACTCAATTAATAAAAAACATAGAACAAAGAAAATTACATCATAGGCAGTTACCAATTGCAGCCAGGCAATGGCAGTCGGTAATTTCTCCATATTCGTTAGTATGATTTTTGTTGCTTGCGTAACACCAATCAAGACAGGACTGGTCATTGGGAATAGCAAAAGCGGTAATAACATTTCACTACTCTTCGAATTGGAAGCAAGTGCTGCCAAAAATGTTCCAATCGCAATGAATCCAAAACTACCGACAAATAATACTAAAATGAAATAGAGAATGCTGCCGGTGATTTTAAAATCAAATAAGAGAAAGAGAAAAGGAATGGATACAAGCTCTACAACTAATATCATTGAAAAGTTTGCCAGGAATTTACCTAAGTAAATGCTAGAAGCATCCATAGGTGCAACCAGCAGACCATGCATCGTATCATTTCGCTGCTCTGATACTAATGAGCGATTTAGTCCTAATATTCCTGAAAATACTATGATAATCCAGACAGCACCGGGAATAACTGCTTTTGTAGTATTATTTGCTGGATCGAAAGCAAAGCTTAGTACTAAGATGACTAATCCTGCAAAAATAATCATGGTTCCCAAAACTTGCTTTGTTCTTAATTCTGAATAGATATCTTTTTTTGCGATAGTGAGGGCTGTTCTTAACATCAAGAAACCCCCTCTACTAGTACCTGATATTTTTCAGAAACTAAATTTAGTGATTTATTATTTATTTTAAAATCATCCGCAATCTTGCCATTTTTCACGATAATAATTCGATCACAAATTGCAGCAGCTTGCTTGAAATCATGGGTTACCATTAATGTGGTACATCCTTTTTCTTTCATAGAAAGGATGACATTATTTAATATGGAAATGGCACCTTGATCCAACCCGGTATGTGGTTCGTCTAGCAGCATAATTTTGGGTTCATGAATGATGGCTCTTGCAATCGCTATCCTTTGAATCATTCCGCGCGAAAAATTCTTTACAGGTTCATTAATAAAGAATGATAAGCCTACCTCATTTACAAGATTCCTTGCTCTCTTTTCGACATCCTTGACACCATATAAGTCACCAAAAAAAACTAAGTTTTCTAATGGCGTGTAGTGATCATATAACAAGCTGGAATGAGGCAAGTAACCAAACAATTTCTTTACTTCAATATGATCCTTTATTAAATCCAATCCGTTAATCTTCACAAGGCCAGATGTAGGCTTGATTAATGTTGCGAGTACTTTAAGCAGTGTACTTTTTCCTGCACCATTTGGACCAAGTATTGCAACTGTTTCGCCTTGAGTAATGGATAGGTCAATACCTCGCAGGATTAACTTATTGTCGGCTTGCTTCGTAAGCTTTTTTATTTCAATCATCAAGTATCCCTCGCATTCCGACTGTTACTCTACAAATTGGCGTAAATTTATTTTCACTTGCACTAAATGCTGTTTGTATGCAGCCAATTTAGCTTGATAGTCCTCTTCTGTCATATTTCCATCACCGAAGTTTTCTTCTAATTCAATAATTTTATCCAAAATTGCTTTTTGCTTCGCCATAAGATTTTTAAAAGCTGATTCTTCTTTATCTGCTCCAAGCCTCTTTTCTTCCGCCATTGCCTTCATCCTGAAATAGGCAAAATAGGACAATGCTGCAATAATAATTGCACCTATAACAATTAAGAAAACATGTGGATCCCAGCTGTGTAATGGTGATTGTGACCACATTCGAAGGTGGCCGGGATTATGGAAGGCTGGTGCTGTTTTCGTTACATTCCCTTTTGTTGCACTTGCTCCTTGATCTGTGGACGCTTGTGTTTCACTAGGTGATGGTTGTTTCTCTTTGTCATAAACCATGGTAAAGGATTGTTGGGCTTGAATGCCTTCAACACTGTACCCTTGATAATTCTGATCATCCATTTTGAACAGACCTTGATTTGTTGCTGTAACATTCTTAAATTCAATGCTTCCCATTCCCTCTGGAACAAGAATTTGCATCATTTGAACAGGGTAGTCAAAGCTTAAATTAATTTCTTTGCCTTTTGCGATTCTATAGCTATATGGTAAAACTACTGTCTGATTTGCTGGAATAGGATCGGTAGTGATAAATCCCGTATCCACCTGCTTTTGAGCCATTTTGTTATCTAAAAAGGTAAATCCTATTGCTCCTGTTGGGATAGTGACATTCAAAACTGCTTCACCTGTGCCGTCACCTTTAAATTCCTCTGCTGTTGTATTGGTGTAATTCACCATGTTCATCATATTGGTTGAACCATCTTCTGCAGGGCTAACGACGAGGTAATGCATATCAACAGATATCGCTGATTCTGCAGCTGCCATTCCGTGGATAGGAATAAGCAGCAGCAGCCCGAGGAGGAAAAAGGTGATTTTTTTTATCACTTTCCTTCCCCCTTTTTATTTTGATAACACTTCATTGAAGCCTCGATTTCACTTTCTATTTCAGCCATTAAATCCTTGTCAACAGCCAGAGATGTCATTTGCTCTTCTTCATCCTTCATTATGCTGACAACTTGTACTTCATATTGTTTCTTCAGATTTTTATAATCTGCGTGGGAGATTTTATCCATTTTGTATTCAAACTCTAGTTCATTTAGAGTGGATAAAAGCATTTCTTTGTTTGAGGCAGTATCCTGACCCAAGTTTGCGAAACTTAAATATGAATCCCAAGAAAAGAAAGGAGCTAGAACGAGAAATAAACAAATGAGCACAAGCGCAGCTGTGAATATCATTGAAATGATCGAAATTTCTTGCATTATGTTCACATCCTAAAGGTACTTTTTGCGTTCTTCTTCAATCATTGATGAGAGGATTTCATCTTCCACTTCATCCTTATCACTTTCGTTGTCTGGAGTCTGTACTTCTGTTTCTTTTTTCTTCACCCATTTACGAATGATGAAGAATATCGCCACCCCTGCAAGTATTAAAACTACAAAAGGCATTACCCAAGCAACTAAACTGAATCCACTTTTTTCTGGGGCAGTTAAAATTTCTTCACCATAAATATTAACGTAGTATTCACGAATTTTTTCCTTATTCCAGCCCTTGTTCATCATTTCAACAATGTCTTCCTTAAAGCCAACAGTGAGATTACAAGTCTTAGGGTCACATTCAAAATGATCTTGACCACAGCCGCATGTACACATGAATTGTGAAGCTACTGCTTCAAATTCCTTAGATTTATAGTCAAACTCTTTCGCTTGTACTTGGATGATAGAAGCCTGAAAAATAAATGCAATCAAAAGGAGTCCAATATAAATTTTACGTTTCATATTAAGATACCTCTTTGCGTACTCCTGTGTACCGTGGAGTAATATTTTGATATTTTCCATTCCAAACAGCAAATAGGGAGCCAATAACAATCATGAAGGATCCAATCCAAAGCCAAGTAATCATCGGGTTAATTTTTACAATAAAAGTGGCCTTTCCATCGTCTTCCCAATCACTCAAAACAACGTATAAGTCTTCTTTTAATGATGAGATTAAACCAACTTCTGATGAAGGCTGATCCCAGTTTCCGTAAAATACTTTTTCAGGCATAATACTTCCAATTCGTTTACCATTCTTAAACACCGTCATTTCCGCATAAACGATGTCATTAATACCTTCTCTCTTTTGATCAAGGCGTTCGTAGTTAATTCGATAATCCTTCAGCTCAATGGAATCACCTAAATTCACTGTCTTCATCGTTTGTACGTCATAGTTTTGTGAGCCGATAATTCCCATTGCGATAAACGCAATACCGATATGAACAATATACCCACCATATCTCCGACGGTTTTTGGTCATTAAGCGATATAGGGATAGATACACTTTTTCATTTGTCATTTTTCTCCGTGCTTTGACACCACGGTAAAACTCAAGAAAGTGTGTGATAAATAGTAGCACGATAACGCCGAATCCAATTACAGCCCAGGCTTTTTGTATACCAAGTACGACCATTAAAGCCATTGCAACAACTGCAAGGATTGCTGGTATTAAGAAATTTTTCTTTAAATTCTTTAAGGATGATCTTTGCCATGCAAGTAATGGACATACAGCCATTACAAACATCATTGATAATAAAATTGGCGCTTGAACCGTATTAAAAAATGGCATACCTACTGTTACTTTTGTACCACGAACCGCTTCTGAAACTAACGGGAAAACTGTTCCCCAGAATACACCAAACGCTGCTCCCACCAACAATAGATTATTAATTAAGAAGCTGCTTTCCTTTGATATATAAGAATTGAATTCTCCTGCGCTTCGCTTTAAGAGACTGTAACGACTCATTAACACATAGAGGGCTCCAATTACAGCTACACCCATGAAAATAAGGAAATATAATCCTAGGTTTGAATTAGCAAATGCATGAACGGAGGTTAGGACACCGCTTCGAACAAGGAACGTTCCGAACAATGTTAAGGCATAAGAAGTAATGATTAAGCTTATATTCCAAATCTTCAACATGTTTTTTCGTTCCTGAATCATGACGGAGTGCAAGAACGCAGTTGCCGTTAACCAAGGCATAAAGGACGCATTTTCAACTGGATCCCAAGCCCAGTAACCACCCCAGCCTAGCTCAACATAAGCCCATTGACCGCCAAAAATATTTCCGAGACTCAAAAACAACCAAGCTATTATCGTCCAGCGTCTAGTCATTTTAATCCAGAAATCATCAACATTTTTCAATATAAGTGCTGCCATGGCAAACGCAAATGGGATAGCTAGTCCTACATAACCCAGGTAAAGCGTAACTGGATGGATAATCATGCCTGGATTTTGCAGCATTGGGTTTAATCCATGACCTTCAATTGGAACTTGGTCTAGCAGGACGAATGGTTTTGCAACAAACCCTAGTATTAAAAAGAAGAATACGATATTTCCTAATAGAATAGCGGAAATATAAGGGACCATCGGATTTCCTCTCATTTTTCTTGAGAAAGCAATCATTACAGTGTAAAGAACTAAGAAGAAAGTCCACAATAACAAGGATCCTGAGTTTCCAGCCCATAATGCTGTAAGCTTATATATGATTGGCAGCTCACTGCTCGTATAATCAGTAACATATTCATATTGAAATTGAGAGGTTGCTAGTAAGTAGAATAAAGAAAGCATAGCCATTGAAGCACAAACTAAGATTGCAATTACTCCACCTTTACCACTATTAATTAATTTTTGATTCTTGGTACTAATCCCCAATGTGATGATGAGGAGTGAGTAGATTGCAAGCGCTAAGCCCACATAAATTGTTGCGTTAGCAAATAAGTACATATCGTCACCTTCTTATTATTTTGCCGTATCTGGTTCTGTTGGTGGCTGATCTAATAATTTTTTGTGTGCCTCAGGATCATAGTTTTCAACATCTTCACCCTCATATTTTGAAGGACATCTTGTTTTAACCGTTTCTGCAACAAACGTATCTTTCTTAGTAGGTGCACCTTGGAGGATAGTAATAACACCTTCAGAGAAGTTATCTGGTCTAGTTCCATTATGAATAACATGCATTATGTTACCTTCGTTATCTTTTACATCAAACTTCAACTCAATTTTATCTGGATTCCATTTAATAGATTCTTCAATTAGTAGACCTTCAACCGTTACAAAGTCGTCTTTATGCTTTTCTTGGTTAGTCAAAAGCTCCTTCATGGTTAATTCAATACCACTTGATCCTGGTGTGGCTGCCATAAGCAAGAATACAATAGCTCCGGCAATAATAAATCCACCTAACATTACAATCGTGTTCTTTTTCAACCCATTCACCCCATTAAATTAATTTTTTCATTTCCTCATCATATGTTTCTTGATCAATTTTTCCATTTAGGAGTTTCTTACGTAATTCTTTTTTGTCGTCATCACTGATAGCTTTAATTTCCTTTTTTACCGTCTGCTTTTTTGGGTGGTGTTTTGGTGCTTTGGAACTAGATGTTTTAGGTGCAGAATATGATTTTCCTTTTAATCCCAAGTAAACAAACAAACCAGCAATGACGATTGCTATACCAATTACGATAGCACCGCCAATACCAATAATTGGTCGATCACCTGCTGATCGCCCGGTTCCAGTTCCACCTGAGCCCCCGGAAATTTGATCTGTGGCAGTTCCATTAACACTAGCGTGGTTTTCATCATTAGGCGGTTGTTTCTCATTAATAGCATCTAAGGTTGATTTAAAACCATCCTTTTGATAGGAGAAAGTATATTTATAGCTTTCACCAGCTTTTACATTTTTGTATTGATAGTAGAATAGCTCTTCATCATATTCACTTTTTGTATTGTTTGGTGCCTTAGGCTCTAAGGTAATCTCTTTTGCCTCCATTGGGGCATAAAAGATTACGTCCAGTGTTCCAATCTCAGTTGGGTTGCTATATTCGTATGTAAAACTTCTTTTGTCCTTTACTTCTACAGCACTGGTATAGTACTCCACTACAAATCGATACGTTTCATTATTCTTAATTGCTTTAGAAGGTTTCCATGATATGATTCCCTTTTCCTTATCAACATCGAATGGTCGTTGCACTTCTGGCTTATTGTCTTCAGGAAATTCAGCAACTAAGTAAGCTTGGAAGCCTATTTCACCAGCGGGAACAGCTATTTCAACTTTGCCGTCAAAATCCTGGCCACTTTTGTTTGTAAAGGTTCCGTATTGTCCTATAAGTAATGATGGTGTGTCTTTTGGCCAATTTTCAGGGTAGTCAAACTCTGGCATTACTTGGATTTGCATCTCAGTATACGGAAACTTTTCTGGCTGAAAGGTTGTTTCGGCATATGCATTTGGAACGATAAAACTAACGATAAATGACGTGATAACAATTAAAGCCAACAACTTATTTTTAAGCATATTGATCCTCCTTGAGCTCCTATAAAAAACTATTTTTCACTATAGCCCTCTTTGAAATAAATATAATATTTATCATCTATGTATAGCTGATACACTTTTGAACATTTTGTAAAAGGAGGTCAAACGTTACGTTTTCGTCAATAATTCACCACAAAATGTTCACATTTACTTTTAGCTCATAGAGATTTCCGTGTTTTTTTTGTATTCCATCTAGTACTATAAACCCTAACCTATATACCTAGTTGACTTGAAAATGAACGTTTTGTTAAATCCGCACCAATTTCACTTTTTCATTGAATATTTTCTGGGATCGAACAATACGAAAAACCCTGAATCCGAAGATTCAGGGTTTTATATTTAATGAATTTCCTGTGTACACACATGGATGTCATTGTTCTCTTGTAATGACCCCAATTTAACTTGGTGACATTCTAACCTGCAGTAACCTAGAGTACATTTCCTCATTCAGGCAAAGTATTTCATTAACATAAACATTAAACCGCTAAAAAAAACTATGATTCCAAAGAAAATAGCAATTCCATGGGATGTATTTCTCTTTTGAAGTTTTTTGTACTCTTTAAATGAAATTTCTCCCTTTGCAAATTTTACACCAATAGGATTCGGTTCGACAAAATAAACAGTACCTTCTTGATCTTCTAAGACAACTTGAGAAATAAGCGCTGATTCAGAAGGCGACCCAAGATTGTTACCTCCTGAATAAACTACTTTAATAAATTTGTATATTGAATCTTTCTTTATCTTTTCATTCATCTCGTAAGCTTGTTGTTCGATAAAATTATTTGAAGAACACAAATTCATCACCTCAATTTTGTAGATTAAAGGTGAAACATTTTCCTATAACCTAATAATTTTCCCTAGACCAACTTTTATTTAAATTATATGATAATCTTCTTATTTTGACTACAACAAACAAATCATTATTTAAAATAAAACCACAATTATAAAAAAGAAGAACCGCAGTAGTTCCTCTTCATTCTTAATGGCTGAATTCTATCTATTTAGAAATTTGTATAATAATTAATTAAACTCTGTGACTCATAGGCAGGGAGAATAAGTAAATATTCGTAACTGCAAGTGCAATCATAAGAATATAATACGGCAGCATAGTAATAAACAACTATAGAATAGTTTAAAGTTTCATTAAATCAACAAGAAATTTCCACTCTTTTTGCGAATTTCTGATATATGATGAAGATATTAAAAGAAAGGAGCTGTCAGAATATGAAAAAATGGGCTGTAGGAATATTAAGCTCTGCTTTAATTCTTGGGGCAGGAACAGTTGTATTTGCAGCAGGAACCAACAACTCTGGAGAAGGTAATACCTTTGAAAAGGTGCTTCCATTTATGCAAGAAATGCATCCAAATTCCTCAAATGAAGATTTGCAAGAAATGTACAACGCATGCCATAACGATGCGGGAATGATGGAAGGAACGAATCAAGAGGGAATGAAAAGTGAAAGTATGATGAACCGATTTTAATGTATAAACTTCCCTAGCTAACTATAAAAGTAGGAAAAATGTCTAATGGTGTTAGCACTATACCCTAAATGCATATCATACGTGAAAGGAACCCCTGCTTTTCAACAGCAGGGGTTATCACATGTCTTCTTAATTAATACTATTCTTATTAAACAATGAAAAGTAAAAGAACCTTGAGACCAATTTATTGGTTTCAAGGTTCAAGATAGTTATTATTAGTATTTTCTTTTGGTTTAAGTATGCGAATATAACTAACAATATCTGTTATTTCATCTTGTTTAAGCTGTCTTACTCCGTCAAGACCTTTTAATGTTGGAGCCATCCTTGTATCCTCACGTCCGTAAGCAGTAGCAATCCAAATTTGCTTGTCCGTGGTATATTTCAAGTATTGAGGATTTGAAAGAGCAGTCCCCATTTTCACTTTACCTGCACCAGCTTCACCATGACAATTAATGCAATAAACGTTATAGAGTTTTTCGCCGTTAACAACATCACCGGAAATGGTCTTTGGAACATCGAACTCGATTTCCTTAGACTGCCAATTCCTTACAAAGGCAACAACATTTTTTAAATCCTCATCCGACAATCTTGGACCGTAGCTTGGCATTGCTGTACCTTCTCTGCCAAATTTAACACTATTAAAAATATCCTTGTCACTTACAGTATTTAAATAGTTTTGATTATTTATAGCGGTACCAGCATTTTTTCCTTCACCCTTACCACTTTCGCCATGACAAATCAGACATTGCTTGTTATAAATCTTCTCACCTACAGCAATCGCCGCAGCATTTTTACTGCTAAAAATATCACTATTTACAATACTAATAATTATCCCAATTATAATGATAATGTAGAGACCATACAAAACTTTTTTCATACGTTATCCCTTACTTAGGTTCTGGCGTTGGAGTTGGCTCTCCATAATCCTGATATTTTGTTGTGATTAAGTCATATATTTTCTGTGGGCTTTTGCCGCTAAGATTCATTTCTACCGCCTCCCGGGCGATATCTATACAAACGTCTCAGGCTATACCCATTGAATCCCATTGTTGAACAGCATTTCCTTCTCCAAATTGATCAATAAAGCAATCTAGATTGCTCTTATGGCCATCAGAAGCAAAACAGCCGCAATAACAAGGAACACCTGCGACTACTTCCGGATAGTTCGATACCATTGCATACGTTTCTTGAACTAAATCAGAAGAATTTAAAACATAATCCGGAAATGGCTCATGCTTTTTATCTAGTGTTACATTCATATCTTTGGCACTGCTGCAGGCTGCTAATAGCAGAGCGATAGCTGTGCAGAGAAACAAGAGAGATAGAAGTTTTTTCATTATCTGTGTCACCCCTTTGCAACTATTATGTAATTCTATCTTTATTTTAGCAAAAACCTCTCCTTGCAATAGGAAGCAATTATTACTATTTAGTGAAGTTTTCACAATATGTGTGATAATAAACAATATAAATAGAAAAACCTTAGGCCGGGTATTTACGGCCTAAGGTTTTTATTACGCGCGGGACACGTAAGAAGCTTCTGTTGTGTTAATAATTAATTTATCACCTTGATTGACGAAGAATGGAACTTGAACATTAAGTCCAGTTTCAAGAGTAGCTGACTTGGTACCGCCTGAAGAAGTGTCACCTTTAATTCCTGGCTCTGTTTCAGTAACTTCTAGTACAACTGTATTTGGCAATTCCACACCAAGTGTTTCATGACCGTACATCATGATATGAACTTCCATGTTTTCTTTTAAAAACTTTAATTCATATTCAATATTGTTTGCAGGAAGTTCTACTTGTTCGTAGGATTCCATGTCCATGAATACATGCTGATCACCGCTTGCATATAGATATTGCATTTTACGGTTATCAATTTGTGCTTTTTCAACTTTTTCACCAGCACGGAATGTTTTCTCTTGGATTGCTCCATTACGAAGATTACGAAGCTTCGAACGAACAAATGCTGCGCCTTTCCCTGGTTTTACGTGTTGGAAATCAAGAACGCGCCAAAGCCCGCCATCCACTTCAATTGTTAGACCTGTTTTAAAGTCATTAACAGAAATACTCATTGTTTTATCCTCCTATGTCTATTACAAAATAATAAGTTCTTTTGTAGAATGAGTAAAAGCTTCGTTATGGTCCTTTGTAATGAGAGTATCATCTTCAATCCGAACCCCGCCAAGTCCTGGCAAGTAGATACCTGGCTCTACCGTTACAATCATGCCTGGTTCAAGAACAAGATCCGAACGGAAAGAAAGAGCCGGCCCTTCATGGACCTCAAGTCCAATTCCGTGACCAGTAGAATGCCCAAAATAATCTCCATAACCTTTTTCCGTTATGTAATCTCTTGTAAGTGCATCTGCTTCTTTTCCTGTCATTCCAGGTTTAATACCCGCCATTCCCCTCAATTGGGCTTCTAGAACGATGTCATATATTTCTTTAAGCTTTGCCTCAGGTTCACCTACTGCCACTGTTCTAGTGATATCTGATACATAGCCGTCATAATAAGCACCAAAGTCTAAGGTTACAAAATCTCCTTTTTCAATCACCTTATCACTTGCAACTCCATGTGGAAGAGCAGAGCGATATCCAGAGGCAACAATGATATCGAAGGAAGAAGAAGTTGCGCCTGCCTTTCTCATAAAGAACTCCAATTCATTGGATACTTCAAGCTCCGTTTTTCCTGGTTGAATAAAATCCAATATATGCTTAAACGCAGCATCAGCAATATCTGCAGCTACCTTTAATATCTTAATCTCTGCTTGTGTCTTAATCAAGCGTAATTTTTCAATAACACCTGAAACAGGAACAAGTTCTGCTTCGAGTTCTTTTTCATAAGCTTTATAAGTGGAAAATGTTAAATGATCTTCTTCAAAACCAAGCTTTTTTATACCTAGGTTTTTAGCTTGCTTCGCTACTTCTTCCACAAGCGTTCCAGTCATTTTGACAACTTCATACCCTTCGCATTGGTTTGAAGCCTGTTCAACATATCGGAAATCAGTAATAAATTGCGCCTTGGAAGCACTAATGAGTACTACCCCAGCTGAACCAGTAAAGTTTGTCATATATCGACGGTTAAATTGACTTGTAATTAAAAAACCATCAATGCCGTGTGTAGAAAAACTTGATCTTAATTTATCTATCTTTTCCATCGTCTCCCACTCCCCGTATGTAATCCAGTAACAAATTAATTTCTTATTGTACTAATATCAAAAATTATTTTATCACACCTTAGTCTATAAAGACTAATAATGCGTTAAGAGGCTGTCTCATTTTCTTCCATATGATTAATTGTAAATTCATAGTTAATTGAATAGCCAATAAATAATCCATAGACCAGATATAAGCATATAGTAGTAATAACTGTATTGCGACTTAACTCTAAAAATGGTTTTATCCCTGGAAAGATTGGATTTAATACCAAGTACACCAACAAAAAAAGTATAATACCATATCCTAAGCCTAGCCATATTCCGTTAAACTTTTTTAAGGCCAGAGAATATACAAATGCTGCACCAACAGAAAGAATCCCAAGTAAAATAATTGAAATGACAGTTCCTAGCCATTCATTTTTCCAGTTCCCCAACGCCCATGGTCCTAATATTACATTTGGACGAATTTCAGTGAAATTTAAGTAGTATGCTAAAAAACCGATTGTCCCCCAAAATAGACCTCCAAATAATCCTGTCCAGAATACTACGGCAGTAAAAGACATTGGTTTTGGATAATTTGATTTTTTCGAACTATTAGCCATAATAATCTACCCCCTTAAAATCTGTTTTTTCACTTGAAAAATCTTCATACAGCAGATTTCCATTATATTATGCCCTTTCATTGCCTTTCACTTGCATTAATTAAACATTTTAATTGGAAATCTTATGTCATCCTAGAGGTTTTTTCATGATTGAAGTAGAATAAAATTAAGTACATATTAATTTTCCAAAGTATGAAAAAAGTGGTCCATATCTCCGGTCTTACTCCTATAGAACTATCGGAGAGTGCATCAAATAAATATTAAAAATAGAAAAAATGTCTAAACATTATTATTTATGTGTTTAAAAAATTAAGAAAATGCTTATGATGCTTTTAGGGAGGTGGCTTTCTTGAAAAATCGGATTTCCGTTCCTTTGGTTGGCAGTGTTATTGTGTTAGGGATAATTGGCATTATTGGAACCTTTGCAGATGATCCTATCGGTTTTCTGAAGAATATCGCAGTGTTCGCATTAGTTGGTTTAGCCATTTATTTTGTTTTTAGGTTAATGCGCAGATCCACTCCTAGAAATAAAGAGCAGCAGGCCTTTATCAAAGCAGCTAAGAAGTCTAAAAAACGATTGCAGACTAAAGGTGGCGAACAGTCAACAAAAAGTACATCTTTGGGTTCACTTACTTCTTTAAAGAAAAGCAAGACTAAAAAGAAATCCCCAGTTCACTTAACAGTCATCGATGGCAAAAAAGGCAAAAAGAAAAATCGAGCGTCATTATAAACGCTCGACTTTTTTATTTGCTCCTTAGTAACACCAAGACTTAAAAAACTTTTTGGCAGCTTCTCTGCCTAATTCAAACAATTCCTGTTTCTTTTCATCTGTCAGATGGAACTCTATTGATAATGCCCCCTCAGAAGGTACAAAAATGATGTTTTGGGCATGTTTTCTAGATACATACCGCGAATCATGTGCATCCTTCATCGTTTCAAACAGTGCACCAAATAACTGAATGGCATTTTTGATTTTATGTTTTTCATGCTCGTATTCATCTGCGCTTAATTTAATTCCGATTACCGGCCTTACCTTTTGAATATTTTCCCGGTCAAATAGCCACATTGGGAAATTGCTTAATACTCCGCCATCAACAATCACATTTACTCCATCCATCGATTTTAATTTAACAGGCTCAAAAAAATATGGAATACTGCAGCTCATTCTTACAGCTTTTGCGATTGAAAATGACTCAGGAGGAATACCATATCTAACTAAATCATCCGGCAGGACCATCAGTCTGCCATTGGAGAGGTCGGAAGCAATTATTCTTAAGTTCTGCGGCGGCAAATCCGAGAATGTTCTTACACCTTTTGCTGCTAATTTTTCTTCAAGCCACTTTTCCAGCTCATTCCCTTTATATAAACCCAACTTCCAATAAACAAAAAGCCATTTAGCCAGTGGAAAAGGAATAATCATTTTTCGGGCATCGAGAAACTTAGTTAGATCCAGATCATCAAGAACTTGTTCGATCTCATGACTTCCATATCCTGCTGCAATTAAAGCGGCGACAATCGACCCAGCACTCGTTCCAGCAACTCGCTCGAATTGAAAACCTCTTCTTTCAATTTCTTGAATTGCGCCAATTAGGGCAAATCCTTTAATTCCTCCTCCAGAAAAAACACCGTCTATTTTCATGGCAGCCACTCCTAAAGGTGTACTCATTGTTACATCTTTAAGCGGTTTTTCACCAAAATAGTACGGTGTACAAGCAAAAAATTTTTTTAAGTGAAATATTCTATCTTTGCATTTGGAAAATATTCGTCTATGTAACCGCGAATGGTCGTTTCTAATTCATTCGCTTCCTCTGTTGGATAGACATATTTGCCGATTCCATAGCGGCCCCACTTATATTTTCGCTTTTCCTCATCCATTTCAAGCTTTGTTTTTGGATACCTTTTTGCTATCACGTTTTTTGCTGGCTTTGTAAAACGGTGTTGGATAAGTTCAAATGTCAATTCAGGAATTTCTATGCCTGCTAACTCGTCACTTAAACGTTCAAATAGCTCTCGATAGCCTTCCTTCCAATCTTCATGTAAATAAATAGGTGCGACAATAAATCCTAAAGGATATTTAGCCTTTGCAACCTTTCTTGCAGCTGCCAGTCGATCTTCAAAGGAAGAGGTCCCTGGCTCAAAGTTCTTTATTACATAACGAGAATTAACACTAAAACGAAATCTTGTTCTTCCATTGTGATTGGCATCGAGAAGATGATCGACATGATGGAATTTTGTTACAAATCTCAACAAACCAAACTCAGATTGTCCGATAAATTCGATTGTTTTCTTAAGTGAATGTGTCAAATGATCCAGGCCAACAATGTCCGAGGTACAAGCGGCTTCAAAGCGTGTAAACTCCGGCTTCCGCTCATCCATGTATTTTTGTGCCTGTTCAAAGATATCCTCTAGGTTTACATAGGTTCGGATATAAGGTTTGCTGCCAAGTGTCGTTTGCAAATAGCAATAATGACAATGGCCCATACAGCCAGTGGCCAAAGGAATAGCATATTCTGCAGAGGGCTTTGAGGTATCAAATTTCAACGTCTTTCTGATACCAACCACAAGAGTTGATTTTGCATTTCTATATTTTTGGAGTTCATTCTCTCCAGGTAAATCACGGATTTGGTTATGGGAAGTAGTCTCACGAATTTCAAGATTCAATTTCTCGAATTTCTCTTTTAGTTCCCTTCCAAGAGGATATTCTAATGCTTTTGGTTCAAAGTAGACTAATTGTGGCATAAAAGGTTCCAAATTGTTTTCCTCTTTTCAATCTTTTTTTATAGTATGAGCAATTTTTAATTATTAACATGGTTCATAATTTGTTTATATTTTGTCTACAAATTGTTCACTTTAGTACTCTTTTTCTTCATATCATCAACACAAGAATTCACTATACTTTACCTATTCATTAGTTAATTTTGATTAACATGTAAAGGCAGGGAACTCTTATGAGCATAAAAAGAGAGAGCATAAAGGTGTATGAGATGACTTGTACATCCTGTGAGAAACGGGTTGAACGGACAGTAAAGAAACTAGATGGAGTAGTAAATGTAAAAGCAAGTTTTAGTGGTCAATTGGCGGATATTGAATATAATGATAAGCTATGCAGTATAAAAAAAATAAAAGCAGCTATTCAAAGTGTTGGCTATGCCACAGAAAAGTCTAACGACTATAAGTTGATTGGGATTTTGATAGCGGTAGCAGCGGTTGTGCTGCTTGGAGTAAATTCTGGGAACTATGATATGGAATCTCACCTTAATAATGCTTCTTATGCTGTATTATTTGTTGCAGGTGTCATTACTTCTATCCATTGTGTTGGAATGTGCGGAGGAATCATGCTTTCACAAAGTATTGGTAAAGAGAGCAAAAATAGGTTTGAAGCCATAAAACCAGCTCTTTTATATAATACTGGAAGAGTAGCTGCCTATACGATTCTGGGTGGTATCATTGGTGCCATTGGGTCAGTATTTGCTCTATCCCTTACGGCAAAAGCAGGATTACAGCTGTTTGCTGGTATTTTCATGATTATGATGGGATTTAATATGTCTGGGTTTAAGGCTTTTAGGAAATTCCAAATTAAATTACCTAATGTTGCCTGTCAAGCAATGAGTAAACCGAAAGCTCCGTTTTTTGTCGGGCTTCTAAACGGATTAATGCCATGCGGTCCCCTTCAAACTATGCAAATATTTGCGCTGGGGACAGGCAGTGCAACTGCTGGTGCGTTATCGATGTTTATGTTTTCAATTGGTACTGTCCCCTTAATGCTGACATTTGGAGCATTATCAGGGTTGTTGAGCAAAGGGTACACAAAAAAAATCCTTAAATTTAGCGGTGTGTTAATAATTATGCTTGGTCTTATTATGAGTAATAGAGGGCTTGCTCTGGCCGGCATGAATTTAAGCCCGATGGCCCTTATGTCAAGTATTGGTGCCTTCGGTGATGCAAGCGCCACCGCAGACCCCTCGAATGCAACTAAAGCAACCATTCAAGATGGCGTTCAGGTATTGAATATGACCGCCAATGTCTATGGCTATACTCCAAAAACCCTTTATGTCCAAAAAGGAATGCCGCTTAAATGGGTTATAGAAGGAGAAGAGATTACCGGCTGTAATAATTCGATTGTTGTGCCAGACATGAACATTCAACAGAAGCTGCAAAGCGGTAATAACCTTATTGAATTCACACCTGGGGATGAAGATCTAAATTTTAGCTGTTGGATGGGAATGAAACGTGGAGTCATAAAGGTGGTAGATGATCTTGAAGCAATCACCGCTTCAAGCAGTGACGGCGAAGGGCTTGATTCAGCTGTAACTGCACCCCCTGCTGAACCTGTAAAGCCTAGTATCTACGGAAATGATTTTAGTAAGGTAGCGACAGATCGATTAGTTAAAAAAGCTGGTGTGGCTGTTAACGAGCAAACGATTATGATTAAAGGAACTGGTTATGAGTTTGAGCCATTAATCATGGTCGTGAATAAGGGAATACAGACAAAAATGACATTAGATTTAACTGCCTTTGATAATGCTGAAGGCTACTTTATGTTAATGAATTCGACAACAAAGCAGATCGTAACTGATTTTACAGGCAGTAAAGGGATAAATAATCTTGAGTTCTCAATAAGTGAAATTGGATCATATGGTATCTTTTTAAATGAACAAGAATTACTTGGAATCATTGAAGTTGTTGAAGATATAAACACAGTTGACGTTGAAAAAATCAGAGCAAAATATATTCAGTAATGACAAAGAGCTTTGGCAATCATATTGATTATCAAAGCTCTTTTTACCTTCTGTTAATTTGCTGAATTAAAATAGACTTTCACCTTGGTCCCTATCCCTTCCATACTATTCACCTCAATCTTTGCATTATGAAGCTCTAGTATATTCTTAACAATCGTTAATCCGATCCCATTTCCTTCAATTTGATTCCTGCTTTTATCTCCTCTGTATAACCGTTCGAAGATAAAGGGTAAATCTTCTTGCTTAATACCGCTGCCGTTATCAATCACTTCAACGACAATTTGCTTCATTTCTTTGTATAGTTTAATCGTAATTTCCCCATTGCTTTCAGTAAATTTAATAGCGTTTGACAGTAAGTTTATGATTACTTGTTTGATTTTATCGATATCGCCAATAATTTGATATTTTTCATTAGCCAGGATTTCATACTCGATTGATATACCTTTTTTTCCTACCCCAATAAAGAAATCTTTACTCATTTCAATTAACAAGTCATCCAAGTTGAAGGGTTCATAATTAAGCTTGATACTTTCCGATTCAAACTCCTTTAATATGTTTAAGTCATTTATTAATTTGCCAAATCGAATTATTTCCTCATTTAAATAGATTAATCCTTCATTTGTTACCGGGAACACTCCATCAATCATGGCTTCAAGATTATTTTGCAGCACATTTAGAGGGGTTCTAATCTCGTGAGTTATATCCGATACTAACCTCTTTCTTAGCGTGTCCTGGTGCTTTAATTTTTCGGCAAGGATATTCACACTTTTCCTTAAATTTTCAAGCTCTTCAATTTTACTTTTACTAGTTGATTTAGCTTCAAAATTCCCTTGGGATAAGCTAACGGACAGATTGGCTACTTCGCGAATCGGAGTAGAAAATTGTTTTGAAAAATAAAGACTTATAATACTGATGATAATTAAAGTAATAATTCCACTGACCACAATACTCTTATTGATAGAATTCTTAAAGTTTACATCCTCTTCCGATAACAGGACAGATGAGTATTGTCCAATATCAACAAAGCCCACGGCTTTACCATCAACATTTATTTCAAACGTCTTAGTTGTGTAAATACCATTATCTTGGACGGACATATCACCGACATGGATTTGATTTAATAATTCATTCGGATCCATTCCCCAGACAGGCTTCTTCTGACTATCCATTAGTGTTAAACAATAGTTTCCCATATAGGCCTCGTGCATTAATTCAATACCAGTATCCTTTGACCATTTCCCTTCTCTCTTATAAGCCTCTTCAAAATAGGAAACGATTCTCTCATATCTTTTGTTTTGAATATCAATCATGTACAGGTTAAATTTATTGGAGACCGTAAGATTTACGAAAATTGTAACCAGCAGGATGGCTGCAACAGCACATAACACAAATAAGATGCTTAACTTTTTGCTGATTGATTGCACTTATCTCTCACCGCCAAATTTATAACCTGCCTTCATAACCGTTACAATATATTTAGGATTCTTCGTATCTCTTTCTATTTTTTTTCGGATGTTTTTAATATGAACATCAATTGTTCGATCATATCCGCTAAAATCTGCACCAAAGATTTTATCTATTAACCTCTCTCTTGATAAAACATTTCCTTTTGCGGTTACGAGTCCACATAAAATATCAAATTCATTAGGCGTAAATGGAATTTCCTGTTCCATAACTTTTACAGCTCTCTTATCACAATCAATCAGCAAATACCCATCATCAAAAATTACCTTGGATGACGGAAATTTAGCGCCTAATCGTCTAAACAAAGCATTCACTCTAGCAGTTAGTTCTCTTGGACTAAACGGCTTTATCAAATATTCATCGGCACCAATATTTAAACCCTCAATTTTATCATTTAAAGAGCCTTTAGCGGTAAGCATAAAAATATGAACATCAGAGGATTGACGGATAATTTTGCAGACCTCTTCACCACTTATATCTGGAAGCATTAAATCTAAGATAATTAGTTTAAAATCTACTGTTTTAACAAGGTCTAACCCTTTTAATCCCGTGGAAGCACGATGAACCTTATATCCTTCTTTTTCTAAGTAACCTTTGATAACGGTTGATACACTTTCCTCGTCTTCAACTAGTAAAATATGATTCATGATATTTCACCCTGCCCACTATTTTTTCAATCCTATCTATAATAAGTATACTAGCTGAGGATAGTGATAAATGGTAAAAAGGCTGACAATTATGTGTCAGCCTTTAGACTAGATATTTTTATAATTTAACTTTTTGTAAACGTAAAGCGTTCAAGACAACGGAAACTGAACTAAAGGCCATGGCAGCGCCTGCAAGCCAAGGAGCTAAGAAACCAAGAGCTGCTATTGGGATCCCAAGCGAATTATAGGCAAGTGCCCAGAAAAGATTTTGCTTTATGTTCGTTATCGTCTTCTTACTCATGTAAATTGCGTCAGCAATACTATTTAAATCCCCGCGAATAAGTGTTATATCCGCTGCTTCCATCGCTACATCTGTTCCAGTTCCTATCGCCATACCAATGTCTGCAACCGCAAGTGCTGGGGCGTCATTTATTCCATCTCCGACCATTGCCACTTTCTTTCCTTGGGCTTGCAGCTTCTTAATTTCATTCGCTTTTCCCTCCGGAAGAACTTCAGCAATAACGTGGTCAATACCTGCTTGCTTTGCAATAGCTAATGCAGTTTGTTGATTATCGCCCGTGATCATAATGACATCAAGTCCCATGTTTTTGAGACGGCTAATCGCCATTTTTGATGTTTCCTTAATCGTATCAGCAACAGCAACAGTACCAGCATATTGGCCATTAATAGCAGCAAGCATTGCTGTTTTCCCTACTTTTTCTAATTCATCCATTTGTGCAAGTGCACCATCAACATGGACATTATACTTGTTCATTAATTTTCTTGTACCAACTAATAATTCGTTCCCATCTACCATCGCTTTGATACCGAATCCAGGAATTGCTTCAAATTCTGTTACATTTGTTAAAGGAATTCCTTTTTCCTTTATTCCTTGAACGATGGCCTGGGCAAGCGGGTGCTCCGACTGCTTTTCAGCTGAAGCCACTAACGATAAAAATTCATTCTCATCAACTAATTCATCGGTAAAAACATCGGTTAATACAGGAGTTCCATTTGTAACTGTCCCGGTTTTATCCAAAACTACGGTAGAAATACGATGGGTCATTTCCAAATGTTCTCCACCTTTAAAGAGAATACCAAATTCAGCTGCTCTTCCGGACCCAGCCATGATAGAGGTTGGTGTTGCTAAACCTAATGCACATGGGCAGGCAATGACAAGGATAGCAATCATTTTTTCTAAAGCTTCTGCAAAATCTCCAGGTGCCACCCACACATACCATATGATAAAAGCTATTACAGCAATCCCTACCACAATTGGAACAAATATGCCAGATATTTTATCGGCTAAGCGCTGGATAGGTGCCTTCGAACCTTGTGCCTCTTCAACCACCTTAATGATTTGTGCAAGAGCCGTGTCCCTGCCAACCTTCTTTGCCTCAACCTTAAGGAAGCCATTTTTGTTAAGAGTTGCACCAATAACCTCATCACCGATAGTCTTATCAACAGGGACACTTTCCCCTGTAAGCATGGATTCATCAATGGCTGAATTTCCTTCGATAATTTTTCCGTCCACAGGAATTTTTTCTCCAGGCCTGATATGCAGAATATCTCCAACAATTACTTCTTCAAGCTGAATTTCTTGTTCCAGCCCATTTCTTTCAACCGTTGCGGTCTTAGCTTGAAGTCCCATTAATTTCTTAATCGCTTCTGACGAACGACCTTTTGCTTTTGCCTCAAATAGCTTACCTAAGATGATTAATGTAATCAGGACTGCACTAGTCTCATAGTAAAGTTCAACTGAGTGAGTATCCATTGAAAGCGACATAATCGATAAATATAAACTGTAAAAATAAGCTGCAGATGTACCCAGAGCAACAAGGACATCCATATTGGCACTTTTATTTTTCAATGCCTTATAGGCTCCGACATAGAACTGGCCGCCAATGATAAATTGAACGGGTGTTGCCAATACAAGTTGAACCCATGGATTCATAAAGGCTTTAGGAACCCAGATAAAGGAGGTAAATGAAAAATGTCCAACCATTGCCCACAATAATGGGAGGGATAGTACGCTTGAAAAAATAAACTTTTTCGTTTGTTTCTTAATTTCCTTTTGACGATGATCGATTGTTTCTTTTTCGTCCTCCTTTATATGGGCTCCATAACCAAGGTTTTCAACTTTCTTAATAATATCAGCCGGTGATAAAGCCGACCCGTTATACTCAACCGTCGCTTTTTCAAGGGCTAGATTCACATTTGCCTTAACGACACCTTCTAATTTATTTAAGCCTTTTTCTATTCTGGTGGAACAGGCAGCACAGGTCATTCCAGTGATATCAAACTCAGCTTTTTCAGTAACGACATCGTATCCCAAATCCCTTATCTTTTTCTCTATATCTTCAACCTTAAGTTTTTCTGGATTGTATTTTATTGCTGATTTTTCTAGAGCTAAATTGACGGTTGCTGTTTCTACACCTTCTAATTTATTTAATCCCTTTTCAATTCTTGTAGCGCAAGCAGCACAGGTCATTCCAGAGATTTGCAAATTGGTTTCTTTTAAACTTTGAGCCATAAAATCCACCCCTTTATACCCCTTTAGGGTATAATAATTTGTAAAAAGAACGTGCTACTCAAAATAGCACGTATCTTTCAAATTTTTTACTCTACATCGTAACCTTGGTCATCGATTGTTTCTTTAATTTTATCGAGGGTTACCTCTTGATTATTAAATTCAACATCGACTGTATTAGCTTTTAAATCAACTTTTACAGAACTTACTCCATTAAGTTCACCAACACTGCCTTCAACTGCCTTTACACAATGATTGCAAGACATACCTTGAACGTTTAATGTTACTTTTTCCATTTATATACATCCTTTCCTATTTAACAATTTTGTTAACCTTAATTCCATTTAACCATACCCCCCTACCCTATGTAAAGTGCTTTTTATATTTTTATTTTATTATTTCCTAACTTTCACATTTTGTTCATACTTAGGTTTTTAACTTAAAGGGACCAATAAGTAATGGTATCCATTATACCTAGTAATATCATAATAAATCCGGCTACCCTTTGGATAACGACTCCGAACTTTCTTCCTTTTTTCATTAATACACCACCGCCGCCTAGATACCAAATTATAAATATAAATAGGAGCAGCGGCAGGGCCGTTCCAAATGCAAATATAGACGGCAGAATAAACCCATATGAGCTGGACAATACAACTGGCATAAGCGTAATAAAGAATAAGATAAACATGGTCGGGCAGAATGCAAGGGAAAAACTAAAACCTAACATAAATGAACCAAATGGGGTTTCCTGTTTGTACTCTTTTGAACCTTTAAATAAATTGATTGTCCCATTGATTTTTATAAGTCCTAACATGTAAAACCCAACAATGATTAGTAAAGGCCCCATTATTTTACGAATCCAAGGGAAATAGGAGATGAGGTTATCTTGAATTTCTCTTCCTAAAATCCAGACAAGTGCACCTAACAACGAGAAGGCAGCGATTTTACCTAAAGTGAAGAAGATAACATCTTTCCAGACGATTTTTTTCTGGAAGGATCGGTTACCGTATAGTGTTAATGCACTGAAGTTTCCGGTTAGTTGACACGGCGCCAGCGCTCCCACTAGTCCCAATATTAAAGCAAAAACAAGGGGCCATGATTCCAAGTTATTGGCAATGATAAAAAACGGTTTGCTGACAAACGCACTAAACTGGCTTAATACGTTATACATTGGATCACCTGTATTCTAGTAAATACTGTTTTTGTTAATTACTACTATATCAATAGTACTCAGATTATATGAAGATGGTATGTTGAGATTTTGACAAATTTGCGACACCTTAGGGAATATACCGTTAATAAAGCTTTACAAACAATTAACATCAAACTTTCAGGAAACCATTTAAAATAGTAATAAATACAACCTAGCATTACATTAGGGGGATTTATGAAACAACTATTTGAAATTCTTATCGTTTCGACCAGGCTTGGTCTTACCTCATTTGGAGGTCCTATTGCTCATTTAGGGTATTTTCATGAAGAGTATGTTCGAAAGAAAAAGTGGCTGGATGAACAGGGGTATGCTAATTTAGTAGCTCTTTGTCAATTTTTGCCCGGTCCAGCTAGCAGTCAGGTTGGGATAGGCGTCGGTGTTTTACGGGGTGGATTATTAGGAGGGATATTTGCCTTTCTTGGTTTTACGATTCCTTCTGTGATTGCACTTATACTTTTTGCCATTATTTTAAAAGGTATGGATGTTGGAAATGCTGGGTGGATTCATGGATTAAAAATTGTCGCAGTAGCCGTCGTTGCTCACGCCATTTTAGGAATGGTACAAAAGTTAACTCCTGATCTTACTCGAAAATCAATTGCTTTGTTTGCATTACTAGCTACACTTCTATGGCAGACTGCTTTTTCACAGGTTAGTGTGATTGTGGTTGCTGCTGTGGTGGGATTTTTCATCTATAAAGAACAGAAGGAAGATTCTCCCTCTTCTATCCAGTTTCCACTTTCTCGTACGGCAGCGGTCGTTTGTTTAGGTTTGTTTTTTGGATTATTGATCCTTCTGCCAATTTTAAGAGAGTTGACGGCTTCTAGTTGGGTGGCGATGTTTGATAGTTTTTATCGGTCTGGTTCTTTGGTTTTTGGCGGCGGGCATGTGGTATTGCCTTTATTGGAGCGTGAATTTGTTCCTACTGGCTGGCTCAGTAAAGAAGAGTTCCTAGCCGGGTATGGAGCAGCTCAGGCGGTACCTGGACCATTGTTTACATTCGCTGCCTATATTGGTGCCGTCGTGGATGGCTGGGCTGGAGGATTACTAGCCACCTTTGCAATCTTTCTCCCTGCGTTTTTGCTGGTTTTAGGTACATTACCATTTTGGACAAGTTTAAGCGCTAATCCAAAAATAAAAGGAGCAGTAATGGGGGTAAATGCAGCTGTGGTTGGAATACTAATTGCAGCATTTTATGATCCCATTTGGACAAGCTCCATTTTTGATCCAATGGATTTTGCGTTTGCTGCCCTATTGTTTTGTATGCTTGCCTATTGGAGGCTGCCGCCTTGGATAGTTGTGGTTACTGGAAGCGTCGGTGGCTACCTGATAAGTCTAATTTGAATATATGAAAAAACGAGGATGTCCTATTTAAAGGACTGTAGCTTTAAAATAAAGTTTGATCAAAAAATACCTATCAAACCTACATCTATCGTAACTAAAAAAGAACCCGTTTTGAAAAAGATTGATCAAACGGGTTCCTTCTTTGTGAAGCATTGTACAATTTTTATAAAAAAGTGTGATAATTTTCGAGCTAGAATCTTCAACAATCGTTCCCTATTATGGAATAACTCAAACATGATCCCCATCTTAAAATCCGTTAAGTTCATCCTTTTTAAAACCTTGTTTGTCCTTATAATCCGTTAAACGAACACATTTCAAAAATTCATTTAGTGCTGAAGGTAAACTTCCTTAATTATCCAACACTATTAACTGAACAAAGCGATTTTGATAAGGCGTGATGCTTTATTTCCGCCAAAAATTCGTATAGTCTGTCTTATCCATGATATTAAATTCAATAATATTTTCTAGTAATTCGTAATTTACCTGCTCATTCCACGGAATTCGAAATAAGCCTTTGGTAGAGCTGTAACCAGCTTTTGCAATGTCATCGGCAAAATGCAAAATGCCTGCTACCTCTGGCGAAACACTCAAATGCAGCTTGGCTGTAGAAAAGCCTATGATAAATGTGCCGTGGTCGGAAAACATTGGCGTATTCCATTTGAATATCGGTTCCAAATTCGGGAATTTATTTGCAACCCACACCAAAATTTCCTCTGTTCTGTCGCGGTGGTCAGGGTGGTCGATTCCTTCTAAATATTTTTGAAAAACCTCCATGTTGATCCCTCCTAGAATAAAATGTTCTCGTTTAATTCGAATTCATTCTTAACTAATATCCATAAAAGGAATCCTTTTTGATATTCTTTTTTAAAATATTATTATTTTGTAAATAATCGGAGGTGGCATCTACCATTTCTTTCGGTCCAGCAATTAAGTAGTTACCATCGTTGTTATATATGGTGGTAAACTTATTTATCTCCCGATATAAATCATCCCTTGAATCAAGGTAAGTTACACTTATTGAATAATTATTAGCAATTTCATCAATTTCATCTTTAAATAGATATGACTTTTTGCTATTCATATAGAGAAGTTTTATTTGTTTTTCGACTCCATTCCACTCTGCCTCTACTTGTTTTAATATTGAACGAAATGGTGTTATTCCAATTCCGCCTGCTATTAAAAGTGAAGGATTGTTATCTTTTAAATAAAAACTACCTACTGGTCCACTCATTTTAACCTTCATACCCTGTTTTAATTCCAACATCGCCTTCTTAAAATCGCTTGGGTTATCACCAATACGCATTGTTAGTCTAACAATATTCTCAGTGGGAGTAGATGCCACAGTGAATGGTTTTGTAGGATTTTTTATTTTCTTATGAGTAATGCTAAACAAACCATGTTGCCCTGCTTTCCAAGTTAAATCTTTCTCTTTTTTAAATAGGAAGGTATAAACACCTTCAGACTCTTTGTAACTTTCCAAAAATAGTAAATCTCTCTTTTTAAATATGGATAATGTATCTTGAAAAAAACTCATTTCCTATCTCCTTTATTAAAGCTATCCTACTGACTTGGATTTTCCTTTTCTTTCAGTCACACTTATTTAACCAACAACGGGATTTAAAATTTCAAAAGTACAAAACAGATCACTTATTGGCAACGGAGACCATTAGTGATCTGTTTTATGATGTCTATTTTAAACCATCCTAATAGTAAGTAGGTGGATTTCCATCCCGCCTTTTATCTCTTTATTTACTAACAACAGGGATCCACATTTCACCATATACTAAGCCGTCTTGCTGTCCCATCACAACTGCTGCATTTGGACCACCAACATAGGATACATCCGTTACTTCCATCAGGACTTCACCAAAGGCAATACCAGTAAGCTTGTTACTCAACTCTTCATCTGTATCCGCTTCCCCTCTAACAACAATGTATTCCCCTTTGGGAAATTGGATAAGTCTAGTTACCTCTGGTAAGGATTCCTCCGTCATAACACCAGCATAATGCATCATCTTATTATTCACTGCTTCGTTTACAACAAATATGTAGTCATTTGTTGCGACAGTTTTTAGTTTATCAAGCCTTCCATCTTGATTGACAGCTTGCCAAAAGTCTGCCTTTTCCTTATTAATACCAGCATAGTCAGTGTAATCACTCTTAAGCTCTGTTCCAAAACCTAAAACAGTAAAGCTGTCCTTTTCTTCTAAAGTATAATTTGCCATTTCAAAATTCCTCCTTTTAAATAAACAAAAGATTTGTTTTCTTACTCGCTGGGTTTATAGTAGCATTAAACTATGTCAAAAAGTGATACTGTTTAAGAAGACCCATGAAAAAAGTTGAACGGATTAATACCATCATGCGGTATATCAACAATCGCTCCTATTTTACAATTTCTGAAATAATGCGGGAATTTAACATCTCCCGTTAAACTGCCATTAGGGATATCAGAGAAATTGAAGCGATGGGGATGCCACTTGAAGGTGAAGTTGGAAGGGATGGAGGTTAGTCCAAGAGCTTCCTTCAACTTCTTACCAATTAATGAAGAACGTTTTCGTATAGACATTCATTCACTTACTTTTCCATTTTTCTAAAAAGACAAAAAAATAACCTCATTGGTAAGGATTACCAATGAGGTTATTTTTTATCGAACTTTATTGTAAAGCTACTGGGAATCCTCGTTTTTCATTTTTATAAACCACACTTTAGCTGCGTACCACAGTTGGAACATGTATTACAGCCGCCGATTTCTTTTACTTTTCCTTTACGGCAAACTGGGCATGTGTTGCCAACCTCTGAACCGATGGTTACATCTGTTGAACGAAGATCACTAATGGTATCAACCAAAACCACGTGTTGTTTTGTTTTCTCTTTAAAAGTTGTTGTTACATCATTTTCCTCTGCCTTAAGGGTAAGAACTTGTGAATCACGCGATCCATCTACATAGACCGTGCCTCCCTTAGCTCCGCCTTTATAAAGACGTTCGTAAACAGCTTCAACTTGTTCAACACTGTATCCTTGTGGTGCATTAACTGTTTTACTAATAGAACTATCAATCCAACGCTGAATAACACATTGAACATCTGCATGCGCTTCAGGTGCGAGTTCCATTGCAGATACAAACCAGCTTGGCAAATTCTCAGATTCTGCTTCTGGATTCCTATCTAAATATTCTTGAACGATATCAGCTTTTACTTCAATAAATTTCCCTAAACGTCCGCTTCGGAAATATGAGAATGAGAAATAAGGCTCAAGGCCAGTTGAAACTCCAACCATTGTACCAGTGGACCCCGTAGGAGCAACAGTTAGTAAATGTGAATTTCTTATTCCATTTTCCAATATAGATTGGCGGACATCTTCAGGCATTTTTTTCATATATCCTGTATCGATAAATGCTTGACGTAAACGATTCGTTTCTTCACGTGTTTCACCATTTAAGAATGGGAAGCTTCCCTTTTCTTTTGCTAGTTCCACTGATGTTTTATACGCTGTGGTCGCAATTGCTTCAAAAACCTGGTCAACGAGTTTATTTCCTTCTTCTGAGCCATAAACCGTTTCACAATAAATTAACATATCATGCAAGCCCATTACTCCAAGACCAACACGACGCTCTCCAAGAGCTTGCTTTTTATTTTCTTCAAGGAAATATGGCGTAGCATTGATAACGTTGTCCTGCATTCTAACGCCAATTTCTACTGTTTTCTTTAATTTCTCAAAATCAACTGTTTTTGTTTCCTTATCAGCCATTTCTGCAAGGTTAACAGCTGCAAGATTACATACAGAAAATGGTGCGAGAGGCTGCTCTCCACATGGATTTGTTGCCACTACTTGCTGCCCGTATGCTTTTGCATTGGTCATGTCGTTTGCATTATCGATGAAGAATATTCCTGGCTCTGCAGAGTAGGTAGCGCAAATGTTTATAAGATTCCAAAGTTCTTTCGCTTTGATTTTCTTATAAACTCGTACTTTGTGACCAAGTCTCTCCCATTCACGTACGTCTCCAACATTATGCCATTCTTCATTGTAAATTTTCATTTCTTCTTTATTGTAGATTTCAACATGTGGAAAACGAAGCTCATACTCACTATCATTTTCAACAGCTTCCATAAATTCTTTTGTCAAACAGATAGAGATATTTGCTCCTGTTAGGAATTCTGGATTATGAACCGTATAATTACCACCAGTTTGAAGCTTTTCTTCAGCCTCTGCAATAATATCCTCACCAAAACCACCAGTACCGGGAATATGTTTATAATTAACAATTCCCTGATACATAGCTCTCTCTTGTGCAGTTAGCGGTGTTAATTTTAGTTTGTCCTTAGCATGCTTCTTGATTGTTTCATCGTTTGTATTTTCAATTAAAAACCTTAGAATTCTAGGGTTTTGCATTTTTGAAATAATAAATTCAATAACGTCTGGATGCCAGTCCGCAAGCATGATCATCTGCGCACCCCTGCGCGATCCACCTTGCTCAACCAAGTGCGTTAATTTCGCAATATCATCTAACCACGAAACCGAACCTGATGATTTTCCATTTACACCTCTTGCTAAGGTGTTTCTTGGGCGCAATGTAGATCCATTTGTACCAACACCACCGCCGCGGCTCATGATTTCCATTACCTGTTTACGGTGATCAGAGATCCCTTCACGTGAGTCTGGAACAAAAGGCATTACATAACAGTTAAAGAACGTTACATCCGTTTCTGCTCCTGCCCCATAAAGGACACGACCTGCTGGAATGAAATTCATTGAAACAAGCTCATTGTAAAACTTCTCAAACCACTCAATCCGCTTCTCTTCCGTCTCTTCAACCGAAGCAAGTCCAGTTGCATTTCGCTTTGCAATTTGCTCATAAAACAATTCAAGAGGTTTCTCAATCACATCAAGTGAACGCCATATTAATCCAGTTGTGCTTTCTTCAGCGTCATCTAGGACACCTCTAAATTCCTCTTCTACTAAAACCTTTGCTTTTTTACTCTCCCAATCAATCTCCATGATGTATCCAAGACCGCGTGCTGGGAATTTTGGATCTTCTTTTATAGTGAGAACAACAAAGTCGCCATTCGTTAGGGTGATTTTTGCAGTGTCTTTGAAGGTGTACCGGTCCAACATGACCAATCGTGAAACACCCTTATGAGTTATTTTCATATCTGGGGTAACCGGGTGCACTTGCGGGAATAAGTGGATATCCTCATTCAACCTTTCAAAATCAATATTCATTTTTTGTCTAAAAACAACAGACATGAGAACAACTCCTTCAAAAAATTCTATATATTGAGTGAAATTCTAGTAAGTAAGACTATATCTTGTATTTCTTGTTGACTTAATATAAATAAATTAACATAGATAGGATACACAAATCAATATATAGTACCGAAAATATTTTCGACAACACTACATATTGTGTTAGAGGCAAAAAATATAAACTTTGTCAAACTCAAAATAAAATAGAAACAAGAGTATAGATAAGATATCTATTAATTTTCGGCATAAAACCGGAAATTTTAACAAATTTCGCAGGTTGCGATTTTTTAATGCAGGAAAATTTAACGGAGATAATTGATTATCTAGAATATTAAAAAAGGTATACTTAATTCATAAGCGAATAAGAGGAGGAAAAAATAGATGATAGCACATATTGAAAAAGTTGAAAACTTCTATATTGCCACTTTTGAACGACATCTTAAACATTCAGTTAAAGAGGTATGGTCGTATTTAACAGATAACGAGAAACTGCCAAAATGGTTTTCGGAGTTACGTGTAGACGAACTTCATAAAGGCGGAGTCATTAAATTTGATATGGGGGATGGCACTTTTGAAGATCTTTCTATCTTAGACTTAAAAATAAATACTGTTCTGGAATTCTCTTGGTGGAAAGACACCGTTCGGTTCGAATTGACCGAAGAATCAAAAGGATGTTCATTGCGCCTAATAGAGAAAATTAATACAATTACTGACCATACACCAAGAGACCTTGCTGGTTGGCATGTATGCTTAGATGTCATTGAAGCGCTTCTAGACGGCAGGAGCATTGAGCGTAAAGAAGAATGGAAAGTCTGGTATGAAAAGTATATTAAGGAAATAGAAAAAGTAACCAACCAATAAAAAACAGGCGTACCCCTTAAATGGTACGCCTAATCATCTATCTTTTGAAGTTCCACTCATCACTTTCATATCTCTCTTTAGCAATTCTATTCACGTATGCAAGTTCTTCATCGGTTAATTGATAGGATTGTAGTTCGATATTAAGACCCTCTGCAAAGCCTTTATAGAAAGCTTCTTTTGCTTCGTCTAATGTGATTTTTCTTGAACTAATTTCATTAATGGCAACTGCCTTACTTTTAAAAGCAGATTTCATCCTGTCTTTTACTCTTTCACTAGGATATTTAAATAGGCTGAATAGCTTGTCCTCATCTAAATCTAATAGAATCGATCCATGCTGGAGGATTACTCCCTTTTGCCTTGTTTGTGCACTACCGGCCACCTTACGACCTTCGACCACTAGTTCATACCAGCTTGGTGCGTCAAAACAAACTGCTGAACGAGGATTTTTCAGTGCACTTCGTTCCTCATCTGTTTTTGGGACAGCAAAGTAAGCCTCTAATCCTAGCTGGTGAAATCCTTTTAAGATTCCTTCAGAAATAACACGATACGCCTCTGTTACCGTCTTAGGCATTTCCGGGTGATTTTCCGAAACAATTACACTATAAGTAAGTTCATGCTCATGGAGCACTCCTCGGCCGCCTGTGGGTCTTCGAACAAACCCTAATCCATGGGCTTTTACTGCCTCCAGATCGATTTCCTTTTCAACCTTTTGGAAATATCCAATGGATAAAGTCGCTGGTTCCCAGCCATAGAAGCGGATAACGGGGGGGATTTTCCCTTCACTATGCCAATCAAGTAATGCCTCATCCAACGCCATGTTAAATGATGGAGAACAATTACCTGAATCTATAAAACGCCATACCTCTTTGCTCATATAAAAACCTCATCTTTATCTAATTTATCTTGTTTTAGTCTACCAAAATCTGATATAAATTCAAAACCAGATGTTTCAGGTATAATGAATTTGAAGTTTTTTGTCGTTTATTCTTTATCTTTCTTTAATTGGCTTATATAATAAAACATAGTGTACCATGCTTGAAAGGAGCAATAGAAATTGAATTCACTTTATGTCCTACTAATCATCATCGTGGCAGTTGCAGCGTACTCCGTTTTCACCTATTTTTATCAAAAAAGGATTGTAAAAACGGTAACGGAAGAGGAGTTTCGTGCCGGTTATCGAAAGGCACAATTAATCGATGTTCGTGAACCGAACGAATTCGAAGCAGGTCATATTTTAGGAGCCCGAAATATTCCAATGTCACAAATGAGAATGCGAATGAAGGAGCTTCGTCCAGATTTACCTGTTTATTTATATGACCAAAATGGATTGCGCAGCTCTAGGGCAGCTCAATTCTTGCACCGTAAAGGTTACAAGGATCTTACCCAGCTTCAAGGCGGGTTCAAAAAATGGTCTGGAAAAGTAAAAACAAAGAAATAATCGATGAGGACTTCCTATATTCTGGAAGTCTATTTTTATTACTTTTATTGGATTTTTCCCCTATTTTCGTCCCGCCTAATTTACCGGCACAATTCCACTTCCCCAAAAACCAAAAGGTCAGATTCAGCAAACTGAATCTGACCTAAAATCTCTAAGCCTTTTGGTATTTTAAGATTGGTTTACGCGCAGCTGTTGCTTCGTCCATCCTGCCTACCACAGTGGTATGCGGCGCTTCTTGGACGATTTCTGGATTCTCCTCTGCCTCTTTGGCAATTTGGATCATGATGTCAATGAATGAATCGAGCGTTTCTTTAGATTCTGTTTCCGTTGGCTCAATCATGATACATTCTTCCACATTCAATGGGAAGTAGATGGTTGGCGGATGATAGCCAAAATCAAGCAGGCGTTTTGCTATATCCAACGTACGAACACCTAATTTTTTCTGTCTTCTTCCGCTTAGTACAAATTCATGTTTGCAATGCTTATCGAATGGAAGATCATAATATTCAGCAAGTCTTCTCATCATATAGTTTGCATTTAGTACAGCATATTCAGTTACAGCTTTTAAGCCATCAGGGCCCATAGAACGAATGTAGGTATAAGCACGAACATTGATACCAAAGTTACCATAGTAAGGCTTCACGCGCCCGATTGATTGCGGACGGTCATAATCAAATACAAACTCTTCTCCGCGTTTTGTAATCACAGGCTTTGGTAAATACGGAATAAGGTCTGCTTTTACACCAACAGGACCTGAACCAGGACCTCCGCCGCCATGTGGACCTGTAAAGGTTTTATGAAGATTCAAGTGAACAACATCAAAGCCCATATCTCCAGGTCTAGCTTTTGATAGAACAGCATTTAAGTTCGCTCCATCATAGTAAAGCTTTCCGCCGGCAGCATGAACGATTTCAGCCATTTCCACAATATTTTCTTCAAAAAGTCCTAGGGTATTGGGATTTGTTAACATTAAGGCAGCAGTATCTTCCCCAACCACTCTTTTTAAATCATCAAGGTCTACTAGACCAAATTCATTTGATTTTACTGTAATCGTTTCAAGACCTGCAACGGTTGCAGAAGCAGGGTTTGTTCCATGAGCAGAGTCTGGAACAATAACCTTCGTACGTTTCAAATCTCCATTGGCTTCATGGTAGGCACGAATCATCATTAATCCAGTCCATTCACCATGAGCGCCAGCTGCTGGCTGCAACGTAACTTCATCCATTCCTGTAATTTCAATTAAATGCTGCTGCAAATCATACAACAACTCAAGAGCACCTTGAACCGAGCTCTCGTCCTGCAATGGATGAACATGAGCAAATCCATTAAAACGGGCTACGTTTTCATTAATTTTCGGATTATATTTCATGGTACAAGAACCTAATGGATAGAAACCAGAATCTACACCATGATTTCTTCTGGATAGAGCAGTATAATGACGCATAATATCAAGCTCTGAAACCTCAGGAAGTTCTGGCTCCTCACTGCGCAAATACCCTTCAGGCAGAAGACTGCTTAGGTCTAATTCAGGAACATCCATTTCCGGGAGGCTATATCCAATTCTTCCTGGTGTGCTAGATTCAAAAATGAGTGCCTGGTCTTGGTTATGCATGCAAATCCCCCACTTCTTTAACAAGAGTATCAATTTCTTCCTTCGTTCTTTGCTCTGTTACAGCAACCAGCATATGGTTGGCAAGCTCCGGATAGTCACGTCCTAAGTCGTAACCGCCGATGATTCCTTTTTGTAACAAGGCTTGATTGATCTCTTTTACTGGCTTGTTTAGTTTCAGAACAAATTCATTGAAGGAGTGTCCTTCGTAGACAACCTGAAAGCCTGCTTCTTTAAATACAGTTTTTGCGTAGTGTGCCTTCTGCAAGTTGGCCGCGGCCATTTCACGTACGCCTTTTTTACCAAGGGCAGTCATCGCTACAGATGCAGCCAATGCATTTAACGCTTGGTTTGAACATATATTTGATGTCGCTTTATCGCGACGGATATGCTGTTCACGAGCTTGTAGTGTTAATACAAATCCACGGCGGCCCTGATCGTCAGTCGTTTGGCCAACGAGACGTCCTGGTACCTTTCTCATTAACTTTGTGGTTACGGCAAAATAACCGCAGTGTGGGCCTCCAAACGCAGTAGGGATTCCAAACGGCTGCGCGTCACCAATAACAATATCTGCACCAAACTTCCCAGGAGGTGTTAATACTCCAAGAGAAAGTGGATTGCTTGAAACAACAAATAATGATTTATTAGCATGAACAATTTCTTCTAGTTCTTTTAAAGGTTCAATTCTTCCGAAGAAATTTGGGTACTGTACAATAACAGCTGCAATTTCCTCATTGGCTAATCCTTTTAATGCTTGAGTATCTGTAATTCCATCGTTAACTGGTACCTCAATTACTTCAAGATATTGACCTTTTGCATAAGTTTTTAAGACTTCCCTTGACTCAGGATGTACAGCACCTGAAACAATAATCTTTTTCCGTTTCGTATGTCCTGCGCTCAGCATCGCTGCTTCAGCTAATGCAGTTCCTCCATCATACATAGAGGAGTTAGCTACATCCATACCAGTTAACTCACAGATCATTGTCTGAAATTCAAAAATGGCTTGGAGCTCACCTTGTGAGATTTCAGGTTGATAAGGTGTATAAGCCGTATAAAATTCAGACCGAGAAATAACATGGTCAACAATTACAGGCATATAGTGGTCATAAACACCTGCTCCCAGAAAGGATGCATTTGTTTTTAAATCTGCATTACGAGAAGCCATTTGGAAAAGTTCTTTCATCAAAGTAGTCTCAGATTTTGCAGCTTTAATGTTGTACTCACCTTTAAATCTAACCTTTTCTGGAATATCGCTGAACAATTGATCAACGGAGTTAACGCCGATTGTTTCAAGCATTGCCTTTTTATCTTCTTCAGTCATAGGTAAATATCGATGTTTCATAAACCTAATCTCCCCTCGTGTTTACTTTTCTCGTTTATAAAAAGGTGTTGGTACTACTTTCGCCTTTAAGCGTTTTCCGCGAATTTCAACTTCTATTTCTGATTCTAAACCTGCGTATTCTTTTTTAATTAACACAAGTCCAATATTCTTTTTCAAAGATGGTGATTGCGTCCCGGTTGTCACCTCACCAATAAGTTCCTCACCTTTATAGACAGGGTAACCATGTCGTGGTATTCCACGGTCAATCATTTCAATTCCTACTAATTTTCTTGCTGCACCCTTTTCCTTTTGCTGCTTAAGTACTTCTTTACCAATAAAATCTGCTTCTTTATTTAACTTAACTGCAAAGCCAATTCCAGCTTCAAGCGGAGTGATTTCAGGAGACAATTCTTGGCCATATAGTGCAAGAGTCGCTTCAAATCTGAGCGTATCCCTGGCACCTAAACCACAAGGAACTACCCCTTCTTCTTCCCCGGCAGAAAGAATCGCTTTCCAGAGTTCAACAGCATCTGAGGAATCGCAATATATTTCAAAGCCATCCTCCCCTGTATAACCAGTTCGTGAGATCAGTGCATTTTTCCCATCAATCGTTACTTTCTCTTGGAACTTAAAGAAGCCAATTGTACTAAGATTAGTATCACCTGCTAGCTTTTCAAGGACTTTTTCAGCAAGCGGACCTTGCAGCGCCAATTGAGCCATTTTTTCAGATAAATTTTCAATCGACACATTACCCTCTAAATGATCCTCAAGCCATTTATAGTCCTTTTCGATATTTGAGGCATTAACAACTAGCAAATAATGATTGTCCTCTATTTTATAAACGAGCAAATCATCAACAGTGCCGCCATTTTCATAGCACATTGCATTATATTGTGCTCCGCCATTATTAATTTTTGAAATATCATTCGTTAACATCTTTTGCAAGTAGTTTAAGCTGTCTGGACCCTTTACTTCTACTTCCCCCATATGAGAAACATCGAATAAACCAGCCTTAGTACGGACAGCTTCATGTTCTTCCTTAATGCTTGAGAATTGAACAGGCAGCTCCCAGCCTCCAAAATCAATCGTTTTCCCACCATATTGCTTATAAACTTCAAATAATGGTGTACGTTTTAATTCAGTCATCATCACGAATCCCCCTTTTGATGTTCCATTTTTTAGACTACAGCGCATAAAATAACAAAAAAGGACAGATACCTCCCTTTACTAAAAAAAGAAGGTCTCTGTCCTTGCACCTGAAAGTTTACCTAAGCTCGGCTTTCCCCTTTGGTGGCTGCTCTTTTTGTCAGCACTCTCCAGAGCTGCGTCAAACAAGAGTTCTTTTGCCTGAGAGATTCACACATTGTGCTTGCTCCTTCGGCGCTACATAAGTAGTCTCTCCCCTTGTCATCATCCGCATTATAATATTTTCACATTCGGGTCATACTAAAATATACATCTGAAAAAATTTTATTTTATTGCAATAATTAAAACATTCAAATCTATTTCCATCCTACCATTAAAGCATAAGGTGAGCAATAAATTTTTTGTGCATGAAGGAGCTGAAAACATGACAGTTGAAATAGAATTTGATTCCTCCTGGCAGGATGAATTTTTACATAGGATTGAGAATGATGGACCATGGGGAAATTGGGACCTTTTTAAACTGGCAGTCGGAGTTGAAAAACATCTGATTATCCCTGAATTTGAAGGCCTGCAAGCACCTAATCATTTACCGAATTTGACGCCGCTTCCCCACCAGCTGGAAACGGCAAAACAAGTAATTGAGAATATGAATGGAAAGGCCATTCTTGCTGATGAAGTTGGGCTTGGAAAAACGATAGAAGCGGGTCTTATTTTAAAAGAATACATGATTCGTGGACTTGTAAAAAAAGTTCTCATTCTTGTCCCAGCTTCCTTAGTAACCCAATGGGCTTATGAATTGAATAGTAAATTTTTTATACCTGCGGTTTCTCAAAAGAAAAGCTATGTTTGGGAACAATGCGATGTTGTCGTTTCATCAATAGATACTGCAAAACGGGATCCACACCGCGATATTATCAATAAACAGGACTATGATTTAATTATTATTGATGAGGCTCACAAACTTAAGAACAACAAGACAAAAAACTATGAGTTTGTACAAAATCTTAAAAAGAAGTTTTGTCTGCTTCTCACTGCTACACCTATTCAAAATCGAATTGGTGAAATTTTTAACCTCGTATCCCTATTAAAACCTGGCCATTTAGGCAGTGAAACAGCATTCTATGATAAATACAAACGGGATGCACGCTCATTAAATGATAATGAGCATTTAAAAGAGTTGGTTAATAAGGTAATGATTCGAAACCGACGTGCGGATACAGGCATTGAATGGACCAAAAGACATGTTGAAACTATACCGATTGAATTTACACCCGAGGAAAAAGAATTGTACCAAGCTATTACTGATTTAAAGAGCGAAGGCGATTGGGTCCAAACAAGTGCATTCTCGGTGATGACCCTGCAGAGGGAAGCCTGCAGCAGCAGGGAGGCAGTTTTTTATACACTTAAAAACATGCTTCAGAAAAAAGAAAACCCTACGAAGGAGTTTCAAGACCAGATTCAACATTTAATTTCAAAAGTGGAAGCAGTTTCGAGCAACTCTAAAGCGGAAAAGGCTTTGGAATTGATTCAAAAAATTGATGATAAGGTTATTATTTTTACCGAATACAGAGCAACCCAAATGTACCTCCAATGGTATTTAAAACAAAACGGGATATCATCCGTTCCGTTCCGCGGGGGCTTTAAACGAGGTAAAAAAGATTGGATGCGTGAGCTATTTCAAAAGCATGCACAAGTACTCATCGCGACTGAAGCGGGTGGAGAAGGTATTAACCTTCAATTCTGTAATCATATAATAAATTTCGATTTACCATGGAATCCAATGAGATTGGAGCAGAGAATCGGGAGGATCCATCGTCTAGGGCAAGAAAAGGATGTAATGATCTACAATTTTGCAATTCAGAACACAGTGGAAGAACATATATTAAAGCTACTATATGAAAAAATTGAACTCTTTGAAAAAGTAATTGGTGATTTAGACGATATTTTAACGAAGTTAGACTTTGGAAGTATTGAAGATCATCTAATTGATATTTTTGGACAATCCTGCTCTGAGGGAGAAATGCGGATTAAGATGGAAAATCTTACATCAATGATTGATTTAGCTAAAGATATGCAGAAGGAGGATTCACATGCAGCAGCTGGAAATTCATAATTTTCTGATACGCTATTTTCTGGCTAATGAATGTGAAATAACAGAAAATGGACCAGGATACCTAACGGTTCAATTAACAATCGAACTCGATAAAGAATTAATGAACCGACCTTTTTATTGGCATTACTTAGAAAAAACTGGCGGAATACCTAATCCGATGAAGCTTACGTTTATTACGAACCCTCAGATAGTACCTGAACATATTAAGGGAGAAACCGTTCATTTTGGTTCTCCTCGTCTGCACCAAATTTTTCAATCAACCAAAAAGCTGTCTAGCTATATCAGGCTTTATGAGAATCACCGTAATGGTCAACAACAAACTCCATTAATGCCTTGGCTTTGCATGAATGTTAAGATCTCGTATCAATGCGACCGTAAGCGGGATATTTATAAATCAATTGGTTTGCAGCTTATTAATGGACAAATGATTGAGGATTTTCATGAGCGACTGCAGAATGTCCAACTGACACCGAAAATACCGGATTATTCGTTTACTCTTTCACCTCTTGTTAAGCCAAAAAGCGGAATGTCGAGAATCGAACACTATCTGAAAGCTGTAATTAATGAAGATGACCATACGTGGGCCGAGGAAGCTCGGAAACGCTGGGAGCAAGATTTGCGTCTTCTTGATCATTTTTACGAGGATGTGGAGGAGGAAAATGAAAATTATGAAACAGAGAAAAAAGCCTTGCAAGACCAATATGAACCAAAAATAAACATTTCATTTATAAATGGTGGATTGTTTTATTTAACCGATAATGCTGTGTAAAAGAGTAAAGAAGCAGTTTTTGAATCTGCTTCTTTACTCTTTTCTTCTTCTGTTTTTCACTTCAATATAAAATATATAGGGAAGAATCCCGAACCAACGATACCAAAAAGACGCTCTCGTTTGTTTTCTTTCTTCCCTGAGCCTTTTTCTTTCATCTTTTGGCTGGTCCGCATATTTAACAAGAGTTTGAGTCATATATTTCACGTAATCATTTGTTTTCATGGACACACCTGCCTTCATTCTTCACTAAAAGTATGTCCATATTTTAATTTTTCAAACAACTAGTACGCTTAATAAATTTCAGTCCACTTAATCATTTTTTTAGAAGTAATATCGAAAAAACCGCGTCCTACTACTGTTTCACCAGTATGCATTTTAAGAGTAAAGTTGATTTTCTGTATAGTTCCAATTGGAATGTCAGCTTGAAATCCCATGCTTCCTTTTAAATAGGTAAATGTACCTTTTGATGGGATTACACCTCCCAATAGCATGATTTCTTCAACTTTTTTAACCGAAGAATGAAAATAATACTCCTCCTGTAGAATTAGGTTAGTTTCATGAGCCAGCTTCCTTTCGGTTAACAATTGATCGACACGAAAAGAAAAGAGTGAAAGAAATAGGAGAAGCATTGCTAAAGTTAATGGGTACGTAAACCCTTGTTCGTTATTCTTCATACAATCGGAACCCATTGAATATAGGGATACACTACAACAGTGTATTCTTTCCCCCAAACATCTAATACGATTATTTTCACGGAGTTATTTATCCTGATAAAAGTGACGGAAGATACATTTTGTAGTAATATCTCGTGACCCAAAGAATTGACACGCCTTCTAATGTTACTCCCATATTTCTCGTAGTTAATCGTTTCATTATTATTCGTCAGCACCAGTCTCCCTGATACAACATCGGCTTTAGAGCTAATACGAATCTCTTTTTTGATCTGGCTGCAAAAAACATCCCATTCCATATCCTGAAGCCTTCCAGTTGAGTCATTATTATCTAAAATGATATGAAGAACAGGAAGCATGAAGAATGCAATGATCATAAAAATCGAAAAAGCAAAAAGCACTTCAAGGAGCGTAAAGGCTTTTTCATTCAGGTACTTTACAAATTTCCGTTCCTCGAAGTAAGGCAGTTTCATCAACCTTCACACACACCTCCTTTTCAATACCTGACAAATGATTCCAATAAATCTTATATTCAGTTCCATTATGAAAGATCGAGTAATTTGAGCTTGTTCTCACTTCTGTTAAATTTGCTTGGAGTTCTTCAAATAAAAACTGTTCTCCTTTTTTATCCCTTACTAGCTGTTGAGATTGGTTGGATAAATCTATTAATAATGGCATAAAAAACATGCCCATCATAAACCATGCAGAAAGCGATAATAGGAGATCAAGTAAAAAGAATCCATTACTCTTCCGTAACATAAAACCGTCCCTTTCCAATCAAAAGAATGAATCGATAATTGTTTTGTTGTGTCCGAATAAATAATGTACCGAATCTGTCTACATTTCCATTTGGGTTAAACTTAAAGACTAATTGAATCGATCCTTGAGTCACAGTAATCATTGGAGAATGATTTCTTTCAACTAGCTGTTTACTGCCTGTAGCGATTGTGTACATGTGCTCATGTTCATAGAAGATAACTTTTACTTCTATCTGATGAGCCATAGCATACTGCTGACCATAATATAAATCTGCTTTTAATTGGGAAATAAAGGCCTTATCAACAGTTGAATAATATTGAGGTTTTATGTTAAAGGCAGTTATAGAGGAGATAATTAGAAAGATGGAGAGAACAATCAAAGATTCAATTAATGTAAATCCCTTTTGACATTGGAGCATTACGTTGTAGGTACTGCCGATACTTTTCCTTCTGAATCAATTTGTATACTCTTTGTTCCATTCGGACAACCAGCATCTTCAATAAGATATCCATCTGTAATTAGATTTGCCATCGTTGGCACCTTATTATTTTCCATAATATAAGATTGTACCTGCGCTTGAACCATTTTCACAAATGCCTGACAGCCTTTGTTGTTAATGTTGGTATTATGCCTTGCTACATTTGGGATGGTTACAATTAATAAAACAGAGATAACCAGCATAACAATCATCATTTCAACAAGAGTAAAACCTTTTTCATTTTTCATCATCATTCATTCCTCCATTTTAATATTTTATCTTGTTTCGAATGGCCGTCCTTTTTCCTAAATTCCTTCTAATAGCTGGAACATTGGGAGTAAGATGGCTAAGTACATTGATACAACGAGAAACCCGATAAAGAGATATAGTATAGGCTGAATCGTTTTTAGGCATTTTTCTATTCTTTCCTCCATATTTAAAACACAATGCTGACTGAAAAAAAGTAACTCTTGCTCCAATTTTCCATTTTCTTGTCCATGTTTTATGATCATCGGGAATTCTCTTTCAAAGAATGAAAAGGAAGATAAGATAGACTCTAGTTTCTCACCAGTTAAAAGCTTCTCCTTAATTTCCAATCCCAGCTTGCTATAAAAAGGCTGTCTAGTATTCTTCTCAAATAATAGCAAGGCTTCTAACACGGAAATTCCACCCGCTAAAAGGAAGCTGAGTTGGACAGCAAAATAATGGGTAAATAATAATCGAAGGATTTTTCCTGCCACTGGTATTCTTACAAGCTGTGAACGCTGCTGCAGGATGGAGATTTTACTAAATACAAAAACATAATAAATGGCACCTATTGCCACCAATGATAGGAAGACCATCATTACGAATGGAAAATAAACTTTAAATGAGGAAAGTACTTTCATAAAGAAATTAGCTTCAAGCCTCATTGAGGCGAAGATGTCTGTAAATTTGGGCAGCAATGATTGTTGGACAAATACAAACAAAAAACTAGTAATAACAAAAAGCAAAGCTGGATACTGTAACAGTTTCAATAATTTTTTCCTATCTTTCTCTTTTACTATTGCCAAATTACTTCCTTCCAAGAGTGCTTCTGCGAAGCTGCCATGCTGTTCCGCAAAATAGACGTAACCAATTAAGTCTTTTTGAAATCCTAAATTACTTAGAACATCCTGAAAGGATATCCCATTTCTCAAATCGACTAAACATTGATACAGCTCCTCCTTTCGATTCTTAGGTAAATGCAAAGATATTGATTCAATTGCTTCTGCAATTGGGTAACCCCGTGCCAATAATTCTCCTATCCGTTTTAATAAGAGAGCCTGCTCATTAATCGGCCAATTATGTCGCTTCATGTTCATACACCAAGCGTTCATATTCAGATTCTTTAATATAACCTAAAGCTATCCCTTTCTTGATTACTTCCCTTACTGTCGTGTACCGTGAAATAATATTTTCACCTTTTGCTTCTTTCATGGCAGCATTAAGGTTTCTCCCTGATAGAAGTTCAAAAACACTTGCCCTCTTCCATCTTCCATATGAATAACAGAATGGTGAACACTCCCCTTGACAATAGGGACATGTTAATTCTACTAATCGCTGTGCAGTTACAGCAATTAAGGTTTGTTCTACTTCTAGCCAATTTACACCAAATTCACGGAGACGATAAACCGCACCCTTTGCATCTCTTGTATGCATGGTCGAAAGAACTAAATGCCCCGTCAATGCAGCTCGGACTGCAATCTTCGCTGTTTCCGCATCACGAATTTCCCCCACCATAATAATGTCTGGATCATGACGTAGAATGGCCTTTAAACCGGCCGCATAGGTCACACCTGCTTTTTCATTCACTTGTATTTGTAAAACAGAATCGTAGTTTTTTTCGATGGGGTCTTCAAGTGTGATAACATTTCGATGAAAAAGATGTGCGGTTTCATTTAAAAGGGAATATAAGGTGGTCGTTTTGCCAGATCCAGTCGGACCTGTAAATATTATAAGACCGTGCGCATGTTTTAGGAGAGCGAGTAGCTTTCTGGTCATACCAGGGAAAAGTGAGAGCTGATGAAAGGGAATCTGTTCTTGTTGGGGCAGAAGTCTAATAACAAGACTTTCTCGGTTATTAGAAGGAAGGGTTGATAGTCTAAGACCCATTAGTTTTCCGTCCACCTCACAAAAAATAGCACCGCTTTGAGGGCGTCGTCGTTCTCCTATGTCCATATTTGCTGTAAATTTAAAATGTGAAATTAATCTGTCGCATTCATCTTTTGGAAGTGATAACCGGGGGATGAGTTTGTTGGTTAAGCGGATTTGAATAAGTGTGTCTTTTTTCCTGGGAACAATGTGAATATCAGTTGCTTGATTTCGAGCTGCATCTGTAATAATTCTATTTGCTAGTATTTCGATTGCACTTACAATAAATAACACCACCTTTTTATTTTGTCTTTGCAATTATTCGACACCTTTCAAGCTTTTCCTTCATTAATCATCCTGTTTGAAAATATTTTTTACTTTTTTCACTACTAATTCTACCGAAAAATAACCCTTGACAAACAACGTGTATATACCTTGTTTAACTTTTGTATAAGCATTGGTCTCCAAGCACTCGGCAATTGTGAACATTTTCTAAACATATAGTGTTAACATTGTTAACCTCATTCCCATGTTTAAATAGCTGTATTATAATTGGATTAAATTATGGGGGTTCGAGGTGAACAGTGATGGAACAAACATTAAAGATAACAAATGTTTTATCAGATCCAACCAGGTACTACATTTACCAATACATTACAAAACGTCATCAAGAAGTGACAGTACAAGAGGTTGCAGAGAATTTTAATATCCATCCGAACGTTGCAAGATTACACTTATCTAAGCTTGAGGATGTTAACATGTTAGCATCTGAAACTAAAAAGACAGGTAAAGGCGGCAGACCAAGCAGGTTATACCGTTTATCAGATGATGTTATTCAATTGCACTTTCCGTTCCGGGATTACATGTTATTATCCAAAGTAGCCATTTCTACCATGCTGACATTGGGTGAAGCAGGTAAACAGGCACTATACTTAACTGGGAAGCGATTTGGTACAGAAGTTATTGAACAAGAACTAGCAAAAAAATCTTTTGGAGAAGAAATAGATTTTGATCAGAAATTAACAATACTCAAAAGTGCAGCCACTTTAGCTGGGTTCTATCCAGAATTTGAAGCAAATGGAGATCAAACAAAAATCTACTTCCAGATCTATAATTGTCCCTTCAAAGAAGTCGCAGAGGAGCATGAAAGTGTTTGTGCTATGCATCATGAGTTTCTAAAAGGAATGTTTGAAGCTTTATTTGAATCTGTAGAGTTAGTTGAGAAGGATAATATCATTGCTGGTTGTGAAACTTGCTCCTACCAGGCACTAGTTACAAACTAATTTGAAACTTTATTTACTTTTGAACTCCTTTTCTTTATAATATTGCATGATGGTACTGTAGGGGAAAAGGAGGGATACATATGGATCGCATGTTCAGAGTTTTGGGTTTCTGGACGGGTATATTTACCGTAATGTTCTATCTAGGAGATATGGATAAGACTGCAATGCTATTCCTAGCCCAAACTGGATTCTTTGTTTTGTTAAGCTATCTTAAACTTTCCGAACGTATGTATATGTATGTTTTCGGAGCATATTTAACCGTATTCTTCGCAGGCTTCACTTATTGGACAACATTTATGATGCCGCTTGGTGGAGTTGGAGGACATTAAGAAGTAATCAACACATAAAAAACACCGGAGTTCTTCTCCGGTGTTTTTTATTCTTCTTCTTCTTCTTCAAAATGATCCGTATTAATAATACCTTTCTGTTGAATGATCAAATGAAAAAAAGAACTTATTCCAGATGGCATAATTAAACTCCTTATTGCACGGTTTCGTTTGCTAACCTCTGAAAAAGGATTAGGGTCGTAATGGTTTTCTAATTCCTTTAAGATTCCTGCTTTTAATAAAAACTCATCCTGTCTTAACTTGGAATGAAATACTAACTCCGCTTGCTCACCCTTTTGAATAAACCAATCGAAATGAATGTGTGTTGTTATATCCATTTCTCCAGGATGCTCCAAAACATCATCAATCATCTGATGCTGATAATACCCTCTTAAACTTCCCTTCATTCTTGAAGGATGCTTCCAATCTTCTTTCGTATATCCATAATCAGCGGTCACTACCAGCCCCTTCGTTAATACCCTCGATATATCTAGAATCATGCCTTCCATTAACAAAGGCACTTCTATTCGCTGATTATCTTTTAGTTCCAGCATACTTTCCTCTAAAAAGGAATAAATGGCTGGATTGGTTAATAAAACCTTCTCTTCATATAAGGTTTCATTCTTTATTCCTACCATAACCTCGTATAATTGACCGTTCTCTTTCTCTATGACATGAACGGGCAGGGCATCAAATAATTCATTTGAAAAAACCATCCCTTTAAAACACCCTAGTTCATCTAGGTGGTTTACTTGGATTACGTTATGGTGAGAGGGGATCAATTCATTCTGTAATTTCAGATGATATGGACTGCTTTCTACAATCATATAATTGATTGGTGTTTTGATGGAATTCTCCCATTCCTGTAAAAATGCATGGGCAAAACGTCCATTGCCGGCCCCAATTTCACAGAAATTCGGTTCAAGATCATGCTTTTTATAAACACTTGCAAACCATTTCGCAACCATTCGGCCATAGATATCGAAAATATTACTTGTAGTAATAAAATCACCTTTACTGCCAATTTTCTGTTTATCTTTCATATAGTACCCATAATCAGGATGGTAGAGAACTGCTTCAATGTATTCTGCATAGGAAATTAAGTTCGTTGGTGAGCTTGAAATTAAACTCTTTAAGTAGGTAATCATAAAAGCTCCTTTATGTAGGTTTACATCATTGACATAGTGAAAACTTTATTATATTGTTATTCTAGTAGCTTAACGATATCCCCTCCCATTTTTAATATGAATAGAACGTCCCCCAGAAAAACCCTTCTCATTCGAGAAGGGTTTTTCTTTGTTTACAATGAACAATGAATTAAAACCCATTTAAAAATGGATTACTATCCATCTCTTCCCCAATCGTGGTTATTGGTCCATGTCCTGATAATACCGTTGTTTCTTCAGGTAAAAATAATAATTTTTCATGAATGCTCTTCATTAGAAGTTTATGATTACCACCTGGCAGGTCTGTTCTGCCAATGCTGCTCTTGAATAACGCGTCCCCTGATACAACAAATCCCTCTGACTCAAAGTAATACGACACACTTCCAGGAGAATGTCCTGGAGTCTCAAAGATAGAAAACGTGAAATTACCAATTGTTATCGTTTCTTCTTTTTTTAAGATGAAGTCTGCTTTTTTCATTTTCATTAACTCTTGCATTTGAAAAAACTTAGAACCATTTAATGCAGGATCTATCAGCCAATCTTCTTCCTCTTCATGTATATAAACCGGAATATTATAATAATCTCTTATCTCATCAACAGCGCCGATATGGTCGAAATGTGCATGTGTTAAAAAAATAGCAATTGGATTAAGCTCTCTTTTTGATAACCACTTTATTAGCTTTTTCCCTTCGCTCCCTGGATCAAAGATTAAACAGGATTTGTCAGGACTTTCAACGACGTAACAATTTGTTTGTAATACTCCCAACGGGATTTGTGACCATTTCATTTCTAACATACCTCCAACTATTTTACGTTACTATTATTTTACACTATGTAAGCTTCATTGCTAACCTTTTAGCCCTCGACAAATGATTAAAAAGAATATAAAATAAGAATCGAATGTATATAATATTCTTACATAACTCTTAGAAATGTGTTGGGCTAAGCCCAAGTATTATCTAATAAAGGGGGCTTTATTAATGGGAGTAGTTATTATTTTTGCTTTGGTAGCATTACTTGCTGCTTATGGTGCATTCACTGCCCTAAAAAATAAAAATTTATTAGGAGCATTTTTTGCAGTAGGTACATTGGCGGTTTTTGGCTGGTTTGCAATCATGACGCTTATTGAAAGTGGTTTCCCTACTGGTACACACTAAACAAAATTGAAAGACTGCCAACTGGCAGTCTTTTTATTTTTCTATAAGCTCCCTTAATTCTTTTGTTTCTAAATCAATGACTTTTTCAAAACGATTACCGTACAGTGCAAATTTGCCAGAAGGGGATAACAGAATTGGTTCATTCTTCAGGCCATTCAAAATAACGTTACGTTTGCCGTTATTAATATCATAGGAAACAAGCTCAAAACCTTCACGGTAAGCATCAGCCTCTGCACTTTTCACTGGTTTAAGGGTAAGAAACTCTCCTTTACTGACATTTAAATCATTGTAAGGGACCAACCAGCCGGAAAACATTGATAAATGAGGAATCGAAAAAGAATTTACTATCCTTTTGTCCTCATCATAAAAAGTATAAGTAGCCTGTAACTGTTCATCATCCTTAACCGTAACAGTCATTAAAATGTCATTGAAAGCTGCGAATTGAAGTACATCTGTAAATATTTCTTCCCCCGTCTCAGCACGTAAACTTTTCATCATGAGGGGAGCAAAAAGAGATGGTCCATCATCATTCCAATTCAGATAGGCAACTTCCTCATTTCCCAGCCATTTAACAAATGGTTGAGGAAGTGTTAGTTCAGTTGTCTCTCTTTGCTCAATGTCTAAAAGCAACATTTGAAATGTCCAATCTTCATTAAAAGATGAGATGAGTATCTGAGACTCATTAAATGGGTTCCATTCAAAAGCTAATTCATATGATGGTATAGCTTGTTTCAAGATTTCTGAGCCCTCTAGAGAGAGGATGGTAACTTGTCCTTCATACGTAGAAGGGGATGATTGAATAAGTATATTCTTTTTTGATGGGCTTGTCTGTAAAGTGACAATTGGGACTTCACTCTTATAAAGTAATTCACTACTGCCTGTTAAAAGATTATAAAGATAAACAGACGATGATTGTTCAAGATTGGTAATATAAAGTATTTGATGGTCGGAATACCAGCCGCCAACTTTGTAAAATTCACCTTCTGGAATTTCAATGGGGAGTTTCCATGTATCTTCAGGTTGTGCTGGCGGGACATTTTCCTTGTCAGTATCTTTAGAAGGGCTGGGTTCGGCATCTTGTTGATGTGCGCACGCACTAAAAAAAGAGGCAAAAACGAGCAAAAATATAATTTGAAAAATAAATTTTATTAGTAAAGTACATTTGCTAAAGCTCATTTTCCCCCTCCCTCCAATTTCTTCACATTAATTAGTACGTTTATTTTACAGAAATGTTTCAATAATTACAGCACATTCTAGAAATAAGAAAAAAGTCGCATACTTACGACTTTTTCTTATCAATAAAGACCAACACAATAATTTATTTTAATGTCATTGAAATCATTTTACAAGCCGTAAAGGGGGGTTATTTACAAATAAAGTGACGCTAGAAATATTCCCTCAACTCTTTTGAGAATGTCATGAATTTGTGATAAAGGCAGCGGATTTATGCCCCTTCCCAATTCAAGTGTGAAACCAGGGCGTTTATATTCTTGAATATACCAATCTTTAAATCCAGCATGACTATCAACATTTTGTATTGCCTTGTATCCACTCACCCGTTCAAATTCTCTTGCTAAGAATTCAGATTCAGGTGGCTCAAATCCTTCATATCCCCAATAAAACTCCTCTCCTTGAGTATGAAAGGCAAGAATACGATCAAATTGATTGTTCTTTATTAAATCAGCCATTGCTTTTGCTTCTGGTTCTGATAAAGAAGAGCTTCCTGGATAATCTCTAGGTGCAGGCGACTTTGGTGCCTTCCTTTCCTGCTCAATCTCCCAATTAGCTGGAAACTGATTATTTAAATCTACCCCTCTTATATTTGCTTTCCAATGGACAAATTCACCACTACCTTCATTTATCTTCAATACCTCTTGACGACTGCCTGTTGGCGGTCCATTCAATACGAGATCCACCCCATCCGGATTTACCATTGGAACAATGGAGAGTTCTGTTTCATTATATAAATTTATCGTATTAATGCCTGCTAATTGGCTTCGATTCGTTAAAGAAACAAGGTATTGATTAACAAGGCTCATTAAAATCATGGATGTAATCCATTCATTCGCATGAAAAGAAGCATTCATATGAACTTTTTTTAAACCCTTTCCAATCCTTATTTCTTGAATATGATTACCTAGAACACTAGTGCCAATTCTATCTACATTTATAAATGGATAAAACTTTTTTAACGCTTTGATCTGCTTCGTTAAAATTTTCGAACCATAAGGCAGTTTCAAACTAACATGTTGTTGTGAAATACGCTCAGGCAAATATAGGGTTTCACCGGGTACTACTTGATTTGGATTTTGCATTTGATTTAGTATCATTATGGCATCAATGGATAAATTTTTTGCCTTACTAATTTTCCATAATGTATCCTCTTCTTTTATGGTGTATGGAACAGAAACATAGCCTGGTATCATTATTTTCGTGCCAGTTTTCAAATTAGATGGATTTACCTTCTCGTTTGAATCGATAATAAGTTCTAGTGGAACCATGAATAATCGGCCATAATACGCATAGGAGTCACCTTCCCGGACTCTAACCTCCATATTTCTTCCTCCTTCCATCATAAAAATGATATGACAAAAGGTGGTAGAAAATGAGCATAATAAAAACCTGCATTTGGATGCAGGTTTTTAGGATATTTTCTTATAAGTTTAGTTTATTTTTTATCAGCCATGCTGCACCAATTGCTCCAGCGTCATTTCCTAGTGTGGCAAGCGAAAGATTTGTAGAATCCCTAGCCGCCGAAAAAGTAAACTTAGAAAAATTTGCTTTCACCGTGTCCAATAAAATATCACCGGCACGCGAAACTCCACCACCCAGAACAATCATTTCGGGATTCAGTGTATTAGCAATATTCGCTAGAGCAAATCCTAAATGAAAACTGACTTCATGGAGGACTTTATTTGCAAGTTCATCACCATTACGAGCACTATCAAAAACATCCTTTGCTGTAACTTTTCCATTTTCCACAAGGAGTGCAGCAAGCTCTCCCTTTGATTCGGAATTCGATAGCTCATTCTCTGCTAAGCGTACAATGCCAGTTGCAGATGCAATGGTTTCGAGACAGCCAGACTTTCCGCAATTACAAGGTGCACCGCCAAAAGGTATTGACGCTATATGACCAATTTCCCCAGCGGCACCGTTAACACCTCGAACAATATTACCATTAGCAATAACTCCACCGCCTACACCCGTTCCAAGTGTCACGCATACTAGATTACTTGCGCCCTTACCTGCGCCATTCCACATTTCGCCTAATGCAGCACAGTTAGCGTCGTTTTCAATAGCAACTGGTAAGCCCGTTAAAGAATGCAAGCTCTCTTGTAAAGGAAAGTTATCTTTCCACCCTAGATTAACAACATTTAAGACAACACCAGTCTCATAATCTATCGGTCCTGGTGCCCCCATACCAATTCCAATTAATTTAGTTTTCTGCTCTTTCAATTCTTCTAGCTTTTGATTGATTGCAATAGAAATATTCGCGGTAATATTTTGACCTTCGTTTGAATTATCCGTTGGAATCTCCCATTTATTCTGGATTTCTCCGTTCAAATTTATAAAAGCTAATTTGGTTGTTGTCCCTCCAAGGTCAACTCCAACTATCCATTGTTCTGACACTGTAATCACCTATCTTTTTCTTCTTTTTCTTTTAAGAATCTTATTTCATGCCTTAAAATTAACAATGCAGTCGAGTATTCTTTGGGTTCTATTAGCTGGGCTTGATATAAGTCTTTTAATTCTGACTCCATCAATTCAAGGTCAGCTATTCGGTCACCAATATAAATAATCGTTCCATATTGCTTTAATAATTGTTGAATATCATAGATTGACTTCATTTTATTTAGCCCTCTTACTTAAAGAATAAGAAACATTACATGTAAAGTATACCTTAAGCCCCTGCTGCTCTCAAGACGTTCTTAAGAAAGCAACTCTAACCATATAAAATTCTTGCATGTCCAACAAGTTGTTCCCATAACCTTTACTATAACTACTATACTCCATTAATAGTAAAAGAAGGTTGGGATTAGATGATAAGAATCTATTTAGTACTAGGAATATCAATTACCCTTATTCTAGCTATTGGTATATATCAGCATGCCAATCCGAAGGTACAGGAAAGTATTACGTACTTCCCTATTGACCCAAATGTAACCTTCAAAACGGCAGAGACTACACTAGCGATGACCGATCAACAATCCCATAATATCCTCTGGAAAGAACATTCCACTCTTGACCGGAAAGCCTACTTAAGACAGGATGCTGCCCTATTATATGCCAATGGCCGCCTATTAGATGAAATGTGGAAATGGAAACAAAATACAGCAGAGATTGAACAGGAAAAAAGAATGAAGATTGATAATAGTTCACTTTTACAAGCAATTACTTTTCACCATGCGGAGCTTCATGATAAGGAGGATCAAATTTCCAGCTCACATGCCATGTCATCTGATCAAATTTACTTTATTACCCCTGCCGCAGATGAAGAAAAAATCAAGAAACAACTGGACCAACAAACCGAGAGAATGCTCCAGCTAAGCTGGAACAAAGCACTGCGCCATTTTGCAATTAATTTAAAAAATTACCAGGCTTACCCCCTCAGCCAATTCAATGAACTGGCAAAGAATGTATTGCCTGGTTTTACAAAATCACAGACCGATGCAATTGTAGGTAATCTTTGGGAAGGCTTATATAAAAACTATATACTAGGTATAAAAAAAGCGGACGGAACTAGTGAAAATCCCAGAGGCAGTACACTTCCGCTAATTTTAATTGCAACGGATAAGACTCATATTTTAGTGTTAATCGAAACTGCTTCGGGTGAGCCTATTGTCCTCCGTCAGATGATGGGAGCAGTCGATTAAGTTCTTGAACCAAATCAGCGTATTCTTGTTGACTTGGTCTTATTTCCACTGCCTTTTCAGCATTTTCCATTGCATTCAATACGTCATTTTCCTCTAGATAAATTAATGCAAGATTGTAGTATGCTTCCGGTAAGTCCGGATCCAGTTCAATCACTTTATGAAGATGTGATTTCGCTTCCTTTAGCTCGCCAAGCTTGATTTCAATAAACGATAACGCAAAATATACCTCCGCAGATGGTTGATTGGATTCTGCATATTTCGTTAAAACGCCATATGCTTGTTCATAATTTTCCTGTTTTATATATTCTTGCGCTAACATCATTGTGGAACTTTCATTTCCACCTGTCTTGGAATGTTCAAAGCCATACAATAGCGAGCCGTAAATAATACCTGCAGATACCAACAAAAATAGCACCTGCAAAAATGGCTTTTTCTTTTTAGGGAAATGCACAATCCCTGCTGCAAGAAAACCACCGGCCAATCCGCCTAAATGTCCAGCATTATCTACAATTGAGACGGTAAAACCAAATATTAAATTAAAGACAAGAACCGTTATAACACTTGGTCCCATTGTTCGAAAAAAAAGTTTCGGATATATGAGAGCGAAATAAAGCAATGCTCCAAAACAACCAAAGATTGCTCCACTAGCTCCTGCAGAAATATTTGGGCTAAAGATAAAACTGGCAATAACTCCTGATATACCCGCAAATAGATAAATAAGTAGAAATCGTAAATTCCCAAAGATTCTTTCCACAGCAGGACCTAAAAAATACAGTGCCAAGGTGTTCATGGCCAAATGTAAAAAACCTATATGCAGGAAAATGGGTGTAATGAATCTCCACCATTCTCCGTCATAAATATATGGATTAAATTTTGCCCCGAATTTAATTAGTGTAGATGTATTAGTACTTCCCCCTTGTAGCTCTAACAATAAAAAAACAGCCACCTGGATAGTCATAAAAAAGTATGTAAAAAATGGCTTCCCATTCGTAAATATTTCTTTCTCTTTCCTTGCTGATTGTATCGCAAAGTCTAATGTTGCTTTCTTTTGAGCATTAACATCTTGCTCAGAATACTCTTCATGAACGGGGAAGGAGACTTCGCTTTCAATCCTGGTTGATAAAGTTTTAAATCCTTCCTCATATTGATCACGGGTTATTAGTACAGAACTAACACTAGTTTTATTACTTTGAGGGAAAATAAATGGACGTACCAGCCGAAATTCGTACTCATCAACAGGTGGATACTGACTAATATAGACATTTAAAATCGAAAGCTCTCCACGACCAAGCTGTTTTCGAACCTTTTCACCATTTGAGGCGGTAAATTCTATATCTCTTTGCATGGTATTGCTCCAGTCTAAATCCTGTCGTAATAACCGAATGATTGGGGCTTTTTTATTTTCCAGTCTTTCCAGCCATAATTCTTTTTGATTATCAAATAATTGAACGATTCGGTAGCCTTGTTCTGAAACGAAAAAATAAGCTAATCTCCAAAAGAGGTAATCTTCTTTATTGTTCAATACGCCCACTACTTTCTATTAGGACTATTTTTGTAACATTGTTTACCGTTTATTTCATTATAAACGAAAAACTCGCCTAATAATGACAAAAACAGGTTAATAAGGACCGCATTTTTTCAATAAAAAAACCATCTGTGGTTTTCACCATTCAGATGGTCTTTCAGTTGGTCCTCCAAAAACGGTCTGCATCATTTTGTTTTTCACACCTGGAAAGCTCATGATGGAGCCTACGGCAAGTCGACGCATCCAGCCAGACCTTAGCATTACGTTAATGATTCGATACCTAAAGCGGAATGCAACATAGCCGATTGACCCAATCATAAATATGGATGTCAACATACGAGACATTATTCATCCCTCCTACCCATATTGTGTGAGCAGGAGTCTATTTTTATCCAACTCTTTTTAGTATTTACTTAAAACAGGATCCATTGTTTCCTTTAGTACCTTCACGGAGTTTGAGAATTTTTCCTTCTCTTTCTTATTTAGGTCAAGTTCTACGACCTCTCTGATACCACCGCGATTTACCACGGCAGGGACGCCAATATAGACGTCTTTATGACCGTATTCCCCATCTAAATAAGCAGAAACAGTTAATACTGAATTCTCATTACGTAAAATCGCTTTTGTTAATCGAACAAGTCCCATCGCAATTCCATAATAGGTCGCACCTTTTCGTTCAATAATATGATACGCTGCATCTCGTACATTGATAAATATATTGTCAAGGTCCTCTTGGTTCGTTTCATGCTTACTTGTCCATTCAGATATTTTCATTCCAGCAATATCTGCGTGGCTCCATACTGGAAGTTCAGTGTCTCCATGTTCCCCAATAATGTAGGCATGAACATTACGTGTATCCACATCATAATATTGTCCCAATAAAAAGCGGAATCGAGCAGTATCTAAAATTGTACCCGAACCAATTACACGTTCCTTTGGAAGCCCAGAAAACTTCCATACTGCATAGGTTAAAATATCAACCGGATTCGTTGCAACTAGAAAAATACCATCAAAACCACTTGCCATTATTTGTTCAACAATCCCTTTAAAAATATTAGTGTTCTTCTCTACAAGGTCAAGACGAGTTTCGCCTGGCTTTTGGTTAGCGCCAGCCGTGATCACAACAAGGTCAGCTTGATCACAATCCGCATAGCTTCCATACCAAATTTTGGTTCGTGATGGTGCAAATGGCAAACCATGATTTAAATCCATCGCATCCCCTTCAGCTTTGGCCTCGTTTAAATCAACTAGCACAAGTTCTTCAGTTATTCCTTGATTTAAGAGCGCAAAAGCATAGCTTGAACCGACAAAACCAGTTCCAACAAGGACAACTCTATTTACTTTTACCATGATATTCCTCCTCTGGGCATAGTGGATATATTAATATATTCATTACTCTATTATTGTATATTAGTTCACAAGTATTTATCAGTTTTAATCGGTGAGAAATCGTACCTTAAAACTATATTGTTACAAAATAAATAACAATCATTGCTAATAGCGCAGCAATAGAACCTGACAAAAAATTCACCATATCATTATCCACTAAATGATACCCTTTTATTCTTTTGGCTGCCGTTTGGCAATGCACTTTTTTCTCTGTTTCAATTCCACATTTATTGCATATGTAAACCTGTTGATAATAAGCGCCAAATAATGTATCGATGACATTACCTAAAAAGCCGAACAAGAAAATGATAAAGACGTGGAATAGTTGCAGATCAAAAAGCCAAGCACCTGCAAAAGCTATTAGCATAGAACCAAAAATGGCAGCTGTAGTCCCTAATAAACTGACAGCTCCTGATGTCCCTTTTTCAATTGGCTTAAACGTACGTATGTATAAGGGTTTCCTTTTACTTAAGGTGCCGATTTCTGATGCCCAGGTATCAGAATTTGAACTAGCAAGACAAACGATAAAACCAATCAGCCAAACCAAATCCTGTTGAAAATAATATATAATGCTGATTAACGCAGCAGAACCACCATTTGCTGCCACTTGACCCCAGTCTCTAGTTGCTCCCTTAGCTAATTTTTCTTCAATATCTTTCTTGGCTGAGCTTTTATATTTGGACCATAGGCTGGATGTGATAAAAAATAATCCAAGAAGGAGAAGTCCTTTTATTCCAAATCCAAAATAGACAGCTGCCCCTACTATTACAGCAGCAATGGCGCCATTACTGCTTAATGATCGTTCTAAATAACCTGCAATGCCGCCTAAAATAATGATTGTACTAATAACTATAGTTTGAATCATTTTATTTTTATTACCTCATCATTTGTGATTATCTTTGAAACCGGAATATCGTGCTTTTCTATAGGGAATTGGGGAATGACTTGGAGATTAAAGGCAAGAGAAATAGTTTTTTCGTTATATTTCGTTAAATAACGATCATAGTACCCTCCGCCAAAACCAAGACGGTATCCCTGTCTTGTATACGCTAAACCAGGTACAAATAAAAGCTCGATATCCTCAGGCTTTACCTCTATCGTCTGTTCTATAATGGGCTCAAGTAATCCATAAAAAACGGATTCAAGTTGTGAAAATTCCGTTATTTTTCGAAAGGACAAAGTCTTTGTCTTCGGATTGCATTTCGGTGCGGCAACCACTTTTCCTTCCTCCCACGCCTTTTGTATAATTTGGTATGTATCGACTTCAGGTTCCTTCGAGATTGTAATTCCGATGACGTTCGCTTTTTGCCAATCCTCATCTTTATATAGGGTGTTAGCAATTATATAGGAATAATGTTCATAATTAGGTTTAGAAAGAAGCGCTAGACTCCCTTTCATTTCTTTACGTATAAGGTTTTTTTCGGACAAGTGCATCGTCATCTCCTTATTTTTTTACAACAAAAAAAGCAGCAGGAAGCCCTACTGCTTATTTTGTTTCACGGTGTGCTGTTGTACGCTTTTCTCTTGGGCAATACTTCTTAAGCTCAAGACGATCTGGGTTGTTACGTTTATTTTTTGTTGAAATATAGTTACGATCTCCACACTCAGTGCAAGCTAACGTAATATTTACACGCATGTCAATTTCCCTCCAAACGATTAAGCTAGTTCGTTCATACGACTTTTCTATAATATCATTTTTCAAAAGGAAATGCTAGTGTGTTTTTTAAAAGCTTATTTTACTATCCAGAATTTCGTTAACCTAGATATTATTTCTGCTTAAACTATCTTGTCTTTTCACTCATATTGGCCCTTTGATGTAACAGAGTATCTTCCATTACGTTAACGGTTTGGGAAGCAATTCGCTTCCATCCATATAAACTCTTAACAATCTTCATTCCTTTTAAACCAATCTCTTCTGCTGTTTGAGGATTCTGTAATAAAAATTCAATATTCTTCAGTAGGCTTTCTGCATCACCTGGAACCACGAGCAAGCCCGTTTGCCGATCCATCACAATCCCTTTTAGCCCTCCTGTTTCTGAAACAATGGTGGGTTTACCAAGAATCATAGCTTCTAGAGCCACAATGCCAAAGGGCTCATATAAACTAGGGAAGACAGCTATTTCACTATTCATTAATAGCGCATTTCTTTCCTCATCCGTAACATAGCCAATAAAAGCCACATAATGATCTAATTGTTTTTCTGTTACCATCTTCCGATATCTTTCCAGCATTGGCCCTTTACCCGCAATAACAAAATAAATTTCCTGTCCCTGTTCCTTTGCTGCCTGTGCCGCCTCAATTAACGTCTCAAACCCTTTTTCCTTTACGATTCGGCCGACTGAAAAAATGTATCTTTTATTCTTAATAAATGGATTAATCTTATTTGAATCTACTTTACTATTACAGGGTTCGATACCGTTTGGAATAATGGTTATTTTTTTGTCTGAGAGATGGAAGTTTGCTAAAAGTTCTTCTCTCATATAGTTACTGCACACAATGACTTGATCTGATTCTGTCATGAGCTGAAGTTCTTTTTCATGGATAAACCGCTGCATCTCTGTATAAATTCCATTATTCCGGCCATGTTCAGTCGCATGAATCGTAGATAATAATGGAATCGATAGCACTTCTTTTAACGCAATTCCAGCCGTTCCTACCAGCCAATCATGAGCATGGACGATATCAAACTTTATATTTTCTGCTATTTTTTCACCTTTGAAACTCATAGCTAGATTCAAACCAGCAATCCAAGATAGAAAATGGTCGTCTTGGTTGTTGAGTGGCGTCACACGATGGACATGAACGCCACTCATGATTTCGTGAGCCGCGAGACTGGCATTGCCTGCTGTTACCACATGGACCTCGTGGCCTTGCTCAGCTAAATGTACAGAAAGACCATTAACGTGCCTTGAAAGCCCGCCTACAACGTTTGGCGGGTATTCCCATGTCAGGATTAGAATTTTTAATCGCCAATCATAGGAATGTTTTTGGGCCATTTCGTTTATTAATTTATCATTCATTATTCTGCCCCACATTTTTTGCTTCCCCGTAATAACTGTACGTACTTACATAATCAATCCATTTTGGGGAGTATTGATCAATTTGTTGATTGTGTACTAAATTATTATAAATTTCACTTCCATTTACATTTCCTAATGGGGGGGTTTGAACAGAATATGAGCGCAGGATTGGAAAAAAGTCATTATCATTAAATTTAACACCTAATTCGGCTACATAACTCCTATTTGCTGTAAGGCCTTTGATAAACCAATGTCCCTTATGATAGGGTACCGCGATATCATAGTAATGATGTGCATTTTCTCCTGTGAAAATGATATCTGTTACATCATATAGTCTAATGATGTAGACCAATTCCTCATACTTCCTGTTATAAAATAAAGTAATAACTTTCTCAGGAATCTTCGATGCTTCCCAATAAACGATAACTTTTCTTGGGGTAACCAGTTTCACTTGAAGTTCACCTTTAATTGGAGAATATTCCATCGAAGACTGTTCTAAAACGTCATCTTCCTTCTTAGATATCTCTTCAACAGTATCATCTACTATATGATTTTCCTGAGTATTTATATATTTATTCCATCGGTATTGGACTCTTCCAACCGTAGTGTTGAGTTGTGAGGCGATTTTTCGGAATGATAAACCATCCTCTCTTAGTTTAATAATTTCTTCAATCATTGTTCTCCTCCATTCTGCAAACACATACATATGCAAAAGTAATCTAAATATTCTTTCATAGATAAACTTAATGGTACCACCGGTAAGCGAACTGTACAATAAACGTATTTTGTCGTATTTTGCTTCTGCATAAAGTGACAATTTTCTTAGCATAAAAAAAAGATGAGACATCATTTAGAGGTCTCATCTTAGGTGGATTATTATTACTCATTTAGGTTGAATTTTTTCCCAGTTACAAGATAGATTACATTCTCAGCAATGTTCGTTGAATGATCAGCAATTCTTTCGATAAATCTGCATACAAAAGATAGTTGAATAATCTGGTTTGTTGCATTCGGGTTTTCTGGGACCATGCTAATTAGTTCATGAACTAATTTACCAAACATATTATCCACTTCATCATCCTTCTCAGCACAATTCTGTGCAAGCATAACATCTTCATCAATATATGCTTTAATTGACATTGTGACCATTTCAAGTGCTTGATCCATCATCTTTGGAATATCACGAATTTCTTTAAAGTGCTTTTCATTACCAATATGAATGGCTGCTTTTGCTATATTTACCGCCATATCGGCCATACGTTCTACTTCCGATGAAACCTTTAAAGCCACATTGAGTGTTCTCAAATCTTTTGCGACGGGTGATTCTCTTGCAATCAAAAGCAAAACGGTATCATGAATTTCATGTTCTAAGGTGTCTATTTTATCATCACCATCAATGACTGCATTAGCTAATTCAATATCATGGTTAATTAGGGCACTTAGTGAATCACGAACAGCAGTCTCCGCTAAACGTTCCATTTCTAAAAGTTTCTCTTTTAAAGCCGTTAATTTACTATCAAATTTCGATCTTGTACTCATCTCTTCACCTCATCATCCAAATCTTCCTGTAATATAGTCCTCAGTTCTCTTATCTGCTGGAGTAGAGAAAATTTTATTAGTTTCAGAGAATTCTATCACTTCTCCATTTAAAAAGAAAGCAGTTTTCTTAGATATACGTGCAGCCTGCTGCATGTTATGAGTAACGATAATAATACTAAAATCCTTCTTCAATTCTTGTACAAGTTCTTCTACCTTTAATGTCGAAATGGGATCAAGTGCAGAAGTAGGCTCATCCATTAAAATGACATCTGGTTCTATCGCAAGACAGCGGGCGATACAGAGACGCTGTTGCTGCCCCCCAGACAGCCCGTAAGCATTTTGAGTAAGACGATCCTTTACCTCATCCCAAATCGCAGCCCCACGTAAGCTTTTTTCAACAATTTGATCTAAGATTTTTTTATCGCGAATACCATGTATTTTTGGTCCATAAGCCACATTTTCATAAATTGATTTTGGAAATGGATTGGGCTTTTGGAATACCATTCCAACCTTTGTTCTCAATTCTTCTACTTGATAGGATTTATCTAGGATATTTTTCCCTCGATAGAGAATTTCACCTGAAGTTCTAACACCTGGCACAAGTTCTATCATACGATTTAATGTCTTAATATACGTTGATTTTCCACAACCTGAAGGTCCGATAATAGCCGTAACTTCATTTTCCATAATATCTAGGTTTATTTTCTTTAGCGCTTGATTATCACCGTACCATAAATCTAAGTCGCTTGTTTTATATACAATTTGTTTTTCTTCTGTGTTGACAATATTTGCAGCGGCTGTTGATGTTTCCATTATAGTTTGCCTCCCTAAATCCTAGCCTTAATATCTTTTCTGGAATTTATTTCGAATTAGTACAGCAATTGAATTCATAACAATTAACATGAAAAGTAAAACGATAATACCTGCTGCAGCTAAAGCGTGAAACTCTACCTGCGGGCGACCTGTCCAATTGTAAATTTGTAAAGGTAAAACAGTAATACTATCTAAAAATGTTTTTGGTAAAAATGCAAGAAATAAAGGCATTCCAAGGACAACAAGAGGTGCAGTTTCTCCAATGGCACGAGATAGAGCCAAAATTCCGCCCGTAAGTATCCCAGGAATTGCAGCAGGAAGAACAATACGGACAATAGTCTGCCATTTAGTAGCTCCTAACCCAAATGAAGCCTCTCTTAATTGATTTGGCACCGCACGGATAGCTTCTTGTGCAGCTACAATAATGACTGGCAAAACAAGTAGACTCATGGTAAGTCCTGCGGCCAAAACACTTGTTCCAAATGCTAACGCACGAACAAATACTGTTAAACCAAGTAACCCAAAAACAATAGAAGGGACACCAGCTAAATTAGAGATATTAACTTTAATAAAGTTTGTTAACGCATTCTCTTTTGCATATTCTTCGAGATAGATGGCAGTACCCACACCAAGCAATAAAGAAACAGGGGCAACAACAGCCATTAACCAAATGGTTCCAATTAACGCAGCATAAACCCCTGCATTTTCAGGTTTCCTTGAAGGCAGACTTTGCAAAAATTGCAAATCTAAGTAGCCAAATCCTTGAGAGAATATCCGATATAATAATATTCCTAGTATTAATAAAACAAACATAGTTAAAGCAAAAAATATCCATTTTGAAATAGAATTTTTGGATAATCTTGGTTTCATCCGCTTTACTACGGTATCATGATTAATTAGATTCATTAATATTCCTCCCTAAAACGACGAGTGATGTATTGAGCCAATAAATTCATCACTAATGTAAATACAAAAAGCGTCATCCCAACAGCATAAATACTATAATAGATCGTCGTACCATATCCTACATCCCCTTGGCTGACTTGGACAATATATGCTGTCATCGTTTGAATGGAGCCCGTTATATTCCATTCAAGATTAGGTGTAGATCCCCCAGCTACTGCAACAATCATTGTTTCGCCGATAGCGCGTGAGATACCTAATACAATAGAGGCAACTATTCCTGAAATAGCTGCTGGCAAGACGACTTTAATAGCTACTTCAAATTTAGTCGCTCCCAGGGCAAGCGCACCTTCTCGCATTGCATTTGGAACCGAAGTCATCGCATCTTCTGAAAGTGAAGCTATCATCGGTGTTATCATAATTCCAATGACAATACCAGGACTTAAAGCATTAAAAATTTCAAGGGATGGAATGATATCACGTAATATAGGAGTAACAAAGGTTAGCGCAAAAAATCCATAAACAATCGTTGGAATTCCAGCTAAAACTTCTAATATCGGTTTAATAATTCTGCGAGCTCGATCAGTTGCATACTCACTCAAATAAATGGCTGAAGCCAATCCGATAGGAACAGCAACAATAGCAGCTATTACAGTTACCTTTAAAGTTCCCATTATTAGCGGTAGAATACCGAAAGATCCATTGGTTTCGGAAAAAGGATACCATACTTTACCTGTAAAGAATTCTTTAATCGATACAGCATCAAAAAATAAAAATGTCTCAAAAATAAGCGTAAGGACAATGCCAATCGTTGTTAAAACAGAGACAGCTGCCGTGAGGAATAAGATATATGGCATGATTTTTTCTGTAATTCCACCAGCACTTTTCTTTTTCTTCTTCTCTTGAATCATCTTTTGAACCGAGAAGGAATTGGTGTTTTGAGTGGCCAATTTGAAAACCCCTTTCATTCCAATGACAAGATGAGAAGCACATTTTACCATGCTTCTCACCTATAAAATTATTCTAACTCTTACTTAAGAGTTTCTAATGTATCTAGTTGCTTTGTATAGTCTGCCTCAGGTAATTTTACATAGCCAACATCTTCAGATAATGTTGCAGCATTTTCTAAAAGGAACTTTACGAAATCATATACTTCTTCTTGATCTTTAATCGCAGAGTTTTTCACATAAGTGAATAATGGACGTGATAATGGTGCATACTCGCCTGATTCAATAGTTTTATTGTTCGGCTCAACAGGGCCATTTCCGCCATCAATTTTAACAACTTTTAAAGAATCTTTGTTTTCAGCATAGTAAGCATAACCGAAGTATCCAATTGCATTTTTATCACCCTTAACACCTTGTACTAAGATATTGTCATCTTCCGAAAGAGTTGCTTTTTGAACAATCGGTTGTTCATCAAGAATTACTTCATCGAAGTAATCAAATGTTCCTGAATCTGCACCAGGAGAGTATAATTTGATTTCTTCATTTGGCCAATCAGGATTGATATCAGACCATTTTTTCGTTGTACCATCTTCGATCCAAATCTTCTTTAAATCGTCGATTGTTAAGCTTTCTACCCAATCATTGTCTTTATTTACCACTACTGAAAGTCCGTCAAATGCTAATTTTACTTCTGTAAAATCAATACCTTTTTCTTTAAGACCGGCTGCTTCCTCATCTTTTATAGGACGAGAAGCATTACTTAATTCAGTTTCACCTGCGATGAATGCTTTAAAACCGCCTCCAGTTCCTGATGAACCAACAGAAACTTTAACGCCTGGTTGTGTCATACCATATTCTTCAACAACTGCTTCCATAATTGGGAAAACTGTAGATGAACCGTCTATTTTAATTTCACCTTGAAGTTGCTTTACTTCTTCGCCGGCTTGTTCTTTGTTGCCTTCAGTACCTTGTGCGCCACAAGCTGCAGTGATTGCTAGCACACCAGACATCATTGCTGTTAGTGCTAATTTCTTAAAGCTTTTCATTACTTAATTCCCCCTACGAAAATTGGTTTGTTTTTATCTTGTTCGTTTTCCTTACAAGACTAATAATATACTCCTTCTGTAAAGCTTGTTTTAATGGATTGTAAAGGTTTTGTAAAGGTATGTATGACTTTTGTAAATCATAAATAAAATGTATTAATGATAGCATGTTCATTTATAAAAATAATATGAAAAAACCTGCCTCAATTTTTGAGACAGGTTTGTGAAATCTATTGATTATTTTGCTGAGTTTCTGTTGTTTCAGCTGTACCATCGGCATTTTGTGCATCGTCTTGATTTTCCGTCGCAGGAGTCTGCTTCTTTAGATTAAAATACGTATCCAAAACCCTTTTTCCAATCACATTGGCAGTAGCCGGGCCACTGTTTCCTTGGTATGCCCATGGAACCATAACAGCCATTGCCACTTCTGGATTATCAAACGGTGCAAAGCTTACAAGACTTAAATTCATCACTTTTGGCGGTATTTCCCCAAATTTCTTCCTTTCAGGACCATCATAAAAAGCTTGAGCGGTTCCTGTTTTACCTGCAGGATTGTACTCGGAACCCTTAAAGGTACTAACACCGGTACCATCTCCTACTTGCATAACCATTCTAAAGCCTTCCTGTACCCGATCGATCCATTCATCCTTGCCATCGATACGATTTATTATCGTTGGTTGAATTTCCTGGAAAATCGGACCTAGTTGTTTGTTGTCAAGCATAGGTTCACGAATTTCCTTAACGATATGAGGTTGAACACGATACCCGCCGTTAGCAATGGTTGAAACATACTGCGCCAATTGCATTACCGTATAGGTATCGTACTGGCCAATGGCTAAGTCAAGCAGTAAACCAGATTGTTTAACCGGACCAGGATAACCAGTACTCTCATTCGGAAGGTCAATTCCTGTTTTTGTCCCAAGACCAAATTGACTAAATGATTGCCTCATAGTATCAAAAGCAGTTAAATCTAATGGCAGTGGTTTATTTGGTGCATAGTGCCCGCCTGCCATCTCTATCACTGTTTTCCACATATACACGTTTGAAGATATTTGTAATGCTCTTAGGTCATTAATATTTCCAAAGTTCTTCCAAGAAGACTTAGGTTGTGTATTTTTAATCAATAAAGGCGAATCGTACTGAGTTGAACCTGGCTGAATTGCCCCTGTATTATAACCAGTTAAAATCGTCGCACCTTTGACAACAGATCCAACTTCATAAGAGGTTGTTATATTGCCAAGTGCAAAGTCACGCATTTCTTGTTTATTGGTCTCGTCATTTTTTGCAATTTGCTTTCCGGCCATTGTTAATATTTCACCTGTATGTGGGTTCATGAGAACAACAAATGCGCGGTCTAATAGAGCTGATTTGGAATTTTGTTTTGCTTTCCAAAGTTCTTCTTCTATAATTTTTTCAATTTCAAGCTGAAGATCCATGTCTACGGTTAGAACAAGGTCTTTTCCACGCTGTCCTTCCGAAACAACTTCAGTAGACAAGATTTTCCCTGCTTTATCGGTAACATTTTTGACCTTACCCTTTTGTCCATGTAAGACATCTTCATATTGAAGCTCAATGTAACTTTTACCGACCCGATCATTTCGATTATAGTCACGAGCAAGGTACTCTTCTAGTTTATCTTTTGGTAAGCCTTCATCAGAAGATGTAACATTTCCAAGTACAGTCTTTAATGTGTTTCCAAATGCATAATATCGTTCCCAATCTGTAGTAGTATCAACACCAGGTAAAGCTTCTAAGTTTTCACTGACTACAGCAAACTCTTCGGGGGTGACATTTTCATTCTTTACGATTTGTTGCGTTAAGGCATAGCCGCTGTTAAATTCCCTAAATATCGCAAGCGTTTCTAAATCCTGTGCAGTTAAACTTTTCAGGTCCTTCTCAGTAATCCTTTTAAGCTGGAGATTATAGATCTCTTTATCATCCAATTCCTCTTGATCGTATTTGTCCCATTCTTTCTCTGTAATTTTTGCTTTTGCTTTCTCAGGGTTTTTTAATATCCAGAAGTCCTGTTTATCACGTTCACGAACTTTTGATATATCTTTATCTATCAGCTTTGCCAAGCGTTCAGCGGTTTTGAGCATTTCTTCTTGGCTTGTATCTTGATACTTTGTATATGTGATGGCATTTAACGGTGTATTGTCTACAATAACTTTTCCGTTGCGGTCAAACATTTTCCCGCGGGGCACCGGATTGTTAACGGTGATATCTTCCGTTCTCTCAATTTCGCGTTTAAAATCTTCCCCATAAACGATTTGAACTAAACCTAAACGTAGAATAAGAACAGAAAACAACAAAAATATAACAAAGAAAAGCATGTTTAAGCGAAAAGTAACACGCTGCGTTTTTTTCTTTTTAATAACCAGGTTTCTCACTTCCTTGCCAATTCGACATGATAATCCTTATTTTAGCGGAAAATCACCTTACTTTCTACGAAAAAGACTTACCAATTGACATCTTCCTACAATCCACACAAAAACCATAAAAATAAAAAAACACGATGAGTAATCGGAATTACTCATCGTGTTACGCTGTAGGTAATTGGACTCTCCTTACAAACAAATAAATGAGCGTGTGACCAGCCCCTAGAAATAATAGCAGGATTGGGATACTTTCCTTCTCATTAAACCAAGTAACTGCTGCTAAGAAGGATAGTATGGAAACAATTCTTCCCAGATTAATATAGATTTCGCGGACGACTATATACTCGATTCTCATTTCGGCCGCTTTCCAAGCAGAACCAATTACATCATAGGTAGTGGACACATATGGTACTAGCAAGATAGGATAAGCAACCGCAATCATCGCTGCGTAAATTAAAAGTTTTACATAATTAATATCCCAAACGATAATCAAAACAGCTAAATAAAGGATAATACCACCAATAAGGATCGCCTTTTTTCGTCTGTTTTTTTTAATCAACCGGGAGGCAGCATAGTAGGCTATGAAGGAAATTCCGGAGTTAATCAGTCCAAAGGTCCCTAGAGCAAGCTCACTTCCGGTGGAGATGTAGACCAGTACCGAGATTATAAATAAAAATGTTCCTTCTCTCAGCCCTTGGAAGAAATGCGCATTTGTAATAAGACGCCAGTTTTCATTTTTCTTTCTTTCTTCTAAAATCCTTTTAAAATCATACCTGCCATTTGCAGGACGTGGCTTTAATGAAAAACTTAAGAAAACAGCTAATGCGAAAAGAGATAATGATATTCCAAATACAATCGAATACCCAGTGAACTTTTCAAACCGTGTAATAATAATGCCTGCGGCAATTGGTCCAATCATACCACCGGTAGAGGACAAAATTCCTAAAAAGCCGTTAAAAAAATCTCTTGTTTCAGGTTCGGTTATTTCAAAAGTTAAGACATTATAAGCAAGCCAATAAAAACCATATCCCACTCCAAGTAGGCCGCCTAACAGTAATAGATAGGTTGAAGCATTTTTTCCTGTTATTAAAACCATTAAATAAAATATTGCTAAAAAACTAACTCCGATTCTTAATACTTTAACACGATCAATTTTTTTTGCCCATCTACCTGCTAGGATGAAAGTTAAGGGCTGCAAAATAACAATTGAAAGGTTATAAAGCGCGAGGTCTGAATATTCTCCCGTTTGCTTCCATAAATAAATATTTACAAAAGTATTCGATAAAGCAACACTTAAAGAATATAAACCACCAATGATTAACAGCAAGGATAAATCTTTTGTTAATTCTACGTCACCTAAGAACTTAAATTTTTTCGCCATAGTAACTCCCCTTTGTGATAAGGGTTATTCTTTAACAAGGAGGAAGCCTTTATACGAAAAAATAAAAAGACAGCTAAAAAAGTCAGCTGTCTTTCCACATAACTATTATTATTTCGCTGCAGTGTAACGTTTTGAAACTTCATCCCAGTTAACAACATTCCAGAAAGAAGAGATGTAGTCTGGACGACGGTTTTGATAGTTAAGGTAATAAGCGTGCTCCCAAACATCAAGACCAAGGATAGGTGTTTTTCCTTCCATTAAAGGTGAGTCTTGGTTTGGTGTGCTAGAAACTTCTAATTCACCATTGCTTACAGACAACCAAGCCCAGCCTGAACCAAAACGAGTAGTTGCTGCTTTAGCAAATTCTTCTTTGAAGCTTTCGAAGCTGCCAAATTTATTATTGATGGCATCAGCTAATTCGCCAGCTGGTGCACCGCCGCCATTTGGTGCAAGAATTTGCCAGAATAATGAGTGGTTAGCGTGACCGCCGCCATTATTACGAACAGCTGTGCGAGCTGCTTCTGGTACTGCATCAAGGTTAGCAATAACCTCTTCTACAGATTTTGATAATAATTCTTCATTTCCTTGTAGTGCGTTATTTAAGTTTGTTACATAAGTGTTATGATGTTTTGTGTGGTGAATATTCATTGTCTCTTTGTCAATGTGTGGCTCAAGCGCGTCATAAGCGTAAGGTAATTGTGGTAATTCAAATGCCATGGTATTTCCTCCTATGTATAAAAAGTTTTTTAGCTTAAAGATATGTCTAAAATCAAAACAATTTTAGAATATTCCTAAAGCTTTGTAGCTTAAGATTATCAAAGAAAGTGTTTTCTTTCAAATAAAAAGCTCTGCTCCTAACAAATATACAATTTCCTTCACAACAAAATTTTATACATTAATTTTTTCAAGTTTTCAATAAATTGTCATGTTTCAACCGGTGATAGGTTGTTAATACATGTTTAAATCAAGTTGTAGGGTGTAAAGGAGATGGACATATGCTAAAAACTAGTTTTTCGATATATAATTTATTAGAACAATTCTTTCAGAAAACAGAACAACCTCTAAAAATTAAAGCGGGAAGCGTTCTTTTTCAGGAGAAAGATTCAGTGGAATATGTATACCTATTGCTCAGTGGAACAGTGGCACTAGGGAGAGTCCATATGCGCGGAAAGGACTTTATTTTAAAAATTTTAAATAGCAGCGAATTGATTATTGAATATCAACTTTTTAAACATAATCCTCATTATCAATTTTATGCAAAGACACTGTCTGATAGTGAAATCCTTCCTATAAAAAAAGAGCAATTTGAGGAATTTATCTTGAATGATCCTGATGCCATGAATGCTTTTGTATCTTGGTTAAGTACAGGTTACCTAAAAGCACAAATGAAGTGCCAAGACCTAATCATGAATGGTAAAAAAGGCGGCCTATATTCCATTCTCATTCGCCTTTGCAATACCTATGGTGTAATGACAAAGGATGGTATTCTTATTGATTTACCTTTAACACATCAAGAACTTGCCAATTTAACCTTCGGAACAAGGGAAGTTATTCAACGTGCATTAAAGGAATTGCGGGAAAAAGATGTTATTTCCTATGATCAGCAAAAATTCACAATAAAAAATATTAAATACCTTAAAGAAGAAGTCGACTGCCAAAACTGCCCCTATGAGATCTGCGGGGTAAATTAAATATAAATCCTCCTCACTTTTAAGTGAGGGGGATTATTTCTTTTAAAAAACAACTAATAAGAAATAAACAATCATAAGTGTTTGAATGATTGCTTTTGTTATAGCACTGCTAATAAAGCCAACAACAGATCCAAAACCTATTTTCAAACTGTTTTTAATACCTTGCTTATTAACTAAAAGCTCTGCTGCTACTGCACCTATAAATGGACCAATGAGAATTCCCAGAAACGGTATAACAAATGGTCCGACTAAAAGTCCTATCGTGCTCCCCCAGACTCCAGCCTTTGAACCGCCATACTTTTGTACCCCAATCATATTGGCGATATAATCCGCGACAAACAAAAGAATAATAAAAAAACCTTGAATCAGCCAAAAGAACCAGCCAAAGTGTTCAAATGAAAAAAAGACACCATATAATAGATATCCAGCTAATAAAAACAAAACACTTGGAATGATGGGATAAACCAGACCGACGAACCCAATGATAAATAAAATTGAAATGACTGACCAATAAACGATCTCCATGATTTCTCCATCCTTTTAAAAATATATTATTTACCTATACGGCCAGCTTTCTAAATAGTTTCATAAATCAACATTCTTGTTTATAACAGCTCCTAAAGTTACAATAGAATGGTGAATCTTTATTAAGGTGGTAATTATGAATATTTTTAAGCAATTTTATAAAAGTACTTATTCTCCAAAGGATATAGCTTCTTTCCGTTTTCAAGGAATTGGCAAAACCATTTTATTTGTCTTTTTTCTCACTTTTTTATCCATTTTGCCATCAATTTATTACATAAATACAATGCTAAATGAAGGAATTGATAGTACAAAATCGGTCATAAACAATGATATCCCCTCTTTTACCATAGATAATGGTACTCTCTCTGCCGAGACAGATGTACCGATCACGGTTGATAAAGGTGAGTTCTCCATTATTGTCGATCCTACTGGTGTCATTACAAACGAAGATGTAGAGGACAAGGGCAACGCCATCGCTTTGCTGAAGAATGAAATTACCGTCGCTGCAGGCGGAAGAGTTGATAGCTATTCCTATTCCATGATGGAAGGTTTAACGATTACGAAAGCGGATTTCATCGATATAGTGGATACAGTTGATGGGCTGAAGGGAATTATTATTCCCGCTATTTCCCTTTTTATGTTCCTTATATCAAGTGCTGTAAACTTTATTGAAGTATCCATTCTAGCTTGGATAGGGTTATTATTAAAAAATCTAGCTGGCAGAAGTATTAGTTATCGCCACTTATGGAGAATGGCTGCCTACAGTGCAACGCTGCCTACAGTTTTCTTTACTATTATGAGCGCCCTTAATACACCTGTACCAAATAGTTTTTATATTAATTGGTTTGTTGAAGTAATTATCTTATTTTTAGCCATTAAAGAAATTCAAAACGAAAAAACAAACTTAGAAAGTTAAACGCGCCCATTGGGTGCGTTTTTTCGTTCTATAAAGAAGTGGACAAGCATAGGAATGTACAAACATTCCATTTTGGAGGCATGTCTTATGAAAAGGATAATTCTATTTTTGTTTGGACTTCTGACAATTTATGTAATATATATTGATTTAACGGCCGGTACCCTGCCTAAGCAAGAAACTCAAAAACCAGAACAAACAGTTGTAACAATGACAAACGTTAAAGAGGCGGAGGATTCTTTTGAAGCCGAAGTTGAACCTGGTGAAACTCTGATATCGATCGTAGAAAATCATATAAAAAAACCATTACCTGTATCCATTGACAAACTGATTGAGGATTTTCAAAGTTTAAACCCAGGATTATCTCCAGAAAAGATTCAAATTGGATCAACTTATGAATTTCCTGACTACTCTAAATAGGGAAACAAAAGCGTCTGTCTTGTCAAGATCAGCAAAGGACTGATAAAATAATAGGTGCATGTTTAAACTAACTATTATTCGAATCCAATTTGAAGGAGCGAATTTCCTTGAGTGAAATTACACATCGTACAAAAACCCGTCCCGTTAAGGTTGGGAATTTAACGATTGGCGGAAGTAATGAATTATTTATACAAAGCATGACCACTACTAAAACACATGACGTTGAAGCGACCGTTGCTGAAATCAAACGTCTTGAAGAAGCAGGCTGCCAGATTGTTCGTGTTGCATGTCCAGACGAAAGAGCAGCAAATGCAATTCCCGAAATAAAGAAAAGGATTAATATCCCTTTAGTAGTAGATATACATTTTGATTATAAATTAGCGCTTAAAGCCATTGAAGGCGGCGCTGATAAAATTCGGATTAATCCAGGGAATATCGGAAAAAGAGAAAAAGTGGAAGCTGTTGTTAATGCTGCCAAGAAGCGTGGAATTCCAATCCGTATTGGTGTAAATGCCGGATCGCTAGAAAAAAGAATTCTCGAGAAGTACGGTTATCCTACTGCAGATGGAATGGTCGAAAGTGCTCTCCATCATATCAAAATCCTTGAAGATCTGGATTTTCATGACATTATTGTTTCCATGAAAGCATCAGATGTTAACCTTGCAATAGAAGCCTATGAAAAAGCTTCAAAGGCATTCGATTATCCACTGCACTTAGGTATTACTGAATCAGGTACTTTGTTTGCCGGTACTGTAAAAAGCGCTGCTGGGCTAGGAGCAATTATTAGCAAGGGCATTGGTAATACACTCCGTATTTCCTTAAGTGCCGACCCTGTTGAAGAAGTAAAAGTTGCTAGAGAGCTTTTAAAAGTATTTGGTCTATCCTCAAATGCTGCAACGTTAATTTCATGTCCAACCTGTGGCAGAATCGAAATTGATTTGATCAGTATTGCCAATGAAGTGGAAGATTATATTTCGAAAATAAAAGCGCCAATTAAAGTAGCTGTATTAGGGTGTGCTGTAAACGGCCCTGGTGAAGCAAGAGAAGCTGACATTGGAATTGCCGGTGCACGTGGTGAGGGATTACTGTTCCGTAAGGGTGAGATTGTACGTAAAGTACCTGAAGACCAGTTAGTCGATGAATTAAAAAAAGAAATCGATCAACTTGCTGAGGAATATTTTCAAAAAAAAGCATTAGAGGAAGCAGAAGTAACCCAATAAAACATTAAGAAACCCGGCAAAGCTGCCGGGTTTCTTTGTTGTCTAGCTCCAGCGCCTAGGGGATCGGGGTCATAAGCCAATCCGTCAAGAAGGTAAAGTACCACCTTCTCGCCGGCTCGTCTTATGCCTGTCGCCCCTGGACAAGGCGCTTCCGCTTTTCTTTTTGCCCCTATATTTGCAAGCCGCTGTTAAAAGAACGGTAGGATAAAGATACCAACGATAATGGAAATGGCACCTATCCCGATTGCCCACGCGCCTAGACTATCTGCTCCTCGACGTTTAGCAACGAATCCTAACACAATACCTGCTGCACCAAAAAGAATCGGCATTACAAACAGTGATAAAATCGATAACGCTAAAGCAGCCCATCCCATTCCTGTACCAGCTTTTGTATCCGTGCCAGCCCCAGAACCACTTTTTGATCTTTCCTGGAAAGTTGGTCGGGTTATAGGAACAGGTGCTGCAATTTCAGCAGCTGTTTCTTCTCTATATTCCGAAGAGTTTGCACCAGCATTAGTACCCGTGCCAGCCCCTGCACCATTCTTTGATTTTTCCTGGAACGATGGTTGGGTATTAGAAATAGGCACTGCCATTTCAGCAGCTGTTTCTTCTTTATATTCTGAAGAATTGTTTGGGCTATTTTGGTTAGATTTTGGACTTGGGAGATACCCAGCCACTTTCGTGTCTTTTTTATCTTCCATCCGAATCCCTCACTTTCAGTAATAGGAGCATTAATTATTGTTTGTAACTTTCATCATTTTAGTATGGTAAAATAAAGTTAAAAAATTGGCAGTTGAAGGTGAATACAGATGAGGAAAAGATTTGGCATTGATATTGATGGTACGGTAACGTGTCCATCGGCACTTGTACCGTTTATTAATGAAGGATTTGGGCTAAACATTACATTAGAGGATATTATAGAATATGACCTAAATAAGGTGGTTAAAGTACCTGAGGAAAAACTTTCAAAATGGTTTGTTGAAAACGAGCCCATCATTTATGAGCAATCCCCACTTGCAGATGGGGCAGAAAAAATACTTAATATATGGAAAAAGGAACATGAGTTATTTTTTATTAGTGCAAGAGGTTCTCACCTTCTAGAAAACACAAAGAAATGGTTTAGTAAAAAGGGCCTGTCCTACAATCATATAGAATTAATTGGGTCGCATGATAAGGTAGCCACAGCAAAACGACATCAAGTGGATATTTTTCTCGAGGATAAACATGACAATGCTGTCATGATCCATGAGGAATGTGACATTCCTGTCCTTTTGTTTAATACACCTTATAACCAGGACCCAATTCCAAAAGGTGTCATACGTGTTAATAATTGGTTGGAAGCGAATAATTGGGTTAAAAATTGGCTTCGGTAAATAGCAACAAACAGCATGGCATTTGCCATGCTGTTTGTATTTAATGACACTCTGGACAACGTCCATAAATCTCGAATTTGTGTCCTGAAATGTCGTACCCTTTTAAATCCTCACTTAAACTGTTCATTGGGCAAGTTTCAATTTCCTTCGTCTTACCACAATCCAAACAGATAAAATGATGATGGTGCTGGTGGCGTGAACAGGAAAAGCGAAAGTGCTTTTCACCAGATAGCTCAGTCATCTCAAGAATTCCCATTTTAACAAAAAGAGAAAGATTACGATAAATGGTATCAAAGCTTAACCCTGGATAGTCTTCCTTTAATTCATCCAAAACATCCTTGGCAGTTAAATATTTATCACTATCTGCAAACAATTGAAGCATATCTTCTCTTTTTCCCGTTTGTTTAAATCCATTTTCTTTTAAGAATTGTATGGCTTCATTTACATTCACCCTGCTGCACCCCCTTGTGAAACCTGACTTTTTATCATTAATTTTTTATAAATGATTGTAAATACTAAAATAGCCACCGCAATCATAACAATCGTTCCACCAGGGGCAAGGTCTAAATAATAAGAGCTAAACAGTCCTCCAAGAACTGCTATTTCCCCAAAAATGATTGACAGGAAGATTGTTTGTTTAAATCCTTTAGCGATGCGTATACTCGCCGCCACCGGCAAAGTCATCAATGAAGAAACAAGCATTATCCCGACAATCCGCATAGAAGCAGCAATTACAAGTGCCACCATGATAATAAAGATGAAATGAATGCTCTTTGCAGCAATCCCAGAGGCTTTTGCGTGCTCTTCATCAAAAGATAACAAAAATAGCTCTTTATATAATAAAATGACCGTGACTATAACGACGATACTAATAGCAAATATAACCCATAAATCTGTACGGCTTACCGCAGAAACACTGCCAAATAAATAACTATACAGATCCGTATTAAAACCATCAGCGAGTGAAATAAAAATAACGCCAAGCCCTATTCCCCCAGATAAAATAATCGGGATAGCGAGCTCTTGGTAATGTTTATAAACGCCCCGCAGCTTTTCAATGAACAGTGAGCCCCCTACTGAAAAAACCATTCCTAAGTAAAGGGGATTAAGGCCACTTAATACAACAAAGTATTTTTCTAGTAATAAGCTGGCTGCAATACCTGCTAATGTAACATGACTTAGGGCATCCGCAATCAAAGATAGTCTCCTGACAACAATGAAGACGCCTAATAACGGTGCAAGAAATCCAATCAGGATTCCTGTTAGGAAGGCATTTTGTAAGAATTCATATTGAAAAATTCCTTGAATCATTTTAAAACGCCTCCGTGGTCATGTTGATGGGAAAGAAGATGGACATCCGTTCCATAAAATTCAGACATCCCCTCACTTTGATGCTTTTCAAATTCACTTGTTTCACCATGAAAATGTAAATGCTTGTTCAGACAAGCAACATGGGTCACTTTATCTGAAATGGTTCCAATGTCATGTGTAACTAAAAGGAGGGTAATCCCTCTCTGTTTATTTAAGTCAGCGAGCATATGGTAAAATGAGTTTACATTTTCAGCATCCACGCCAACGGTTGGCTCGTCTAGAATTAATAGCTCAGGCTCACTCACAAGTGCTCGGGCAATAAAAACTCTTTGCTGCTGCCCTCCTGACAACTCGCCTATATTTCGATTAGTAAACTTCCTCATTCCTACAGCTTCCAATGCTTCATGGACTTTTAGGGTATGCTCTTTCTTAAAAAAGCGGAACAACCCAAGCTTTTTTGTTAATCCACTAGAAACAACTTCAAAAACCGTAGCAGGGAAACCGGTATTAAATGAGTTAGCTTTTTGTGAAACATAACCGATTTGCTGCCAATCTTTAAATTTATTTATTTCTTGTCCAAATAAGCGAATTTCTCCTTTTTGCGGTTTCAATAATCCTAAAATCAATTTTAACAGTGTTGATTTCCCGGAACCGTTTGGACCGACAATCGCTAGAAATGACCGAAATGGTACAGTGACATTAATATTTTCTAGGACTGTATCTTTTTCATAGCGATAAGAAAGATTGTTTATTTCAATAACAGATTGTGATTTCATACATTCACACCTTAATTTTAAGAATCATTCCGATTTAACTTAAAGTAGTATACAATAGGATCTTATCAATGTAAAGTCTTTACCTTTACAGGGTATCGATCTCAATTTGTAACACTCTATTTTCCCCCTTCATACATTGGATGAAGGGGTGATGAGTGTGAAGATTTTTGAGAACATTATAAATCATAAGATTAATACCATTACTGGTGATGAACTTTTCAAGTATGCAGAACAGTTTAATATCCGTGTAAATCGGCAGCAGGCATATAAAGTTGCTCAATACTTAAAAGGAAAGAATGTAAATATATTTGATGATCGTGAAAGGTCAGCATTGATTAAAGAAATTGCAAAAATTGCAGGACCTGAAGTTGCAAGAGAAGTAAATAAACTTTTTGTTCAATTTACAAAATGACATTCAAAAAGCTGTGCCAAAAGCACAGCTCTTTTGTTACCCGAGTAAAATTTTATCCAGGAGGTCTTCGTTAAACTTTTGTTGACGGAGCATTTCGATTTCGAATGCGTATGGCGGTTTTTTGTTATTTTTGTCCTCGCCGACGAATGGTGTCTCGAGTATTTTTGGTATGTCAGTCAGCTGTGGGTGGTGTACGATGTAGTTAAGAGCGTTAAAGCCGATATGACCAAAGCCGATATTTTCATGACGATCTTTTCTCATCCCTACTGCGTTTTTACTATCGTTGATATGAAGAACTTTTAACTTATCTATGCCAACAATTTTATCAAATTCATTTAACACACCATCAAAATCCTCAACGATATTATAGCCGGCGTCGTGTGTATGACACGTATCAAAACATACGGAAAGCCGGTCGCTATAGTTTACGCCATCCATGATCATCGCCAATTCCTCGAACGACTTTCCACATTCAGAACCTTTGCCTGCCATTGTTTCTAAGGCTATTTGTAAGTGCTCTTTCCCCGTTAATACCTCATTTAAGCCCTCGATGATTTTCTTTATACCAGCCTCTGTACCTGCCCCAACATGTGCACCAGGGTGCAGCACGATTTGCTTTGCACCAATGGCCTCTGTTCTTTCAATTTCTGTGCGTAAGAATCTTACACCCAATTCAAACGTATCAGGATTTGTCGTATTCCCTATATTGATAATGTACGGAGCGTGGACAACAATTTCAGAAATCCCGTTCTCCTCCATATGCCTTCTGCCTGCTTCAATATTCAAATCTTCAATTTTCTTCCTTCTAGTGTTTTGCGGCGCACCCGTGTAGATCATAAAAGTATTTGCACCATATGATAGAGCTTCCTCACTTGCCGCTAATAACATTTTTTTACCGCTCATTGAAACATGTGAACCTATTTTCAGCAAACCCTCTCTCTCCCTTCACTATTACTTCTTCTTTAATCTTCTTTGACGTTTTTTTATTTTGTCCATTTCCCACTGCATTTTCTTTTTGTAACCCGGCTTTACCTTTTGAGGTTTTTTGACCATAGTTTTGGCCGTCTTTTCTGCTTCATCCTCTTTCCTTACACGGGTTTTTCTTTTATTACGATCCTCTAATTCAACAAATTCCTCTTTTTTAAGATCGACGTACTTAAATTGTATTCCCATTTTTTCAAGGCGGTTTAATGCATCCTCGTCCGATATATCATATATTGTCAGGGCTACTCCCGTATTACCAGCTCTAGCAGTCCTTCCTACTCGGTGAACGTAAAAGTCCAAATCTGTAGGTAACTCATAGTTGATAATATGACTGATTCCTTCAATATCAATTCCCCTTGAAGCCAGATCAGTGGCAACAATATACTGGTACTCTAAATCTTGTATTTGCTTCATCATTTTTTTCCGTTCGCGCGGGTTTAAATCTCCGTGAACGCGAGCAACTTTAAGGCCTTTGTTAATCAAGAAGTTGGCAACTTCCTCAGCCATTTTTTTGGTATTAGTAAAAACGATGGCTAAATATGGGTTGTACTGAATAAGTGCGTCATGAACTAGTTGCTTTTTATTTCGGTGTCGGGAAGGTATTAGGTAATGGGTTAAATTTTCTGCCGTTTTCCTTTTTGCGTCAATTTGAATGGTTTTTGGATTCTCCATATACTTTTTAAGAAATGGTTTAAGTTTTTCTGGAATGGTTGCAGAGAATACAAGCATTTGTAGTTTTTCAGGCATTTTCGCTGCCACTTGATCCAGATCCTCAATAAATCCCATATCAAGCATCATATCCGCTTCATCCACTACAAGTATGTCGGAAGTATGGACAAAGAGTGCTTGTTCAACCATGAGGTCTTTTATTCTACCTGGAGTTCCTACCACAATATGGGGCTGAATCTTTAATTTATCAATAGTTCTTTGCTTGTCAGTTCCACCAATATAACATCTAGTCATGATTGCCTTATCAGGACTGCAATGCTCTGTCACCTTTAGAATTTGATGGTAAATTTGCGAAGCAAGCTCTCTTGTAGGTGCAGTGATGACAGCTTGTACCTCTTGGCGCTCAGGATTTATTTTTTCTAATATAGGCAAAACAAAAGCAAGTGTTTTCCCTGTTCCAGTTTGTGATTGACCAATTGCACTTTCATTTTTTAAAACTAATGGAATCATCCGTTCTTGAATTTCTGTCGGTTCATAAAAACCTTGTTCCTTTACTGCTTCTATAATAAATGGCTGAAAATTAAAACGCTCAAAACGATTTTGCTTCATGTTATTGCTCCTTATATATTAATATCTACCGTTTATGGAGTAAGTTTCTTACCTTAGCAAGAGCTTCCACTTTTATATCCATCATATCATTATAGTAAAGATTCATTTAAATAACCAGTTATTATCATCTTTTACCTTTAAACAACTTTTAATCAGGAAAATTTACAGTTTATCTTTGTGCTTATTCCTAAACCAATTTTAATTCGTTGCATACCTTAAATTATAAGGCTTTTTTGAGAGGGGAACGTACGATGCAGCAGCCAAGACCGAGATATTCACTGCCTGGGCATATGGGAGCCAATGTGATGGGTCCGCGACCGTTTGGAGGCCAGCAACAAGCAATGCCTCCGTATGGCGGCTACGGGCCAATGATGAGATACCCGCAAAACTTTACCGGTGGAAGACCTATGATGGGACAAACGATGGGAAGAGGCCAAGGCAGAAGAAATGGCGGTGGTTTACTTTCAAAAATACTTGGCGGGAAAAAACAAGGTAATCAAATGGGTGCTTTTAGAGGATTACAGACAGCCAGCAGGGCTGTTCCAAATGGTTCTAGAGGAGTTGGCTCCATTCTTCAAACTCTGAGTAATCCTGATGGCCTCACAGGATTTCTAAATAATACCCAACAGGTTTTAAAGACAGCCCAATCTATCGGTCCAATGATTCAGCAATATGGACCAATTGTAAAGAATCTTCCAATGATGTGGAAACTGTATAAGGGATTTAAAGATATGCCAACCGAGGAGAAATCTGAGGAAGATAGAACTGAAAAACCGATAATGGAAAAGAAATCTGTCCAAGATGAGGAAGAACCGAAGAAAAAACAAAAAAAGAAAAAAGATTTGGAAAATGAACCAGTTGTTGAAAGAAAACCTCAAAACGGTCCTTCTATTCCAAAACTATACATTTAATTGAGAGATGCTGAAAAAACAGCATCTTTTTATTTCTTTCTTATTTTCACAGGAAAAATTCACAAAAATTTCTAAGGTAAAATGTATCTTTGTATTATTTCTATTAGTTTTATATAATAATTACATAGATTCAAAGTCAAATGTTCCTTAGGAGGACTTTATTATATGCAAATTATAAAGATTTCACCCCGCGGATACTGTTATGGTGTGGTTGACGCCATGGTAGTTGCTAGAAATGCGGCATTAGATAAATCATTACCGCGTCCTATCTACATTCTTGGAATGATTGTTCATAATAAACACGTAACCGATGCTTTTGCCGAAGAGGGGATTATTACGCTTGATGGTAAAAATCGTAAGGATATTCTAGAGAAAGTTGACTCAGGCACTGTCATTTTTACAGCCCACGGTATATCTCCTGAGGTTAGGGAGCTTGCGAAAAAGAAAGGTCTTGTAACAATTGACGCAACCTGTCCAGATGTAACGAAAACTCATGATCTGATAGAAGAAAAAACAAAACAGGGATATCAGGTTATTTACATCGGGAAAAAGGGCCATCCAGAGCCTGAAGGTGCTATAGGCGTGGCTCCAGGTGCCGTACATCTTGTTGAAACACCAAGTGATGTGGAAGCCTTGGACATTACGAGTGAAAAATTAATTGTTACAAATCAAACCACCATGAGCCAATGGGATGTTGCCGATACTATGAAAAAGGTACAGGAAAAATATCCTCATGCGGAAGCTCACAATGAAATCTGCATGGCAACACAAGTTCGTCAAGAAGCAGTCGCTGGTCAGGCAACAGAAGCCGATGTGACCATTGTTGTCGGTGACCCAATGAGCAATAATTCTAATAGACTAGCACAGGTTTCTGAAGAAATTGCTGGTACAAGGGCATATCGTATTGCTGATATTTCTGAGTTAGAAATTGATTGGATAAAAGACGCAAAGCATGTGGCCGTAACCTCTGGCGCATCTACTCCGACGCCAATTACCAAAGAAGTCATTACATTTTTAGAACAATTTGATCCCAATAACGAAGCTACATGGGAACGCCGCAAAAATGTACCACTTAATAAAATATTACCTAAAGTAAAAAAATAATTTTTATCTCTTAGGACGGTCACCTTTGAGATATAAAAAAACACACGACATTTTCGTGTGTTTTTTTTATTATTTTTTTATGAACTCAGACAGGACTAGATGGATATTGTCCTAAATAGTGAATACAAGGTGTATTTGGACAATGCTAGTTGCTTTTTCAAGTACGCTGTCTGAATAACTGCTTTATTCGGACAAGGTCTGGCTGTTTTTTCGCTTTTACTGTCTGAATGCGTGCTCTTTTCGGACAAAGCCTTTTTCCACCTAAGCTGTCTGAATACCTTCTCTATTCGGACAGGCGAGCTCCTTTTTCCACCTAAGCTGTCCGAATACCTTCTCTATTCGGACAGGGCTAGCCCCATATTCCACCTAAGCTGTCCGAATACCTTCTCCATTCGGACAAGGCTAGCCCCTACTCCACATAAGCTGTCTGAATACCTTCTCTATTCGGACAGGGCTAGACCCATATTCCACCTAAGCTGTCCGAATACCTTCTCCATTCGGACAAGGCTAGCTCCCTTTGCACTCGCCTTGTCCAAATACTTACAAGTTCCCAGGTATCCCCCTTATTTTCACAGTTTTTTAAACGAATTGAAATGGATCTGTGTTGACTTCTGAAGGGAATATTTCTACTTCGTAACCAGATTCTTTGCACATTTTTGAAAGGATACTGGTAAGTCCTTTTTTCATGACTTTTTCGACATTATGACCAGGATCTATCATGTTTAACCCCTTCATCATCGCGTCATGAGCTGTATGGTAATAAATATCTCCTGTAACATAGACATCTGCGCCTTTAAACTTTGCGCTCATGAAATACTTGTTTCCATCTCCGCCCAATACAGCGACTTTCTTGACCCGCGAAGATAAGTCCCCCACTACCCTAACTTTGTCCACTTCTAAAGCTTCTTTTACCCTCTCAGCAAATTCAGCGAGTGTCATTTCCTTAACCTTCCCGATTCTACCGAGTCCAAGCACCTCACCGTTATTCTCAACTGGATAAACATCATATGCAACCTCTTCATATGGATGCACCTTTATCATCGCTGTGATTGCTCTCTTTAATAAAGACTCTGGTACAATTGTCTCAATTCTTACTTCATCCACTGCTTCTAATTGACCTTGCTGTCCGATATGTGGATTGGTGTTTTCTCCAGGTAAAAATCGACCTGTTCCATCTGTTGAAAATGAACAATGACTATAATTTCCAATAAATCCAGCACCAATGTCCCCTAAGACCTTCCTTATCTCCTTCGCATGACTTATCGGTGTAAAAACCACTAATTTCTTAAGTTTTGTTTCATATGTAGGTACCAGCACTTCTGAGTTTTCTAAACCGAGTGCTTCAGCCAGGAGATCATTTACTCCTCCTTTTGCCACATCAAGGTTAGTATGTGCTGCATAAACAGCGATATCATGCTTTAACAGTTTTTCAATCATTCTTCCCTGTACAGTGTCGGTTAAGACATTCTTAAGAGGACGAAAGATTGGCGGATGATGGGCAATAATTAGCTGTACATCTCTTTCTATGGCTTCGTCTATCACTTCTTCAAGAACATCAAGGGCAATCATTACTTTATCTATTTTCTTGTTCAAGCGTCCGATTTGTAAGCCTATTTTGTCACCTTCCATCGCAAGACCCTTGGGAGAAAACTGTTCAAATAATTGAATGATTTCATGACCATTCACTTTCTTCATTGTCCAATACCTCCTCTATAAGATTGATCTTTTTAGCAACCTCTTGTTTTTTCTCTTCCGTTTCAGCAGAGGGTGCGGCACTTTCAAGCTGTTCATAGATTCGTTTCCAATTCTTCTTTTCCAAAAGCCATTTCTTCGTAAACGGTGCTTCTTTTCTTTGCAGAAGAAAAGGTCCCACTAAAATGCCCGTTTCAAAGGGTACGTCACGATAGGGCTTTAAAGCGTCTCCTTTTTCCGCTGCAAGTATTTCATAAATTTTGTTATCCTCTTCAATGATTTCTTCTGAGATCAATTCCCACTCATTATCGATTAGCCATTGCCGAATGGCGATTGCATTGATATTTGGCTGCAGCACAAGACGCCTTACAGTAGCTAACTTTTCTTTCCCTTTATCTAAAATATCTGCAATGAGACTTCCACCCATACCCGCAATAGTAATACAATCTGCGTCGCCAGGCTGAATCACCTCTAACCCATCGCCCATTCTAACGGAAATGATGTCAGAGAGCCCCTCTGCCATTACATTTTTTTCAGCGGACTGAAATGGACCTTTTGCAACTTCTCCAGCAATCCCAAAAGAAATACGTCCGTTCTTAGCAAGGTAACTAGGCAGGTATGCATGATCAGAACCAATATCCGCTACCCTTGCACCAAAGGGAACATATTTTGCTACCGTTTCTAACCGAACTGATAATTTATCTGTATTCAAATCATTCACCACTTTTTATGTATTATTACTAGTATAAAAAAAGTCCTTTACAGAAGCAAAGGACCTTTTCATTGAAAATTATTTAATATTAGCTAACCAATCAGCCATTGCGTCAGCTTCATCTGGTTTTACGAGACCAGCTGGCATGTTCCCTCTACCATTCGTAATCACGTTTTTGATGTCATCCTTGGATAACCTGTCACCAACACCTGTTAGTGCAGGACCCATTCCCCCTTGGTATGCATCCCCGTGACAGCCTATACAAGACTTGTAAATGTCTTCAGGTGCTCTTACAACCTGTTCTGTTTCAGTACCGCCTTCTTTTTCCTTGGCAAGCTCATCCATATCCCCGAGGCCTTTGAAAGACAATAAGAACATTAGTCCGATTCCAAATACAAAAATCAGGATGTAAGGAATAACCGGATTTCGATTCATCATATAACCTCCCTTATGTACGTAAAACTGTAAATAAATAGTCTTCTACAAACAACTACTATTTTACTTTAAAAACTTCAGAAGGAAAAGCCCTAAACTTATTTTGTCACGATAATATTACTAAAAAATGCAATAAATAGCTGTTATTTTTAAAGTCAGCCCTTTTATTCTTCCCTAATATGTCAATTACTTATTTGAAGAATTAATAACATATAAAAATTTTAGTTATATTTGAATATGATTTTCTCATTCATAACATATACTGTTTAAATAATACGATAAAGATAAACCTTTCTTAGAAAAGTGATTTGTGAATTTTTTAAAAAAGGATTACTTTTACCTATTTGCAAAGTGTAAAACAATTCAGTAAAATAAATACAAATGCCAAATAGAAAGTGCTTTCATTTCCAATTCACTCATTCAAAAAAATAGTTTACCCCTAGTTAAGAAGTAAACTATCTCTTATGTTTAATTTTATTCTAAAAAGTCTTTTAGGCGTTTGCTGCGGCTAGGGTGTCGTAATTTTCGCAATGCCTTTGCTTCAATTTGTCGAATACGTTCACGGGTTACACCAAAGACTTTTCCAACCTCTTCAAGAGTACGAGTCCGCCCGTCATCAAGCCCAAAGCGTAAGCGAAGTACGTTTTCTTCCCTGTCTGTAAGTGTATCCAGTACATCTTCAAGCTGCTCTTTTAATAACTCATAGGCAGCATGCTCTGAAGGCGATGTAGCGTCTTGGTCTTCTATGAAATCACCTAGGTGAGAATCATCTTCTTCACCAATAGGAGTTTCCAGCGAGACAGGCTCTTGAGCAATTTTCAAGATTTCTCTAACTTTATCCGGTGTTAAGTCCATATCCTCGCCAATCTCTTCTGGAGTTGGTTCGCGGCCAAGGTCCTGAAGTAATTGTCTCTGCACACGGATAAGTTTATTAATGGTTTCAACCATATGCACAGGAATACGAATGGTTCTAGCTTGGTCAGCAATAGCTCGGGTAATAGCTTGGCGGATCCACCAGGTTGCATACGTACTGAACTTAAATCCTTTACGGTAGTCGAATTTTTCAACTGCTTTGATTAGTCCCATATTCCCTTCTTGAATCAAATCAAGAAATAGCATACCGCGTCCAACATACCGTTTTGCAATACTAACGACAAGACGGAGGTTAGCTTCTGCTAGGCGTCGTTTTGCTTCTTCGTCGCCTTCCTCAATACGGTTAGCTAGTTTTATTTCTTCTTCAGCAGAAAGCAGGTCTACTCGACCAATTTCTTTTAAGTACATACGAACTGGATCGTTTATCTTTACACCAGGAGGAACGCTAAGGTCATTTAAATCGAACTCATCGTCATCTCCTTTTGCTAATTGCTTAGGGTTTGGATCTTCTTCGTCACTTTCTCCTACTAATTCGATTCCTTGATCACCGAGGAATTCATAAAATTCATCCATTTGATCGGACTCTAAATCAAAATTTGCCATTCTCTCCGCAATATCATCGTAGGCAAGGACTCCGGTTTTTTTACCCAGTACCGTTAACTGATCTTTTACTTGTTCGAAGGTCAATTCATTTTCGGCCTCTTTTGAACGTGCTGATTTTTCAGCCATATGTCCCCCTCCTTCCAGAATCAAAGACATTCAAAATGGATTCTATAGCGATTTACGCAATTGACTGATTTCAGTAGCAATTGCAGCTGCTTTACTATAATCACTTAGTCGCTCTGCTTCTTTAAGTTCCACTTCTTTTTCTTTTATCTTTAACAATTTTTGATAATTCAACACCTGTTTGATATAATCAGCTAATTCTTGATTGCTCAATTCGTCATTAACTGACATCATTTCGATGTCAGCGACTATTCTTCTAAGATTTCCATCTTGAATATAGGTTAAAAATGCACTAGAATCAGGATTCATGTGTTCTTCGTAAAAACCAATTAGATAGGTTATTATTGCCTGATGTTCATCGGTATTAAACGTGTTACCCTGTAATAAGTCCTGAACCTTATAAGCGGTGTCCCGATCTTTTAACATATGGGCAATTAATCGCCTTTCAGCAGTATAATGTGCAGGTTTTAATTTGTTATCCTGTTTTATCATTACACTTGGCCTATTGGCAGGCGCTTGGTTTTGACCACTCAAATTCCTTTTTTCCGTAAAGAAAATCTGCTTTAACTGTTGTTGTAATGCGTCTAAAGAAATCGAAAATTCTGAGGCAAGTTGACGCAAATAATGATCCTTTTCAACAGCTTTTGTCAATTTACTTATTTCTTTAAGTATTGTTTCGATATAAGCAAGCCGTTCTCCTTCAATTTGAAGATTTTTTCCTCTTCGAAAGTAAAGAAATTTAAACGCCATCCATGTATGACTTGCCCCTATTACCTCATTTTGAAACTTTTCTGGACCATTTTTTTTTATATATTCATCTGGATCAAGTCCATCGGACATCATAGCAACTCTAATGGTACAACCAGCGTCATTAAGCATATTTCCTGCTCTAAAAGCTGCTTCAATTCCGGCTTTGTCCGAATCAAAGCAAATTGTAATGGACTGGGTATTTTGCCGTATTAGTGTGATATGCTCTTCTGTCAAGGAGGTACCCATTGTAGCGATACCATTTTCCACACCAGACCTGTCAGCAGCAATTACGTCTGCAAATCCTTCAAAAAGAACTGCTTGCTGCAGTTTGCGTATACTCGGTTTGGCCAAATGAAAGTTATATAAAATTTTACTTTTATTAAAGATTGCTGTTTCGGGACTATTTAAATACTTGGGCTCATCATTCCCTAAAGATCTTCCTGAAAAAGCAATACTGTTTCCATTTCGGTCAAAAATCGGAAACATAATTCGATCTCTGAAGCGATCAAAATAGGTTCCATCTCTTTCTCGCTTGATAATCAAACCGGCTTTTTCCATTAATTCTGGAGAAAAATCTCTTTTAGTAAGGAATTTATAAACAAATTCCCATGAATTTAAGGAATATCCTATTTGAAATTTATCAATCGATTCTCGGGTAAATCCTCTTTTCAGCAAATACTCTAAAGCATGTTGACCATCTTTTGTATTTACCAATAAGTGATGGTAAAATTTGGTTAACAACTCGTGCGCGTCAAGCATCGACTGAAGTTCCGGAGAAACACTCTTCCCCTTCCCATTAACGGAGAAGTTTACTTGTAAGTCAATATCAGCCTTATCAGCTAATTTAATGGCTGCTTCTAGAAACGAAATTCCTTCAAGCTCCATTAAGAATGAGAAAACATTTCCACCCGCTCCACAGCCAAAGCAATGGTAAATTTGTTTATCGGATGAAACGGAAAATGATGGGGAGTTTTCTCCATGGAAAGGACATAATCCGAAGTAATTTCGCCCTTGTTTTTTAAGTTGAATATATTCACTAATTATTTCAACAATATCAACAGACTGACGAATTTGATTAATTTTTTCTTCGGCAATCCGTTCTGCCATGAAAACATCTCCAGTGTACTTATTCTACAAAGAAATCTAAATTCCTGCATTTTTCGACATTTTTTTCTATTAGTCGTTTCACATATATTGATCGATCATCAGGATTAAAGGCTTTGATCCTTTCGATACATGTATCAGTAATATCCCCCTTTGCAGTTTGATTCATGATGAATAAGTCCGCTGCTTCTCTCTGGAATCGATAGATTTCCAAGTTAAAATACCGTATGTAGTCTTGTTATTTCCATGATAGCCATTAGAAGCGATAAAAAGAACTTTGGCGGAAAATGCAGAAGTACCTTCGACAAATTCCTTATCAATCGGACATGAATCTGCATCTACAAAAATAGTTGGAATGCCTTTTGTATAAGTAATAATTCTACATCATTCCGCATATTCCTTCTTTAAGACGCTAACTTTTTAGGAGCAGCCCCAAAAAGCTTATGTCGAATTTTTTTCTGTAGGTTCCCTTGACATCTAACAATAAATAGTTTATTCGTATACAGCCAAGTCTAAACCTAAAAGATTCATTTTTATCACAATTTTTTATTATAGTACATTCTTTTATACATTTCCATAGTTTTTTTATGGTTTAAATGAAAAACACATAATCTAAGATTATGTGTTAAGCTCTTCTTTTATGAAAGTAATTTAGAATAACATTTGCCGTTTCTTCAACTGCCTTATTGGTTACGTCAATAACTGGACAATTAATTCTATTTACTATCTTTTCAAAGAAGGTTAATTCATCACGAATTCGCTCAATATTTGCATAGCTGGCTTGATCATTTAGACCTAATGAAATTAACCGCTCACGCCTAATATTATTAAGTTTTTGAGGGCTGATTTTAAGTCCAAAGCATTTCTCTGCAGGAACCTTATACAATTCATCAGGCGGGTCAACTTCAGGAACTAACGGTACATTCGCAACTTTTAAACGCTTCAAAGCTAAATACTGGGACAACGGAGTTTTTGATGTTCTAGATACTCCAATTAAGACGATATCGGCTTTTAATATCCCTCTTGGGTCGCGTCCATCATCATATTTAACAGCAAACTCAATGGCTTCTACTTTTTTAAAGTAATCTTCATCTAGTTTCCTTACAAGTCCTGGTTCGCACAGTGGCGTTTTCCCGCTGAAAATTTGGATTTGGTCCATAATCGGACCCATTAAATCTACAGCATAAATCCCTGCTTCATCTGCCTTTTCCTTCATATACGCACGCATATCTGGTTTTACCAAAGTAAAAGCAATCATAGCGTGGTCCATCGTAACAAGTGAAACTACTTCATCAATATGTTCCTTATCCTCAACATAAGGGAATCTTTTCAATGTCATTCCTGACCCATTAAATTGGCTAATTGCCGCTTTTGTAACCAATTCAGCTGTTTCCCCTACCGAATCAGATACTACATATATGACAGGACTAATCATTCTTCCTCAACAGCTCCTCTAGAAAATCCTATTATTATTTCATTCAGGTTTTGGGACGTCCTATTCTTATCCATTACCCAAGGCAACGAATGCTTTCGTAATATTTGTCTTCGTAATTCTCCCTATTACTTCATATCCCTGTTCTGACGGTCTAACTATAGGTAAAGCGTCAATTTGTTTATCAATTAGTAATTTAGCAACATCGATTAAATTATCATCCATTTCACACGTTGTAATATTTGGCATTCTGGTCATAATGATGTTGATTGGTAGTGCAGTAAGCTCTTGTTTGCCAATACTTGCTCTTAGAAGGTCCTTTCTTGATAACACACCAACTAGCAGGGAGTTTTGGTCTACCACAAATAATGTCCCCACATCCTCAAGGAACATTGTACAAATTGCGTCGTATACCGAAACGTTTTCCTTTACTAAGATAGGGATTGAATTATAATCCCTTACACGTATTTTTTGAAGGTTTTCAGTCAAAAGCTGAGTTCCGGATTTACCAGTATAAAAATATCCTACACGTGGTCTTGCGTCTAAATATCCAGCCATTGTTAAAATGGATAAATCAGGCCTTAATGTTGCTCGTGTCAAATTTAGCTGTTCTGCAATGTTTTCCCCCGTTATTGGTCCATTATCCTTCACAATTTGAATGATAAGTTCTTGGCGTTTGGTCAGTTCTATTTTTCTCACCACCATTTTTAATCCATTATGTAGAGGGGCGGACGGACCGCACCCTCAGAAAAATTTAAACCTAAAACATTATCTTTTCTTGGAGGAAAGTGACTAATTCTGCAAGTGGTACTCGTGTTTGTTCCATGGTGTCACGGTCTCTGATTGTTACCATATTGTCTTCTTTTGAATCAAAATCATATGTGATACAGAATGGTGTACCAATCTCGTCATGTCTTCGGTAACGTTTACCAATTGAACCTGCTTCATCATAGTCAACGGAGAAATGCTTGGCTAAAGTTTGAAACACTTCTTTGGCTTCTTCAGAAAGTTTTTTAGACAAAGGTAAAACTGCTGCCTTAAATGGTGCAAGTGCAGGATGGAAATGCATAACTGTTCTTGAAGTACCATCTTCAAGTTGTTCTTCATCATAGGCATCAATTAAAAATGCTAATGTTACCCGGTCCGCACCAAGAGAAGGCTCGATACAGTATGGTATATATCTTTCATTTGTCTCTGGGTCAATATAGTTAAAGTCCTCACCAGAGAATTGCATATGCTGCTTTAAATCATAATCCGTTCTTGAGGCTACACCCCAAAGTTCTCCCCAGCCAAATGGGAATTTATATTCAAAATCGGTTGTTGCATTACTATAATGCGAAAGTTCATCTTCCGAATGGTCTCGAAGTCTTAAATTTTCCTTATTTAAGCCTAATGAATGAAGCCACTGCTCAGCAAAATTCTTCCAATAATCAAACCATGTTAATTCTTCGCCAGGCTTACAGAAGAACTCAAGCTCCATTTGCTCAAATTCACGCGTACGGAAGGTAAAGTTTCCAGGCGTGATTTCATTACGGAAGCTTTTTCCAATTTGTGCAATACCAAAAGGTAATTTCTTTCTCATTGTACGCTGGACATTTTTAAAGTTAACAAATATCCCTTGTGCTGTTTCAGGGCGTAGGAAAATCTCATTCGTACTAGACTCAGTAACCCCTTGGAAAGTTTTAAACATTAAGTTGAACTGACGGATGCCGGTAAAATCATGACTGCCGCAATCAGGACAAGCAATATTATGTTCTTTTACCAGTTCTTCCATTTTATCAAACGGCAGGCCATCAACAATCATCTCTACTCCCTTTTCATCAAGAGCATTTTCAATTAGCTTATCGGCACGGTGTCGTGCTTTACAGTTTTTACAATCAATCATTGGATCGTTAAAGTTTCCGATATGACCGGAAGCTTCCCAAGTTCTTGGGTTCATTAGAATACTAGCGTCCAAACCAACATTGTATGGTGATTCTTGAACGAATTTCTTCCACCATGCTTGTTTAATATTGTTTTTAAACTCTACTCCAAGTGGACCGTAATCCCACGTATTTGCCAAACCGCCGTAAATTTCTGAACCTGGAAAAATAAATCCTCTATGTTTCGCGTGAGAAACAATCTGCTCCATTGATACTTTCATTTTCATTACTCCTCTTCAATAAAATAAAAAACCCTCGTCACTATGCTTAAGATAAGCATAGGGACGAGAGTTACCCGCGGTTCCACCCTATTTGCTGCAATACAGCAGCCTCTTTTATGTGTTGTACACATGATTTGCTCAAGAACGCCTTCCTTAGGTCCCTATACCCTAGCTCACACCATCCTAGGTTCGCTTTTACAGAGATTGCTAAGTACTCTTTTCCATCATAGCAACTATTTATTATTAAGACACATAATAACGAAATCTAAAATAAAAGTCAATAAGTCAATCTAAATTTGATTTCGAAATTTTTCCATGGACTGGAGAAATTTCTTTGTTTTTAAATATAGGCCGGAATACTCTTCGTAGTAAGCCGTAATAACCTGTTTCAGCTCATCCTTTGTCCCTTGTTTTACTGAAATGTTTCCTAATCTCGTAAGATCAAAATAATAAAAGAGTCGTAATAATTTTACAGATGATGGCGATAATTTATAATGGTATGGGTCCTTTTCTATACAACGATGGCATATAAACCCGCCTTCCCGAATGGAAAAAGAAAAAAGTCCGTCTGTGCTGCCGCAAACGGAACATTGATTTAGAATAGGATGTAATCCCAACACATTCAGCATTTTCATTTCATAAATATTCATAAGAATATCTGGATCGTATCCTTCATTTAAAAAATTAAGTGTTTGAAAAAGAAGTTCGAAATGATATGGGTTTGGTTTTTTATCATCCGTACATTTATCAGTCAATTCAACGATATAACTAGCATAGGCGGTGAGGAATATATCTTCCCCAATACCGCGAAAGCTGGTAATCATTTCTCCCTGTTGTACACTGCCTAATCCAGTACCTCTTTGTACTAGAAAATAACCGTGGGTAAACAGTTGGGTAATGGAGGAAAGCCGGCTATTAGGCTTTTTTGCCCCTCTTGCCATAACGCCGATCTTTCCCCACTCCCTAGTAAATAGAGTTATAATTTTATTGGTCTCACCATAATCTGTAGTTCTAATGACGATGCCTTCACACTTTTGAAGCATAGCTGTCACCATCCCGATACATTAGACAACTTATGAAACGGGAAAATCCATTTGCGCTAGATCTTCATTCTGATTTCCGGGTATTTCTTGGTTTTCCTTCTCGAGCTCTTTAAAGAGAAGATAAGTGTCAATATTGCCTGTCTGTAGGAATACTTTCCACGTAAAATCCATCATCGAAAACCCCACCTTTCATGATTTAACTAGCCTTTTTAAGAATCCCAAACCTTACAATTATCATAGCCTGCCTATGGAAAAATCATAAGACGAAAATATTGTTAATGTTGTCCATGCATAATTTTATAAGAATGTTAATATTTTTATTAGGGTGTATGGTATTAATACTCGTCTTCATTAAAACCAAAATCGCGAAGCTGGGACATTTTATTCCGCCAATCTTTTTGAACTTTTACCCAAAGCTCCAAGAAAACTTTTGAGCCTAAAAGATTTTCAATGTCCACACGGGCTCGTTTCCCAATTTCTTTGAGCATACTTCCTTGTTTCCCAATAATAATCCCTTTTTGAGAATCCCTCTCGACAATGACAGTTGCCATCACATGGATTATATCCTTTCCCTTCTGCCGTTCCATTTTATCTAGGACAACAGCAAGAGAATGAGGGATTTCTTCACGTGTTAAGTGCAGCGCTTTCTCTCTAATTAGCTCGGTGATAATAAATCTTTCTGGGTGATCGGTTACCTGATCCGCCGGATAATACTGAGGTCCTTCAGGTAAATAGGCTTTAATTTGTTCTAACAGTCGTTCGACATTATTTCCCTCGAGTGCTGAAATGGGAATAATTTCTTTAAAGGAATACTTTTCTTTATATGATTCAATTAATGGCAGTAATTCATCCGGGTGCATTTGGTCAATTTTATTTATAACAAGGAAAATAGGTGTGTTGATGGTTTGGAATTTTTCGAGTATAAATTCCTCGCCACGACCAAAACCTTCCTCAGCATTTACCATAAATAGAATTAAATCAACTTCTTTTAGTGTATTTTGCGCAACTTTCATCATAAAGTCGCCGAGTTTATGCTTTGGCTTATGAATCCCTGGTGTGTCAATAAACACCATTTGGGTATCATCTAAGGTCAATACACCCTGAATTTTATTACGAGTAGTTTGAGGTTTATCGCTCATAATTGCAATCTTCTGACCTATTACTCGATTTAAAAAGGTAGACTTTCCTACATTGGGGCGCCCAATAATTGAAATGAAACCGGATTTATAACCTTTATCAACATTACTCAGCATGTAAATCCTCCGGAGAAAAGGCACCTGGAAGTAACTCAGCTACTGTTAGTTCTAAAACGTCACCTTTAAGGTTAGTTAAAACGACTTTCATGTCTTTGTGACAGAGCTCCGAGATTACTTGCCGGCATGCCCCGCATGGCGAGCAAGGTCGATCAGTATCAGCAACAACTGCAAGCATTGTAAAGTTTCGATCACCTTCAGAATAAGCCTTAAATAATGCAGTACGTTCAGCGCAATTGCACATGCTATAAGCGGCATTTTCAATGTTACAGCCATGATATATTTTTCCATCTGTTGTTAATAATGCTGCTCCTACACCAAATTTAGAATAAGGAACATAAGCTTTTTCTCTTGCTTTCTTTGATTCTTCGATTAATTTCTCGATGTTCAAAGTTCATTCTTCCCTTCCAGCAATAATCTGCCGCTTTCTTTATTTTACCCTAAAAATTTCACAAAATCATCATTTGTAGCGAAAAAGTAATATAAAAATTTGAATTTTCATAAAAGTCAACTAATTTACCTATATCGCACAAAGCTGATAAGTTATTCTACCGAATTCGTAATTCCTTTTCAAATTAACCATCTAAAAATATATGGTAAAAAGATAATACTTCCAATTACAACCGCAGTAATAGCATAAATAAAAACCGCTCCGGCCGCTAAGTCTTTAGCTTGTTTAGCAAGCGGGTGGTAGTCCTCGGTCACTAAGTCGACTACACGCTCGATAGCAGTGTTGATTAATTCTAATGATAAGATTCCGCCTATTGCTACAATAACAAATAACCACTCCAGTTTACTAATTGAAAAGAAAACGGAACACCCAATTACGATAAAAGACACAAATAAATGGATGCGCATATTTCTCTCAGACCAAAGGGCTGTCTTAATTCCAGTTATGGCGAAAGAAAAAGATTTCCATAAATGAACATGCTTATCTCGTGAGTCCATACTCATCTAATATTTCCTTTTGTCGAGAGAACATTTTTTCTTCCTCTTCCTTTTCCATATGATCGTAGCCCAGAAGATGCAGGAAACCGTGAACAGATAAAAATCCAAGTTCTCGAATAAATGAATGTCCATATTCCTTGGCCTGCTCTTCTGCCTTTGGAATGGAAATGATGATATCTCCTAAGACACGAGGAAGCTCCTCCCCTATTAATTCAATTTCACCTTCACCCAGCTCTTCCATTGCAAATGAAATCACGTCCGTAGGCGCATCCTTTTCTCTATATTCACGGTTAATTTCGTGAATTCTTTCATTTGATACAAATGTAACGGATACCTCACTATTGTCCTCGACATTTTCTTTATCAGCTGCAAAATTCAATAGTGTTTCGATGTCTTGCATTTGCTCATCTGACAGTTGATTCGTTTCATCTACTAAATCAATCATCAACTTATTCATACTTCAGCCACCTTCTTTGTCATTTCTGGATATTCAATTCTAGAGTGGAAAATCCCCTTTAATGTTTCACAAAAAGAGTGGGATACCGTTTCTAATTCTTTTAAGGTTAAATCACATTCATTTAATTGCCCATCTTGGAGACGGTCGGAGACGATTTTCTTAACAAGCGACTCGATTGTTTCCGGTGTAGGCTGGTTCATAGATCTAACCGCAGCTTCCACACTATCGGCAATACCTACAATAGCAGATTCTTTTGTCTGTGGTTTTGGACCAGGGTAACGATAATCCTCTTCATTAACATTTTCTTGGCCTTGCAGCGCCTTATGGTAAAAAAACTTCAAAAGTGTCGTACCATGATGTTGTTCAGCAATATGAATGATTTCCTTTGGCATATTGTATTTTTTTAATATTGCAGACCCATCTGTCACGTGTGAAATAATGATATTAGCACTTTTATCTGGCGGCAGACGATCATGCGGATTGTCAAGGTGCATTTGATTTTCTATGAAAAAGTTGGGCCGTTTTGTTTTACCGACATCATGATAATAACAGCCTACCCTTGCTAGTAAACCATTTGCTCCTATCGCTTCGCAGGCTGCATCTGCTAGGTTAGCAACCATAACACTATGGTGATAGGTTCCAGGTGCTTCCATCAATATTTTTCGCAGTAATGGATGATTTGGATTAGAAAGCTCGATCAACTTCATTGTTGAGAGTATACCAAAGCTAGTCTCCAAAAGTGGTAATAGCCCCATTGTCAGGACAGCTGAACCAATTCCTGAAAAAATGGCTGTTAAAATATAATACCCATATTCTAATCCAGAAAATTGTCCATTCGGCAAAAACATTAGTGCCCAAATAGTGAATAGATTTATAGCAGCTGCAAAAGATCCAGCCTGTAAGATTTTAGAGCGCTGATTCTGCCCGCTTAAAAAGAGCACACCTGCAAGTGCACTAAACAATATATAAATCCCTACTGAAAAATTCAGTGTTCCGGAGACTCCTTCATTAAATAAAATACTGCCAAAAATCGAAAAGATGATAGAGGATAGAATCGCTAATTTCTCTTCAATTAATATCTTAATAAGCATTCCGCCCATTGCGGCAGGGAATAAGTAACCTATCCCGGAATAGTTAAAGATTTGCAGCATACTGATAATTTTCAATATAAAAAACGTCAAAATAAAAACAATCCCAAACAAGAGAAGATTGGTCTGTCTCTTTTCTGGATTTTCCTTCAACTGGTAGAAGTAAAAGTAAACCGAGGTCAGGATAATCGAAATAAGAATCAGTAAACCAATAAACGGTTTATACGATTGTTTATTATCTAACAGACCCACTAGTTCTAGCTGGCGAAATTCTTCCTGACGAATTAATTTCCCCTCTTCGATAATAATTTGCCCTTGCAGGATTTTTACAGGTTCTACTGATTCCGCAGCTTGCTTACGCAACTCTTCAGTTGCCTCCGGGTCATAAAATTCATTCTGAATAACAGCATATCTTCCTAATTCAATCGCTGCATTTTTTAAGTCACCATTTAAGGTCGTAAATTTTAATTCTTCTTCTAAACTTTTTTTTGCATTTTCTACATCATCCGCAGAAATTCGTTTATTCATGACATTATTAATAGCCGTTACCGTTAAATCTTTTGCAATGGATAATTCATCATTGCTAGCTTGTACCAGTGCAGTAAAAACACGCTCTGAAAGATCCTTGGTTACCCGATCTGTTAATTTTCCCTTTAACATGGTCATTTCTTCTTCAACGGTTGGTTCAAAGACATCTAAAGGGTCTCCGTCGAGGACATTTTGTTTTTTTGTTTCATCCTCTATTTCGTCATTTACATCTGAAGCCGAGTCAAATATCGAAGTAATTAAATCTACTTGATTCGTAGAATATTCCTTTTTCAGTGTGTAGACGTCCTGGACTTGATCCAATGCCTCTTGACGTTTTTTTTCTGTACTGATTTTATCTTCGACCGTTGCCGGGGAGCGAATGGTTTTATCTGCTACCGTTAAAAGACTTATATCAAGTTTTTCCGGCTTCACATTTCCATACATAGAGATAAATAAGACAACTCCTAAAATCACAAAAACTAACACTCTGAAGAAGGTATAATCTAGAAGCTTTTTTATTTGAATTAAGTATTGCTGTATTTTTTTCAACGAACTCCCTCCAAAGCACCTAAATAACCCTAATCAAGTATGTAATCCGCTTTATGTAAAATGATAACAGTTTTTCCCTGAAGTTTCATCTTCTAATAAAAGAAAGCCTACTTTTTACATGCCAATTGTTATGATTAGATGGCAAAAAGGATAAACCCCTAGGCAGGTTTATCCCTTCATTCAATACTTTAATTTTGCTGTGGTTTTTTTTCATAAGCCTCAATGATTCTGCCTACTAACGGATGACGAACCACATCACTTTGTTCTAAGAAAACAAAGGATATTCCATTAACCCCCAACAAGATGTTCTCGGCAGCGATTAGTCCTGACTTTGCCCCTTTTGGTAAATCTATTTGTGTTTGGTCACCTGTAATAACCATTTTCGAACCAAAACCGAGCCGTGTTAAAAACATCTTCATTTGAGCATGTGTAGTATTTTGTGCTTCATCTAATATGACAAAGGCATCGTCTAATGTCCGGCCCCTCATATAGGCTAGCGGAGCAATTTCAATTGTACCACGCTCAATTAATCTTTGAGTATGTTCAGCCCCAAGAACGTCATTTAAAGCGTCATATAAGGGACGTAAATACGGGTCAACCTTTTCTTTCAAGTCACCTGGTAAAAATCCAAGACTTTCTCCCGCCTCTACCGCAGGACGAGTTAGAATAATCTTATTAACTTGCCCATTTTTCAACGCATTGACAGCCATAACTACGGCTAAATACGTTTTTCCTGTTCCTGCGGGACCAATCCCAAATACAAGGTCATGTTGTCTTATTGCCATAATATATTGTCTTTGCCCAAGCGTTTTGATTCGTATACTCTTTCCTTTTACATTCTTGGCAATTTCCTCGTCATAGAGATTATCAAAGTAATCCAGTGTACCTTTTTGCGCCATTTGGATGGCTGACAAAACATCCCTCTGGCTGATTGTTACACCTTTTCTAATGACAAAAATAAGCTTATCAAGAATTTGACTGGCAAGTACTACTCTTTCCTCATCACCAGACAAGCTGACTGACTCACCGCGCGTGACGATGGATACTTGTAGTTCTTCTTCAATTATTTTTAAATTTGTATCTGCGTTGCCTAAGAGAGCTATCGCTTCTGTTGGATTTTCAAGTTGTACATTTATTGTTTTTAAGTTAACTGTCATTCAGTAGTCTCCTTAGGTATTGGTTGTCCAACCGCTATATTTTCGATTATCTTAAAATGGATATCTAGGATAACTTTACCATTTTTCAACTCTTTGTGTAAAATTTTTTGGTCTTTAATGATAGCTTCTTCATCCAAACCATTTTTTATTTTATCTTTTGCTAATTCAAGTGCATTTTTTTCGGCTTCTTTTTCCGTATAGGTCCGGATAGTCTCTTCACGTGCTCGTAATGTTTCATTTCCAATTGAGATAGGCAGCTCCCATTTTAGGAAATGGATTTTATTCACATTTTTTTCCGTTTCATATTCCTTGAATTCTGGTTCGCCAAATCCCCAAATAGGAATTTCTAGATTACCTAAGACGAATGAAAACTTTTGCTTTTCCTGGCCATTGAAGACAAAGAATTTCGTTTCTAACGGTAATTCAACATGGCTTCTATACCAAGTTTCCCCCCAAACTTCTCCAACGGCTGCAACTTGCTCGGTTTGACCTTCCCTTCCAATCACACCTGATACTAGCAGCTGCCCCTGCTCTACATGGTCATGTATATCAACCATTTTTTGTCCTGTTTCAATATACATGGAATCAATAACAGCTTTCTTTTTTGCAACTAGATTTCTTGGTGCCAGTTGTTCTGGCTTTTCAGGTTCTTTCTTCTCAACCACTTGAAGATGGTAGGTTGTCCCCTTTAATTCCACACCAACCCAGGTAAGGTTACCAACATTATTAGTCAATTTCCGTTGAATTCCTTCTACGTTATCCACAAAAAATTGGACTTTACCAATCTTTACTCCCATCTTGTCCAATTCTTTTCGAATCTGATACTCTGTGGCCGGTTTTGCTCCTTTTATTTCAATACCCCAAATGACATTTGATAAAAACATAATAATTAATAAAAAGAGAAGAGCCCCCCCTACAAAACCGCTATTTTTCAATAGCCGTTTAAATAAAAAAGGCATACCTGCCCTTTTTAAAAATGTAATTGAGCATTCTCTTTCTCTTGCATAACGTCTAATTTTTAATGCGTCCTGCAATCTCATTGTAAAGGTTATCGTTTCAGTCCCGTGTCGTTTTACATTCCATACAATGAGACCGTTCCTGATTAAGACATTTAAGAATCTTTCTATGCCTCTTCCTGTTACTTTAACGGTTACCTTGCCAGATATGAATTCGATCCATTGGTTTTTCATTTGGTTCCTCCTGGATTATCATTTATATAAATAACCTGATCAATTTTTCCTTCTAGCAAAATTTCTTCAGGTAATATGGTTTTTATCACGAATGACTTCCCTTTAATTTGTAATTGACCCTGCTTTAACAACAGACGCAATTCTTTATCAGTAAAGGTAATTAACCCTCTATGATTCTCGATGTAAATATGGATTTGCCCAATCATTGTGATTCGGGGCAAATCCATCATGACATCTTGAGGAAGATCCATTTTTTGTGCCATCCAGTTTCGGACACGCAGGCCCCATTTTTTTGCCATAAAAAAAGAACCCCCTTTCATCTCATATTTATGAAATGAAAGGGGGTTCTAGCACTTCTTTTTCTTTTAATGCTTCGGATTAGGAAAAATTAATTTAGCCTTTTCTTGGAATGTAAGGTTTTTTAGCTCGCGGTTCACCAAGGATTTCTGCCCAAATAATCCCATTAATGATGGTTTTTTCATCTGGTTTTTCTAATGCTGCACCATCTGTTTCAACTTCTATCCTTGTTGATTCATGCGGCTTAACTAGTTTTTCTGGCATCCTTGGTGGAACAGAATTCATCAGTTGAACGTTTTCCACTGTATTTTGCAATTTCTGCGCCACTGGCTGCCCAGTCGAGATTTGTCTTGTTTTTGTGGAGGTGTTCTCCATGTGTTGTTCAACCTTTGTACGAAAATCATCAAAACCCTTTGCTGTAAAAGGTTTTCTTCTACCCGGACTATTATTGCCCTTTGCTCTGCCAAAGATTGAGGAGAGAATACCGGCGATAATTAAAAATAATATTGTTTCCATGCCCCGACCTCCTTTTACCGGTCGTCTTTTTTATCACCAGTCATCTTGCCGATAGATCCGCGCATATCTGTATCAGCAGAGATATTTTTATAATTCATATATTCCATAACACTAATATTACCTGATTTTAATGCTTCTGACATTGCCAGTGGCACTTTCGCCTCTGCCTCTACAACCTTTGCTCTCATTTCTTCTACTCTTGCCTTCATTTCCTGCTCAGTAGCAACAGCCATAGCCCTCCGCTCTTCAGCTTTTGCCTGGGCTATTTTCTTATCGGCTTCTGCTTGCTCTGTCTGCAGTTCAGCACCGATGTTCCTTCCTAAATCAATATCAGCAATGTCAATCGACAGAATTTCAAAAGCTGTACCTGCGTCTAAACCTTTGGCCAAGACTGTTTGGGAAATCAATTCTGGGTTCTCGAGTACTTTGCTGTGGTCGGCTGAGGAACCAATCGTCGAAATAACCCCTTCGCCTACACGAGCTACAACAGTATCCTCACCGGCACCTCCGACTAGACGGTCGATATTAGCACGAACGGTAATTCTCGCTTTTGCTTTTACTTCAATACCATTCATGGCAACACCAGCAATAAAAGGTGTCTCAATGACTTTAGGATTAACACTCATTTGTACCGCTTCTAATACATCACGCCCTGCCAAATCGATTGCAGCACAGCGTTCAAATGTTAGCTCAATATTCGCACGATGGGCAGCAATTAAGGCATTTACCACTCTATCAACATTACCACCCGCTAAGTAATGACTTTCAAGCTGATTTGTTGTTACATTTAGACCTGCCTTGTGTGCCTTAATTAGGGGATTTACAACTCGGCTTGGTGTAACCCGTCTAAGTCTCATCCCTACTAATGTAAAAATACTGATACGAACCCCTGCAGCAAGGGCAGATACCCATAGCATTACCGGAACAAATGATAATAATATTCCTAGAAAAATTAACGCAACAACGATAATACCAATCATAAATAAACTTCCACTCGTTAATTCCATAGCGCTTACCTCCTTGTTAGTAATTCATTATACTTTCCTGACTACGATACGTACTCCCTCAACCTTTATCACAGTAATTTTTGCATTTTGATCGATGAAGTCACCTTCACTCACAACATCGATTCTTTCATTATTAAAAACCGCTGTTCCAGATGGTCTTAATACAGTTAACGCAATCCCTTCTTTTCCTAATAAATCTGTACGATTTACGTTAGAAACATAGCCATCTTCTTTTTTAGCTGTATCAAATAAAATCATTCGATTAAACAAAACCAATTTTCTGCCTAAGACCTTTATCATAATAAATAGGACTGCAATGGAAATACAAATTGCAATGAAAATGGAGATTCCCATATTCAATGGATTTTCTCCTGCTATAAACAGACTTGCTATTAATGCTGCCAATCCTAGTGTGCCCGAAATGGCTCCCGGAAGAAAAAATTCTAAGAAAATGAGCATGATTCCTACTGCAAATAACAGAATTGTTCCAAACCCAGCAAGACCAGCTTGAAAATGTCCATAAAAGAAAAGTAGTAGTGCAAATAAACCTATGAATCCTGATATTCCAAACTTTGACGAAAACAACTCATAGACAATTGCCGTTCCTGCAATGGTTAATAGCAGTGTTACAACGATTGGATTTGTTAGGAACTCAACCATAATGACCCTCCCTTCTTGTCGACACTATGTATACGTTTTATATCCAAATAAGTTTCAAATTATCCAAAAACAATGAAAAACCGCAAGCTAACGCTTGCGGCTTTGGTTGTCAGAATAATTATGAAAGGTGTTGTTGTACAAATTTATTTACAAGTGAACCGTCTGCTTTACCTTTTACTTTAGGCATAATCGCAGCCATCACTTTTCCCATATCCGCTTTTGATTTTGCACCGACTTCAGAGATTGTTTCTTGAACAATTTCTGACAACTCTTCTTCGGAAAGCTGCTTCGGTAAATACAGTTCGACAATAGCCAACTCTGCACGCAATTTATCAACAAGGTCTTGACGACCTGCTTTATCAAATTCATGGAGGGATTCTTTGCGTTGCTTTACTTCGCGAGAAAGGATCGTTAACTCATCATCGGCGGAAAGCTCTTTTGTACCAAGCTTAATCGCTTCATTTTGCAATGAAGCTTTTACCATCCGAATTGTTGTGAGTTTGTCTTTTTCCTTATTTTTCATCGCTTGTTTCATGTCATTGTTTAAACGCTCGAGAAGACTCATAAATTACACCCTCTCTTAGAACTTACGTTTTCTTGCTGCTTCAGACTTTTTCTTACGCTTTACACTTGGCTTTTCGTAGAATTCGCGCTTTCTTGCCTCTTGCAAAGTACCAGTTTTTGATACTGTACGTTTGAAGCGACGAAGAGCATCTTCAAGCGATTCGTTTTTACGAACGACGGTTTTAGACATTCTCTTTCCCTCCCTCCGAAACACAACACACTTACATTCAATCCATGTACCTTGCAATTATAATATATCATAGAAACAAGGTCAACTGTATTTCTAGAGTTGAAACAAGCTTTTGATATTTTTATTCATTTATCCACAATTTTTTGAACAACCACTATAAATCTGGCATGTCCTTTTCCCAAAGGCATACAATTTATGGAGGGGGAGAAGACATGCTATACATACTATTATTTATTTTATTTATCTTATTATTTATATTTGGCATGACCATAATAAGGTTTGGATTATTTAACCTATCAGGTAATAAACTAAAAGGTTGGTTAACGAAACTTACAAGTACACCGTTAAAAGGTATGGTGACTGGGACGTTTGTTACTGCATTATTACAGAGCAGTTCTGCAGTAATGGTTATCACCATTGGATTGATTTCAACAAAGATCATGACTTTTCCTCAATCCATCGGGATTATTTTAGGCACAAATATCGGAACCACATTTAAAACTGAACTGATAACTTTTAATCTTGATAAAGTTTTAGTACCTTTGGCTATTATTGGAGCATTTCTTACCTTTTTTAAACCAATTAAAATTAGAAGTATCGGAATGGTCACCTTTGGAATCGCCTCCGTGTTTACAGCAATGAAAGGATTTGAGCTTCTTGCTCACCCCTTAACTGCACTCCCATTTATCAATAATTATATCCTCTCTATTAACGACAATATCTTACTAAGTATTTTAACTGGAGCATTTATTACCGCAATTATTCAATCAAGTACAGCTATGACAGGTATCACCATGGGTTTTTTAACTGCAGGTCTTCTTCACCTTGATGCTGGGATCGCGATTGTATTTGGGGCAAATATTGGGACATGCATTACAGCACTAATTGCTTCAATTGGGGGCGGGAAAGAATCAAGATTGGCGGCATTTGCACATGTTTGGCTCAATGTGGCGGGTGTTCTAATTTTTACTCCCTTTATTCCATATTTGTCTGAAAATGCCCATGTATTAGCGGATGAGAAAATGATTCAGTTAGCACACATAAGTGTTATTTTTAATGTGGTTTCATCCATTATGGTTTTACCATTTGCAACAAAATTTGGTGAAATGATTTTGAAAATCCATGGTGGCAAAACAAGTAAATAAATAAAAGACGGCCTTGGCCGTCTTCAGGCTGTCGGAAAAGTCCTCGACAGCCACTTTTTGCGTTGCGGTTTTCTTATATAGATGGTGTGCGTACGATTTTTCCTCAAGATCCTGGATTGAGGACGAATCCCCCTGACAGAGCTTATGTTTTGTCGTTAAGACCCTGAATTGAGGACAAATCCTTCTGACACTTTGTCCTCAAGACCCTGGATTGAGGACAAATCCCGCTGGCAGAACTTCCGTTTTGTCCTCAAGACCCTGGATTGAGGAATATCCTGAGGGCAGAGCTACAATCTGTCCTCAAATTGCAAATTCACTTTCTCTACAATCTGAAGACGGCCTTGGCCGTCTTTTTTAGTAGTCAGTGGTGGCTGTTAATCCTTGTAGAATTGCGACTCCTGCACTTGCTCCAATTCTAGTTGCTCCAGCCTGTATCATCTTTTCAGTATCTTCAGTATTTCGAACTCCGCCCGAAGCTTTAACTCCAATATCAGGTCCAACTGTTTCTCTCATAAGCTTAATATCCTCCACTGTTGCACCGCCAGTTGAGAAACCTGTTGATGTTTTTACAAAATCAGTACCAGCCTTTACAGCAAGCTGACAGGCACGAATCTTTTCTTCCCTTGTAAGTAAGCTTGTTTCGATAATTACCTTTGTTAAGGCTTTACCTTTTGCAGCTTCAACAACAGCACGAATATCTTTTTCAACTAAGTCGTCATTTTTATCCTTCAAAGCACCGATGTTGATGACCATATCAACTTCGTCAGCACCGTTTTCTATCGCGTTGTTTGTTTCAAACGCTTTTGTTTCCGAAGTGGTTGCTCCCAAAGGAAAACCAATAACCGTGCATACCTTAACTCCGCTTCCACTAAGCAATTCTCTAGCAGTGCTTACCCAGGTTGGATTTACACAAACTGAAAAAAATTCATGTTCTATTGCCTCTTGGCAAAGAGTTTCAATTTGCTGGCGGGTTGCGTCTGCTTTTAATAAGGTATGGTCAATCATTGCAGCAATATTGGTAGTAGCCATTTTTTTATATGCCCCTTTTCAATAATAAATTTGATCCTAACATTAGAGTACCCAAATCCCAATAAAAAAAGGACCAAACAGGTCCTTAAATCGCAGCTTCTTCTTTTGTAAATACTTCTGCTTTAATATCGTCTTCAACAATTCTGACAAATTGTCCTTCATTGTATGGATAACCAGCTTTTGTAATTTTCACTTTAACAAGTTTACCAATCATTTCTTCGGTGGCAGGGAAAACCACTTTTAGATAATTATCCGTATACCCTACATATAACCCATCGCTAAATTCTTCTTCTGGGATTATTTCTAAGACATCATTTTCAAAATGCGAAGCATATTCTTTTGCCAACTGATCAGAGAGCGTAATCAACCGGTGAACACGTTCATTTTTAACCTCTTCGTCAACTTGGTCTTCCATCCGTGCGGCAGGTGTTCCTGTGCGTTTGGAATAAGGGAAAACATGGAGTTCAGAAAATTTATGTTCATTAATAAAATTGTATGTTTCCATAAATTCCTCTTCTGTTTCACCAGGAAAGCCAACAATAACGTCAGATGTAACAGCAAGTCCAGGGAGTACTTCTTTAAGACGGTCTAATCTTTCACCGAAGAATTCCATTGTATACTTACGGCGCATTCTTTTTAACACAGTATTAGATCCTGACTGGATTGGGATATGCAAATGACGGACGATGATATTTGAATGTTTGATTACTTCAATCACTTCATCGGTAATTTGACTTGCTTCAATAGAAGAAATCCTAAGTCTAGCAATTCCTTTAACTTGGGCTTCTAAATCACGAAGCAGTAAGGCTAGGTTGTAATCCTTCATGTCCTCACCGTAGCCGCCTGTGTGTATCCCGGTTAATACAATTTCTTTATAACCGGCGTCAACAAGCTGCTGTGCTTGGCGAATAACTTCCTTCGGATCTCGTGATCTCATTAACCCGCGTGCCCAAGGGATAATACAGAAAGTACAGAAATTGTTACAACCCTCTTGAATTTTCAACGAAGCACGTGTACGATCCGTAAATGCAGGAACATCAAGCTCTTCATAAACACGATTTTTCATAATATTGCCTACACCATTTATTGGCTGGCGTTCTGTTTTATACTGTTCAATGTATTCAAGCATTTTCACGCGGTCCTGGGTTCCAACTACGATATCCACACCAGGTATAGCCATAATTTCAGCAGGTGATGTTTGAGCATAACATCCTGTAACACAAATGACGGCGTCAGGATTTTTCCGGACAGCACGTCGAATCACTTGGCGGCTTTTTTTGTCACCAGTATTTGTTACCGTACAAGTATTAATAATATAGACATCCGAAATGGATTCATAATCAACTCGTTCGTAGCCTTCTTGCTTGAACAATTGCCAGATTGCTTCAGTCTCATAATGATTCACCTTACATCCAAGTGTATGAAAAGCGACTGTTGGCATTGTATTCATCTCCTCATTAATTCAAAATGGTAGGAAATCGCCGATAGAGCATATAGAGGCGCAGTTTCCGTTCTTAAAATACGCGGACCTAATCCGCATAGGGCAAAACCATTTTCCTGTAAAGTATTGACTTCTTCTTCTGCAAGTCCACCCTCAGGACCAAAAACTAATAGCAGTGATTCCCTTGGTTTCATGTTTTGTAATGTTGCTGAGAAAACAGACGTTTCGCCAATTCTGCTTTCTTCTTCGAAAGCAACTAATTTATAATGAAAATTTCTGCTCTTCTCTATCAGAGCTTTAAAATTCATCGGACTTATTATCTCAGGTACAATTCCACGATGGGATTGTTCCGCAGCTTCTTTGGCAATTTTTTGCCATCTCTCTACTTTTTTGCCGGCTTTTTTTTCATCCCATTTTACGATAGAACGACGTGCGGCAAAAGGAATAAATTCATGGGCACCAAGTTCAGTACCTTTTTGAATAATCCATTCAAGTTTGTCCCCTTTTGGAAGTCCGCTTGCAATCGTAATTGAAATAGGAAGCTCCGACTTCTCATCTTTCCATTGTACAACGTCTGCAACGACTTGTTCATCGGTAATTTTTGCAATTTCACAAACTGCCGTATTTCCACTTGGATCAACACAAATGATTTTGTCCCCGATCGCCATCCGCATTACCTTAATTATATGATGACGGTCATCGCCATCAATCACAAAACTGTTTTCATTTGCTCGTTGTTTAACAAAGTAGCGTTGCACACGATGCACCCCTCTAAAACATTTTACTCTTTATTTTACTGCAACCATGGTTTCATTTAAAGCAGGCAAATAGAAAAAAGGGGCATTATCCCCTTTTTTAAGCATTATATCCTTTTAGCAATAATCGCAACCCAATCTTCCATTAAGATGGTCTCCGTTATTTCAAATCCGGACTGAATGAGTCCTTCTTTTACTTGATCTTTCTTCTGCTGGATAATACCTGAGGCAATAAACGTTCCTCCAGGTTTAACAACACGAGCGACATCATCTGTAAAACGTAAAATAACTTCAGCTAATATATTAGCAACAACCACGTCAGCTGAACTCTCTTCGACACCATCTAAAAGATTATTTTGTGAAGTGGTTACTATATCACTTACTTTATTTAACTTAATATTGAGCCGAGCTGATGTTACAGCAACTTCATCTAAATCATAAGCACGTACATCTTCTGCCCCGAGCATAGCTGCAGCAATACTTAGCACACCTGAACCAGTTCCAACATCTATTACCCTGTCACCAGGTTGAACCGTTCTTTCCAGAGCTTGGATACACATTACAGTCGTTGGATGTGTTCCGGTGCCGAATGCCATTCCAGGATCCAGTTCAATGATTAGTTCATCACTGCTGACTGGAGTGTATATCTCCCAAGTAGGAACGATCGTAAACCTCTCTGAAATTTTAACAGGATGATAGTATTTCTTCCAAGCTGTCGCCCATTCTTCCTCGTTCACTTCACTAATGGTCACTTTATTTATTCCAATATCAATATTGTGAATAATAAGGTTATTAATTGAATCTTTTATCGCGTCTACCGTTTCACCTAAGAAGCTGTTAACAGGAAGATATGCTTTAACGATAACTCCTTCCTCAGGGTAATCATCAGGATTGAGTTGGTAGATTTCCCCGAACTGATCTTGCCTCTCCTTCGTTAGTTCAAAAGGATCCTCAATAACTACACCGCTAGCACCGGCCTCATGTAAAATATGCGATATTGGTTCAATCGCCTCGTTTGTAGTGTGAATACTAAGTTCAGACCATTTCATTCTACCAACTCCAATCCTTATTCGCCCTTAAAGGCTCGTTTTACTTTTGAGAAGAAGCCCTCTTCATGTTCACCTATTGGCGAGTTTCCACTAAGATCCGCAAACTCACGAAGAAGCTGCTTTTGTTTATCCGTTAATTTTGTAGGAGTAATAATGCGAACGATTATATGCTGATCCCCTACTCCATAACCACGAACATTAGGAATCCCTTTTCCTTTAAGTCGGAATTTCGTTCCAGTTTGAGTTCCGGCTGGAACCTTAAGTTTTACCTTACCATGTAAGGTAGGGACTTCAATATCATCCCCAAGCGAAGCTTGAACAAAAGTGATAGGCATTTCACAATAAACATCATCGCCATCTCTCTCAAAAAACTCGTGTTCTCGTACGTGGAAAACAATATATAAATCTCCAGAAGGGCCTCCGTTAATACCGCCCTCACCTTGTCCTGAGATTCTTAATTGTTGACCATCATCAATACCTGCAGGGATTTTAACATGAATCTTCTTCCGCTTTTTCACTTTACCAGTTCCGCCGCAGGTTGAACATTTATGTTTAATCTCTTTACCTGTACCGTTACAATGATGACAAGTACGGCGATTAACCACTCTGCCAAATGGTGTATTTTGCTCTATATTTAACTGTCCTGTTCCATGACAGTGTTGACAGGTTTCTGGCTTTGTTCCTTTTTTAGCACCAGAACCGTCACATGTACCACAGGTTTCTTCACGAGGAATTTCAATATCTGTTTCTTTTCCGAAAGCCGCTTCTTCAAAAGAAATAGTCATTGTATATTGCAGGTCTGCACCTTGTCTTGGGGCATTTGGATCACGTCTGCGCGAACCACCGCCGCCAAAAAAGGTATTAAATATATCTTCAAAGCCACCGAAACCACCGCCGAAATCACCGCCGCCGCCAAAGCCTTGATTTGGATCAGTATGACCAAATTGATCATAATGCGCCTTTTTCTGATCATCGCTTAGAACCTCATAAGCTTCAGCGATTTCTTTAAATTTATCTGCAGCATCAGGCTCTTTGTTAATATCTGGATGATATTGTTTTGAGAGCTTCCGATATGCTTTTTTTATTTCATCCTTAGAAGCGCTTTTACTAACACCAAGCACCTCATAGTAATCTCGTTTACTCATGATTACCACTCCCGAATCTGTCACATAAAGATTATTCTAACACAATAAAAACATAAATTACAAAGAAAAAGCCAAAGCCGATGCTGACTTTGACTTTTTCATTGGTTCGTTAATCGAAATTTTATTTTTCTTCCTTAATTTCTTCAAATTCAGCGTCGACTACATTGTCATCTTTAGCGCCACTCGCTCCGCCTTCTGCACCTTGTGCTCCTTGGGCTGCCTGAGCAGCTTGTTCATAAAGCTTAACGGTTAACGCTTGAACGATTTCTTGTAATGCGTCCTTTTTAGCACGAATTTCAGCTAAGTCGTTGCTTTCAATTGCAGCTTTTAAAGCATCCTTCGCTTCATTTGCATTTGCAACCTCAGCAGCGTCCACTTTTCCTTCAAGATCTTTTAATGTCTTTTCGGTTGTGAAAACTAACTGATCGGCTTCATTACGAAGCTCCACTTCTTCTTTACGCTGTTTGTCAGCTTCAGCGTTTTCTTCAGCTTCTCTGACCATTTTTTGAATCTCTTCATCTGAAAGACCTGTTGAAGATTTAATTGTGATTTGTTGTTCTTTATTCGTACCAAGATCTTTTGCACGTACATTTACAATACCGTTTTTATCAATATCAAACGTTACTTCAATTTGTGGAATTCCACGTGGAGCTGGTGGAATATCAGATAATTGGAAGCGGCCCAAAGTTTTATTTAGATTTGCCATTGGACGTTCCCCTTGAAGAACATGTATATCTACAGCCGTTTGGTTATCTGCTGCAGTTGAGAATACTTGTGATTTTGATGTTGGAATCGTTGTATTACGGTCGATTAACTTTGTAAATACGCCGCCCATTGTTTCAATACCAAGTGAAAGTGGTGTAACGTCAAGTAAAACAACATCCTTAACATCACCAGTGATTACGCCACCCTGAATAGCAGCACCCATTGCCACTACTTCGTCAGGGTTTACTCCGCGGTGCGGCTCTTTACCTGTTGCTTTCTTAATAGCCTCTTGAACAGCAGGAATACGCGTCGAACCCCCAACAAGAATAACTTTATCAAGTTGAGATGGAGATAAACCTGCGTCACTTAATGCTTGACGAGTTGGTCCCATTGTACGTTCAACAAGGTGAGCAGATAGCTCATCAAATTTCGCTCTAGTCATTGTTACTTCAAGGTGAAGTGGACCAGCAGCCCCAGCAGTGATAAATGGTAAAGAAATTTGCGTTGAAGCTACTCCGGATAAGTCCTTTTTCGCCTTTTCTGCAGCATCCTTTAAACGCTGTAATGCCATCTTATCTTGAGATAGGTCAATCCCATTTTCTTTTTTGAATTGCTCAACTAGGTAATCAATAATTACTTGGTCAAAGTCATCTCCGCCTAGACGATTATCACCAGCAGTAGATTTAACTTCGAATACGCCGTCACCTAATTCAAGGATAGAAACGTCGAATGTACCGCCGCCAAGGTCATAAACAAGAATGGTTTGGTCTTCGTCGGTTTTATCTAAACCGTATGCTAGCGCTGCAGCAGTGGGCTCGTTGATAATACGCTCAACTTCTAAACCAGCAATTCTTCCTGCATCCTTTGTTGCTTGACGCTCTGCATCATTAAAGTAAGCAGGTACAGTAATTACAGCTTTTGTAACTGGCTCGCCTAGATAATCTTCAGCATAAGATTTTAAATATTGAAGGATAATAGCTGACATTTCTTGTGGAGTATAGTTTTTACCTTCTACTTCCACTTTATAATCTGTTCCCATATGACGTTTAATCGACATGATGGTATTTGGGTTCGTAACAGCCTGACGCTTAGCTACTTCCCCAATTTGGCGTTCACCGTTTTTAAATGCTACTACGGATGGTGTTGTACGGTTTCCTTCTGGATTTGGAATAACCTTTGGCTCGCCGCCTTCTAGTACGGAGACACATGAGTTTGTTGTACCAAGGTCAATACCGATAATTTTACTCATAACCTTTTCCTCCTAAATATAATATGTAGGTCTTACTGGTTTACCTTAACCATTGATGGGCGGATCAAACGATCCTTTAAGATGTACCCTTTTTGGAATTCATCAGTCACAATATTTGAACCAAAATCTTCATCTTCTCCTTGCATAACGGCTTGATGGAAATTCGGATCAAATTCTTTACCAACAGCTTCAATTGCCTCGACACCCTCTTTTTTCAAGGCCTCCACTAAACTTCGATATACCATTTCCATACCTTGAAGCAACGTTTTGGTCTGCTCGTTATCAGCTTCAACTTTTAAACCTCTCTCAAAGTTATCTAAAACCGGGAGCAAATCAGTGACCAATTTTTGTGCTCTATATTTTTCACCTGCCTCGATATCTAATCGAGTACGACGGCGGAAGTTATCAAAATCTGCTTGAAGACGCAAATAACGATTATCTGCTTCTTCTAATTTACTAGTGAGGTTTTGAATCTCAGCAGCATAGTCTATATCGATTGAATCTTCTTTGGTTTCTTCTCCAGCAAAAACTGTTTCAACTTCCTCATTGGTAAGTTCAACTTGTTCACTGTTTTCAAATTCAACTTCTTCATTAACTGTGTTGTTCTTTTCGTTTGTCAACTTACTCACCTCCTTAAAGGTTGTTAAACATTTATAGTAATTGTTTAATTTCATGAAAAGGTGGGTGAAAACAAATCATTTCACCCTCAGTGAAAAAGAGTATTTTACTTAGGTGTAATACGCAGTATTTTACCTAAGTGTAATACGCAGTATTTTACCTAAGTGTAATACGCAGTATTACACCCTTACTCAATATTTCCACTGCTATTATTTTTGATACAGGTTTGTTAATACTGAGGTTAAATCATTACTTAAAAACTGCAGTAAGCTTATGACACGTGAGTACTCCATTCTCGTTGGTCCAAGAATCGCAATGGTGCCCAAACTCTCCGCACCAACAGAATAGGTTGCGGTAATAAGACTGCAATTTTCCATTGCACTGTTGTTGTTTTCCCTGCCGATTTTTACATGGATACCAGCAGAGTCATTTTTGATTAACGGATAGATCCACTCTTCGTGATCAATCATTTGCAGAAGAGTACGTATTTTACTGATATCATGAAATTCGGGCTGGCTTAACATATTTGTCTTTCCACCGAAGAAGAGTTTTTCATTAACCGGCATTTTAAGTGAATCGGCAATGGTGTGCAGCATTAAATCGTAATTCCGAATATGCTGCCTCAGCAGGGTTGCTACTTCCTTATAAATTTTATCGTTTAAATCCTCAAGAGCTACCCCTGTTAACCGTTCATTTAATATGTTTACTGTTTTTTCCAAATCACTTGCATCAACGGAAGGAGGCAAATAAAATGTCCGATTTTCAACATGTCCTGAATCCGTAACAAAGATAGCTACAGCTGATTCCTTATTTAAAGGAATAATTTGTATTCTTTTAAGTTTATTAAAGCTTGCAGCTGGACCTAAAACGATTGAAGTATAATTGGTAAGCTCAGATAAAATCTTTGCTGACTTTTGTATGATTTTCTCGAATTCAAAAATCTTTTCCGCAAAGATCGATTGAATAATCGAAATATCCTGCTTATTTAAGACTTGAGGCGACAGTAAATGGTCTACATAGTACCGATAGCCTTTTTCAGAAGGAACACGACCTGAAGAAGTATGAGTTTTTTCTATATAGCCTAATTCCTCAAGGTCAGCCATTTCATTCCGAATGGTTGCTGAACTAAATGAAATTTCTTCTTTTTTAGACAAACTCCTTGAGCCGACAGGTTGTGCAGACCGAATAAAATCATCAACAATAACCTGAAGAATCAATAATTGACGATCTGTTAACACCTTTCATCACCTCTGTTAGCACTCATTGAAGTCGAGTGCTAATTCTATTAATAAATTATCAAAAAAAGGGGGAGGGTGTCAATCATTTGCTATCAAGAAAATACAAAAGCGCCTTTTTAAAATCTTACTTTATGACACCTAAAAATGATTGAAAAACTTCATTTCCTAGCAGCCGCCCTGTTTTAGTTAAATATATATTATCTTTTTTTACTTCGATCCATTTTTTGGCAATTAAATCAGAGATCTCATTTTCAAAAATTTGAAGTGGGTCCATATCAAACTTTTCGATAAAATGGGATATAGACACACCATCTGTTTTTCGCAGACCTAAAAACATTTCTTCTTCTATTTGTTCTGCTTTTGAAGTTTGGTGTTCTTGAAAAATAGGGAGATTTCCGTCAGCAATTTGTTCCATATATTTTTTTAATGGTCCTGCATTCGATCGTCTCCAGCCATTCACATAACTGTGTGCTCCTGCACCGAATCCATAATAAAAATCGTTTTTCCAGTATGTTAGATTATGTTTGCTTTCATAGCCAGGCTTTGAAAAATTACTAATTTCATACTGGCTAAATCCATACTGTTCCATTTGTTCCATTAGCAGTTTATACATCTCCGCTTCCGCGTCTTCTCCCGGTGTAGGAAGTTTCCCTTTTTGCATAAGATTGTAAAAAACGGTTTTTGGTTCAATAATTAACGAGTACGCCGAATAATGTTGAATGTCCAGTGAAAAAGCCTCAATCAATGAATCTTTAAAATCTGTTATGGTTTGGGTCGGCAGACTGAAGATTAAATCAATGCTAATATTTTTGAAGCCAATAGACTTTGCATTCTCTACAGTCTGGTAAACATCCTCGGCACGATGGACACGACCAATACTCTTTAATAGTTCATCATTAAAGGTTTGAACACCAAGACTGAGTCGGTTTACACCTGCATTCCTTAATATTTGTAATTTTTCCTTGCTTAAATCTCCTGGATTCGCTTCAAAAGTAAATTCAAGTTGTTTACTCATCGGTAAGTTTCTGCTAATACTGTCACAAAATTTCTCAAGCTGCTTCGCATTTAAGGAGGTCGGTGTACCGCCACCCACAAATATGGTATCCAGTTGATCTGTTGGATATTTTTGTAAAGTAAGTATCATTTCCTGCTCAAGTGCCTCTAAATATTGATCTACCGGCTGCCCTTTTAGGAAAACTTTATTAAAATCACAGTAATGGCAAATATGTTCACAAAAGGGGATATGGAGATAGGCAGCTTTAATCATACTTTCACCTTCTATTCGGTTAGTCTCTTGAAAGAAAAAGAGGCTGGATTTTGCCTATTAATAAGACTTGTCCTAACCTCCCGTTTCGTTTTTATTTTTTTGTATTGTTATCATCCATTTTAAGGACAGCCATGAAGGCTTCTTGTGGGACTTCAACAGAACCAACCTGTTTCATCCGCTTTTTACCTTCTTTTTGTTTCTCGAGCAGCTTTCGTTTACGAGAGATATCTCCCCCATAACATTTAGCCAATACGTTTTTACCCATGGATTTAATGGTTGAACGAGCAACAATTTTTTGACCAATAGCGGCTTGGACAGGAACTTCGAATTGCTGCCTTGGGATTAATTCCTTTAGCTTCTCAACAATGACTTTGCCGCGTTCGTAGGCAAAATCTTTATGGACGATAAAGCTTAAGGCATCAACCTTTTCAGCATTTAACAATATATCCATCTTAACCAAGCTAGACGGTTTGTAGCCAATTAATTCATAATCAAATGATGCATAGCCTCGGGTGCTAGATTTAAGTTGATCAAAGAAATCATAAACAATTTCTGCTAGCGGAATTTCATAGATGATGCCTACACGGTTTTCACCTTGGTATTGCATATCCATAAAAATACCACGTTTTTGCTGACAAAGCTCCATAATTGCACCTACGTATTCATTTGGAGCCATCATCGTTGCTTTCACGTAAGGCTCTTCAACGTGGTCAATTTTCTGTGGATCCGGAAGATTTGAAGGGTTATCCACTTTTAATTGCGTTCCATTTGTCATGTGTACATCATAGATAACACTTGGTGCTGTTGTAATCAAATCAATCTTAAATTCCCGCTCAATCCGCTCCTGAATAATCTCCATATGAAGGAGACCTAAGAACCCACAGCGAAAACCAAAACCTAGGGCTTGTGATGTTTCAGGCTCGAACTGGAGTGCAGAATCATTTAACTGCAGCTTCTCTAATGCTTCACGTAAATCGTTAAACTTCGCAGTATCGATTGGATACAGTCCACAATACACCATTGGATTTAATTTACGATATCCTGGAAGCGGTTCGGTTGCACCATTTTTCGCATTAGTTATTGTATCACCGACACGGGTATCACCGACATTTTTAATTGAAGCTGAAAGGAATCCAACATCCCCAACGGTTAGTTCATCTAGCAATAATGATTTTGGTGTGAATACACCTACTTCATTCACTTCAAATTCTGCACCTGTTGCCATCATTTTAATTTTATCGCCCACTTTGACGCTTCCTTCTACTACACGAATGTAGGCAACAACACCACGATAGGCATCATAAAGGGAATCAAAAATTAGAGCTTTTAACGGGGCATCAGGGTCACCAGTCGGAGCAGGAACCGTTTTAACTACCTGTTCAAGGATATCTTCAATCCCAATACCTGCTTTAGCAGAGGCTAGTACCGCTCCAGAGGCGTCTAGTCCAATAACTTCTTCGATCTCATTACGAACCCTTTCTGGCTCAGCGCTTGGTAAATCGATTTTATTAATAACAGGTAAAATTTCTAGGTTATTATCTAATGCCAAATAAACGTTGGCCAGGGTTTGCGCCTCAATCCCCTGCGCCGCGTCAACAACTAAAACGGCACCTTCACACGCAGCAAGACTTCGTGAAACCTCATAGGTAAAATCGACATGCCCGGGTGTATCAATAAGATGGAAAATATACTCTTCTCCATCATTCGCTTTGTATTTCAACTGAACAGCATTTAACTTTATCGTAATCCCGCGTTCTCTTTCTAAATCCATTGAATCTAAAAGTTGAGATTTCATTTCACGTGAAGTTAATGCATTCGTTTTTTCTAGTATACGGTCTGCTAATGTTGATTTCCCATGGTCAATATGGGCAATAATTGAGAAATTTCGAATCTTTGATTGTCTTTTTAGTTTTTCTTCTCTATTCATGTGTTTCACTCCTACTATAACTCGCACAATTACACTATTTTTGATTATATCAGTACGGGAAATAAGATTCAATGAAAACAAGATGATGGTGGGTTTTACAAATAAAAATAGCGGTTTCCGAGGAGGAACCGCTGATATTTATTATTGAGTAATAAGGTTAATAAGTTTTTCAGAAGCAGTAGAAACACCTTCCGAGATTTTCTTCCCCATCGAAGAAAATAGATTAAAGGCACTTATTTCTTCAAGCTTCTTTTTCTTTTCATCGATGTCATGGCTTGATATGTCATTTCCCAAGAATGTTGCCTTAACATGGTCACCATTATCATTTAAGGCAACAGCATTTTGAAAATTAGGGTCGTCATAGCCCTTCATTTTATGAATACCGTCATTCGCTAATTGCATACCAGCTAACACCGAAATAAACATAAGTGAAACGATACAAAAAAATTTCAGCATGAACATTTTCATAGGACATGCTCCTTTACTTCTATTGTTTATCTGTGGATTGGTCTACATCATAATTTACTTTCTCTGCCTGCCAAAAGTATTCGCTAAAAACATCTGCAAGCGCTTCAGCTGAACGGTTTAACTCTTCAAATGTATTATCAACTCCGCCGAATTCAATTAACAAAGCATTTTCAGAAAGATTTTGATTGTATACACCGTTTGAGCCAGCGTCCTTTTTCATTAAAACTCCCCAACTAATTCCTTTATATTTTTCTTGTAATAAGTTATGGAGGTCTGTTGCTAATTTTAGATTTTTTTCATAATTAGGGTTTTTTCCTCCAACCACAAAAACTAGCTGCGCATATGCCTGTCCATTAATAATAGGGGTGGTTTTATCCTTACGTCGGGCATCCCGGTGGATATCAATTAAATAGTGAATATCATTATTTGTTGCCATTGCTTCCCTTACCAATTCACCAGATTTCGAATAGGCACCAGCCATTTTTACAGACCCCATTACATCTGATTTATCAATGGATGTTCCAATACCTCTTGCCTCTAGACCCGCTTTTAATTGATCCCCGATTTTTGTGACATTTAACTGGGAATGGTACGCAAGGTTAGGATCGGTTACCCCTTGTAAATATGGTAAGTAGGACTCGCGATTATGCGTAAAGTAGAGATGTACTACCTTTTTACCGCCTGTTGTAAGTGAAGGTGATGGTTTATCACCACTGCTGCTGCCTTGATCAATGCCCTCTAAATTTTGCAGGGAAGCTTCACGCTCCGCCTTCATTATTTCAATAGGCGGTGCTGATTCCATCGGCATGTTCGTATAATTGGAACCTTCACCAGCCACAACGATTTTTCCATCAAACTGAAAAAATCCTGGAAGTTCTCTGCCTAAGAGGCTCCTTGGGTCATTTAAATTTATATTGCTTGAGAGCTGGAAAATTAAGTTGGTTAACTTAGGGCTCGCTGTTAAATTATCTTCTATAGATAAAAAATGATGATTCTCCCAAGCCATTAGTTGATAAAGCATTTTCCCATTCACCTGATTTGCAGCGGTATTAACCGAAGCCGACACTGGCCGAAATTGAGGCTTTAAAGATGTTAATAACCCACTAATAGAAAACACTAATAGCATAAACAATAGGATAAAAGAGGTTACTTTTATTAGATTAGTACCTTGCACAGTCAAAAACAATCCAGAATTCTTAGTAGATTTCATGGTTCCACCTCTCAATTTAATTCTAGTAAATACTTATGACATTACTAGAATTGCTAGAACCATTATTCGTAATTGAGAGGTGAACACTTATAATTCATCTCGTATAGTAACCTGCATTTCCCTGATCAATATTACTGTGAAGCGAAGCATTTAACCCGCTTGCAATCAGATTAGCCATATCTTCAATAAACACATCTACTTCTTTTGGAGTAACCATTAAATTGTGTCCCAAAGGAGAGAGGACCTCGTATATTAATTTTCGTTTTTCTTCTTCTTCTAATGTTCCAATCATCCCAAGGAAGGTCTGACGATGCTTTTCTTCAGGAAGATCCTCCTCCGTTAGCTTTTTTCGTTTCCCAAATGTCATCCCCGCTGGTGCCAAGGCTCTTGAAGGCCGATTTCCTTCCTTAAGTTCCTTTCCAAAGTGCTTAAGAATAAAATCTATGGTGTCACTCGTAATGGAAACTGCATCGACAACGGTAGGAACACCAATTGCAATGACGGGAACTCCTAATGTTTCTTTACTTAATTCTTTTCTTTTATTTCCTACGCCAGACCCTGGGTGAATACCTGTATCAGAAACTTGAATGGTAGAATTAACTCTTTCAATAGACCTCGCAGCCAAGGCGTCAATGGCTATGACAAAATCAGGTTTGGTTTTCTCTACTACACCAAAAATAATATCGCTGGTCTCAATCCCAGTCAGCCCCATCACACCAGGTACCAAAGAACTAACCGGACGGTACCCATCCTCTACATGTTCAGGCTGCAATTCGAACAAATGCCGAGTGATTAATAAGTTCTCACAGACCATTGGGCCAAGTGCGTCAGGTGTAACATTCCAATTCCCCAGCCCTACCACGAGGCAAGAGGCATCCTTTTTAATCCCAGTTCCTTCTAAGAAGTGAGCAAATTCTTTAGAAAAAATTTCTTCCACCTTTTGTTGTAAAGGAGTGTCCTGCTGTCTAATCCCCTGTACTTCCATCGTTAAATAGCGGCCCGCTTTTTTACCGAGCTGTTTTCCTCCAGCTTCCGTGACCTCCACTAATGATATTTTTATATCATCTATATCTTTTTCTTTAATAATGACTCCTTCGATTTGGGAGATATTTTCTCCTTGTTGAACGGAGCCTTCCCTATCGGCAATAACCATCTCTCTTGCTTCAATCGCTAAATCCGTTCGAATGGAATACTGGCTTAAGTCAATATCAATGTTCTTGTTCTCCTGCACATGTCTCGCTCCCATCATTTATCTAGTTAGAAACTATTTCCTATTTTTGCCCCTTTTCGGCTAAAACATTCAGGTTATTCTTATATGTAGTTAAATCTAGTATTGCAATATAGGGTTTGGTTTGATAAAATATCTCTTGTTCTGATTAATTGTGAATGAAGGTAAAGTCGAGTTCATATAGTCTCGATTCTTTGTAGGAGGTGAAAGTAATGCCTAACATTAAATCTGCTATTAAGCGTGTAAAAACAAGCGAAGCTCGTAATGCTCAAAATACAACTGCTAAATCTGCAATGCGTACTGCTGTTAAGAAAGTAGAAGCTGCTGTTACTCTTAACGATGCTCCTGCTGCTAAAGAAGCATTCTCAACTGCTGCTAGCAAACTAGACAAGGCTGCTGCTAAAGGACTTATCCATAAAAATGCTGCTGCTCGTAAAAAATCACGTCTTGCTAAAAAAGCTAACTCTTTATAATAATAAAGAGCGAAATGCAAAAAACGATTCCCCTGTTGGAATCGTTTTTTGTTTTATCGTTTTATTTTAAAGAGCAGCATTTCAATTAGTAATGACTTATTCATTCCGCCAGTCTTCATCTGGTGATCCGCATTAGCAAGCATCGCCATAAGATGAGTCAATTCTTCATCTTTAAATTGATTGGCTTGCCCTGCTGCCAGCTTTACACGAAAGGGATGGGTTTTTAGAAAACCAGCAATTTGCTGTTGTCCATACCCTCGGCGTGAGAGCTCTTTGACTTGATAAATTAACCTGAACTGCCCTGCCAATAAAGCTAAAATTTTTATTGGTTCCTCATTTTGTTTTAACAAATCATAATAAATTCGAAGTGCATCCTCTGGCTTTCGCTGTACAACCTTCTCAATTAGTGTAAAAATATTTTGTTCAAGAGACCTTGAAACTAACTTTTCCACCATTGCCGCGTTAATCCTTTTTTCCTCTGCGGCATATAGAGCTAGTTTATCAACCTCACTGGAAATCATAAACATATTGGTTCCAACCAAGGTGATTAACAAATCCAGCGCATCCGGGTCAAAGACAATGCCATTCATGGTTGCTCTCTCTTTTACCCATTTTTTTAACTCATGTTCATTTAACTTTTTAGCCTCTACTGAGACGGCTGATCTTTTTAATTGCTTGGTAATTTTTTTTCGTTCATCCAGCTTCTCATACGGTGCTGAGATAACCAAAACCGTATAGGGTGCTGGGTCATTAATGTATGCTTCAAGACGGGAGAGATTATGATCCATTTTTTCCTTTGTTTTTTCTGCGGTTAAAAACTTAGGATTATGTAGAAAAATTACTTTCTTTTCACCTAAAAAAGGGAAAGTCTCAGCATCTTCTAGCGCCGCTTCAATAGGGACTTCATCTAGATCATAGGCGGTAAAATTAAAGTCCTTCTCTTCTTCCTCCAGAACTTGATTAAGCAGTAATTGTTTTGTTTCATTGATTAAAAATGCTTCTGTACCATATAATAAATAAATGGGAGCAATTTCCCGTTGTTTAATTTGTTTCCATATATCTAATACCATTATCCAAGCTCCCCTTCGATTCTCGTTCCATTATCTATCGTAATGAAGCTTGGACATTTTGACAAGTGTTAAAAGGGAATAGACGCTTTTCTGACAAGCGCCAATTCCCGATCTATAATGAACGCCTGCAATCAAAGCCCTAGGATCATTTAATTGCTTGGCGGAGTTCCTTGTGTAAATTTAGTGTCACCTTTTTAGGTTAAAGTATTTGTGTCAACTCTTGTCAATAAAGGAAGTAGATATTGAATGTATGCTGGATTTTTTAAATAAAAAAGCTTATACTATTATGTGAAATAGGAGGGGTATACTGTGAATGAATTTGAAAAGAATGTGCAAAGTAAACGCAATGACGCAATTGATTCTGGGGTAGGTTTTATCGTTTCTTTTGGTTTTTTTGCTACAATGTTTATTATTGCAACAGTTATTAAAATTATCGGATCCTAATGTACGCTACATAATGAACCTTTGGAGGCTGCATATCTGCAGTCTCTTATGTGTCTCATGAGCTATTGCTTTATATTATGTAAAAAGGGAGAAAAGGTTCCACTTTCATTATAAAACCGAAAGGTAACTGCACCATGCAGGTCAGTCCTATAAATAGTTGTGTTAGATAGTTGTTCTAACACTTCGTTATCGGGATGACCATAGCGATTTTTTTCACCAACCGAGATCCAGGAAATCGATGGTGTAATACTGTTTATAAATTTCTCACTGCTTGAAGTTTTGCTGCCATGATGGCCGGCCTTTAAAACATCAATATCCAAATCCGGATATTTCCTAATGATCCTTTCTTCACCTTCTTGATCGAGATCACCGCCAAAAAACCACTTAAGACCTCCAATATTTGCGATTATTGCGATGGAACCGCTATTTCGCTCACCTTTATAATTTTTTTCAGGACCTAAAACATAAAAGAGGCTTTTTTTATTTTTCCATTGGCTTCCTTCAGCTACCTTTACTACTTGTATTCCCTTTTTAGTAGCCTCCTGGATAATGGTTAATTCTGATTTTGAAGGTTCTGCAACAGATGGCATAATGATCTGTTTTACTTTAATTTCCTTTAAAACAGCCAAAGCCCCTCCAATATGATCACTATCACCATGTGTGAGAATCAATTTATCTACTTTCTTGATTCCCTTGCCTTTCAAAAATGGAACAACGACATCTCTCCCAACTTCAAATGGTTTTGCAGCCTTTTTCCATTGCTCCTCTTCGAACTGAACTGTTCCACCAGTATCAATTAAATAAGTACCCTGACTAAATGGGTAGTGGATCAATATACTATCTCCCTGTCCAACATCAATCATGGTGATTTCTCCAAAAGGATTTACTACATTCCAAACGTTCTGAAATGTAAATAAGATAATCGCCAAAAGAATAATAACTTGTTTCCCTTTGTTCTGCAAACCCATTTCCCATACTAGAAAAATCATCAGGATAAACAGAATATAAACGATAAGGCTTAGCCAATTGGGTCTTCCGGTTATGAGTTGAGCAAAAGATAAGTCTGCAAGCCGTTCGATTAAGCCATTTGCCAAAGTGATAATATTCATAAATAAATTTATGAGAATGGATGGAGTATCATCAAAAATAAGCTGAATGAAAAACAAAAGATAGAAACCGGGAAGAAAAACAAACGAAAAGAGTGGAATATAGAGAAGATTGGCCGCAATGCTCATAAAGGAAACCTCAAAAAAGTGGTACAGTAATATTGGCAGCGCTGCAAGTTGTGCAATGACGGATATGACAACCATTGCCGAAACTATTTTCTGGTAACGAGACAAAATGCTGGTGGAAGAAAAAATAATTGCGAAACTGACGGAAAAAGATAACTGAAAGCCTGCATCTGTTATAATCAGCGGGGTAAATAACACATAAACCATCAGCGTGATGCTTATAGCATCAATCGGTGACAGTTTTAATTGTTTCTTCCATCTTAAAATAAATAAAACAAGGAAAATCGTTAACACCGCCCGAATTACAGATGGGGATGCACCAGTTAAAATCGCGTAGATTGGCAAAATAATAAGAAGAACATTCATCATAAACTGTCTGGTTAATCCGATTCTAATGCCTAAATAAAAAAGCATCCCGATTAATAAAGAAACATGCAGACCAGAAATGGCCAGTAAATGGACAATGCCTGTCCTTTGATAGTCCATTAATGTCTCTGGATCAAACATACTCCTATCACCAAAAATTAATGCTGCTGAAAGAGCTGCAATTTCAGGTGGAAAACTTTTTTCAAGGTAACGAATGCCAATAAAACGCATTTCTTTAATCACAGTTAATGGACTTGATATAACTCTGGAACATTTGCTTAAAGGGTGTGTGTTTAGTTCGAGGATCTTATAAACTTGTTTACTGGATAAATAATTTCGGTAGTTAAATGCATTAGGATTTTTAGCAAAGGGAGGATTTTTCAATTGTCCAGTTACTTGACAGAGACGACCATAAAAGTTGGTGTTTTTTAACTTCTCTTTCTCTTCCTCTGATTTAATTTTATAGCGTATTATAAGCTTTTCTTTATTCTTTTTTTCTAATGCTGTAACCTGGAGCATATCACCATCCACTTTTGTGTTCTCTGCATATTGCACATGGAAGATAGATAGGCTGTCTGACAGTTTAGAGTTATTATTTGCTGCAGTATGTTCACCGGTGAGATAAAAAATAAAGAACAGACAGAGGACGAATGTAAGCTGTGGGGTGGTATATCTCTTATATTTGTTCAAAAGAATAAGGTAAATAAGGGTTAATAGAAGGAACAGAAGCATAGAGAATAGCGAGGTTAAAACACCTAATAATGCAGCAATTGCAAAATAAAAATATTTACCATTCATATCGTTCTCCTTTTTTCAGCAGAATTTCACGCCGGAGAGACCGGCGCTTGTCTACATACTATTTATTTAATTGGCGTAAATCGATCACTGATTCTTTTAATTCTACCTTTTCAGTCTTTACGTTTGCTTGCTGAAATAACTCGAGTGCGTGCGGGTGATTCTTATAATCTTCTGCATAATAGACAGTTTTAATCCCAGCTTGGATAATAGCTTTACAGCACTGTAAGCACGGGAAATGTGTAACGTAAATTTCCGCTTCAGCGGTAGGTACGCCAAATTTGGCACATTGCAGGAGAGCATTCATTTCTGCATGAATCGTCCTTACACAATGATTATCTATCACATAACAGCCTTTATCGATACAATGGTCTCCTCCCGCAATCGAACCATTATACCCACCCGCAATAATTCGCTTATCTCTTACAATCGTTGCTCCCACTGTAAGTCGCGTGCAGGTACTTCTTAATGCCAGCAAATGGCTTTGAGCCATAAAATATTGATCCCAAGAAATGCGTTCCACTCTCTCCAACTCCTCCAAATTTCGATTTATTTCTCCCTTAAGTGTAATATTGGAGACTTTAATAGGTCAATAAGATTTCCTTATTGAACTGTAATTAAATCTTTTAGTTTATCAAATGTTTTGTCACCGATTCCACTTATATTTTTTAAATCTTCAACATTTTTAAATAGTCCATTTGTTTCCCTGTATTCTATAATGGCAGCCGCCTTTGAAGGACCGATTCCAGGCAGGTTTTGTAATTCAATTTCACCCGCTTTATTAAGATTAATTTTCCCTTGTTTAGCGCCTCCCGTTTCCGAAGGATTAGTCGTCAATCCCTGCGTCACACTCCCATCCTCTCCCTTTGCGGGAATATAAATCACCATTGCATCCTGGACATGTTCCGCAAAATTCACCTTGCTTTCATCAGCATTTTCCGTTAAGCCTCCCGCACGCTGAACCACATCTATTACTCTTTCATCCTGACTAGTTGAATAAACTCCGGGCATTTTGACCTGCCCCTTTACATCTACTATGAGGCTTTTGATTTCCTGAATTTGGTTTTGCGGCGGTTGGGCTGCCTCTTCTTCCCCATTTATGTCTGTTAGGACAACTTCTTCCACATTAATTTCTGAAGGGGATTTTCTTTCATCAAAAAAATAATAACCGGTCATAAGAGCTATGATTACAGTGATAATGAGATAAATTTTATGCTGATACATCCAATCCTTCATAAGTAATTCATCCTTTCAGTTGGTATATTTCACTATCAATTTTCATATTGTTATTAGAGAATCTGCATGCGAAGGAGGGTCGGAATAATGAAAATTGGTATCATTGGTACCGGTAATATGGGGACAATTTTAATCGAGGCTTTGATTGATGGAAAAGCACTTTCCCCTTCTTCAATGGTGATAACAAATAGAACAAAAACAAAAGCGATGCTGCTTAAAGATAAATATAATGATATTAGGGTTGGGGAAAATGCAGCTGCTGTCGCGTCTCAATCCGATTTGGTGTTCATTTGTGTAAAACCCTTGGATGTTTTTAAAATCCTTGAAGAAATCAATCCCCATTTAAATACTAGGAAATGCATCATTTCCATCACAAGCCCAATCGATACAAATCAACTTGCGGCGAAAACAACTAGTTCTGTCATTAGGGTTATTCCAAGTATTACAAACCGTGCATTAGCTGGAGTTTCTCTTATAACATATGGAGAACAATGCAGTAACAGTTGGAAAACAAAAGTGGAGAGTTTATTTGCAAAAATTTCGGTACCAGTAACAATTGACGAGAAAATTACGAGGGTGGCCTCTGATATTGTCAGCTGTGGTCCAGCATTTTTCAGTTATCTGTTACAACGTTTTATCCTTGCTGCTGTTAAAGAAACTGAGATTGATCAAGAAACGGCGACAGTGATGGCCAGTGAAATGATTGTGGGTCTTGGAGAGTTAATTAAACAGGGACATTATACATTGCCTTCGTTACAAGAAAAAGTCTGTGTTAAGGGTGGTATCACAGGTGAGGGTATTAAAGTAATGGAGGAAGAGCTTGGAGAGATTTTTGAACATGTTTTCCAAGCAACACATTCAAAATTTAATGAAGACCTAGAAAAGGTTCACTCACAGTTCTATAAGCAATAATTCGTTAAGATTTAACAAAATCCTTTATTTTTTTCAAGAAAAGCCATCTTTTTTACAAAGATGGCTTTTTTCTTGAAATGAAGAATATTCGTTCTGATTGTTCTTGTGGTTCTTGATTCTTGAAATCTGCACTGATTTCCAGTAATTCAAAACCTGCTTGTTCTAACCACTCAGAGTACTGTTGAACAGGGTATGTTTTTTGATAATGAAGTTCATCGAATCGATTATACTGTCCACTCTTTTCATCTAAAACAAAAAAACTTAATTCATGCTCTACACTATTAGGGGAATCACCAGCAAAACTGTTCCAAATATAGGACAAATGTTCCTCTGCTAATGTAAAGCTTTGGTTAATAAAAACATGAGAAATTTTATAAATAGAATGAACATCAAAAAAGAATAACCCGCCATCCTTTAGGTGTTTGTAAGCACTAGTAAATGTATGTATGACATCGTCATCAGATTGCAAGTAATTTAATGAATCACAAAAAATACCGATAATATCAAATTCTTCGTGTCCTTCTAAATTTGCCATATCTTGTTCAAAAAAAGGAATTTGCAAACCCTCTTCTTGTGCTTTTGCCTGTGCAACAGCGAGCATATCAGCAGATAAATCTACACCTGTAACCGAAAAGCCCTCCTTTGCGAAACGAACGGAGAGCTCTCCCGTACCACAGGCCAAATCCAGTAGATCTTTACCACTTACTTGATACTGAACCAACTTTTCTTTTACAAATCTCACCCATTCATCATAAGGAGCATCCTGCATGAGCTCATCATATAGATAGGCAAACTGCTCATAACTCATGTTGTTAGCTCACTGCGAATATCCTCTAATGGCGCATCGCCCCATAAGCGTTCTAACTTATAGTAACTTCTCTCATCACGATGGAAAACATGTGCAACCACATCTCCAAGGTCAATTAAAATCCATGTCGCTTCATCAAAGCCTTCCATTCTGCGCACATTATATCCATTTTCTTCTGCTTTTTCTTTAATTTCTCTGGCAATTGCCTGAACCTGTTTGTCCGAGTTTCCGTGACAAATGATGAAGTAATCGGCAATTAAAGAAATACCCTGCATATTTAATGCTAAAATATCTTCCGCTCTTTTATCATCTGCAGCTTTTACAGCAATTTTTAATAACTCTTGATTAGACATTAATCAATCCTCCTGACTCATTACGAGATCATTATATGTTTGAAAACTATCCGGATACACCGGTTGATTCTTTTTCATTAAGAATAGTATGGTATTTTTAACTGCTTGTATTAATGCCAAGTTTAAGTTTTCTTTGGCTAAGGCTCTAACCTCATCTACGCCTGGAAAATGCCTGCCTGGTTCAATATAATCCGCTAAATAAATTACCTTTTCAAGCAGAGTCATTCTAGGCCTTCCAGATGTATGATAGCGGATGGCATCCAGTACTTCCTTATCCTTTATTCCCGCTTCCATTTCCACTAAATAGGCCCCTGCAGGTGCATGCCAAAGCTCTGAATGATATTTCAGTAAATCCTGAGGGAATTTTTGCGAAATGATAATTTGTTTCATTTCATCCTTAGGACGAAATTTTGCATAGTCGTGAAAGATTGCTGCTGTTTCTGCCTTTTTTACATTTGCACCGTATTGTTTAGCTAATGCAATCGCAGTTTCCATGACACCCAGCGTATGCTGATATCTATGGTCAGTCAACTGTTCTTTAACTATTTTCAATGCCTCTTCACGTTCCATATAAATGATTCTCCCTAATAAAATCGATGACCGAATCGGGTAATAAATAGCGTACGGTCATACCAGATTGTACTCTGTCTCTTATCATACTAGACGAAACATCAAATGCTGGTACGTCTACATAAATGATAGGATAATCTGTTTGGGTGCTATACATTGGTCTTTCAACACCAACAAATTTTACGAGCTTAATCAATTCATCTACTTTATGCCATTTAGGAAGGTATTCAATCATATCTGCACCAATGATGAAGAAAAATTCATGGTTTGGATATCGTTCGTGCAATATCTTCATGGTATCGACAGTAAATGATGGACCTGATCTCTCCAGCTCATTTTTTTCGATTCTAAAAAATGGATTCGCTTTGATAGAAAGTTCAAGCATTTGCAGCCTGTCTATATTCTCAACTGACTCCGATTTCTTTTTATGAGGGGGCTCTTGGTTTGGCATAAACCAAATTTCATCAAGATTAAGTTTGGTGAGTACCTCATTAGCAATTAACAAATGTCCGTAATGAGGCGGGTCAAATGTCCCTCCCAATATCCCAACCTTTGTCATGATGTTCCCTCTCCTTTACTATGGAAGTGAAATTTGTTTCTTTTCTACCGATTCTTTGTAAAGTACGATTGTATTCCCAATAATTTGGACGATATCAGCACCTGTTCCCGCAGCTAGCTGCTCTGCAACAACATCTTTATCTTCTTCACAGTTTTGCAGCACACTTATTTTAAAGAGTTCTCTTGCCTCTAACGCATCAGCAACTTGCTTAATCATATTTTCATTTACCCCGCCTTTTCCTACTTGAAAAATTGGATCTAAATGATGGGCTTTTGACCTTAAAAATCTTTTCTGTTTACCTGTTAACATTTCACGCCTCCAACTGTCTTAATACATTCTCTCGCATTCTTTTTACATCAGGGAAAATTCCAGTCCATTTCTCAAACGCAAGAGCACCTTGGTAAACAAACATTTCAACTCCATTTTGAACGGTTGCCCCCTTCTGCCTTGCTTCCATCAAGAACTGTGTTTCTAGTGGATTATAAACAATATCACAAACTAATGCTCCGCTTGTTAAGTAACTTAGATTAATCGGTGTTTCTGAAACCTTAGGGTACATGCCGACCATAGTTGTTTGAATCACTACATCGTATTCGTTAAGATGAGCCTGTGCCTCATTCAAAGATAACGATTTAGATTTTGATTCAAATGGGCATGCCTCTATCAGCTCTTTCGCCCTTTCTACAGAACGGTTGGTAATATCAATTGCCAGCGGCTTCATTTTTGCCATCGTGAAATAAATGGCCCTTGCAGCCCCTCCTGCTCCTATGACTAAGACTTTCTTGTCCGAAAAGGATGTTATATAAGGTTCTAAACCTTTTATAAATCCATACCCATCCGTATTATAGCCGATTAGTTTACCATTATCATTAACCACAGTATTTACTGCACCAATACTCATAGCTAAATCATCGACACCATCTAAAAAAGGAAGAATGGCGCTTTTATGTGGAATTGTTACATTAAAACCTGATATTCCAATTGCCTTTAACCCTCTAATAGCTGTTTCTAAATCCTCTGGACTTACTTTAAAAGGATGATAATGGGCGTCAATTTCATAATAGGATAAAACATCATTAAGCATAATTGGTGACATTGAGTGACCAATTGGGTCTCCCAAAACCGCAAAAAGTTTCTTCACCTGATTCCCCTCATTTCCCCGTCTAAATTAAATTAAGGATTTTCGTGTCAAGGTTTGAACACCCTTTGGCACATATGCTGCAATTTTCACCCCTGGCTGATTAACGGTAATCCAGCCCAGCCCAGAAAATACAACATCCGTCTTTGCATCCTTAATCGTAAATTCTTGTCTTACTAGCTCAGGAAATGAATCCAATTCATCCTTTCGAGGTGGAGCTAGCATTTCCCCAACATGGTTTCGATATAATTCATCGGCATTTTCTGTTTTGGTCCGATGAATATTAATTTCATTTGAAACATGACACACAAATGAATTTCTTTCACCGCTTATAAAATCAAACCGAGCTAAGCCCCCAAAAAACAATGTTTGTCCCTCATTTAATTGAAACACCTTTGGTTTGATTTCTTTTTTCGGAGTAATAATTTTTAAGTCCTTCTTATCAACATAGTGGGCCATCTGATGGTGATTGATAATACCAGGTGAATCAATCAGTGCTTTGCCATCCTCAAGTGGAATTTTAATGATGTCTAAAGTGGTGCCAGGAAAGTGTGATGTAGTAATAATATCTCCTTCACCCGTTACCTCTTTAATAATTCTATTTATAAAAGTAGATTTCCCTACATTTGTACATCCTACCACATAGACATCTTTTCCGTTACGCATTTCATCTATGGCAGCTGCTGTTTCTTTGATGAACTTGCCTTTCTCCGCACTGACTAAATACACTTCCTCAGGTCTGAGTCCCAGCTCTTTTGATTCTTGTTTCATCCAATTAATTAATTTGTTATGTTTCACCGATTTTGGCAGCAGGTCCACCTTATTACCTACTAAGATAATTTTGTTATTGCCGACAAATCGATGTAATCCAGGGAGCCAGCTTCCATTAAAATCAAAAATATCTACAATCATAACGATTAACGCATCGGTCTGGCCTATGCCATTTAGGATTTTCAAGAAGTCATCATCGGTTAAATTGACATCCTGTACCTCATTGTAGTGTTTAAGACGAAAACAGCGCTGACAAATAATACTTTCCTTTTCGAGTGCTGATGACGGTGTATACCCTAATTCCGCAGGGTTTTCCGTTTGTACCTTCACACCGCATCCTACACATAAATATTGCTCTTGTTCACTCACACTTTAATCCTCCCATTGAATCATACCTTTTCTTCTGAACCAATTCATAATTCTTCGTTCAGTAAAACGGTTAAATTTAGTAAAAAAACCATCCGTTTGTGCAACAGGGACCACAAGAATCGTATGAAATCCGCTTCTATTTCCACCTAATACATCCGTTAATAATTGATCCCCAATAACAACAGCTTCTTCCTTTTTGATTCCCATTTCGGAAAGTGCCTTATTAAATGCACGCACCATTGGTTTACGAGCTCGAAAAATAAATGGAATTTTTAATGGATCAGAGAATTCCTTTACACGCAATTCATTATTATTAGAAACAATTGTAACAAGTATATTGTGTTGTTTTATTTGTTCAAACCATTTAATGAGCTCAGGTGTGGCATTCGGTCGATCCCATTCCACAAGCGTATTATCCAAATCAGTAATAATGCCCTTAATCCCTCTTTTTTTCAGGTCTTCCGGTTTAACATCTAATATGCTTTTTACATGCTCATCAGGTAAAAAAATCTTTAGCACTAAGTTTACACCTCATTAATTCATCTGTTTATCTGTACCATCATAACCAATTTTAACCGTTGTATCAAAATAAAACTATTATAGCTGTTATGTTTTATTATTTGTCAAAGTCCGACATATTTTCATTAATTATGAATGCTTTTTGTTGTAAATACTAAATATAATAAATATTTTTCGACAAAATCATAGCATTTCCACTCCTGTGGATAAAGTTATTAACATTATACCCATTGTTTCAGTCACATTTATATACTTTATAAACAAATTAACCACAAGTTATCCACTGCAAATTGTGAATAATTGGAAAGGTTGTCCTATTGAAAGTAATTTGGTAGATTTAGGGTACACCAATGGAACTTACCATTTTATGCTTCATTTATACATTTTAAACCATTTATTTTTCTTATGGAGGTGAATTCTAGATTGCGTAAACTGTCAGATGAATTATTGATTGAATCGTACTATAAAGCAAGAGAATTAAATCTAAGCCCCGAGTTTATACATCTAATTGAAACAGAAATTCATCGTCGTGCCTTATTCAACAAAATGAAAATTTCATCTTAATGAGATTATCCATATGCCCCCTGAGGGCTTTTTCTTTTTTTACAAATACTATTGGTAAAAAGTACGGCACTTACAAAGCGCCGTCCCGTTCCTTTACAAGTACTCCAATTTTTTCACCAATTCGAATATCCTTTGGTGTATGGATAGAGGAATCTAATTTAAAAATTCCTTGTTCAAACAACAATACTACTGTAGAACCGAAACTAAAGTAAGCCATTTCTTCTCCTTTGTGCAGATTCATTCCTTTATGAGTCTTTTCAATCGAGTTTACAAACATGGCTCCTACTTTCACAATCGCTATATGCCCGCTGGCTGTGTTCACCTCTGTAATCAGGCGATAGTTTTTTGCTAACGTTCGGACCCCATAATTTAAACCCATCTTATTGACAGGATATGATTTTGAGCCCAATTCCCACTGTTTAACGATTATCCCCTCTACAGGACTATGAATCCGATGGTAATGACTCGGGCTTAAATAGAGCACCATATATGTACCATTTAAATACTTCGTTACTGTCTGATCGTTTCCCAACATTTCTTGTATGGAATATGCCTTACCCTTAACCATCATTTCACTTGTTTGATTAATGGTCCCGACATCCTCGATCACCGCATCCACCGGGCTTACTACAGTGTCTTCATATTTATCAATCATTCTCACGTCTTTTTTCAGCGTTCTGATAAATAAATCATGCAGCGTGTCATATTCATGAAGTGCTCTTTCCATTTCATCCTGATTTAATTTATATATCTTCGCAAATGAAGGAATAACTACTCGGCTAATCCGCGAGCGTGCAAACCGCTGTAAAATGACTGATGTCCATCTTCCATTCGTTAGCTCTATCATTAAACGATATACATGCTTTAACATTACATGACCCCCAAAAAGTGTAAAAATACTCTTTACGAAATTGATTAAAAAGCTTAATATTAAATAAATAGAGTTAGGAAAATAAATAAAGTTCTCTTCCTGCTTGTTGAAAAGGAGTGGTGGAGCTAAATGTTTTTATTAGACGTTTTTGATTCTACAATTAAGAAACTGAAGTCCCAAACGGCGAATGTTATTACTTTAACGAATTTATCTTTTGGTGGTTTTGCGATAATCTTTGCAATGGAAGGAAATCTACGATTAAGTTTGCTTCTAATCTTTATCGCTGCATTAGCTGATCGATTTGATGGTATGGCAGCAAGAAAATTTAATATCGAGTCAGAGTTAGGCAAACAATTAGATTCCATGAGTGATATTATATCATTTGGAGTCGCGCCAGCACTATTACTATATCAAGGAATTTTAAATGAATTTGGCGGACCTGGATCGTTCTTCACTGTTTTTTATATCGGTTGCGGTGCTTTTAGATTGGCTCGCTTCAATATCTCCGAAAGCAACGGTTATTTTACTGGTTTACCGATTACAGCCGCAGGCTGTTTGGCAACCTTAAGCTTTTTAGCTATTCCGTATGTTCCTGCTCAAACATTTTTATTCATTATCATCATTTTATCATTCCTTATGGTTAGCCCATTTAAACTTAGGAAAATGTAATAAAGAAAAATGAAGCGCCTTTTTCAGGGAAAAAATGAACTGCGTTTTTTTCCTAGGCGCCGGAGCGAGACAAGCAAAGCCCAGCAGGAATCTGCCGGGCTCTATTTTTTATTTATTCTCTGTTAAATGAAGAAATTCAACGATATCATCAATACAGATTTTCACTGCCTTTTCCCAGAATTCTTTTTGATCTAAATCCACTTGCAAATGTTTAGAAGCCAAATCTTCAACACTCATGGAAGCAGTATCTCTTAATAAAGAAATATACTTTTCTTCGTATCCTGTACCTTCCTCAAGCGCCTGCGCATAGATACCAAGAGAGAACAAATAGCCAAATGTATATGGGAAGTTATAAAACGGAACGCCCGTAATAAAGAAATGGAGCTTGGATGCCCAGAATAGCGGGTGGTATTCGTCTAAAGCTTCACAGTATGCCTCCTTCTGAGCTTCTTCCATTAATACATTTAACGTTTCAACGGATACTGGACCGCGCTTTCTTTCCTCATAAAAACGAGTTTCAAATAAAAAGCGGGCATGAATGTTCATTAAAAGAGCAACCGTTCTTTGAATTTTATCATCGAGCAAAGCGAGCTTTTCTTCTTCGTCCTTCGCATTTTTTACAGCTGCGTCCGCAACAATCATTTCGGCAAAGGTTGAAGCCGTTTCAGCGACATTCATGGCATACCCGCGGTTGAGATAATGTACACCCTTCATTGCATAGGAATGGAAACCATGACCTAATTCATGAGCCAGTGTAGAAACATTAGAAGGTGTACCTGAATACGTCATGAAAATCCGTGATTCTTCACTTTCAGGAAACCCCGTACAGAAACCACCAGGAGCTTTTCCTGGACGATCCTCCGCTTCAATCCATTGATTTTCAAATGCCTTTTTAGCAAATGCAGCCATTTTTTCACCAAAAAGAGCAAAGTTTTGCTCTATAAATTCTGCACCCTCTTGGTAAGAAACCTTCGACTCGGTTTTCCCATATGGAGCATCTAAATCAAACCAGCTTAATTTTTCAAGGCCTAATAGTTTAGCTTTACGATTCAGATAATGCACGAGCGGTTGTTTATTTTCAGAAATAACCGACCACATTGTTTCTAGCGTTTCTTTCTTCATTCTGTTCAAGCTTAACGGTTCTTTTAATACGTCTTCCCAGCCGCGTTTTTTATAAACATTTAACCGAAAACCTGATAAATGATTTAATGTTTTCGATAAATAATCAGCTTGCTCATTCCAGGATTTTTCCCAGCTTTTAAACACTTCTTTGCGGATAGCACGATTTGAACTGGAAAATCGATTGGCTGCCTGACCAACTGAAAGTTGTTTTACTTCACCGTTTTCCTCAATAGGAACTTTTATCTTACTAACAATAAGATCATACAATTGACCCCAGCTATGATAGCCATCAACGCCAAGTGCACTAATGATTGCTTCTTCCTCAATTGAAAGCTTTTCTTTTGCTCGCTCGCGCCTTTCTGTTAGCGAAAACGTTAGCTCCGTTAGGTAGGGATCTTCTAACACTTGTGCCCATACCTCATCATTGATTGTTGATAATTGATTATCAAATGCACCAAGAACGGATTGAAAAGACGCACTAAGCCCTGTTACGGTTGCTTCAAGAGCATATGCCTTTTTATCCTCTGTATTTTGCGCTTGAAGGCAGCCTACAAATGCTGCAGCTTGACGAAGCTTTTTACCTGCTATTTCAAAATCGGATAAAAGTTCCTTTAAATAAACCTTATCCTCTACTGTGTGGAGTAGTTTCCAGTTATGTACTTTTATCTCAAAAAGCTCAATTAATTCCTTCGTTACCTTTAAGTGGTCTGCGAGTTCAGCTGAATTACTTCCGCCTTTAAAAAATACTTCCAGATTCCAAACATCTGAATATGTAGCAGCAGTCATCATTTTCCCCCCTCATATATGTACCTTTTCATTATAATATATTTATGGAATAATTCTATTATTATAGTTGCTCAAAGAAATAGCTTGTGCTTCGCTTGCACAAGCTTCATTTTTCCTTAACAGAAAGTTGTATAATACCACCAGCCGCCAAAGATGAGGACTAGTATTAATAACACGATGAAGAGTGCGTACCAGCCTCCCACACCCGTTGCATAAGGGACAGGATAAACTGGATAAGGGGCTGGGTAAAAACAAGAATTCGGATAACCATATGACACATGAATCCCCCCTTTTCCTTTTTATAATAGGTTATGTCCCAGTTTTGTGACATGTATAGGCACTAGCCGTTTAAACAAGAAAAAGAGGCAGAAGAATCTCCGCCTCTCATTTTAGTTCTTTTTCTTACGCTCTTTTTCAGCACGATAAAATTCATGAAACATCTTCATTAATGCTCTTTTTTCAATCCTAGAAACATAGCTTCGAGAAATGCCCAATTCTTTCGCAATTTCTCGCTGTGTTTTTTCCTTCTGAAGGTCAAGACCAAATCGGCCAACGATTACTTCCTTCTCTCTGTCATCAAGAACATCAATATATTTTCGAATCTTTTCAAGCTCCATGTTTAACTGGATCGTATCAATCACATCTTCTGATTCTGATTTTAGTACATCAATAAGTGAAATCTCATTACCTTCTTTATCCTGTCCAATCGGGTCATGGAGCGAGACATCCTTTTTTGTCTTCTTTAGAGCGCGTAAATGCATGAGAATTTCGTTTTCTATACATCGTGCTGCATACGTAGCAAGTTTAGTTCCTTTGCCTTCTGAATAGCTCTCAATGGCTTTAATTAATCCAATCGTTCCTATGGAAATTAAATCCTCTGAATCTTCCCCCGTATTTTCGAACTTTTTAACGATATGAGCTACAAGCCGTAAATTATGTTCAATCAACATATTACGAGCATGTGAGTCCCCTTCCGCCATTAACCGTAAATATTTCCTCTCATCTGCAGCAGATAGGGGCTGCGGAAAAGCATTGTTTTTTACATAAGAGACAAGAAATAAAAATTCCTTAATGAGATAACCAAGTGCTGTAAAAATGCCTGCCATGCACATACACCCCCGTGCTTTTTTGGGCTTTGCCTATAACTAATTCCTATGTTAGAAACAGTCCGATTGTGTCTGTCCAAGACATTTTATTTGAAAATAAAGCCTTTTAGCATACACATAAAAAAAGCATTGACCTCTTTAAAAGATCAATGCTTTACTGTTATTCTACGCTAAGTTCAGCTGATATTACACAGCTAATCGCCCCAGTTATGACCAAAGCCATTACGACCATGAACATATTCCCCACCCCTTTAGATAGACCCTTTTATCTACTTCGAATTTATCATATTTTCACAGTATCTAACTAAAGGGAATGTGAACATTCTGTTAACAAACATTCAGCTCTGTTATTCATGATCATATATCATCATTTCGATATATATCATTTTGGGATTTTCTTTTTTGGTTTTAAAAATAGAAACAATAAAAAGCTGTGTACTGGCATTATTCTGCCTCCTTAAATAGGCTAACTAGGTGGTATCTTTCATACTCCATAAGCTTGCTCCACGTTTTTGAATTAAATATATCATCGTAAAACCCACCTTTCTTTGTTTATTATGGTTTAGCTTTAATACATAATGCGATGAACGGATAGTTGGCGATCTTTCGTTGTTTCATAAATTTTCTTGATTTGTTCATGATGAGACGCTTCTTCCATACTCATCTCACGTTTTTTTATTGTAATTGATAAAAATAAAATATTTAATGTCATAAAATTTCACCTCCCCTAAAGGGTTTATTACATTAAATGGTAAGCTGTAACTTGACGGTCTTTGTGCTGATCATAAAGCTTTTCAATCATTTCATTACGAATGGCTTCTTGCAGACTTTCTTCACGTTTCCTAACTGTAATCGAAAAAAACAAAATATTAAGGGTCATTTAAATACACTTCCTTTTTTTTAGGGTTAATTTATAGTAAATGATAAAGCGACAATTGACGTTCTTTGTTTTGCTCATAAAGTTTTTCAATCATTTCATTTCGAGCTGCTTGTTGGAAACTTTCCTTATGTTTTTTTAAAGTTATTGAGATAAAAAATATATTTAGGGTCATTATGATCACCTCACTTTCTTTTATTACCAAATTTGTAATTAATATCCATTAAATGCACACAAAAAGGCCGCAAGAAATTACTCCCTTGCGGCCTGTTTTTAGGCACAAAAATACCGCAGGGCAGCATTCTCCCTGCGGCATGGATATGTATAGTAACTAAAAAAATTAGTTAAGCAATCCATTCCTGTCGGTCGAATGCAATTTATTTACATATGCAGTTGTCATCCAAACAGCATTACCAGTGATAGCAGCCATTAACTTGATCATCATTTTCTTCGACCTCCTTCGGAATTTTTTACTAACTACGGTAATTATATCCATCAACATATCCTTTGTAAACCACTTTTTAAAATTTTTTTAAAAATAATCAATTTGCCTGTTTTTTAGTAAAAAAAAATAAACGTCCCTAAAGGGAACGCTTATCTCTGGTTGCCATCTTCCATATCCATAAGTTTGAGCTGGCACTGTTTTGATTGAATAAAAAGTAAAATTGACACCGCTAAAAAGGACATTGAGGCAATCATCATTATATTTACATCCATCTCACTCTTTGAGTCGGACGGAATAATTACACCTAAAAAGAAAAATACACCGACAGCGAGTAGTACGACAGCAAATTGTTTAAAATCAACCATTTTTTCATAAATCTTTTTTGTTTGTTTATCCACTGTTGGTCACCTGCTTTTCTTAAAATCTACTAAACTACTGTAACATAAATAAAGCAATAAATGTGGATGTAAATTTTAGAAAAACAAGAAAAAGGTCCGGCATCTTATGGCCGGACCCTCATCAATACTGCCTATCCTAAAGCAGCGACTATTTTCATAACCAATGTTGCAGAATGGGTTGCTGCTTGGTCTATAAATTGATCAAAGGAAACTTCAGATTCTTTCCCAGCGATATCGGATAAAGAGCGAATGATAACGAAAGGAACTCCGAAACGGTGTGCTACTTGAGCTATAGCGGCTGCTTCCATCTCGACAGCCTGTAATTTTTCGAACTTGGTACGGACAAAATTAACACGCTCAGGATCTTCCATGAATGAATCCCCTGTAACAATAAGCCCTTTAACGACTTGGAATTTATCTAGTTCTTTTGCAGCATTTTCAGCTATGTGAACAAGCTTGTCGTCCGCTAAAAAGGCTGCAGGCAGCTGTGGTACCTGTCCGTATTCATAACCAAAGGCTGTTACATCCACATCATGGTGCCGAACCTCTGTAGAAATTACAGCGTCTCCAACATTTAAATCAGGGTTAAAACCACCAGCAGAGCCAGTATTAATAATACAATCTGGCTTATACTTCTCAAGGAGAATGGTTGTCGACATGGCTGCATTAACTTTACCAATGCCTGAGCGCAGCAAAATCACTTCTGCCCCATTCATTTTTCCAAATGTAAATTCACATCCAGCAACCGTTTCTTGAGTTTGACCCTCGATATGATCCCTTAATAGTTTTACTTCTTCTTCCATTGCTCCAATTATCGCAACTTTCATATTAAAACCTCTTTCTTATTGTTTTACTCTCTCATAAACATTATTTTTATAATCTTCCTCGGATTTATCCATTGTATCCGCAAACACTATTCTACCATTATTCGACAGCTTTCTTCCATTGCGAGGAGTACTCACATACTTTATCCTTATTGAGATGTTGGTATTATCCCATTGATTCATTCTCAGAAAATAACTAGAATGTACATAGGGAAAGGATGATAACGATGCTGGATTTTAAACTTGAATTTATTGAGGATAGAGTAGAATTTTTTGATGCAACAGATCTTAAAGTCTTGGAAAAGAAAATCGAGGCAAAAATTGAGGAAAACAAGGCAATTCTTTTAGGTGTTCATTCAGTCTCCCATCAAATGTATGCTAACGAAAAGGGTCAGACTTACTTTACTGCAGTTGTGCATTTTAAACGTAAATAGAAAAGCGGAAGCGCCTTGTCCAAGGAAAAATGCAGTTCAATTTTTCCCAGGGGCGACAGGCATAAGACAAGCTGGCGAGAAGGTTGTTCTTTAACCTTCTTGTCGGATTGGCTTATGACCCCGAGCCCCTAGGCGCTGGAGCTAGACAAAAAATAGGATGGTTAGCCCATCCTATTTTTTATTGTTCAATTGCAGAAAGCTCTTCGACCTTTACTGGCGTCCAGCCTTCACCATCCACCCATTGAAGGTAGACATTGAATTTCTGCGTTTTATCTTTCGATGCAACAGTACTGAACGTCCCAGTACCAGAAGTTTTATCGCGGCCTAACCAATACACAGTCATATTGCTTTCTTCTAATCCTGTAGCATAAGAAATGGCCTTTAGCATTTCCTGCCAATCCACAGAGGAACTATCGTACACAGGGGTGTGTTCACCCGTTTGTGCTGTACCTACAGGCTTCCAGGCTGGGTTCTCGATGGTTCTAACTACATTAGAAGTTCCGTCCCCCTCTGTGATAACTGCCTGAGATTTATCTTCTTGTTCAGGTACAGAGGCTTCTACACTTTCTTCATCTGCACTTCCCTCTGAATCACTGTCTTTCTTTGTTTCTTCTACTTCTTTTTTATCTTCAATATTTTTATCCTCTTTTTCTGAGGCTTTGTTTACTGCTGATTTTGTTTGTTCCTCTTTAGGAGACGCTTTATCGTCACCTGATAAAAAAATAGTGTAGGCTACAAAGACAATGAGAGCTAGGACAATAACAATAAGACTATTCAAGACGAGGTTCGTTTTCTTTCTTTTAGCCCGATAACTAGAACGTGAGCCAGATTGGAAATCGTTACTCATTAAAATATCCCTCCAAATAGAAAAGCGGGAGCGCCGCTAAACAATTAATATGGCTGTGAACATTCTAACATGAATCTAAAATAACTTGAAGGATTTTCACTAAAGTTAATCTTATTGTCCCTCTTTGTCATGTTCATGTAACATTTTAACCATATCGGCAAAGAGTAAATTAACGCCTCCCTCTGTATCAAGAACATCCAAATTCACGGCAACAAGCGCGTATTTAGGGTTTTGATAGGGAAAATAACCGGCAAACCATTTATTATGCAGTTGTTTATCCTCTTGGAATTTTCCTGTCTCCGCGGTACCTGATTTTCCAGCAACTTCGTATGGAAGGTCTTTAAACCACTTTCCAGTCCCATTTGGATTAACAATAACCTCTCTTAATAATTTCTGCAGCTTCATTGCTGTATAGGGAGAAATAATGCCACCAGATAACTCTTGTTTGCCAAAGTTAACCATGGTCGTACCATTTTTATATTCGATTTTTGAAACAGTTCGAACCATTTCTTTTTTTCCACCTCTGGCAATTGTGGCCATCATATTGGCTACTGCCAAAGGTGTGGCACGAACCTCATGCTGACCGATTCCTGACATAGCAGCAAAGTTGGGGTCGCCTTTAGCCTCTTCTGTTAAAAATACCCTTCCTTTATCCTCATCGACTAACTGTTTAAAATTATTGGTATGGTAGATTTCACCCTTCCATCCTACAGTGCCTGTTAACGACAGTTTCGCAGCATATTCTTCCAACAACTCTTTATCTTTCTTTTGAAGTTCCCTTGCCAGCTCACCGAAAGTCCTGTTGCAACTTCTCGCAAAACTATCAGTGAAGGAGAGCATGCCATAATTATATTTTAATTCAGGTTCCCCATTAATTTTTATACTGCAATTAAATAACCGGGTCGGGTCATCAAGGTTTTGATCAATAGCCGCGGCTGCAACCACTGTTTTAAAAATAGACCCCATTATTTCTTGCTTCAACATTCGATTTGTAATCCCTGAACCGCTATAAGGGTCATTTGGATTAATGAGCGGACGGGAAACAGAGGCTAAGACACTATTGCTTTCTATATCTAGCAGCACTAAACCTCCCTTTTTAATTCCATGCTTGTCCACTAGCTCCTCAGACATTTGCTGCACACTTTTATCGATCGTTGTTCTTACATTTACGGGATAAAAAGGATTAGCCGGATCAACATATTTGACATTAATACCAAATAACGGAGCTCCGTCCCCATCTACATGATAAACAAGTTTTGATTTTCCTTCAGGAAGCAAAAATTCATCAAAACTCTCTTCAAGACCCGAAACACCAATCAAGGTTTTCTCAGAGAGCTCTTTTTCTGGATAACGCTTTTTTAATTCTTTTGCATTTTCACCTGTTAATCCAATTAATTGTTCTGCAGGAATATCAGAACGTTCAAATTTTTTATCAATCGCAAATACACCTGGAATCTCTAGTTTGTTGATTCTTTCCATTTGGGATGAAGTTAATTTCAAAGGCTCTGGTTCTCCATAGGCAAATGGTTTTTTTGCACCTTCTACGGCCATTTTTAATCTATCTTCTGATATTCCAGAAATGGTTGAGACAGCATGACTATCCCAAGTCATATTCTTTAAGAAAGGAAAGAGAACTAGAACGGGCACTTTTTTATGAGTAAGTAAATCTCCATTTCGGTCAAGAAAATTACCTCGCCCATTATCAATCACTAATTCTTGTGTTCGTTGTTGGACGCTTTCTTCCAATAAATTCACATTGTGCTTCGAAAAGGTTTCGGTTTCGACCAGCTGGATTTGGATTAATCGAGCGATAAGAACCAGCAGCCCAGCAATGCATAAGATGAGTAAACCTTTAATCCGTTTACGTATCATAAAAAACACCTCGTCAAAAGTTTTGACGAGGTGTCCCCATTTCAAACATATAGGTGAAAATTTGATTACTTAATGGAAGTAATTCTGACGCTCATTTCGCCGCCTGGAGTTTGGACAGATACTTGTTCGCCTACTTTTTTGCCAAGTAGACTTTTTGCTATCGGTGAATCGTTAGAGATTTTCCCTTCGAACGGATCAGCCTCAGCACTTCCAACGATTGTATACGTTTCTTCGTCACCATCAGGAAGTTCAACAAATGTAACAGATCTTCCTAAAGTAACAGAATCACTTACAGTATCGCCTTCTTCAATAATCTTAGCGTTACGAATCATATTCTCTAACGTTGTAATACGGCCTTCTACAAATGCTTGTTCTTCTTTCGCGGAATCATACTCAGAGTTTTCTGATAAGTCACCAAAACTTCTAGCGATTTTAATTCTTTCCACAACTTCTTTACGTTTAACTGATTTTAAATGCTCAAGCTCCTGAATCAGTTTGTCTTTACCTGCCTGCGTCATTGGAAATACTTTTTCTATTGCCAAAACTTCTCACTCCTTCTAGTCTTCACAATCCCCCATAGATTGTGTCGTTATGGATATGTAGGTATCACAAAAATACATAGGAGCGCGTCCTCTCAAAAGGGCGCGCAACTTGTATTCATCCAATATGGATTTATTTTAACCTAATCTTTACGCTATTGTGTCATAAAATTGACTTTTGTTCAAGAATTGTTTGAATTTTTGTGACCATTAAATCAATTGCCACATGATTTTGACCGCCCTCAGGGATAATAACATCCGCATATCTCTTAGTCGGCTCAATAAATTGGTTATGCATCGGGCGAACGACATTTGTATATTGTTCAATAACAGAATCCAATGTCCGTCCACGCTCTTTAATATCACGCGACATCCTTCTAATAATTCGAATATCCGCATCGGTATCAACAAACAGCTTAATATCCATCAAATTTCTTAATCGTTCATCTTCAAGAACAAGTATACCTTCTAAAATAATTACATCTTTCGGTTCAACTTTAATGATTTCATTTGAACGAGTATGAATGGAATAATCATAAACTGGTTTTTCAATCGGCTCATAATGTAATAGCTTTTCAATATGTTCGATGAGTAAGTCATTATCAAAAGCAAGAGGGTGATCATAATTCGTCTTCAAGCGTTCCTCAAAGGGTAAATCACTTTGGTCTTTATAATAAAAATCTTGTTGAATCATTGTAATAGAGTGACCTTTAAAGCTATCATAAATAGCTTTAGTTACACTCGTCTTTCCCGAGCCGGAACCTCCGGCAACTCCAATAACAACCGGTTTGCGCATCAACCTAGTTCTCCTTTCGCATCATGTTGTTAGGGTAAACCGGTTTGTCCAATTTGAATTGTACAATCTGAAGCGGATGTCTAGCAGCATCCAGTTCGTTACCTTTTTCATCCCAGATTTTATCAATCACATGTGTAAAGTTTTGAATTTCCGGACCGAAAAACTCTACTTCTTGACCCGGTTTAAAGTGGTTTCGCTGCTGGAGTGTAACCATTTGGGTTTCTTCGTTGTAATCCAACACAAGACCGACAAATTCAAACTTTGTCTTGTTGCTATGATTACCAAACATTTGCTCTTTATACCCTGGAACTCCCTCAAAAAAAGCTGGTGCTGTTTCACGGTTCGCACATTTGTCTAACTCTTCTAACCATTCACGTTTTATGACAAAGTTATCAGGGTCTGCACAATAGGCATCAATTACTTTTCGATACACACTTACAACTGTTGCAATATAGTGAATCGACTTCATACGGCCTTCAATCTTCAAACTATCAATTCCCAGCTCAACCATTTGAGGAATGGCTTGGATAAGATTAAGGTCTTTTGGACTCATTGCAAATGGAGCGTCATTGTCACTATAAAGCGGCACTTCGTTCGTGCTGCCCTCTAGTTGATATAAATCATAATCCCAGCGGCATGACTGACAGCATCCTCCTCGGTTAGAATCTCTTGCTGTCATATGATTACTCAATGTACAACGTCCAGAATAAGCAATACACATTGCGCCATGAATAAAGATCTCAATTTCTACATCGACCTTTTCTTTCATTTCCCTAATTTCTTCTGCACTTGCCTCACGTGCTAAAACGACACGTTCTGCACCACTTTCCTTCCAAAACTGAGCTGTTTTCCAGTTTGTAATAGATTGCTGCGTACTAATGTGTATCTCAATTTCTGGTGCCAGCCTGCGGCAAGTTTCAATAATTAATGGATCCGCAACGATAATTCCAGCAATCCCGGTTTCTTTTAATCCAAGGATATACTCTTCTAATCCATCAATATTTTCGTTGTGAGCAAAGATATTCGTTGTAACATAAACCTTCGCCCCATATTTTTTGGCAAATTCCACGCCTTCTTTCATTTCTTCAAACGTAAAGTTATCAGCGTTTGAACGTAAACCATATTCCTGACCGCCAATAAATACAGCGTCCGCTCCGTATTGAACTGCAATTTTTAACTTTTCAAGATTTCCTGCTGGCGCAAGGAGTTCTGGCTTTTTCACAATCACACGTTTTCCATCGATAACTTCAGAAATCTTATCTTTAACTGTATTCATGAATGAACTCCTCCTTTTAATAAACTGTTTCCTTGAAAAAGAATCCTGTGTCTAATTTACGGGTTGCTGGCTGAATTTCTTCAATAGCTTCTAACAACTCATCTTTTTTGTCTTCGTATAAATCTGCGTCCTCAAAATATAAGTCAATGGCCTCACGATATGCCTTTGTTACCGCAAGAAGATATTCCGGTGACTTTAAAATGCCATCGATTTTAAAACAATCTACGCCTGCTTCTAACATATCTTGGAGCTCATCAATGATACAAATATCATTTGGACTCATAATATGGGTACCATTCTCATCTTCAAAGATTGGATATTTGTTTTCTCTTTCTTTATCGTGAAGGAACATATTCTTTTCCATTTTACGATTTTCGATTTCCATCACTTTTCCTTGGTACTCATAGTAGTTACCTAATAGGGAACGTTTGGATTGGAACATACAGCTCATCCCGTGAACCTGTACTTCAATTTCAACCTCGGCGTTTTCTTTGATTTCCACGATTGCGTCCATATTGATTTCACGCGCAAGAACAGCTCTTTTCGCGCCTTTTTTACCCCAATAGTTACATGAAAACCAATTCGTCCCTAAGGTTTCAGTACTCCAATGAAGTTTCATATCGGGTGCCACTTCACGAGCAGTCATTAAAACAGCAGGGTCACCAAAAATAATCGCGTCGGCACCGGCCTCTGAAGCAAATTTAATATAATCACTTAATTCTTCTATTTTTTCATTATGGAAAATAGCATTGACCGCAACATAGACTTTTTTACCTTGTCCTTGTGCTAAACCTATAGCTTGTTTTACTTGTTCCCGGTTAAATTCACCTGCTAGGCGTAATCCAAATCTCTGTTCGCCGACCACAAATGCATCAGCACCGGCTTCTGCTAATGGTAAAATATCATCAATAGATAATGGAGTTACTAGTAATTCGGTTTTTTTCAATTTCACTCACCTCTTCTTTTTACTAATGGCGACGCCATCCCCAACAGGGAGAATGACCGAATGATAATCAGGGTGGTTCATTAGCCATTGGTTGAAACCGTCTATTTTCTTAACAAGATTTCGAATTCTTTTAGATTCAATCTCTGATTCTGTGACTAGTCCTTTAAATAAGACATTATCGGTAATAATCATTCCGTCATCACTTAGGTATTTCGAATACATTTCAAAGAATTTTTGATATTGGCCTTTTGCAGCGTCTACAAAAATGGTATCGTATGGTGCTTGTCCCCTAACAAGGTCCTCAACTTCAAGGGCGTCACCTTTAATCAATAAAATCTGTTCGCCGTGCTTCGAACGACTCAAATATTCTTCAGCCGTCTGAATCCTTTCCAAATCTCTTTCTATCGTCACAATGGACGCAAATGGCAGTGCTTCAGCCATCCGTAATGCCGAATATCCTATTGCAGTACCTACCTCAAGGATTTTCTTCGAATCCTGAATTCTTAAAAGCTGAAGCAATGCTTCGATTCCCACCAGCTCCATAATTGGTACTTTATTTTCTTTAGCGTAGTTTTCCATCTCGATAAACAATGGTTCACGCCCTGGAATTAGATCCTCAATATAAGAATGCAGTTTATCATTCAACAAACTGCCATCACCTGCCTCTATCCTTTAAAAAGCATTGTTTCCACAATGCTGCTTCTTAGACATGAAAAAATAGCGTTCAATAGAAACGCTATTATCTGCTCATAAAACACTTGAACTATTTTATCATAAACAAGGAGGAAAGAAAACTATTCCCCCTAGTTAATTGTTTAATTATTGATTGGTAATATGCTCAGCTTTTGCTGCATTGTGTTCATCCAAAGTATTGGTAAAAATAACATCTCCTTCTTTTGTAGCAAGGAAGTACAAATATTTTGTATCAGATGGGTTCATTGCAGCTTCTAAAGAATCTTTCCCTGCATTTGCTATAGGGCCCGGTGGAAGCCCCTTATGTTTATACGTATTGTAAGGTGAATCCACTTCCAAATCCTCATACAATACCCTTTCCTTATGCTTTCCTTGAGCATAAAGGACTGTTGGGTCTGTTTGCAACGGCATTCCTTGTTCTATACGATTATAGAATACACTCGAAATATCTTTTCGATCTGCCTTTTGTGTCGCTTCTTCCTCAATTAATGATGACATGGTTAATAATTGATGAGCTGTAAATTCCTCTTCGCTAGTTTCTTGCAGATAAGGTGTGATTACTTTTTGAGTTTGGTCTAGCATTGTCACAACCATTTCTTCAATGGTTGGATTCTGCTTATAGAATGGATAGGTTGCCGGGAACAAGTAACCCTCTAGTGGATATTTAATATTTGGATTCAAAATATCTGTTGTTAGTAAATCTGGATACTTTCCCATCAATGTTTGGATGAATGTTCGATCATTTAACTGATTAAAGACTTCATCTTCGGATTTATTTGCGGCCTTAGCCATAATTTGGGCAATTTCTTTTAATTGCTTACCTTCTGGTATCGTTAACTGGAATGCTGCCTGTTGGAGTACTTTACCTGTTTTTAAGCGATTAATAATTTCTGGTATCTCCATTGAGGGACTCATTTCATATTCTCCAGCCATAAAACCTGCTTCATTTTTAAATTTAACATAGTATTTAAAGACTTTAGCATTTTTAATTATTCCATTAGCTTCTAATTTTTCAGATATTCCCGTAACAGATGAACCGATCGGAATTTCCACCTTTTTTTGAACTTTACTATCTTTGTCAACGGGTTCAAGGGCTGACTTGATGTAGAGATAGCCCCCTCCTCCAATAAAAATAAGTATTAAAAGGGTAACAATTGTAATAGTTAAAACGATTCTGCGAACAATTCTTGCCTCACTTTGGTGCTCAAGCATTTTCCTTCGAATTACCTCTTTTTTCGAGTGTGTCTCTTCTGATGACATTTTATTGCCCCTCCCATAAGCCGGTTAAACATGTATCTTTCAAACTCTTTTTTTAATATTTTTTAAAAAAGCATATCAGATATTATTTCAGCATACATAGCGAAAAATGTCAATTTTCCTGCGAAAGCGCATTCAAAAATACATAAAAAAACGACCCTTTTTTAGGGTCGTTTACTGTTGATATTATTCTTCGTCTTCTTGCTCGTCATAGAAGGTGTTAAGCATTTCTTCTACCATGTCCCATTCTTCCTCGGTTTCAATAGGAATTAATTCCCCTTCGCCGTCTTCATCATTAGGATTAAAGGCATAAGCATGAATCTCTGGGCCCTCTTCATCATCTTCCACTCCGCCTACTTGTTGAAACAAAACATACGACTTGCCAAAGTCCTCTGATTCAAATGTAAAAAGTACTTCACATAATTGTTCATTACCTTTTTCATCTACAATTGTAATTTGATTTTCTCCGTGTTCCATAACTTCACCTCATTAATTTTTGCTATCCAGATAGCCTTGTAGAATCATCGAAGCTGCCATTTTATCAATAACCTTTTTTCGCTTTTTACGGCTTACATCCGCTTCAAGCAAGACTCGCTCTGCTGCCATTGTTGTTAAACGCTCGTCCCATAAAATGGTGGAAACCGAAAACTGGTTCTCAATTTCCTCTGCGTATCGTTTGCTGGCTTCGCCTCGAGGTCCAATCGTGCCATTCATATTCTTTGGTAAACCGATGACAACTTGACTAATTCCATACTCTTTTATTAATTGACCAATTTCGTCAAAACCAAACTTATTTTTTTCTTCGTCAATTTTTAGGGTTTTGAGGCCCTGTGCAGTCCAGCCAAGTTCGTCACTTATGGCAATACCGACTGTCTTAGAGCCAACATCTAATCCCATAATTCGCATTTTTAACCCTCACGTCGTTGTTTTAAATAGGATTTAACCAATTCCTCAATAATTTCATCCCGCTCGAGTTTACGAATAATATTCCGTGCGTCACGATGTCGTGGAATATAAGCAGGGTCTCCGGATAGTAGATATCCGACGATTTGATTAATTGGATTGTATCCTTTTTCTTGCAGGGCTTCATGAACTTGAAACAGAACATCATTTACGTCATGTTCAAAAGGCTCTTCAGGAAAATTAAATCTCATCGTTTTATCAAATGAGCTCATCATATGCACCTCGCATTTTTAGTAGAGGAGATAACTGCCTTGACTAGTTAGTTTTGATCTAGCTACAGTGCCTAGGGGCTCGGGGTCATAAGCCAATCCGACAAGAAGGTTAAAGAACAACCTTCTCGCCAGCTTGTCTTATGCCTGTCGCCCCTGAACAAGGCACTTCCGCTTTTCTCAGTTACCACCATTTTACACTACTTTGTCTAGTTATCAAATTGATTTTACCCATTCTTCTACGAATTGCAGGGCAGAGTCTAGTTTTTCAGGATCTTTACCGCCAGCCTGAGCCATATCCGGGCGGCCTCCGCCTCCTCCACCGCATCTTGTTGCGACTTCTTTGATTAATTTGCCGGCATGGTATCCTTTGTCAATTAGGTCTTTTGTTACAGCTGCGATTAAATTTACTTTTCCTTCATTTACACTGCCTAACAGAATTACAGCCGATCCAATTTTTTGTTTCAAATCATCAGCCATATTTCGTAAATTATTCATATCAGAAGCTTGAACTTTTGCAGCTAATACCGTTACACCATCAATTTGCTTCGCTTTTGATACAAGGTTTCCAGCCTCTATATTACCTAACTTAGCTGAAAGTGACTCGTTTTCCCGTTGAAGTTGTTTGATTTCAGTCATTAAGACCTCTATTCGGTTCACTACCTCTTTCGGATTGGTTTTTAATTTGTCTGCTGCGTCCTTCAATAACGCAACCTGGTCATTCATCAGTTGATAGGCTGATTCTCCGGTAACAGCTTCTATTCTCCTTGTACCTGCACCAATACCGCCCTCGGAAACAATTTTAAATAGCCCAATAACAGATGTATTCGGAACATGACAGCCGCCGCATAGCTCTAAGCTATAATCCCCTACTTTAACGACACGGACAATATCTCCATATTTTTCACCAAAAAGTGCCATTGCACCCATTGATTTTGCCTCAGCAATTGGTTTTAAGCTAATATCAACTTCGATATTCTTCCAAATTTTTTCGTTAACGATTTTTTCGATTTCTTCTAATTCCTCCGGTTTAACTTGACCAAAATGAGAGAAATCAAAACGGAGACGATCTGGTTCTACTAGTGAACCTGCCTGGTTTACATGCGTCCCCAATACATCTTTTAATGCTTGGTGAAGCAAGTGAGTAGCAGTATGATTTTTTATAATCTGAACTCGATTATCTTGTTGAACAGTTGCAGTTACTTTTGCATTTGTCTTTAGAATTCCTGAATCCACTACTGCTTGATGAAGATTTTGACCATTTGGTGCCTTTTGTACATCTTTTACGCTTACGCTAACACCTTCTGCAAAAATTAAGCCACGATCTGCAATTTGCCCGCCGCTCTCCGCATAAAAAGGTGTAACATCAAGAATTATCTGTACCTCGTCACCACTGAATGCTTCGTCAACCAATTCTCCATTTTTAACAATTGCAACCACTGTGGAGACCGTTTCAAGCTGGTCATAGCCAACAAATTGACTTTCGACTACAATGTCGCCTAATACACCGCCTTGAACTTGCATACTGCCAACATCCTGACGTGCAGAACGAGCACGCTCGCGCTGTAATTCCATTTCCGTTTCAAAACCAGCGTGATCAATCTTCATTCCCTCTTCTTCTGCATATTCCTCTGTTAACTCAACAGGGAAACCATAGGTATCATATAGGCGGAAAACATCGCTTCCTGAGATCGTATCGCTTCCTTTTTCCTTCTCTTTCTTGATGACATTACCTAGTATGGATAAACCTTCGTGTAATGTTTCGTGGAAACGTTCTTCTTCATTTTTAATGACCTTCTGAATAAACTCCGTCTTGTCTTTTACCTCTGGATAAAAATCATGCATGATTTCTCCTACCACAGGAACTAGTTCATACATAAATGGTCGGTTGATATTTATTTGTTTTGCATAACGAACCGCACGGCGCAGTAAACGGCGCAATACGTATCCGCGTCCTTCATTGGATGGCAGTGCTCCATCCCCAACTGCGAATGCCACTGTACGAATATGATCAGCAATTACTTTAAATGCTGTATCCTTTTCTTTTTCCTGGCCATATTTCACACTAGAAATTTCCTCAGTCGCTCTGATAATCGGGATAAACAAATCTGTATCAAAGTTAGTTGGTACGTTTTGAACGACGGAAGCCATTCTTTCAAGGCCCATTCCAGTATCAATGTTCTTCTTTGGCAGTGGTGTATAGGTATTATCAGGATTATGATTAAATTGTGAAAATACAAGATTCCAAACCTCTAGATAACGTTCATTTTCACCGCCGGGATATAATTCTGGATCTGTCGGGTCATCACCATATTCTGGCCCTCGGTCATAGAAGATTTCCGTATTAGGTCCACTTGGTCCTTCACCAATATCCCAGAAGTTCCCTTCAAGGCGAATAATTCGTTCCTCTGGGATACCGATTTTTTTATTCCAAAGATCAAATGCTTCATGATCCTCAGGGTGAATCGTAACCGAAAGCAGTTCTGGGTCCCAGCCAATCCATTTTTTATCGGTTAAAAATTCCCAAGCCCATTCGATCGCTTCTTCTTTGAAATACTCACCAATGGAAAAGTTTCCAAGCATCTCGAAAAAAGTGTGATGGCGCGCTGTTTTACCGACATTTTCAATATCGTTTGTACGAATAGACTTTTGTGCATTTGTAATCCTAGGATTCTCAGGGATTACACGTCCATCGAAGTATTTTTTTAATGTAGCAACGCCACTATTAATCCACAATAATGATGGATCGTCATGAGGAACAAGCGACGCACTTGGTTCAACAGCATGCCCTTTCTCCTGAAAAAAGTCTAAATACATTTTGCGAATTTCTGAACCAGTCAAGTATTTCATATTAATTACCCTCCCTTAAGGTTAAAAAAGAACACAAAAAAGCCCTCATCCCATGGTGAAGTTTCTTTTTGCGGAACTTCACCGGAACAGGGACGAGAGCTAACTCGCGGTACCACCCTGATTATGAACACAAAAATAACGAGTGTTCATCTCTCAAATAATGCCTTAACGCGGCAACAACGGCAGTGGTTAGCTGCACTCCAGACTAGCTTTCTGTTATCCTTCATCTAGAGCTTCTCGCAGCCAAGGAAGCTCCTCTCTTAGAGATGGACTACAACATACTTAGGGTCCTTCAACATGTTAATCCAAACTATTCTATAAACGGATTATAGCGACACCAAAAACGTTTGTCAATCTAGTTCTCGTTTATGGGACAGGTTCCTTCACTTTTTCACGAACGAAGTGATTTTTAGCGTGAAGAATACTGACTTTAAGGACAACCAGAACAGGGACAGCTACAATCATTCCGATGATACCTCCTACTTCCCCTCCTGCCGTTAAAGCTAACATAATCATTAATGGGTGCATATGCAGACTTTTTCCAACAATATAGGGAGATAGGATATTTCCTTCTAAAAATTGCAATCCAAATACGATTGCAATTGTAATAATCACTAGGTTAACCGAGCTTGTAGCAGCAATAAATACGGCAGGGACAGCTCCTATAATTGGACCAAAATAGGGAATCACATTGGTTACCCCGATAATCATACCCAGCAGCAAAGGATATTTCAAATGGAAAATCCAAAACAAAATCGCTGAAAGACTTCCGATAATCAGACAAACGAGCAGCTGACCCCTAATATAGCTCCCAAGTGATTCGTCAATGTCTCTAAGAAATCGGGTTCCTTTTCTCCGCCATTGTTTAGGTGTAAGATACCAAACAGCTCTTTTTATGATGGTGAAATCTTTTAACATATAGAAAGCGATAAAAGGGATGATCATTAGTGCAAAGGCAAAATTCAAAATGTTTAATAAGGAATCAGCTATCACAGTTAGGAGAGAATCTAACTTTCTTTCAAAGCCTATTATACCTTCATTTATTTGCTCTTGAAGTCCATCTGGCCACTCACGTGTATGTGATTGAAGTTCCTTAATCCAGCTCCTGTATTGCTCAGCTAAAATGGGAGCACTTTCTGCAAGGTCCCGCACTTGAGAAATAAAAGCAGGAATTCCTTTATAGATAGCAAAGCCAATACCCCCAAAAAAAAGAAAGTAAATTAAAAAAATGGCTAATCCCCGGTGTAAACCCTTTTCATGCAGCTTTTCTACGATAGGATGCAGCAAATAAGTGATAAACCCACCGATAAAGAATGGGAGAATAATAATAAAAGCCACTCTAACGACAGGCAGCCAGAAAAAGCGAATTCTTAAAAACACATAAATAGCGATGAGCAAAAGAAGCAAAAAACCGATTCGATAAAACCATTTAACACGAATTTCCACCGATACATGCCTCCTTCTACTATATTTTTGGAGTCAAATACCGGATTTATACATATAGCAAAAATCCCCCTCATTATGAAGGGGATTTATATTTAGAATAAAGCACGTTTTACTTTTCTTTGCATTCGTTTCATTTGACGGCCAGACATCATGTTGTTTCTTTGTGCAATATTATAGGCTGCCATTCCAACTCCAAATGCAACCACGGAAGTCATTACTTTATTCATACGTTTCACCTCTTCTGTAGTTTGACAGTGCTTCATGCTTTCGAACTGTCTACCTTCAGTAACTAAGTGTTTCCACTTTAAATGGTGTAACGACGCTCTTCTTCTTCAAACAAGTCATCTAAGGAACTGAGTGTACCATCTTCTTCGACTTGATGGGTATTGATTATGCCTTTGGAAAGAGACAATTCAATATAACAATTCCAGCAATAATATTGGTTTATTCCGATTTTGCCGATATCTTTGCTCTGACAATTTGGACACTTGAACATGAAAAGAACACCTCACGTATGATTAACGTCTACGATGATGGCATCCTTTCCGATCGCAGGGGGCTTCTCGGATTGTATTACTTGTTTCCCTTCCGTTATATCCGAAAAGAAACCATCCGTAATTTCGTACCCTACGATTGTGCCCAATTCCTCATGAAAATATACATCCTCTAACAATCCCAATGACTCTCCGCTTTTTGATATAAGCATTTTTCCATTTAGAGAATGTTGATGAAAAAGAGTATATTCTGGATTTGTTTTAAATCTCTCTAGGGAATCATTCACTTCAATCATGACCCCATCCCAGCCAAATGATAATACATCCTGAATGTCCAAGAAATAGGTTTGTTTGAAGAAAACGCCTTTTTTAACCATAAGGCCTTTAACTACCCCATCATTTGTGATACATAAGTCTGTTACTTCACCAATTTTCGAACCCGTTTTCGATTCAAACACTGGCTGTCCTTTTAATAAAGCAAATGTTCGCAGAGTGCCCACCTCCTGTGAACATTTATAGTTTCACTCATTTACCATGAAATCATAAGGTGTAACGTTTTCCATTGCGGAAGTAAAAAACTTTCCTGTGCAACTCATGTAGGAAATGACTAGTTTAAATTCTTAAAACAGCTAAAAGATGTTAAGACGCGAGACGTAACATTGCATAATTATAAATACCCAATTATAATTTGTGTAGATGAATTTAAGATTAAACAAGTTATTATTTTTCTGGATAATGCTATTTAAGCAAAGGAAAGTAAGCATCAATTGATTAAATGTCATCTGAAATTGCCGTCTCTTTTTTAACGGAATGCTTCAGGAGGTTTTGAAGTGGAACAACACATTGATTATCTTATCGAGCATTTTGGTTACTTCGGCCTCATTATCATGTTAATCGTAGGAATTATTGGGCTTCCTATACCTGATGAAGTCCTTTTAACCTATGTTGGCTATAACGTATACCACGGCAAATTATCTTATATCATTTCGCTGATATGTGCTGTACTGGGTTCAGTGGTAGGAATTTCCCTCAGTTACTACATTGGTTACAAATTTGGATTACCTTTATTAAAAAAGTTTGGTCCAAAAATTAACATTACAGAAGAAAAGGTCAATAGCACACAAAAATTATTTAATAAAATTGGATCTCCACTTATATTAATCGGTTATTTTATTCCAGGCGTACGTCACCTGACTGCATATGTTGCTGCGCTAAATAAGTTTTCATTTAGAAAATTCGTTGTTTATGCTTACCTTGGTGCTATCCTTTGGAGTTATACTTTTATCACATTAGGTAGAAAACTTGGAGAAAGATGGGACCAAGTTGGGCTTTATGTATCAAAATACAGTATGTATTTATTTTTGTTGGTAATTGTCATTGTGATAATGGTTTATCTATATTGGAGAAAAAAGCAGCAATTAAGAAACGTAGGAAAATTTTAACCTACAATAGGTTGAATAAACGACTCATCAAGGTCTAGTTCAAAAAAACTGCCGATAAGCTTATCGGCAGTTAACACAAATTTTATTAATTCCTTACATAAAATCATAAGGTGTAACGTATTCCATTCCAATCATTGGATTGACTTGCATTAATTTTTCTTCAGCAGATAATGTCTGTTCATCTTCCGGTTCGTCTTCCCGTTCGTCATTTGCTTTCTTTACTGAAACCATTTCCTGAAGCTTTTGCCATAAAGTCGTTTGACGGCTTAGTTCATCAGCCCGCTCGACCCCCATCCGCAGTGCGTCTTCTTCACCGCATAGGATTAGCGATTGTTTACTCCTGGTAATGGCCGTATAAATGAGATTTCTTCGTAACATCCGATAATAGCTTCTCGTAATTGGCAGTATGACAATTGGGAATTCACTTCCCTGAGACTTATGTACAGAACAGCAATAAGCATGGGTAATTTGGTTTAAGTCCTGCCTGGTATATTCAATCTCATTTCCTTCAAAGGAAATGTACACCATGTCTTGTTTTTCTGTATTTTCCTTTGCATAGATAATGGAAATGATTTCCCCTATATCTCCGTTAAAAACATTGCTTTCCGGCTGATTTACTAACTGAAGTACTTTATCACCAATACGGTATTTGACATCACCAAATGCAAGTTCCTTCCGAGATCCGCCAGGGTTCGGATTAAAAATTTCTTGTAGTAATACATTTAAGCGATCAATCCCGGCGGGACCTCTGTACATCGGGGCTAAAACTTGAATATCCTTTGCTGAATACCCTTTACTTTTTGCATTTAAGGCAACCTTTTCGATTACCTGTGGAATTTGTGCAGTTGAACATCTAATAAAAGAACGGTCTGGCTGTTTCATAGCGACATTCGCTGGCAAATATCCCTTTTTAATATCATGTGCCAATTCAATAATCGAAGAACCTTCCGCTTGTCGATAAATATCCGTTAATCTTACTGTGGGGACAACCTCTGATCTTAATAAATCTTTTAGCACTTGTCCTGGCCCAACCGACGGAAGCTGATCTTCATCACCGACGAGAATAACTTGAATATGATCTGGCAGTGCTTTAAACAATTGATTTGCTAACCAAATATCGAGCATCGATGTCTCATCAACGATAAGAATTTTCCCCTCAAGAGGACTAGCCTCGTCATGATCATACCCTTCTGTGCCATTTAATCCTAGTAAGCGGTGAATCGTTACAGCAGGCAGTCCGGTTGATTCACTCATCCTTTTTGCCGCTCTTCCTGTCGGGGCAGCAAGCAAAAACGGGAAGGGCTCTCCCTTTTTATGATAATCCTTAGGATCTAGTGAGCAGCCATGTAATTCTGCATAAAGCTCAACAATCCCTTTAATAACAGTTGTTTTACCTGTTCCAGGACCTCCTGTTAGAATCAGCATTGGAGACATTAACGCTGTTTGTATTGCTTCCCTTTGGGTTGGGGCATATTGTACGTTTAGTCTTTCTTCAAGATTCCCTAGCGCCAGTAAAAATTCAGATTCAGGAAATTGCTCCTTATATTCCGTTTGTTCAAGGATTTTTTTAATACTCGTTACTAACCCTTTTTCAGCGTAATACAAAGAAGGCACATAAACGCGCTTTTCCTCACCAATTATTTTCCCCTCTTCTTCAAGTTTCAATATTTCTGTTGAAATGTCGGTGTATTCAATTTGATCGCGTTTATTTTCTTCTAGCAAATTTTTAACCTGTATTAACAGATCCTCTGCATGAACATATACATGCCCTGTCTGCATGCTTTCGCTCTCGAGTGAATAAAGGCAGGCCGCTTTTATCCGGTCTGGGTGATTCCCGGATATTCCTAGTTGATAACCAAGTTCGTCTGCCCGGCCAAACCCAATCCCCTCAATGTCTTCTACGAGTTTATAGGGGTTCTTTTGGATAATATCAAGAGTTTGCTCTTTATATGTTTGATACATTCTCATTGAAAGCTGTGGTCCAAAACCATATTGGTTTAAAGCGACCATTACTTGCTCAAGACCCTGGTGTTCCATCAAGGTATCATAGAGCATTTTTGCTTTATCAGGAGGAAGCTTTGGGACAGAATCAAGTAAGGAGGGCTGATTCAAAATCTTTGAAATCGCATTTTCCCCTAATGTTTCTACTATGTTTTCTGCTGTTTTTTTCCCGATCCCTTTAAACATTTCACTTGATAAATAAGCTGCTACACCTTGCTTTGTTTGAGGAATATCTTTACGAAAGTGCTTTGTTTGGAATTGCATGCCAAACTTCGGATGGTCCTTAAATTCACCAAAGAAAATATAGGTTTCCTGCTCATGTATTTTTGGAAAATAGCCAGTGATTACGGCTTCTTTGTCTTCATATTCATGATTCGTTTCTTCGACACGTATTCTTAACACGGTGTAAAGATTTTGCTCATTATGAAAAATCGTAACAAGGTGTTTTCCTTTTACGAACTTTCCTTGCTCAGCAAATAAATCAAGCGAGCTTTGCTTGTCCACGGGCGCTTCCTCCTTTCTATTTTTTGAAATGGAATTATTTTGCTGATTCAATTAACTTTTTTGCGTGTCCTGCTAAAAGATGATCTGGTTGAATCTCAAGTGCTTTATTAAACATATCTAATGCTTTATCTGCTTTTTCTTTAAAGGCATAGGAAACACCTAAGTTATAAAGGGCGTCTGTATGCTCCTGGTCTAATTCAATGCATTTTTCAAATTGAACAATTGCCTCATCAATGAGTTCGAGCTGTGCAAGACATAATCCATACTGAAAACGTGCTTCCGCATCTTCCTCATTTAGTTCCACACTTCTTTGTAAATAAGGCAGTGCAAATTTCCCTTGATCCATTTGCACAAGAGTCAGACCTAACATGAAATAATTATCACTTGTATGAAGTCCTTTTTGCATTGCTTGTTCAAACATATTTTTAGCCTTATCAAATTGGTCGAGGCTGAAATAAATTGTACCAGCACTATAATAAGCGGCTGCAGTATTTTCATCCAATTGAATGGCTTTTTCATAAAACTTTAATGCCTTTTCATCATCACCAACAGCAGAAAGCACATTACCAAAATTTATGTATGCAATAGGATCGTTTGGGGTTTCTTCGATAATCTCATTAAAGATCTTCGCCGCCTCTTCCCACTTGCCTTCTTGCATGTATTGAACACCTAATTGGTTTTTATCCATGTTCATATCACTCCGTTCTACTTGTGAGTATATCATAAATCATTTCCTAAAGATTAGCGAAAAAAGCCCTGATTCGGTTAAGGAATCAGGGTTATTTTTATCCAACATATGTTAAACGTTGTCCATCTTTATACACTTCATCGATGGTACCGCCGCCGAGACATTCATCACCGTTGTAAAAAACAACAGCCTGTCCAGGTGTTACCGCACGGATTGGTTCATCAAAAATCACTTTGACTTTATTATCGTCCAGAAGTTGAACCGTCACTTTATTATCTTCCTGACGATAACGGAATTTTGCCGTACATGTAAATTCTGCAGGCTTTTCCCGAACCGATACCCAGCTTACATTATCGGCGATAATTGAGTCAGAATATAGTTTTTCATTATGGAAGCCTTGTCCAACGTAAAGGATATTTCTTTTTAAATCCTTGCCAATCGCAAACCATGGCTCACCTGAACCGCCAATTCCTAACCCATGACGTTGCCCAATTGTATGATACATTAAGCCTTCATGCTTCCCTTTAACTTCTCCATCTATTGTTTCCATGTTTCCTGGCTGAGCTGGAAGGTATTGTCCAAGGAACTCTTTAAAGTTACGTTCGCCAATAAAACAAATCCCGGTGCTGTCTTTTTTCGTCGCAGTTGCTAGATTTGCTTCTTTAGCAATTTCTCGAACTCTCGATTTCTCAAGATTACCGATTGGAAACATTACTTTACTTAGCTGCTCTTGATTTAATTGATTTAAGAAATAAGTTTGGTCCTTATTTTCATCTTTACCACGGAGCATTTTGTATTCTCCGTCACGATATTCAACTTGAGCATAATGACCGGTTGCAAGATAATCCGCACCTAAGTTCACTGCATGCTCAAGAAAAGCTTTAAATTTAATTTCTTTATTACACATAACATCAGGGTTTGGTGTCCTGCCTGCCTTGTACTCATCAAGGAAGTACGTAAATACCTTGTCCCAATATTGTTTTTCGAAATTAACTGCGTAATATGGAATGCCGATTTGATTACAAACACGAATGACATCGTTGTAATCCTCTGTTGCAGTACAAAATCCAGTATCGTCGGTATCGTCCCAGTTTTTCATGAAGATTCCGATGACGTCATAACCTTGCTGTTTCAACAGCAAGGCGGCGACAGAGGAGTCAACACCTCCTGACATCCCCACTACCACTCGGATATCTTTTGGTTCTCTATTTTCCATATTCTCACCTCTCTTTATTTAAAATGTCATGCATTTATTTTTTCAGACGAGAAACAATTCTAGCAGTTTCATTAGCTGTTTTGATGATTTGGTCTTCTGTAGTGTTAAAACCAAAGCTGAAACGGATAGAATTGATCAACCGATCTGATTCTTTACCAAACATGGCAACCAGAACGTGTGAAGGTTCAATCGAACCTGCGGTGCAGGCAGAACCACTTGAAACAGCTATGCCAGCTAAATCAAGATTTACCAGCATCGCTTCTACATTCGTTCCTGGAAAGCTTAAGTTTAATACATGGGGCATTGATTTTTCAAGCAATCCGTTTATGGAAAACTCAATATTATGGGCAGCCAGCTTTTCAACCAATATTTTCTTAAATTCTTGATACTTTTCCCGTTTTACTAATCGTTCTTCGGTGGCGATTTTTACTGCTTCTTGAAATCCAACAATGGCTGCCACATTTTCCGTACCGGCTCGTCTTTTTCGTTCCTGCTCGCCGCCATAGGCACGAGGTGTCAATTTAACCTTGTCGCGCACATAGAGGAATCCAGTCCCTTTTGGACCGTTGATTTTGTGTGCAGAAACAGATAATAAATCTACATTCAGTTCCTCCACATTTATTTCTTCGATCCCATAGGCTTGGACAGCATCTGTGTGAAACAATGCCTGATGAGTTTGGAGAAGCTCACCAATTTCCTTTATAGGCTGAATGGTTCCCACTTCATTATTTCCGTACATGATGGAAACCAATATAGTATCGCCCCTTAATGCTCTACTGATTTCATTAAGTGAAATTACCCCTTTGTCATCTACTGGCAGGTAGGTGACCTCATATCCCATTTTCTCTAGTCTCTCACAGGCGTGCAATACGGCATGGTGTTCTATTTGAGTGGTAATAATGTGCTTCCCTAAATGCTGACTACTTTCAGCTGCACCAAATAATGCCATATTATCTGCTTCCGTGCCACCGCTTGTAAAAATAATCTCATTTTCCTTTGCGCCAATGCTCCTAGCCAACGTTTCTCGTGCCAAATCAATATAGTGCCTTGCTTCCCGTCCAAATGAATGAATGCTAGATGGATTACCAAAATTATTATTCATCACTTCCATCATTTTTTCAATCACCCTTGGGTGCATGGGAGTTGTCGCAGCATGGTCGAGATAGATTCTTTCCATCGTTCCACCTTCAATCAAAATAATTCTCTATTCTACTGTTAACATTAAATGTAAAACATATAACCGTCTGTTTCTGTATCATTGCTATGACTGGCTAAATCTTCTAACGTTGTATGGTCGAGTACGGATTTAATCGCGTCACGAATACGAATCCAAAGCTCCCGCTGTGCTGGCTCTTCATCCTCAATTCCTTCTACTAGTGTAATCGGTCCTTCGAGTACGCGAATGACATCACCAGCAGTAATTTTTGTCGGAGCGTCAGCTAGGATGTAACCTCCGTAAGCACCGCGGATACTTTTTACTAATCCAGCATTTCTTAAAGGAGCGATAAGCTGTTCAAGATAATGTTCAGATAAGTTGTTTGCTTGGGCTATCGTTTTTAATGATGTTGGCCCTTCCCCTTGATTTTTAGCTAATTCAATCATAATCGTTAACCCGTAACGGCCTTTTGTAGAAATCCTCATTTATTTACACCTCTATTATTTTTAATTCATTATAAATACATAGTAATGTGATAGGCATTAGCAATTATATCATATTGTACTTTAATATGCTTTTCGACGAGAAAATGGTAGAGTTAAATGGTTATCATATATTTAGTTGGAGAGATGAAATATGCAGCAAAAGCCGCTGGCATTTCGAATGCGCCCTAGAACAATTGAAGATATCGTCGGACAGCAGCACCTAGTGGCAGATGATAAAATTATTGCCCGTATGGTAAAAGCTAAACAGCTGACATCCATGATTTTATATGGACCGCCAGGAATTGGTAAAACCTCGATTGCAAGTGCGATCGCTGGCAGTACAAAATATGCCTTCCGCACACTAAACGCCGTTACAAACAATAAAAAAGATATGGAAATCGTTGCGGCAGAGGCAAAAATGTCCGGAAAGGTAATTCTGCTGCTAGATGAAGTCCATCGACTCGATAAAGGAAAACAGGATTTCCTTTTACCTTTTTTAGAAAATGGCATGATTACATTAATCGGTGCCACAACAAGTAACCCCTATCATACCATTAATCCAGCTATTCGCAGCCGCTGCCAAATATTCGAACTCAAACCATTAACTCCCGATGAAATCAAACTTGCATTAATACGTGCCCTCAAGGACGAAGAGCGTGGGTTCGGAAAGCTAAAGATTGATATTACCGAAGAGGCATTAACTCATTTTGCTTCTGCCTCAAATGGTGATGTCCGCAGTTCGTTAAATGCACTCGAACTTGCTGTTCTATCGACCGACAAGGATGAGCAAGAAGTGATCCACATCGATACTAAAACGGCGGAAGAATGTATGCAAAAGAAAAGTTATGGCTCGGATAAAGACGGTGATGGTCATTATGATGTGCTTTCTGCGTTTCAAAAATCAATTCGCGGCAGTGATGTAAATGCAGCCTTGCATTATCTTGGAAGATTAATTGAATCGGGCGATCTTCAAAGTATTGGCAGAAGATTACTCGTAATCGCCTATGAAGATGTTGGTTTAGCCAGTCCACAAGCAGGTGCACGTACACTAGCTGCTATAGAAACTTCGGAGAGAATTGGTTTTCCTGAAGCAAGAATTCCGTTAGCTAACGCCGTTATAGAGTTATGTTTATCACCAAAATCCAACTCTGCGGTAATCGCAATCAGTGAAGCCATATCCGATATTCAAAAAGGAAACATTGGTGAGATACCGGATCATTTGCGTGATGCTCACTATAAAGGGGCGCAAGAGTTAGGGAGAGGAATTGGATACTTATATCCTCATGATTATGAATCCGGCTGGGTACCTCAGCAATATCTGCCTAACAAATTAAAGTACAAGAAATACTATCAACCTAAGAAAACTGGTAAATTTGAACAGGCCCTAGCAGCAGTTTATGAAAAACTTATCCGCAAAAAATAACCTCTGGATTGGATGCTAACGGGTTTACTTACGTGGATTATGTTGATAGTTAAATTAAACGGAGATTTTCCGTTTGACTGCTGAATAGAGCTCGGTTAGGGGTAAAGAAGCGGAGATTTTCCGATTAAGTAAAGAAAAATACCTCATTTTCACGTTTTTCGAGACAATAGTCGGAATCTTT
>NZ_BCVA01000002.1 GCF_001591505.1 Neobacillus niacini NBRC 15566
ATTGCCTGTCCGAATGGGACCATGATTCGGACACCATTCTCACCTTTTGGGAGCAGATTGGTCCAATCAATCACATAACCTCTCCATATTAATCAATGTCCGGAAAGAACAAAAAAAGATGAAAAGGAAAAAGTCCAATTTCATCTTTTAGAAACCTATCTATAGTTAATAAATTGAACATCGACGGTTAGGTCTGCTTCACGTACCAACGAGATAATCTTTTGTAAATCATCACGGTTTTTACCGCTAACTCTGATTTGATCGTCCTGAATTTGGCTTTTCACCTTAAGACCGCTATTTTTAATAATCGTGTTTATTTTCTTTGCATTATCTTTATCGATCCCTTGAACCAACTTTGCTCGTTGGCGAACAGTTCCGCCAGAGGCTTTTTCCATTTTTCCATAATCAAGATTCTTAACAGGAACACCTCTCTTGATTAACCTGCCAAGCAAGACGTCTTTTAGTTGGTCCATCTTAAATTCATCATCTGAGACTAGAACAAGTTCTTCTTTATCCAGCGTAACTTCACTTTTGCTGCCCTTAAAATCATAACGGGTTTTAATTTCTTTCATTGTTGCGGTAATTGCATTTGTGACTTCAGTAAATTCCACTTTGGATACAATATCAAAAGATTCATCTTTGGCCATAGTAATAATACCTCCAGTATATTTTAATTATGAAATGTAGTAATCAATTTTTGCTAATGTTTCCCTTTATGGGTACATTATAGTAAAATATAGCAGTTCAAACAACCCTATGGTAGAGCTATAGGATAAAGAAAAGGTGAATCGATATGTCTTTACAAGAACTAATTGGTCAAGCAGTTACCTTAACGGTGGCACGAAAAGCTGAATTCGGCTATTTTTTAACAGATGGAAATGAAGATGTTTTGTTGCATATAAATGAGGCAGACCGTGATTATGAAGTAGATGATTCGGTAGAGGTGTTTCTTTATGTTGATTCAGAAGGCAGGACGTCTGCTTCTACCAATATACCTGAAATTGGGATTGGCAAGTATGCTTGGCTTAAAGTCGTCGATACCAACCCTAATATAGGTGTGTTTTTAGACATTGGGATTAAAAAGGATTTATTATTAGGGATTGATGATCTTCCAGTCCATAAATCAGTTTGGCCAAAGCCGGGCGACATGGTCTATGCAACTTTAAGAGTAAATAACAATTATCTGCTATATGCAAGGCTTGCAACAGACCCTGTCATTGAATCAATTTCAACAAAGGCTGCTAGAAAAGATTTTAACAAAAATATTCAAGGGCATATCTATCGTACTGCTAAGGTAGGTAGCTGGGTCTACACCATTGAAGGGTATAAAGGATTCATTCATGAATCACAAAGACAGGAAGAGCCAAGATTAGGACAAAAGGTGGAAGGACGGATCATAGACGTTAAGGATGATGGGACAGTGAATGTTTCTTTGCTTGCAAGAAAACAGGAATTACAGGACCTTGACGCTGAACGTATCTTTGAATATTTAATGAGTCGAAATGGTGCTATGCCTTTTAATGATAAAAGCATGCCGGAAGATATTCAAGAGCGTTTTCAATTAAGTAAAGGAGCCTTTAAGAGGGCGCTTGGAAAACTTATGAAAGATGGCAGGGTTTATCAAGAAGGAAGCTGGACTTATCTAAAGAAAGATTAACTTTTCTACATACTCTTTTTTAAAATGACAACACTAATGTTGAAAGCATTTGGAAAGGGGTAGGATTATGCCGCATACATCAGATAATGATAAAAAGGCTCAAGATAATAATGCGCTAAGACATGAAAAAAATATGATGCGCGAGAAGAATCGTCAAGCAGGGAAAAATCAATACTCAAAGAAAACAGACCATAAATAAAAAAGCGGGCTTTCCCGCTTTTTTATTTATGGTAATTTATTTAAAAAGAAAATAGCAATGGTTCCCGGCCCAGTATGTGCGCCGACTGCTGAACCAATCGAGGTAATAAATACTTCTTTCGGATGTAGTTCTTCCTCAATCAGTGCCTTTACTTCTAATACAGTATCTTCGGTATCGGCATGACTAATACCCACTATTTGGTCACCAAAGCTGGCACCGCGTTCATTCATCAGTTCAACTATACGTCTATAAACTTTCTTTTTCCCTCGTATTTTTTCTATTGGAACGAGCTTTCCTTCCTCTACATTCAAAATAGGCTTTATGTTAAGTAGACCGCCTAAAAAGGCTGAGGCTTTGGATACACGGCCGCCTTTAGCTAAATAATCTAAGTCCTCTACCGTAAACAAATGCTCCATATGCTGACTGCGAAATAAAACATCATTTAAAATTTCTTCCTTTGAAACATTTTTGGCTGCAAGTCTTGCTGCTTCCTTTACGACAAGACCAAAACCAAGCGAAGCACATTGGGTATCGACAATCGTTAAATTAAAGTTTGGATATTTTTCTTTTACTTGGTCAAGAATCATAACAGATGTCTGATATGTACCAGATAATGCTGAAGAGAAAGCAATATATATTCCATCTTCATTATTTTCAGCCATTTTAGTGAAGACTTCTTCAAATAATAAAGGAGAAACTTGAGATGTTTTAGGAACATCGCCCGTACGTATGGCGTCATAAACAGTTTTAGGATCAATCGTTTTAACATCCTCATATTCTTGCCCATTAACGTGCACCTTTAGTGGGAATAATGTGACGTTATGTTCAGCGTAAAAATCTTTTGGTAAATCGCATGCGCTGTCAGCTAGTATTTTTACCGGCATGAAGCTCACCTGCTTTCAAACTAATATAGTTAGTTTCAGTTTATCGGTTTCACCCCAAAAATACAATTATCAGCATAGAATTAGTACCTTAAAAATTAAAGGAGATGGTGCTTTTGTTATGGCAGCAAATCAAGAAAACAATCATTGTTACTGTGGGTGCATTCCTAAATGCCCTGGCGATTAATTTATTTTTAATTCCAGCAAATGTTTATTCTAGCGGATTTACTGGGGCAGCACAATTATTATCAAAAGTATTAAGTGAACAAACACCATTAAATATATCAATGGGCTTCTTATTGCTGCTGCTAAATATCCCAGTGGCAATCCTAGGGTGGTTTAAGGTAGGAAAGTCCTTTACCGTTTATAGTTTTTTAAGTGTGGTACTATCATCACTTTTCTTAGAATTAATTCCAATTACACAGGTTTCAAAAGATATTCTCCTTAACTCGGTATTTGGGGGCGTTATATTAGCTGTAGGTGTCGGACTAACTCTAAAATGGGGTGCTTCAACAGGCGGCGTAGATATTATTGCTATGGTTTTATCGAGAATGAAAGATAAACCGATAGGCAGCTATATGTTTATTATGAATGCCGTAATTATCATTACGGCCGGCTTTTTATATGGATGGGAAAAAGCACTTTATACGATTGTATCTTTGTATGCTTCTACAAGAGTAGTGGACGCAATCCATACTAGGCATGCAAAGCTTACTGCTATGATTGTTACTAAGAAAGCTGATGAGCTTAAGAAAGCGATTCATTCAAAGTTGGTTAGAGGTATCACAATGATTCCTGCAAAGGGTGCCTTTTCTAATGAAGCAAGAGACATGCTTATGATTGTTATTACCCGTTATGAGTTATATGATTTGGAACGAATAATCTCTGAGGTTGACCCAAATGCATTCACGAATATTGTTCAGACAACCGGGATTTATGGGTTTTTTAGACGAGAATAGGGGGTATGAAGTGTGAGAATTATTTTATTAATAATTTTATTTTTATTTCCATTTAGTTTAGAAGGGGAAGCAAGTTATGGTGAGTCCAATCACCAATTTCAGTTTTCAGTGGTTCCTATTGTGGGAAGTGAAACAGTGAAATTTGAACTTTTTATCAAGAATAATGAAGAATCTCCGCTGAATTTTGAGTTTCCTACCTCACAATATTATGAGATTACTGTTACTGACCAATCCGGGCATGAAGTATATCGGTATTCAAAAGGACGCTTTTTTTTACAGGCACTGCAAACGATTAAAATTGAACCTCATAAAACCTATCGAAAAGTGGAACTATGGGATTATCAATTACATGGAAAAAGAGTTCCGGCAGGGGAATACATTGTTTCTGCAACTCTTTTACCAAGAAAAATAAATGACAAACCTATAAGTAACAACCAAACATTATTAAGCAAAACCAAATTTACTCTTCAGTAAAAAGAAAAGCTGGCACGTTTTGTAACGTACCAGCTTTTCCACTTATTTTAATTGTTCAAGCTCATTTTGCATTTCTTGGAGCTGACTTTGTTCTGCGAAGGTTGAATTAGCATAAGCAGAACTTAATGCATTCTTGGCCTTCGAAATCACAGAATCACGATCAGCAGGGTCGGCAGACTTCGCCATCTCAACAAATCTTCTTGCTTCCTGGAATAGTTGGTTTCCCATCGTTATATTCCTCCAAGCGAGGATTCACGCACATTGGACATTTTCTGGGCTTCCGCTTCAGCGTAGGTCATGTGGTATGGAATACGTTCAGCATGCTTACTGACAGTATCCACTCCTTGCTGGACAAAGCGTTTTGATTTGTTTCGTTTACCCATTGCAATCCCTCCAATTTGGTGAGCTTGTTATGAAGCAGGTTAGTGCCTCACAAAAATAGTATGCTCAAATCAGAGTTTTTCATTTAGGTAAACAATGGTGTCAACCATCTTTATTTCAAATTTAACAAATCTGACAAATATACGCCAATACCATCTTCTTCATTGGTAAGAGTCACTTCATTTGCAATCGTTTTGACTTTATCAATCGCATTCCCCATTGCAATACCATGGCCAGCAAAATCAAGCATTTCTAAATCATTATCTTCGTCACCGAAAGCAATAATTCTTTCTGGAGGAATGTTGAAGTATTCTGAGGCCTTCTTTAAACCAACGGCCTTGCTAATTCCGGTTTTTATAATTTCAATAACATGCCATGGTGCCGCCCAGCTGCGGTGATCAATTACTTCCGCATGAACATCAGACAAATGCTTACGAATAAGCTTTAATTCATCTTCCTCTGTATGTATCAACAAACTTGTCGGAGAATCATTTAAGAAATTTCGTAAATCCCCAGTTGTAACGTTCGGGTTACCCATACTAAAAATATCTAACAGTTTTTCATCATGATAGTGGAAATACACATCATCAATTACTTCGGCAATAATATTGTGAAACTGAAAAGACCGGCACGCTTCAACGATTTCCTTGGCCACTTTTACGTCGAGAGGGGCATGGAAAAATCCCCAGTTGGAGTCAAGTGGATGGTGCATGAAAGCACCATTAAAGTTAACAATAGGTGTGTCTAACCCAAGCTCCCGATAATAGGGTTCACTTGAACGATACGGTCTTCCTGTTGCAATCATAACAACATGTCCTTGTTCTTTAGCTTTACTTAATACTTTTTTTGTTCGTTCGGAAATCGTTTTATCATCTTTTAATAAAGTTCCATCTAAGTCCAATGCAATTAAATGTTTTTCTGCCATATTGACTCCTTTTTGAATCGTTTTCTAAACAATAAGTCTAAGCTTTAGATAAATGGTGAATGAAATGATACACTACAACTATGGATTTTCTTTTGTTGGAAAGTCATACCATTATAACTACTATGTTAACAATTTTATACCGTACCTGTAAAAAAATTCACTTCATAAGATTTTGCTATCAGATATAATTATTTTACCCAGGAGGATTTACCTACGTGATTATCGTTGAAAAAAGTTTGCAGAATCATAATCCCTTCCTACATATAGTAAAGAAAAGTATACAACAAAAGAAACTTCCGCTGATTATCTTTACCCATGGTTTCACTAGTGCAAAGGAGAATAATCTACATTATGCCTATTTATTAGCGGAAAAGGGATTTAGAGTGATCCTGCCAGAGGCGATCTACCATGGGGAAAGGGAACAAGGTTTAACCGAAAGGGATTTATACAGTCATTTTTGGGAAATTGTCATCAAGACCATCCATGAATTAAACAATTATAAGCAATACTATGTAGAAGAAGGATTAGCAGATCCGGATAAAATTGGACTTGCAGGGACCTCAATGGGTGGAATGGTGACCTTGGGTGCTTTGACTAAATATAAATGGGTCAAAGCGGCAGTTAGTTTAATGGGGATGCCGTCATATGAAGAATATCTGCATTGGCAGCTAGAACAAATGAAAAACCTTGGTGTTAGTCTTACTTTTTCCGATGAGGAAATTGCAGGGCAATTATCAGTCTTACGTCAATATGATTTGAGTCTTCAACCAAATAAGCTTGATAATAGACCATTGTTATTTTGGCATGGAAAAAAAGATCCAATTGTACCTTATGCGTTAACATATCGTTTTTATCAATCTGTAAAAAACAACTATACTGCAAAGCCAGGAGATATTCACTTCATTACAGATGAACATGCAGATCATAAGGTAAGCAGAGAAGGATTAAAAGCAACGGTTGAATGGTTTGAGAAATATTTATTACAATAAGGATAGGGAGTGTTATAGATGAATGAAGAGTTAAAAGAGAATATTTTAGGTGCATTAGAGCTTGTCATAGACCCTGAGCTAGGTGTAGATATTGTTAATTTAGGTTTAGTCTATGATACGGAAATGGATGAGGAGGGCAATGTAACGATTACGATGACATTAACTTCCATGGGCTGCCCTCTTGCTGGAACCATTGTTGACCAAGTGAAGAGAGCATTAGCAGATATCCCAGAAGTAAAAGAGGTAGAGGTTAATATCGTGTTTAACCCGCCATGGAATAAGGACATGATGTCACGTTATGCAAAAATTGCATTAGGAATTCGTTAATAATATTCGTATTATAAAAACAGCAGAAATGTTCTGCTGTTTTTTCTTGCCATCAGCAACTAATTCCCTGCGATCATCATTTGCACTTCACAAAGTGGACATATAATTTTCAAGTAATGTGAGGTAGTTCACTTATCCATAGTGGAATCCCCTATATAATTACAGGTAATAAGGCTGTTTGGTTTTTGAAATGGCCGTTTTAGGAGGCGTTTCATATGGCTTTTGGCCGAGATTTTAATAAAGATCCATTTATCGTAATTTGGGAACTAACACGTGCGTGTCAATTAGCTTGTTTACACTGTCGTGCAGAAGCTCAATTAAGAAGAGACCCACGTGAACTATCATTTGAAGAAGGCAAGAACTTAATCGATCAAATATACGAAATGAATAATCCCATGCTGGTCTTTACAGGCGGAGACCCATTAATGAGACAAGACGTTTTTGATATTGCAAAATATGCTGTTGAAAAAGGCGTCAGGGTTTCAATGACTCCAAGCGCGACACCAAATGTTACAAAAGAAGCGATTGAAAAGGCGAAGGAAGTTGGTCTTTCCCGTTGGGCTTTTAGTATTGATGGACCAACTGCTGCCGTTCACGATCACTTCCGTGGAACTGCCGGTTCTTTTGATCTGACAATGGAGAGAATTAAATATTTACATGAACTTGAAATCCCAATTCAAATAAATACAGTTATTTCTAGATACAACATAGAATACCTTGATGAAATGGCAAAAATGGTTGAGGACTTAGGATGCGTACTCTGGAGTGTCTTTTTCCTAGTACCAACAGGAAGAGGACAAGAGTCTGATATGATTTCACCAGTTGAACACGAGAAGGTATTTAGATGGCTTTATGACCTAAGTAAACACGTTTCTTTCGATATTAAAACAACAGCTGCACAGCATTATCGACGTGTTGTCATTCAACAGAAAATGAGAGAAGCAAAAGACCAATCAGATGAAATTAACTATTTAAGTGCTTTAACAGAGCAGGGGTTAACAGGATCGATTGACGGACTTGGACGAGCACCTAAAGGTGTTAACGATGGAAATGGTTTTGTCTTCATTTCACATATAGGAGATGTATACCCAAGCGGCCTATTGCCTGTCAAAGCTGGTAATGTTAGAGAGACACCACTTGCGGAAATTTATCGCGAGTCACCAATATTTAAATCACTGAGAAATCCTGACCTCTATAAAGGCAAATGCGGTGTCTGTGAATTCCGTCATGTATGCGGCGGCTCAAGGTCTAGAGCTTATGCAATGACAGGAGATTATTTGGAAAGTGAACCATTCTGTGTTTATATTCCAAAGGCGTTGCGAGAAAAACAAGTGCAATAAAAAAATGGAAGCAATCAGATCGATTGCTTCCATTTGACTATTCAATGCTGCAATAGATAGCAGGACAATTTTCACATCCAATTTCATCCTTTAAATATTGCAAATCAAGAATAGTGATTTTACCTTTTTTTATATTGATAATCTTATCTTTTTTTAATTCACTTAGGATACGGTTTGTGCTTTCACGCGAAGTGCCGCAAAAGTTTGCAAGTTCCTGGTTGGTTAATGGTATATCAATTAATATTTCATTTTCCTTATGAATACCATAGCTATTAGACATGCGAATGAGAGTGGAAAAAAGTGCTCCTCGTTTCCCGTTTAAGACGAGGTCACGGAACTTTGTCTGTGTTTTACGGAAATGGTCACTCATCCATTTCATAAACTCGAAAGCAAGCTTGCTATTTTGAAAAATTTCGCTTTCAATGACATCTTTTTTAATTGCAACGATTTCACCTTCCTCCAATATTTTAGCACTTAATAAATATCTCGGATTGTCGGTAAAAAGCGTTAATTCTCCACAAATATCATTTTCTCCACATATTCTTAATGATAGTTCACGTCCATCGGAAGTAATTTTGCTAATTTGTACTTTACCAGAGATAATGATATAAAGTTCTTCAGCAAGCATACCTTCTTGAAATAAGAAGGTACCCCTTTCACTTTTAATTTTTCGATCGGCAAATCTGAGTAATTCTTTAATTTCTATAGAATGGGTTGGTTTCATTTTAGTCAACATGTATTCCACCTCGAAGGTTTTGTTGGTCATTAAACTTTTCAGCTATTTTCGTTAACTTTATTTTAACTTAGGTTTTCTGGTTATTACGGAGTAAACAATGACAATATAGTGAAAACTCATTTAATTACATGAAACACGTTAAAAAATTGTATAAGAAATGTTATGATAGTGAATAAAGTAACAGTTTTTTTTATTAATAGTTGGTACACTTGCATTATATTATTTGCTTTTAAAATAATGGAGTTGATATGAATGGAGAAGACCATTATTAAAGATAAATTAGAACGCCCATTACGTGATTTAAGAATCTCGGTAATTGACCGTTGTAATTTCCGTTGTCAATATTGCATGCCTGCCGATCAATTTGGTGATGATTTTGAATTTCTGCCGAAAAGTGCACTGCTGTCATATGAGGAAATTGATAGAGTAGCAAAAGCTTTTGTTAGTCTTGGTGTCGAGAAAATTCGTCTAACAGGCGGGGAACCACTGCTTCGCAGGGACCTTCCCATTTTGGTGAAAAAGTTATCAGAAATTGATGGCTTAAAAGATATCGCTTTAACAACAAACGGAGTCCTTCTTCCTAAACTCGCTGATAAATTAAAAGAGGCAGGACTAAAAAGAGTGAACATAAGCCTCGATACTTTAAATGATGAGCTATTTGGGATTATTAACGGACGAGGTGTCGGTACCCAGCCGGTTTTAGATGGGATTGAAGCAGCAAAGAAAGCTGGTCTCAGAGTCAAAATTAATATGGTTGTCAAAAAAGGCCTCAATGATTCAGAAATAATTCCAATGGCAGATTTTTGCTTGAAAAATGGATTAGAGCTCCGCTTTATTGAGTATATGGATGTAGGTTCATCTAATGGCTGGAAAATGGATGATGTCATCACAAAAAAACAAATTTATAACATGCTTAAAGAGCACTACCAGCTAGAATCTCTTGATCCAGCCTATTTTGGCGAAGTAGCAAAACTATATAATTATACGAACACAGACGTTAATGTTGGCTTTATCTCCTCAGTCTCAGAGTCTTTCTGCAGCAGCTGTACGCGCTCGCGACTTTCTGCAAATGGACAGATTTTTACTTGCTTATTTAATGGAAATGGTCATGATATCCGAAACTTTATGCGAAACGGGGCAACAGATGAAGAGCTGCGAAATCGCATAACAGACATTTGGAATGGCCGAAATGACAGATATTCAGATGAAAGAACAGAAGAGACAGCAAAAAACCGCAAGAAAATCGAAATGTCATATATAGGCGGCTAGACCTCTCTGCTTTAAAGGGAGGTTTTTTTTCATAGAAAAGAGGCTGTTTATCCAGCCTCTTTGACAAATCATATTAAAAATATCTAGGGAATAAGATATTATTCTCTAAATGCACGTGCATAAATGTTAGTCCTTCTAAGTCCTCTAACCGCTTATATACTAATCTGTAGGTTCCACAAGCGTCTAAAGGCAGAGTGAAATCAGAAGTTACGGCGCGGATCTGTCTTAGGATTTCACCTGCATGGTCATGTTCTTTTTCAAGTTCAACAATCATGTTAATGGCTTCTTCACGATTTTCTACCGTTCCGTCCGCAAGTTGTTTAATTAACGGAAAGACAACTGCTTCCTCTTTAGCCATATGCTCCAGTAATTCTTTTTTGAATTCATAAAATAATTCATGAACCTTTAAAAGTTCAGGATGACTGTCACCATGTACACGGGAAACCTTAGTAACATAAGGGCTAAGCAGTGACAATTCTTCTTCAGATGTACAGTGATAATGGTTAATAACATGATCAATAATCGTAGTTGAATCTGATTTAGTCCAAACTTCTAAATCTGTTTCAGCAGAACTATTTTTCTCAAATACTACTCTCAGTTCTTCCATTATCGCTTCTTCATTTATTCCATTCGCTGCAATGGCCTGTGATAAAGGAATATTCCCTCCACAACAAAAGTCAATTCTAAATTTCTTAAACACATCACTTGTTTTTGGCAGTTCATTAACGATATCTCTAACCAATGTATTTGTAGAAAAAGGGAAAGTAATCATATTTTCCTCCTAATGTTTTTATTCATTTATAGTTTAAGAATAAGGCATTCATCAAAAAAAAGGGGTGACCTGAATCACACATTTGCTATGATTTAATAATATTTGTCCTATGATGTGATGTTTGCTATATTTGAGACTATTCGATACGCTTATAATAATAAATGAATAACTATCTTTTTTATTTGATATGGTCCTGCAGGAGATGATGAAATTGTTAGAGAGAAGAAAACCGATCCCGATTGGGGACGCAGTTATAAAAGTTATGGAATATCAATTAAATGGCAAAACCGAATATATATCAATCGATGAAAGTTATGGCCGTTTTTTATCAGAAGACTTAATCGCTACGAGTGATGTCCCTCATTTTGATCGAGCACCTTATGACGGTTTCGCTGTCCGGTCTGTTGATACCAAGGAAGCTTCATTAAATCATCCAGTAGAATTTAAAGTGGTCGACCATATTGGTGCCGGATTGACGTCTTCTAAAATCATTAAACAATTCGAGGCAGTACGTATTATGACCGGAGCAATGATGCCTGAAGGAACTGACGCGGTGGTCATGTTTGAAGTGGCAAAAGCATATGACAAAAATGGCGAACCCTTTATGTCAATAAAACGAAGCTTTAATAAGGGGGACAATGTCTCCTATCGAGGTGAAGATGCCAAGGAGGGTGAAGTCCTAGTAAAAAAAGGAACATTGATCAACCCTGGAATTCAAGCAATGCTGGCTACTTTTGGTTACAACTTGGTTCCTGTTGCTAAAAAACCGATTATCGGGTTGTTTGCGACTGGAACAGAATTGCTGGAAGTGGATGAAGCATTAGTACCTGGTAAAATCAGAAATAGTAATTCACATATGATTGCTGCGCAAATACAGAGAACTGGGGCAATTGTTCAATATTATGGGAAACTTCCTGATGTTTTTGAAACATGTTTTACTGCAGTAAAAGCAGCTTTAGAAAAAGTAGATATACTTGTTACAACGGGTGGCGTTTCGGTTGGTGATTTCGATTATTTGCCTGCCATTTATGAAAAGCTAGGCGCAGAAGTTTTATTTAATAAAGTTGCCATGAGGCCTGGAAGTGTTACGACAGTAGCTCAAATTGAAGGAAAGCTGCTATTTGGATTATCGGGTAATCCATCTGCCTGCTATGTGGGTTTTGAATTGTTTGCACGGCCAATTATTCGAAAAATGCTTTTTTCTACGACACCGCACTTGAGAAAAGAAAAAGCGGTCCTTGAGGTTGATTTTCCCAAAGCAAACCCTTTTACAAGGTTTGTCCGCAGTGCTTTTTCCATAAAAGAAGGGAAATTAAGTGCAACACCGAGTGGATTAGACAAATCTAATATTATTATGAGTCTTTCTGGCGCTAATTCATTGATGATTCTTCCGGGAGGAACAAGAAGCTTTAAAGCAGGTGATGAGGTTGATATTTTGCTGCTTGAAGACCAAGCAGGCAGTGAATGGCCATGGTGAAGCCTGTAATTTTTCAAATCGTGGGTTACCAAAATAGCGGTAAAACTACTATCATCATGAAGCTCATTGAAATCTTAAAAAAAAATGATCTCAAGAGTGTTACCATCAAGCATCATGGGCATGGGGGCCGCCCAGACATTCTCTCCCAAAAGGACTCGGCCAAGCATATAAATGCAGGAGCAGTTGCTTCATTGATTGAAGGAGGGGGCAGGTTATGTTTGCAAGCAGATGAAACTGCTTTAACACTTGAAGATCAAATTAGATTTGTGGATTTTTTTCGCCCAGATATTATCTTCATTGAGGGTCATAAAATGAAATCTTATCCCAAATTACTGATTCTTAGAGATAAAAACGATCTTCCTCTCATTTCCGATGTAAGTAACATTAAGGCCGTCATTGTATGGGATAAAGAGTTGATTAATGCCGTTAGGGAAAAACTTGAGGTTCCGGTGTTTCATATTACAGAGGAAATAGCGATGACGGCGATATCAAAAGAATTAAAAAAACTTGCTCATCATATTGTTGAAAAAAATTTGTAAAAGTGTCAAAAATATTATTTTTAACACTATGGCAGAAACATATTTGCGCTATAATACAATTGGGGTTTATATGTTTGTTAATTATAAGAATATTTTTATCTAGAAATGCTCCAGTTTATTCATTTTTATCATGAATATCTGGGGCTTTTCTATTTTCACAACCATAAAAGTGACAATTTTGTTAGAAGGTGAGTTGTCTTCTTTTATATACCACAATTTGTGATGTGTTTCACTTTTTAATTCTTTCGACTGCGATATAGTGGAGGAAAGCAGAGGAATGAAGGAGTGGACTTATGAAGTTATTCTTACCGAAACAACATGGTGCGTGGGCAATGACAATTATCCCTTTCTGGCTTGGAGTAGTCGATGGAGGATTTTTATGGGAGCATATTCCATTTTTTATTGGCTGGATATTCCTATACCTAGCCACCTATCCGATGCTCTTGTTATTTAAAAAGAAAAAGATCGAATTTTATAAAAAGTGGACCATGATTTATATGATACCTGCTTTATTATTTCTGCTATTTCCGCTTTTAAAAATGCCTTCTATTATCATGTTTGGATTATTAATGGTTCCATTTTTTCTTATTAATGCTTACTATACTTCAATAAATAAAGACCGTGCATTAATAAATGATTTTAGTGCAATCTTTGCCTTTTCTATCGCTGGATTGGCTAGTAGCTACCTCGGAAAGGGACTGATTTCATATGAAACAATACTCATTTTTATCGCTTCAGTGTTATTTTTTATTGGTTGTACTTTTTATGTCAAAACCATGATTAGAGAGAAAAAGAACATTCAATTTAAATGGATCTCATGGGGATATCATGCACTATTGCTCATCATCAGCTTAACATTTGGGTATTGGATCGTGGCGATAGCATTTCTGCCAAGCTTAATAAGAGCGATGATATTTTATGGGAAAACATTATCACCAATGAAAATTGGCATATATGAAATCATCAATTCAACCCTATTCTTTGTAGTTATAATCATTCAAATCGTTTTTCTAAAATAAAAAATCGGTCAAACGACCGATTTTTTATTTTAGTCTATTTTACAGATTTCTGGAGAACAGTCCTCACAATCAATTTCATTCTTTAGATAATCCAGGTCATGAATTGTAATAGAGCCTTTATCTATGGAAATTATTTCTAATTTTCTTAAGTCACTTAGCAATCGGTTTACTACCTCACGTGATGTTCCACAAAAATTAGCCAATTCTTGATTTGTTAACGGTAATTCAATCAGGATTCCTTGATTGGTTTGTATGCCGTAACTGTTTGTAATTCGAATAAGGGTGGAATATAGCGCACCTTTTTTACCATGTAGAACTAAGTCTCGAAATTTGGTTTGAGTTTTCCGATATTGCTGGCTTATCCATCTCATGAACTCAAGTGCCAGTTCATGATTTTTAGCAAGCTTCTCCTCGAGCACATCTTTCATAATAACTGCTACTTCGCCGCTTTCCGCAACGCGGGCACTTAACAAATACTTAGGTGCAGGAGAAAATAAATCAAGTTCTCCAATAAAGTCCCCGCTTGAACACATTCTTAATGTAAGTTCCCGGCCATCTGGAATAATCTTGCTTATTTGAATGATTCCACTTTGGATAATAAATAATTCATTTGCAGTGGAACCTTCTTGAAAAAGAAAAGTGCCTTTTTCCATTTTCTTTATATGGTGAACTGTATCAAACAGTTGTGTTAACTTCACAGGTATTTCTTTTATTGACTGCATAAGAATAACCACCTTTAAAGGGGCGAAATCAATCGCTAATTTGCTTTCCTAAATAAATGACAGTCAAGGTTTCATTTACTAGATAATACTATAATTATATTGTTAACGACGCTTATATATCAATAATTGTGACATAAGTTCATATAATCGTCAAAAATATTCCAAGCAGAGAAAGGAATTTATTTCATAATAATTCCTTTAATGTCCCTAGAGTAAATGGAAATAATAATATTGTACAGAAAAAGGAGGGACAGAAATGGGCCAAAGCCGTCAGTTTCGATCTGGACAAAAAGCACCAAATAATGGTATATATATAGAAATTGGTGATACAGAGTCAAATGTCAATAATCCAAAAAAGATAAAGCTAAAAGCAGGAGACAGGTTCCCTGAAACCTCAAATGACGAACGTGTTTGGACTTACCAGCGTAAACCTTAAATCATTTAAAAAAGTCATCCCCGTGGATGGCTTTTATTTTATATTTCAATACATATACGTATATAATAAAATTAAATAGGTCAGAAAAGGTCAAGAGGTGTATAAAGATGGATTTAAATCGTATGACAGAGCGGTTGCAAAAAGGCATAGCAGATGCACAGTCTTTAGCGATAAAAAACAATCATCAAGAGGTAGATGAACCCCATTTATTTTTAACATTACTTCGCCAAGAGGATAGTTTATTAGCTGCTATTTTGGAGAAAGCAGAAATCCAAACGGAGAGTGTTGATAGTGCATTGCAGAAAGTCCTTGATAAAAAACCACAAGTTACTGGAAGTGGTACCGAGCAAGGGAAGTTATACATTACATCTAAACTTCAACGATTTTTTGTTAGTGCTGAAGATTTTGCTTCTAAGTTTACTGATGATTTTATTTCAATTGAACATATATTATTGGCGGCTTGTTATGCAAATGATTCAGAAATGAGGAAAATACTAAAATCTAATGGGAAAACTCCGGAATATATATTAACTGCAATTAAGGAGATAAGGGGGAACCAGAGAGTGACATCACAAAATCCAGAAGCAGTTTACGATGCGCTTAAAAAATATGGAAGAGACCTTGTAGCCGAAGTTAAAGCTGGTAAACTGGACCCTGTTATTGGCAGGGATGCAGAAATTCGTCATGTTATTAGAATTCTTTCTAGAAAGACTAAAAATAATCCTGTCTTAATTGGGGAACCTGGTGTAGGAAAAACGGCGATTGTCGAGGGGCTCGCACAGCGGATTGTTAGGAAGGACGTTCCAGAGGGGTTAAAAGATAAAACGATATTCTCATTGGACATGAGTGCATTGATTGCAGGGGCAAAGTTCAGAGGTGAATTTGAAGAAAGATTAAAGGCTGTATTGAATGAAGTGAAAAAAAGCGAAGGGCGAATATTATTATTCATTGATGAACTACACACCATTGTAGGAGCAGGAAAAACGGATGGGGCTATGGATGCAGGGAATATGCTGAAACCTATGCTCGCTCGTGGAGAGCTGCATTGTATTGGGGCAACAACCCTCGATGAACATCGTAAATATATTGAAAAGGACCCTGCACTTGAGCGAAGATTTCAGCAGGTACTGGTTCAAGAGCCGAATGTCGAGGATACAATTTCCATCCTACGCGGGTTAAAAGAGAGATTTGAAGTTCACCATGGAGTAAAAATCCATGATCATGCTCTCGTGGCGGCCGCAACATTATCCGACCGGTATATCACGGATCGCTTCCTTCCAGACAAAGCAATTGATTTAGTGGATGAAGCTTGTGCACTTATTCGAACTGAAATTGATTCAATGCCAACAGAACTTGACGAGGTAACACGCAGAGTTATGCAATTGGAAATTGAAGAAGCTGCCTTAAGAAAGGAACAGGATGAGGCAAGTAAAAAGAGGCTAGAGGTCCTGTTAAAAGAACTCGCCGAATTAAAAGATCAAGCGAACAGCAAGAAAGCCCAGTGGCTTCATGAAAAACAAGGGATACAGAAATTGCAGGAGAAAAGGGAACAACTTGAGAAACTGCGAAGAGAATTACAGCAAGCCGAGGATAAATATGACTTAAACCGTGCTGCAGAGCTTCGTCATGGTCAGATCCCATTAGTTGAAAAAGAATTGAAAGAGCTTGAATCGCAAACAGCCAAAAGTGAACGTCTACTTCGAGAGGAAGTTACCGGAGAAGAGATTTCAAATATAGTGTCAAGGTGGACCGGTATTCCACTATCTAAGCTAGTTGAAGGGGAAAGGGAGAAACTTCTAAGATTAGAATCTCTATTGCAAGAACGAGTAATCGGGCAAAATGAAGCAGTTCAACTAGTTGCTGATGCGGTATTACGAGCACGTGCCGGAATCAAGGATCCAAAAAGACCGATAGGGTCATTCCTATTTTTAGGACCAACAGGTGTAGGAAAGACTGAACTGGCTAAAGCACTCGCCGAAGCTTTGTTTGATAGTGAAGAGCAAATGATTCGAATTGATATGTCTGAATATATGGAGAAACACGCTGTTTCAAGGTTAATTGGAGCCCCTCCTGGATATGTGGGCTATGAAGAAGGCGGGCAGCTAACAGAAGCTGTCAGAAGAAGACCCTATTCTGTAATCCTGATGGATGAAATTGAAAAAGCACATCCTGAGGTATTTAATATTCTCCTACAGGCACTTGATGATGGCAGAATTACGGACTCCCAAGGAAGAATAGTCGATTTTAAAAATACAGTCATTATCATGACCTCCAATATCGGTTCACAATTCTTATTGGAACGACATGAAAATGAAATTGAAATTTCGGAGGCAACCAAAAACAAGGTCCTAGGACAACTAAAAAGTCATTTCCGACCAGAATTTTTAAATAGAATAGATGAAACAATCCTATTTAAGCCTTTATCTTTAACCGAATTAAAGGATATTGTCGTAAAAATGATGAAGGAACTTCAAAGCAGGCTGAAGGAACAGGATATTGAAGTAACAATAACTGACAATGCGAAAGAGTTTATTGCAATAAATGGTTTTGACCCTATATATGGTGCAAGGCCACTAAAGCGGTTTATTCAACGAAATATCGAGACAAAACTTGCCAGGGCCATTATTGCAGGTAATGTTCACGAACACTCCATTGTCAGCGTTACAACTGAAAATGGGGAATTAACCATCACTATTTTGTAAGAAAATAAAAAAGGTCATCCAGTTTAATGGATGACCTTTTGTCACAGTATTTAGTGTTTTTCAACAGGATCATTAGGAATGACTGCCGTTGCAATAACAATCAAAATGAAAACTCCAACAGAAACAATTGCACCTGACTGGAAGTTGAATACTCCGCCTTCAGTCATTGAACTAACTACATATGAAAGCATTTGCACTAAAACAAACACCCAAAAAAAAGTCCAAAAGTATCGCACTATCTTTCACCTCTACCCTATTATCATCTCTCATAATATTACCATATGCTATTGAAATAATAAAAGCAAAAATTCAAAACACTGGGCCGTCTACAATCGGATATGTAAAAAAAACACCAGGTTTAAAAATAAAAACACCATTGTATAACTGTCCAATAGGCTATATTCCCTTTCATCTCATGTGAAATCACATACAATATTTTGAGGAAATATGTAAAAGGAGATTTAGCGATGGAGAACCGGAATTTTCAGATGGATACCGAGTGGAATATCATCCATTACCCTGAAAAGCCCACAGGTTTTGGAATTTTAATAATTGGAGATGAAAGGCATTTTGTTGATGAAAGCAAATGCTTTTGGACTCAGAATGAAGGTAGACTGGCCATAATCAATCAATTGAAAGAATCAGGATATACTATTTTTTCCTCAAATTTGTATGGGCGAAACTGGGGAAGTGACCATTCTGTAGAGCTAGCTCAAAGGCTTTATCAGCAAGTAATTAGAAGTGAAATTCTTAATAATAAAGTTCATCTAATAGCCGAGGGCATGGGGGCCCTGGTGGCTGTTAGATTAATGGAGAAAATGCAGGGGAAATTGAGGTCAGTCGTTTTATTAAATCCCATTCTTTCTTTAAAAAAACATATCGAACTTGAAAAAGAACACAAGTTTTTCTATAAAAAGCTTATGAGAGAATTAACAGCTGCCTATAAAACGGATCAAGACACACTTGAGCAAGAACTTCAAGATATGGAAGATGAAGTTCAATTGAATATGGGCATTCCAATCAAGATAATCCATGTTATGTCCAGTGGTAAATCCTATAACCAATCAAAACAGCTGCAAAAATTACTGGCTAATACGGATATTAGTCCAACATATATTGTTCCTGAAAAAAAACAACAGCTTGGAAATATGATGAAAAAGTTTTTCAATCAGTTTGAAAAGGTGCTATAAATAGCTTCCTCCCCTAGAGAGATATAATTCTTCATGTAGCCGCATAGGATTCACTAATGAAGCTTGGGGAGGAAGGAATAGTAATGGACAAGGTCGTTATTATTGGAGTATTTGACTTTGTGAATTTTCATGTATGCAAATCATTACTTGATAAAGGGATTTTAGTAAGGGGAGTACAACTTGATACGAAAGAAAAGGAGGATATGGCAAGCGAAAAAAGACTAGAAATTGGAAGAAACGCTAACTTTGCTGAAGTTTCATTAGGGGACATAGCAAATCAATCTTCCGCGAATGAAACAATAGTACTCTCTGTATATGACCTATATATGCGATATAAGGAAGATTACTTATTAACCGATCATTTGATAAGCAGTATAATTAATAAAAACAATTGGGAAAATATCGTAATTCTTGTTCCAAGTCAAATCTTAAAAAATGTGATTGATTCGAAGGCTGAAATCGTCATCGAGGATTTTTTAAAAAGGACTATATTACCGAATAAGCATAGCTATTTACTTTATTTACCAACAGTATTTGGGCCATGGCAGCCAGAAACCTTTATATTCCAATCCTCTATTTTAACGGAATTAAATAGAGGTATGCCGTTTAAAGGACTGCGTGAGGAAACAAGTGACGCCCTATTTGTTGATGACGCGGTGAAAGCAATTATAGAGATAATGGAAATCAATCAGCCTGGAAAATACCTTCTCCAAAGTGGAAAGGACAATCAATGGGACTCATGTGCAGCCTTACTTCAATTAAGCGAACAAGATTTAAACAAGCGAATACTAGAAATAAAGGATAAAGATATTATAAAAAAAATTGTACCTAGCACCGTTCCATTATCAGTTGCGTTGACTAAACAAATTGAACATACTCACCGCTTAAATGCTGATCATTAAGAAAAGCTGCCGTGACATAGGCAGCTTATTTTTTCTTCAAAAATCCTTGTACAAAAGGATAAACCTTTTGAAATAGTGGTTTTAAATTTTGGGAGGAATCCCTTAATTTACTTATGTTATCTATTATTGATTCTATATCGAGTGTAGATGGATTGAACTGAGGACTACCATGATTGCCCCGAACACTCTCTTTTTGTTTACCAAACATCATTCTTGAAAAGCGATCATCCCGATTGCTTTCATTCCCCATCGTACTGCCTCCTCCTAATAGTGTGATTCCCCTTTAGATTATGAAGTTTATGAACAAATGGTATGGACATAAGCGGGGATGGTTCATTTAAATGTTGCTTATTTATACTTTTATTTGATAAAATTAGTACCAAGTCATAATAATTACTAATAATTGATTAATCATATAAGGGGATGATTCCTTGAACGCTGGAATTGTTGGAATTGGAAGGTTTTTGCCAGAGAAGGTTGTTACAAATGCGGATTTAGAAAAAATTATGGATACATCAGATGAATGGATTCGAACACGAACAGGCATTGAAGAACGTCGTATCGCAGATGATAACACTAATACATCTGATATGGGATTTGCTGCTGCTCAAAAAGCAATCCAAGATGCAGGTATCACAGCAGAGGATATCGATTTAATCTTGGTTGCAACCGTAACGCCAGATCAGCCATTTCCTTCCGTTGCGTGCATGCTTCAAGAACGATTAGGTGCGAAAAAAGCTGCCGCAATGGACGTTAGTGCAGCATGTGCAGGTTTTATGTACGGTATTATTACCGGAAAGCAGTTTGTTGAATCAGGAGCTTATAAGCATGTTCTAGTAGTGGGGGTTGAAAAACTTTCAAAGATCACCGACTGGAATGACCGAAACACTGCCGTCTTATTCGGAGATGGTGCTGGCGCCGTTATCGTTGGAGAGGTGTCTGAGGGTAGAGGAATTCTTTCGTTTGAATTGGGTGCAGATGGCACGGGTGCAAAGCATTTATACCAAGATGAGTATATTATCATGAATGGACGGGAAGTATTTAAGTTTGCTGTTCGCCAGATGGGTGAAAGCTGTATTAACGTTCTTGAAAAAGCGGGGCTTACAAAAGAGGATGTTGATTTCCTTATCCCTCACCAAGCTAATATTCGTATTATGGAGGCTTCGAGACAAAGGCTTGAACTTCCAGTGGAAAAAATGTCAAAGACTGTGCATAAATACGGGAATACTTCGGCAGCATCTATTCCCATCTCTATTGTTGAGGAATTAGAGGCTGGAAGAATTAAAGACGATGACCTAATTGTTATGGTCGGTTTTGGCGGCGGTTTAACATGGGGTGCCATTGCGATTAGATGGGGTAAATAAGAGAAATAGTTAACTATATATTGAAGTGTATTAAAGGAGATGTATTATATGGATAAGCGCAGGGTTGTGGTTACTGGTCTAGGAGCGGTTACCCCGCTTGGTAACGATGTTGAAACGACATGGAAAGGGATTATTGAAGGAAAGTCTGGAATTGGCCCTTTAACACGTGTGAATGCAGAAGAGTATCCTGCAAAAGTTGCGGCACAGATTAATGACTTTAATCCAGAAACCTTTATGGATAGAAAAGAAGCAAGAAAAATGGACCGTTTTACCCAGTATGCGGTTGCAGCAGCGCTGATGGCTGTTGAGGATGCAAAGCTAACCATTACTGACGAAAATGCCGATCGTATCGGGGTGTGGATTGGTTCCGGTATTGGCGGAATGGAAACATTTGAAGAACAATATGAAATCTTTCAGAAAAGAGGGTACCGCAGGGTAAGTCCATTCTTTGTACCGATGCTGATTCCTGATATGGCGACTGGTCAAGTTTCGATCAGACTTGGTGCAAAAGGATTTAATTCTTGTACGGTAACTGCATGTGCAACAGGAACGAACTCAATTGGTGACGCCTTTAAAGTCATTCAGCGTGGAGACGCGGATGCCATGGTTACAGGTGGAGCAGAAGCACCAATTACGAAAATGTCAGTAGCTGGTTTCTGTGCGAATACAGCTCTTTCTACGAATCCAGATCCTAAAAATGCCAGCAGGCCATTTGATAAAAACCGCGATGGATTTGTTATCGGTGAGGGAGCGGGTATCGTTGTACTTGAAGAATTAGAACACGCATTAGCACGCGGTGCAAAAATATATGCTGAGATCGTTGGATACGGTGCAACAGGTGATGCCTATCATATAACAGCACCAGCCCCTGGTGGTGAAGGCGGCGCGCGCGCGATGAAAATGGCTATTAACGATGCCGGATTAAATATTGAAGAAATCGATTATATCAATGCACATGGAACTAGTACGGAGTATAACGATAAATTTGAGACACTCGCAGTTAAAGAAGTTTTTGGAGTCCATGCATACAATTTGGCAATGAGTTCAACTAAATCAATGACAGGTCATCTTCTAGGAGCAGCTGGTGGTGTTGAAGCAATTTTTACTGTCCTTGCGATGAAAGACAGTATTCTTCCTCCAACGATCAATTATGAAACTGCAGATCCAGAATGTGATTTAGATTATGTCCCAAATAAGGCACGTCAAAAGGAAATAAAAGCAGCAATGAGTAATTCTCTAGGCTTTGGAGGCCATAATGCAACAATAGTCTTCAAAAAATATGAAAAATAAGCAGCCTGACCAGGAAAACACCTGGTCGGCTTTTTTCTTTTATAGGACGACCAACGCGAACCACTTTTCATATCATTCATACTATGTAAAAAATGATAAGGTTTGGAGTGAGGAAATGGGCATCATTCGAACTGATAAGTGGCTGGAGGATGAGTTTGATCGTCCATTAAAAATATGCGAAAAGCTGCTCCCTGTTTTTAAGGGGCAAAGTGCTTCAAAGGTCTACAATCAATTGATAGATTTTGGGATGTACAGAGCCTCCCGGAGGACTGAGGAAATATTCAACGCTATGAAGGATAATATGGTTTGGCAAGAAGTGGAGGGGATTTTTCAGGAATATAAAAAGAAATGGGGCGGACCAGATATACCTATCTACATTTTTCCCATTGGACAAAGTAGAAGCTTCTTTTTTAGACAAGAAGATAAGGTGAAGGGTGGGGTCTCCTACCCGGACAAAATGTTTTTATTTCTTTCCGACAGCGTACCTTCAAAAGAGTTAGAAGCGCTATTTGTCCATGAATACCATCACATTTGCAGGTTAAATAAACAAACTAAAAGATTAGATGATTATACATTGCTTGATTCAATCATTATTGAAGGACTTGCAGAATACTCTGTTTTAATTCATTGCGGGAAAGATTATTTAGCCGATTGGTGTAAGATGTATTCAGAAGCTGAATTAGATAATCTTTGGGAAAAATTTTTACAAGGCAACTTAGACATAAAAAAGAGTGAAAAAAAACATGATGATTTATTGTATGGTTCAGGAAAAATACCAAGATTACTTGGATACGCTGTTGGTTTTAAAATTGTTGAAGATTATTATCGTAATTATGAATATTCTACAAAACTATCCTTTACTCAACCTGCAAAGAAATATTTAATAACTGAACAAAACTATACAAAAAATGGCCGAAAAAAATAGGCTTTTTTTTTTATCCTCATCAAAGAGTATTTGGTTCTTAAGGAATAAATTAACTTCTGTCTGCCCATACTGATTGACAAACAGTTTCTTGAAGTGAGGGGTTGTACAATGTTGTATCTTCATGATGTTTGGGTAAATTGGTTTGAAGGTGAAGAAAACGGGTATAATGTGTGCCACTTTCATGAATGGCGCAAAGATGATGGTGTAGAGCTGTTAGATCAAGCTCCTTTGTTAAAAGTAGAACCGATTCTCTTTCACTATATTGAGAACGATCTCTCAGAATTGCCTCAACAGCTTCTAGATGATATTTTTCAAAAGGCATATTTAAGGAAAAACCATGAAAGGGTTCAACTTGAGTACTGCTTCGTGGTTACAGATGGGGTTGGAATATTAGCAGTTGATACGATTGGGTATTCAATACCAATTAGAAAGAGCAGACTCATACCAAGACAGGAACAGCTTGTCTATGAAATGATTGCCAATCATGATGCAAAAAAATATCATTTTCAACAGAATTCAGTGGATAAAGATTTTCATATTTTATCACCTGAACCGGAATTAATGACGGGATTAACGCGAAAAGAGCGTCAGCTAAAACAGTTGTTATTTATGGCACTTGATCAATTACATACATCTAAGAACGAAGCAGAAGTCCGTTATTGGTTTACTGAATGGTGTCCAGAGCAATACTCGGCGATTCAGGAATTGAATTTTGAGAAAGCATGGGAGCAATTGTTTGAGGAAACGAAATACGGTTGGTCTAAAAAGCATGAAACTTTTTGTGAGAATTTAATAAAAGGTCAGCCATTTTTTGAAAAGCTATGGGAAATGGAGCATGGTCCGAAAGTAAATTAAAAAACAGGTCACGATAGTAAACACTTTCGTGACCTGTTTTCTTTATCTTCTTTTTCTGCCTAATCCCATGGCATTTTCCATTTTCTTTACGGTTTTGCTTGCGACTTGGTTTGCTTTCTCAGCGCCTTCGTCCAAAATTCTGTCTAGTTCAGTTGATTCCATTAAGTTCTTATATTTTTCTTGTATTGGTTCAAATACATCTACGACTACTTGTGCTAAATCACCTTTGAAATCACCATAGCCTTTTCCTTCATACATTACTTCAAGCTCAGCAATGGTCTTTTTGCCGAGAATGGAGTAAATAGACAGTAAGTTGGAAATTCCTGGCTTGTTAATTTTATCAAATTTAACAATTCCTTCTGAATCTGTAACTGCACTTTTTATCTTTTTAATAATTTGTTTTGGCTCATCTAAAGGTGTGATAAAAGCTTTATTATTTGGATCAGATTTGCTCATTTTTTTTGTTGGTTCCTGTAACGACATAATCCTTGCTCCGACTTCAGGAATTCGAATATCTGGGATGGTTAAAATCTCCCCATATTTTTTATTGAATCTTTCTGCTAAATCACGTGTTAATTCCATGTGCTGCTTCTGATCTTCACCAACCGGAACTAGATGGGTATTGTATAAAAGAATGTCTGCGGCCATTAGTGGCGGGTAGGTTAATAAACTTGCAGAAACAGCCTCCTTACCAGCTGACTTATCCTTAAATTGAGTCATTCTTTCCAATTCACCTATATAAGCAATACATTGCATCATCCATCCTGCTTGGGCATGAGCGGGAACTTCCGATTGGATAAACAAGGTTGCTTTCTTTGGATCAATCCCAACGGCTAGATAAAGTGCCGCCAAGCTGCGAATATTCTTTCGAAGCTCTAAACGATCCTGAGGGACTGTTATCGCGTGCTGGTCAACGATGCAAAAGTAGCAGTTATAATCATTCTGCAATTCAACAAATTGCATCATTGCCCCAATATAGTTTCCAAGTGTAATGGTTCCACTTGGCTGAATACCTGAAAAAATCGTTTTCATGACCGAAATCCTCCTAATTATTTATATAAATAAAAAAAACCATTCATCCCTAAAAACGATAGGGACGAATGGTTCGCGGTACCACCCTAATTACTCAAAAGAGTCACTCAATCCAGATCTATCTAGAATGGATAGACTAGGAATCCTTTTAACGCAAGGTTAACGTCTTTTCCTACTAATCATTTTGGAAGTTCAGAAAGAAGCTCAAAAGTCCATTCGGTATTTTTCCGTGTTTGTTTTCACCAGCCACAAACTCTCTGAAACGGTTAAAAATACGTACTACTCTTTGTCATCGCTAAAGTAAATAATTTATTTATACCTATTATAAATAAATGTAAATTTGGAATCAAGTAAATGAAGGATTACTTCTTCTTCCCGCCAACACCTTTCCATCCCGTTTGGAATCTCGCACTTTGGTCAACAAATTCAGAGCGTTTTTTTCCTCCGAAAGCCTTTTCACCAAAACCATTCGTGATTACACCCATAAATGCAGTAATTCCAATAATTAAAATCGCAACCATCGATAAATCAGCTATGTAGCCGGCCATGAATATACCTCCATATTCCCATTCTAAGTTATAATCAACTGTTTATAATGTTTAAATCTCCTCATGTATATTTTAAAAGAACTTGGATGTTATTAAAAGAGGTAAAGTTATAAAAACATTAAAAGTTATACAAAAATGAAGGCGTTTTCACTATGTGAGGTTTAATTGAGAATATTTCCGGGTATAGAAAGAATGAAACCTTTTCAATATTTAGACGTCTAATATAATGAATAAATTTAAATAGGCTAAAAGTTTGACATTTAATTAAATTTGAAAAAGGGATACCTTTTTTAGAAACAGTGGTGTATAATTAATGATATATATTACTTATTTATAATCATTTTAATCAAGAAACATTAATATGGATAGATTTACTATAGATTTGAATAGTAATTAAAAGAGGAGTGTGGAGACGAATGGTAACATTATACACTTCACCAAGTTGTACATCATGCCGGAAAGCAAAATCATGGTTAGAAGAACATGAAATTCCATATACCGAAAGAAATATTTTTTCTGAGCCATTATCGATTGAAGAGATTAAAGAAATCCTTCGTATGACTGAGGATGGTACAGACGAGATTATCTCTACAAGATCAAAGACTTTTCAAAAGTTAGATGTTAATTTAGATACCATGCCGCTTCAGGATTTATTTGAATTAATTAAAGCTAATCCTGGTTTATTACGCCGTCCAATTATTATTGACGAAAAGCGTCTTCAGGTTGGATATAATGAGGACGAAATTCGACGTTTTTTACCTAGAAGAGTACGTACCTTCCAATTAAGAGAAGCTCAGCGTATGGTAAATTAAAACGAATGAGACTAAGCCTTCAAATCTGAAGGCTTTTTTTGCACCTCTTTTGGTTTGAGATTTCTCTGTCATTTTGTTACAATATAAGGAATATCTAATTAATAGGCAAATGAATGGTTTTTGCAATTAGGAGTAAATTTATTTCCCAATTTGATACTTTTGTCATAAAATGAAAGTACAGGGATTATAATCTTTTTTTACATTACAATAATTAATCCTTTCTACTTGGGTAATTGCCAAAAAGCATTGTCTGCTGGGGGTATTTTGTCCCTTCAATAAGGAAACGGAAGGGAGAGGTAACGATGGAAATCGAACGAATTAATGAGAATACAGTAAAGTTTTACATTTCTTATGGTGATATAGAAGAACGAGGCTTCGATCGTGAAGAAATTTGGTACAATCGGGAGCGAAGTGAGGAGCTTTTCTGGGAAATGATGGATGAAGTACATCAAGAAGAAGAGTTTGTTGTTGAAGGCCCGCTGTGGATTCAAGTGCAGGCATTAGAGAAAGGGCTAGAAATTCTTGTGACAAAAGCACAGGTGTCAAAGGATGGACAAAAGTTTGAGCTGCCAATCCCAAATGAAAAATTAAAGGATCTGCCTGTTGATGGCAACATAGAAGAGATCCTGGATCACCATTTTAATCCTGGAAATCGTGATGATGCTGATGATCTTTTACTTGAAGAAGAATCGTTAGAGTTTTTAATTGCTTTCAAAGATTTTGAAGATGTCATTATGTTATCAAATCGTGGCGGACTTGATGATTTGGTTACTGTGTTGTACAACTTTGAAAATAAATATTATTTATATACTGAGTTTCCAGAAGATTTATTTGAAGAAGATGAAATTGATGATATTCTAAGTATTCTGCTTGAATATGGTTATGAAACACAACTCACTATTCATCGAATCCATGAGTATGGGAAAAAGATAATTTCTGAGAATGTTTTTGCTGAAATAAGAAAACATTTTAAATAAACGTGCCGATTTCGATTTTTGAAATCGGTATTTTTTACATAGGTATAAAAACTTTTTGAGGGTGATGAGACTGAAAAACACAGTAAGGGTTGTATTGTTTGTACTGGTTCTATCCATACTTATGTTTTTCTTTAAGGAGTATTTACAGGTTGGAATATTTGGTTTTTTGAGCCTATTGATAACGCTTTCTGTTATTTTTATTGCATTCGTCATATTTTTAGAAAATCGACACCCGACACAAACCATTACCTGGCTGGTGGTATTGGGTAGCTTTCCACTAGTGGGTTTCTTTTTCTATTTACTTTTCGGAAGAAATTACCGAAAGGAGAAAATGTATCGGAAGAAGTATTTTCTCGACAAACAAGCTTTCTTGACTGTGGAGGGTGAAGATGACCCGAGAAGTGAAGAAAAACTTGGATTAATGGCCGAGCACCAAGCTAGGCTATTTACTTTGGCGCAAAAATTGGGGAATAGTCCAATTTCCTTTGACACCGCAACGAAGGTACTAACGAACGGGAAGGAAACCTTTCATCACATCCTTGAGCAATTGAATAGAGCCAGACATCATATACATATGGAATATTATATTGTGAGAGATGATGAAATTGGACGAGAAATAAAGAAAATTTTAATTGAAAAGGCTGCACAAGGGGTAAAGGTAAGATTCTTGTATGACGCAGTGGGTTCTTGGAGATTATCCAAAAGATTTATTAATGATTTAAAAAATGCAGGGATTGAAACAGTTTGTTTTGGTCCTGTTAAGCTGCCGTTTTTAAATAATAAATTTAATTTCAGAAATCACCGTAAAATTATTGTCATTGATGGAATGATCGGGTTTGTAGGCGGGCTAAATATTGGTGATGAATATTTAGGAAGAAATGACACTTATGGCTTTTGGCGGGACACCCACTTAATGTTGCGAGGAGAAGCTGTAAGATCGCTGCAGTTAATCTTTTTACAAGATTGGTATTACATGACGAACCACAGCTTCTTAACTGCCGAATATTTGTCTCCGCAAATAGATGAAAAAAATCATGGCGGCGTTCAATTAATTGCTGGCGGTCCGGACAATGAATGGAGTGTAATTAAGAATATCTTTTTCTCGATGATTACTTCGGCAAAGGAATCTGTTTGGATTGCCTCACCATACTTTATTCCGGATGAAGATATATTTTCAGCGATAAAAGTAGCTGCGCTTTCTGGCATTGATGTAAGATTACTTGTTCCTAATCGCCCTGATAAACGAATCGTCTTTCATGCTTCTAGATCTTACTTTCCTGAGCTTTTAGAAGCTGGTGTAAAGGTCTATGAATATGAACGCGGGTTTATGCATAGTAAAATCGTTATTGTTGACCATGAGCTCGCTTCTATTGGAACCTCTAATATGGATATGCGCAGTTTTCATTTAAATTTTGAGGTAAATGCTTTCTTATTTCGAACCAAAAGCACTCAGAAACTTGTGGCGGAGTATATTAATGATCTAGAATATGCGAAACAGCTTGAATTAACATCTTTTAGAAAAAGACATATCGGATTACGGTTGATTGAATCTACTGCTAGGTTACTATCACCGCTGCTATAAGTTCACAAACTCGTCAAATTGGCGGGTTTTCTTTTTTTATAAAAAAGGATTTCCAATTAGATAACACGAATGTAAGAAAGAAAAGGAGGTTGATAACCATTGCTGACGGCACAAACACATTCAGGTACCATTTTTAGCTTAGGTAAGGAGTATAACAAGGAGACACTCATGTTTATACGAAAAAATGAAAAATTTTTTTGTCCAGCTTGTGGGGAGCGAGTTTCACTTAAGCTGGGGACCCAAAGAATTTACCACTTTGCACACCGAAGCGGAACGGTTTGCAGGGAATTCTATGAAGGAGAAACGATTTATCATATGAAAGGAAAACTGCAGCTTTATCAGTGGCTGGAAAGACAAAGAATTCCTGTAGAATTAGAATATTATGATTCTATAATTAAACAGCGCCCTGATATTTTATTCCTTTACGATGGTAAGAAATACGCATTAGAATATCAATGTTCACCAATTACAGAAGAAATATTTAAGAAGCGAACAGAGGCCTATCGCCAACAAAATTACATTCCTCTTTGGATCCAAGGCAGTAAGCATCTGAAAACAAAAAGGAATAGTGTCTTCTCTTTATCAAACTTTGATTATTTCTTTTTTAGAAAAACAGAGAGCCAATTGATATTGCCTTCTTATTGCCCCGAAGAAAAACAATTTAAAATCCTCAGTTCGGTCTATCCTTTTTCTATAAAAAATGCAGTCGCCAACATCACCTATCATTCCCTCGAAAATACTAAATTGGAAGAAGTTTTAGCACCGCAAATAAATAATTATTTCAGCTTCGCGAAATGGTCAAAGGAGATGGAGAGATTCACATTAAATTGGTCACTCCATCCGAGTCCCGAGCTCCATCGATTTCTTCGTGAAATCTATATTCATAACCTCAACTTATATTTGCTTCCCCCAGAAATTGGTTTACCTGTTCGCCATTCTTTATTCATTCAAACACCTGCAATTATTTGGCAAACCTATTTATTTTTAGATGTATTGCTAAATAAAACACTTTATGAGCTTGTTAATTTAAAGGAAGTTGAAAGAAATTACAGTAAGAGAATCATGAATAATGAGATTATCATCAGGAATATTCCACAAATAACGAATGAAAAGTCTTTTCAAGCTGTGAAAGAGTATTTATTTCAACTAGAAAAACTCGGAATTCTTATAAAAAAAACTGAAACGGTCTTTCAACTTCAAACTAAAATCTCCGTTCCAAAATCTAATCGGGAAAAGGAGGAACGAAGGAATGAATTTCACCAAAAATATAAGACCATCCTAGAAACTATAAATGAAATATAACTTTAGGGCATAATATAATGGGTAAAACTAAAAAAATAAAGGAAAAACAATAAAAAAGGAGAATATTAACAGGGGTAAATTTTTTTCGTGATCCGAATAAATTTTGAATGGAGGAAGAAATATGGCAAACGAAGCTACAATAAAGGCGTTGCCTTCAAGAAGTGAAATTCCGGTTGAAGATACATGGAGATTAGAGGATATCTTTGCTAACGATAAAGAGTGGGAAAATGAATTTCAAGATGTAAAGAGTAAGATTTCTGGGATTAAAGAGTTTGAAGGGAAACTTGGGGAGAGTGCAGATGCTCTTTATAATGCTCTCCAGTTTCAGGATAAGCTCCTTGAAAGAATAGGAAAGTTATATACATACGCTCATATGCGTTATGACCAGGATACAACAAATTCTTTTTATCAGGGATTAGATGATAGAATGAAAAACCTCTATTCACAAGCTGGCAGTCAATTAGCCTTTATTGTTCCTGAAATACTTTCATTAGAGGAAAGCAAGGTTAATGGATTTATAAAAGAAAAAACTGAACTTAAGCTTTATGAGCATGCGATTGAGGAGATTAACCTTCAGAGACCACACGTTTTGTCAGCTGAAATGGAAGCATTGTTAGCAGAAGCTGGTGAAGTAATGGATGCTTCCAGTAATACTTTCGGAATGTTAAATAATGCAGATTTAAAGTTCCCTTCCGTAAAAGATGAAAATGGTGAAGAGGTTGAGATTACCCATGGTCGTTATATCCGTTTTCTAGAAAGTGCTGACCAAAGAGTTCGACGTGACGCCTTTAAAGCTGTTTACGACACTTATGGGAATTTCCGCAATACCTTCGCTAGCACAATCAGCGGGAATGTGAAAAAGGATAATTTCAATGCAAGAATTAGAAAATATGACTCTGCTAGGCATGCAGCACTATCTGCTAATAATATTCCTGAAAGCGTGTATGATAATTTAGTAAACACAGTAAACGATCATTTACACTTATTGCACCGCTACGTTAAGCTCAGGAAAAAGGTTTTAGGGGTAGACGAACTGCATATGTACGATCTCTACACTCCCCTTGTAAAAGATGTAAAAATGGAGATTCCTTATAAACAAGCAGAAGAGCTTGTAATCAAAGGGCTTGCTCCATTGGGCGAGGAGTATTCAAAGATCCTACAAGAGGGGTTTGAAAACCGCTGGGTAGATGTACACGAAAATAAAGGAAAGCGAAGCGGCGCTTATTCTTCAGGAGCATATGGTACAAATCCATATATTCTTATGAATTGGCAAGATAATGTGAATAACTTATTTACGTTAGCTCATGAATTTGGCCATTCTGTCCATAGCTACTATACAAGGAAAAATCAGCCATATCCTTATGGGAACTATTCAATTTTTGTTGCGGAAGTAGCTTCAACTTGTAACGAAGCGCTATTAAATGACTATTTATTAAAAACAATTGATGACGAGCAAAAAAGAATCTATTTATTAAATCATTATTTAGAAGGCTTCAGAGGCACTGTATTCCGTCAAACGATGTTTGCAGAATATGAGCATTTAATTCACCAAAAGGCCCAAAATAATGAGGCTTTAACAGCGGATTCCTTAACCAGTGAATATTATGCCTTAAATAAGAAATATTTTGGTGAAGAGGATATCGTTATTGATGAAGAAATCGGCTTAGAGTGGGCAAGAATACCACATTTCTATTACAATTATTATGTATATCAATATGCAACCGGCTTCAGTGCAGCAACCGCATTAAGCAAGCAAATCCTAGAGGAAGGCGAGCCAGCAGTAAAGCGTTATATTGATTTCTTAAGCTCTGGAAGCTCCGATTATCCAATTGAAGTACTAAAGAAAGCTGGAGTAGATATGACAAGCGCCGACCCAATCAGGGATGCATGTAAAGTATTTGAAGAAAAGTTAAATGAACTAGAGCAGTTATTATCTTAACGAGTAAAGGAGAGTGCCATGGGTACTCTCCTTTAAAATCCTTTAAATCTTTTTCGATCATTCAGATAAAAGAGAAACACGAAAATTCCAATAAAAAAAAGTGGAATACTAATAATCAGCGGAAAGATCTTCATTAACGCAAGGATATGGAGTGAAAATCCGAAAAGTATAAAGAGAATCATCAAAATAACAGGTAAATTCTTCATCCGACATGCCACCTTATTTTTAAGTAACGGAATAAACCTAGTTATACTATATTGTCCAAAATAGAATAATATGATATTTTGACAATTATGTGAAATAACGCACAAGCTCATTGTCATCAGGTTCATTTACATGGTATATTCTATACGTGAAGTTAATCACAACAAACATATACCCCTTTGTTTGACCGTGAAAAATTTCTCCCATCCCCTTTGTTCGTATTAATAGAAAAAGACCTTGCAGTTATAACTGCAAGGTCTTTTCATGTTGAAAATCAATTCTCTTCTACATAGCGCCAAAAGGTTCCATATTTAGCAGGAAGCTGTTCAACCTTTTGAAGTAATAGCAATTTTTTCATTTCCCGTTCCACCTGAGAAATGGACATGTTATAAACGACAGCAATTTCCTTCGAAGCAACTAGTTTAAAATATTTCAAAAATGTTTCTAACGGCGGCGGCTGATTTTTAACTGGCTGTTCAGAAAGCATTTCTTCAAGAATTTGAACATAAACTTCATACGGGTAAGAACCCGTAATTTTAATTCCTTCATCTTCTGCATTTTCATTAAAAAAAACAAGGGTAGGAATTTCTTGTACTTCCATCTCAGTGGTAATTTTCAAGTCACACTGAAAAGCTTTTGCTGCACTTTCGGAATGGAAATCAGAAATAAATTCCCCGACATCTAATCCTGCGCTCTTTGCACAAGATTTTAATACCTCAAAATGGGAGATGTTTTGTTTAGCAATAAATAGTTTTTCTTGTACTTTGCGAAGAAACCGTATACCAGCTCGTCTGCCTTGCAGTTCTGCGGCCTTTATGGCAACCGAAGCAATATACGGGGAAGCTACTGGATCTTCTAACCATAGGCTCCCATCACAGGACATCCCTGATCTGCTTGCTGTCTTTTCCCATAGTTCGGCAATCACTTCATAATTTTTCTTTTTGCTAACATTTAAATTTGCGATAGTCCCACTTAAAACGTGTTTAATGGAAAAATAGCGGCCATATTCAATGTGCAGTTTTTTTAGAATTGGTTCGAGTGCCCAGCACTCTGGGCATAAAGGATCGATGAACATATATATTTCGAGTGGCTTCTTGTCAAAATTGTAGACCTGCTGCTTTGAAGTGAACCTAGGGTTACTCACGAACTTTCACCTGGTATCTCACTGGTATCTGGCTTATTGATCATGTGTTGGGCAGTAAGATAGAGCCTTGAATAAAAATCATCCCTTATCGGACCCTCTAATCCAGTCTTGTCCATCGCTTGTTTCATGCAAGATAGCCATGCTTTTGCACGGTTAGGAGTAATGGGAAAAGGCAAATGTCGTGCACGCATCATCGGATGACCATGCTCCTCGGTATACAACGCTGGTCCCCCCAAATATTGTGTCAAAAATTGCTTTTGTTTCCTAGCAATTTCGGAAAATTTATTTGGAAAGATTGGTGCAAGATCAGGATGTTGTGCAACTAAACCATAAAAAGTATCCACTAGGCGGTGTAAGGTATCTTCGCCGATGGCTTCATATGGAGTAGGCTTTTTCTCATTCATGTTGACAACTCCTTTAAAAATGTTTGTATTATTATTTTATCAATGGATTTTTCATATCTCAAATAAACCGCTTATAATTTTTGCTTATAAAACCGAGCAATCTTATTTTGGGTGGCCCGTAAGGGAATATTATATTGTTCAAGAAGCTCTTCGAATACACGTTGACCAACTTGAAAATCTTCCACTTCGTATTCAACCTCGTAGTCTTCCGTATTTAGATATAAACTATGATCTAATACTAAAAGTCCTTCTCTATAAGTGAATTCAGCTCTTTTCGTTGTGAGAGATCCGAAATATTCTAAAACCATTATCGGTTTATTTAATAGTTCCAATCGTTCGTGAACGATTCCCTTAGGGATTATTCCATTTTTAATCGCACCCAAGAATTCATCTAGAGATAGAATTTGTGTGGTTTCTAACAGACCAACAGCAGCTGGCTGCTTAAGTGTCATTTCATAGTAATCTTTTTTTTCCCTTATCCTTAAAGCAGAACCTAATTCCTTTAATGTGAAATCAGGTGTATCAAAATAATGATTTGTTTGGCTGATGATTTGGTCTTCCTTTACTCTAAATGCTTTAAGCAGTTTTTTATACTCAGCTTTTGTAAGTAGATTTTTAAATTCTATTTCAATTGTCTCTGACATCGTTAGTCCATCCTTTCTAATGCGTCCTCTTATTTTATCTTAGCATTTGGCCGAACCGCAATTCTTGGGAGAAATGGATAGATTATGCTAAAATAGTAGGGTAAATGTTGGAGGTAAATAAAATGAATAAAAGAATACTAATTAGCAAGGCGAACATATCAGATAATAAGCTACTATTACAAGTAAATGAGCCTATTTCGGGATTAATCCCAACAGAACAAATTCTTGTTGATTCTAAGCAATTTTCTTTTGTCTATCTAATGGAGAATCAAGAGGGATATACATATATTGACATTCCTGAACCCATTTGGCCATTATTAAAAGAGACATTAACAAGACAAATTGCAGTATGGATTCACTTTGATGAAGAAGAATTGGAGTTAACTAATTTTAATGAGGAATTAGTTGATATTATTAACAACATTAGAGGAAATAGTAATTATGGTGAAGAGATGGTCGCAAAAGTAGAAGGAATTTTTTAAACATATTATAGTTTCTTATTGAGGTGGAATCATGAAGCATTGGGACCAATTCTTAGCTCCATATAAACAAGCCGTATCAGAGCTGAAAATAAAATTAAAGGGTATGAGAGGACAATTTGAGTTAGACTCCAGCCATTCACCTATTGAATTTGTAACTGGTCGAGTCAAGCCAATTGCGAGTATCCTTGATAAGGCAAATCAAAAAGGTATTCCACTTGATAAATTGGAAGAAGAGATGCAAGACATTGCCGGTATGCGTATCATGTGTCAATTCGTAGATGATATCCATCATGTTGTCGACTTGTTAAGGAATCGAAATGACCTAGAAATCGTCGAGGAAAGAGATTATATTTCACATAAAAAAACGAGTGGATATCGTTCTTACCATGTTGTCATACGTTATCCAGTTCAAACGATTCACGGGGAAAAGAAAATACTAGCTGAAATTCAAATTAGAACATTGGCAATGAACTTCTGGGCGACAATTGAACATACGTTAAATTATAAATACAAAGGAATTTTTCCCGCAGATATTAAAATGAGGCTGCAAAGTGCTGCAGAGGCAGCGTTTCGTTTAGATGAGGAAATGTCCTTAATTCGTGGTGAGATCCAAGAAGCACAAGCATTCTTCACAAGAAATAAGGAGTTTAAGCAAGAGGAGAAAAGTTAATATAGGCATTGTAAGTATTATATTACAAGGAGAAAACATTATGAAATTTGCGATTACATCCAAAGGAGATCAAAAATCGAATATCTTAATGCATAAAATGCGTACCTATTTACTCGACTTTGATCTAATTTACGATGAGGATCAACCGGATATTGTCGTTTCAATTGGCGGGGATGGGACACTACTATATGCATTTCACCGATATAGCAGCCGTTTGGATAAAACTGCCTTTGTCGGAATACATACAGGCCATCTAGGTTTTTATGCCGACTGGACAGCTGATGAAATCGAAAAACTTGTGATTGCAATTGCCAAAACTCCATATCAGGTTGTTGAATATCCATTAATTGAAGTAATCATTCGTTATCAGCATGCTGGAAAAGAATCTCGGTATCTTGCCCTAAACGAATCAACTGTCAAAAGTGTCGAGGGGACATTGGTTATGGATGTAGAAATCCGCGGACAGCACTTTGAACGCTTTCGGGGTGATGGTCTATGCGTTTCCACGCCATCTGGAAGTACAGCATACAATAAAGCACTTGGCGGAGCGATTATCCATCCTTCGATTCCGGCATTGCAGGTAGCTGAAATGGCTTCAATCAATAACCGTGTCTTTCGGACTGTTGGTTCACCGCTAATCCTGCCGTCCCATCATACTTGTATGCTAAAACCTGTTAATCGTCCGGATTTTCAAGTCACCGTTGATCATCTTACATTACTTCATAAGGATGTAAAGTCCATTCAATTTAGAGTGCCAGATGAAAAAATTCGCTTTGCTCGGTTCCGTCCATTTCCTTTTTGGAAGAGGGTTCATGACTCCTTTATATCAGATTCGGACTAATCACCATGCTGGGAGGACGCCAGGTGAAACCAAATTTTGAATTGCAGTGGACCATTAATAAAAATCATGAGGGTAGAATGATTAGGGAGTTCTTGAAGGAAAAGGAAATCTCTCGGATTGCGCTAACAGATATTAAATTCAAAGGTGGTAAAATTCTAGTTAATAACACGGAAGTGAATGTCCGCTATGTGTTAAAAGCAGACGATATTGTCACCGTTATTTTCCCTCCTGAAAATCCAAGTGAAGGTGTTTCAGGCGAAAAAATCAAATTAGAGATTCTTTTCGAAGACCCATTTATACTGGTTGTAAATAAACCAGCGGGGATGAGTACGATACCATCTAGGGAACATCCCAATGGAAGTTTAGCAAATGCCTTGGTTGGGTACTACGAAGATATAGGAATTAGAGCCACTTCCCATATTGTTACCCGTTTAGACCGGGATACCTCAGGGATTGTTTTAATTGCAAAACATCGGCATGTACATCATTTATTAAGCAAGCAGCAACAAAATGGTCATGTAAAAAGAACGTATGAGGCATTTGCTGAGGGTAGTTTAAAAAGCGATACCGGCTCGATTGAAGAACCAATTGGCAGGAGATCTGACAGTATAATACAAAGAGAAGTCCGTAATGATGGACAATATGCATGTACCCACTACAAAGTGCTAAAAAGGTATAAGGAGTTCAGCCATGTTGAGCTAATTCTAGAGACTGGCAGAACACATCAAATTCGGGTACATATGTCTTTTATTGGTCACCCTTTACTGGGAGATGATTTGTATGGGGGAAATCTTTTTCTTATTGAGCGCCAGGCCCTGCATTGTAAAAAAATTCACTTCATACACCCTTTTAACTTCATGGAAATGGATTTCACTGCACCATTTCCATTAGATATGGATGAAATAATAAAGGCTGCCCTTTAAATGGCCAGCCTTTTGCATTTTTTGATGATTTCCTAGGAAATTTGTCGATGTACTTAGGAGTATTTTCCCTATTTTTAATCAAAGTCTTTAAACTTCTCCTTAATATATGGCATAGTAGAATCTACAGAAACGATTTCCAACTCTGGATATCGAAGCGCCGTTAACTTACCGCCAAAAACAGCTCCAGTATCAATGTTATATGTATTATTGATTACTCTAGGTTCTTTCACTGGGGTATGCCCATATACGATAATTGCATTGCCTGTGTATTGTTTCGCCCAATCCCTTCTAATTGGGGAACCATCAGGATGTTTTTCACCAGTTATATCTCCATAAAGGACAAACGTCTTAACCTTAGAATTTGTTTTGCCGATAAATTCTTCTTTTATTCCAGCGTGAGCGATAACTAACTTACTTTTATCTAATACTAGGTGGAGCGGGGATTTTTCATAAAGGTCGACAAATTTATTTCGAATCGATTGCTGATCTTTTTTTTGTAATGACTTATATTCTGCTACGGTCGTTTCTAGTCCATGTGTTTCCTGGACTTTATTCCCAATGAAATAACGATAAAGCTTATTGCAATGGTTCCCTGGTGTATAAAATGCCTGTTGCTGTTCAATTACAAGCCGCCAGACTATTTCAGCAACTTTTAATGAAGATGGACCGCGGTCCGTTAAATCTCCAACAAAGGCTAAACGTCTGTTTTGTGGATGGATTGGGATTCCATCCTTCCATTGGTAACCGCATTTTTTTGTTAAGGCTTCAAATTCTGGTAAACAGCCATGTATATCACCGATGATATCAATTTTCATAGAAATGATTCCCCCTTTATCTTTATTTTTTGTTAATGTAGTAATTTTTATAAATAGAAATCAAGGAGGACGATATATGGAACAGCATGCTTCCGTAATCTCTTTATTAGTGGTCGTGACAGTGGCATTTGTAACCCCAATTCTACTTCACAGGTTAAGGTTAAACTTTATCCCTGTTGTGGTTGCCGAAATCATTATGGGGCTTGTGATTGGTAAAAGTGGTTTTAATGTGGTTCATGAGGATATGTGGTTATCAACTCTTTCTACCCTGGGATTTATTTTCTTGATGTTTCTCAGCGGATTAGAAATTGATTTCACTGCTTTCACAGGTAGCAAGAAACCTGCCACGTTGCCTAGTGGTAAAAAAGAACCGAATACCTTCATGGTGTCATCTATAATTTTTGCAGGTATCTTTATTTTTTCATTAGGTTTATCCTATTTGTTCGTCTATGCTGGGTTTATTGAAAATGCCTTTTTAATGACACTTATTATATCAACGATTTCTCTAGGAGTCGTTGTGCCAACTTTAAAAGAAGCACATCTTATGAAGACAAATATTGGTCAAATTATCTTATTAGTTGCCGTTGTGGCAGATTTAGTGACCATGATTCTTTTGGCCATCTTTGTATCTATCTATGACCCAGGACAGGGGAATACATGGTTGTTACTGATTTTGTTTGCAGCCGGAGTGGTCTTGTATTTTGTGGGTAAACGGTTTAAAAATCGCCCTTTACTAGAATCCCTGTCAAAAGGGACCGTACAAATTGGTACTCGTGCTGTTTTTATGCTTATTATTGTGTTAGTAGGTCTTTCTGAATCGGTAGGGGCAGAAAATATTCTAGGAGCCTTTTTAGCCGGTGTTCTCGTATCACTTCTATCACCAAATCAAGAACTGGTCCATAAACTAGACTCCTTTGGTTATGGGTTCCTAATCCCAATCTTTTTCGTAATGATTGGTGTAGAACTAGATATTTGGTCACTTTTTGCAGATAAAAAGCTATTATTATTAATTCCATTATTATTAGTAGGCCTATTACTTTCAAAGCTTGTACCGGTTTATTTACTGAAATTCTGGTACGATACAAAGACGGTACTGGCTTCAGGTTTTTTACTTACTTCTACTCTATCTTTAGTTATTGCCGCAGCTACGATTGGGGAGCGTATGAAGGTAATCACACCTGAAATGAGTGGAACACTGATTCTAGTTGCTGTCATAACTTCTATTTTTACACCGATAGCCTTTAAAAAATTATTCCCAATTGAAGTGGCAGCACACCCAAAAGTAAGAATTGCCTTTTTAGGGGCAAACCAAGTAACACTGCCTGTATCACGGGAACTAAAATCGGGTCTATATGAACCGGTATTATATCATACGAAAATGGAAAAATCCGATAAAATGATCTCAAATTCATTATTTGATATAGTTGAGATATTTGATTACTCGTTAGAAACAATGGAAAAAAATAATATTTTTCAAAATGACATCATTGTTATTTCTACCGGACATGAAAAGACAAACGCTGATTTAGCAATTAAAGCGAAGGAAATGGGTGTATCGAGAGTAATCGCGCGTATTGAAGGACCCGAGCTAGAGCAAAGCCTGAGAGAAAAGGATATTGAGGTTTTCTCATCTTTCATGTCAACCAAAACATTACTTCGGGCCTTAATTGAAGCACCAAGTGTTATTAACATTTTAACAAACCAAGATACATCACTACATGAAATAAGAATGCAAAATGAACATTTTGATGGTATGACATTAAGGAGATTTCCGTTTACAGGAGACGTGATCTTTGTGCGAATTTTCCGGGGCAAGGATTCCATTGTTCCTCACGGAGACACAGAATTACTCTTACATGACCGTTTGATTGTTACTGGATCGAAGGAATATGTGGATGAATTGAAAAGGGAGCTCGAGTTCTAGAGGTTATAAATGCTGCTACTTTTCATTTTTTAGTAAATAGTGTAATATTAGTACCAAGTACTAATAACTAATATAAATGTTCGAGTAGGGGGACTATTTCTAAATGAATCTTTCTTTAGCAGGTAAAACATATGTAGTAATGGGTGTTGCAAATAAACGTAGTATCGCATGGGGAATTGCTCGTTCACTGAACAAGGCAGGAGCTCGATTAATTTTCACTTATGCAGGTGAAAGACTTGAAAGCAGTGTTAGAGAATTGGCGGAATCATTAGAAGCAGAAGGTACACTTGTGCTGCCATGTGATGTAACAAATGATGAAGAAGTGGCTAAGTGCTTTGCTGAAATCAAAGGAGCTGTTGGTACTATCCACGGTATTGCACACTGTATTGCATTTGCAAATAAAGAAGAATTAAATGGAGAATATTTGAATACAACAAGAGAAGGCTTTTTGTTGGCACATAATATTAGTTCCTATTCTTTAACAGCTGTAGCAAAAGAGGCTAGAGGATTAATGACAGAAGGCGGAAGTATCGTCACTCTAACCTATTTAGGCGGAGAAAGAGTTATTCAGAATTATAATGTAATGGGTGTGGCAAAGGCTTCTCTTGACGCAAGCGTACGGTATTTGGCTGAAGATTTAGGCAGGGAAGGTATTCGTGTCAATTCAATCTCAGCTGGTCCAATAAGAACTCTATCAGCAAAAGGTATTAGCGATTTCAATCTTATTACCAAGGTGATTGAAGAGAAAGCGCCATTACGTAGAGCAACAACGCCAGAAGAAGTTGGTGATACAGCACTATTCCTGTTCAGTGATCTTTCTCGTGGTATCACTGGTGAAAATATACATGTTGACTCAGGATTTCACATTTTATAATGATAAAGCCCGCTATTTAAATAGCGGGCTTTTTTGTACCCTAATTTCATGAACGAGTATAGGCAATTTGCATACATATAGAGTGTAGGGCTAGTAAATGGAGGTGAATTGGATGGAGAAAAAGACAAAACGTGGACCGTTACTTTACGTCTCACAGACCTTTTTAGATACACCTGTAAAAAACATGCAGGAAATATTCACAAATAGGCAGGAGGTCCAACTGCCACTAGAGGAACCACATGTTGAAGAGCAAAGCAGCAAGAAAGTTCTTGAGGTCTCACTGGCTAAGACTGACTTACCAAGACAGTCAAAAGTATTAGAAGTAAAACAGGAAGAAAAATCTCAGAGCAATCAGGAGAAAAAGCGCACATTTAATCGTGTAAAAGGCTTTAAGGAAATGAATCTTATGGAGAGGTTAGAATACCTGGACAATTTTCCTAAAGCATTACCGCCTGTTCCATGCGTCTTTTATACTGATGAAAAGAACTACCAAGGCTATTTAGTCGAATACAATGAAAGTGATGTAACCATTCGATTTCCAGATCAAACAACTGAAACCATTCCTTTCAAGAGTTTACAAGATGTTATGATGATTGGAATAAAGCGATAAACAAAAAAAGCCAGCCGGGTTAATCGACTGGCTCATTTTATTAGTAAGTCTTAGTCACAAAGACCAAGGTCTACATCGGCAATACACTGTATTGCACAGAAACAATTTAAATCAACTGTTATACAATCATTGCTTGCTCTGAAGCGGTTAACCTGACAGACTCTTTCAAGGTTAATACAGCATCTGTCTCCGCCTGCAACGAGGTTAACCGGAACAAATCCCCCATTGTCGCTGCGTCCTGGAATGAGGACACGAAGTGTTGCACAGCAGTTATCAAATACATCTTCCACGCGGAAAAAGATTGATACGCAAGCATTGTTTTCACCGCTAAAGAATGCATGGAATGGCGAACCATCAGCGTTTTTTAATACAAATACACGAGTATCAGCACGATCTCTTCTTGCTGGTGACACTAATGTACCAAGCGGTTCTAAGAAACAACTTGGGCAATCCATACATTCATCATTTACAGCATTATCCTGGATGTCTTTAATTGCACGTACTACATCGCAGACGCAACTAGTATTGCTGTGAGAGTCACTATTTCTGCCACAACCCATTAATTACTCCTCCTATTCGTGATGTATATCTTACATTAATAACATATTTAAATAGGACCAATTGGGTAACGGACAAACGCCTTTTTAGATAAAATTAGGCTGATTAAATAGAGAAGGACGGAAATAATGAATATTGACTTTTTAAATTTCACCATATTAGCATTAGCCTCGTTCCGGCTAACTAGGCTTATTGTATTTGACAAAATCACAGAGTTTCTTCGTGCTCCATTTTTTGATGAGATTGAAGAAGAAAATGAAGAGGGGACAATTGAGGTATATTACCTTCCAAAGGGAACGCCAATTAAAAAATTTATTGGGGAGCTGCTTAGCTGTTATTGGTGTACAGGTGTTTGGGTTTCGGGAGTAGTGGTCTGTGGGTACCTGTTTTTGCCCGCTGTTTTTATGCCTATCATCCTTGTGTTTGCTGTGGCAGGTTTAGCTGCATTAGTAGAAACCATTGTTCAGCTTTGGATTTAAGATAAAAATGCTAAATTAGATGTCTGCCCGAGACAAGTTCTTGATTTCTTTCATATCCTAACAGTAGTGATAAGTATGGGAGTGGTGGAAAGTGAATCGAGAAAATAAAAAAACGCAATCAACAAAAAAATCTCAAACAAAAAAACTTACCAAGAAAAAAGGCTGCGGATGCGGCAAAAAAACTCAAAGATAATCGGTAAACTGCCAGTTTTTTAACGGCAGTTTTTTTATGCACAATAGTAACTATACAAAAGTCGTCTTTTCCTTGTCATAATTTCCTTCATTCTCGAAAAAACTACTATGTAGTGATTTCTATAATTTGAGAAAGGGAAGGGAAAGAAATGGTCTACATAATCCGAATAATCATAAGTGTATGTGTAACATTATTGATTTCCTGTAGTCAGGTGCAAACAGAAAAGGACAGCCAATTGGCTCTCATGAAAACGACCAATCCTAACCCGACTGTTACGGAAAAAAATAACGGCCAGGAAAAAGTGGAAAGTATTGAGCGTGAAGTTGAAAGTTTCGACGAGATATATGATGTGGCAGTAGTGAAGGGGAAAAAAGAAACACTTGTTGTTTATAAAGTAAAGCATATGCAGCGTTTTAGAATGAAGCAAATTGAAAAGGACCTTAACAAAATATTGGAAGAGAAACACCCGAAGGAACAATTTACCGTTTCAAGTGACTATAAAATATTTCTAGAGGCAGTAAGGCTAATTGAAAGAAAAGAACATGGAAACCTTTCGGACAAGCAAGCTGAGAACCGGTTAAATGAAATTTTAAAAATGACATCAGATATAAAGTAAGAAAGGGATGGACAGCAAATGGCGAGTAAACAGAAAAAAATGACGCCCCAGCAGCAAAAATATCAGCAGCTTCAACAGAAGCATGAGTTAAAAAGACCTGTTTTAAAGAATTGTATTAAGGCGTTTTGGGTTGGCGGACTGATATGTACAGTTGGTCAAGCAATTAGTTATTTTTATATTTACTACTTTGACTTCACTGAACAAAATGTCGGAAATCCAACCGTTGCGACAATGGTGTTTTTATCCATGCTGCTAACCGGGTTCGGTGTATATGACCGACTAGGACAATTTGCTGGTGCGGGAAGTGCTGTGCCTGTAACCGGATTTGGAAATGCTGTGATATCCGCCGCTATTGAGCACAGAACTGAAGGATTCGTGTTAGGTGTTGGAGGAAATATGTTTAAACTTGCAGGCTCGGTTATTCTTTTCGGGGTGTTCTCTGCTTTTGTTGTTGCGTTAATAAAAACGCTACTTGGAATGTGGGGGGTTTTGTAATTGTTAAAAGGGCAACAATCATGGATTTTTCAAAACAGACCAATGATAGTGGCAACGGGTGTCTCCGGAGGACCTTTTGAGGCGAATGGCAACTTAGCAGATGATTTTGATATTTTACATGAAGATTTATGGATGGGAATGGATTCTTACGAGAAAGCGCAAAGAGTTTTACTTGAAGAGGCGATTACCACTACATTAGAAAAAGCAAGCATGGAAAAAGAGCAAATTGAATTTTTATTTGCTGGGGATTTGATTAACCAAATTACTCCATCTAGCTTTGCAGCTAGGACTATGCAAATCCCTTATTTCGGACTGTTTGGCGCATGCTCCACTTCCATGGAGGGGTTAGCATTAGCATCTTTTGTGGTTAATTACAAAGGAGCACACAATGTGTTAACAGGAGCCTCAAGCCATAATGCTGCAACGGAGAAACAATTCCGTTACCCAACCGAATACGGAGGACAAAAGCCACCTACAGCACAATGGACAGTTACAGGTGCAGGGGTCGGACTGGTAACTCAGAATGTCCCTGGACAACAGCACCCGGTTACCACATCCGCAACAATTGGGAAAGTCATTGACATGGGATTATCTGACCCTTTTAATATGGGTGGAGCTATGGCACCTGCAGCTGCCGATACCATTATGGCCCATTTTCGAGATTTAGAAGTCGATCCTTCCTACTACGATTTGATCATTACTGGTGACTTAGGAAGAATCGGACATGACACCGCCTTTGAGTTAATTAATAAAAGTGGGCTAAAATTAGAACGAGAACAATTTCAAGATTGTGGATTATTAATTTATAAGGATGATCAGCCCGTGCAGTCTGGGGCGAGCGGTGCGGGATGTTCGGCAACGGTTTTATATGGACATTTGCTAAATCAGATGAAAAAGGGAGTATATGAACGGATATTAGTGGTTGCAACTGGTGCATTGTTATCGCCGCTTAGTTTTCAGCAAAAGGAATCAATTCCTTGTATTGCGCATGCGGTGAGTATTGAAATGAATGGAGTGGGAGGGTAATTTATGTTAGCTATGTATTTTTGGGCATTTGTGGTTGGCGGAATCATTTGTGTTATCGGGCAGCTGTTATTTGATGTCGCAAAGCTTACACCTGGACATACCCTGAGCTTACTAGTTGTAATAGGGGCCGTCTTAGATGGTTTTGGTCTATATGAGCCGCTCGTTGACTTTGCAGGTGCAGGTGCTACGATTCCAATTACTAGCTTTGGCAATTCTTTAGTGCACGGTGCTATGCAGGATGCAGAGAAGCATGGTCTGATTGGTGTATTGACTGGCATGTTCCAAGTTACTAGTTCTGGTATCTCAGCGGCCATTGTTTTTGGATTTATCGGTGCATTAATTTTTAAACCAAAAGGTTAAAAAAATTCACAGGTTGTCTGTAGAGAGGCGCCTAGTACACTTTGCAGCTATATCTCATATGTTATTAATGAGACTACGAAGTGAGGTGACACTCTATGTTCTGTGGATATGGCGGCTATGGCTACGGCGGTGGATATGGCGGCGGTTCAACATTTGTTTTAATCGTCGTATTATTCATTCTTTTAATTATCGTCGGTGCAAGCTTTTATTAAAAAAACTGCATAATCGTGCAGGAGAGATGAGGTTGGCCCTTTTAGCGGCCAGCCTTTTCTTTTATCAATTTTTTTCACGTTTTTACTCTTTCTTCATACACTATCAGTAGCCTATGAAGGAGCGTGATATTTACCATGGATAATGGTTTTTTTAAAAATATCGAAAAGAAAACTGGCGTGAATATGAAAGATATTTTTGACTTAGCAAATTCCTTACAAAATGCAAATTTCAAAGATGAAAAAACGGTCCGTAATGTAATTCGCCGTGTTTCACAAATTGCCAACAAACCGGTAGATAAAGCAACAGAAGATAAAATTGTGCAGTCCATTGTTAACGATGGAAAACAACTTGACTTTAATACGATTTCAAAAATGATTAATAAGAAATAAGTGATTCTAAACTTTTCCAGGCAATATATGAAAAAAGCTACAGAAATAACTGAGCAAACAAAAGACCTGTTTCTTTAAAAGGAACAGGTCTTTTTGTTATTTTTTATTGCGTTTCATTAAAGGTGATAAAAATCGTGAAGGGTTAGCCTTTTTGCCTCTGCGATTCTGAGGAACGGACATTAAAAGCTCGTTTTTAGCGCGTGTCATAGCCACATAAAAAAGTCTTCTTTCTTCTTCGAGTGCTCCAAATTCGCCATTTCTAGCGCTGTCTAGAGCGTAATCATGCGGCAGGCTGCCATCAACTGCTCCAATAATATATACATTGTTATATTCTAATCCCTTTGCCCGATGAATCGTACTTAAACTAATCGCATTGGGAAAATGCTTGCTTAAATTTTTAATTTCCTTGTTCATGGCAGACATATGGTCAGTATGAGACAAGAAAGCTTGAATACTTGAAAAGCTTTTGGCAGCAACTTTTAAATCCTTTAAATCATCAGAACCTCTATCTTGCTGATTCGATTCAGTACCTCGTTTTTTCAAAAAATCAAGAAAACCCAAATCCTTTTCAATGGTCTCAATTGAGTTTAAAGGGGAGGCAAATTTCAGTGAGCGGATCAGCTGTACTGCCTTTTTTATTTTCTTTTCTTGAAAAGCATGTTTTGTTTTTAAATGTGACAGTGCCTCAAGATAGGTACAATCATTCAGTATACTCTCAGCTTTTAAATCCTTAAGTACGGTTTGACTTAAAAATAATATAGGTAAAATATCAGCTAATGCCTGATTGTCATCTTCATCCAAGCTTATCTTTAGGAAAGAGAGTACGGATTTTACAATTCTTCGCTCATAAAAAGCCTCAGAATCTAAATCTATTTTAAAAGGTAAGTTCGAACTTGCCAAACGTTCAAACACAGCCCGAGAACCAGCATTCGTCCGATATAAAATCGCAAAATCGGATGGTTTTGCTCCCTGTACAATTTTCTCTTGGATGTCGGTTACAATCATCGTAGCCTCTTCTTCTTCATCATAGGGGAAAAAGAGTATTGGAGACGTCCCAGATTCAAATTGTGCTTTCATTTTCTTAATTCTTCTAACTTTATTCTTTGAAATCATCTCATTGGCTGCAGAGACGATTTCATGAGAGGAGCGGTAATTCTGGTCCAGTGAAACCAATTGTGCAAAGGGAAAGTCTTTTTCAAATGCTAACAGATAACTTGGGTCACTTCCTCTGAATGAATAGATTGATTGGTCATCATCCCCAACAGCACAAACATTTTTATGTTTGCCTGATAGTAGCTTTATTAGTTCATATTGAACCTTATTAATATCTTGAAATTCATCAATCATAAAATACTTAAAGCGATTTTGATAAAGTTCAAGCAGGGACAGGGAACTGCTTAGCAGTTGATAACAGCCAATCAGCATGTCGTCAAAATCAAATAAACCTTTTTGCTTTTTATATTCCTCATATTTTTTGTATAGGAATGCGGTTTTTTCTTCCCAATCACTTTGCGGCTTCACTTCATGAGGGAAAAGAAGCGAATTCTTCCAGAAACCAATCTGTTGAAGTGCTAGATCATAAGCAAATTCCTTTTCAGATAAATCGATTTCCCTGCCTGCTTCTTTCAAAATCTTATCGCGCTGCCATTCCTTCTTTAACAGACGCTCTGCGGACCAATTGCTTCCTTCGTGGAACATGAGGATACGATAAAAAATACTGTGGAAGGTGCCTGTCACCAACTTGTTTATTTGTTCCTTCTTAATCTTAGGGTATGTTAGTAAACGAGTTTTCATTTCTCCAGCAGCTTTTGAGGTAAAGGTAACGAGCATAATCGTGCCCGGATCAATTTTTTTAACATCCAGCATATAAGCAGTACGTGCTGTAAGTACTCGCGTTTTACCGCTGCCAGCACCAGCAAGAACGAGTAATGATCCTTCTGTTTCCACGACTGCCGCTGCTTGGCTTATATCAAGTATGACTTCATTTGCTGCCAGTTCTTTTAAATAGGAATCATGTTCCAATTTGGTTGCAGTTGTAGTTTTTTTTAATGGAATGGAGCATTCGATTGTTTTGGCTGGACGGAATAGGCTTGTGTTTTTTGCAGTTTCAATAATCGTTCTTCCTTGGGGAATACGGAATCCATTCCGTTCGACAATATCAGGTTCGAATTCATCTTCGATTACTGGTTCCGGGCATATATGTTCCGGAGATTTTATATGATAAAAATAGGGTTCTTTCTGGATGCCGAGAAATAACCGGACTTTTTCATTACAAACAGGACAAGATAACTCGCCGTTTTTTCCATGTAAATATAGAAGTTGATATTTTTCCCTCGCTAATTTGTCAAGAATAATCTTTTGGTTTTTGTGCATAGCAGATTTCATTTTTTAGCCTCTTTTTTTAAAAATACGACAAACTCTATGATAACAAAACCTGCTAATATCGAAAAGTGCCCTTGTATTTGAGAAATGAAAAAAAGCACTTGCCGCTAAGGGCAAATGCTTGGAATTAAATTTTTTTTATCATGGTCTTATGTGGAATTCCTGCGTCTAAAAATTCCTCTGAAACTACCTCATATCCAAGGTTAGCGTAGAAAGGGATAGCATGCGTTTGAGCGTTTAACTTTAACTTATGTTGTCCTTCTTTTAGAGCATAAGCTTCAATTTCTCTCATTATTGCTTTTCCAGATCCAGTATTTCTAGCTTCCTTTAATACGCAAATTCGTTCAACCTTTCCGTAACCATCCACGACACGATAGCGGCCAGCTGCAACCGGTGCACCTTGCTGATGGTAAGAAACGAAATGGACTGCCTCTTCCTCAAATTGATCGATTTCCTCTTCTTCAGGGACATTTTGTTCGTCGATAAAAACGATTCTTCTGACAGAGAAGGCATCTTGTATTTCTTTTTCATTTTCACAAACTTTTACATTCACAGTTGATTATTCCTTTCCTAGGCGAAATGTTTCATATACCGTCCAAGAACCATTTTCTAGTTGGTATAGTAAATGGAATCGGTCAATAGTCTCTTCGTGGTCATATCCCTTCATCCTTAGTGAGCCATAAACATCTGAATGTTCATCATTCGATAGTTTTTGTCCAATGGTAATATGCGGCACGAATGCGTATTCTAAATTTTGCTCACTAAATTCTTGATTGATTTCATGGTGTAATTTTTTTAATTCTTCAGTTGGTTCTACTTTAAAGTAGATTACATTATTTACCGGCTGAAAAGAGCTGATTTTTCTGGTTTTTAAGGTAAAAGCACTGGTATTACTTGCAATTTTTCTTAACTTTTCCGCAAAATGAATGACTTCTTGTTCTGTTGCTTCAAAAGCATTTTTTAATGTTAAATGCGGAGTAATGAGTGAATAATGCGGGTCATAACGCTTACGATAGGAATTCGCTAAATCTTGTAGTTTTTTTGATGGGAATATAACAACCCCAAATTTCATATGTTTAACCTCCAGATTACAAGAATTTTTCTGTAATTAATCGGTGCAGTCATGGACCTTCCTGATATTATAGCAAATATTCAAAAAATATGAAATCACCTTTAAAACATCCTCTTTATGGCTCTCTTCAAATCCGGCTGCCAATATGTCCATGTATGGCTGCCATCAAATTCATCGTAAAAGTATGTAAATGCTTTGTCATAAAAAATAGATGAAAGCTTGCGATTTGGACTAAGGAAGTCACTCATCTTACCATTAGAGGTTTGAACATCTGTTTCCTGATTGCCAACAATGTGATAGATTTCTATAAGTTCAGTTTCTTTAAAGCTGTTAACCATATCCAGGACCTTTTCATTTACAAATGGTGATTGCAAAAGAACTTTTCCAAAACTGTGCGGGTAATGGAGGGCGGTCATTAAAGAAACAGTTGCTCCCAGTGAGTCACCGATTAACGCTCTTGTAGACCCCATATGGTAGGTTGGAAACTCCTGATCCAGGAATGGAACTAATTCATGTGCTAGAAAACGAATATACTGCTGATTTTGATCACCATCAGGGTGGTATTTTCTGCGGCGATCACCTACATCTTTATAGGGTATCCCAACAATGATTAAATTTTCAATTTCTCGTTTAAAAAGGTACTCATCTGCTAATCGACCTAGTTTACCAAGTTGAAAATAATCTCTGCCATCCTGGGCGATTAAAAGTGAGTACTTATATAATGGTGAGAAATTGGCTGGCAAATAGATGAGAAGAAGGACATCCTCTCCCAGCTCATTACTTTTAATTGTATATTCTTTTATCGTGCCTTTTGGTATCTCCATGCGACAATTCCCCCAATGTTCGATAGATACACATGCATTTTATCATAACTATGTTGGGAATGCTCAAGAGGAAGGAAATAGGAGTGTTGGATTAGTGTAGGAAGGGATCATTGGAGCGAGAATTTGGCATTAAGGATAAAATGTTTTCCCGGCGAAAGGTTCGCATTTGTTTACGAAGCAGGCAATAAGCACGAATGTAGTCATCATTGACTTCTTTTACAAGTAGTCTACGCTGTGAGATTTTTTGGTCTTGGGAAAGATAAATCATCTCTAAGGGAATATTATCCTCTATAGAACGTAATAAAAGCCCATCCATGTCTATACCGCCTTTCTGCTATCTTATACTTTTATTATATACGAACGTTAGTTCTTTTATTCGGAGGGAATCAGAAATATTGTTCTTTTTTAAAACTATTGACTTTTTATGAGTTTTTACTATAATTATATTTGTAGCTTAATAAGAGATCTGTTAGCTCAGCTGGGAGAGCGCAACCTTGACAGGGTTGAGGTCGGGGGTTCGAACCCCTCACAGGTCATATTTAAAAACCTAACATTTATAGAAATGTTAGGTTTTTTGTACTGTTCGATGTGTGTCTAATAGAAAATTAGGAGACAAACCTGGTGATATTAGAGTCGAACGAGAAATTAAAGAATTGACATTTTCTGGTTATTGTTATATTGGACGGGTATGGTACTGTCTAAGTGGATGAAGAAGACTAACACGCAAATTGAATTTCTCCTAGGTTATATTGCATTATAAATACGAAGAATCCGCCTCAATTCTCCGTACTAAATTTATATCCAATCCCTCTTAGTGTCACAATAAAAGGATAGTCTGTATATTCGGCGATTTTTTCTCGTAGATGTTTGATGTGGACATCTATTGTTCTTTCATTAATGACCTTTTCACTATTTTTATATATGGTGTTGATAATTTGTTCTCTTGAAAAAATTTGGTCGGGGTGTGTAAAAAATAAATAGAGCAGCCTATACTCGAAGTGGGTTAAATCTAATATTTCATCATGGAACCTCACTATGCCCTTTAATGGTTTAATAGTTAATCCCTTATAACTAAGCTTACTACAACGGTTGGCAGTTCTTCGTAATACTGTTTCAATTCTAATAGATAGTTCTTCTATATTAAAGGGTTTACCTATATAGTCATCTGCTCCTTTTCTTAATCCCTCAATTCGGTCCTGTTCTGTATTTTTTGTTGATAATAGTATAATTGGAACATTGCTGTCCAATTCATAGCGCATCCACCAACAAATATCTAGACCAAACGTATCAGGGAGCTCCGTCTCCAACAAAACAAAACAAGGATCATATTTCAAGTACGATTCACGAGCTTCCTTCCCATCTTTTGCTTCCAGTATTTCAAAACCTTGCCGGGTCAGGTGAAACCGAATGACTGCTCTACTTTCATTATTATTATCTACGATTAAAATGGTTTTACCTCTTAATTTTCTATCTTCCATCTAGATAACCCCCTTCCTCATTATACCGATTAACAAGTGAGGTTTTCACAATAGGATATGTAAATTTAACGAATAAAAAAGCCCGCTTTAACACGGGCCACATTACAGTTATCTATTTTTTTTCGGCCAATGTTTCGTAGGCTGCGTCATCTGGTGCATCTCCTTTTGGCCAGTCATAAATTTTATCAGGGAAATCTGGTCTTGCCATTGAGTTAATATATGCCGCAATGTTCATTGCTTCCTGGTCTGTAAAAGAACCTGGTTCATAACCACCGGTAGCTACTTTTGGCATATATTCTTTAATAAATCCTCCCGCTGTTCTGATTCGCGCCATACCTGCACCAATGTTGTAGGATTTATCACCCCAAAGAGCAAGCCCTGTTCCATCTCCAGATCCATCTTCCCCATGACATGTAATACATGCCTTATTATAAAGTTCTCTTCCTTCATCAATATTAATGGCTGATAAATCTCCTTCAGCCTTTGATAATTTAGCCCATGGCCGTTCGATTGTCCCATCTGGAACATTGGTTGAAATATAAGTATAATAGGCAACCATTGCTTTCATTTCTTTACTGTCTGGTGGAAGGGGGGTTCCATTCATACTTCTTTTAAAACAGCCATTAATTCGTTCTTGTAGAGTTACTTCTCTTCCAGCCCTAGGATTATATTGTGGATATGTCTTTGAAATTCCTACAAGGTCTAACGAAGAATCCACACCACCATTTGCATGACAGCTTGCACAGCTTAGTGTATTACCTACATATCCATCAAGAAGGGTACTTGTTTGATTATGGAGATTTTCTCCAAGTTTGATTAACTCCCCTTCGTCACCTGTGGGAACTTCATCCATGCTTGGAGGTAGATAGGGATGATCCGATTTTTCAACATGTGCCGAAGCAGTCTTGTCTGTTGAAGATTTCACTGCAGGTTGCTTGTTTGGATCGAGAATAAACAAAAAGAATACACTAAATCCGAATACAATTGTCAATATAATTGCTAGAACAGAAGAAATAAAAAGCCTGTTCATTTTAAGCACCTCTCCATATCGGGGAAGCTTCTCCTAAAAGAAGACTAACCGAAATATTTTATACACCCATTATCAAAAATGAATGTTAAGATTCGGTTAATTAATATTGAGCGTTTCGTGAACATATGCTTTCAAGTTATAATGCTGTGAATTGGGAGAGTAAGGAAAGGTTTGTCGGATTCTCTAGGAGCCATATATCCACAAAAAAGCCACTAGAGCTCCAAGGATATCAGGCTATCGTCTATATTGAGGTATAAAGAGGATGGATATAAGGGTATAGAAGAAAGGAAAGCCTAAATTAAGGAGGAGACAGCAATGAGTATTGGGAAAGAAAAAGAAAATGGCAATGTACCAACACTCGATTCGAGGTATATTCAGCAGCATTTAGCAAATGAAAGAACGTTTTTAGCTTGGATTAGAACTGCTATTGCAATCATTGGAGTGGGCTTCTTAGTTACAAATTTACATTTTAATATGAAAGAAAGTCTTTCACCTGTTGGGGATTTACTTGCAAATATGATTGGAATTGCTTCAGTTGGTATCGGAATCATAACAATCATTATGGCAACCGTTGTTTATCTAATAAAAATCAATACGATTAATAACCAAACATATACAGCATCAAAAAAATATATTATTACTCTTAGTGTATTTATAATTGTTATTGCCTTATTATTTGGTTCATATTTCTTACTAATATAATATAAATTTTCATATTCTATAGGGAACTGAACTATAGAATGATAGGTTAATTAATGGTTCACAGTAATTATGAAGGAATTGTGAACAAATTAAATAGAGTCTTTACATTATTTTTTTGCGGTCTATAATACCCATATAGGTATAAACCCTGTAGGGTATATATTGAGATTTATATAAATATATGTGTTTTATAAATAGATACTCAATTTGGAGGAGAATTTATGACTAAGAAAATTATCATTGTTGGTGGAGTTGCGGGTGGGGCGACAGCTGCAGCAAGATTAAGAAGAATCTGTGAAGATGTAGAGATTGTTCTTGTAGAACGTGGAGAACATATATCCTTTGCAAATTGCGGATTACCATATTACATTGGTGAGACTATTAAAGATAGAAGTAAATTATTAGTTCAAACTGTAAGAGGAATGTCGGAAAGATTTAATCTTGATATTCGCAACCTAAGTGAAGTATTGAGCATTAATATAGAAAACAAATACGTTACGATAAAGAATCTACAAAACGGCGAAGTTTATGAAGAATCATATGACAAGTTATTATTATCTCCTGGAGCAAGACCAATCGTTCCACCTATTCCCGGACTAAGTGAAAATACAACTTTGTTTACATTAAGAAATATTCCTGATACAGATAAAATCAAAAACCATGTTGATAACAATAAACCTAAAAAAGCTGTTGTTATCGGTGGTGGATTTATTGGGATAGAAATGGTCGAAAACCTCGTTGATAGAGGAATCGAGGGTAACACTTATTGAAATGGCCAATCAAATTATGGCACCGATTGATTTTGAAATGGCGAGTATTTTACACACTCATTTAAAAGAAAAAGGTGTACACCTTATATTAGAAAATGGTGTCCAATCATTCGCTGAAAAGGGAAAGAAAGTAATCCTATCAGATGGAACAGTAATTCAAACAGATATGACGATTCTTTCAATCGGTGTTAGACCCGAAAATGAATTAGCAAAAACAGCAGGACTGGAATTAGGAGAGCGTGGCGGAATTGTTATAAATGAATACCTTCAAACCTCTAATGAAGATATTTATGCGGTTGGGGATGCTGTGGAAGTTGTCGATTACATTAATGGTACTAAGGCAATGATTCCCCTTGCAGGTCCTGCCAACCGACAAGGACGTATCGCTGCGAATAACATGATGGGTAAAAAAGAGAAGTACGAGGGAACATTAGGTACGTCCATCGCAAAGGTATTTGATTTAACCGTTGCAGCTACAGGAAACAATGAGAAAACATTAAAGCGCTTAGGTGTTAACTACGAGGTTGTTCATATTCATCCAAGTTCACACGCGGGATATTATCCTGGCGCGGCACCAATTGCCTTAAAATTAATCTTTGATAAAGAAACGGGAAAAATCTTCGGTGCTCAGGCATTAGGGGCCGATGGCGCAGACAAGCGAATGGACGTAATTGCGACGGCTATTAAGGGCGGATTAACGGTAGAGGATTTAACGAATTTAGAGTTATCTTATGCACCGCCATTTTCATCAGCAAAAGATCCTGTAAATATGGCAGGTTATGTGGCAACCAATATCATGGAAGGGGAATTAGAACATATTCAATGGCATGAGGTTGACAAAATCGTATCAGAAGGTGGGTTATTAATCGATGTTCGCGAACCAATGGAACGTGAATTTGGTTTTATTGAGGGTTCTATAAATATCTCCCTAAACGGCTTAAGGGATAAATTAGTTGATATCCCAAAAGATAAGACAGTTTATGTAAGCTGCCAGGTAGGTTTAAGAGGATATTTAGCAAGCCGGATTCTTAAAAATAATGGTTACCATGTTAAAAATGTGGATGGTGGTTGGAAAACTTATTCCTCTGTATATGGAAGCAATATAAATAATAATGTTGAGACTAAAACAAACGACCTTGGCGAGACAGAGATCGTAGTTGAAGAAAAAGCCAATGAAATAAATGTAGATTCTGTGGTAGATGTTAGTGGTTTAACATGTCCAATGCCAATTGTTAAGCTTAAAAAAGGCATAGACTTATTGGAAAGTAATCAAGTATTAGAGCTTCATGTGACAGATAGAGGTGCATTGAATGATCTTCCAGCTTGGTCAAAAAATGCAGGACATACGATTTTGAAAACGGAACAAGATGATAAACTCATTAAATTCTGGATTAAAAAGAAATAAGCTAGTCGGTATGCCTATCTCCTTTAGATATAACTGACCGCTATAAACAGCGGTCTGTTGATCTAATCGATAAAAAAGGGGTGACACTCTATTTTTGGGAAAGATATACTATAATTTAATAACTTTCAGTGGATAAAAATAATATAAAAGGCGGTTTATTTGTCATTGTTATGGAGGTAATACAATGGTTAAAATTACACATGCGGCAATAGCTGCGATAACGAAAGAAATACAAGATCTAATTAATAAAGGTAATAAGCCACTTATTCGTTTATCAATGGGCATTGGCTGAGGCGGTCCCCAGTTACGTCTGACTCTGGAAGAGTCAGCTTTAGAAAGTGATGAAATCACAGAAGAAAGTGGTATTAGGTTTTTAGTAAACGAAAGAGACCAGGTTTATTTCAATAATGCAAAGATTGACTATACCAAGTCCTTATTCGGTGGCGGACAATTTGTTGTATTAAAGGTTTAAATTTGAATCATATAAAAATAAATGCCGAGACTTAAATCTCGTTTTATAAAAGGAAGAACCCATTAAAAATACTGGGTTCTTTTCTCTTGTCCTTATTATATTTAATTTTCAATTTCGTAAGACCAGTTATTCATCCCGCCGATCATGTTATAAATATTAGTAAATTTATTATTTATTAATATTTCACTAGCTTGAGTAGAACGATTTCCACTACGGCAAACCACTAGATAGTGTTCTTCCTTTCCTAATTCATTCAATCTAAACTCCAATTCTTGTACTGGAACCAATATTGAATTAGGGATATGACCTTCTTCATACTCTTCAGGGGTGCGAACATCCAATACAACTACTTCGTTGTCGTCAATTAATTGCTTGGCTTCCTCTGAAGTAACATTTCTATATCCTTCTGTACTCACTCCGCATGCAGAAAGGAGTACCACAAGAAATAATGTTAAAAAGTTCGACAATCGTTTCATTTTTATTACCACCTTGTAAAAATGGAATACAATCATAAATCTAATTTTTCTCCTACTTCCATGAGTCATTGTGCTAATTATACCTCATGGGGTAAGTAGATTATCAAACCATATTTGAATAAAAAACAAACTTTTTTAGGTAAACTGCCTCAATGTAATAAATGTTTTTATTTTTGTGTGAAGGGTCTCCCTCCGGTAGGATGACCCTAACTACGACTTCAGTCCTATATGAAAATCAAGCTCAGGCGCAATTATCTGAAACCATTAAAAAAGGTAAGATGATATCAAGAAAACAAAAGGAGGAAAACAAAATGAAAAAATTCGGTTTAGTCTTAGCGGGAGGAATTGCAGCCCTCATCTTACTTTCTACACTTGGTCCGATGATTGGGTTATTAATAAGTCTCGCGATTTTATATTTCACCTACAAACAATTCTTAAAAGCAGAATCAACAGGATGGAAAATTGCACTTGGTATCGTCGGGGTTATGTTCCTAATGGCCTCTATCTCTAATGCACCAGCTATTATCGGCCTTGTGGCTGCATACATTCTTTATCTAGTTTATAAGAACTGGAATTCAAGCAAACATTCAGTAATCAAAGAAGAATCAGATCCATTTGTAAATTTTGAAAAGCAATGGAATGAAATTAAAAACTACTAATTAAAGGAGCGAATATAACATGACAAATCTTTTCACAAGAATTAAAAATACAATTACAGCAGATTTAAACGAGGCACTAGATAAAAAAGAGAAACAAAATCCTATTTCTATACTGAATCAATACCTTTTCCAATGCGAAAAGGAAACAGAAAAAGTGGCAAATCTTTTGGAGCGTCAAACTGCACTTAAGGAGGAATTCACAAAAGAGTTGTACACTGCCGAGCAGTTAGCTGAAAAAAGGAAATATCAGGCTGAAGTAGCTTTAAAAGGGGGAGAAACCGAGCTTTATCAATTTGCCTCTGAGGAGCAGCAAGTATATTCTAATCGCGCAGAGAGAGTTAAATCAGCACTCGAGCAAGTAAAAGGCCAGCTGGCTGAACTGGAAAGAAAACATGGAGATATGAAGAATAAATTAAAAGATATGCAGCTTCGCAGGATGGAACTAATGGCACGTGAAAACGTAACGAGAGCAAACCATCGAATTGACCAGGTATTAGAATCCAACACTTATACTGCTAAATCGATTTCACGCTTTGAAGAAATTGAAAATTACATTAACAATCTCGAGAATCAAGTCAATCGTTCATATAATCAGACCACGATTGACACAAGGATTGAAAAGTTAGAAAAAGAAATGAACCATTCAAAGTAATATGAGCACAATGCAACACGCATGGATAAAGAATCCATGCGTGTTTGCATTTATAGGCTTTGTTTTTTTATCCAATTTATGTAGTTATCCATTACAGTATCAATGAACTGAATGGTTGGCACATGAACGAGATTTCCTGATTCGTCCAGCTTTTCATGAACGGCACCAATAAATACTTCATTTCCCGGCAGTGTTAGTGCAGAAATGCCTGGCGAATTTAAAATCTGTCGTAGGTGCATTTGCGCACGGACGGTTCCTAATACTCCAGGGGAACTGCCGATTATCATGACTGGTTTGTTCACCATGACTTTATCGACACGAGAAAACCAATCAATGGCATTTTTTAAAAAAGCAGGAATAGAGTGATTGTACTCAGGTGTGACGAAAAGAACACCATCACTTTGAGCGACCTTTTGCTTTATATCTGTTACGATTTCCGGTGGTGTTAGTTCATCATCTTGATTATACATTGGAAGTTGTTCAATCGGTAGAATCTCAAATTCTGCTGTCGCTTGATAGCGTTTTTGCATAAATAACGCTAATTTTTTATTAAACGATTCCTTACGATTACTGCCCACAAGTACTGCAATTTTCATATATATCTCTCCTTTCATTTCTATATTTTACCACTGTGTTAAAAGTAAATCATATGAAAGAGGTTCTATTAATTTTGGAAATCTAGTAAGAGTTTTTACCTATTAGAGTTTTAAAGATTATTATTTGAATATTCTGTTATATGGATATATAATAGTTAAATAAAAATTATTAATTAAATAGTAGTTTAAAAAGGAGACGAGCTGAGGATGGAAAAAGTAGTTGTGGAAAGCAGAGGTTATTTTGGTGAATTTGGGGGAAGTTTCGTTCCTGAGGACCTTCAATTAGTGCTCAATGAAATGGAAGCACAGTTTTTAAAGTATAAAGATGACCCAGATTTTATCGAGGAATTTAACTACTATCTTAAGGAATATGTCGGACGTGAAAACCCGCTGACCTTTGCGGAGAATTTAACGAAAAAGATCGGCGGAGCAAAAATCTATTTAAAACGGGAAGATTTAAACCATACTGGTGCTCATAAAATAAATAACGCGATCGGTCAAATTTTATTAGCAAAACGAATGGGTGCGAAACGAATTATTGCGGAAACGGGTGCAGGTCAGCATGGTGTAGCAACGGCTACTGCATGTGCCATGTTTGGGATGGAATGTGTCATTTACATGGGCAAGCTCGATACGGAGCGTCAGGCGCTAAACGTTTTTAGGATGGAATTATTAGGAGCAAAGGTAATTCCGGTTGAGAAAGGGCAGGGCAGATTAAAGGACGCTGTCGATGAAGCCTTAGCAGATTTGGTTCAAAACTATCAAAATACGTTTTATTTATTAGGATCCGCAGTAGGTCCTCATCCATATCCGTCCATGGTTAAACATTTCCAAGCGATTATAAGTGAAGAATCAAAGCGCCAAATTATCGAAAAAGAGGGCAAGCTGCCAACGGCAGTGATTGCCTGTGCTGGCGGAGGAAGTAATGCAATTGGTGCTTTTGCACACTATATCGACGAAAAATATGTACGATTAATTGGCGTGGAACCAGAGGAAGCGCCGACCCTAACAAAAGGCACTCCAGCCATCATTCACGGCTTCAAATGTTTGACGCTTCTAGATGAAAATGGAAATCCTCAGCCTACCTATTCGATTGCTGCCGGTTTGGACTATCCTGGTGTTGGACCAGAGCATAGCCATTTAAAAACCAGCGGCAGAGCGGAATATGTTACAGTTACTGGACAAGAAGCGTTAGAAGCATTTTTGCTTCTCAGTAAAACAGAAGGAATCATTCCAGCTTTAGAGAGTTCCCATGCGGTTGCATATGCGATAAAACTAGCAAAGGATTTAGCGAAAGAAGATGTCCTGGTCGTTAATTTATCAGGCCGCGGGGATAAAGATGTGGAGCAGGTATTTAATATGGTGAAAAACCAGTAGGTAAACACGAGACGTGTCGGACAAAGATGCGTCTTTTTGTTATTTACTTGAACAATCTGAGAATCAACTTGTAAATGGCAGGGAAAAGTGAGAATCTTGATTCGGGAAGTAAATAATAAAAGACTCCCAGCAGGAGTGACATAAATGATTAAGAAAAAAATTCGCCATATTCAACGCTATCGTGACATTGTATATACTTTTACCAAGTATGGATTTGGTTTTGTTATGAAAGAGTTAGGTCTCCTAGATTTGTTATCGGTACCGAAAAGAGTATTTGTTGAAGGAAATAAATCACGAAATAGTAGAACAACTGGTGAAAGAATTAGGATGTTTCTCGAGGAACTAGGACCAACCTTTGTGAAAATAGGACAGATTGCCAGCACTAGACCCGATATCATTCCAGCTGAAATCCTGCAAGAGTTAGTGAAACTTCAGGATAATGTTGCTCTATTCTCGTTTGAAGATGTAAAAAGAATAATAGAAGAGGAATTGGCTGATTCTATCGAAGATTCATTTGCGGAGTTTAGTGAGATACCACTAGCTGCCGCATCGATTGGGCAAGTCCATCATGCGGTCTTGCTCACAGGAGAGCGTGTTGCTGTTAAAGTGCAACGTCCCAATATTATGAGTGTGATTGAAACGGATTTAGAAATTCTCATAGATCTAGCAAGATTAGCGGAAAGTAGAATTGATTGGGTAGAAAGGTACCAGATTCGGACAATTGTAGAGGAATTATCAAGGTCGCTCCGGGAAGAATTAGATTATGAAAATGAGGGTAGAAACGCTGAAAAAATTGCTAAACAATTTAATAACGATAATAAAGTTCACATACCTAAGGTTCATTGGGTTTACACGACGAAAAAGATATTAACAATGGAATATATTGATGGAATTAAATTAAATGAAATTGAGAAGCTTCATCAAGCGGGGTACGATACAAAAGTATTAGGTGAAAAAGTAGTAAATGCACTTTTTCATCAAATCTTAATTGATGGTTTCTTTCATGGAGATCCCCATCCAGGGAATATCGTTGCCCTGCCAGGTCAGGTAATTGCATTTATGGATTTTGGTATGGTGGGCCGAATCACTCCTGAAATGAGATCCCACATAGCCTCTTTTGTGATTGCGTTAATGCGTAAAAATACAGCAGATGTTGTGAGGGCCATTACGAGCATGGGACTTGTACCTGATGATGTAGATGTAAAGCAGTTACATTCAGATGTAGATCAGCTTCGGGAAAAATACCTAGATGTTCCATTTAGCCAGATGAGTGTTGGAACAGCTGTGAATGAACTTTTTTCAGTTGCCTACAGACATAACATTACGATACCAACCGATTTAACGATATTAGGAAAAACCCTGCTAACATTAGAAGGAACAGTTGAAAAGCTAAACCAAGAAATTAGTATCTTAGCAGTAGCTGAACCATTTGGAAAACAACTGCTCCTGGATCGCTTTAAGCCGAAAAACGTGGCTGAGTTTGCATGGTCAAATTTTAGCGAATACGGAGACATCTTTCAAGAATTCCCGAAAACGATAAAAGATTTTACATCTGTAATGAAAAAAGGCAAAATGCAGATTGAAATCACAACACCAGAAATAGAACCAGTTCTTAAAAAACTTAATAAGATAAGCAACAGGCTCTCCTTTAGCATTGTGCTGCTTTCCTTTAGCATAATATTGGTAGGAATCATTGTCGGTGCTTCGTTATCGGGACAAACTTCTATTTTGTTTCACAGTTTGCCAATCATAGAAATCGGCTTTGGGATTGCCGCGGCAATGTTCCTCTTACTTTTTTACTCTATTTTTAAATCAGGAAGATTTTGATTTAGATTATACAGATAGACCAAAAATCATATTGAAAAGTTTACCTCTGCCTGACCCATGGTCGGGCATGTTCCATTTTATGGGGGAATATAATGAGCTATATCATCCCAAAAAAAATAACTCAAAGGAGCTTTACATGTATAAGGAGAGAATTAAATATTATCTAACGGATAGGAGATCAGAATATATATCTATACCCAAAAGATTACTATTCATATTTTGTGGCGCCTTTATGGCTGCTTTAGCATTACAGTTATTTTTGATGAAGAATAATGTAATTGATGGCGGGATTGTTGGAGTCAGTATTATTCTCTCACATATGACTAGCATTGAAGTTGGCTTCTTTCTCTTAGTTTTAAATACTCCTTTTTTCTGTTTAGGCTATTCTTATCTTGGTAAAAGGTTTATTTTGTTTAGTCTATTTGCGATTCTAATTCTATCTTTCTGTACGCATCTTCTTGAACCTTATCCATCCTTAACACAAGATCCGTTGATAGTAATTTTTTTGGGAGGAGGATTATTAGGTTTAGGTGTCGGGATGGTTATTCGCTTTGGAGGGTCATTAGACGGTACAGAGGTATTGGGGATTTTATTTAGTCAACGGACATCTTTTTCAATAGGCCAAATTGTAATGTTTTTGAATTTCTTTATTTTCTTAAGCTCGATTTTTATATTTGGTTTGAAAGAGGCTTTGTTTTCATTAGCTACATTTTTTGTTGTCTATAAAACAATTGATTATTCAATAAAACAATAAACGATACACACAAGAACCCATGTTAGAGAGGGTACTTTTTATAAAATGAATTTTGATTCTTTACATTTTTGTGAATGTTGATAAAAATTCATATTTTAATAAAATGAAATGTATTAAGATTTTATTAGGGGATAAATGGAAAGGCCATAAAGAAAAAGTTAAGTTATAGAGCACTTTTAAGAGAAATGATGAAATTTGTCGAAGAACGAAGGTTTACAAATGGATTATTTATTATAATAATTTGAATTATAGTAATATTCTTGTAAAAACCTACTAACCAGTTAGATAAAGAGGACATTTATGGAATCAAAACAACTAGATCCTGTAGAATTTTACAAAAACTTAGAAAAATATTGGAACAAAAGGATCCATTCATCTACCAATTGCCCAACCTTTACACGTGCTTTTGGAAAATCATTTGAAAATCATTTAGACCAGGTAGAGATTCAACAAAAGGTAATAAACAACTGGTTAACTCAATTTAATCTTTCTAAGAAAGATGATTTTGCTGAACTTGCTAATAGAAAAGTAGATGGTGAGGATAAGCTGGATGATCTTGAAGAAAAACTTTATACGGTAAATGTAGTTTTAAAAAACAACTATTCTGAGTTAAAGAAACTTAATAAATCTTTATCTGAAATGCTTTGCGGTATGGAAAATGAAGTGAAGGATTTAAAGGTACATAAAATAAAATCGTTGAAGAATGAACTCGAAGAATTGAAGAGGTTATTCGAAGACTAACTAAATGGAGGAAAAACAATGGTTAATAAAAATGAATCTACATTTGAAAATCAAGAGAACAAGGATAATCAGCTTTCAAGTTTTGAATTAATATGGAGGGCTGCTCACGAGGAAGTGGATGAATGGGCAGGGCGATTAAACCATCATGATGAAATTTTCTTGAATGCTACTAAAAAATTTGTGGATAGTATTAAAAGAAATCAGGATAATAGCCAAGCTATTACCGAGCAATTTAAGAGAGAGCTTCTTGAGTGGGAGAAATATGCTCGTGAAGAATTACTTATGACTACGACTACGATACAACATTTTTTCCCTGTCAAATCTTATGAAGAGATTAACCAAGTAGTTGATGACATTCAAAATAAAACCACCTCTTTATTTACTACACCTATTCGTGCATTAACCACTGGACAAGCACTAGACAAGTATTTAGAAAGTGTCGAGCAATATCTTTCTTTTAGAAAGAGAAGCAGAGAGAAGTATATTGAAGGTGTAAAGAGTACAACAAATATATTATATGAAAATCAGAAAATGTTCGTGAATCTTTTTGAAAAACAAGTAAAGTCTGCACTTTTACCATTTCAGCAATATATGAAGAATACTTCGGAGTCAAAATCATAACACTACCTGAGGTGAACCAGATGTCAACTAAAAGTCCGTTTGATCCATATGATTCTTTCAAAAAGTATAGTGAAATTTGGGAAAAACAAATAAATGATTTTATTTTTCTTTTGTCCAATAACAATGAATTTGTCAAAATGTCAAAAGTGGGGACTGATTCGCACTCTCGTTACGTTGAAAAAATCAAAAAGAATCAAGAGGCACTTGCAGGCGTGCTTAATATTCCAACTAAAAATGACTTGGCGAATGTTACTTCTTTAACCATTCAAACGGAAGAAAAAATTGATTCTCTTGAAGAACAGATTTGGGGTTTACAAGATTCAGTTAATTCACAAAGCAAGGAAATCGAAAGTGTTGTAGAGGTATCTAAAGAAATTATTAAACTAACGAAACAACTAAAAACAGAGTTAGTAAAAACAAAAAAGGAACTTGCAGATACAAAGACCTTACAAAGCGAACTACAAGAGATTAAGTTTGAATTGAATAAATTAACTATTCTTAAAGAAGATATTGAAATACTTAAGAGTCACGTGAAAAATGACCATCAAAAAGAACCGGTCCGTACAGGTGCTGGGTCAACAATATAAGTAGCAAAGGGGGCTTAAGAAGTGGCAGCAGATACGCTCTTTAAGGATTTATTTCCTCCTTTAGAGTTAGATTATGAAAAAGAAATGAATCGCTGGAAACATCTTTTCCAAGTGCTAAATGAGCCAGAACCCAAAATTGGCCATACACCTAGGACTGAGGTTTGGAGAAAGAATAAATCCATATTATGGCATTACCCGGCAAAACAAAAAAAATATGATATTCCATTATTTTTCGTCTATTCCTTATTTAATAAACCTTATATTCTTGATATTGCTCCGAAGGCAAGCGTAATTGAGGGACTTACAAACCGTGGATATGATGTGTATTTATTAGATTGGGGTACTCCCGGTTATGAAGACAAAAACATCGGCTTGGATACATACATTGAAAAATATTTAAGAACGGCAGTTAAGCGCGCCATTCGCCATTCAGAGACCGATGAAATTACAATAGTAGGCTATTGTTTAGGCGGTACAATTGCCTCTATTTATGCTTCCATTGCGGAAGAACCCATTAAAAACTTGATTGTTGCAACGGTACCTATAGATTTTACTGAATATGTTGGTCCAGATAAATGGGCAGAGGGTTTTAGGAATGGTGATATAAATGTTGATCGCTTAATTGATGTTTATGGAAATGTTCCGTCAACCTATGTGGAAGCAATGTTTCGCGCAGTATCGGCTCCGATTTATTTTAGTAACTATACGACGCTTTTAAATCGAGCCCATGATGCTAGATATGTGGATAAATGGCGTCGAATGAATAAATGGACAACTGATCAGGTCCCATTTGCAGGTGAGGCATTTAGACAATTAGCGAATGATCTTTTTAAGGAGAATAAGCTTGTTAAAGGCAAATTAATGATTGGCAATAAACATGCAGATTTAAAAAATATTAAATCGAATTTGTTTGTTATCTCCTCAACTAATGATAATTTAGTGTTAGAACCACAAAGCTTGCCGATTATGGATTTAGTTTCTAGTGAAGATAAAACGTACAAGCTTGTAGAAGCCGGTCATGTTTCCTTAGCAATAACCGGATTGTTCGCGATAGTTGTAGATGAATGGGCTTCCATTCGTTCTAATCCACTTTAATTGTTTGTAATAAAGATGAGTACAAGATTATATAATGGTTAAGGGAAGGAAGGGAAGAGATTCCTTCCCTTAACTTGCCTTTTTATGTTTATTTAAAAAGTTTCGCAGTACCTCATTGAATGCCTCTTTTGCCTCTAGCTTTGCAATATGTCCTGTATTTCTAAAAATAACAAATTCTGAATGTCTAATTTGTTTATGCATGAGTAATTGTATCCAAGCGGGGGTTATCGAATCGTACTGACCGCCAATAATTAAAGTTGGAACTTTTATCTTTGGCAGTAGACATAGATTATTAACTTCAAGGCAGGCATGCATGGAAGGAAGATAGTAGTCATGATTAGGCTGATAGAATTTATAAAAATTCTCAAAGTTTTCCTCAGTCCAAGAATAAAGGCAAACACGTGCAGCTATATTTTTTTGCTTCTCAAGAGAAATTGAGTCTGCTCTTAACTTACGATATTTTAAAAAGAGCTGTCCGAAATGTTTTGGTGCATAATGAAACGTACTTACGAGCGTAAGGGACCGGCACATTTCTGGTGCTTGACGGTAGATCTCTTGTGTAACCATTCCACCCATTGATAGTCCGCAAATGTGGGCGCTATCGATCCCAAGACCTTTCAACAAACTTATAACATCCAAGGCAAAGTTTTTGATCGAAATTTCCTCATCAGTAATATACTCCCCATGTCCACGTAAATCTGGGATAATCAAGTCATAATGTTGTGCGAATTCAAACTGATTTGACCAGCCTTCCTTGATTTCACCAAGCCCATGAATAAAAACCAGAGGTTCTCCAGCTCCCATTCGTAAATATGGGATTCTGAAAGGATTTTTCGAAAATTTTTCAGATAATAACTTACCCAATTAAACTACCTCCTATGGTTGATTAATATAATCTTTTTAGCCATAATTCGGATAGTGTAAACAGGATAACGATGTAATTAACATATTATATATGTATTTTTTATTTAATATAACCAATAGGTGTAAATTACATATATAGGACGAAAAAGAACAATCGAGTTAACGATTGTTCTCCCTCCTACTTATCCATCAATATTGCTGTCATCAGTGCCTCTGCCTTTGTCATCATCGTCATGATTATCTTTGCTGTCATCATCGAACTTTACTCGTGTGATTTTTCCTGTTTCAGCATCAACTCGTACGTCAGCTTCGCCTTGATCTGACTGAATTTCAATTTTGTATTCTAGTCTGCCATGTTCCATTTCCTTTTCAACTTCGGTAATCGTACCGTTTACCTCATTTGTGGCAATTTTTGCTGCTTCTTCAATGGATAAAGCCGAAGTGGTAAATTGGGAAGCAGTTGATTTACTGCTGTCATCGGCATTTTCAATTTTGTAGAATGTTTGACCGTGCTCTGTTTCTAGTTCAATTTCTTGACCTTCTTTTATTTCAGGAAAGCTTTTAGTATCAAGATTGATGACAAATGATTTGTCATTAAGATGAATCAAATCATCTGGACGAGTATCATTCTTTGAAGCGCCGACTGCAATAGCTCCACCCAAAACGAGTAATGATGACACTACACCTATTAGAACTTTATTTTTCATTATGATTTCCTCCTTTTCCTATTACCTTTCTACAATTTCAGTATATACACCGAATATGAGAGCAAAAGGATAGAAACATTAGAAATCCATGAGAAATACTTGTTCATAAAAATCGTTTCTTATAAACTAATCATCATCGTCTCTTCCGTTTTGGTTACTTCTATGATCATCCCAAGATACTGACAGTACGTTCCCTGTAATGGCATGGATCTGGACAGTTGCTTCACGGTCATCATTTGTTTCGATTTTAACAAGGTAAAAGGTTTGACCCCCTTCTGTATCCAGCCAAATATCATCAACATCTCCCTGAACCTGAGAACTCGCAATAGTTATAACCTCATCTTCTGTTAAAGTTTTCGGAGGGGGATTGATTTCAGATGACGTGGTGGAGAGGATGGAACCTGAAGCGGCGTCAACAATAATCGTTGTTTGTTTGTCGGCTTCATTCACAATTGCTTTATAAGTCGGTTTTTGATTAGTATCAACTTTCTCGAAAGATACAAGTGATCCATTTATTGTGTTGAGTACGATTTCTTTTAGTTCTTCTTCAGGAAGCTCTACTCTTGCAGGAGAATCTGGTGATGGTGCAGTTGATTTGGTACTTTCATTAAACGATAATATTTTTCCGTTTTTCGCATCCAGCTTGATGACGTAAAGTTTTGTCTGTTTTTCGAGTTCTATTTGATATTGCTGATCGGCTAGTTTCAATAAGGTCACTTCTCCTTGATAACGCTCTTGTACAAGTTCTGCAGCTTCCTTTTCTGTTAACATGCCTCCAGATGGAGAGAGGTTTCCAAATTGCTGCCAGCTGACAAAAACAATTACAATTATGATTGAGCAAATGGTTACCCAAAACCAAGATAATCTCTTCACTTTTCTTTCACCACCTTATTACCAATTATTTTCTTATATGAAAATGAGATAGTGATGAGAAATTGCTATCATTTTTCAATTTTTTTACTCTGAATTGTGACGGTAGTTCCTGCACCAAGTACACTATCTAGATGAATGATAACACCGATCGCATCAGCTATTTCCTTCGCGAGCGACAATCCTAAACCAGAACCGCCCTGTTTTCTGCTCCTTGCCTTATCAACCCGATAAAACCTGTCAAACACTTTAGGAAGGTCGCTTTTATGAATACCAATTCCACGATCAATAATTTTTATAAAAACTTCATCGTGGTCATCCCCTAGTTCTACTGTTATGGTTTTATCACTATATTTCCTTGCATTGTCTAAAAAAATAAACAGTAGCTGCTTTAGTTTTTTTTCATCGGTTTCGATGAATAGGGGGGAATCATTCTCCTGAACAAATTCAATATCACGATTATATGCATTTTTAAAAGCTTTGAGGGTTTGGGTGATTAAATGGCTGATGTTTAACTGGTTGAGATCAATATTCCATTGTTCATGGTGTCTTGCTAACATTAAAAGTTGATCTGTCATTTCCTTCATACGGATTGCCTCGGAGTGAATCGCTTCGATTGATTCAAGAAAAAGCTTCGGTTCTGTTAGACCTCTTCTTTTTAATAGACTTGCGTAACTTTCTATTATGGTTAATGGGGTTTTAAGTTCATGCGACGCATTAGACACAAATTGTTTCTGTTTATCAAAGTTGACTTCTAATAAATCAATCATATGGTTAAAGGTTTGCCCCATTTGAAAAAGTTCGTCTTTCGAACTGCCCTCAAGCTTAAGGCGCTTAAAAGCTCCGCTTTGCCTTATATCTCTCATGGTTCTTATCATAGATGTTACGGGCATGGTAATCAGGTTGCTTAGAATCCGGCTTGATATTAATACAGGAATCAGCGCAAGAAGAGTTACCATGATTAACACAAGTCGCAGAATGGATAAATTATTGGTTGCCGTTTCCATGCTTTTTGTTATCTGCAGATTGGCAATGCTTCCGTCTTCCAATATGATTGGCATAGATTGAAAGCTAAATAGTCGGTCCTCGTATTCGATCGTTTTACTGACTTCATTACTATAAAAAACTGATTGCCGCTTACTTAAGTCATGTGCTCCAGGGCTAGTATACGGAGAGGAGTCATTCTTATCTTTGGTAACAATTTGAATCATCCCGTTTACAGGGACATAAGATCTTAAAAGGAGATCTTCGGATATAGTTCCAAGCGATTTTCCGATATTCTCAGATATTTTTTTCATTTCATCATTCGCCGTGCTAAGTTCGCTGTCGAGTGTTAATTTGCTGAAGGAGTAATAAACGGTAATATTTATGATGAGCAGCAGGATCGCAAATAAAAAAGCGGTATAAAGATTTATTTTATTTTTCAGTTTCATTTGGAATCCTTTAACACATACCCAACACCGCGAACCGTATGAATCAACGGGGACAGATGTGGGAGGTCAATCTTTTTTCTAACATAACGGATATAGACGTCCACAACATTTGTATCCCCGAAAAAGTCATACCCCCATACGGCCCCGAGTATTTGGTCTCTGCTTAACACCTGTCGTTTATTGACCATTAGGTATACGAGTAAGTCATATTCCCTGGGAGTCAAATCAATGGACTCACTATTGCCTCTAGTAACTTCTCTAGATTTTTGATTGATGGATAAGTCTGCAAATCGCAGCAGGTCTTCGATTTCATTTTGAGCATGTTTTTCTTCAGCATGTTTGATTCTTAAGGCTGCACGGATTCTTGCCAACAGTTCTTCAATTTGAAAGGGCTTTGTAATATAATCATTGGCCCCCTGGTCAAGTCCAGATACTTTGTCTTCAACAGAGCTTTTTGCTGTTAATAGAATGACAGGTGTAAGGAGATCATTTTTTCGAATGCGCCGAAGAAGTTCAATCCCGCTTAACCCTGGAAGCATAACATCCAATAAAATTAAATCCCAATTTCCAGTACGATAGGCTTCAAGAGCTTCTAGACCATCGAATGCTTTGGTTACTTCATACCCCTCATATTCAAGTTCAAGTTCCAATACTCGTGCAATCTTTTCCTCATCCTCAACTACCAGAATACTCCCTTTTTTTATTGACATACTAATTCTCCTCACTTCTTATTCCTGCATCTATTCGGCAACATAAATACAAAAACCTTTCGAACATATGGTCATTCTTATGTAATAAAGAGAGATTATCAAATAAATATTTAATTATTATGAACGATTACCCATTGTTAATCGTTATAAAGAAGGATGAAGGTTATGGGGGGAGAAATTTGACAAATATTATTGAGGTCAAAAAAGTCAGCAAACAGTTTAATCAACGTGAAATATTAAAAGATGTCTCTTTTACAATAAAGAAAGGAAGTATTAATGGACTGTTGGGTCCAAACGGGGCAGGGAAAACAACGATTATTCGTTTGTTAAACGGAGTAATTGAAGCGCCTACTGGAATGATGAACGTAATGGGGTTCAATCCAAAATTACAGGGTGATGAAATCAGAAAAAGGGTTGGAATTGTTACAGAAAGTGCAAGTCTTTATCATGATATGTCGGCCTGGGATAATCTTATCTTCTTTTCTAAAATCTATGGATATTCAAATACGGAGCGAATTACACATTTACTTGAGCAATTCGATATGCTGGGCTTTAAGGATCAAATGGTTGGCAGCTTTTCTACAGGCATGAAGAAAAGAATTGCACTAGCAAAAGCGTTATTGCATAATCCAGACCTACTATTTTTAGATGAACCAACGAATGGGTTAGACCCTGAAGGAATTAATGAGGTAATCCATTATCTCCGTAAAGTGAACCAAGAAGAAGGGGTTACAATCTTAATTTGTTCTCATGTTCTACATCAGCTTGAAACCATCTGTGATTCGTACTTGTTTTTAGTAGATGGAAGAATCGTAGAAAACGGAACGTTGGCGGAATTGGAGGATAAATACTTAAAGAAAATCAACTTATTAGTAGAAACGGGTCTTAAGCCTCTTAATAGCCAAACCTACAAGGGGCACCCATATAAAAGAAGAGGGGCAAACCAATTGGAGTTTTTGCTGTCCACAAAAGAGGAGATTACTCCTTTATTATCTAACATTCTTAATGAAACATGGATTCATACTTGTGAGATAACCAACAGAAGCCTAGAGGCGATTTATTTTACTATTAGGGGGGGAAGAGGGGTTGAATAAACAGACGATTTTAACCATTGCACGGAAAGATATGAAAGCTGCTTTTTCATCCAAAAAGGTCTGGGTTCCCATGATAATCATCGCATTAATCCTATGTATTGTAGTTCCATCTGGTATCGCCTACTTCGGAATTCATTTTGATTTAGTCGGAACTTCTTCAAAAGATATTGAAAAACCACTTAATTCATTTATTGAGAATTTTCCTAATGAGGATATGAGAAATACTCTTATTGCATTGCCGACACTTGGATATAAATTTGTATATTTTTTCTTATCTTTTATGATGATTCCCTTTTTCTTAATGGTAGCGATTATTAACTCAATGGTTACTTCTTCAAATAGTTTTGTAGGAGAGAAGGAGAGAAATACATTAGAAACATTATTGTTTGCACCTATTTCAATTAAAAACTTGTTTCTTGGTAAAGTGTTAGCCTCCTTAATTCCAACATTAGCTATTTCGTTTGCTGCATTTATCATTAGTTCAATAATTGTCAATGTAATTACGTATCCACATTTTAAAGTAATCTTATATTTTAACTCTATCTGGATGATTTTAATGTTTTGGGTAATTCCGATATTAGTACTATTCAATATTATCTTAAATGTCTTAATTTCGGCAAAGGTTAAAACGTTCCAAGAAGCCCAGCAATTTGGCGGAATACTTGTGCTGCCAATCGTTGGAATCATCATAAGTCAAGCGAGTGGAATGTTCTTCCTAAGCCCATTAACATTATTTCTAATAGGAGCTGTATTACTAATAGGCAACCTATTCCTACTAAAATTGGTCACTAAATTCAACAATCGTAACACACTATTCCAAAGTCAAATACACTAAACCACAAAAAGATAGTGTCCACCTGGGGTGGACACTGTCTTTTTGTGGTGCCTGTCACCAGGGTGAATAAAAGGTTAATGAAAACGATAGCCCGAACCCCATACGGTTTCTATGTATTCAGGGTTAGAGGGGTCAAGTTCGACTTTTTCTCTTATTTTACGGATGTGGACGGTGACGGTTGAAACGTCCCCATTGCTGTCATAGCCCCAGATTCTTTCAAATAAATGGTCTTTACTGAAGACCTGATCTGGGTTTAATGCAAGAAAGGTTAGAACATCGAATTCCTTTGTGGTTAAGGTAATTTCTTTGTTATTAACAAAAACACGTCGTGAGGAGCGGTCTATGAATAAACCACGGATGTAAATTTCTTGGGATTCTGTAGTTTGTTTCATTGATAATCGCTCATATCGGGATAAATGTGCCTTCACTCTAGCTACCATTTCATTCGGACTGAACGGCTTAACTAAATAATCATCAGCACCTAGCCCAAGACCTCTAATCTTATCGATTTCTTCTTTTTTTGCTGTCACCAAAATGATTGGGATATCCTTGATACTTCGTATTTTCTTGCAGATTTCAAAACCATCAATGTTTGGAAGCATGACATCGAGCAAAATTAAATCAAAATCCTGTGTTAGAGCCTTTTGAAGACCGATATCTCCTGTATGAACCATTTCTGTCTGAAAGCCGTTGATTTCTAAATAATCCTGTTCTAATTCCGCAATGCTTTTTTCATCTTCTATGATTAATACTTTTTTCATGATGTTGCCTCCTCAGAACAGGAATGGTGCGGCAAAATAATGGTTATTTTTGTTCCCACAGTTAGTGTGCTTTCTAATCTTATCATTCCGTTATGTTCCTCGATAATCATTTTTGCTATGGAAAGTCCCAAACCGCTGCCACCGGTTAATTTATTTCTGGATTGCTCGGCACGATAAAACTGATTAAAGATAAAGGGGATTGAATCTTCCGGGATACCTGGTCCATTATCAGCAATGGAAATCTCAACGTCTTCGTCAGTAGAATCTATGGATATGATTAATTCCTTTTTATCTTTATCCATGTACTTCAAGCTATTATTAATAATATTTGCTAGCACTCGTTTGAACTTTTCACGGTCTGCTACAACCTGATAATGGCCCAGAGGGGCAAATTGAAAATGTAGTTCCACATGCTGTTTTCTAAGATCGAAGCTCAATTCCTCGAAATAATCGGTTAAATAATCTTTGATATCAATTCGTTCGAATTCAAAGGGGACTTTGCCTAAATCCAGCTTGGAAAATAAGAATAATTCATCAATTAAATGATCCATATCCACAGCCTTTGTATAGATGGTTTGGATATATCGGGCTTTCTTTTCAGGTGTGTCTGCTACGCCATCACGGATGCCTTCAACATAACCTTTAATCGAGGTTATTGGTGTTTTTAAATCATGAGAGATATGGGCAATTAATTCCTTTCGGTTATCCTCATATTGTTTTTGAATCTCGTGTGATTCCTTTAATTGAATTCTCATTTCTTCAAATGCTTGTGTTAATTGGCCAATCTCATCATTCCTCGCTGCTGAAATGGAATGCTCGAGGTTACCGTTTTTTATAAAGTGAGCAGCCTTCTTCAATTGATTAATGGGTTTGATAATACTCTTTGATACAAAATAGGTTAATAACCCATTAGTGGCAATTAAAATCAATAAACATAAACCGAAGAGGATAGGGAAGAAGGTTCGGACAAACTGATTCCATGGGCTTGCGTCCCTCATTAAAAATAAGGAGACTTTACTGCCATCTTTTAAGAAGAAATCATGCTGCTTTATAGCAAAAGTCTGCTCACCGATTTCTTCAAGGCTGCGGAAGCTTTTTTCTGTTCCAAATTCCGGCAGTTCATCAGTACGAATATTTTCAAGCTCACGTGTAAGATAATAAACCTCATCGTTTTTACGGATAATTAATCCTGATTCAATCTCACTTAGCACGTTATTTAGTGATTTCAAATACTCCTTACTCATCAATTCGACGGGATTTACAGCGGATTTTTCTTTTAGCTCGAGGAAAAATATTGTATCCTCTTGCTTGGTTTTATGGTAATTGTGGCTCTCCGGTAAGAAGGTAGCCATCTCACGGATATCACCGAGAAAAACAATCATCAAAAGAAAGGAAGTTATTAAAAACAAAATAATGGGAACCGTTATCATTGCAATATTTGAAAGTATTAGACGAAGTTTAATAGACATTGAAAAACACCCTCTAGTTAGGCTTCTTTTCTATTAAACATATAATAGCCAACTGTAAAAAACAATGCGAAAGAAGAGCACAAATACGTGACAGTTTGTATCATCCACCGAATTGACACATTGCCAAACCACTGCATATACCAATCCAAATAGGCTGTTGGCAGAAAAAATAGTGAACCAGGCAGCACATATGGAATAAATAGCATGATTAAGTATAGGACAATCATTCCTGAAACAGCAAGAACACTGGAATGGACAAATAGTGCCAGCATAACAGCAAATGCTGTTAGAACGAGAATGGGAAACCAGGACACAACAAAGGCACCTATGCTGGAAGGAATGGCAGTTATCTCAAAAGCCTTATCAAAAACAGTGCTGCTAACCACCACAGCTGTCCATTCCAATAAAAGAATAAATAAGCTTAAAATACTAATAGCGATTACCTTTGATCCGAAAAGCTCCATTCGACTAATTGGTCTCACTTGAAGTAAAGTTCCACGTTCACCTTCCCTCGTAAATAAATCTGTCGCCGCGATAAAGATAAATAAAGGTATTAAAATGGTTACAAATAAATCCAACAAGGTCATATTAATATTTTCAGCCGGTAATGCCATCCAATCTGTCAAAAATAGATTGTTAACAAGAATCTTAGTCAGTACAGGAATAAGCACCGAAGCGAGAAGAAAAAGCTTCGTACCCTTTTTTGTCAGCAGCTTTTGCATTTCATTCAAAGTATTTGCTTTGATCGTGTTCATTTCCCTGCCACCTCAATTTTCCTGACATAAACATCCTCTAATGGCTCGTTACCTGCTTCAAATAATGAAACGGCTCCATTGATGAGAAAACAAAAACGATTACATAATTTTTCTAGCTCTGATAAATGATGACTTGAAATAACAAAGGTTACACCGGATTGGCTTGATATTTGCTGTATTGTTTTTCTTAACAATAGCAATCCATCAATATCTAAGCCATTCGTTGGTTCATCCAAAACAATCAAGCGAGGCTTAGAAATAAGTGCTGAGGCAATCCCAAAACGCTGCTTCATGCCCATAGAAAAGGAGGTAATTTTCTCGTCTTTATAAGGAGTTAAACCAGTCTGTTGTAATACCATTTCAATGTCTGAATCGGTTATGCTAGAGTACAAGCGAGAAATCATTTTTAGATTTTTATAGGGTGACATTTTTTCATAAGCAGCAGCAGGTCCAATTAAGGCACCAACAGGACCTATTGCTTCCTTGTAATTATTTAGAAGGTCGACGCCAAATATCTCGACTTTTCCTCTATCTGGAGAAGATAGACCGGTCAGGCATTTTAATAAGGTTGTTTTACCGGCTCCATTTGGTCCAAGGATTCCGATTATTTCTCCTTGCTCTATCGTTAAATTGATATTTTGTATTCCTCTGCCATTTGAGTATTGCTTTGCCAATCCTGTAATAACCACTGCTTTTTCCAAAATTGTCACCCTCTATCAATTACTAAATTGAGAATCCTATTTACCGTGATTGAATTCGACTACCTTATCGGCAGATATTCCAACGGGGGTTACGATAGTCTGATTGTAGTCAGATGCATCCAAATTAATTGTAAGTTCTAATTCATGGCTGGTATCCTGTTTTTCTTTTCCTGTTACGATTACTTTGACAGTCTGCTGTTTAATGTAATTGTCCTTGTTCACTTCCGCAGTAAGTTTAACTTGCTTAACTGTAATATCGTGATCTAACTCAGGGAGCTTCGCCTTAATATGAAAGTCTGAGCCTTTAGAATCGCTCTTGTCTTGAAGCATGACAGCATGTTTAATCATTAACGTACTCAAAGCATTTGCAGAAAGAGGAATTTCTTTTCCAGTTAAATCTAGATCAATCAGGTGATTGCCGTTTTTCTTTTCAGCGACTGTAATTTGCTGTTGAAGATTTTTTGTCATAACATCGATGAGATTCTCTACATCATCCTTTAATTCAGCTGTATTACTGTGATGTGGATTCTTGGAGGTATCCATTTTGTAAACTGTATCAAGTCCGTCCTTCATCAAATACCAATTTCCATCTTGTTTGTACATGTTCATGCTGCTAACATCCGTTTCATTGGCTAATCGAGTTGAGATAGAGTTTACTTGATTCACTGAGTCTGATTTGAAAATGGATTGGGATGATAGTAAGGATTTGTTGTTGTCCTCGATATTTAGGTTAAAATTCAACGTTGCGCTCTCAGCTGTATGAGTTTTCTTTAGGGCGTCCTTGTAAAGGTCGTAACCCGATGTATTCGCTGAAATCGAATAAACACTGCCTAACATAAGTGTTCCACTAATCCCGATAACAGCTAAAAGTTTCTTATTCATATACATTTCCTCCAATCATTAGTTTGTTACAAGCCCAGTGTAATCGGGAGATATAAAAGCAATCTAAATAAACTATTAAATTTTTCTTAAATTAAATGCTGTTTACCAAGCAGGAAAAAATTTCTTTGGATAATAACAAATAAAATGTTTGAATTTTTAGATAATTAACAGTATAATTAAAAAAAGCTCAAGGAGTTGATTTCCATGGAAAAGAGATTATTAAATTCACCACAACAAACTGATGAGAACAACGATTCTGTAATTGCTGAGATGTTTTTAAACCACGCCTTGATTGAATTTAGAAGAGAAGTGCTCCGTAAGGAAATCGACCTCTCGCTACAAGAAAGAAATAAAGAAGCTTTCCTCAAGTTATCTGAGGAGTTAAAGAAAATTTCATAGCATATGTTACCTAACAGACTTCATTTATATTGGAAGCCCTTTTCATACTAGAAAGGGCTTCTTTTGTTTTTGATATTCATGTATGATGAAAAAAGCGGAAGCTAAGAAGAAAATGGGATATAGGTGAGCAGCAAATGATTTTCATGGTTGATAATTATGATTCTTTTACCTTTAACTTAGTTCAATACTTAAAGGAGCTGGGGGAGGACTTAGTCGTACAGCGGAACGACCAAACCACCTTAGATGATATTAGGAAGCTGGATCCTGATTTTTTAATGATTTCTCCGGGGCCAGGTAATCCTAGTGAAGCTGGAATAAGCCTAGAGGTTATAAGGGAATTTTCAGGAATGATTCCCATTTTGGGAGTTTGTCTTGGGCATCAATCAATTGCTCAAGCTTATGAAGGGGATGTTGTCCCTGCTGCAAAATTAATGCATGGAAAAACCTCTGATATATACCATGATGGAAAAACAATATTTAGAGGACTGACATATCCATTTCAGGCTACGAGGTATCACTCCTTAATCGTGAAGAGAGAGACGCTGCCTGCCTGTTTTGAGGTCTCCGCATGGACGGAGAATGGAGAAATCATGGCAATACGTCACAAAGAACTTCCACTCGAAGGTGTTCAGTTTCACCCTGAATCGATATTAACCTCATGCGGAAAACAGATTTTGAAAAACTTTGTCCATTTTTATGGAAGAGTTGGAGCGATTAAAGCAGAAAGACAATATAGATTATAAAAAAATGGTGCCATTGTTTATGGCACCGAGATTATTTCTGTTTTTCCCCTTTTTTATTGTTCATTAAATAAAATGTTATGGGCTGGTCTGAACCAGTCATTAAGTTATAAACATATGAAGATGTAATTTTATAACCTTCGTCAATCTTTTCTGCAAGATAGTTAGTGCGTTCAAATAAAATGGAGCGAATATGATTTAATTGCCGAGAGATTTTTTCCGTCAATGCTTCTTGTTGGTCTAACCGAGTTAATACCCCTTTTTGAAAATCTTCTTGTTTACTGATTTTTTCGGATAGTTGTTTTTGCAGTTCCTCTTGTGTTTTCAACAGATGGATAATTAATTCTTCATATTCACCATGCTTTTGGTTACGAGTGCTAATCTCATTTAACTGATTTTCTATTTTATCCCAATTGTTTGCTTGTACCACCTCTTGGTTAAGAAACCGGTGTTTCATTTCATTTATGGCATTAATCAATGAAACATTTGCCTGATGCTGCTCGTCTATTACTTCTGAAAGAAAATCTCTCCTCACCAACTTTTGATTTGGTTCAGATAGCTTCTCCTTATTCTTATAAACTGTAGGATGTTTACCGTTGTTAATATACAATCCCATTTATTACACCCCTTATCATCAATGAATGTATTATTTTATGCTCAATATGTTAAAATGGGAAAATTTTATAAAAAAACAGGAAAAATGTGTGTCTATAGGGAATTTATCTTAGTAAATTATAATATATGAGCATAAAGAGAATTTCCTACGGCTTAAGTCTTAGCTTTAAATAATTCCCAAGATTGTGTAATCCTGAAGAACTACACGTTAAAATAAATTAAGATTAAACTCATTAAGGGATATAAGGAGAGAAATCCCTTCCTATAGAAAAATGAAGGGGGAATATAGGATGAGGAAGATTTACGTACTTCTTACTGATACTGGGACGGTTTTAACAAAAATTATTAAACTCTATACGAAGAAGCCGCATAATCATGCTTCCATAGCATTAGATGACCAATTATGGGATGTTTATAGTTTTGGAAGAAAAAGACCTCGCAATCCTTTCCTAGCTGGATTTGTCAGAGAAAATATCCGTGGTGGAATATTTCGCAATGCTGATTGTGCTATATATTGTTGTACGATATCTGAAAAACAGTATGAGGTAATTTGTCGGAAAATTGAAGAAATTGAGAAAAATAAAGGGGATTATCGCTATAATCTTTTGGGGCTATTCGCGGTCATGTTCAATTTGGAGTTGGATCGAAAAAATGCTTTTTTTTGTTCCCACTTTGTTGCCGCTCTTCTTCAGGAATCAGGGGTTAAAATCAATAAACAAAAGCCGCTATCATTAGTTACTCCAGATGACATAAAAGAATCCAATTCTTTAGAATTAGTCTATGAAGGAAAATTGTCATCTTATTTTGAAGAGGCAAGTGAACATGATATAAACAATTTATCTCATCAAACATACTATCAGGATTTCAGTACTGATAGAGTAGAGGTTATCTAGTTAAAATTAGAGAAGGCGTGTACTTATAAATACACGTCTTCTCTAATTTGTTTATTCCGATTTTTAAATGCTTCAATTAAGCTATTAAAAAGACTCAAAGACCTTTGGAATACTGGACTTTGGATAAAGGTATATAGGAAGGTGGCAATAAATACTGGCCCTCCTAAAAGTAAACCGATGATTAAGACCAAACTTTCAACTAGGATACGTGCTTGACTTACCGATAATTTCGTTTTATTTGAAATGGAAAGCATAAAACCATCTCTTGGTCCGGCACCAAGACCTGCCGCGACATACATCCCGCCGCCTATTCCTGAAATGACAATGGCACATAACAATATAAGATAATCGACCCAAGAATTAGTTGGCTCAGGTAAAAAATCCAACCATAGAAAAAAGTCCATAATCGGTCCAATTAAAAGGGCATTTAGAAAGGTCCCAATTTTAATATATTTTCTTGCTGTAAAATAAGAGATGCTAACCAGTACTAACCCGCAAATTACACCCCAAGTCCCTATAGTAAGCCCAAAATGTTGATATAATGCCACATTTAAGACCTCCCAAGGATGTAAACCAACATGTTTCACCTTAACGGCTATTGCGTTACCTAACCCAAAGAAGGTTAATCCCAATATAAATATTACATACTGAATTGTTTTCACCCACACGTTACCCCCGATTATAAAACTGTCAATTATCCTAAATCTTAAAAGATGTCGAATTGATAATCAACCATTTTTAGAATATTGGAGTTAAAAGAATTTTATTAATAGATGAAATTTTGTTAAAATGTATCAATAAAATAAACATATTTGGGTTATATAAATGATTGAGAGGTTATATCTATGAATCTTGTTGCTTCAACTAAAGTTCAAAAATTAACAGCCAGTATTTTTCAAGAGGTAGCTGATCTTAAGCAGCAAGCACTGAACAGGGGTCTTGATGTTATCGATTTAAGTGTAGGGAGCCCTGATTTACCACCTCCTGCATTTGTTGTTGAAGAACTTGTAAAATATGCGAGTAACCCTGTTAATTACGGATACACCTTAAAGGGTATTCCAGAATTTCATGAGGCTGTATCTTTCTTTTATCAGCGGCGGTATGGAGCAGATATCGATCCAGAAAAAGAAGTACTTCAATTAATGGGATCACAGGACGGACTTGCTCATTTAGCAACAGCGATAATTAACCCAGGGGATTATGTCTTAGTACCAGACCCGGGTTATCCTATTTACGAAGCGAGTGTCACTATTGCTGGCGGTGTCCTGTACTCTATGCCATTATTAGCAGAAAATAACTTTTTACCTGTTCTTGAGGATATTCCTCAACAAATCTTGGAAAAGACCAAAATGATGATCCTTAGTTATCCAGGTAATCCGGTAACTGCACTAGCTGACAGAAGCTTTTTCGAAAAGGTAATCAATTTTGCGAAACGTAATAATATTCTTATTGTCCATGATTTCGCATACTCTGAATTAATCTATGATAACCATCCACAAATAAGCTTCATGTCTGTTCCGGGTGCTAAGGAGGTTGGGATTGAATTTAATTCTCTATCAAAAACCTTTAATTTAGCAGGCTGCCGGATTGGCTACGCTGTCGGCAATGGACAAGCTTTAAATATTCTAGGAACCTTTAAATCACAAATTGATTATGGGGTATTTTATCCTATTCAAAAGGCAGCTGTTGCTGCACTTACTTCGAATTTCACCATACTTCAAGAGCAGGTGAAAGAATACGAGTTTCGCAGAGATACCCTTATGGCTGGACTGGAAAAAAGCGGCTGGCAGTTGGCTAAATCCCCAGCAACGATGTTTCTTTGGGCCAAAATCCCTGCTGGATGGAAATCGAGACAATTCGCCTTTGAATTAATCAGTCACGCTGGCGTAGCCGTAATCCCTGGTGACGCGTTCGGAAAACAAGGCGAGGGCTATGTTCGAATTGCATTAGTACAGCCCCCAGAGAGACTGTCAGAAGCAGCAGCTCGAATACATGAATTTCTAGTTGAATATGCTCACTAGACATTGGCAATTTCATTCTTCTATAAAGACACTATTAATCATATAAATTGTAAAAAGACCTTCAGTTTTGAAGGTCTTTTAGATTTAATATGAAAGAGGGATACCAATGCCTAGCGAAAAACAACAAATAGAATTAGCTATCCCGATAAATGTAATTTGGGATTTCATCAGGGATGCAAATAATTGGGCACCGCTTGTGCCTGGTTATATACAACATGAGCAAATTAATAAAAATATTATAACATGGGAATTTAAAAGTGACCTTGGTATAATGAAAAAAAAGGTAAGTTTAATTATTGATATTAAAGAGTGGAATGAACCAACAAGGATAAGCTTTGAGTTAAGGCGTTCCAATGAAAAATATATTGGTGAAGGTTATGTTGAAGCACATGCAGTAAATCAGAAAAAAACATTGCTTACTGGGTTTCTTGAAATAAATGCTAGTGGGGCATTAGGTTCATTGGCAAATTCACTTTTTAAAAATGCGATTCCAAAATCATCAGTAGAAGTGGCATCTGCCATTGCCTCTAAACTTGAAGAATTTAACGAAAGGTAATAAAATTTGGCAATCCGATGGGAAATTCGGATTGTTTTTTTTAAATAATTAAAAAATTTTTTAACATGAGACTAAAAGTTATGTTATATTAATAAATAAAAAATTTAGTAAATTTACTAGTACAGGGAGGGTGAAAGCATGAGTACAGAATTAAAAGTGAATGACAGCAGTCTTCCACTTCGCCGCGATGTAAAATTACTAGGTCAAATTCTTGGTGAGATCCTAGTCAGCCATGGTGGGAATGAACTTTTTGATAAAGTGGAAAAAATTCGACTGATGTGTAAAACACTCAGAACTCATTTTGATACCGAAATCTATTCCGAATTAAAGGAAGAAATTGCAAACCTTAATAGCCCAATGAGAAAGCAGGTTATTCGTGCATTCTCAATGTATTTTCATTTGATAAATATCGCCGAACAAAATCACCGTATTAGAAGAAGACGACAATATCAACTTGAGGATGATTCAATTGTTCAGCCAGATTCTATCGAAAGTGCAATTCTTTCTTTAAAGGAGAATAATCTTAATGAAGATATGATTCAAGAGGTATTAAAGAAGTTATCTCTTGAGCTGGTTATTACTGCACATCCAACAGAGGCAGCAAAGCGATCAATCTTAGAAATACAACAACGTATTGCTGTAATCTTGAAGAAACTCGACTACCCTTTAATAACAAAAAGAGAGCGCAGCAAACTTGAAGAGAGTTTATTTAACGAAGTAACGATTCTCTGGCAGACAGATGAACTTCGCCATAATAAGCCAACTGTACTGGATGAAGTCCGGAACGGTCTGTATTATTTTGATCAGACCTTATTTGAAGTCCTGCCAGAAATCCATCGTGAAGTTGAGATATGCTTAGAAAAGAACTATTCCGCAAAACAATGGGATGTTCCTAATTTCCTCAGATTTGGCTCATGGATTGGCGGAGACCGGGACGGCAACCCAAACGTAACACCGGAGGTTACGTGGGAGACGTTACATAAGCAGCGAAAGCTTGTCTTAAAGAAATATAAAAATGTATTAGTTGATCTTATGAAACGTTATAGTCATTCTACTACCCGGGTAGAGGTCAGTGATGAATTAGTCCAATCCCTTGAGATGGAAGAGGACAAGTTTCTGACAGAAGATAAGAAATGGCCAGTTAAAGGGGAGGTATACCGCCGAAAATTTGCTATTATTATCGAACGATTGAAACAAGTGGGGAAATCAGATTTAGGTTACCATTCTGCTGAAGAATTATTAGAAGATTTATATGTAGTGAAAAGAAGTTTAAATAACCATCATCCTGCAGCGCATGAGTTAAAAACAATTCAAAAGCTAATCCGTCAGGTACAACTCTTTGGTTTCCATCTAGCAACACTTGACATTCGCAATCATAGTGGTGAGCATGAGGCTGCAATTTCGGAGATTTTACGAAAAGTACAAATTACGAATAATTATCCTCAGCTTTCTGAGGATGAAAAGGTAAAAATCCTGGAAAATATCCTAATGGACCCACGGCCGCTTCTATTATTAAACGAAGATTATACACCGGAAACACAGCAAATGATTCAGGTGTTTCAGATGATTAAGAATGCCCATAAAGAATTTGGAAAACGTTCCATTTCTGTTTATCTTGTAAGTATGACAAGATCAGTGAGTGATTTACTTGAGGTGCTGGTTCTAGCGAAAGAGGCTGGAATTTATAGACTTCATGCAGATGGGACAGTTGAAAGCCAATTAAATGTAGCCCCACTGCTAGAAACGATTGATGATTTAACAGCAGGCCCTAAGATTATGGAAACATTGTTCCAAATGCCTGTATATCGTAATCACTTAAAAGTAATGAATGACCAGCAGGAGATTATGCTTGGATATTCCGACGGCAGTAAAGACGGCGGTACATTAACGGCAAACTGGAAGCTCTATAAGGCTCAGCTTGAAATTCATGAAATGGCAAGCAAGTACCACATAGGATTAAAGTTTTTCCATGGCCGAGGCGGTTCGCTTGGGCGAGGAGGCGGTCCGTTAAATAAAAGCCTGCTTTCACAACCTGCCGAAACAATTGGTGATGGAGTAAAAATTACGGAGCAGGGTGAAGTCCTATCTTCCCGCTATTTGCTTGAAGACATTGCCTATCGAAGCTTAGAACAAGCAACTTCTACTCTAATGCTCGCAACGGCACACGTATCAAAAGAGGCAGAGCCTGGGGATTTAAGGGATGAATGTTGGGAGACTGCTATTGAGGAGATTTCTGACGCAGCACTAAAAAAATATCAATCACTCGTTTTTGGAGATGCAGACTTCTTAACCTATTTTAATGAAGCAACCCCATTAAGGGAACTTGGAGACTTAAACATCGGTTCAAGACCAATGAGCAGAAAAAACCGCGGTCGCTTCGAGGATTTAAGAGCTATTCCATGGGTTTTTGCTTGGACACAAAGCAGGCAGCTCCTTCCAGCTTGGTATGCCGCAGGAACAGGTTTAGAAAGTTATGCTTTAAAAAGTGAACAAAATTTACAACAATTACAACAAATGTATGTAAATTGGCCATTTTTCCGATCCACGATTGATAATCTGCAAATGGCATTGATGAAGGCAGATATCACAACTGCGAAAGAATATTTAACACTAGTGGAAGATCAGAAAATAGCTGAGAGAATTTTCTCGAATATCCTTGAAGAATATGAAAAGACAAAAGCAATTCTTCTCAAAATCACAGGGGATAAAGAATTACTAGATCATACACCAAACATTAAAGACTCAGTCTATCGTCGAAATCCTTATGTTGATCCATTAAACTTTTTACAGGTAGAATTAATTAAGGAATTAAGAAGTCAAAACGAACCATCGGAAGAGTTATTAATTGAGGTACTATTAACCATTAGTGGAATCTCAGCAGGTTTACGTAATACAGGTTGATTTGTATAAACGCTTCTCACCCGTTAAGGTGAGGAGCGTTTTTTCATTTTGTAAATGAAATTAGTTTTGAACATTCTGTGAAATATTAAAAAATGAATGAATATTCATTCGTTTTTGATCATAATCCGACAAATTCTGCATTATTGAACATGATATATTTTAGCCAGAAAAGATTAAAGGAATAGAAGGGTTAATTTTAAAAAAGTGCCTGCTTGAAAAGCTAGATTTGGAGGGATAGTTCTATGGCAGTTAAAGAATTAGTTGTACAAGAAAAACAAAATGTAGTGGCAATGATTGAGATTCTGGCTAACAATTCCGCTAAAGCCTTAGCTGAGTTTCGTTGTTACAATCAGAAAATGGTGGATGAGATCGTTAAGCAAATGGCCTATACAGCACTCAATCATCACAAAGACTTAGCAAAGCTAGCGGTGGAAGAAACAAGAAGAGGGGTCTATGAAGATAAAGTTTTCAAAAATATGTTTGCAACAGAGTATATCTACAACAATATAAGAGATCTAAAAACAGTCGGAGTCATTCGTGAAAACGAGCACGAAGGCATGGTAGAGATGGCTGAGCCAGTGGGAGTAATAGCTGGGGTTATTCCTATAACGAATCCAACATCCACGGTTATTTTTAAATCATTAATATCGCTTAAGACAAGAAATCCAATTATCTTTGCTTTTCCGAAATATGCTCAAAGGTGTTGTGTCGAAACAGCACAACTTCTCAGAGAAGCAGCCGTAAAGGCTGGGGCACCAGAGAATTGTATACAATGGATTGATGTTCCATCTCATGACGCGTTTCAACTCCTAATGAAGCATCCGAAGATTTCACTTATTTTAGCTACGGGGGGACCAAATTTAGTAAAAGCAGCTTATAGCTCAGGTAAACCCGCTCTTGGTGTTGGTGCGGGCAATGTTCCCTGTTATATTGAAAAGACTGCAAAAATCAAACGTGCCGTAAATGACATCATTCTTTCTAAAACGTTCGATAACGGTATGATATGTGCCTCCGAACAGGCACTTATAATCGATCATGAGGTATTTGAAGAGGTAAAAAGGGAAATGATCGAAAATCAGTGTTATTTCTTAAATAATGAAGAAAAACAATTGATTGAAAAAGCAGTTATAGACGAAAAAAGTGCTTCTTTAAATCCTATGATTGTCGGATTGCCTGCCCATATGATTGCAAAGATGGCAGGTGTCAATGTTCCTGTAGATACGAAAATACTAGTGGCTGAGTTAAAAGGAGTTGGTCCAAAATTCCCATTATCCTGTGAAAAGTTAAGCCCTATACTCGCCTGTTATAAAGTGAATAGTTTAGCTGAAGGGCTGCTTATTGCTGAAGAAACACTTGAATATGGGGGACTTGGACACTCAGCTGCTATTCATACAGCTGACCAGAATGTGATTGATACCTTTGCCCTTCGAATGAAAGCTGGAAGAATTATGGTTAATACACCATCGACACACGGTGCGATTGGTGATATCTATAACACATCTTTGCCGTCTTTAACGATTGGTTGCGGAACCTATGGTGGGAACTCTGTGTCTCAGAATGTAGGAGCAGAAAATTTACTAAACATTAAGAAGGTGGCAAAAAGGAGAAACATGACTCAATGGTTTAAAGTTCCATCACAAGTATTTTTTGAAAGGAATTCGATTCAGGTGCTTGCTGGCATTCCAGGAATCTCCAAAGTGTTTGTCGTAACGAGTGCTAGTCAAATGAAAAATGGCTCTATTGAAAAAGTGCTTTATCAATTAGACAAAAATCCCAGTCCTATCCAATATGAAGTTTTATATGATATTGAACCTGAGCCAGACATTGAAAGTGTCAAGAATGGAGCAGAAAGGATGCAAAAATTCCAGCCTGACTGTCTCATTGCACTTGGGGGCGGCTCGGTAATGGATGCTGCCAAAGCAATGTGGCTGTTCTATGAACATCCAGACGCTGATTTTAACAGCTTAAAGCAAAAATTCTTTGACCCTAGTAAACGGGTGGTTAAATTTCCTGCGCTTCGTAGCAAAGCAATCTTTGTTGCTATTCCGACCACTTCTGGCACAGGTTCTGAAGTAACTTCCTTTTCAGTGATTTCAGATAAAAAGTCAAATATAAAGTATCCGTTGGCTGACTTTCAATTAACACCAGATTTAGCAATTGTTGATCCGCAGCTTGTCGTGACCGTCCCTAAGCATGTTACCGCAGATACTGGGATGGATGTTTTAACACATGCAATAGAATCATATGTTTCAGTATTAGCCAATGATTTTACAGATGGGTTAGCATTGAAAGCAATACAGTTAGTATTTGAATATTTACCTCGGGCTTATCGAGACGGTAATGATGAACTTGCAAGGGAAAAAATGCACAACGCCTCTACGATTGCAGGAATGGCTTTTGCTAACTCATTTTTAGGAATTAATCATAGCTTGGCCCATGCACTAGGTGCAGAATTTAATATTGCACATGGTCGTGCGATTGCCATTTTGTTACCTCACGTTATTCGTTACAATGCAGCAAAACCGAATAAATTAATGACATACCCTAAATATGAACACTTTATTGCTGATCAGCGCTATGCTGAGATTGCAAGAATGCTAGGTTTGTCTGCTGAAACATCCGAAGCAGGCGTAGAGAGTTTAATACAAGCGGTTATCAACCTAATGAAACAATTAGAATTGCCAATGAGCATTGAAGATACAGGGATAAGTCAGAATGAATTTGATAAAAAATTAAATATCCTTGCTGAACATGCCTTTGATGACCAAGATACGATTGCCAATCCCAAGCAGCCACTTGTAACAGAACTGGTCAATATCTATCGGCAGGCATTTAAAGGTTAGTTGAGCTGCAGATTCGAAAATTCTGTGAACAAAAATGAAAATATCGACAAAAACCATCAATCCTCTTCCTATGCCTTACCTCTATCAAGCATTTGATACTATATTTTATAGTTTAAATTGTGAATTTGTGGAAAATTGTCGATTTGACTGCGTTTACAAATTGCTTTTTTAAAACAATAATTTAAGTGGTTGAAAACTTGATAGGAAATGGGAGGAGATTGTATGGTTTATTCACAGAAGCCATGGTTAAAATTTTATGATCCAAGAATTAGTAAGGATGTTTCAGTAAACTACGATTCTTTATACGATCTTTTGAACCAGGCAGCTATAATCCACGGTGACAAACCCGCTCTTACTTTTTATGAAAGATCTTGGAGCTACAAAGAAACGAGAGCAATTTCAGAATTTCTAGCTGCTTCACTGTACCGTATCGGGTTTCAAAAGGGCGATAGACTGGGAATCATGCTTCCTAACTGTCCGCATTATATTTTTAGCTTATTTGCAGTCTTCCGGTTGGGGGGGATTGCGGTTCAAGTGAATCCAATGTACGTAGAAAGGGAAATTGAATATGCCTTAAATGACTCTGAAGCTGACTATATGGTAGTTTTCGAAGCATTTTATCAAACGGTAAAGGAAGTTCAAACGAGAACTTCATTGAAAAAAATTATCGTCGTGGGATTTGGGGGAAGAAGAATTAATCTTGCAGATGGTGATATTTATTTTGATGATTTTCTAACACATGATAACGTGATTCCTGAAATTCCGATTAATATAGAACAAGATGTAGCTATTTTGCAATATACAGGTGGTACCACAGGTATCTCCAAAGGCGTCATGCTCACCCACCATAACCTTCTGGCTAATATTATTCAAGTCTGTGATTTTACTTATAATGCAGTTGATGAGAAACCAGAAAATTTTAAGATTATCAGTGTACTGCCAATGTTTCATGTCTATGGACTGTCATGCAATGCACTTTCAGCTATCCGAATTGGGTGTAATCAATTAATTCTTCCTCGTTTTGATGTGAATGAATTACTAGAGCTAATCAATCGGGAAAAGCCATTCCAGCTGACTGCAGTGCCCACTATGATATTTGCATTAAATAGTCACCCGCTATTGGAAAATAGCTCAATTAAAGATATTTACTATTTAAGCAGCGGTGGAGCTCCACTGCCTGAAAATTTTTGAAAAACGAGTAGGCATTAGACTTGCAGACGGGTACGGACTTTCAGAAACAGCACCGTCTGCTATTTCTACCCCTCCATTTCTTCCACGTAAACTAGGCAGTGTGGGCATTCCTTTACCGGGTACAGAAGCAAGAATTGTAAAGGAGACAGAAGATGGATATGTAAATGTGCCGGTTGGCGAAGCTGGTGAATTAATTCTTCGCGGGCCTCAGGTTATGAAGGGCTACTGGAAACGTCCTAGTGAAACGCAAATGGTCATAAGAGACGGCTGGCTCTTTACAGGGGATATCGCCAAAATGGATGAGGATGGCTATTTCTATATCTTAGATCGGAAAAAAGATATGATTATTGCAAGCGGATACAATGTTTACCCGCGTGAAATTGAGGAAATTATCTATCAGCATGAAGCAGTAGAAGAGGCCGTAGTCGTTGGAATACCTGATTCTTATCGAGGAGAAACAGTGAAGGCTTTCGTAAAATTAAAAATTGGTGTTACTATTACCCCTGAGCAATTAATAGATTATTCAAGGCAATTTCTTGCTGCTTATAAGGTGCCGAAAGAAATTGAGGTTCTATCCGAACTTCCTAAATCATCTGTCGGAAAGCTGTTAAGAAGAATGCTGCGACAAGAAGAGAATGCAAAGGTTCATTCATAAATAAGCCGCTTATAACTTCGCAGAAAACATCAAGAATCCTTCTAAGAATACATCACGTATTTTCCCTACCTATACAAGATTAAAAGGAGTAAGAGTGAAATGACTGAAAGAAAAGAAGAATCACCAAAAACGCATAAAAGAAGACGAAATGCAGAGGAAAATACCACTGTTGATAATAATATCAAAGAAGTGGAACTTTCTGAACCTGCAGAATCAAAGGAACAAGAACAGTTTTCAAGCTTGGACATTCTTTGGGAGAATGCTTTTAATGAGTTAGATCAATGGGCAAAGCACGGGGATTTTTGTGATGAGGTGTTTTTGAAAGAAGCAAGGTGTTTCGCTGAAAGTATTAGACGAAATCAAGCGAATATTAAATCTGCCAGGGAGCAGTTCAATAAAGAATTCGCAAATTGGGAGCGTATAGCAAGAGAGGAATTCTTAATGTCAACAACAGTTCTTCAGCATGTATTTCCAAAAAGATCGTATGAAGATATTAATCAGCAAATTGACCAAATTCAAAAAAGGACGGCCGCCATTTTAAGGTCTCCATTACAAATGGTCGATAGTAATAAAATGATGGATCAATATTTTGAAATGATTGAACAATATATTGCGGTCAGAAAGAATGGACGGAAGCAATATATTAAAACATTAAAGCAAGCAGGAAGCCTAATCTATGAGAGTCAAAAAGGGTTTGTTGGACTTCTTAGCGGTCAATTAAAATCATTTATGTTCCCTTTATATAAATATATAGAAAAAGCGGAAGAAGTCACAAAATCATAACTTTTGAGGATGATGAAGAATGTCAAAAGAAAAAATGTATGACCCATACGGAGGCATTAAACAAATTAGTGAAATGTGGGCTGGTATTATGAATATACCAACCAAAAAGGATGTTGCGAATGTTGCTAATCTATCAATTCAAGCAGAGGGAAGGTTCGATATTTTAGAGGGAAAAATGCTGAAATTACAGGACAGTCTTGGTGCATTAAATAAAGAAAACTTTGAATTATTTCAAGAAATGATTTGGCTAGTTAAACAAATGCAGGTTGAGTTTCAAAAAACTATCCAAGAAGTAACTGAACTGAACCAAATAAAGGATGATTTCCAGGAATTACGTAAAGATCTTGTCGACATTAAAATTATTCAAGTCCACCTACGTGATGTAAGGGAGGAACTTGAGGAAATAAAAGATTCACAGAAGAAAATGAATATTATTGATGAGCAGAAAACCATTCTTTCCAATTTACAGGAAATTAAACATGGATTAGGTCAATTTGCAGAAATTAAAAGTGAAATAGCTTCCTTAAAGGGGCTTGCGGTTAAAGATAGCCCAAAAGGAAAGACAAAAGAAAAGGAATTCGTTACAACCGTTTAAGTGAAACCATGTTATAAGCGGGAAGGACCCCATCCTTCCCACTTACTTAAATTAGGCAGCAGCCTTATGCCGGTTTAAGAACTTTCTTAGCAGAAGATTAAACCGGTTTGTTGCTTCTAATTTTGCTAAATGCCCAGAGTTTCTAATAATGATAAATTCTGAATGTGGTATCAGCTTGTGCATACAGTATTGAATCCAAACTGGTAAAACGGAGTCATATTGACATCCAATAATAAGAGTTGGGACCTTAATTCTTGGTAATAAGGAAATATTATTAACTTGGAAACATGCATTTAACGATTTTAAAAAAATGTGGCGCTTCGGCTGGAAATAACGTTTGAAATAATCCATATTTTCCTTTGACCAAGAATATAGGCTCATATGAGCAGCTGTTTCTTTTACAGCGTCCTCTGTTGCTGCGACACCCAGCCTCACTTTCTTAAATTTGAATAACGGTTTTCTGAGTTTTTTAGGGAAATAGTGGAAAGTACTAATCAACATAAGAGAGCAAACAAGGTGGGGGGCTTGACGATAAATTTCTTGGGCTACGGCTCCGCCCATTGATAAACCTAAAATGTGAGCGTTTTCAATTTTTAACTCCTCTAATAAAGTAATAACATCTGAAGCGAAATTTGGAATAGTTATCCCTTCCGCTTTGGTACATTCACCATGCCCGCGTAAATCAGGAATAATTAGTTCGTACTGATCAGCCAATTCAAATTGTGACTGCCATCCTTCCTTTACTTCACCTAAGCCATGGATTAGAACTAGAGGTTCACCATTTCCAAAATGTAAATAAGGCATCCCCAACATACTAACTTTTGATTGTTTCAATTTGAACACCACCCTCATTTGATAATTACTTTATTACCAAGTTACGAACCTAGTAAACGTGATGTTACACCATATAATAACATGTATTATTGAAGTTGACAAAATATTACTCATAGGTGTAAAATACATATAGGTGAGGTGATATAGAAATGGTAAATCAAGACAGTCAGTCTGTCAATCCTTCAAAAAATTTTGTTCTGCCATTTATTCTATTGCTTCTTAGCAGAATGTCTCTTCACGGATATGAGCTAAGCCAGAAATTACAAGGATTTGGTTTTAAAACGATTGACCAAGGTAATCTCTACAGACTGTTACGACAGCTCGAAAAGGAAGAGCTAGTGTCATCTGAGTGGGATACAAATGGCAGTGGACCTGCTAAAAGAAGATATTCCATTACTAAAGCTGGTATTACATACTTAAAAGGCTATGCCAATCAACTAGAATCGTACCAATCGATGCTAGACCAATTCTTCAAAATGTATTCAAGTTTCCTTGAGCTCTATATTCCTTCATTTCAAAAGAGGGATCCGATAGAGAAAGTAAACAGTAAAAAGAGGAGGAAGGACGATGGCACAGAAAAAGAATGAAAATATCCAAGCAGTTGAAGAAAAGATGATTCTTGCAGCAGAAGAACCTAAAAATGAAGGTTTATTTGTAGATACACTCTGGAATCAGTATGAACAATCACTTGAACGGGCAAGACAACTGCGGGAAAACCGCGAAGATGCATATGTGAATGCACTAAGAGAAGTCATCAAGTTTAACAAACAATATAGAAAAACAATAGCTAATCTTTTCGAACAGACTAAAAAAACAAATAAAGAAGTAGTCTCTGGTTTCATGGAGCAAATGAATGCACGCAGGGAACAACTTATCAAGGACGAAGAACGAATCGAAGCAGAAATGATGAATGAACGGGTAGAACTTAAAGAGCAGCTTAAAGAGGTATCTCATCAATTAGAAAACCTTGCTCTTACTCCCATCAAATCTGTCTTCCACATTATTGATCAGTTAGAGGATAATTTTGAAAAGAGCACAGAGGCGAACATTGCTTATGGCCGCGAACGTCGAAATGCTTGGCAGCAGGTCACTAATGAGTATGTTAAAATGGCTAGAAATACTCATAAAGAAATCGTCGATCGTGGAAAAAATAGCGTCAAAGAGCTTCTAAAAGCAAAGTAAAAAATACATTGAAAAACATTAACAGACCATCCCTGTAATTGGTCTGTTTTTTCTTGTTATTCTTTGAACATTGTATGTGGAAATATCTTGCAACATAAATTTAATATTACTATTATAAAATTGACAACATTTCATGCTATACTTCTATTTGCATTTAAAATAGGAAATAAGTGGGTATAAAGAATTATTTTTGGTGTTTTGGTAGACTGCTTAATTGTACATAGAAAACCAAAAATTATTGCTATTTGCGATGAGGGAAGCAGGGGAATAAATTTGAAAAAGAAGATTATGGCATTATGTACAATAATCACGTTTGGAAGCCCAACTGTATTACTTCAAGTAGAAGCAGAAGAAAATCATAACCAGCAAATAATTGACGAGCAACGGACAAAAATTCAATTAGAAATCTTAAAAGGTAATGTTGAACTTAACCAAGTAAAAGCTGAAATTAAAAGAATTAATGATCAAATCAAGCGAGTAGAGCAAGCGATTAATGATAATAATCAAATCATTCTTGAAACAGAGAACAAAATAAGTGATTCACAATTAGAGATACAGAAACTGGAGGCTGAGGTCGCAGGACTGAACGAAAAAGTAAACAAGCGTAATGAGATATTAAAAAAACGCGCATTGGCTTTTCAAGAAACGGGTGGAAAGGTAAATTATCTTGATGTTTTACTTGGGTCCTCAAGTTTTAAGGATTTTGTAGATCGAGTTGGTGCGCTAGCTTCATTTGTTGAGGCAGACCAAAATATTATAACTCAACATGAAGCTGATAAAGAGGAAATGAAAAAGAAGCAAACCCAAGTAGAAAATAAATTATTAGAGCTTCAGCATATGATAGTTGAATTAGAAGGTATGCAAACGCAAATTTTAGAGCAGCAGCAACAAAATGAATGGTTAAGAGCAGTAGCAAAGAAAAAAGAGCAAATCACACTAGTCGAACAGGCTGGTTTAATGCAACAGGATTCTGCACTTGTATCTATGTATGATGTAACCGACATACAGCCAGTTCAAATCTGGAATGAATCTTTATTGTTAACAAACGAAAAGGTAAAAAACCTAATTACCCTTGGATTAAAGTATGTAGGAAATTCAGTTTATGTATTTGGCGGGGGCCGGAACGAATATGATATTGAAAATGGAAGATTTGATTGCTCAGCATTTGTAAGTTGGGCGTTTACCCAGGTTGACATCAAAATAGGAGCAAGTACTGAGGTTTTAAAAAATTCTGGAACACCTGTTAGTGTAGAAGAAATGATTCCTGGAGACCTTGTATTTTTTGATACATATAAAAAAGATGGCCATGTCGGTATTTATCTCGGTGCTGGAAAATTTTTGGGTTCACAAAGTTCAACTGGTGTTGCAATAGCTGATATGACAGAAGGTTATTGGTTTGAGACATTCAATGGGCGTGTGAATCGCATAATTTCACAATAAGGGAGCGAGGCGGAAGAGCCTCGCTTCCTTACTATGAAAAAAAGTATTTGCTTATGGCAATGGTTATTGAGTACAATTAATAGGTTATTCCATATCCTTAAAAGTTAAATTAAAAGAAATAGTTAGGAGTAGTTACATTAACCATGGATTTATTATTAATTATCAAAGCTATTATTTTAGGTTTCGTAGAGGGTCTAACTGAATTTGCTCCGGTATCATCGACCGGTCATATGATCATCGTAGATGATATGTGGCTTCGATCAGAAGAATTCTTGGGGAAATATGGAGCAAATACTTTTAAAGTAGTAATTCAACTAGGTTCTATTTTAGCTGTTGTCGTGACCTTCAAAGATAGGTTTATTGACCTCTTAGGAATGGGACGGATAAAAAACAAACTGTCTGGACAAAGTGGTGGTCGTTTAAAATTAACTCAAGTAATCGTTGGATTAATTCCGGCTGGAATCTTTGGCGTTCTTTTTGAAGATTATATTGATGAGCATTTATTTTCAACTGAAACAGTTTTAATTGGTTTAGTGATTGGTGCAGTATTCATGATTATTGCAGATCGCTTTGGTCCCAAAATACCTAAGGTTGAAACAGTTGACCAAATAACATATAAACAAGCAATTACGATTGGTCTCATTCAATGTTTTTCATTGTGGCCAGGGTTCTCTCGTTCCGGCTCAACTATTTCTGGCGGTGTTTTAATCGGATTGAGTCATCGGGCGGCTGCCGATTTTACGTTTATTATGGCAGTACCTATTATGGCAGGTGCCAGTTTTCTTTCTTTACTTAAAAATTGGCAGTATATCACAATCGATGCACTTCCATTTTTTATTGCTGGATTTTTTAGTGCCTTTGTTTTTGCTTTAATCTCCATCCGCTTTTTCTTAAAACTAATCGATAAAATTAAGCTTGTTCCCTTTGCAATATATCGAATTCTGTTAGCTTTAATTATTTTTCTTGTTTACATTTAATTTCCTTTAAGGCAGGAGTCAATTAGCGCATTCTGTCACAAAAAACCAACAACGAAAAGTTGTTGGTTTTTTGTTGGATTAAACAGGATATGCTTATTGAATGTTAAGGCCATACCTTGTGGGGATGGCCATTTATGTAAACACTTGTCCATAATTATTTTAGCAGGCATCTGTCACACTTTAAATTAATTGGTCAAATAACTGTCTGTACATAATGAACATGCCTACACCAACAATTGGAAAAAGAATATTTTATTGTAACAGGAAAACTAGCACAAAAGGTGAGGCCATTTTTAAGTAGGTGCAAAAGATGAATTCAATTGTTTTCTTAGGTACAAATAAAACAGGATCGAGCTATGAAGGAATTAAAGCAGCAAAAAGACTAGGCTACGAAACAATTCTGTTAACAAATCGAACCATATTTGTTGAAGAAAGGGAGGATTATCAGGAGATTGATGATGTACGCATATTAAATATGTCAGATACAGATGAAATACTTTCTGCAATCACTGACATCATTGAAGAGGGGAAAAAGATTGTTTGTTTTATTAGTTTTTTAGATGAATATATTTATTTAGCAGCACTGCTTACTAATTCTCTTTGCCATACACTTCTAACATTAGAACCGTTAGAACTTATGACTGACAAAATTTTAACAAGAAGGTATTTAGCAGGGAAAGATTATAACCCGTTTTATCAGGTTCTCAGTTCAATCGAAAATGCCGACAATGTGATGGAGGAGTTAAAAGACCAATTTCCGCTAATTATTAAATCCCCTCAATCCAATGGTTCAAAGGATGTCATACTGGTCGAAAATGTTTGGGAATGTATGAAGGGTGTGAAACAACTTCACCGTAAAAACTCTAAATCAAAAATATTAGTGGAGGAGTATTTGGAGGGACCACAATATTTGATTGAAATTGTTGTCTATCAATCCACCATCATGGTTGCAGCGATTGTAGAGCAGGAAGTAACAAAGGGTGAACGTTTTATTATCACAGGTTATTCTATTTGTCCTGAGTTGCACTTAGAACAACTGCCAGGGCTAAAGGAGACGGTCCTTTCAATTATAGAGGATTTTCAGATAAGAAATGGTACTTGCCATTTAGAAATGAAATTAACAAATAAAGGCTGGAAGCTAATTGAGATTAATCCGAGGATGGCTGGGGGAGCTATGAATCGGATGATTGAAGAAGCGTTTGGTTATAACCTAGCTGAACAGACAATAAGATTGTTCTCAGGATTAGAACCAGATTTAAGGAAAAAACACAATAAGGCCATTTATACACATTATTTGATTGTTGGAACAGTTGGAAAGTTACTTAAAGTATCAGGTTGTGATTCTGCCAAAGAACAAACCGGTGTATTAGAGGTGAGCATGAAAGCTGAATATGGTCAACTTGTTATACCGCCTCGCTCCATGGGACAACGATATGGATATGTAATTGCTTCAGCTGATTCAAAGGATCGAGCTAGAGAATGTGCTCTGAATGGTGCAAAGCAAATTCAATTTTATTTACAGCCTGTTTAGAATATTTGAAAGGAGGTTTGGTTATGGGGGAAGAACATAAGGTTGTATGTATATGTAAGGATCTGCAGCAACTATTAGAAGAACAAAAAAATTTATCCTTTGAAGATTTTCGTTTTATATGTGACGATTTTGGATATGACACGATTCCGTTTATCCTTTCAACAGGGAAGTGCCAATTTGAGGCTTTTGGATGGAATAATAATGGTAACTTTTTTACAACAAATGTATTTCGATTAGAAGCAATAGATGTTAGGAAATGCTGCGCAACAGTATCACTACTTGAGCCTGTAGATATAGACGGTTATCCAGTGGATTTATGTGACCATGTATTTTCATTAAGAACAACCTCGAATTGTTTAGTTATAGACCTAACCTGTTTTAAATCAATACAGCCGCTCTCACCTAGATTAGTGAATAGGCTCCTACCTATAGTGGAACCAAAATGATTCAGAAGCCCAATTAGATTGGGCTTATTCTTTTTTTCGAAAAGTGGTTTATTTGGATATGTGTCTATCGCACATTTTTATAGATTTGAATAGGATATATGGAATTCAAAAAAGGAGGTAATGTAAATGTCTGGTTCACATGGCGGGTACGGCGCAGGCTTTGCTCTTCTAGTTGTATTGTTCATTTTGTTAATTATTATTGGGGCTTCTTGGGGCCGAGGATACTACTATTAATTTAAAAAGGGGGTTATAATATGCCATTTGGATATGGATACGGTGGATGTGGCTATGGAGGTTATGGTTACGGAGGCTGTGGATTTGGCGGCGGCTTTGCGTTAATCGTCGTTTTATTTATCCTATTAATTATCGTAGGTGCAGCTTGCTTTAGATAAAAATATTTGGATAAAAGGCCCTCTTGACTAGTCAAGAGGGCTTTTTACTAGTGATGAAAATGAATCATTCTGTCTCCACTTTTTAAATTCAATGATTTCGGCAGATAATTTTTTTAATGTAAAGCTGATAACAGCGGCATCATCAAGGATTCCTAAGCCAACAAGAAAGTCAGGGACCACATCTAAAGGAGAAACGAAATATAGGATTGCCCCAATAATGGTTAAGATTGTAGCAGGGGCAACATTTTTATATTCGCCTTTAGAATATGCCTGGACTAAATCAAAAAATAATTGCAGCTTTTCCCAAGCATCACCTAAAGTGCCTTTATTATTTTTCGCTTTGAGTATTGCCTTTTTCAGTAAGCCTTCAGTCTTTTTGGGATTGTCAATGTACCCCTTTGCATTTTGCCGATGTCTTTTTGCCTCATCATCAATTTTTGTGTCCAACATTTGCATACACATCCCTACATAGAAATACATAAAGTTAGTGTACCTCAAAATATCCATTTCATTTATGCAGAAACATCATTACTATTTACTGTAGTTTTTCCCCAAACAATTTCTTCAACCTCAAAGCCTTCAAGTGTTTCTTTCTTTAATAAGCAATCAACTAATTGCTGGTATTGAATCTGATGACTTTTTATTAGATTCTCTGCTTTTTCTAAACCTTTTTTAAACAGTTCTTGCATTTTTTCTTCTTTGTCCTGTTTGTTAAAAGTAAGGGTAAACCCTTCCTGCAGCATACCCGTATCTACCATTTGTTCGATAATTTGCTTTGCCTGCTGTACATCTCCACTGACACCTATGCTATGTTCACCAAGCAGCATTCTCTCGGCAACACCACCGGCTAGCACCATTGCGACCCGGTCTAGTAAATCACTTGTTGTTGATAAATGAACCTCTTTGGGAATAGGTGCCACATAACCGAGTGCCTCACCACGTGGGATAATGGTCGCTTTTCTAACAGATCCTGGCTTCGTTAATGAAGCTACTATGGCATGCCCTGCTTCATGAATGGCCACACGGCGCTTCGTATCAAGATCCTGTAAAGACCGTGAAGTACTTCCTAATATCGTCCGGTCAAGAGCATAATCAAGATCGCCTTTAGTAAGTACATCCTGCCGATTTCGTACTGCCCTTCTGCTGGCTGTTTCAAATAATGATTGCAGCTCTGCTCCTGAAAAACCGGACGTACTTTCGGCTAAATCATCTAAAGAGTCTGTAACGTCATTACTAAGTGCCTTCCCTTTTGTATGAATTTCGATAATTTCTCTTCTTCCTTTTGTATCAGGAAGGGGAATGTGAAACGTAAAGTCAATTCTACCCGGCCTTAGGAATGCTTCGTCAAGCATATCTTTTCTGTTCGTGGCGGCGATAAATAATATTCCATCATTGGAATGCCCTCCATCGAGCTGAACTAGAAGTTCGGTTAATGTTTTTTCTGCTTCTTCACCGCCATGGGCTTTTCTTCTGCCGGCCAAGGCATCTACTTCATCAATAAAGATTACTGCTGGACCTTGTTTTCTTGCAGTCTGAAATAAAGAGCGAACCCTGCTGGCCCCAACTCCTACAAATAACTCATTGAAAGCCGATCCGCTGGCTGAATAGAAAGCCGCATCTAATTCACGGGCAATCGCCTGAGCTAATAAAGTTTTTCCAGTGCCTGGAGGTCCATACAATAAAATTCCTTTAGGTGGTTTAATCCCCATTTTAAGAGCCCTTTCCGGCTCTTTCAGTGTTGAAAGTGTCTGGATAATTTCTTCCTTCATTTCATCACCAATCCCGCCAACATCCTCTAAACTAATGGACGGAAGCGGTCGTGCTTGTGAAACACTATTCTTCATAGAATTTGATAGCCCAAGCCCACCTTTTGTTTTTTGAAGTACAATAGCAGTTCCAACAAGTGCCAGTATTATTCCGGCCATAATCCACTTTCCAAAACGACTGTTATTAGAAAAAGAATAATTAATATTATATTTCTCGACGAGTTTGTCAATCATTTGACTATTCGGCGGAACGTGTGATTCATATTTAAAACCGTCCACTGTAAGTTTAATGCTGCCGTCAGAGTGTTCAGTCAGTGCTACTGGTTTCCCATTTTGTTTTTGAATGGTTTCTTCAACTGAGGAGAAAGGAATTTCAATTTCTTTATTGGTTGTTTGGAAAAACCAAGTTACTCCACCAAGTATTATTAGTAACGCTGCGATGAGCGGAATAATCTTTGAAACTAGTTTTTTACTTTGATTCAATTCAGTCATCTCCTTAATCAGAGTCTAATTCTATTATAAAAGAAAAATGATAAAAGACGATGTGGGAATGGGTGGAAATAGATTTCCAGTTGGGATGTATTAAAGGATTGCAAATTTCACCTCGTACATATAAGATTAAGGGTACGAGAAAAATTTTTGGATTGTCAAAAGAGAGGAATTAGAAATGGGTAACAATTTTAAAGAAGAAGTATTATCGCGTAGAACATTTGCGATTATTTCTCACCCGGATGCCGGGAAAACAACACTTACGGAAAAATTATTATTATTTGGCGGAGCGATTCGCGACGCTGGTACGGTCAAAGCAAAAAAAACAGGTAAGTTTGCAACGAGTGACTGGATGGAAATTGAAAAACAACGGGGGATTTCTGTTACGTCAAGCGTTATGCAATTTGATTATAATGACTTTCGTGTTAATATTTTGGACACTCCCGGACACCAGGATTTTAGTGAAGATACGTATCGTACTTTAATGGCCGTTGATAGTGCTGTTATGATCATCGATTCTGCAAAAGGGATTGAGGAACAAACATTAAAACTATTTAAAGTCTGCCGCATGCGTGGAATTCCAATCTTTACTTTTATTAATAAGCTAGATCGACAAGGAAAAGCGCCATTAGAGCTTCTGGCTGAATTAGAAGAGGTACTTGGAATTGAGTCTTATCCAATGAACTGGCCAATTGGGATGGGTAAAGAGTTCCTCGGGATTTACGACCGTTATTACAATCGAATCGAACAATTTAGAGTAAATGAAGAAGAGCGTTTTATTTCATTAAATAGCGATGGAGAAATAGAAGGTGACCATCCTTTAAAGGCTTCTGGTTTGTATGACCAAACGCTTGAAGAGATTATGCTGTTAAACGAAGCTGGGAATGATTTCACTGCTGAAAAAGTAGCGGATGGTAAAATTACCCCGGTATTCTTTGGCAGTGCACTAACGACTTTCGGTGTCCAAACCTTCCTAGAGACTTATCTGCAATTTGCTCCAGCACCAATGGCTCGTAATTCATCGATAGGTGAAATCAATCCGCTTGGTGAGCAATTTTCGGGATTTGTTTTCAAAATTCAAGCAAACATGAACCCTGCCCATCGTGACCGGATTGCCTTTGTTCGTATTTGTTCTGGTAAATTTGAACGAGGAATGACTGTAAATATTCCTCGCTTAGGTAAACAAATAAAACTCTCCCAGTCCACCTCTTTTATGGCTGAGGAAAGAAATACAGTGGATGAGGCGGTTAGCGGGGACATTATTGGTCTTTATGATACAGGTACTTACCAAATTGGGGATACGATTACTTCCGGTAAAGACAATTTTCAATTTGAAAGACTGCCGCAATTCACACCTGAGCTTTTTGTTAGGGTTTCTGCAAAGAATGTAATGAAACAAAAATCATTTTATAAAGGAATTCAGCAACTTGTTCAAGAGGGTGCTATCCAGCTCTATAAAACAGTAAAAACAGATGATTACTTATTAGGTGCGGTTGGACAATTACAATTTGAGGTTTTTGAACATCGGATGAGAAATGAATACAATGCTGAGGTATTGATGGAACGTATAGGTTCTAAAATTGGCAGATGGATAGAAGGGGAAGTCGTGGATGAAAATCTCTCGAGTTCTAGAAGTTTGCTTGTAAAGGACCGCTTTGATCATTATGTCTTCTTATTTGAAAATGATTTTGCACTTCGTTGGTTCCAAGAAAAGAATCCAGAAGTTAAGCTTTATAACCCTATGGATCAGGACGAGTAAAAGACGGGATATTACCCGTCTTTTTTTATATAAAAAATGCAGAAAATTCAGATAAATTTCTTGACTATTATTTTCAAAACAACTTACAATGAGTACAAATGTCAACTTAACATATTCTGGGAGGTAATAGAAATGGATTATAACTATTTTTTTACAGGATTTCCGGGTTTTATCTGCAATCAATTAATTCGGGAAGTTTTAAAAAGGAATGAAAGGAAAGGAATTATTTACGTATTAGTTCTTCAAGGCATGATGGATAAAGCAAGGAAAGAACGACATGCTATTATTACAGAATTAGGTCTAAAGGATGATTCTTTTATCCTTATAGAAGGGGATATCACCCAGCCCTCACTCATGATTTTTGAAGATAACCTTGTTATTCTAAACAAAAGGGTAACCCACGTTTTTCATCTTGCGGCTATTTATGATTTGGCAGTACCAAGAGATATTGCTTTAAGAATTAATGTGAATGGGACTAATAATGTGAATGAGTGGGTGCGAGGGCTTACTCGCTTAAAACGTTATGTCTATTTTAGTACGGCATATGTTGTGGGAAAACGAGAGGGAAATCTTTTAGAGACTGAACTTATTCGTCCTGCAAGTTTCAAAAATCATTATGAAGAAACAAAATATGAGGCGGAAGTCTTGGTTGAAAATTTAAAAGAAGAAGTCCCAATTACAATTATTCGTCCTGGGATTGTTAAAGGTCATTCACAAACAGGAGAAACAATAAAATTTGATGGTCCATACTTTATGATGAATTTTTTGGAGAGATTAAAATACCTCCCACTCCTCCCAAAATTGGGAAAGGGCGAAGCTTATGTTAATTTGGTCCCAATTGACTATATCATAGCAGCCACAGTATATCTCAGCTTTTTAGAAAATGGTGTCGGTAAGACATATCATTTGACTGATCCTCGTCCCTACCGTGCATCAGAAATATACACCTTTTTGATGGAGGAATTACTTAACAAGAAACCAATAGGCACACTCCCAATATCAGTTGGCAAATGGTTTCTTTCTATAAAGCCAATGAGAAAGTATCTGGGTGTTGAAAAAGAAGCACTGGATTATTTTACGTGGATGGGTCATTTTGATTGTACACAAGCAGTCCATGACTTAGAGGGGTCAGGAATTAAGTGCCCTGATTTTAAGGATGGTATAAAGTCAATGACTGCTTTTTACTTAAAACAAAAGGATAATCCAAACTATCAAATACCCATTTTATGAATTTAACATAAAGATACTATTCAAAAATATTTCTTATATACCTCGTTTATTCAGACGTTTACTGGTAAAACTAATTTGGAAGTAACTTACAGTAGAAACGAGATAGAGAAATGAAAAAAATGAGTAAATTAGAAGCTGTTTTATGGAGTATAGCCTTTCCGGGATTCAGCCAGCTATTAAGTGGTCAGTACATTAAAGGTATTTTCTTTGTAATTTTAGAATTTATGATAAATGTGAATAGTCATTTTAATAGTGCGATTATGTACAGCTTCTTAGGTGAAATTAATAAAGCTGAATCCGTACTTAATTACCAGTGGCTAATGTTTTATCCATGTGTTTATATGTTTGCAATGTGGGATGGTTATCGTTCAGCAATGCCGAATGAGGAAAAGTACTCTTATTTACCTTTTGTATTTTCCGCTTATTTTGTCACGGTAGGATTAATGATTTCACCAAAGTTCACGATTTTTAATATTCATCCAGGACCTGTTTTTTTACCTATGTCATTTGTCATTCCGGGGGTACTCACTGGTTTCTTGATAAAATGGATTTTACAAATTCGAGAAAAGAAGCTTCAAAGCTGACACAGTTTTGAAGCTTTTTTATGGAAATTTTTGATGTGCCCCCATAAACCGCTTTTAATATAACGTAAATCTTTAGTGTTAGCGGTCGTTCAATAATAATGAGGTGAACAAGTTGAAAAAGCATACCAATCCATTAAAAAAATTTTCAAAGGTGCTCTCGCAATAATTGTTACAAGTGCAGTTGTATTTCCTGCTACAAATGTTTTTGCTGATGAAACGACCAGCGAGCCACCAATAATAGATCTCGAAGCAGATTCTCGCTCTAGTGATAAAGAACAAACACCTTTACTATTACCAGGGGATTTCTTTTATTTTTCGAAGTTATTATTAGAAAAAATTCATCTTGCTCTTACTTTTGATGATATAAAAGAAACAAAATTAATGGCTGAATATGCAGGGGAACGACTTGCAGAGGCTGAAGCCTTGTTTACTGAGGGTAATGAAGAAGAGGCAGTAGAAACGATGAAAAAAGCAATAGATCATATAGACAAAGCAGAAGAACATGTCACCAATGTTGAGGAAGAGGCTTCGGAGGAAATAGTAGTAGATGAATTAAATGAAAACAAAGGATGCAGTTTCACAAAATATTATCGCTCTTACTGCTGCAATGGAAAAGGTGAAAAATCAGTTGCCAAAGCTGCATTGCAAAGGAATATTGAAAAAAGCTATGCAAAGCTTGCCAAGAAAATGGAAAAGCGGGAAAAGAAACAACAACAAAAGAACTCTGAATTTCAGAATGAAGAATCAGCAGCTCCTTCTGAACTTGACCCTAGCATGGAAACCACTTCTCCTAAAAGAGATGAAGAAATAACACCTGAGGTTTCCTCGCAAGTAACCACACAACCAGCAATGAAGGAGATTCAACAAACAGCAGTACAAGAGAAAAAATCAGCCAAACAAGAACTTCAACAACAAAGGATTGAAGCAAGAGAAGCAGTTAAAGAAAAAAAGGAAGAAATGAAGCAAGCAGCAAAAGAATGGAAGCAACACAGTAAAAGAAATAACGATAAAGGAAATTAATAGAAACATAGCAACAATAAACAGGAAAACACAGCCCATCTTGGTGCATTTTTTTCAGTTTGCTATTACCTCCAAAAAATCCAATTTGTCAGCCTTATGGTATAATTGGTTCTTAGAGAGGTGAGGCAATGCTAGGTTTATTGTTTTTAACCAAAAATAAAAAGCGTACTTTAGAAGAGTCGGTCCGATTAATTCAACAAGGCGACCACTTTTTACTTAATGAAATTATAGAGGCTTATAAGCCATTTATTGCAAAAAACGTATCTTCCGTATGTAAACGATATATTTATGATACCGACGATGAATTTAGTATTGGTCTAATTGCATTTAATGAAGCAATTGAAAAATATTCAGCCGAGAAGGGCAGTTCCCTGCTTAGTTTTGCTGAAGTGATTATAAAACGAAGGGTAATTGATTATATTCGGAAGCAAACAAAAGACCAGCATGTTAGTATTGATTTAACTTATTCTTCCATTGAGGAAGAATCAGCAGGCATGGTTATTGTAAACGAGCTGTCACTTGAGGAATATAAGAAAAAGTCGGACGAAGAAATTAGGAAAGAAGAAATAATCCAATTTCAGACATTATTAACATCATTTGATTTAAGCTTCAGCGATTTAGTTGAGAATTCACCAAAGCATGCTGATGCAAGAGAGAACGCCATTAAAGTCGCAAAGCTATTAGTTGAAAATAGGGAATTAAGGGACGCTTTATTTGAGAAAAAGCGTCTTCCTATAAAGCAGCTAGAAAAAATGGTGAATGTCAGTAGAAAGACGATTGAACGGAACCGGAAATATATTATTGCAATTTCACTTATATTATCGAGTGACTATGTTTATTTAAATGATTATTTAAAGGGGGTGCTAGAGACATGAGAAGGGGAGTTGTAATGGAAGTTAATGATCCTTATGTAACATTTTTAACTTCTGAAGGAGAGTTCTTGCGTGCCCGTAAATTGGATAGGGTCTATTCTATAGGCGAGGAAATAGATTTTTTCCCTGTTACAGATTATTTACAAAGCACACCAACAGCATCTTTTAAAAACTTTTTTACTTTAAAAAAAGGTTGGATAGCGTTGGCTGTTCTGTTAATAAGTGTAGGCTCTTTTATACCAGTTTATCAAAGTAACAAAGCATATGCTTATATGTCGATTGATACTAGCACTAGTATTGAAATGGGATTAAATAAAGATATGCAGGTAGTTGAATTAAAGGGATTTAATAAAGAAGCAGAAAAAATTATTTCCAAAATAGATTGGAAAAAGATGGATGTTTCTGAGTTAACTACCATGATATTGACAGAATTAAAAGAAGATGGTTATATCACACAAGCTGAGCCAGTCTTAATTTCAACTGTTAAAACGGATAAGTTAAAAGAGAATGGATTAGTGAAACTTGAGGAAAATATCAAGCAGATTAAAGAAACGGTTGATAAAAATATTATAGAAGTAAATATGTATACAAGTACTCAAGAAGAAGTAGAAAAAGCTCAAGACTCAGGTGTTCCAGTCGGGCTCTATCATAAAAATAAAAATAAAAATAATTCCGCAAAAGATAAGGAATCAGAGGAAAAAGTTAAGCGGACAAAGGTGGAAAAAGTGAACCAAACAGATACGACTCCATCTGAGTCTTCATCTACTACAGCACTGCCTCCTGGCCAGCAAAAGAAACAAGAACAAGATAACAATCTTTTAAATAACAATCAACAGGTAAACCAAAACCAAAGTGAAACTATCCCAAATAGTCAACCTCTGCCAGCAGAGCAAGGTAATGGAAATCAGGCTGCACCTGGATTAAACAAAGATGGAAATGACAAACACGAACAAAATCAATGGAATCATAGACAGACCAACAAACAAGATAAACAGCAGCACAATAAGCAGCCTCAAACAAACAATCATGGGAAGAATAGCAAATAAAAAGTCCGGCAAAATGCCGGACTTTTTCCATGTTTATTCAGTTGTATTATTGTTGCTGTCCTGCCATTTGAGCCTGAGCTTGTTTTACTAATCTTTTCGTAATTTCGCCGCCAACAGAACCATTTGCACGGGACACTGTATCAGACCCTAAATTTACTCCAAACTCTTGGGCAATTTCATATTTTACCTGATCAAGGTATTGCTCTATTCCTGGAACTAATAATTTATTGCTGCTGTTAGTCATTTTTGTCAACTCCTTAAATATCTCTACAGAGATTTTTTCTCTGTAATTGTATTATGATTCAAATATTTATTTTCATAAGTGGAAATGTTTTGCGAATATGGAACGTTATAAATTAATCAATCGGTACCCTTGCTAACATCAATAGTGGGGTGCATAAAGGGATAGGCTTTGGGTTTCTTTTTATTTTCAAGCAATTCCCGATTTTCCGCAGTATTCCAGCCGATATCGTTTGTCGGGTGTACCCACTCCTCCCCTGCCATAATTTCAGGGTCAGTGTCTTCGGTCCAATTTTCCAACGGTGAGTTTGGGGAAGAATAGTTACTGTCACCAATTACCACCCCATGTTCATTCACAAATGGGGGCTTCATTTTAATTCCTGTACCCTCAAAACTTGGGGCATTAATTTGATGCGGCATTGTCTCATTGATTGTTACTTTTTCATCGGTTTTTTTATGTTCTTTGGTCATTTTCCTCACTCCTATTTTTCTTTATTTTTAGCTGGAAGGGCAAATTTATTTATGAAAAATAAGGAAGTGATTGATTTTCTGCTTTTGTAAAAACTAATCATGTAACATAAAAAGGGAGGCTGATAATATGGCTAAACGAAAAGCAGAACATGATGCTGTAAATAAATATTCCAAAACTCCTCATAAGAATGTGCAGGAAAGTGAATTTTCCGCAGAATATGCAGGGACAGAAGATGCCATTAAGGTTCAAAACCGTAATTCCAAGCTTGGAAAAAAAGGAAGAAGTTAATGAAAGATAAAAAAAGTCTCCAAAACACACGAGAGGAATTCAGCATTGAATTTGGCGACGTTAATGGTATAAAGCTTTATGAAGTACTCCAAACAAGGGACACCAATAAAAAGTCTTCCAAAAAAGAAAAATAAGCCGGCAGAATTGCCGGCTATTTTTTAAACTCTAAAAGGAAATATAATCGTTCCTTTATTGGACGGGTCAAAATAAGCTAATAAATAAGAAGGCTCTTTTACAATCTGACCTGATGTTAAGTAAGTGGACAGGTTAAAAGACATTTCTTCAATCATCGTATGCTTGTATAAATCTTTCTCATCAAGAGTCAGTTCCAAATAAGAATGTCCTAGAAGCGATGGATTTTCAATTATTTGCTTAAATAGTTCTGTTCTGGTCTGTTTATTTGAACTTTGTTCCCACCAAGGTTTGCGCGGTTTATACTTATGATTAATTAAATAATCATATTTCATCAGCCCGGCGATAATGTCAATGTCGCTTGCCGGTTTTGATTCTAGAAACGAAAATAATCTTCGAAATAAATCTTCTAATTGATGACCAATTCTGGACCATCCTTGCTCATCCCAATAAGTCCCGAACTCTTGGAAAAAGTCAAAAGGGGAAGGAAACACATTTGTAACTAAATATTCAATCGTATGATTCATTCGATGGTCATTCCAATATTTTTCTAGAACATCCTCCACCTGTTTAATTCTGAGAATATCATGAAATGGCAGAACATTATTCCCCAAAATTTCATAAGGCGATTGATCCATATAAATATAATCATGGTCTTCAGCACGAAGTCTAAGTCCAGTCCCTCTTAACATTTTTAAAAATCCTAACTGCAGTTCTTCTGGCCGGAGTTCAAAGACATCATTAAATGTTTTCCGAAAGGAGGCATAATCTTCCTCTGGAAGACCAGCAATTAAATCAAGATGCTGGTCAATTTTTCCGCCATCTTTCACCAAGGTGACCGTTCGCGTTAGTTTCTCAAAATTTTGTTTACGCATGACAAGCTCATTCGTATAATCATTAGTTGATTGTACCCCGATTTCAAAACGAAACAGCCCAGTAGGTGCTTCTTTATTTAAGAATTCGATAACTTCAGGTCTCATGATGTCTGCAGTAATCTCAAATTGAAAAACTGTTCCTGGCAGATGCTCATCTATTAGGAAACGGAACATTTCCATCGCATAGCTTCTGCTAATATTAAAAGTACGATCCACAAATTTAATCGTCTTTGCCCCGTTGTCCATTAAATATCGTATATCATTCTTAATTTTCTCTCTGTCAAAATAGCGTACTCCGACTTCAATGGAAGATAGACAAAATTGACAGCTAAATGGACATCCTCTGCTTGTCTCGATATACGTGACACGCTTTCCTAAATGAGCTGTATCTTCAGGAAATCGGTATGGAGAAGGAAGTTCTTTTAGGTCTAGTTTATTCATCTGAGGGGTGACCCTTACCTGTCCATTTTCACGGTAGGCGATTCCGGGAACATTTCTGTACTGTCCTTCTCCAGTCATTTCAGTTAACAACTGTTTAAATGAATGTTCTCCTTCTCCGATAATAATAAAGTCAACACCTGGAAGTTTTTCCATCCATTCTACCGTATCGTAAGTCACTTCAGGACCGCCTAAAACAATTTGGATAGAAGGATCGATTTTTTTCAGCATAGTGACTACTTTAATTGTTTCTTCAATGTTCCAAATGTAACAGCTAAACCCAATGACAGTTGGTTTTTGCTGATAGAGGTCAGAGACAATATTCATAGCGGGATCTTTTATTGTATATTCCTTCAGCTGGATATTGAATTCCGGAGCTGCGTAAGCCTTTAAATAACGGATTGCTAAATTTGTATGAATATATTTAGCATTTAAGGTACTACAAATAACGTTCATCGTAAAACTCCTTCAACAAAATAAAAACAATAGTATATTATACCCCATTTTTGAAAAAAAGGATAACTCAAGAAGTATGATATTACTGTTATACTACAGTATAACTTCTGTTATATAATCATTTTTCCACCAAAATCCATATAAATTAACGTTTTTTTTAAGTTGTTGAAAAGTGTTATAGAATTTTTTTGAAGATGTTTGATTTTTGTCACAGCGTGAAAAAAATAAATGTCCTACAATGAATGAGGGGAATTTATATTATATGTATTTTCAGTCTTTTTGAACAAGAAGGGGAGGGACACTATGTCTATATTACCGAAGAAAAATAATCTTGGTTTCTTTGAAATCCGCCTTGAATCAATTGGTGGTCTTGGAGCAAACTTGGCCGGAAAAATGCTGGCAGAAGCAGGAGTGCTAGGACTTGGTCTGAATGGATCTAATTTTTCATCTTATGGCTCTGAAAAGAAAGGATCACCGGTTAAAAGTTTTATCCGTTATTGTGACCCAGGAGTTGAAATAAGAGATCACAGCCCCATTGAGCAGCCGCATATTGTGGCAGTTTTTCATGAAGCACTTTATAAAACGGTGGATGTAGTCAGCGGTTTGAATGCTGATGGCATCGCCCTTGTAAATACCTCAAGAGAGTTCGATGAAGTGAGAAGGGATTTAAAATTAGAATATGGAACACTTGCGATAGTGGACGCATTAACCATTGCTGTTGAGGAAAAAACGAAAGTTAACACGGCAATGCTCGGTGCGTTGTATCGTATTTGTGATTTCCTAGACCCAGAATCAATGCGGAATGTCATCCGAAAAACATTTGAAAAGAAGTACCCTCATCTCGTTGAACCTAATATACGTACGTTCGATCGGGGTTATCATGAAGTACAATTTAAAACGTATGAAGTCCCTGAGGGTGCAGAAGGAAAAAGTTTTACACGACCACTTCCACAACTGGGATACTTGACACAGGAAATTGGCGGAGTTATGACAGCGCAAGCAAATAGTATTTTAAAAGATTTAAGCGGGTCGCGGCAAGGATTCCTTCCAGAATTTAAAAAGGATAAATGCATCCATTGTGCTGCTTGTGATAATGTCTGTCCAGACTATTGCTTCGTTTGGGAAGCCGGTGAAGATAAAAAGGGCAGAAAGCAAATGTTCCTTAAAGGGATTGATTATCAATATTGTAAGGGCTGTCTAAAATGCGTAGAAGCTTGTCCAACTGATGCACTAGGAGATCTTCGTGAAATGATTGGATATGCAGAAGCTAACCGCGTGAAACAGAACTTTCCTTATCTAGCAGGGGGGATTTCATAATGGCAATGGTAGAAGAACAACTAACGAAACCAGCAGTTGCTGAACAGCTTTCAACTTTTGAATCAGGAAATGAAATGGCTGCAATGGCTGCAGCACAAATCAATTATCATATTATGGGGTATTTCCCAATTACACCATCAACGGAAGTAGCTCAATTTTTAGACCAAATGAAAGCCCGCGGCGAACATGATATTAAGTTAATCCCTGCGGATGGTGAGCATGGTTCAGCAGGTATCTGCTATGGTGCTGCAGCTACAGGTGCCAGGGTCTTTAATGCTACTAGTGCAAATGGGCTTCTTTATATGATCGAACAGCTTCCTGTACAGGCCGGTACCCGTTTTCCAATGGTAATGAATCTTGTAACGCGTGCAGTCAGTGGACCACTAGATATAAGAGGCGATCATTCTGACCTCTACTTTGCTCTAAATACTGGCTGGGTCATCTTAACCGCCAGAACACCACAGGCCGTTTATGATATGAATATTATGGCACTTAAAATTGCAGAGCACTCAAAGGTGCGTCTGCCAGTAATCGTAGCCTATGATGGATTTTTTACATCACATCAAAAACGCCGGGTAGAATACTTTAAAGATAGAAAAGTGGTCCAACAATTTGTGGGTGTGTGTCCAACAGATTATCATTTTGCTAGAGATCCAAAAAAACCTGTCACGATTGGTGCACATATGAATGGTGATGATCTAATCAATAACCATTTCCAACAATCTGAAGCTATATATGCGGCTGGTGAGGTTTTTAGAGAGGTCGCGGCTGAATATGCCCGTATTTCCGGCCGTGAATATCCGGTATTAGATTTATATAAAATGGAAGATGCAGAAGTTGCATTATTCTTATTAAACTCTGCTGCTGAATCAGCAAAAGATGTTGTGGACCAATTACGTGCAAAAGGTATTAAAGCTGGTGTTATCAGCCCAAATATCATTCGTCCATTTCCAGCTAAAGAAATCCGTCAAGCGCTTAAAAATGTAAAAGCATTATTAGTAGGTGAGCGAGCAGATTCATATGGTGCTAATGGTCCTAACTTAACTCATGAAGTAAAATCAGCACTCCAAGAAGACAGAAATAATCAAACGATTGTTCTTAGCCGTGTTTTTGGTCTAGGAGGTAAAGATTTCTACGCAAGTGATGCTGAAAATTTCTTCGATATGACCATTGAAGCGATGGAAAAAGGATTTGCTGAAAAGCCATTTGATTATTACGGTCATGTACCGGGCAATCCGGAGAAAATCCTTAAGCCTGTAATCACACCGCAGCACGGTGATGTGTATAATTCTGGTTTAATAGAAGTAAAAATGGATGAAGAAACCAATAAACTTAAAGTGAAAATACCTCCGCTTCGTGCACTGACAACTAAACCGAAGCGAATTGCCTCAGGGCACGGAGCATGTCCAGGCTGTGGTATTTTTGCTGGGCTGGAACTATTCTTTAAAGGAATAGAAGGAGATATCGTTACATTATTCCAAACAGGCTGTGCATATGTAACGACGACCTCTTATCCGCACAGTTCCCATAAACAAACGATGATTCATAATCTATTCCAAAATGGTGCTGCTACGTTATCGGGAACATTAGAAGCATTCCTTGAATTAAAACGCCGCGGTGAAATTGAGGTTTCTGATGATGCGACGTTTGTTATGATTACCGGTGATGGCGGTATGGACATCGGTATGGGTTCTGCTATAGGTACAGCACTACGTGGGCATAAGCTAATTATGCTTGAATATGATAATGAGGGTTATATGAATACAGGCTCTCAAATGTCTTATTCTACACCAATTGGTCATATGACAAGTACGTCTGGTGTTGGTAAGGCACAAAAGGGAAAAGGATTCCATCATAAAGATACCGCGCAAATTATGGCGGCAACTAATATTCCTTACGTATTTACAGGCGCTGAAGCGTTCCCGCAAGACTTAATAAAAAAGGGTGCGAAAGCACAATGGTATGCACAGAATGTAGGAACAGTTTATGGGAAAATTCTTATTACCTGTCCGCTTAATTGGAAATCGGAAGACCGCTATGGGGCAACGATATTAGAACGGGCCGTAAATTCTTGCTTCTTCCCGCTGTATGAGGTCGAACAGGGGGTTACAAGCATTACTTACAACCCGGAAGATAAAAATAAACGAGTAGCTATTTCTGAATGGCTAAAATATATGGGTAAAACAAAACATCTGCTAAAAGAAGAAAACAACTCTATCTTAGAAGAATTTGAGGCAGAAGTAGAAAAAAGATGGCAGCGTCTAAAAGCAAAGCACGAAAATCCATTCCTTTAATTGATAAAAAGGTAAAGCAAATCATTATTTCGCTTTACCTTTTTTGGATTTTCCCAATCAGAATACCTAACAATGTCATTATTTTTCTGTCAAGTAAAAAGGATTTTCTATTATAATGTAGAATATAGGATAAATATAATTACCTTATTTTGGTTTCATGAGGCTGGTGTTTTAATGGAAAAGGAATTGCTTAAAAGCGAACAAAAATTCCGAAGGATCTTTGAAGATTCCATGGACGGACTTATTTTATGGGATGACATGTATAAAATTGTCGATACCAATTGTTCTGCCATGAGGATATTTGGACTTTCAAAAGATAAAATGGCAGGACGCTCTGTACTAGATTTATTTTGTCACTTAAGTGAGGAAATAATTAATCATTTTAAGCAGGTAACAAATAATGGTAAACAATGTTCATCCATGGTGATTGAAGGGACTGACGGGGTAGTAAGACATTTTGATTACTCTACAAAGCGCGGAATTATCGATGGATTGAATCTCACTGTTATTACAGATGTAACTGAAAAGGCCCAAATGCAAGAGCAGTTGAGGAAATCTGACCGACTAAACCTTATTGGTGAGCTTGCTGCGGGAATTGCCCATGAAATTAGAAATCCAATGACTGCTTTGAAAGGGTTTATTCAATTACTTGAGCCTAGTATTAAAGCCGAGCACTCTATGTATTATGATGTCATTACCTCAGAGTTAGCGAGAATTGACTCTATTATTAATGAATTCCTAATTTTGGCAAAGCCTCAAGAAACCAAGTATGAAGAGAAGGATATTTGTCAAATAATGAGGGAAACAGTGGATTTATTAAGTGCACAAGCGGTACTATATAATGTTCAATTTCATACTCATTATGAAGATAAATTAGAGTACGTTAATTGTGAACCAAACCAATTAAAAAAGGTTTTTATAAATCTTATTAAAAATGCAATTGAGGTCATGCCAAACGGCGGAGTAATTAAGATTTCGATAAGTACCATCAATGACCAATTTATACAGATATCGATTTGTGACCAAGGAAAGGGAATACCCTCTGATCAAATAAAAAAGCTTGGGGAGCCGTTTTACACGACCAAAGAAAAAGGTACGGGGCTTGGATTGATGGTAAGTTATCGAATTATCGAAGAACATAATGGAAGTATTGAAGTAGAGAGTAAAGAAGGGATAGGAACCTTATTTAAGATTAGGATACCATTGAATCATTTAGCTAAGGTATAGGAAAACCACTACCAATAAAGGAAGTGGTTTTTTTGTTAGTATAGATCTGGCCTTCTATCTTCAAAAATAGGGATTTGCCTTCGAATATCTTTTACGAGGTCTAACTCAATTACTGCAGACAATATCTCCTCACTTGCTCCTGCTTCAGCAATAACATCTCCCCAAGGATCAATAATTATCGAGTGACCTGCAAATTCATTATTTGGATCGGAACCGGATCGGTTGCAAGCAATGACAAAACACTGATTTTCAATTGCTCTTGCTATAAGCAGTGATCTCCAGTGCGATAAACGTGGAGCAGGCCATTCTGCAACAACGAATAAAGCTTCCGCTCCGTTTGCGGTATGTGCACGTATCCATTCAGGAAAACGAATATCATAGCAAATTACTCCGCCAAAAGTACGGCTATCCAATTCAAATAACCCTTTCTCCTTACCTGATTCTAGATAAAGATGTTCATTCATCAATTTAAAAAGATGTAATTTACTATATGAATGTACAAGCCTACCTTCATTATCAATAATAAGGAGGGTATTTTGAACTCCTAGATCACTTCGATTTGCCACTGAACCTCCAACAAAGTGAACTTGATATTTCCTCGCTGCTTTCTGTAAAAAATCAATGGTTTCTTCACCATTTTTGTCTGCAATTGTATCAAGTCGTGTCAAATCATACCCTGTTGTCCATAACTCCGGTAAAACAATAATATCTGGATTTTTCTTCATTGCTGTTTCGATAAGTTTTTCTGCGTGTTGGTAGTTTTTATTTGGGTCTCCAAAGGCAATGTCCATTTGCAAACATGTTATTTTAAATTTCACTTAACTTCACCTCATTTGAAATTTCGGAATTTTTTCTTTACAAGCTGTCTTAAAAGTTATATCATTTGTGACTAGAATTCAACAATAAAATGTACTAATTAAAGCAGGTGATATGATGAAACAATTTCCAACATCTCAAATTTTAAACAATCTTCCGAAACAGTTTTTTGCTTCTCTAGTTAAAAAGGTAGGAAAATACATTGAAGCAGGCTATGATGTAATCAATTTAGGACAAGGTAATCCCGATCAGGCTACCCCAAATCATATCGTGAAAAAAATGCAGGAAGCGTCTGCTAATCCTGCAAATCACAGGTATTCCCCTTTTCAGGGACACCGTTATTTAAAGCAGGCAGCCGCCGACTTTTACAAAAGAGAATATGACGTTACGATTGATGCTGACAAGGAAGTAGCCATTTTGTTTGGAGGTAAAGCTGGTTTAGTAGAAATTCCGCAATGCTTATTAGATCCAGGTGACACAATGCTTGTTCCTGATCCTGGTTATCCAGATTACTTATCAGGGGTAGCTTTAGCAAAAGCAGAAATGGTAATGATGCCGTTACGGGAAGCTAATAATTTCCTGCCTGACTATAATGAATTATCTTCAGAGGCGATTGAAAGAGCTAAATTAATGTTCCTTAATTACCCGAACAATCCAACAGGAGCTGCAGCCACGAAGGAATTTTTTGAGGAAACGGTCAAACTTGCAAGCCTTAATGATATTTGTGTGGTACACGATTTTGCATATGGGGCAATAGGGTTTGATGGAGTAAAGCCATTGAGCTTTTTACAAATTGATGGAGCAAAAGAAGTTGGGATTGAAATATATACTCTTTCGAAGACCTACAATATGGCGGGGTGGCGTGTCGGATTCGCTGTAGGCAATAGCAGTGTTATTTCAGCGATTGAGCTTTTACAAGACCACCTATATTGCAGCATATTTGGCGGCATTCAGGAAGCTGCAAGAGAAGCGTTAACCGGTTCGCAGGATTGTGTTCGAGAACTGAATCATCTTTATGAGCGTAGAAGAAATGTCTTAATAGACGGACTTCGTTCTCTCGGCTGGAATGTGACAGCGCCGAAGGGGTCATTTTTTGCTTGGTTAAAGGTTCCTGATGGGCTTACATCAACTGAATTTGCCGATCTCTTACTAGAACAAGCACATATTGCTGTTGCCCCTGGGATTGCATTTGGTGAATTAGGCGAAGGTTATGTCCGGGTTGGTTTGCTCACAAGTGAGGAGCGTTTAGGTGAAGCGGTTAGAAGAATTAGTGAGTTAGAAATATTCAAAAAATAGATTGACAAAAAATGTGATTCTTGGGATAATGCAAAATATAGTTTATCAACGTGATAACAATAAATAATACGATCGTTTTCTTATCGAGAGCAGGCGGAGGGAAAAGCCCTATGAAGCCCGGCAACCGACTTAACATTTATGTTAGGCACGGTGCTAAATCTTGCAGCACAAGCTGAAAGATGAGAAGATGTTAGTTTGCGATGCTAACCTCTTCTTTTTTTGGAAGAGGTTTTTTATGTTTTTTGAGAAAGGAAGAGTAAAATTGACTGAATTAATAGCTACCTACCTAGTTCATGGTGAAAAAAATCTAGAAAAAAAAGCTGAGGAAATTGCTTTAGGTTTGACTGTCGGTTCATGGACGAACTTACCTGAACTAGAACAGAGTCAATTACGCAAGCACAAGGGCAAAGTAATATCGACTGAGGGAATAAATGAGGAACAGTCGATAATCCGTATAGCATATCCAACGATTAATTTCTCTAATGATATTCCTGCTATTCTGACTACCGTTTTTGGAAAACTTTCATTAGACGGAAAAATAAAATTAATAGATTTACAGTTTGACAATGAATTAAAAAGTAAATTTCCTGGACCCAGATTTGGGATTGAAGGGTTACGAGAAAAACTTGGGGTTTTTAACCGCCCCCTATTAATGAGCATCTTTAAAGGAGTTCTTGGGAAGGATATTCGTTTCCTAACAGAGCAATTAAGGCAGCAGGCTCTTGGTGGTGTTGATTTCGTAAAGGATGACGAAATTCTTTTTGAAAATGAGCTGACTCCGTTTGAAAAAAGAATTTCAGAAGGCAAAAAAGTGTTACAGGAAGTATTTGAACAAACCGGACATCGCACTTTGTATGCGGTAAATCTAACAGGAAGAACATCACAATTGAAGGACAAAGCACGGAAAGCAAAAGAGCTTGGTGCAGACTTGTTACTTTTTAATGTTTTTGCCTATGGATTGGACGTTCTGCAGGAGTTACGCGAGGATGATCAAATTGCATTGCCATTAATGGCTCATCCTGCTGTAAGCGGGGCGTTAACATCATCTTCCCAGTATGGCCTCTCTCATTCTTTATTACTAGGTAAGCTGCTTAGACTTGCTGGTGCTGATTTGTCGCTATTTCCATCACCATATGGAACAGTGGCATTAGAGAAATCCTCTGCTATTTCTATTGCAGAAGAATTAATCAAAGCGGACACTATAAAGCGGTCGTTTCCTGTCCCTTCAGCAGGCATACATCCAGGTTTAGTGCCACTCTTGATTCGGGACTTTGGGATTGAATCTGTTATTAACGCTGGAGGCGGCGTTCATGGTCATCCAAATGGTGCCCGCGGCGGCGGACTTGCATTCCGCCAAGCAATTGAAGTGAATCTTCAGGGTAAGACATTAGCCGAAGGTGCCGAGCTATACCCAGAGCTTAAGAGCGCATTACAGTTATGGGGAAATCGAGAGGTGTCAGTATAAATGAAGCCTGTCATCTACTGTGATTTCGATGGGACGATTACAGAGAGTGATAACATCATTGCAATCATGAAAAAATTTGCACCACCTAATTGGGAGAAAATCAAAGACCAAATATTATCACAAGAGATTTCCATTAGTGAAGGTGTAGGAAAATTATTTGCAGAATTACCAAGCAGCAAAAAAGAAGAAATTACAAAGTTTGCCATCGAAAACGCCAGGATACGAGAAGGGTTTTCTGAATTTGTGGAGTTTGCAAGAAAAGAGAATATCCCTTTGTATATTGTCAGCGGTGGAATTGATTTCTTTGTTTATCCAATTCTTGAAAAATACGGTCCGTTTGAAGGGATTTATTGTAACCACAGCGATTTTTCAGGGGAAAATATAAAAATCCTATGGCCGTATACCTGTGATTCTTTATGTGAAAATGAATGCGGGTGCTGCAAGCCTAGTATTATCCGTAAGCTAAATAAAGATGGAGATATCTATAAGATTGTAATCGGTGATTCCGTAACCGATCTTGAAGCGGCTAAACAAGCAAATTTCGTGCTGGCAAGAGATCTACTGGAGAAAAAATGTTCTGAATGGGGTTTAAATTATAAAGGGTTTACTACCTTTTATGATTGTATAGAAGAAATTAAAGATCAGATTGAGGTGAAGAGGACATCATGTTAAAAGAAAAATGGCTGGAATTAGCAGATATAAAGGATGAACTAGCTGAGCGCGATTGGTTTATGGGAACAAGCGGCAACCTTGCTATTAAGGTAAGTGATAATCCTCTGCAATTTCTGGTTACCGCGAGTGGTAAGGATAAACGCAAACGTACAGAAGAGGACTTTTTGTTAGTAGATGAATTTGGGTATGCAGTTGAAGAAACTCACTTAAAGCCTTCTGCAGAAACGCTGCTTCACGTCGAAATTTATCGTAAAACCAAAGCAGGCTGTAGTCTCCATGTTCACACCATAGATAATAATGTAATATCAGAGGTTTATGGTAATCAGGGTGAGGTGACGTTTAAGGGGCAGGAGCTGATTAAGGCTTTCAACAAATGGGAAGAGGACGCAGTGCTGACGATTCCAATTATTAAAAACTATGCTCATATCCCAACGCTTGCACATGCATTTTCTGAGCATATTAAAGAAGATTCGGGTGCTGTATTAATCCGTAATCATGGTATCACTGTATGGGGAAGAGATGCATTTGAGGCAAAAAAAATTCTTGAGGCCTCTGAGTTTTTATTTAAATACCAATTACGCTTACTAGAACATAAGCCATACCAGTTATTTAAAGTTGTATAAATTAATAGGGGAGAGTTGATCAGATAATGGCATATATTACATTTCAAAATAGAGAAGACAAAATTCAAAATCAAGAAGAGGTAGCAAGTTTTCTAGCAACACAAGAAGTAATTTATGAAAATTGGGATATTACAAAACTTCCAGCTACGCTTGTTGAAAAGTATCTTTTAAGTGATGAAGAAAAAAATGAAATCCTAAATGTTTTTTCAACTGAAATCTCAGATATTTCTGCTAGAAGAGGATATAAAGCGCAGGATATCATTTCATTGTCTGATAATACTCCAAATTTAGATACCTTGCTAACAAACTTCAAAAATGAGCACCACCATACGGATGATGAAGTTCGCTTTATCGTAAGTGGTCATGGAGTGTTTGTAATCCAAGGAAAAGACGGTGAGTTTTTCGAAGTTCATCTTAATCCAGGAGATCTAATTTCAGTTCCAGAAAACACAAGACATTATTTTACACTAGAAGAAGATCGAAAAGTAGTCGCTATTCGTATTTTTGTTACTACAGAGGGCTGGGTACCAATATACGAAAATGAAGAAATTCATCAATAATTTGTTAACTGGCTGCTAAAAAGCCAGTTTTTTTTGTGTTTTAGTAAATGTATTTACTAAAACATTACCAAAATCAGATGGAAAATTGTCGTAAAAACAAAGAACAGCATGTGAAATTTGTCGAATAATGCAATAAAATGCTTGTTTTGTCTACTTTTGCGAAAGTATTTACTTTTTACTAAAATCTTGTCATAATTCATCAAGTAATCAATTTTTTAACAGTTTAGTGTAAAAGAGTAAGGAGTAGGTGGAGAGATTGTACATGGATAGTTATAACCCTTCTGAGATGCTTAACGCAATAAAAGTCAAACGAGCAATGATGATAAATTGTGCAAATAAAAAAGGATTCACAAGTGAAGAAACAATAAAATACAGCCAAGAATTAGATGTATTAATAAATGAATATCAGAGAGCAGCCCAGCAATTTCCGCGGCCAAATGAAGAAGTGAAATTCGCATTTAATCAAATGGTAATGATATGGCCGAAAGTATTTGTATAGGATTAGCACTTAAAAAATATCTATTAAAAAAACCATAACTAAAAGACCAGTAATAAATGCATAAGTAGAAACTCGTTCATTACCATCTCCGTGGCTTTCTGGAATTAACTCTTTATAAATAATAAACAGCATCGCTCCTGCCGCAAAAGAAAGACCATAGGGGACAAGCCCTTGGACAAACGAGGTTAAATAAAAACCTATAAAAGATGTGACAATTTCAATTGCACCCGTTAGAGTAGCCAGTAAAAAGGCCTTGAGTTTGCTTATTTTTTGATTAATTAAAAACAGTGCAACAAGAAGGCCTTCTGGTGCATTCTGAAACCCAATTGCCAAAGCGATTAAATTCCCCGTATCTTCTGTTTGCGAAGCATAGCTGACACCGACCGACAAACCTTCTGGAATATTATGCAGTGTAATCGCTGCAATAATTAACAAAGCCTTTTCATCAAATTGGATTCCATACCTATTATGTTCAAGATCAATATGCGGAATTTTTTTTTCGAGAGTTGTTAATGATAAAACCCCAAAGAATACACCGAGAGATAGTGAAATAAAACCCCCAAGCTTCAAGGCTTCAGGAATAAGCCCAATTGTTGAGGCAGCCATCATAATCCCTGCGCTAAAAGCCAAGAGCATATCCATCCAGCGGTGTGTAAGAGATTGATTTATAAACAGAATAAAAAGGGCACCCGCTCCAGTTGATAAAGCAGAAAGAACGCTTCCTACAAACACTTCCATCATGCCAGCCTCAAACCTTTCATTCATTAAAAATTTTGCAATATGAATTAAACTACATATTTAGACAGAAACTGTGATTTTTATCATTGTCTATATCTGAATATTTCTTATAGTTAAATTAGTACTATTCTTATTACTATTTCCACACCATGAGGTTCTGCTAATCTTATACTCCTAGATTTTACTTCAATCCCTAAATTTATCAATTTAGAAAAAAGAATCTATCATTGTTTGGTACTATGCTTGTGTTGCGATACATATATCGTAATATGGCATTTTTTATAACCAAGGAAGGCAAACGCTTTCAAACAAACATAGCAATTATGGGGAGGGAAGTACTACATGCACATTGTCGTATGTGTAAAACAAGTACCAGATACTAAAATCATTAAAATCAATCCCAAAACAAACACACTCGACCGGAGAAGCGCACCAGCCATTTTGAATCCTTATGATGCTCATGCTGTGCAAGAAGCTGTAAGCATTCGTGAAAAGACCGGCTGTACGATTTCAGTTTTGTCCATGGGACCGCCGCAAGCGACAGCAATAATTAAAAAGAGTGTTGAGATAGGTGCTGACCGGGGGTATTTAATTACGGACCGTGCCTTTGCCGGGGCAGATACACTTGCAACCAGCTATGCCTTATTTAAAGCATTAGAAAAAATTAACAAGGAAATTCCTATTGATATGATTATTTGTGGAAAGCATGCTATTGATGGGGACACGGGTCAGGTTGGACCTGGAATTGCTAGGAGGTTAGATATACCACCTGTAACCAATGTAATTGAAGTTACTGAAGTCAACCAAGAAGAAAAAACCGTCTTAATCAAAAGAAAATTATCTAGCGGCTATGAGCTAATTCAGTCAGAAATGCCATGTCTTCTTACCGTTGAAAAAGAAATAAACCAGATTGAATACTCTCCAATGCCAAATATGATTAAAGCTGCAAGATATGAACCTATCATTTGGGCAGTTAGTGATCTTGAAAATGTTGACCGTGTACAGCTTGGACTAAAAGGTTCGCCAACAATTGTTGGAAAAATGTTTACACCTCCACGTCCTGAAGGCGGAAAGAGAATTGAAGGTTCCCCGGATGAGCAAGTTAAGCAACTTATGGATATCTTGCTGGAGCAAAAAGACGTATTAACATTACAGTCATCTAAACAATAATAATCTTTTGGTGCAGGGAGGGGTTTACATGAATTTTGATGATTACCGTGGTGTTTGGATATTTATTGAACAAAATGGCGGTAAAATTGAAGGAGTTTCACTAGAGCTGCTGGGTGCAGGTCGAAAGCTTGCCGACAAGTTACAAGTTCCGTTAGCCGGTTTTTTACTTGGGAGCGGAATTAAATCATTGGCAAACCAAGTAATTGCCTATGGTGCAGATGAAGTATATCTGGTTGATCATCCGGTCTTGAAAGATTATCGGACTGAATCCTATATGAAGGGTGTTATGCAGCTTGTTCCAAAATACAAACCAGAAATTATTCTTTACGGTGCCACACCAAACGGAAAAGATTTAGCGAGTGCAGTGGCAACTGATTTGGTAACTGGTTTAACTGCAGATACCACCACGCTTGATGTTGATGTGGATAACCGTTTGCTGGAAGCTAGCCGTCCTGCATTTGGCGGTAATATTATGGCTACAATTCTCTGTAAAAAGCATCGACCGCAAATGGCGACTGTAAGACCTAAAGTAATGAAGGCCCTTGAGCCAGATACAGGAAGAACAGGTAAAATTATTGAGGAAAGTATTACCCTGAGAGAAGAAGAAATGCGCACAAAAGTCCTGCAAATTGTGAATGATGTAACAAAAAAGGCAAATTTAGCTGACGCACATGTTATTGTCTGTGGGGGAAAAGGAATGGGGGATATCCAAAACTTCCAAATTCTTTATGAACTAGCTGATACGATTGGAGCAACGGTCGGCGGTACAAGGGATGTTGTTGAAGCAGGATGGTTACCGCATGAACTGCAAATTGGTCAAACTGGTGAAACCGTAACCCCAAAAATATACTTTGCGATTGCTTTATCCGGAGCAATCCAGCATGTAGTAGGCATGAAAAATTCAGACCTCATCATCGCTATTAATAAGGATCCAAATGCACCGATATTTGATGTTGCCACATACGGAATTGTAGGCGACGCATTGGAAATTGTCCCTAAATTAATACAGCAATTTAAACAGCTGAGAAATGAAAAAGGCGGTGAAATGAGCTATGCCAGAAAAATTTGATGTCATTGTGGTTGGGGCAGGACCTGCAGGTACTTCTTGTGCTCTAGTTTGTGCACAAAATGGCTTAAACGTGTTGCTTATTGAAAGGGGAGAATATCCAGGAAGCAAAAACGTAATGGGCGGTGTGTTGTATCGAAAGCAAATGGAAGAGTTAATTCCAGAGTTTTGGAAAGAGGCGCCCCTAGAAAGGCCTGTTATCGAGCAGCGTTTTTGGATGATGGATAAGGAGTCTGTGGTTCAATTTGGTTATAAAGGACTTGAATGGGGAGTAGAGCCATATAATAACTTTACGGTATTACGCGCACAATTTGATCAGTGGTTTGCAAAAAAAGCAGTGGAAGCAGGGGCACTGTTAATCAATGAAACAGTTGTAACTGAATGTATTGTTGAAAACGGTAAGGTTATTGGTATCCGTACGGACCGTCCAAATGGAGAGGTCTATGCTGATGTTGTTGTACTGGCAGATGGGGTAAATTCCCTTCTCTCAAAGCAGTTAGGGTTCCATAAAGAATTCCGTCCTGATGAAGTTGCATTAACTGTAATGGAAGTTATTAACTTACCAAAGGAAAAAATTAATGATCGTTTTAATCTAGAGGATAATCAAGGGTGTACCATTGAAATATTCGGTGATTCAACAAAAGGAAATCTAGGAACGGCCTTTTTATATACGAATAAGGATAGTTTGAACATTGGAGTAGGTACCACTCTTTCAAGTATGATCAAATCAAAGATGAAGCCATATGACCTTCTAGACTATTTAAAAACACATCCAATGGTTAAACCAATGCTAGCAGGTGGAGAATCAGCAGAGTACCTTGCTCACCTCATTCCAGAGGGAGGCTACCGTTCGGTGCCCAAAGTAGCTGGAAACGGTGTAGTGGTGGTTGGAGACGCTGCACAGCTTGTTAACGCAATCCATCGTGAAGGTTCGAACATGGCAATGCATTCTGGTTTATTGGCTGCTGAATCTGTTATTGAGGCGCATCACCGTGGGGACTTTTCTGAGTCCACCTTAAATATCTATCGTCAGAAGCTTTATGATAGTTTCATAATCAAAGATTTAGAGAAATATAAGGATGCCACACATACCTTTGAGAATAATCCACAATACTTTAAAGAATATGTACCGATGATGAACAAAGCAATGAGTAAATTCTTTACGGTGGATGGAACTCCAAAACGTGAGAAACAAAAAGAAATCATGAAGAGTGTAACAGCGGAAAGAGGAACGATTAAAGTAATACAAGATATCTATCGTGCTTGGAAGGCGGTGAAATAATGTCAACTAAGAATATCGAAGAAAAACAGTACCTTCTTCGTTTTAAAGCTGATACCAAATCCCATCTTACTGTTATGGACAATGATATTTGTATGACAAAATGCCCTGATAAAATTTGCACCATCTTCTGCCCGGCTGAGGTATATAAATGGGAAGGATTACGGATGCAGGTTGGATATGAAGGGTGCCACGAATGCGGCAGCTGCCGGATCGGCTGCCCGTACCAAAATATTAAATGGGAATATCCAAAAGGCGGACATGGAATCGTATTTAGATTAGCATAATAAAGTTGAAGTGTTGCTTGCGAAAGCCGGCAGCACTTTTTTAATTATTTATTAACACTATATGTGGTTTTTTTCACAAGTGAGGTTAAAAAGAAGGTGAAGCAGAAGGGGGATATTTTTGTGGTTTAACTGATTTTCTCTTGTAGGTTTAAAATGGAAAGTTGATCTTGTTTACTCGCAGAAACTAGAGAACAGGCAAGCTCGTGAGCACTATCCATCGATATCATAGTTCGAGAACAATAGAATGGTTTTTTCCAATTCAAATCACCGTCACAATTTGAAGGATAGATACATACTTTCCAATGATAGAAAATCCTTGGCTGCGAGAGCTGTTCTCCTTCAACTGCAATGAGCCAGTGGGTGAAAGGTGAATCATTTTCATAAGAACTCAATTCTTTAAGTGCCAGCAGGTCGTTAAAACCAATTGGAATTAATGCCTTTTGATAAAAGTCATGATAATTAGGGGTTTTCAAGATTTTAGCCCTCCCTTTTAGGTTCTAACTATATTATATGATAGTTTTTAAGATTTTTTGATTAAAAATGTTAAAATTTTTCGAAAACTTTAGTGATTGCCATTATTAGTACTTTAATTCTTTGTCATCATGTGATGGGTGTCACAACAATTATTGAAACCAACTCTTATACTAAAGATAAAATCTTTAAGAAGAGGTGTTTGTAGATGAGTGGCTGTATGAGTAGTTTTGGAGGAACTTCTCCGGTAGAACTTAGTAAAGGGCTTCGTCAATTGAAGTCAGAGCACCCTCCGTTATTAGCACAATTAGAGGGATTATTTAATTTAACTAAGCAAATCCAAGAAGATTCTGGTATTGAAAATATATTTGAAGAATTGATTATAAAGGTTCATGAATTTAAGGCAGCGCTTGATCCGCATTCAGAACGGGAAGAAGGGGTTCTATTTCCAATGATGGGTGTATATATAGGCACAACATCTGGACCTATTGCAGTTATGGAATATGAACATGATCAGGCTAAGGCAAAAATTCACGAATTCCTGGAGAAAGCCGGCAGCAGTAAAACAGACCTAGAAAAGAAAAACTTAAGTGACTTAGTAAAGAATGCATACTTTATCTTAACCGAGCATTTTGCAAAAGAAGAAAATGTCCTTTTCCCTATGGCAGAACGGATGCTTTCAGAAGATGAAAAAGAAGAGTTAAGCTGCAGAATACAGGAAATAAATTAAGGATGGGCACTAGAGCCCATCCTTTTCTATTCCTCTTGATTCCATTCTCGGACCATTTGATCACTTGGAAGGAGGAAAGCCAATAATCCCAGCAATGGCAGAAATCCAATCGAAGAAACCATGACTGACATACTAAATAAATCTGCTATATATCCCAGTCCTACTGAACCGATAGCCCCCATACCAAAGGCGAGTCCCACTGTTAACCCAGACATTGTTCCGATTTTCCCTGGTACTAGCTCTTGTGCAAAAACGACAGTTACTGAAAAATTGGTCATTAAAATAAATCCGGTGAGAGTTAGAAAGATAAATGCAATAAAAGATGGTACAAAAGGAATAAGTATGGAAAATGGTATAGTCAGTAACAACGAAACAGATATTAATTTTTTCTTCCCGAACCGGTCAGCCAGCGGACCGCCAAAAAACGTACCAAATGCTCCGGCAATTAAAAAGGCAAAGAGGAAAAGCTGTGATTCCTTAATTGTGAGGGAGTATTTTTCAATGGCAAAGAACGCGTAAAAATTTGTCATCCCTGATATATACCAAGATCTTGCAAATATAAGTAAAAGAATTAAAAATAAAGACTGTTTAACTTTTTTTGTTAGACCAATATTTTTACCTGCGGTTGAATTTTTCTTCTTTATGAAAGAAAGATTTTCAACTAATCTCTGCCTATACCAATTAGCAATATAGAGTAGTAACAATACTGCCAATGCTGCCACTAGCGAAAACCATGAAGCTCCTTTCTGTCCTAGTGGTACAAGGATTAGCGCGGTAATAAGCGGAGCTAATGCCTGCCCCGTATTTCCGCCAACTTGATATATCGATTGTGCAAGCCCTCTTCTACTGCCTGCAGCCATATAAGCAACCCTAGAGCCTTCCGGATGAAATACGGCAGACCCAAAGCCAATGAAAATGACCGACAAAACGATTAAACCAAATGAAGGTGCAAATGCTAATCCAAGAACTCCGCAAAGAGTTAAGGAAAGTCCTATTGGTAAAGCAAAGGGCATTGGTTTTTTATCCGTGACTGCTCCAATAACGGGCTGGAGGATTGACGAAACCATATTTAAGGAAAAGGCAATAATACCAAGCTGTGTGAAGGATAACCCCATCGATTTTTCAAGAATTGGAAACATCGCAGGAACAACAGCTTGTATGGCATCATTTAGTAAATGGCATATCCCAATAATAAATAGAATATTAAACATAGTCGTATCTGAGGATTTTGCTGTATTTGCAGACACTGTAGCTGGTTGACTCATTATCTACACCCCTGTTAAGAAATTATCAATCTTTTAATAATCCTATCTTACATAACTTCTCTAAAAATGAGAAATGGAATGTTTCTAAGTTCGGAATAATTAAATATAATGAGGGAGAAGGACATTTATGAACGATAAAGGGGATTATAATGGAGAAATCAGTTGAAATTTTATTTAAGGAAACTATTCTTAATTACTTTCTAGAAATCTTTCATTTGCAACCTGAGGTGAAAAAACTAGGAGATTTTGAGAATTATGTTTTCGAGGCTTATCGTGGGGACACCCCTGTGATTTTGAGAATCACACATAGTTCACATCGGAACAAGGATGAACTGCTTGCTGAGTTAGATTGGATGAATTATTTACATAAACAAAAAGTAAATTGCCCTGAGGCATTCAGCTCATTAAAAAATGAATTAGTTGAAGTCTTGTCAGCTAGTGATGGTTCGTATTTTTATGCCTGTTTGTTTTCCAAGGTACCTGGCACCCCTGTGAAAATTAAAACATCAGAATTTAATAATCAGTTATTTCAGGCGTGGGGCAGAGCGATAGGCCAGATGCATTCTATCACGAAGGAATACCAGCCCAGCAAAGAGATAAAGCTTCGCCCTACTTGGGAGGATGAGGAATTACTAGATATTGAAACCTATGTGCCAAATGAGAAAGAGGTCATTAAGAATACTAAATGGATCATTAAAAGGATAAAATCTCTTTCAAAAACCAAGGATAATTTTGGGCTTATCCATAGTGATATTCATTCAGGCAATTTTTTTTATGATGGTAATTCGGTTTATGTTTTTGATTTTGATGATTGTAGTTATCATTGGTTTGCTTCAGATATTGCAATCCCGCTTTATTATTCCGTTTTATATGGATACCATAGTGCTAGTATAATGGTGCGAGAACAGTTTGCGAGCAATTTCCTATTTCATTTTATAAAGGGGTATGAGGAGCACCACTTATTGCCAGAAGGATGGAAAGAACAGCTGCCATTATTTTTCATGCTAAGAGATATAACTCTTTACTCTGTCCTGCATAAAAAAATCTCACCTGAAGAAAGAGATGATGGAATAAATCAAATGTTAGAGGGATTGAAATCAAGAATTATAAAGAAAGAACCAATTGTAAAACTAGGTTAAATTGACACCAAACCAAAAGTTTTTTATAATAATCTTGAAGTCGAGATAATCAGAAAAGCAGAAGCACCTTGTCCAAGGGCTTATGATCCTGGACAAGGTGCTAAGCTAGACATAAATAAAAAGGATGATTCACAATGGAAAATGATTCTGTTTCCCAATCACTGAAGCTTTATATTGTTTTATCCAGAGCTTATAAAGCAATTAATGAGCATGTTAATAAAGTTATTCAAGCAAGCGGATTAAATCCAACTGAATTTGCCGTATTAGAGCTTTTATATCATAAGGGTGATCAGCCTATGCAGCAAATCGGCGGGAAAATATTACTAGCCAGCGGAAGCATCACCTATGTTGTCGATAAGTTAGAACAAAAAGGATTTTTAGTAAGGATTGCTTGCCCTAACGATAGAAGAGTAACCTTTGCACAAATTACCGATAAAGGGAAAGAGTTTATTCAAGAAATCTTTCCAGAACACGCCCAGCAGATTCATTCACTGATGTCTAGTTTGACAGATTCCGAAAAACAGGAAGCAATTGAATTGTTGAAAAAACTTGGTTTGCCAGCTGGTAAATTTTAATACGGCATTTGCCGTATTTTTTTTGTTTGAAGGAATATTAATGGATAGTGTCGAAGAATAAATGTTGGAAAAAGTTTGATATAAAGGAGATGTATCAATGAGATTTGAAGAGTATACATATATCCGGCCAAACCTTGATGAAGTAAAAGCAAGATTTGAGGCCGCAATCGAAAAGTTTGCGAATGCTTCTTCTCTAGAAGAGCAAAGTGCAGCCATGAACGAAGTGAATGAAATTAGAAATGATATTGGGACGATGTTCAATCTTTGCTATATTCGCCATTCTGTTGATACGAATGATGAGTTTTATAAAGCAGAGCAGGATTATATGGATGAAGTTCAGCCTGAAATAGAAGGGCTTGTAACAAAATATTATCAGGCATTAGTAACTTCTAAATTTCGGAGCGAATTAGAAGCGAAATGGGGTAAGCAATTATTTGCGCTCGCAGAAGGGCAGCTAAAGACTTTTAAACCAGAAATCGTTCCTTTACTTCAAAAGGAAAACCGTTTATCGACAGAGTATACAAAACTAATTGCTTCAGCAAAAATTAATTTTGAAGGGGAAGAAAGAACACTGGCTCAATTGGAGCCGTTCACCCAATCAACAGACAGAGAAACTAGAAAACTCGCGTCTGAAGCAAAGTTCGGTTTCTTAGCCCAGCATGAAAGCGAGCTAGATCGTATCTATGATGACCTGGTGAAGGTAAGGACTGAAATTGCCCATGCATTAGGTTATAAAAATTTTGTTGAACTAGGCTATTATCGAATGATGAGAACGGATTATAATGCTGAAATGGTGGCAAACTTTCGTCAGCAGGTGAAGGACTTTATTGTTCCGATTGCAACGAAACTAAAAAGAAGACAACAGGACCGTATCGGTGTTGAACAGTTAAAATACTACGACGAGGGCTTTAACTATAAAACAGGTAATGCTATTCCAAAAGGCACTCCTGAATGGATTATTGAAAATGGTCAAAAGATGTATGAAGAACTATCTAAGGAAACAGGAGAGTTCTTTAAATTCATGCAGGATAACAACTTAATGGATCTTGTGGCCAAAAAAGGTAAAGCAGGAGGCGGGTATTGTACTTTTATCGAAAACTACAAGGCACCGTTTATCTTTTCAAATTTCAATGGAACCTCAGGGGATATTGATGTACTAACACATGAAGCCGGTCATGCATTCCAGGTTTATTCCAGCAGGGATTTTGAAATCCCTGAATATTATTGGCCAACTTACGAAGCTTGTGAAATTCATTCCATGAGTATGGAATTTTTCACATGGCCATGGATGGACCTTTTCTTTAAGGAAGATACCGATAAATATAAATTTTCGCACCTAAGTGATGCGTTATTATTTCTTCCATATGGAGTTTCCGTAGATGAATTCCAACACTGGGTATATGAAAATTGGCAAGCTTCTCCGGAAGAACGTAAACAGAAATGGCGTGAAATTGAGAAAAAATATTTGCCGCATAAAGATTATGATGGAAATGCTTATTTAGAGAATGGCGGCTTCTGGCAGCGGCAGGGACATATTTTTAACTCGCCTTTCTATTATATCGATTACACATTAGCCCAGATTTGTGCCTTCCAATTCTGGAAACGTTCGAGGGAAAATCAAGAAGAGGCCTGGGCAGACTATGTAAATCTTTGTAAACTGGGCGGAAGCATGTCATTTACAAAGTTGGTTAAAGAAGCTAATCTGATTTCACCATTTGAGGATGGCTGCGTAGAATCGGTAGTTGGCGAAATTGAAAACTGGTTAAATTCGGTTGAAGATCAAAAATTATAATAACGAAATCAAATAAAAAAAGCGAAGCCTAATGGCTTCGCTTTTTTTATTAATGAACGTTTACACTTTCAGCGGATGATACCTTCAATTTGGCACCTTCTAAAATGGCAGCTAACTTATTTGCCTCAGGCTGGTCTAAAATATAGTCTGCAATTTTATCTTCAATTTGTTCCTGTATTACTCTTCGAAGCGGGCGGGCACCAAATGCTGGATGGTAGCCTAGCTCCGCAAGCTTTTCTTTCGCTTCAAGTGTAATTGTGAATTCAATATCTTGCTCTTTTAATGTTTCTTGTAAATCATTTACCATTAAATCAACAATCTGCATGATATGTTCTTTTTCAAGTAAGTTAAATTCGATAATACTATCAAAACGGTTTAAAAACTCTGGCTTGAAAAAGCTGCCTAAAGAATCCAGGATAGAAGCTTCTTCCATTGCTTCATTTGTTCCAAAGCCAACATGAATGGTTTTGTGTCCCACACCAGCATTGCTTGTCATGATGATCACTGAATCCTTAAAGCTTACTGTTCTTCCTTGACTGTCAGTAAGACGCCCATCCTCAAGAATCTGTAAAAACATATGCTGCACATCTGGATGCGCTTTTTCAATCTCATCTAATAAAATGATGCTGTATGGGTTTCTTCTTACCTTTTCAGTCAGTTGTCCTGCTTCATCATGGCCTACATAGCCTGGAGGAGAACCAATTAATTTGGAAATACTGTGTTTTTCCATATATTCACTCATATCTAAACGAATCATCGATTCAGATGAACCAAATAATTCTTCAGCCAATGTTTTGGAAAGTTCCGTTTTACCAACGCCTGTTGGTCCGACAAAAAGGAAAGAACCAATCGGACGATTCTTAGATTTTAAGCCGGCACGGCTTCTTCTAATTGCTTTTGAAACCTTCTCTACAGCCTTTATCTGGCCGATGACTTTAGAATTTAAGTTTTCCTCAAGAGCTTTAAGTTTTTGCTGCTCATCCTCTTGTAATTTACCAACAGGAATACCGGTCTTTTGCTCAATAATTTCTTGAATATGTGAAAGTTCTACAACCGGTCTTGTGATCTCTGAAGTTTCATTTAATGATTTCTCAAGCAAGACTTCTTCATCACGAAGCGAGGCAGCTAATTCGTAGTTTTCATTTTTAAGCGCTGAATCTTTTTGAACAGCAATTTCCTTTAACCGTTTCTCAATCTGATCTTTGCTTTGACCATCTGAAGTAAGATTGATTTTTGAGCCTGCTTCATCAAGTAAATCAATCGCCTTATCAGGTAAGAAGCGATCCTGGATATAACGGTGTGACAACTGCACACAAGCTTTAATCGCTGCGTCAGAGTAGGTTACTTCATGGTAATCCTCGTATTTATTCTTAATTCCTTTTAAGATTTCAATTGCCGCCTCAGGAGTCGGTTCCGCTACTTGAACTGGCTGGAATCGACGTTCTAGAGCGGAATCTTTTTCTATTTGACGATACTCCTTCAATGTTGTTGCGCCGACAAGTTGAAGTTCACCGCGTGCAAGAGCTGGTTTTAAAATGTTACCCGCATCCATTGAACCCTCTGCAGAACCTGCTCCTACAAGGAGATGGATCTCGTCAATGAAAAGAATAATATTCTTACGCTCCTGTAATTCTGCGATTAATTGCTTCATTCTTTCTTCAAACTGCCCACGGATACCTGTGTTTGCAACTAAAGAAGCAACATCTAGTAAATAAACTTCTTTATTTTTTAATTTGCCTGGTACCTTTCCTTCGACTATTTTCATCGCAAGACCTTCAGCAATAGCTGTTTTCCCAACACCTGGTTCACCAATTAATACTGGATTGTTTTTATTACGGCGATTCAATATTTCAATGACCCTTTTAACTTCTTCATCACGGCCAATCACGGGGTCTATGAGACCAGCTCTGGCCATATTTGTTAAATTGCGGCCAAATTGATCAATAAAGCCGCCCTGTCCTTTTTGTGTAGAAGGTATCTGACCATTTAATTGATTATTTTCAGAGCTCTTCATATTGAAAAATAAATCATCAAATGAAAATCCAGGGAAGGAATTCATATTGGGACCCATTCCTGAATGAATCATATTTTTATTTTTTGAATAACATTCATGGCACAGCTTCATATTGCTGTGTTGTCCATTAATGTTTATATTTAGTTGAATATTGGCTTGGTTATCTTTACATAATTGACACAGCATAATATAAAACCTCCTAAAAATATATTTACTATTTATTTGACTTTGACTATATTTGACCTTGTGTAATTAGTATACTTTGACCTTTTTTGACTTTCAAGAGTTTTGCTTATGGTAATATTTTCTACTAACAAATTAAGCCAATTTATAAAAAGCTCGTCTTTGTTTGTCCTATTGCTCATATAGTGTATTTGAGGGGGAGATGAGGTGAAAAGGAATTGGTCAGCAGCATTTCAAATCGCTGCCGTGTACGTTGGTACTGTAGTTGGGGCGGGATTTGCTACAGGAAGAGAAATCGTTGAGTTTTTCTCTCGGTTTGGTTTCATTGGCTTTCTGGGTATTTTATTGAGCGGCTACCTCCTTATCGTGTTAGGATCAAAGTTAATGAGAATTGCTGCTCGAATTAACGCAGTATCGTATCAAGAGTTTAATATACACCTGTTTGGGAAATGGGCAGGCAGGGGTATTAATATAATTATGCTTTTTATGCTACTTGGAGTGAGTGCAGTGATGCTGGCTGGTGCCGGAGCAGTGTTTGAGGAGCAGCTAGGACTATCGAAGAATTTAGGGGTTTATATAACGATAATATTATCCTTTATTGTCATGCTGGTTGGCACAAAGGGGTTATTTGCTGTCAATTCGTTTGTAGTTCCCATTATGGTCTGTTTCAGTCTTATGTTAATGTCACTGTCTGTTAAGCAGCCCGATTTTGTTAATCATTTATTATTGGTACCACATACGGAGGATGGCTGGAAAAGTATATTAGCACCGTTTTCTTATACAGCATTAAACCTGGCATTAGCACAAGCTGTGCTTGTTCCAATTGCAAATGAAATTAAGGATGATTGGACAATAAAGTGGGGAGGTATTTTAGGAGGGGCGGCTTTAACTCTTATCTTAATATCCAGCCACTTTACCTTGATCATGCTCCCAAATTTTGAGCTTTATGAGATACCGATGGCCATAATTATGAAGCAAATTGCGCCTTTTTTTTATTGGATATTTGTCCTTGTTATTTATGGAGAAATCTTTACATCAGTCATTGGAAATGTTTTTGGATTGGACCGTCAGTTAAAGCAGTTTGTTCAAGTTCCTACATTCCTTACAATTTCAGCCATTTTCTTCGTTTCATATATGATCAGTCTTATTGACTATAGCAAGCTGCTGTCTAATCTTTATCCAATGTTTGGCTATATTAGTCTAATCTTTTTTATACTTCTATGGAGGAAGCCTCTGAAATGATAAAAATAGGAAAAGCATTGTCGTTATTTTGACAAGTGCTTTTCCTATTTTAACGGCATAATAATAAAGATCATGATGTCAAAGACAATATGTGAAACAATAACTAGAGGCATACTTTTCTTCCATAGATATAGTGCACCCCACATAAGACCAGAAAGGAATGCAGCAAGCATTAGGATTATCGTTCCCGAGTAAATATGAACCGAAGCATAAAGCAGAGCAGCAATTAAAATACTCTTTAATGGACCAAAATAGCGAAGTAATCTTTTTTGAACAAATCCACGCCAAAAGAGTTCTTCTCCAGGTGCTGCTACTAAAATGAGTGCCAGGTATTGCCAAAATAATGCAGGGGCAAACCAGCGGTAGAGTTTCTTAATACTATTTTCAAAAGGCAGATTTAGCAGGTCAAAGGCTTGTACTCCCAGCCAAAATAAGAAATAGAGAATTAGTCCCGATATTGTACCGATGGTGATATATTTAAAAAATGACGCTTCATCCTCGACAGCTTCTTGAAACATAGCGTATGTAATCAATATAAGTAGTGAACCGGTAAAGATGTACCAGAATATGGCTCGGTCATAAAAGGTGAAATACATAAGAGCATGAGCAATGATTAACCCAAAGATTAACCGAAGATCAAAAAAGCTATTTTTCACTTACTATTACCTCCTTTCTAACAATAAAATTTATTTTAACAAAAAAAATTTATGAAAGGAAATGTTTACATCACACTTTTGTTCGAATCCAATAAATAAGAATAAAAAAATTGCAAAAAATATGAAGGTCAAAGGAAAGGAGGAACAACAATGAGCAAATCCCAAAGCCAGCAAGAGCGAGAATGGACAGTTCGCAAACAAGACCAAAATCCACACGGAAAAGTGAAATCCAAAGATCAACTGTTAAAAGAAGCTGGACGAGAAAAATAATAACTAAAAAGGCAGCCTTTGGCTGCCTAATCTACCAAGCTATTAAATTAATAAGCGCTTTCTTTTACAATCTTATAATTTTTATGATTCACAACAGTCCGCTGATCCAATTCTAGATCACGATAATTATCCATGAGTGTTAGGTCGACTATTACAGAGTTTTCATTGACCTTTTCTACAATACCTTTTAATCCGCCTCGAAATTCAATGACATTACCTACTTCTGCTTTTTTCAATTAGTCTCTCTCCTTTACCTGACAATCTATATATATATTCATTTAAGTAACAGTTTGCACTACTTTGTATGTTTCGTAAAGGCTTTTTTTTGACAATTTTGTTAATTACTTATAAAAATTATAAAAAAATGCAATCGTTTACATTTAAAGAAGAAATTTTTATAGAAGATCATACAAATATTGACTATGATCATGCTCCTTACTATAAAATGGTATTAAAGGTGGTGCCGTTTATGAACGAACAGTTTGTACAAGAAATCTTGGAAAAATTAAAAAAAGGTGAGCTATCAGAGTTCTATGTTAAGAAAGAAGAATTTATGGATTTTCGTCAAGTTCTTGTCAAAAGAGATGACTTTAAACATTTTCGAGGTATAGGTCAGCGAGGTGGAGATGTGTTATATCATTACCTGCAGGAACCTAGAAGTTAAGAAGAAAGTGTACCTAGTAAAAGTATTAGAAATTGAAACTAAACTATATCGTGAATAGGGGGATCTTTTTGGAGACGTTTATTCTCTCTATAGACCAAGGAACTACAAGCTCTCGGGCTATTCTATTTAATAAACAAGGTGAAATTGTTTTTATTGCACAAAAAGAGTTTACTCAGCATTTTCCTAAACCTGGCTGGGTGGAGCATAACGCAAACGAAATTTGGGGCTCAGTTTTATCAGTTATTGCTGAAGTAATGTCTGAATCAGGAGTCAAACCAGAGCAAATTGTTGGAATAGGTATCACTAATCAACGAGAAACTACGGTGATTTGGGATAAGGAGACAGGAGAGCCTATCTATCACGCAATCGTATGGCAATCAAGACAAACAAGTGAGATTTGTGAGGAGTTAAAAGTAAAGGGCTATGACGATCTTTTTCGCTCAAAAACGGGTCTTTTAATAGACGCATATTTCTCAGGAACAAAAGTTAAATGGATCTTGGATCATGTTGATGGTGCACGTGAGAAAGCATTACAGGGTAAACTTTTATTTGGGACTATTGATACCTGGATTGTATGGAAACTTTCGGGAGGTAAAGCACATGTAACGGATTATTCCAATGCCTCTAGAACATTAATGTTTAATATTTATGACCTCCAATGGGATGATGAATTATTGGAGATATTGGACGTTCCAAAATCTATGCTGCCTGAAGTTATGCCTTCATCTGCTATATATGCAAAAACAATTGATTATCATTTTTTCGGGAGAGAGACACCCATCGCAGGGATAGCTGGTGACCAGCAAGCTGCACTCTTCGGGCAAGCGTGTTTCGAAAAAGGGATGGCTAAGAATACTTACGGTACTGGTTGTTTTATGCTGATGAATACCGGTGATAGGGCCGTACGATCTAAAAATGGTTTACTGACAACGATAGCATGGGGACTTAACGGTAAGGTTGAATATGGACTTGAAGGAAGTATTTTTGTAGCTGGGTCTGCTATTCAATGGCTCCGTGACGGATTAAGGATGTTTAAAGACGCTATAGATAGTGAGTCCTATGCAGTTAAGGTGAATTCCACAGAGGGTGTATATGTGGTTCCGGCGTTTGTCGGATTGGGGACACCTTACTGGGATAGTGATGTAAGAGGGGCTGTTTTTGGCTTAACAAGAGGAACTACAAAAGAACATTTTGTCCGGGCCACACTCGAATCATTAGCCTATCAAACAAAAGATGTACTATCTGCAATGGAAGCCGATTCCCTAATAGAACTTAAAACCCTTCGAGTAGACGGCGGCGCTGTAAAAAATAATTTTTTAATGGAATTCCAAAGTGATATTTTAAATGTACCTGTAGAAAGGCCGAAAGTGAATGAAACAACCGCACTTGGAGCAGCATATCTAGCTGGATTGGCGGTCGGCTTTTGGGGGAGCCAAGATGAAATTTCTAAGCAATGGACAACTGAACAAAAGTTCTTACCAAAAATGACTGATATGGAGCGAAGTAGTCTCTATGATGGATGGAAAAAGGCAGTTAAAGCAGCAATGGTCTTTAAATAGCCTTAAATAAGATAATTTTTGCAGAGAAGTTTTAGGTTACGTTCTATTATTTTTATGGCTAATTTGTGAACTTTTAAAAAAAAACGATTTGTCGATTTTTTAATGCGCTTACAAAAAGTATTATAGGTTGTCTCAAGTGTTTGAACATGTTATTCTAGCAAATGTATGAAATTCTAATAATAAAATGAGGCTCGCAAGCATACATACTTCATTTCCTTTTGGAGAAACTATAACAATTAGCTCAGTTTTTTTATCTGACTATAAGCTGTTAGATATGCGATAGCCAGCATCATTTTACATTAATGAGAAGGAGTTTGATTTAACATGGCAGAAAAACAATTTAAAGTAACAGCTGATACAGGGATTCATGCTAGACCAGCAACATTACTTGTGCAAACTGCAAGCAAATTTGATTCTGAAATCAATTTAGAATATAAGGGTAAAAAAGTTAACTTAAAATCGATTATGGGTGTTATGTCTTTAGGAATTGGACAAGGTGCAGATATTGCTATCAGTGCAGAAGGCAGTGACAGTGAGGAAGCTCTAAGAAGCCTTGAAGAATTATTGAAAAAAGAAGGATTGGCTGAGTAATGGCATTTTTACAGGGAATTGCTGCTTCCAATGGCATTGCCATTGCAAAAGCATATCGGTTAGTAGAACCAAATTTATCATTTGAAAATAAGACCATTGAAGATACGACTTCAGAGGTAGCTCGTTTTCAAGCGGCAATAGAGAAATCTAAAGCAGAACTTGAGGCTATTCGTGATCGCGCCCAGGTTGAACTTGGTGCGGATAAAGCAGCTATCTTTGAGGCACATTTACTTGTCCTCACGGATCCAGAATTAAACGGACCGATTGAAGATAAAATTAAGACGGAAAAAGTAAATGCGGAAGCCGCATTGAAAGATACTGCTGACATGTTTGTTATGATGTTTGAACAAATGGACAATGAGTATATGAAGGAACGTGCTGCGGATATCCGAGATGTAACAAAACGCGTCCTTTCACATTTACTAGGTGTGCAACTGGTAAATCCAAGCATGATTGCAGAAGAAGTAATCATTGTTGCTGAGGATTTAACTCCTTCTGATACTGCTCAATTAAACAGACAGTATGTGCTAGGATTTACTACTGATATTGGCGGACGCACTTCACATTCTGCGATTATGGCTCGTTCGATGGAGATACCTGCTGTTGTAGGGACAAAAACCGCTACTGAAGAAATCAACAATGGTGATTTGGTCATTGTCGATGGTCTAAAAGGTGAAGTACATATTAACCCGACTCCAGAACTCGTGGCAGAATACCGCAAAATCCATGAGCAATTTGAAGCTCAAAAGATAGAGTGGGCAAAGCTTGTTAATGAGAAAACGGTATCAGCTGACGACCATCATGTTGAATTAGCGGCAAATATCGGAACTCCTAATGATTTAAAGGGTGTTATCGCAAATGGTGGGGAAGGTGTAGGGTTATACCGAACTGAGTTCCTATACATGGGTAGAGACCAGCTTCCTACGGAAGAAGAACAATTTGACGCTTATAAAGCAGTCTTAGAAGGTATGAATGGGAAACCAGTTGTTGTTCGAACTTTGGACATCGGCGGCGATAAAGAGCTTCCATATCTTCAACTTCCAAAAGAACTTAATCCGTTTTTGGGATTCCGAGCTATTCGTTTATGTTTAGAGGAGCAAGATATTTTCCGTACTCAGCTTAGAGCGCTTCTTCGTGCCAGCAGCTATGGAAACTTAAAAATTATGTTCCCAATGATTGCAACTCTAGATGAATTCCGTGAAGCAAAAGCGATTCTTGAAGAGGAAAAGCAAAAGCTTATTGCTGCAGGACAAACAGTTTCAGAAAGAATTGAACTGGGAATCATGGTTGAAATTCCATCGACTGCCGTTTTAGCAGATCAATTTGCTAAAGAGGTTGACTTCTTTAGTATTGGAACAAATGACTTAATCCAATATACAATGGCAGCAGACCGAATGAATCAACGTGTGTCTTATCTTTATCAGCCATATAGCCCATCGATTTTACGATTGGTTAAGATGGTTATCGATGCAGCACATGCAGAGGGTAAATGGGCAGGAATGTGCGGTGAAATGGCTGGGGACGAAACAGCGATACCACTTCTTCTTGGTCTTGGATTAGACGAATTTTCAATGAGTGCTACGTCAATTTTAAAAGCACGTTCACAAATTAAAAAGTTGAACAAATCCGAAATGGAGAGCCTGGCTAATCAAGTCTTAAATATGCAGACAACCGCTCAAGTAATTGAAGCAGTTAACAATGCTACAAAATAGAATTGATTTGAAAGAGACAGTATAATTCTGTCTCTTTTTTTGTACATGTTTTAGGAATTAGAGGAAATTTTTAGTATAATGGGGATAGACAGGTTCAAGGAGGATGAGTCGGATGGATTTGAATTTGAGCGGAAAAACAGCGCTTGTTATGGCTTCCAGTCAGGGCTTAGGATTTGCTATTGCAGAACGACTAGTCAAAGAGGGTACAAATGTAATGATCTCTGGTCGAGATGAGGAAAAACTTATAAAGAAGGCTGGAGAGTTAGAATCTATTGGTCTCGGTAAAGTTGCTTTTCAAAAAGCAGATATAACCGAAACTAAAGATATTAAGAGGCTTGTTTCTAAAACAATTGAGGTATTCGGAAGTCTTCATATTCTTATCAATAATGCAGGTGGTCCACCGGCTGGGTCTTTCGAGGATTTAACCGATGAAGATTGGGAAAATGCATTTGAACTAAATTTATTATCCTATATTCGTGCTATTCGTGAAGCATTACCATACTTAAAAAAGCAAGGCGGTAAGGTTCTTAATATTGCGTCCTCTTCGATAAAGGAACCGATACCTGGATTAATACTCTCCAACACCTTTCGGACAGGCATTGTAGGACTCTCCAAAACTTTGGCATCAGAATTGGCACCACATAATATTTTAATTAATACAATTGCACCTGGACGAATTGCAACCGACCGCGTCAGACACTTAGATCAATTTACTGCAGATAAACAGGGGATAGATGTAGAAAGTGTTGAGTTGACCATGAAAGCACAAATTCCGCTAAAGCGATATGGAACACCTGAGGAATTTGCCAATGTAGCAGTATTCCTCCTTTCCGATGCTAATAGCTATATGACAGGAAGTTCTTTTTTAGTTGATGGGGGTATGATTAAATCTATTTAACTATCTCATATACTTCCAATAACGACCTCGCTTAACGTTTATTACCAGAAATATTTGGCTAAGGTAAAAACATAAAGGAGTGTTTATCATGCGGAGAAGTATAAAAATGTTTTTTGTTTTAATAAGTATGATTCTATTAGGCACAACACTAACCGGGTGTGGAATTCCCCTATCAAAGGAACTGATTGTCAATCGTTACGCGGATGCCTTGTTAACAAAGAATAATGAACTTCAATTTCGATTTAGAATTAATAACGAGATATTGGATAGACATGAATTATATAAAGTCAAAGTTACCATACATGATGATCGTTTGGCTTCGGCGATAGGTAAGCGTGAAATAATATATGGTGAAGAACAAGTTCTCAATGGTGAATATTTGGAGGTCAAGGGTAAAAGTGAAAAATATATTTTCATGGACCCGCTGCCGTTAAAGAATGACTTACACATACATGAGCTTCAAACAATGATAGAAAAAAATCAGGCAGTTTCAATCGAGATATATAACAACCAAGAAGTTTTTGGAAGAGTGTACCTAACAAATTTTTCGTCAGAGCTGTGAAAAATGTGTTTATCACTTTTTTATCTAGGAGAGACTAAAAAGGTGCATAAATTTGGAGATTGAGCACGATAACCGGAAAGTACTTAGTTCCGGTTTTTTTGTGTTAAAAATTATATAATTAAGAAGGAAATTCATAATCGGAGGATTGATCCTATTGTTTACTCCAGAAAATACTATTATTGGTTTCATTGGGACAGGCGTAATGGGAAAAAGTATGGCAGGACATTTAATGTCTGCTGGTTATCCATTAATTGTTTATTCAAGGACAAAGGAAAAGGCGTTGGAACTGTTAGAAAAAGGTGCAGAGTGGGGGGAAACACCACGAGAGGTAGCTCTAAAGGCAAATGTTGTTATTACCATGGTTGGTTATCCCACTGACGTTGAAGAGATTTACTTAGGAAAAGATGGATTGGTAAGTCATGCTAAAGCGGGAAGTTACCTCGTTGATATGACAACTTCAGCTCCATCACTGGCAGTAAAAATATTTAAGGCTGCGAAAGAAAGAGGAATACATACCATTGACGCACCTGTTTCTGGCGGGGATGTAGGAGCAAAGGAAGCGAAGCTGTCTATTATGGTTGGCGGAGAGGAAGCGGACGTGGAGGCCATAAGACCATTGTTAAATTTGATGGGATCAACTATCGTCTACCAGGGTAAAGCCGGTGCAGGTCAGCACACCAAAATGTGCAACCAAATCGCGATTGCCTCTAATATGATAGGTGTTTGTGAAGCGATCGTATATGCTGAAAAAGCAGGGTTAAACCCAGAATCCGTTTTAAAAAGTATAACAACTGGCGCTGCAGGAAGCTGGTCATTGAGCAATCTGGCACCAAGAATGCTTGATGGTAACTTTGAACCCGGGTTTTATATAAAACATTTTATTAAAGATATTAAAATTGCCTTAGATGAAGCAGCGCAAATGGACATGAAAGTTCCTGGTTTAGATTTGGCCAAGAAGCTTTATGTCCAACTTGCTGAACTGGGTGAGGAAAATAGTGGAACACAAGCTCTTTATAAATATTGGAAGTCCTAACCGGCTTGAATAAATAGCTCTTGATTTCAGAAACTATGATAGAAGCTGAAATAGGAGGAAACTGTTTATGGCAAAGAGAACAAAAAAGAATGACCCACAGCAAAAAAATAAAAAGGGTTTTGATTCTGCTGTCTTAAATGAAGAATTTGCTCATGAGATGGGGTCAGCAGCAACAAATAAAATTCATAAAGATAAAGCGAAAAAAGAAAAAGCACCTAAAAATAATGGTAAATATACAGGTCAATAATAAAATTACCCTCACTGCAGCAGTGAGGGTAATTTTACTTTTTCATGTTTAAATATGTCTCAATTCGGTTTAATCCAGTTTCTAACGTCTCTAATGAACAGGCAAAAGATAATCTAAAATAACCTTCACCGTATTCAGAGAATGCACTTCCAGGTACTACGGCTACTTTTGTTTGGTGGACCATCTCTAGTGCAAAGTCAAAACTATTTAATTGAATGAAATCAGGGATCTTCACAAAGAAATAAAATGCCCCATCAGGCTTGACTACACGAAGCCCCATGGTGGACAAACGATTATAAACATAGTCGCGTCTTATGATATATTCCTTTTTCATTGGAGTGGCATCATCGATTCCAGTTGTTAAAGCGGCTAGAGCGGCTTTCTGTGCAATTGAATTGGCACAGGAGACATTATATTGGTGCACCTTTAATATGTGCTTTGTAATGTCTTTAGGTGCAAATAGAAATCCAATTCTCCATCCAGTCATTGAATGAGATTTTGATAAGCCATTAATGACAATCGTTTTCTCCTTTAAAAACGCAGCAATCGAAATATGGGGTTGATCATAAGTCAACTCGCTGTAAATTTCGTCTGCAAGTACGAATATTTCTCTCTCTTTCAAGTAATCCGCTATTTCCTTTAACTCGGACTCTGTAAGACTAACTCCTGTTGGGTTAGATGGATAAGGCATTACAATACAGCGTGTCTTATCGGTTAAATAAGGTTTAATCATTTCTAAGGTAAATCGAAATCCATTATCCCTGATATCGACATGCACGGGGACAGCCCCACACATCCGAATAATGGGTTCATATCCAGGATATATTGGGCCAGGCAGAATTACTTCTGTACCTTCAGCCAATATTGTTCTAAATGTGATATCAATGGCCTCACTTGCTCCTACAGTAACAATTACTTCCGAATCTGGCTCATAAGCTAGATTGTATTTTTTCGCAACAAAATCGCAAGCAGCAATTCGTAATTCACTGATACCTGCATTATGGGTATAGGAGGTGAAATTATCCTCGATCGCTTCGATGCCAGCCTGCTTAACATGCTCTGGTGTTTGAAAATCTGGCTGACCAATGGTTAATGAAATAACATCATCTATGTGTGATACCATATTATAAAATTTTCTGATTCCTGAAACCTCAATATTTTGAACTTTGGTATTAATTAAATGCTCCACCTTGTTCATCCTTCCATTGCTTTCATCAATACCTTTGATTATAAACAGATTTATAGAAATATTCTACTGGACAAAATAATTCCAACAATAAAAAACACGTAAAAAAGACGGATGAGTCCGGCTTTTTTACGTATATCTTTCCCCTAACTTTTTAAAGATAGGTTTTTGATAGGGGCGGTTTTTTTGTTGGTTTGAGGGTGGCTGCTCGATTTCTTTAATTCCAGTATATGTCTGTAAAACCGATTTTGCCTGGCTTAGTGAAAGTGAAGATTTTGGATTCCTTACGCTGCCATCTAACTTGCCCAAATGAGGCAGTTCAGCAAAATCAGACTTGGTAGGAGGAATATGAAAGGTATAATGACCACATTCGACAAGGACGTCAGATTGTTGTTTACTATTACGTGGGTTTTGGGAAAAATGAAGGCCAATTTTTTTTGCTTTTCCTTCTTCTATTAATTTTTTTAATGATTCATGCTTTAATTTGTATAAAAATTTGGGGTTTGGAGCTGTTTTTGCATGGCGATTAACAATAAAGAGAGCTTGTGAGAGGTTATCGATTGTCAGCTTTCCTTTTGTATGGGGGTGTTTTCTATCATCAGTCAAAATAGGTACTCCTTTTATTTTTTATATTGTTCTATCTTTATTATTATTAATTGTAAAATAGAAATACAAGAAAGTAAAAACATTATTGTAAAAAACAGAAAAATCCTTATCCAATCACTGGCAAGGATTTTCTTAATTTGTTTCTGATGAAGTGAGAGTAAATACAGTTAATTCAGGTACTGCTAAGAATCGAAAGGGCAGACGAGTAGTACCAATTCCTCGATTTACATATAACGATAAGGGATTGTCCTGGCCAATCGTATAGAGGCCCTCAGGATAGTTCTGTGCGAATGGAGGGATTACGAGTGCACCGACAAAAGGTATTTTTACCTGTCCCCCGTGGCTATGTCCGCTTAATTGCCAATGTATCCCATAATTTAAGGCTTCATCTGCAACATCTGGAGCATGTGATAACAGTAGTTTAAATGAATCTTTAGGGACCTGCTTCATGGCCGTTTCCAAGTTGGGTTTTCCCAGCATACGGTCGTCTATCCCTAGGAGAGAAATAGAGGTACCGTCCTTTTGTTTAATAAGCAAAGACTCGTTTAGCAGGACAGTAAAACTTGATAATTCCATTAGGTTTCGATAGATTTCTGACCCATAACCGCCATGATCATGGTTTCCGTAAATACAATATTTACCGATTTTGGCATTTAAATGCTGTAAGATAGGGGCGACTTTATTTATTTCATTAAATTTATTTGGCTCGTCCAATAAATCTCCTGTAAAAAAAATTAAGTCAGGCTCGAGTTGATTAATTTTTTTTGCCAATTTTTCAAATTGGTTAATATTATAATGAAAACCTAAATGGGTATCGCTAAATTGGACAATTTTAGTTCCGTTAAAACTAGGAGGAATTAAGGAATGTCTGATTTCGAGCCTTTTGATTTCTAAAAGTGAAGGTTCAATTCGATTGGCATAAAAGTAACCGCCTGAACCAAGACCGAGAACAGTTAAGAACGTGCCAAAGGTACGTTTTAAGAAGGTTCTCCTTTTTATTTTTTTGGGCATATTTATCCTACCAACCTATCTCCAAATTTTATTTGTAAATTAATGAGGGTCATTCGTATTTTCTTTAAAATTGGTTCCTTTTGCAAGTAATATGATAAATGAAAATATATAAAAAAGATCTATACTAGTTCATATTCTAAAATGTAAAAAAAATACATAAGAGCAGCCATTTTTTGGCTGCTCTGTCTATCTATAACTAATTGCCCTGCTTTGTAAAGCCTTCCAGGATTCAATAAATTGATCTTTATTTACCCTAGCTTGTTTTTTGCCAGAAAGTGGATCATTCAAATATACAAAGTCTGAATCATAGCCTACAAGAACTACTGCATGTAGATCAAGAGGTGTTTTTATCAATTGCTGCCCATGAGTCCATGACTCCCAGCGATCAGGTAACCGATAATCACCTGTTGTCCAAACAACTACGGGATAACCAGCAGAAACATGCTCTAGAACCCGTTCAAATGGCTGATTTGTTAAATTAATTGCTCTTCCTGGAAGTTTTTGGTTCACTAATGCCTCCATTGGTTTATCGAAGACGGCATACCCTGGTGTCCTTCCTGTCATATCTCCAACGAAACCATCTGCGGGATTGCCCCAATTTAATATATCGCCATTTCCCGCTCTTCTTATAGGGTCGGGATCTTTTTGAATGGAACGATATAAATCCATTTTGTCTGTGTTTACACCTGCATGATTTAATACCATGGCAAGGCTTGTTACTTCACACCCATATTTGAGCTCCGGATTTTGTTTTATTAATACAACGTCTAGCATTATAGAATCCTTTTTAGGTGGGTGATGGTTTACATGCGAATGATTAATGGCGGGATTCCCCGATCTTTTGATTGCTGGGCTTGGTACTTGTTCGTATATTTCATTATAGCTTTGTTTCTCTGGTTTTTGTGAAGCTGTATCGTCTGTATTATTAAATCCAAAAAGTGGAAGGATTGAAGCCATCAAACAAAGTTTTTTCAAGAGGTATCCCCCAATCATCTGGAATTAGTTTTATCATTTGGTTGTTTCTGTTTTGCTATAATGGTTCCTTTTGGAAAAGAACAAGTTATGCAAGTTAAGCGTATTGTATATAAGGGTATGGTATAATGAGGAAAATCTTTTTTGCGGAGGGTACTTGAATGGATGCATTGGATATCCTAACGGATCTTGAAAATGTCATTCCTTATTTTCAACCAATTTTTAGTGCCGATGAGCAGCGTGTTATCGCATATGAAGTTTTAGGCAGATATCGATCGGAAGGTAACATCATAAGCTTAGGTCAATTTTTTCTTGATGACCAAATACCAGAAGAATATAAATATGAAGTTGATCTGCTGTTAGTTCAGAAAGCGTTAGACCTTGCAATCGAACTAGAAGATGATGTCAGTTTCTATTTGAATCGTGATGCCGATTTACTCATGTATCGACATGGAGAGCCATTTCTACAGGAACTGCTGGCTTTTGAAAAAAGAGGATTGAATTTAAAGAGAATAGTCCTTGAAATTTCTGAAGGTAAATATAAGGGTGATTTGGCTCAGTTAGATCATTTATTACAGTATTATCGTACGTATGGCATAAAGGTTGCGATTGCCAGTATTGATAGTGATACCAATTACTTTGAGAGAATTGGCCAATTAAATCCTGATATCATTAAAATCAATTTACAAGCACTGAAATCTAACGCAACCGCATCAAGCTTTACGGATGTTCTATTTTCTCTGTCATTATTAGCTAGGAAAATTGGTGCTACATTATTGTTTGAAAATATAGAAATGAGTTATCAGCTTCAATTTGCATGGAAAAATGGCGGGAGATATTACCAAGGTTTTTATCTTCATCCACCTGCACCGAAGTTTATTGAGCGGGAATTACTAAAAGATCGATTAAAAGGGAAATTTCATGAATTTATTGCTTATGAGAAAAGAAAGCTTGAGGCCATTTATTCAGCCGCTGAGTATTTCCAAAATAAAGTACAAGACATCCTTGTAAAGAATAAACAAGCTAATTACGAGGATTTATTTACTTCACTTGTAAAGGAAATGGATGGGATTGCATTCCGAATGTATGTATGTGATGAGGATGGTTTTCAAAAATCCTCAAACATCTTTAAAGGAGAAAACGGCTGGTTTACGCAAAAAGAATATATCCTAAAGAATTGGAGCTGGCGTCCATATTTTTTAGAAAATATTATAAAAATGAGGAATGGAGGCAAGGGCATTCTTTCGGATTTATATAGTGATATCGAGTCTGGGGAAACAATTCGAACCTTCTCTATTCCTATAAATGGGAATGACTATTTATTTATTGATATTAGCTATCAGTATTTATTTGATCATGACCAGTTGTTATAACTTAAATTGCATAGAATGGTTAGGGCGGTGGAAACTTAATATTAACTTTATTAAAGGAGAAATCGCTCATGAATCTATTTGTTAATGCACTCTCCATCGTTATTGTAGGTATTCTTGCGGTTTCGCTTGTGTATACATTGGTTATTGCCAGAAAACAAAAAACTGCAGAAGGAGATATTGATTCCACTATCCCTAAGCCAGTACAAAAACATATCTATCTTAGCAATCCGATATTCGTATCATATGGTATATTTTTTGCATTGGTTCTCTTTATCATCCTTTTTTGTGTAATTAGTTTTTTTTGATAGGGCCTCTTTAAGAGGGCCTATTTTTTATAAAGATTTTTCGAGTGGTTATTAATATAAATTGTGGATAAATGTCATTTGCTGCTGTTTTTTTGAGATTTATTTATACGTTTCGTTGGAATATTTATTGTTAAAATGAATATTAACAAGTTTTTGAAAGACAGGGGGAAAAGAAATTGAAGAAAACTTTGCTAATACTCCTTATAGTGCTATTATTAATACCTTTGTCTCCAAATGCAAAAGATAGTTTAAGTAATAAAAACGATGTTTTTAGATTCCTCCAGGAAGCATTTCGGGCTCAAATCTCTCTTAGTGATCAAACTAGAACAAAAGAAGAAATTATTGATGTTTTAAGCCCTTATTTCTCTGATAAATATCAAAAAATGTTTTGGGATGAGAATATATTTAAAGAAGAGGGGAAATTTGTTACCTATGGCTCGGATTTTGCATTTTATTATATTCCCTTTTTCCATTTTTCTGATGAAACAAAAGTAGTCATCTCCCCTGAAAGGATTTATGTTCTTCAATTTTTTCCATCAACTACCGATGGTCCTGTAAGTTATGAAGACCATTATGAGGGAGTAGTATTAAAGAAAATGAATGGCGGCTGGAAAGTAGATGAATATTTATATAATAATATCCCTAAATCGATTATAGATAAAGCCTATTGAAAAAAAGTTTCCCATTTTTTTCATTTTTGCTTGGACAAATGCTCTCTGTTATTTTATTCTTTTAATATTGGCATATTTTCTACCTGAGATTATTACTGGAAATAATCGATAAGGATAGAAATAGGCTAAAAGAGAAACATAACAGTAGAAAGTTTGCTTGTGTTTGAAAGGAGACGGAGCATATGTCACAGCTTCAAGGGATATTAACCCGGTTAAAAAACCTTCAGGAACAGTCTAATGGAGGTGAACCGGCACAACGCTATTTCGAAGTGAATGGTGAAAGAAAGTGTCAGGTTACATTTCATCCAAAAACAGAAACATTTGAATTGGAAATATATAATGAAAAGGAAAAGCCAAAGCGTTATCAATTTGATAATGTCGACATGATCACGATTGAAATTTTTGATCTAATCCAGTAGGAACCGATTTCGGTTCCTATCTTTTTCTGTTTTTTTATAAAAAAACCCAGTTCTCCGAAAACTATGGTAGAATATACATGTGGTATAACAAACATTGAGGAGTTTTCGGCGATGATAAGTCTTCACAGTGGAGAATTTTTAGAGATAGATATTCGGAAATTAATGATTCCATCTGAGCGTGTTGCTCATGTACAGGTTGGAAATAATCTAGAACACGCCTTATTAGTGTTAACGAAGAGCGGATATACAGCGATACCTGTACTAGATCCTAATTATAAATTACACGGTCTAATTAGTACCCCAATAATAATGGATTCGATTCTTGGACTTGAAAGAATAGAATTTGAACAACTTGAAAAAAAGAGAGTGGAAGAGGTAATGAATACATCAGTTCCGCGTGTTAAAGTAACTGCTTCCATTAAAACCTGTTTAAGGCTCTTAGTAAATCATCCTTTTCTTTGTATAGACACCGAGGATGGTTATTTCGAAGGTATTTTGCCTAGGAGTACAGTGTTAACCCAGTTAAATTTAGCTATTAATAAGATGAATAAAAGTGATAAATAAGGCTCCCAAAAGGGGGCTGTATTATTTTCCAGAGAAAGTAGAGGTGTGAAAATGGGTGCTCCGGTTTCCCAGTCTAAAAAAGGGCAGACAAATAGACCGCTGGTTCTAGCAGCAGTCATGCTTGCGATGTTCATGGGAGCAATAGAGGCAACGATTGTTTCGACAGCCATGCCGGCTATTGTGGCTGACTTGGGCGGCTTTACTCTCTATAGTTGGGTTTTTTCTGCTTATCTATTAATGAATGCGGTAACGGTACTAATTTATGGTAAATTATCAGATTTATTCGGTAGAAAACCTATTCTCTTTATCGGAATTATCATTTTCCTAATTGGATCCATTCTTTGCGGATTTGCCACGTCAATGGAATCACTTATTCTTTTCCGATTAATCCAAGGATTTGGAGCGGGAGCTGTTACGCCTATTGCTACGACGATTGTGGGCGATATTTATTCAGCTGAAGAGAGAGCAAAAGTCCAGGGTTACCTTGCAAGTGTATGGGGAATTTCTGCCGTTACGGGTCCAGCAGTCGGTGGTTTACTGGTTCAGTATGTGAGCTGGAAGTATGTATTTTGGATAAACATTCCACTCGGGATCCTTTCTTTAATTGGTATAGGAATCTTTTTGCACGAAAATGTTGAAAAGAAAAAACACGAAATTGATTACATAGGTGCGTTTCTATTAACCATATCAATCTCATCATTAATGTTTCTACTTGTTGAGGGTGGAGGACGGTGGTCCTGGGTCTCTTGGCAAATCTTAAGTTTGGCAGTCCTATTTATTATTACCATTAGTATCTTTGTTTTTCATGAAGGCCGTGTAAAAGAACCAGTCATGCCATTTAATATATGGAAGGAAAGGTCTATTTTTGTAGCAAATGTTACTAGTTTAACGACGGGAATTATGTTGATTGGGATTTCCAGTTTTCTTCCTACATTTGTTCAAGGGGTAATGGAACAATCACCGATTGTCGCGGGCTTTACGTTAACAACCATGTCAATTGGCTGGCCAATTGCGTCTACATTTTCAGGAAAGATGTTAATTTCTATGGGATACCGAAAAACATCCCTTATTGGGGGTGCAGCCTTAATCATAGGAAGTTTGGTATTTGTAACAATGACTTCTTCCTCAGGACCCCTCTGGGCGGCTGCTGGTTCCTTTATTGTTGGGTTTGGTATGGGCTTAACGTCTACTGCTTTTATCGTTTCTATACAAAGCACCGTAGGCTGGCAGCAAAGAGGAGTTGCAACTGCAGCAAATATGTTTATGAGGAATCTAGGCAACACAATAGGTGCTGCTTTACTTGGAGGAATTCTCAATAATCGGCTTGCAGACTACCTTCGTGAAAATGCGGGCAGTACTGATGAAAAATTAACAGTGGATTCTGCAAACTTATTATTAAAGGAAAATGAACGGGCAGATTTACATATATCAGTGAAAGAACTGCTCCAAGAAGGTCTAACGCAATCCTTGCATTGGGTATATTATGTTGTACTTGCCTTTGCTATTATAAGTTTAATCCTGATAACTTTCATTCCAAAACAAAACCGCGGCTCTGCATAAATGTGCAGAGCTTTTTCTAAATAAAAAAATGCAGCTTAATAATGAAAAGTTTTAATTTTCTCTATATAATAAGATGGTGATGTTTACTAAAGTATAAAGGTGGATGGTTTTGTCCTCTATATCTGAATTTCACTTATTATCTGTTTTAGCTCAGGAGATGAATATGCGTAAAGCCGCAGAGAGGCTTTTCGTATCACAGCCAGCGTTGTCACAACGTCTTCAAACCATTGAGAAAGAGTGGGGAACTAAATTATTTATCCGCTCACAAAAAGGACTGGCACTTACTCCAGCAGGTGAACATGTCATTCAATTTGTAAACGAGGTTCTGGTTAAAGAAGAAAAGGTTCGGGAAACGGTACACTCCCTTCAATCTGGAGTATCAGGAACATTGAAAATAGCAGTGGCCTCGATCGTTGGTCAAAATTGGCTCCCTCCCGTCTTAAAAAAATATAGTGATACGTATCCACAAGCAAAAATATCACTTATAACTGGCTGGAGCAGTGAAATATTGAAAAGTTTATATGATGATCAAGTACATATTGGTATCATTCGAGGAATGCCAGATTGGAAAGGCGTTAAAATTAAACTATTCAGTGATCCGCTCTTTTTAGTTGATCGAGATATTACCAGACCCGAACAGTTATTGGAAACAGACAGACCTTTCATTCAATTTAAAAGTGATTCTAATTATTATCAAGAGATACAAGATTGGTGGATGCGCCAATTCAAAACCTCACCCAAAAGAACAATTCTTGTCGATCAAATTGAGACATGTAAGCAATTAACCTTTAATGGTTTAGGTTATTCGATCTTACCGGGTATAACTTTAAATAATAGTGAAAAAGAAATTTATAAAATTCCGTTATTAGATGAAGATGGTAATGCACTTCAACGAGATACATGGTTACTAGCATATGAGTCGTCATTTAAACTCAAACAAGTGCAAGCGTTCGTGGATCTCATTAAAGAACATAGCAGTCAAAACAGCAGATGATTATGTTCATTTCTCTTGTTTTCAATACTTTTGTTTGGTAAAGTAAATTTTAATTATATTTGGAGGTAGTACTATGAAAATGATGGATGCAAATGAAATTATTTCTTTTATTCAAAACAGCAAAAAGGCAACGCCAGTAAAGGTTTATGTAAAAGGTGATTTAGAAGGTATTGATTTTGGAAGTGATTCTAAAACTTTTATTAATGGTAATACAGGTGTTGTTTTTGGAGAATGGTCAGATATTAACCCAGTGTTAGAATCAAACCAAGCGAAAATTGAGGATTATGTAGTTGAAAATGACCGCCGCAATTCAGCGATTCCATTATTAAATACAAAAAATATTAATGCTCGTATTGAACCTGGAGTGACGATTCGTGACCAAGTAGAAATTGGAGATAATGCCGTAATCATGATGGGTGCTGTTATTAATATTGGCGCAGTTATTGGTGAGAAAACGATGATAGACATGGGTGTTGTTCTCGGCGGAAGAGCTACTGTAGGGAAGAACTGTCATATCGGTGCTGGAACAGTTTTAGCTGGTGTGATTGAACCACCATCCGCACAGCCTGTTATAATAGAAGATGATGTGTTAATAGGTGCGAATGCAGTGGTTTTAGAAGGAGTTAGAGTGGGACAAGGATCAGTAGTTGCTGCTGGTGCAGTCGTTACAAAGGATGTTCCTCCGTTCACAGTCGTAGCTGGCACTCCTGCTAAAAAAATTAAGGATATAGATGAGAAAACAAAATCAAAAACAGAAATTATGCAAGAACTTCGCCAGCTATAAATCTAAGACAAAGTAAAGCGTGGATAATCTCCACGCTTTCTTTCTAGTAAAAGGAGTGAAAGAAATGAACCCTTTTGTAAAAATTCGCCGTGAACTGCATTTAATACCCGAATTGGGTTTCCAAGAACATAAAACACAAGCTTATTTATTATCGTATATTGAAAACTTATCACAAGAGAGAATATCCATTAAAAAGTGGAAAACTGGACTCTTTGTTAAAGTTCAAGGTTTGAATCCCAGAAAAACCATTGGTTATCGCGCAGATATTGATGGGCTGCCAATTGTGGAAGAAACGGGATTAGAGTTCTCTTCAACCCATGAGGAACAAATGCATGCCTGCGGACACGATTTTCATATGAGTATCGCGCTGGGTGTTTTAACACACTTTGTCAATAATCCAATAGAAGATAATATTTTATTTATTTTTCAACCTGCAGAAGAGGGACCGGGCGGAGCAGAACCAATGCTAAAATCCGACATTATGAAGGAATGGAAGCCCGACATTATTTTTGCTTTACATATCGCACCAGAATATCCTGTCGGAACGATTGCGCTTAAAGAGGGGCTATTATTTGCGAATACCTCAGAGCTATTTATCGACCTAAATGGGAAGGGGGGCCATGCTGCTTATCCCCATTTAACAAATGATATGGTAATAGCTGCTTGCTCGCTTGTCGGTCAGCTTCAAACGATTATTTCTCGGAATGTTAATCCATTAGATAGTGCAGTCATTACGATTGGAAAAATCACTAGTGGAACCGTTCAAAATATTATTGCTGAGAAGGCTAGACTTGAAGGAACAATTCGTACACTTTCTGATGATTCAATGGCTAAGGTGAAACAACGAATAGATGCCGTTGTAAAGGGGATAGAGACTAGTTTTGAATGTGAAGCAGTAATTGATTATGGTGCGATGTATCACCAGGTTTACAATGATGAAAAAATTACGAGAGATTTCATACAATATATGAGAACACAAACCACGATTGATGTCATTGAATGCCAAGAAGCTATGACAGGTGAAGATTTTGGCTATATGTTGAAGGAAATTCCCGGTTTAATGTTTTGGCTCGGAGTTGATTCGCCATATGGACTGCACCATGCCAAATTAAATCCAAATGAAAAGGCCATAGAAGTCGCAATTGATATTCTCACTAGCTATATTACGTTTCAAGGAAATTAAGTTTCTTTCTAAAAAGCGTTTCGTTTTATTCTTTTGTATAATAATGTTAAACTGAAAATTAGAAAAGATTGTTACATATCGTCGTTTATTCTTTATTTAAATAGGGTAAACCAATTAAGGGACTATTATATTACAAATTGGAGGGGTTAGATATGCCAGAACGTATGGTAGCGAAACAAGCACCTAGATTTGAAATGGATGCAGTATTACCGAACAAAGAGTTTGGAAAAGTAAGCCTTGAAGAAAACATGAAAAATGAAAAGTGGACTGTGTTGTTCTTCTATCCAATGGATTTTACTTTTGTATGTCCAACAGAAATTACTGCGGTATCTGATCGTTATGAAGAATTCGATGATCTTGATGCAGTTGTTATTGGAGCTTCAACTGATACAATACATACACACCTTGCTTGGATTAACACAGAACGCAAAAATAATGGCCTTGGTGAGCTTAACTATCCATTAGCTGCAGACACTAACCATGTTGTTGCACGTGACTATGGGGTTTTAATCGAGGAAGAAGGTATTGCACTTCGCGGCTTATTCATCATCAGCCCCGAAGGTGAGTTAATGTATTCAGTTGTTAACCACAACAATATCGGCCGTGATGTCGATGAAACATTACGTGTCCTTCAAGCATTACAAACTGGTGGTCTTTGCCCAGCTAACTGGAAACCAGGACAAGCTACACTTAACGCTTAATTCTTACATTTAAAACGATAGACCTAACCATTGGTGTTAGGTCTTTTTTAAAAAGGGGATATATCATGAAACTACGTGAATCAATGCCAGAACTAACCGGTGCAGTTGAATGGTTAAATGGAGAAGTAACAAGAGAGGATCTAGTGGGTGATAAACCTACACTTATTCATTTCTGGTCAGTCAGCTGTTACTTATGTAAAGAAGCTATGCCGCAAGTTAATCAATTCCGTGATGAATATAAAGATAAATTAAATGTGGTGGCAGTGCATATGCCTAGGTCGGAAGAGGACCTAGATATAGAGCAAATCAAGCAAGTTGCAGCAGAGCATGAAATCATTCAGCCAATTTTTGTTGATAATGAACATAAACTAACGGAAGCATTCGAAAACCAATATGTCCCGGCATATTACGTATTCGACCGTGAAGGCAAACTCCGACATTTCCAAGCAGGAGGAAGCGGAATGAAAATGCTTGAAAAGCGAGTCAACCGTGTACTCGATGAAATGGAAAAAACTGAATAAATGATTAAAGGACTGTTCGTTATACAACGAACAGTTTTTTTGCGTTTATAGTTGTAACCAACCCAATTATTTAACGTCCGTATTTATAAATAGATAAAAGGGGGTTACACAAATGAAAAAGGTATTCAGATTAATTGCTTTCATTTCTCTGGTGCTTTTTCTAGCTGCTTGCAGTTCAAGCAGTAAAAGTGAAGATACAAAAATGAGTAGTGACAGTAGTGTGGAAATGGATTCAGCTGCTAAGGAAGAAAAATCACAACTATCACTTGATAATAATGCTAGACAAGAGAAAACAGCTCCTGCAGAGTTAGAAGCCCCTAGCCAAATGGTTATTTATCAAGCCGATTTACAGCTTCGTGTTAAGAAATTTGAAGATACCTTGCAAAATATAGAAGAACAAGTGATAAAGTACGGGGGTTATATCTCACAGTCTAATGTTTCTAAGGATGGTATAGAACAAGTAAGCGGGCAAATTACTGTTCGCATTCCCCAAAAGAATTTCCAAGCCTTTTTGCATGATGCCGAGGGGCAGGCAGCTGAGGTTCTACAAAGGAATATTACTGGTACGGATGTCACTGAAGAATATATCGACCTTGACTCACGAATGAAGTCAAAAAGAGTTGTGGAAGAGCGTTTAACATCATTCATGCAATCTGCACAAAAGACGGAAGATCTTTTGAAAATTTCAGCAGACCTTGCCACAGTTCAAGAGGAAATCGAAACGATTCAAGGAAGAATGAAATATTTAGAAAATCAGACTGCATTATCGACCGTTCATTTATCACTTTTTGAAAATAAAGTTATAGTCCCAAATCTTGATGATGAAGATCTTAATACTTGGGATAAGACCAAAAAACAATTTATGAAAAGTACTAACTTCCTCTTAGCAGCTATTTCAGGTTTATTTGTTTTTATAGTTGGTAATATACCAATCATAGTTATCATTGCAGTGGTTGCTGTTTTTATTTACCTATCTATCAAAAAGACAAGGAACCATAATGGTAACGGATAAATAAGTATATTCAACTAATTTGGATATGCTAAAATAAAAATGGTTAATTGATTTTGCTGGGGGAGTTTTTAGTGAGGAAGAATTTTGCAGTAATAGGACTTGGCCGTTTCGGTGGCAGCATTTGTCGTACTCTTTCCGATGAAGGATTTGAGGTATTGGCAATCGATAAAAATGAAGAAAGAGTAAATGCCTTTGCTATGATAGCATCTCATGCTGCTGTGGGAGATACAACGGATGAGGCTGTATTAAAGAGTCTAGGTATTCGAAATTTTGACCACGTTATAGTTGCGATTGGAGATGATATTCAATCTAGCATCTTAACCACGTTGATCTTAAAAGAATTAGGGGTAAATCATATTACCGTTAAAGCACAAAATGATTATCATGAGAAAGTACTAGTGAAGATTGGCGCTGACAAGGTTGTTCACCCTGAACGAGATATGGGCAGAAGAATAGCTCATAATATGGCTTCAAGCAGTGTTTTAGATTACCTGGAGTTATCAGATGAACATAGTATTGTTGAAATTTTTGCAAACAGTAAGATTAGCGGTCATACCATCATTGATTTAGACATTCGTAAGAAATATGGATTAAATATTGTTGCCATTAAAAGAGGTATGGATATCATCGTATCTCCAAAGGCCAATGAAGATATCAGAGCAAACGATGTATTAATTGTTATTGGTACAGATGAAGATATTGATCGTTTTGAACGTAAGGTAATGCAATAAGAAAAGCGGAAGTCCCTTAGGGTGCTTCCGCTTTTTCTTATACTTCCATAATGATTGGTAAAATCATTGGTCTGCGTTTCGTTTTTTCGTAAAGGAATGGTGCTAATGTATCAGTGATTTCATTTTTAATTTCGGACCATTGACTTGTTTTTCGTTCCATTACCTTATTTAAGTGCTTAGTAATTAGGTTTTGAGCGTCGTTAATTAAGTCGCCAGATTCTCTCATGTAGACGAAACCTCTAGAGATAAGGTCCGGACCTGAAGCAATCTTGAAGTCTTTCATGTTAATGCTAACCACTACAACGACTAATCCTTCTTCAGAAAGAATCCTTCTATCACGTAGAACAATATTCCCAATGTCACCAATACCGCTGCCATCAATATAAACAGAGCCTGAAGGGATTTTCCCTGCTACTTGCGCGCTGTTTTCAGAAAGAGCTAATACTTCACCGTTGTCCATAATAAAACAATTCTCTTCTTCAACGCCACAGTCTACTGCTAATTTAGCATGCATTCTTTGCATTCTATATTCACCGTGAATTGGCATAAAAAATTTCGGTTTGATTAAGCGAAGCATTAACTTTTGTTCCTCTTGACCGCCATGTCCAGAAGTATGGATGTTACTGAGTTTACCGTGAACAACTTCAGCACCTGCTCTAAACAACTGGTTAATCGTCCGATTTACACTAATTGTGTTCCCTGGGATAGGTGAAGATGAGAATACAACGGTATCGCCTGGAATAATTTGAATCTGTCTATGCGTCCCATTTGCGATTCTAGATAATGCGGCCATAGCTTCACCTTGGCTGCCAGTACATAGAATCGTTACCTTGTCTGCAGGAAGTCGGTTAATTTGATTGGCTTCGATAAACGTTTCTTTTGGTGCATTTATATAGCCAAGCTCTTGACCGATCGTAATAGCCGACTCCATACTGCGGCCAAAAACAGCAACTTTTCTTCCGTTGGCAACTGCTGCTTCCACTACTTGCTGCAGTCTGTAAATATTAGAAGCAAAGGTAGCGAATATAATGCGGCCTGAGACCTTTCGGAAAATGTCATCAATGCTTTCGCCAACAAGACGTTCAGACATGGTGAATTCGGGAATTTCACTATTAGTACTATCTGACAATAAACATAGTACTCCTTCTTTTCCGATTTCAGCCATTTTAGTTAAATTAGCCGGTTCACCCACTGGTGTAAAATCAAATTTAAAGTCGCCAGTATGCACGACTTGTCCTGGCGGAGTTTTTACAACGATACCGTATGAATCTGGGATACTATGTGTTGTTCTGAAGAAAGAAACAGATGTCTTTCGGAACTTGATCACATCATCCTCTTGAATTACATTTAACTTTGCCGTTCTCAAGAGCCCATGTTCTTCAAGTTTATTTTTAATAAGTCCTAGGGCAAGCTTACCGCCATAAATCGGAATATTTACTTCACGTAACAAATAAGGAATACCGCCGATATGGTCCTCGTGTCCATGGGTAATAAACAATCCTTTTATTTTATCTTCGTTCTTTACTAAATAGGTATAATCAGGAATAACATAATCAATACCTAATAGCTCATCCTCTGGAAACTTAATCCCCGCATCAATCAGGATGATTTCATCCTGAAATTGTACTGCATATGTGTTTTTTCCGATTTCGCCCAAACCACCTAAAGCAAAAACAGCAGTTTGGTCATTTTTTACAAATTTCATAAATTATCAAATCTCCAATACATTAAAATCTTCATTTTGTTTTTCATATTCTAAAAATGCTCCGCTTACTTCTTGCACCATTTCAACATTGTATCCACGATTTTGAATTTTTTTTCGTACATCCCTAACAGATTCTCCTTCTACATAGAGAACCTTTGTTTTCTCTCTAACTGGAACTTCCTTGATGTTTTCTTGAAAATAAACTTTAAATACCATAATAAATCGCTCCTTAATCGATCATGACTTTTTCTATTATATAAAATAATTACATTTTTTTCATGTAAATTCACTTTTCACCTAAAAAGTAAACGCTTGGACCTATTAGAAAAAATATGTAAATAATACACTGATAATCAATTTACAATAAGGAAGGAGCCCTTCGCAAGTTTGAAGGGCTCGAAAAAAGTTGTAGTTAGGCAATTGATTTTTTTCGCAGTAAATCGTTCCACTGTTTTAAGAGCTTCTTTCTTAGCTTCTTTAACATAGTGGATCATCTCCTTACTTCCTATTTTAAACGATCCTTGTCCAATGTAAAGCAAGCCACGACATTATTGTAGATTTTTTTTTATTCAATCATTTTTATACTAATATTATATGGTATATACAGGATTTCTCTCATGGATAAAGATGGAAGAATTATGAAAGTTGATATAAATTGACAGATGGAACGGATGGTGAAAATATGGGAACTTAAATAAATAAAAAATACGCAAGGCTTGGGAGCACTTGCGCATTTTTTTATCTTTCAATAGCTATGGCACCTTCAATCGGTTTGAAAGGATCTTGTTTATTGATATGATCATAAAACATAATCCCATTTAAATGATCAATTTCATGTTGAAAGCAAATCGCTGGAAGACCCTTTAAACGAAGTTTAACCTCTTCGCCATCAAGCGTGATCCCTTTTACCGTAATTCGAGCAAACCTTTCCACATATCCCGGGATTTCCTCGTCTACAGAAAGACATCCTTCTCCAGAAACCAAATAAGCTTTTTCAACAGAGTGACTGATAATTTTTGGATTATACAATCCGTAGCTATATAAGTTCCCTTTTTCATCATGAAGATGAACCGCAATCATGCGTTTTGAGACATTTATCTGCGGAGCAGCTAAACCGATCCCAGGACGTAACCCATATTGAGAAGATATTTCAGGATTTTGGCTATTTTTAACATATTCCAAGAGGCTTTTAAGTATTTCTTTCTCTTCATCCGATGGCGGCATAGTTACTTCAGTCGCTACTTTTCTTAAGGTAGGGTGGCCGTCTCGAATGATATCATTCATCATTAACATGATTCCATTCACTCCTGTTTAAAAACTAAAGATATTGATATTCATTAGTCTATCAGACAATTCGCGAAAAGTTAATTGTTGCATGAGATATTGTCGAACATAATAAGTACAGATATAGTAAGAATGTAATCATTAAGGGGGTTGCGAAGTGTTAAACGTTAGAATGAATCGTATTATTTTTTCTATTTTCGCCATTAGTTTTTTATTAATTGGATGTGTTAGTAAAGAAGAGACAACTGAAAGAATGTACCGAGCCTTAGAAAACGTCGTAAAAGCAGAAGAAGTTTTTGAAGAGCAGCAAGAGCCCCTTGTAAAGTTAGAAAAGAAAGAAAAAGAAATATATGATCGGATAATGGATCTTGGTATAAAGCAGCATGATGAGATTGTTAAGCTTACAGACGAAGCACTTTCAATTATTGAACAGAGAAGAGATCATTTACAAAAGGAAATCGACAGTATCAATGACTCAAAAATAGAATTTAAGCAGGTTGAAGATATAAAGAATGAAATAGACGATACTGAACAAAAGAAAAAAGCTTCTGAGCTAATAGAAATAATGCGGAATCGATATAAAGTACATAATCAACTTACGAAGGAATATAGAAGTGCATTGGAAAATGATAAAGAATTATATCTGATGTTAAAAAATGAGAGTGTTTCATACGAACAGCTAGAAGAGCATGTTACGAATTTAAATACTATTTATCAAATGGTATATGATGCAAATGAAAAATTTAATTCATTAACCGTACAATATAATGAGAAAAAACTTGAATTTTATAAAGAATCAGGACTAAAACTTGAAAACGATTAAAAAATCGACCTCGCTGGTCGATTTTTTTTGTTGTTGAAGTAAATATATTAATATAACAGAATCAAATTGATTGTGATACAGAAGTTTTAGATAGATATTAAGTTATTATTATTTCCATGTTGTAAAATTATTAAAACATAGTATTTGACGAGTGTATGGAGTTGATGTAAACTCAATATGGAATTAATTATTGTACTATTAATTATTTGAAAAATTATAGTACAGAACAACAGATTACGAAAGTAAAGCAATCGTTAATGTTGTTTAAGGTTTTTGGGTAATCTAATATGAGTGAATTTATTTTTTTACATTATTGTAATGAGAGAAAGGAAGATGTGACGAATGGCATCTAAAACTCAAAATGCTCAGCTCGATGCTAAGAAAGTACTCGAAGCTGTAGAAAATCAGTTTACAACGCTTCAAATTTTAAATGAAGAAGGCGAAGTTGTTAATGAAGCAGCAATGCCTGAAATAAGCGACGAACAGCTTCAGGAATTAATGCGCCGTATGGTTTATACTCGTATCCTTGACCAGCGTTCTATTTCTTTGAACCGCCAAGGACGTCTTGGATTCTATGCACCAACTGCGGGGCAGGAGGCTTCACAATTAGCTTCTCAATTTGCTCTTGAAAAAGAAGATTTTATTTTACCTGGCTATCGTGATGTTCCACCAATCGTATGGCACGGTCTTCCATTATATCAAGCATTCTTATGGTCCAGAGGTCATCTAGCAGGCGGACAAATTCCTGATGGAGTGAATGTTGCGATTCCTCAAATTATTATTGGTGCGCAATACGTTCAAACTGCAGGTGTAGCCCTAGGGTTCAAAAAACGTGGTGTTAAAGCTGTTGCCCTTACATATACAGGTGATGGCGGAACATCTCAAGGTGATTTCTATGAAGGAATGAACTTTGCAGGTGCATACAACGCTCCAGCAATTTTTATCGCCCAAAATAACCGTTTTGCCATTTCAACTCCTGTTGAAAAGCAAACTGCAGCGAAAACACTAGCTCAAAAAGCTGTTGCAGCTGGTATCGTTGGTATTCAAGTAGATGGTATGGATCCATTAGCAGTTTATGCTGCTGTTCGTGACGCACGTGAGCGTGCTATTAACGGAGAAGGACCTACATTTATTGAAACGTTAACTTACCGATATGGTCCACATACAATGGCCGGTGATGATCCAACACGTTACCGTACTGCTGAATTAGATAATGAATGGGAAAAGAAAGACCCATTAGTTCGTTTCCGTAAATTCCTTGAAAAGAAAGGCCTATGGAATGAGGAAAGAGAAAATGAAGTAATCGAGCAGGCGAAAGAAGAAATTAAAGCTGCCCTTAAACAAGCAGATGCTGCTCCTAAGCAAAAGGTAACGGATTTAATGAACATTACGTATACCGACATGCCAGACAGCTTAAAAGAGCAATATGAAATTTATTCAGCAAAGGAGTCGAAGTAAGTCATGGCTCAAATGACGATGATTCAAGCAATTACAGATGCAATGCGTGTGGAATTAAAAAATGATCCGAACGTATTAGTTTTCGGTGAAGATGTTGGCGTAAACGGCGGTGTTTTCCGTGCGACAGAAGGATTGCAAAATGAATTCGGCGAGGATCGTGTATTTGATACACCTTTAGCTGAATCTGGAATTGGCGGTTTAGCTGTTGGTCTAGCACTACAAGGCTTCCGCCCAGTACCAGAAATTCAATTCTTTGGTTTTGTTTATGAAGTAATGGATTCCATTTCCGGGCAAGCAGCCCGCCTTCGTTTCCGTACCGGTGGAAAATTCAGTGCGCCAATCACATTCCGTTCACCATTTGGTGGAGGCGTACATACACCAGATATGCACGCAGATAGCTTAGAAGGCTTAATGGCACAACAGCCTGGATTAAAGGTGGTTATCCCATCCACACCCTATGATGCAAAAGGTCTTCTTATCTCAGCAATCCGTGATAATGATCCAGTTATTTTCCTTGAGCATATGAAATTATATCGTTCATTCCGTCAAGAAGTTCCTGAAGGAGAATATACCATTCCACTGGGCAAAGCAGATGTAAAGCGTGAAGGTACGGATCTTTCTATTATTACTTATGGCGCAATGGTACATGAATCTCTAAAAGCTGCAGAAGAGTTAGAAAAGGAAGGGTTCTCTGCAGAAGTAATCGATTTACGTACTGTTAGCCCGCTTGATATTGAAACGATTATTGCATCTGTTGAAAAAACAGGCAGGGCAATTGTTGTTCAAGAAGCTCAAAAGCAAGCTGGTGTGGCAGCAAATGTAGTAGCTGAAATCAACGATCGTGCGATTTTAAGCTTAGAAGCACCAGTATTGCGTGTAGCAGCACCAGACACGATTTACCCATTCCCGCAAGCAGAAGCAGCTTGGCTTCCAAATTATAAAGATGTCATTGAAACAGCGAAAAAAGTTTTAACATTCTAATATAAGTTGGGGAATAGTATAACTGTTTCCCACTTATTTCTTAAAATTGAACGGTAGAAATTTATGCAAAAATAGGAGGATGAATCCCAAGTGAGCGCAACCGCAACCACATTCCAATTTAAAATGCCTGACATTGGTGAAGGTATACATGAAGGCGAGATTGTTAAATGGTTCATAAAGCCAGGTGATAAAGTCCAGGAAGATGATGTACTTTGTGAAATTCAAAATGATAAAGCAGTGGTAGAGATTCCTTCACCTGTTGAAGGTACTGTACTTGATGTTTTAGTAGCTGAAGGAACTGTTGCAACAGTTGGACAGGTGTTAGTTACATTTGATGCGCCTGGTTACGAAAACCTTCAATTCAAAGGCGACGAACATGCTGAAGAAGCACCAAAACAAGAAGCGGCACCAGCGCCAGCTACTGCAGCTGCTCCTGAGGGACAAACAACACCACCGCCAGCACCACCTGCATATGGTATCGGTGTTACAGAACCACAAGTAAATGTTGAAGTAGACCCTAACCGTAAAATCATTGCGATGCCATCAGTTCGTAAATATGCGCGTGATAAAGGTGTGGAAATCACTCAAGTTCCTGGTTCTGGTAAAAACGGACGCATTGTTAAAGCTGATATTGACGCATTCTTAAGCGGCGGAGCACCTGCAGCGGCAACACAAGCGGCAGATACTCAAGCACCTGCAGCTGCTAAGGCAGAGGAAGCACCAAAGGCAGCTCCAATCCCACAAGGAGAATATCCTGAAACACGTGAGAAGATGAGCGGAATCAGAAAGGCTATTGCAAAAGCAATGGTAAATTCAAAACATACTGCACCACACGTAACACTTATGGATGAAATCGATGTAACGAAACTTGTTACTCATCGTAAAAAATTCAAAGAAGTTGCAGCAGCTAAGGGTATCAAGTTAACATTCTTACCTTACATCGTAAAAGCATTAACAAGTGCTTTACGTGAATTCCCTGCTTTAAATACATCACTTGATGACGCAACAAGTGAAATTATCCATAAGCATTACTACAATATTGGAATTGCCGCTGATACTGAAAAAGGTTTATTGGTACCAGTTGTTAAAGATGCTGATCGCAAATCAGTATTCTCAATTTCAAATGAAATCAATGAATTAGCTGGAAAAGCACGTGATGGAAAGCTAGCTCCAAACGAAATGAAAGGTGCTTCTTGTACTATTTCGAATATCGGATCTGCTGGCGGTCAATGGTTTACACCTGTCATTAACCATCCAGAAGTTGCTATCCTTGGTGTTGGCCGTATTGCTGAAAAACCAATCGTACGTGATGGTGAGATTGTGGCAGCTCCTGTATTAGCATTGTCATTAAGCTTTGACCACAGAATGATTGATGGAGCGACTGCTCAAAATGCATTAAATCACATTAAGAGATTATTGAACGATCCAGAACTATTGTTAATGGAGGCGTAACAAATGGTAGTAGGAGATTTTGCAATTGATACTGATACTATAGTCATTGGTGCTGGTCCTGGCGGATACGTGGCTGCGATTCGTGCAGCCCAGCTAGGTCAAAAGGTGACAATAGTAGAAAAAGAATATATTGGCGGCGTTTGTTTAAACGTAGGTTGTATTCCGTCAAAAGCGGTAATTGCTGCTGGACATCGTTACGAAGTAGCAAAACACTCTGATTCATTCGGAATTAAAGCTGAAAATGTAACGGTTGATTTTTCAAAGGTTCAGGAATGGAAAGCTGGAATCGTGAAAAAGTTAACTGGTGGTGTAGAAGGTCTATTAAAAGGGAATAAAGTTGAAATTGTTCGTGGGGAAGCATACTTTGTGGACGGAAATTCACTGCGCGTGATTGGTGAAAATTCTGCGCAAACGTACAATTTCAAAAATGCAATTATTGCTTCAGGTTCTCGACCAATCGAATTGCCGACGTTTAAATACTCAAAACGAGTACTTAACTCAACAGGCGCGTTAAACTTACAAGAACTTCCTGAAAAAATCGTCGTTATTGGCGGCGGAGTTATTGGAATCGAACTTGGCGGTGCCTATGCGAACTTCGGTACACAAGTAACAATCCTTGAAGGTGCAGATGAGATTTTAGGTCTTGGCGTATTTGAGAAGCAAATGGCTGCGCTTGTTAAGAAAACGATGAAGAAAAAAGGCGCTGAATTCTATACAAAAGCTATGGCTAAAGGTGTAGAAGAAACTGAAAATGGTGTAGTTGTTACATTTGAAGTTAAAGGCGAAGAAAAGAAAATTGAAGCGGATTACGTATTTGTTATGGTTGGCCGTCGTCCAAATACTGATGAAATGGGTCTTGAACAAGTTGGTGTGAAGCTTACAGACCGTGGTCTAATCGAGATTGACAATCAGTGCCGTACAAGTGTTTCTAACATTTATGCGATTGGTGATGTTGTCGCAGGTCCTCAATTAGCACATAAGGCTTCTTACGAAGGTAAGATAGCAGCAGAGGCAATTGGCGGTCATAACGCTGTAATTGACTACCTAGGTATCCCTGCAGTAGTTTTCTCTGATCCAGAACTAGCAAGCGTAGGTTATACTGAAGCGCAAGCTAAACAAGAAGGAATCGATGTTAATTCAGCGAAATTCCCATTTGCAGCAAATGGTCGTGCTTTATCATTAGATAGTGCAGATGGATTTGTTAAGTTAGTTTCACGCAAAGAAGATGGTGTCTTAATCGGTGCACAAATTGCGGGTGCCAGCGCATCAGACATGATTGCGGAACTAGGGTTGGCAATCGAAGCAGGGATGACAGTCGAAGATTTAGCTTTGACTATCCATGCACATCCAACATTAGGTGAAATCACCATGGAAGCTGCTGAGGTAGCACTTGGTACGCCAATTCACGTTTTAAAATAGAAAAAAGTAAAGTCCCTTCCATATTTTTATGGAAAGGACTTCTTTTTTTGCTAAAAAATAAATTATCTTCAAGTTTTATTCATATATTTAAAACACTACTAGCACTTAGAACAAGATTTAGAGTGGTGATATATGATGCGAATTTACGTTATTATGATATTGCAATTAATGATATGGAGTGCTTTTACTCTCATCGAATGGTTATCGAAGCATGATCAACTGCTATATAAGGTTATAATGTTTTTTGTGTTTTTTTACTTAGCTTTTGTACTTTGCAATCGAGTGACACAATCAACTGCCAAAACCCTTTTTATAACATCTCTGAGCCTCATGATTTATTCTTCTATTCATTATACGCTTGCCTTAATAACGCATTAAAAAAACTCCCATAATGGGAGTTGAGTGGTGTTACTTTCTTGGATAATAATACATGATTCGTTCATTGAAAAGGTGTAATTCACCTTTTAATTTTTTTGCTAAAAATTTACAAAATTCATTTGCTTTTCCTTTATCACCGAACGTAGATTGTTCTGGAAGAGTGACTTGTATGTATGTTTGAATTCTCTCTGTACCATCTTCGTCACGGACCATTTCTTGATCAATTCCAAATAATATAGCATAATACCGTTCATTTGATGATTGCAAATAAAACCATTTTCCTTTGCCATCATTTTTTTCTTTGATTTCGTAAGGAAAGGCAGAGTCACCATATTCCCAATCGACTTGATTCCCTGTTTTGCTCGTAATATCTTTATAATAAGTTAAGAGTTCTTTTACTTCTTCTACCGTAATTGTTTGTTGTGCAGATGAAGGCACTAGTTTAATAAATGCGTTTTCAGCCATCATCATCCCCCCTAGTCCCATTGATATCTCTTTTATTCTAGCATTGTAAAAACCATGATGACAACATTTAGTCACACAAATATCATTTGTTATTAGTTAATAAATAAATTATAATAATATTCTAAATACTTATTTTATTTGAAGGAGGAATCATATGGAGTTATTTGATAAGCTCTATGATGAGCACGAAAATGTAAAAGTCAGATTTATTGGTTTTACTACAGAACATACCCGCTATGATTTTGGAATTATTTACACGAACATGTTTTTTGGTAAACCCCTTGTTGTCTGCATGCAAACCGGTCGTTCCACTCTCCTCGATCCGAAAGAAATTGAAGATATTGAATACCTTCAAAATGCTTTCCGGATCCCAGATAAACAGCAAGCTGCAGATTTAGCTGAGTTCTTCAAAGAAACCCTCCCGCAAATCCCATTTGTTACCCAATATGAATAGTTGGACAGAAAAAGACCTATTATAGGTCTTTTTTATATGAAAAAAAATTAAATGTGACATACAATTTAGGCTTGAAAAATTAAATGTGTTATATTATTATTAAATTAACAACAATAAAACGTTTCCAATGTAGCACATTTCATAATGAAAAGGGGATTGAAAAAAGATGGGTACAATCGTTTGCCAAGCTTGCGACTCAACAATTGATCATTTTGAAGATGAAAAAGTAACAGTTCTCTATTCTAGATGTAATTGTTGCGATGATCACAATACCGAAGAAACACGTTAATTTATCTATATTTAAAAATTAAAAACAGGATTCCTCATAGGAATCCTGTATTTTTATTTTATAGCCTTATATTCTTTAATTACACGTATGGTTTTAATTTCCTCATCCTCAGGTCCTTGAACAGGTAACCCAGCTTCCAGGTTCTCGCGAATATAATGTAAATTTTCTTTTGTAATAATTTCGCCAGGAATGAAAATTGGAATCCCTGGAGGATACACCATAATAAATTCTGCAATAATTCTTCCTTCTGATTCTTCAAAAGGAATAACCTCTGTTTCGGCATAAAAGGCGTCTCTTGGTGTTAAAGCGAGAACAGGAATATCAGGAAGCAGCACCGGCTTCGGTTCCGGCTTTTCGTTCCTATGCTCACGTTCGTCAGCAAGCTCTTTTAACGCTTTTACTAAAATATCTGCTTCATTATCTGTGTCGCCAAGTGTTACGATACAAAGAATGTTGTATAAGTCAGACATTTCTACTTCAATATTATGTCTTTCTCTTAACCACATTTCAACCTCATAACCAGTTAAGCCTAATTCTTTTACAGAAATGATCAATTTTGTTGGGTCATAATCGAAAGTTGCCTTTGATCCTAAAATTTCTTCCCCAATACAATGTAAATGATCAATTTCATTAATTCTCTTTCGAATGGATTGGGCAAGGTTAATGGTCTTGTCAATTAATTCTTTACCTCTTGTAGCCAATTGCTTACGAGCAACATCTAGGGAAGCAAGTAATAAATAGGATGTTGAGGTGGTTGTAAGCATACTAAGAATTGCTTGAACATGCTTAGCAGAAACAAGCCCCTCTCTTACATTTAGAATAGAGCTTTGTGTCATCGATCCGCCAAGTTTATGAACGCTTGTTGCAGCCATATCAGCACCAGCCTGCATGGCGGAGAGAGGCAAGTCATCATGAAAATGAATATGAACTCCATGCGCTTCATCAACAAGAACTGGAACATTATGAGAATGGGCAATTTCAACAATCTTTTTCAAATCTGCGGATATTCCAAAATAAGTTGGATTAATGACTAAGACCGCTTTTGCATCCGGATGCTGTTTTAGTGCTTTTTCAACGGAATCAGTTGTAATACCATGGGAAATTCCTAAATCCTCATCTATTTCTGGGTGAATAAACACTGGAATGGCACCCGAAAAGACAATGGCAGACATAACGGATTTATGCACATTTCTTGGGACAATAATTTTATCCTCTGGCCCACAAACCGCCATGATCATAGCAATAATGGCGCCGCTGGTTCCTTGTACTGAGAAAAAAGTTCGATCCGCACCGAAGGCTTCAGCAGCTAAGTCTTGCGCTTGTTTAATCATCCCTTTTGGCTGGTGCAGGTCATCGAGTGGACCAATATTTATTAGGTCTATTGATAAGGCGTTATCGCCAATGAAATTACGAAAATCAGGATCTATTCCTACCCCTTTTTTATGTCCAGGAATATGGAATTGAACCGGATTTTTCTGTGCATGTTCTAATAAACCGCTAAATAACGGTGTTTGGTTTTGAGACAATTTATTTCCACACCTCTTTATATGCAAAATGCTTTTAATATCATTACAAAACAAATGAATTATAGCACTAATAGCATGACTTGCATAGATTTTTATGTTGTAAATAAACACTTTTTCGTGTGTGTGTTATGTTAGTTTCTCATTAAAACAGGGAAATTAACCTTTAAAGTAGAAATAAGAAGGTAACATAATGAGGAGGGGTTTTCGATGAATTGGCAAACGCGTGTCACTGAACTGCTTAATATCCAATATCCAATTATTCAGGGTGGCTTAGCTTATCTAGCTTATTCAGAACTAGCTGCAGCTGTTTCAAACGCAGGTGGTCTTGGGCAGATTACAGCGATGTCTCTTGAGAGTCCGGCTAAACTACGGGAAGAAATAAGAAAAGTAAAAGAGCTGACAAATAAACCGTTCGGCGTGAATTACGCAATTGGACAGCATAATAGACCTTTTAAAGAAATGCTTCAAGTAGCTATTGATGAAGACGTACCGGTTGTCTCTATGACTGGCGGTAATCCGGCGCCAATTTTTGAACAGTTAAAAGGAACACCGATAAAAAAATTAGTTCTTGTAGCCGCTAGAAGGCAGGCAGAAAAGGCTGAAGAATTAGGTGCAGATGCAGTCATGGTAGTGGGGCAGGAAGGCGGCGGTCATCTTGGCAGGGATGATATTGGAACGATGGTATTAATCCCTCAAGTGGTGGATGCAGTTTCTATTCCAGTAATAGCGTCTGGTGGAATTGGCGATGGAAGAGGTCTAATGGCAGCTCTTAGCTTAGGTGCAGAAGGAATAGAGATGGGAACTCGTTTTATTGCCACAAAAGAATGTGTACATGCAAATGACCTTTATAAGAATAGACTTATCGAAGGCACAGAAGCAAATACGGTTGTCATCAAGCGAACTCTTGGGGCACCAGCACGAGCAATCTCAAATTCTTGGACCAATAAAATACTCGAGCTCGAGAAAGAATTCGGACATTACGAACAATTAAAGAATTATATTAGCGGCCAGGCAAACAAGCGATATATTTATGATGGAGTAGAAGATGAAGGTTTTGCATGGGCAGGACAGGTAATGGGACTCATCAAAGATATACCAACCGTAGCCGAATTATTCAATCGAATGATCAAAGACGCAGAACAAATTCGTGTAAAATGGGCAAAATAAAGGTATTATACATATAGGTAAGGCTGTGTTAGAGTGTACTAGTGCTTTAAGCAGGGGAGACCCCGCAGGCGCTTAAGCGCCGAGGAGGCTCCCCCGGACCGCCCGCGGAAAGCGAAGTGCCTCGGACAGGCAAAGGACAGCCTGTCCTTGTGGTGATTAATCGAAGAAGCATTCCTTAGTGGAGCGGAAATCAACAGTCTAATATACACAGCCACAAAGAAATATAGTTAGCAGGTGAATATATGGAATACCAATACCCTATTGATTATCATTGGACAACAGATGAAATTGTTGACGTAATTAAATTTTACGAAGCAATAGAAAGAGCCTATGAAAAAGGAATTGACCGTGATGAATTAATGACGATTTATCGTCGTTTCAAGGAAATTGTTCCTTCTAAAGCAGAAGAAAAAACAATCTGTGGTGAATTTGAGGACATCAGCGGATATTCTTCCTATAAGACGATAACAAAGGCTAAAAATGCCTCACCAGGTGAAAAAATCTTAATAAAATAAAGAAGAAAACTCCGAACAAAGTTCAGGAGTTTTTTATTTGCTATTAAGAGCAATCTTATATAAAGGTGCTACTTTGTTAAAGACAGATTCCACTTGCTGCAGGAATTCTTCGTTGCTTAAATTAAGAACCTCTTCTCGTGTCATTTCATATCCGCATAAAATTTCTGCTTTTTTTATATTTTCCAGCCGGTCAAACATGCCTTTTAAATCCTCTTTTGATAGTTGTCCGTGTGGTACTGATACAGGTTTTGTATGATCTAAAGACCATACAAAGTCTTTTGGAATCTCTTTATAGATCTTGTTTAATTTTTTTGTAAATCTTACTGCAAATTCTTGTTTATGTGGCGCTTCATAGATAACAGCAAACCAGATAAATAAATGAGTATTCCACAGCCCAATTTGAAAATGAGGAAGCATTTTATAACCACGCGGATTATCTGCAAAAGCAACCCATGTATCTTTGGGAGGGTTTATCGTCCGTCTTGCGTGCTTTGCTACATGAACATGCATTTCATCACCGGTCAGGGTAGTTAAGGTTGGTGCGAAATAATGTCCTAGATATTCTAACTTTGGCCGAATTTTTTCTTTTAAAGCCTCCATTCGTGCTTCTAATCCATCTATTTGAAATACATCGAAATCTTCGTTATTAAAGCCTTTAAAGTCCATTTGCAAAACCTCCATGTGAAGACATTTGTCATTTATTGTAGCATACCAGCGAAACTTCTTGAAACTAACTGCTTATATGGGTTAACGCACATATTTGTTGCAACCTTACATGGTGGCTCATATTATATTACTAAAAATAAGTCTGAAAAATTAAATAACAAGTGAAAGGAGAAAAGCTAAAATGAAACAATTGATGAATACTTCACTAAAAAAGGTTGGCGAGAAAGAAAGATTAGCTTATTTACGCTTAGAAATGGATTATGAGCTGGCAACATTATTTGAAGCCATTGAAGAAAAAAATGAAAAAAAGATGAAGGAATGTAAACAGAAGTTAGAAAAGATTCGCCAAGAGTTATTAAAACTAAAAGCTCTTTGATAATTTGTTTTCAAAGGGGATACCATTTAGAATGAAAATAAAGAATTTCATATTCATATTATAAAACGAACTCTGTGTAAGTAAGTAGAGAGTTCGTTTATTGTTTTGTACATAAAAATAAAGGTGTTAAAAGTTGTAGGCTTACATAAATTTGATTAAGCTAATGATATGTACATAGAGGATTGAAAAATTGGAGGTATAAAATGGACTGGGAGTACATTGATCTTCAGGCTAAGCAATGGGTAATGGAAGCTGGTGATAAAATTAGGGATTCATTTTCTGAAACGTTAAATATCCAAACCAAATCCAATCCTAATGATTTAGTGACTAACATAGATAAAGAAATTGAACAATTCTTTATTCATAAAATCAGAATAACGTTCCCAAACCATAGAATTTTGGGTGAAGAAGGGTTAGGAGATAAAGTAAACAATCTTGATGGTGTTGTTTGGATTATCGACCCGATTGATGGAACGATGAATTTTATTCATCAACAGCGAAATTTTGCTATATCTCTAGGTGTTTATGAAAATGGAATAGGCAAAGTTGGGATTATTTATGATGTAGCACACGATGAATTATATCACGCTATAGCAGGCAAAGGTGCATTTATGAATGACACCGAGCTGCCTATTTTAAACAAAGTAACATTAAAGGAAGCGATTATCGCCCTCAATGCAACGTGGGTAATGGAGAATCACAGAATTGACCATAACTTGCTTATACCACTTGTTAAAGAGGCACGAGGGACGAGATCATACGGAACAGCTGCTCTTGAAATGGTTTTCGTGGCAACAGGTAGAGTAGATGCATATATTTCAATGAGGCTGTCACCTTGGGATGTAGCTGCTGGAGCAGTTATTATTGAGGAGTTAGGCGGTGTTGTAACCAATTTACGAGGAAATAAGTTGGATTTCCTTTCAAATGATTCATTGCTTGTGGCCAAACAAGGGTTGCACCAAACCATCATTAATGATTATCTCAAAGAAGGTAAATGGTAAAAAAGAAGCCTGCGCGGGCTTCTAGATTGTCGAGAAAGGTATCTTTCTCGGCAATTTTTTACCTTTATGTGCTTTGAGGACGAATTGCATAAGCAGCGAGCAAGGATTTGTCATTTATACAGAATCTTGAGGAAAAATCGAGTGAGCACCAAGCAGGGATTTGTCCTCAATAAAGGGTCTGGTCTTAAGGACAAATCGAGTGAGAACAAGCAAGGATTTGTCCTCAATAAAGGGTCTTGAGGACAAATCGAGTGAGAACAAGCAAGGATTTGTCCTCAATAAAGGGTCTTAAGGACAAATCGAGTGAGTACAAGTAAGGATTTGTCCTTAATACAGGGTCTTGAGGCAAATAGTACTGGAACCTTTTTAATCATAGTTAAAATAAAGGCTGTCGAGACTTTCTCGACAGCCTGAGAAGCCTGCGCGGGCTTCTTTTTTACAGTTGGCCATTTGCTCTATATTTTGCTTTTGTTTTAAATCCGAAGCCCATTACAACAATTAATACAAGGATACTGCCAATAACCCCTAAAATACTTTTTTCACCAATGGCGACTCCTATCCCCATAATACTAGCTGCTGCCAGTACAGCAAAAACAATAAACACCCATTTAATTTGCTTCATTATGCTAGTCCCCTTTATAAAAAAAAAATAAGATATTATGCCGTGATATTTCACATAGTTTTATTCTACATAAAATGCAGTTAGCTTTCCACCATAAATGTGGTATAATACTTTAGTTGTATATGGGAAACTATAAATAGCTAAAATTTTTTGAAATAGAGGCAGGAGTGAATCATTTGAATTTAAGAGAAGATATTCGCAATATAGCAATCATCGCGCACGTTGACCACGGGAAAACAACCTTGGTTGACCAATTATTAAAGCAATCTGGAACATTTCGTTCAAATGAGCACGTTGAAGAACGTGCAATGGATTCAAATGATCTGGAAAGAGAACGTGGAATAACGATTCTCGCTAAAAACACAGCGATTCAATATAAGGATACACGTATCAATATTTTGGACACACCAGGACATGCTGACTTTGGCGGCGAAGTTGAACGTATCATGAAAATGGTTGATGGAGTATTACTGGTTGTTGACGCATACGAAGGTACCATGCCACAAACACGCTTTGTACTAAAAAAGGCATTAGAACAAAATTTAACTCCAATTGTTGTTGTTAATAAAATTGACCGTGATTTTGCCCGTCCAGTAGAAGTAATTGATGAAGTAATTGATTTGTTTATTGAATTAGGTGCTAACGAAGACCAGCTTGAGTTCCCAGTCATTTTTGCTTCTGCAATAAATGGAACAGCAAGCACTGACCATGAAAAACAGGATGAAAACATGCAATGTTTATATGATGCGATTGTTGAACACATCCCAGCACCAATTGATAATCGCGATGAGCCATTACAATTCCAAGTTGCTCTGTTAGACTATAATGATTATGTAGGAAGAATTGGAATAGGGCGTGTTTTCCGTGGTACCATGAAAGTTGGGCAACAGGTTGCATTAATGAAAATCGACGGTTCCGTTAAACAATTCCGTGTAACGAAAATCTTTGGTTTCTTCGGTTTAAAACGTCAAGAAGTTCAAGAGGCTGTAGCCGGAGACTTAATTGCTGTTTCTGGTATGGAAGACATCAATGTAGGTGAAACGGTTTGCCCAGTAGAGCACCAAGAAGCATTGCCAATTCTAAGAATTGATGAACCAACGCTGCAAATGACATTTGTCGTAAATAACAGCCCATTTGCAGGTAGAGAAGGTAAGTACCTAACTTCTAGAAAGATTGAAGAAAGATTACACGCTCAGCTGCAAACAGATGTAAGTTTACGTGTTGAAAATACAGATTCACCAGATGCTTGGATTGTATCAGGCCGTGGTGAGCTTCATTTATCCATCCTAATCGAAAACATGCGCCGTGAAGGTTATGAGCTTCAAGTTTCAAAGCCTGAAGTTATTGTAAAAGAAATTGATGGTGTTCGCTGTGAACCAATCGAAAGAGTTCAAATTGATGTACCTGAAGAGCATACAGGTTCGATAATGGAATCAATTGGTGCACGCAAAGGTGAAATGATTGATATGATTAATAATGGCTCTGGTCAAGTACGATTAATCTTTAATGTCCCAGCGCGTGGACTAATAGGCTACACCACAGAATTCTTAACAATGACTCGCGGTTATGGAATTATTAATCACACATTTGACAGCTACCAGCCAATGCTTCAAGGTCAAGTGGGAGGAAGACGTCAAGGTGTGCTAGTATCAATGGAATCAGGAAAAGCTTCTACTTATGGTATTATGAATGTTGAGGACCGTGGTACAATTTTTGTTGAGCCTGGTACTGAAATATACGAAGGTATGATTGTAGGCGAACACACTCGCGAAAATGATATTACCGTTAATATCACAAAAGTGAAACAGGCAACTAATATTCGTTCTGCAAATAAGGATCAAACATCAGTAATTAAGAAACCAAGAATAATGACACTTGAAGAGTCATTAGAATACCTAAACGATGACGAATACTGTGAAGTAACACCGGAATCCATTCGTTTACGTAAGAAAATTCTTGATAAAAACGAACGTGAAAGAATGGCTAAAAAGAAAAAAGTTGCAGAATTAAGCTAATATCTCTTCGGGGGAGGTTTTCGTGTGAATATAGCGGATCGGCTTTCTTTTTTCCCAGCGCTCTATAATGTTACCGAAAATCCCAAAATGGGGATGTGGCTGCTATATATTACAATAGTAGCCCTATCCATTTTGGTTTATAAACTTGGCTTTGCTCAAAAGCTGCCAATCGGAAAATCAATAATGATTTATATCTTTTTAGCAGCAGGTTGTACGATTCTTACAGCATTAGGAATATTCCTGCCAATAACAGAGGGTCTAGTGGTTGCAGCCTTAATATTAATCATTTACAAAATTCGCTTACACCAGTCGAAAAAAGCTGCAGAGTTTGAGGCAAAGTAACGGGGGAGAGTAACATGAGATCGGTGCAGGATGCGCTTTATAATTGGCTTTCGATAAAGGTAGTATGCGATGCTCGTCCTCTGGATACGGCAGCGCGAGAAACGTTAGACCTTTTTAATGAGATTATTAAGGATGAACATCATTTAACTGATATTGAAATAACAACGGATGAAGTAATGTATTATGTTTCTTTTACCCATGAAGGTGAAACGAAAAAGACTCGGTTTCCTCGTGACCTTATTGAAGTGATGCTCAACCAAATCAATCAAGAGCCGGATAAGTATTGTAATTTTCCATTTGAAGATTAAAAAAATTCATGCCGGTTTCGGCATGAATTTTTTTTACTGTCCAGCTCCAGCGCCTAGGAGCTCGGGTCATAAGCCAATCCGTCAAGAAGGCTAAAGAACAGCCTTCTGGCCGACTTGTCTTATGCCTGTCGCCCCTGAGCAAGGCGCCTCCGCTTTTCTTACCAATCGTCTTTCTCAGACTGTTCACGATAAAATCTGAAGTTACCTGTATCAATTCTTGCTTTCGTTTTTTCTGTGATTCTACTGCTGCAGTCTTGGCACATATATGTATGGATTGGACGATTTCGAAGACGTTTTGCTATAAAGGATTCATCTTCTATCGATTCAATTTTGTCGCAGATTACGCACTTAACTCTCATAATACACCTCAAATCCTCTAGTCTTGCTTTGTTTATACTATAGTATATCATGCAACTATCATGACAAGTAAATCAATCTGATTAAGTTGCTGAAAAAAACAGATAATAGTACTATGAGAATATCTGTTTTCTTAAAGATAGATAAGGATATGAATAAAGGAGTTGAAAAAAATGCCAAATCAAGTAGAACCAAGACTTATTAAGCCTTTATATGATGAACTGCAAAAAGAAAGGTTTGTAACATTAGCAACAGTGGATTATGAAACAGGTGGTCCAAATGTAAGTGCGATATCTTGGATTTTAGCAAAAGATGAAAAAACAATCTATTTTGCCGTAGATAACAAATCAAGAATTATCCAAAATATCACAAAAAATAATCAAGTGGTTATTAATTTAATTGCGAATGAATCTACATATTCCATACAGGGTGAAGCTTCATTGAAAGAAGAGCGGCTGCAGGAAGTTCCTTTGAAGCTAGCATTGATTGAAATAAAGATTCACGAGGTTAGAGACGTAATGTTCTATGGTTCAAAAATTGTCACTGAACCGCAGTATGACAAAACGTATGACAAAAATGCAGCTGCAAGGCTGGACAAACAGGTAATGGAAGCAATGAAAAAAGCTTAGTCTCACGACTAAGCCTTTTTATTTATAATGATTGGATTGATCTTCCTGATCTTTCTCTAACTCTCGTTTTTGGTCATCTGGCAGCTTTTTCTTTGGTTCCTCAGGGGCGTTTTTAGGATTTGGATCTATCATATCGCCTGGGATTTCAGGCATTAACCTGCCCGCAACGTCTGCCAATTCTTCCATAATACCTTGAATGGGTCTTCCTTTTTCGATATCTGCTGCAATTTCTTTTAGACGTTGATTGGTATCTGCGTCAGCCACAACAATGGCAGTTGCACCATAAGGGTCTTTTTTTAGACTTTCAGCCACAGAATATTTGATTAACCCCACTTGAGATCGTTCAATCTTCGAATTTACATCAATGCCCACAATGGCATACCTGCCAATAACAACAGCAGTAGCGTCATGAACATTTGGAATACTAGTGGCAAGCTCGACTAATCGTTTAGAAATCTCTTGACCTGTTTTCCTGTCTACATTTTCGATATTGCTGTTCTTGACATTAACTAATGATTGCTTCTCGTTATTTTGTGCATTGTTAGTGTTATTATTACAAGCGGCTAAGATCAATAATAAACAACTAAGCATAAAAACCTTTTTCATTAACATATCCACCTCCACAAAGAGTTATATAAGGATTCCTCAAGGATACACGAGTTTTGTTTACTCAACTTACATTTATTGTGCGGAATTCCTTCTATCTTTATTCGAACAAACATATATTTTACCAAAGTCCTATCTAGCATTCGGTTTTGTTTGAACCATGAACAAGCCACAACTAGAAAAAGTGGAGGCGTCGCTTTGAGTAAAATATACGTGTTAGATACAAACGTCTTATTACAAGACCCGTATTCCATATTCTCATTCGAAGATAATGAAGTAGTCATTCCTGCAGTTGTCCTTGAAGAAGTGGACTCAAAGAAGAGATACATGGATGAAATTGGTAGAAATGCCCGCCATGTATCAAGATTAATTGATGAATTGCGAGCAGCGGGGAAGCTTCATGAGAAAATCCCACTTGAAAATGGTGGAACCATTAGAATTGAACTTAATCATCGTGCCTTTCATGAATTACAGGAAATTTTTGTTGAGAAAACAAATGACAATAGGATCCTTGCGGTAGCAAAAAACCTATCAACAGAGGAACAACAAAAGGAAGATGGAAAGCCAGTAATCCTTGTAAGCAAGGATACGCTAGTCAGAGTTAAGGCTGACGCAATTGGGTTAACAGCGGAGGACTTTTTAAGTGATAGGGTGGTCGAAATCGACCATATATACACTGGTTTTTTAGAGGTTTATTTATCTGGAGAATTAATGGGTAAGTTTTATGATAAAGGGGAGCTGCCTTTATCGGAGATAGGTAAGTATTCGTACTATCCCAATCAATTCTTAATCATGAAAGATGCTTTAGGTGGATCTGCTTCAGCGTTAGGAATGGTGGATAAAACAAAGCAAATGGTAAAAAAACTTGCGATTAATCAGGAACATGTATGGGGGATTCATCCGAGAAATGTCCAACAAACCATGGCAATTGAGTTATTGCTTCGAAAAGATATACCGTTAGTTACATTAATAGGAAAAGCAGGTACAGGTAAAACGCTTTTAGCTCTAGCATCAGGATTAATGCAGACGGAAGATTTTAGAGAATTTAAAAAGTTATTAGTAGCTAGACCGATTGTACCTGTTGGTAAGGATATAGGTTATTTACCCGGAGAAAAACAAGAAAAACTTAGACCATGGATGCAGCCGATATTCGATAATCTTGAATATCTATTTAATACGAAAAAACCTGGTGAATTGGACGCGATCCTTGCAGGAATGGGTTCAATTGAGGTAGAGGCTTTAACCTATATAAGGGGAAGAAGTCTGCCAAAACAATTTATTATCATTGATGAAGCACAAAACTTAACAAAACATGAAGTAAAAACAATTTTAACACGTGTAGGTGAGGGCAGTAAGATTGTCTTAATGGGCGACCCAGAACAAATCGACCATCCATATCTTGATGCATACAATAATGGGTTAACCTATGTCGTCGAACGTTTTAAAGACCAAGTTATTTCGGGACATGTTAAATTATTAAAAGGAGAGCGATCTGGATTAGCAAGACTGGCAGCAGATTTGCTGTAAAATGCTAAGGTAAAATAAAATACAAATGTTCCAAACGGGTACCGATTGGCACCCGTTGTTTGCTATTTTACAATAAACTCCCTGACATGTTTAATTGGTTCTTGCTGGTTAGAGCCATCTCCGAAATAAACGTGGACAGGCCCATCTTCAGAAAGTGGCTTCCCCGCATTGGAGAAACCTAAAACTAGGTTCATTGCCTTTTCAAGGGGAATTTCATGTTCCGATGTTGTTGTTTTTATCACTAAAAAAGCTGCAGTTTCATCGGGCTCTGCATTTTTTAAAAAAGGTTGAAATGGGATCCCGAAACTTCCCGTTAATACCTTTTCCTTCTCATACTTTTTCTCTGTTTTTAAGGTTGGCGGATAAATGGCTCCTTCGGTAATTTCACGATCCCAATGTTTCGAAATTGATTTGGTATATTCCTCAAGCTCGTTTGACGGATTTGAAGTGGATGAGAAGTAAGTAGTCAAATCAATCTTTCGGTCATCAAAAATCCAAACAGTGGGTTCGAGAGTAATCGTATATTTAACCTTTCCGGACAGTACAATAATGTTTTCCATCTTTCATTCCTCCAGTTCATTTCTAGTAAATTATACCTTGAATTAGAGTGAATGTCATATAAGTAAGATGACATTCACAGTACTCCTACAGTTATAGTTCTTGCATTTTTCAGTGGTAAAAGGTAAAATTTATAGATAAGTTGGGTTATCGCTCTGAATGGGGGGATCAATGTTGGCGTCTGAAATGATTGTGAATCATCAGGAAAAAGCCTATGCCTTATTACAGGCAGACGCTGAAAAAATATTAAAGCTTATTAAAGTGCAAATGGAAAATCTCACGATGCCTCAATGCCCACTTTATGAAGAGGTATTGGATACGCAAATGTTTGGTTTATCTAGAGAGATCGAATTTGCGGTTAGATTAGGCTTAATTGAAGTCAAGGATGGTAAAGCGATACTAGATAAATTAGAAAGAGAATTATCTGCGCTTCATGAAGCATCCATTAGAAAATAGCTAAAAAAACTCAAACAATGATAGTGTGTTGTTTGAGTTTTTTATTAACTACTGCCATTTTCAGAATATTCCCATACGCAATGTTGGAGTAAAGTAACTTTTCCTCAACCCATTCGTTTCATTTTCTATTATAATAGCAATAACGACAATTTTAAAAAAACGAGGAAGTTATAAGATGTTAAAAAAAATATTGAAATCCTATGATTTTTCATTAATCATAGCCATTATTCTGCTATCTTTATTTGGATTAGTAATGGTATACAGCGCCAGTATGGCTTCAGCCGTTCAACGATACCACGTTCCTAGTGATTATTTTTATCAAAAACAAAAGCTATATTTATGCGTCTCGGGATTGATTTTTCTATTGATTGCTTTATTTCCCTATAAAATTATGAAGAGTACAAGGTTTTTACTCCCAATGGTGGGGTTATCTATATTGGGTCTCTTAGGTCTATTTGTATTCGGACAAGTTAGAGGAAATGCTCAAAGTTGGTATGACTTTGGCTTTATTAGTATTCAGCCGGCTGAGTTTGTAAAAATATCTCTTATTATTTATCTATCAGCCGTTTACGCAAAGAAGCAGGCATATATTAATAAATTCAACCATGGTGTACTTCCTCCGTTAGCCTACTTGGTAATCGTACTTGGATTGATTGCCTTTCAACCAGACTTTGGGACTGCACTGATTATTGGTTTAATTGCAGGAACAATCATCCTTTCATCAGGAATGAATATTAAAAATATTACTAAATTAATCTTGCTGGGTATGATTCTTATATCACCAGTCTTCTTAGTACTGCAGGACGAAATATTTTCTGAAAAACGTTTGGAGCGTTTTGAAGTTTTAAGTAATCCATTCGAAGATGAACTTGATTCTGGGTTTCATCTAGCGAACTCCTATATTGCGATTGGCTCAGGCGGCATAAATGGACTAGGACTAGGAAAAAGTGTCCAGAAGTTAGGCTATTTACCGGAATCACATACTGATTTTATTATGGCAGTTATTGCAGAAGAGTTAGGAGTATGGGGGGTAAGCTTCGTAATCCTTACGTTAGGTTATATAGTGTTACGAGGGATATATCTTGGATTGCGATGTAAGGATCCATTTGGAAGTTTATTAGCGATTGGGATATCCAGTATGATTGGAATACAGTCTTTTATCAATCTAGCTGGGGTTTCGGGAATAATGCCTCTTACAGGTGTCCCATTACCATTTGTCAGCTATGGCGGATCTTCACTTTTACAATTAGCAATAGCGGCTGGTATTTTAGTTAATGTTTCTATGTTTGTTAAATATGAAAATAAATATAAACAAAAGCACCTAGAAAAGAATAATAACCACCAAGACGGAAATGTATATCAATTTCGAACCTAGCGCTGGGAAAATTGTATCCCTGCGCTTTCATATAAAAAAGAGAGAAAGAATGAGGTGCTTTTGATGACAAGACAAATTAACAAAGTGTTAGTCGCAAACAGAGGAGAAATTGCCATTCGTGTTTTTCGGGCATGTACTGAATTAAATATCCAAACAGTTGCCATTTATTCGAGGGAAGATACGGGTTCGTATCATCGCTATAAAGCGGATGAGGCCTATTTAGTTGGTGAAGGGAAAAAACCCATTGATGCTTACTTAGACATTGATGGTATCATTGAAATCGCAAAATTCAGCGGTGCAAATGCAATACATCCAGGTTATGGTTTCTTATCCGAGAATATTCATTTCGCAAGACGATGTGAAGAAGAAGGCATTATTTTTATTGGACCAACTTCCACCCACCTTGATATGTTTGGAGATAAGGTTAAAGCAAGAAAGCAAGCAGAATTGGCCGGTATACCCGTAATTCCTGGCACTGATGGCCCAGTCAAAAATATTGAAGAGGTACAGGAGTTTACGCACTATTATGGTTTTCCAATCATTATTAAAGCAGCCCTGGGCGGCGGCGGCCGTGGAATGCGAATTGTAAGAAATCAAGAAGAAATGCAAGAAGCTTTTGACCGAGCTAAATCAGAAGCCAAAGCAGCTTTTGGAAGCGATGAAGTTTATCTGGAAAAATTAATCGAAAAACCAAAACATATAGAGGTCCAAATATTTGGGGATATAAATGGGAACATCGTCCACTTGTATGATAGGGATTGTTCTGTACAGCGACGACATCAAAAAGTTGTTGAGGTGGCCCCAAGTGTATCGATTTCCGATTCTTTACGTGAGAAAATTTGTGCTGCAGCTGTTAAGTTAATGAAGAATGTTGCTTACATAAACGCGGGTACGGTTGAATTTCTTGTTTCTGGTCAGGACTTCTATTTTATTGAAGTTAATCCAAGAATTCAGGTTGAGCATACCGTAACAGAGATGGTAACCGGCATTGATATTGTTCATACACAACTATTAGTTGCTGAAGGGCAAGACTTACACAGTCCGATTGTGGGAATACCTCCACAAGAGAAAATTATGCTTAATGGTTTTGCTATACAGTCACGTGTTACCACAGAAGACCCGTTAAATAACTTCATGCCGGATACTGGGAAGATAATGGCTTACCGTTCTGGAGGTGGCTTCGGTGTTCGACTTGATGCAGGAAATGGATTTCAAGGTGCAGTCATAACACCCTATTATGATTCATTGCTTGTGAAGCTTTCTACATGGGCATTAACCTTTGAACAAGCTGCTTCAAAAATGGTTAGGAATCTTAGGGAGTTTAGAATTCGTGGCATTAAAACAAACATTCCGTTTCTAGAGAATGTAGTTAGACATGAGAAGTTCAGAAGAGGGGAATATGATACATCATTTATTGATTCAACCCCTGAATTATTTGTATTTCCAGTTAGTAAAGACCGTGGGACCAAAATGCTATCGTATATTGGGAACGTCACGGTGAATGGTTTCCCTGGAATTGAAAAAAAGAAAAGACCCGTTTTTTCTAACCCAAGAATTCCTAAAGTAAAATATGATCTCCCATACCTGGAGGGAACAAAACAAATACTGGATCAAAATGGTGCTGATGGACTTGTTCATTGGATAAAGAATCAAAAAAAGGTACTACTAACGGATACTACCTTCAGAGATGCACACCAGTCGTTATTGGCAACCAGGGTCAGAACTACAGACCTTTTGCATATAGCTGAACCGACAGCCAAACTTTTACCAAACTTGTTTTCCTTTGAAATGTGGGGAGGAGCTACCTTTGATGTAGCCTATCGCTTTTTAAAAGAAGATCCATGGGAAAGGTTACAGGTGCTTCGCGAAAAAATTCCGAATGTTCTGTTTCAAATGTTAATCCGTGGTTCTAATGCAGTTGGATATAAAAATTATCCTGATAATCTTATTCGTGAATTTGTACAAAAGTCTGCAGAGGAAGGTATCGATGTCTTTAGAGTGTTCGACAGTTTAAACTGGGTACCGGGAATGGAAATTGCGATTGAAGCGGTGCGAGATAGTGGAAAGATCGCAGAAGCGGCGATTTGTTATACTGGTGATATTCTGGACGAAACAAGAGTGAAATATAACCTGAACTATTATAAAACACTTGCTAAAGAGCTAGAGAACCAAGGAGCACATATTTTAGGAATAAAAGATATGGCTGGGCTGCTAAAACCAGAAGCTGCCTATCGACTAATTTCTGAGTTAAAAGAGACTATAGATATTCCGATTCATCTCCATACCCATGATACAAGCGGAAATGGCATTTACACATATGCGCGTGCAATTGACGGCGGGGTAGATATCGTGGATACAGCTTTAAGTACGATGGCAGGGCTAACTTCTCAGCCGAGCGCAAATTCACTTTATTATGCATTAGAGGGTAAGGATAGGAAACCAGATGTAACGATTGAAGCATTGGAACAGCTTTCTTATTATTGGGAGGATGTTCGTAAATTTTATCATGATTTTGAAAGTGGAATGGTAGCGCCGCATTCAGAGGTGTATCAGCATGAAATGCCGGGTGGACAATACAGTAATCTCCAGCAGCAAGCTAAAGGTGTTGGGCTTGGCGAGCAGTGGGATGAGGTTAAACAAATGTACACCAAAGTTAATCATATGTTTGGGGATATCGTAAAGGTTACGCCATCATCTAAGGTTGTCGGGGATATGGCACTGTTTATGGTACAGAATAATCTATCAGAGGAGGATGTCCTTACTAAAGGAGACTCGATTGATTTCCCGGATTCAGTGATTGAGTTGTTCCAAGGACATCTAGGTCAACCGCATCAAGGATTTCCAGAAAGACTTCAGAACGTTATATTAAAGGGGAAAAAGCCTTTGGAGGTCCGTCCAGGTGAGTTACTTCCAGAGATTAATTTTACCGAACTAAAGGATGAGTTAGAGAAGGAGTTAGGAAGAAACATTTCAGATATTGATTTGATTTCCTATGCACTGTATCCAAAGGTTTATAAAGAGTATCTTAATACGGTAGAGCAATATGGGAATTTATCATTTCTAGACACACCTACTTTCCTTTATGGTCTAAGGCTAGGGGAAGAAATTGAAGTTGAAATTGAAACAGGTAAAACTCTTATTGTTAAACTCGTCTCAATTGGGCAGCCACAGGCCGACGGCACACGTGTGGTTTATTTTGAACTAAATGGTCAGCCTCGTGAGGTTAATATTAAAGATGAAAGTATTAAAGCTTCAGTACTAACCAGAGTAAAAGCAGACCCTAAAAATGAAACACATATATCGGCTACCATGCCTGGTACTGTTGTAAAGGTAGTAGTGGAAAAAGGGGAAAGAGTAGAACGTGGAGACCATCTCTTGATTACGGAAGCTATGAAAATGGAAACAACAGTCCAAGCTCCATATTCAGGAGTAATAAAGGAAATCTATGTGAAAAATGATGACGCTATTCAAACCGGTGATTTACTGCTTGAACTGGAGAAATAATCAATATAAAAAAGTTGCCAAGGTAAAACCTGGCAACTTTTTTTTGTTATTTATTCTTTCGCGACCTTGAGAGTAAAAAGAGAAAATAACTTAATACACCAAATAAACAGGTAATAAATAGAGCGTGCAATAATGCGATGTAAAGATTTAATCGGGTAAAAATAATAACAGCTCCCGATATTACTTGTAAGGATACTAATGTAAATGCACTAATCCAGCCCCAATAGATGACTTTTTGATGACGATATTTTTTTATTGCTAAGTATGCTGCATATGCTATCCAAATAAAGATACCTGCCGCCGCAGCGCGGTGCCCCATTTGCACCCATTCATAAAGATTACTAGGCATCGCTGGGCTGTCATTGATACATAGTGGCCAATCACGGCAAACCAAACTTGATTCGGTATGACGAACTAATGCGCCTGTATAAATAACAAAGTAGCTATAAATAGAAATAGAGATAATATGAAATCCCATTCTATTATCAATCATAAGTTTATCGGCGTCAAACTTTTTATCCACTTCAAAGATTAATAATGTAAGCAAAAATACGGCGGCAAAGGAAATCAGTGAGATTCCAAAGTGAAGGGCGAGGATAAAATCAGACTGTTCCCAAATGACTGCTGCTGCTCCAATTAATCCTTGTAACACTAGAAAGAAAAACGATAGAAAAGAAAGAAATTTGGTTTCCCTTATGTGCCCGATTACTTTCCATGACCAGATAGATAAGATCAGTACCAAAAAACCAACAGAGCCAGACACAAGTCGATGAGCAAGTTCTATCACTAACTCGGGAGTTATATCAGTTGGAACGAACTCTCCGTTACATAAAGGCCAAGATCTACCGCACCCCATACCGGACTCCGTTTTTGTTACGAGGGCACCCCCAAGTAGAACCAAAATCATTCCAATAGTAGTTGCCACTGCAAGCCACTTTAAAGAACGTTGCAAAAAATCACCTTCTTACATAAAAGTTTAATCATTTTTATCAATATTTTGTAAATATAATGATTTTAAATATGAAGTGATAAAAGTACCTATCTATCATATCGAAAACGTAGAAAAAAGAACAGAATTAAAACAGAAATTTTTGCATAACTTTTAGAAAAAATTATTGTTTAGATTAACACTATTATTATAGTGAAAACTATTGCTAAAAAAAGAAGTGTCTGTTAGTAATAGTAGGTAGGTTAAAATGAGCTTATATATAACAAACTTGAAATTTACAATTGTTGTCTATAACACAAAGAAAATATTTGGATTTTGCTTAAATTAGAGTGTATTTTATTATCTAAAGATTCTAATATATAGTATAATGGGTATTAAATAGAGGCTGACACAATTTAGACAAAAATTATTCAAAAAAAATTCACAAAAATACACTAAAGTGTGATTTAATATACAGAGAAAGTGTTACTTAAATAACAATATTATAAAATAATAATAGCTTATAAATAACTATTATAATTTGGTAAAGTTATCTATCGGGTTTATAATAATAATTAGAACATTTTAGGAGGGGGAAAAATGCCAAATTCAAAGGCATTTGGTGAAGCGACGATAGAAAATGGTTCTACGGGTCTTAATTCACATATGGAAACCACAATGTGGAAAGATTTTATGGCACTAATAAAAATTGGGATTGTAAATTCGAATCTTATTACTACTTTTACAGGTATCTGGCTCGCGCTCCACTTTAGTGGTCAAAGTTTTCTAAACAATTTAGATATTGTATTATTTACTGTTATAGGTTCCTCGCTTATTATTGCGGGTTCATGCAGTATAAATAATTATATTGATCGTGATATTGATCCGTTAATGGAAAGAACAAAATCAAGACCTACGGTTACTGGGAAAATAGTTCCTTCGAAGGTACTTGGATTAGGTATACTCCTAATTGCTATAGGTACAATTTTTCTATTCTTTACTACTGTGACTGCAACAGTGATTGGGCTGCTTGGGGTTTTTAGTTATGTTGTCCTGTACTCTATGTGGTCAAAACGACAATTGGTTTCAAATACTATTATAGGCAGCATTTCCGGGGCAGTACCGCCATTAATCGGCTGGGCTGCAGTAGACGGAAATCTTGATATTATCGCATGGTCATTGTTTATTATTATGTTTATTTGGCAGCCTCCCCATTTTTATGCTCTTGCTATGAGAAGGGTAGAGGAATACCGAGCTGCCGGCATTCCAATGCTTCCAGTAGTGAAAGGATTCAAAACAACAAAGAAACACATCCTAGTATGGGTGGCGGCACTATTACCAACACCTTTATTACTAACTTCATTAGGAATCCCATTTCTAATTTTGGCAACTGTATTAAATATCGGTTGGCTTGTATTAGGGATTTATGGATATAAGATCAAAGATGATATTAAGTGGGCAAAACTAATGTTTGTGTACTCATTGCAATATCTAACGATTATTTTTGTTGCAATGGTCATTGTAACATTGGTTTAGCTGGGATGTTCTTTCTTAATTTAGGGGAATATAAGTACTCTTCGTTGTTATAAAAAATATGGAGGCAATGAACCTATTTGCCTCTGTGTTTCTTTTTAACATTTAAGAAAGAATGAAACTACATACATTTTTGATCACAGATAATTTAAGAAATCATTTAGCGAAAGAGGGGTATGATTTAGCTATGAAAAGGCTTGCAAAATGGCGTTTGATTTCGATATTTGCGATTCTTTCGCTTATCCTTTCAGGATGTGGCGAACCGTTCTTATCGACATTAAGGCCTGCTGGTGAAGTTGCAGACATTCAATATGATCTGATGAAACTTAGTACATTGATTATGGTAGGGGTTATTGTAGTTGTTATGGTAATCTTCTTTATCGTTTTAGTTAAGTTCAGACGTAAAGATGAAAAGATTCCAAAACAAGTAGAAGGAAGTCACAAACTAGAAATTATTTGGACAGTTATACCTATTTTATTACTATTGCTTTTAGCGGTTCCAACGGTTTCTGCTACATTTAAATTAGCAGATGTATCACCTATGGAGAAGAAAGATTCTGATGCATTGGTGATCAATGTGCGTTCAAATTTATACTGGTGGGAATTTGAATATCCTGGCCAAGGAATTGTGACTGGTCAAGATTTAGTAGTTCCAACAGATGAAAAGGTATACTTTAACTTAATATCTTCTGATGTTAAACACTCTTTCTGGGTTCCAGCGGTAGGCGGTAAGCTTGATACGAATACCGAGAATGTTAATAAATTCTGGTTAGAGTTCGATAGTGCGAAGGCAGAAGAGGCTGGGGATTTATTCTATGGTAAATGTGCTGAGCTTTGTGGACCTTCACATGCTTTAATGGACTTTAAAGTAAAAACATTAAACCGAGATGACTTTGACAGCTGGGTTGCTGATATGAAGGAAGTAAAAGAACCAGCAAAAGCAGATACAGCTTTAGCTCAGCAAGGTCAAGAAATCTTTAACAAGAGCTGTGTTAGCTGTCACGCTGTAACACCGGGAAATACAACACCTCCAGAGGCAAGATTAGCGCCTAACTTAACAAACTTTGGAGATCGCTCTCGTATTGCAGGTGTATTAGAGCATAGTGAAGAAGATTTAAAAAATTGGCTGCGTACTCCTGAAAAATACAAGCCAGGAAACTTAATGACAGGTAAATATCCAGAATTAAGTGAAGAACAGCTTGATGCTTTAACAGCTTATCTAATGGGATTAAAAGTTCAGGAATAATAGGGGATTTGGTAGAAAGGGAGGTAAAAAGCGTGAGTACCTACGCACAAAAAAAGGGATTTGGCGCGACTTTATGGGACTATTTAACAACTGTTGACCATAAAAAAATCGCAATCCTATATCTTATTGCAGGTGGATTCTTCTTTGTAATAGGCGGACTTGAAGCAGTATTTATCCGCATCCAGCTTGCAGTACCTAATAATGATTTTGTTAGTGCCGGTTTATTTAATGAAATAATCACCATGCATGGAACCACGATGATATTCCTTGCAGCAATGCCGCTTGTGTTTGCTTTTATGAATGCTATTATGCCGTTACAAATCGGTGCCCGAGACGTGGCATTTCCATTTGTAAACGCCTTAGGATTTTGGTTATTCTTCTTCGGAGGAGTATTTCTAAACCTTTCATGGTTCTTTGATGGTGCACCTGATGCCGGTTGGACATCTTATGCATCCCTAGCGATGGCCTCTAAAGGTCACGGGGTAGATTTCTATGTATTGGGATTACAGATTTCAGGTTTAGGTACCCTTATTGGTGGTATTAATTTCCTTGTAACGATTATTAATATGCGTGCACCAGGAATGACCTATATGAGGATGCCGTTATTCACTTGGTCTACTTTTGTAACATCTGCACTTATTTTATTTGCATTCCCTCCATTAACTGTTGGTCTAGTCTTAATGATGTTTGACCGTATGTTTGGATCGAATTTCTTTGAAACATCAATGGGTGGTAACACAGTTATCTGGGAGCATTTATTCTGGATTTTCGGACACCCAGAAGTATATATCTTAATACTTCCTGCGTTTGGTATTTTCTCGGAAATCTTTGCAATGTTTTCAAGAAAACGCTTGTTTGGATACTCTTCAATGGTATTCGCAACAGTTTTAATCGGTTTCTTAGGATTCATGGTTTGGGCTCACCACATGTTCACGACTGGTCTTGGACCTGTAGCAAATGCAATCTTTGCTGTTGCAACGATGGCAATCGGTGTACCAACTGGTATTAAGATCTTTAACTGGTTATTAACGATGTGGGGCGGAAGTGTTAAATTTACAACTCCAATGCATTATGCTGTAGCGTTCATTCCTTCATTCGTTGCCGGTGGGGTAACAGGGGTTATGCTTGCATCAGCAGCAGCAGACTATCAATACCATGATACGTATTTCGTAGTCGCTCACTTCCATTACGTTATCGTTGGTGGTGTAGTATTTGCGCTTCTAGCAGGAACTCACCTTTACTGGCCGAAAATGTTCGGTACCATGTTAAACGAAACTCTAGGTAAAATTACTTTTTGGTTATTCTTTATTGGTTTCCATATGACATTCTTTATTCAGCATTTCTTAGGTCTATGGGGAATGCCGCGTCGAGTTTTCACATATCTTCCTGGTCAAGGATTTGAAACATCTAACTTAATTAGTTCTCTTGGTGCAGTATTTATGTCATTAGCTGTAATCGTTCTTCTTTACAATATCATTGCGACTTCTGTGAAAAATGTAAGAGTTGGAAATGATCCATGGGGAGATGGAAGAACACTTGAGTGGGCACTTCCTTCACCGCCGCCATTCTATAACTTTAAACAACTTCCACTTGTACGTGGTTTAGATGCTTATTGGTTAGAAAAGATGGAAGGCAAAAAAGGAATGACTCCTGCTGAGCCGGTAGGTGACATCCACATGCCAAATGCATCATTCTTACCATTTGTGATCGCATTCGGATTATTCGTTGCCGCATTTGGTGCATTGTATCACATGGATGATAAAGCATGGTCAGTACCAGTAATCATTATTGGTTTATTAATTACCTTTGGAGCAATGTTCTTACGTTCAGTGAAGGATGACCATGGTTTCCATATTCATAAAGAAGAATTAATGGAAGATGATAAAGATAAGGGGGTTAAGGCATAATGCACGCAGAAGAAAAATTAACATATGAAACATGGCCTGCTGAGCCTGAAAAATCAACCCTTGAGGCAAAAAATAAATTTTTAGGCTTTTGGTTCTTCCTTGGTGGAGAGACGGTGCTTTTCGCCTCTCTCTTTGCTACCTACCTTGCTTTAAAGGATAAGGTACCTGATTCATCTCATACATTAGCGAAAGATTTGTATGACTTGCCATTAACATTTGTAGCAACAATGTTGTTATTAACAAGTTCTTTAACAAGTGTTTACGCAATGTATCACATGAAAAACTTTAATGCTAAAAAAATGAACATTTGGTTAGTTCTTACTCTATTATTAGGGCTTGGATTCCTTGGATTAGAGATTTATGAATTTAGCCACTATGTGCATGAGTATCATCATACTTTTACAAGCAGTGCGTTTGGTTCTGCGTTCTACACATTAGTTGGTTTCCATGGAGCTCACGTTGCATTCGGTCTTTTATGGATCACTACACTAATTGTACGCAATGCGAAACGTGGCTTGGATCTTTACAATGCTCCTAAGTTCTACGTTGCCAGCCTTTATTGGCATTTCATTGACGTAGTTTGGGTGTTCATCTTTACAGTAGTATATTTGATGGGGATGGTGGGATAAACTGATGGCAAATCCACAATTAAATTCAGGTAACCCAAGAGTTGACATTGAATATCGCCGCAAAAAAAGTGCTGAAGAAATGAGACATCAAGTTGTTTCATTCGCCTTGATGATCTTTTTAACATTAATTGCTTTTGCAGCAGTGGCTATGAAAGGTTTCTCGGCTTGGTTTATTGTGCCGTTTATTATCCTCTTAGCTATCGTGCAAGTGATTTTTCAGTTGTACTATTTCATGCATATGAGCCATAAAGGCCACGAAGCTCCATCATTGTTTCTCTATTCTGGAGTGCTTGTTGGTGCTGTAACGGTATTGGCTTTCTCAACAATTATTTGGTGGTAATCTTTTGAAAATCGGCTTTATGCCGATTTTCTTTTTATAGGGAAATAATTCATTTCTTTGCTTCTTTAATTTGCTAACGTTTATAATAGAATTATGAATAACTACTATTTAGAGGTGATATGCGGTGCTTACATTAGATATTTTTGGCTTTAAAGCACTTTGGAGCCCGTACTTCCTATTAACTTTACTAGCGATTGTGGCTGTATATTTCTTAATTACCGTTACATTCCGCAGTAAATTTATGGATAGTGAACCATTGACTAAAAAACAGGCTGGGTTATTTTTACTCTCTATTACCCTTATTTATGCAATTAAGGGCTCGCCGCTGGATTTAATGGCCCATTTAATGTTCTACATCCATATGATTTCAATGGCACTATTAGTTCTTGTGATACCTCCAATCTTTATATTTGGAGTACCTGTTTGGATCTGGAGAAAGCTATTTAAGATTAAATTGGTTCATACACTCTTTAACTTTTTTACAAAACCACTTATTGCATTAATTATTTTTAACGGTCTATTTTCTTTTTACCATATACCGATGATTTTTGACCGGGTTATGCAAAGTTTTGTGTTACATGCCGGTTATTCGATTCTTTTATTTATCGTCGCGATATTCATGTGGTGGCCGCTCATTAATCCTTTACCAGAACATCAAAGATTAAGCGGTCTTAAGAAGGTAGGGTATATTTTTGCCGACGGTATTTTAATTACTCCTGCCTGCGCTTTAATTATTTTTGCTCCTGGCTCAATCTACGCAACCTATTCTGATCCTGAAGTATGGGCTCAGGTAATGAGTCTTTGTGTTGGTCCGGCAACATTTGCTGGATTAGATATTAGTGGTCCAGAATTATTTAGTTCAATGTCATTATTACATGACCAACAGCTTGGCGGCGTCCTTATGAAAATCATTCAGGAAATCGTCTACGGCGTAATTTTAGCTCATGTCTTTTTTGAATGGTACCGTAAGGATCAAGCGGATAGTGAGAAAGAGTTACAACAGACTTTAAAGCCCTCTCTTATCGAATAATCTCCCATATCATTGGGAGATTTTCTTTTTATTAAGCTCTTTTCTTATAGAAAACAGCTTGTAAATTTTATTTCAAAGACCAAAATAGATTATTTCGTTAAAATCGGCTATAGGATTTTAACGACAATTTTTACGAACCAGCCCATTGAAAAAATGGGCTAACTAAACTAAAATTATTGTAGAATATATATAAAGTGAGGCTCATGCCATGAATTCTCTACCGATTTTACCAACGATTAGTACTAGCTTTATCGTTTTAAGTGCCATAACTGTTGCAATTGGATGGTGGCAAATTAAACAAAGGAAAATTGAAGCACATAAGAAGACCATGTTTATGGCTGCAATATTTGCACTTGTTTTCTTTATCATTTATGCTTCTAGGACGATTTTTATTGGAAATACTGCTTTTGGCGGTCCCGACAATCTAAAAATTTACTACACTATCTTTTTAATTTTCCACATCTTCTTAGCCACCACTGGCGCTGTATTTGGCATTGTAACACTCTATACAGGTTATAAAAATAACTTAACGAAACATAGGAAACTGGGTCCAATTACAAGTGTCATTTGGTTTTTTACCGCCATCACAGGAGTTGCCGTATACTTATTGTTATATGTCTTTTTCCACGGTGGAGAAACAACCTCTGTAATAAAAGCAATTCTTGGATTCTAAAGTGTCTAAAATAGGCACTTTTTTTATTTTTATAAAGGAATTTTCACGATTTGATAGAAATAAATGTAAAAGGGGAGTGATGGTTGATATGGAAATTAAAGAACTTACTGAAAAAGATTATTCTGAATCAATGAAGCTTTCAATGTATGCTTTCCAATATAAAATACCTGAAGACAGTATTGCTTCGAGAATAGAAATGTTAAAACGCCATAAAATAATAGGAGTTTGGGAGGATGATATTCTTGCAGCTAAGCTGCATATTATCCCATACCATATTTACATGAATGATCAAGAGTGGAAAATGGGTGGCGTTGCGGGAGTAGCAACATACCCTGAATTTAGAAGAACCGGTTATGTGAAAAAGTTAATTATCGAGGCTTTAGAAAGCATGCGGAAAGAAGAGCAAATTGTTTCACTGCTTCATCCCTTTGATATTGGATTTTATCGCAAATTTGGGTGGGAAGTATTTACTGAGAACAAGAAACTTCAAATTGAGAAAAGAGATTTGACCTTTCTAAATGGTCAGCCAGGATCTATTAAACGGTTTCAAAAAGAGACTCATCACAGTGACATTGAAAGTGTATATGCTCAGTTTAGTAAAAATTATATGGGGATGCTTGTTCGTGATGTAACGTGGTGGAGGAATAACATCTACGATGATGGCCAGATTGCTGTTTACTATGATCAAAGTGGGGAACCGAAGGGTTATATCTTATTTGAAGTGAAAGAACGAAAAATGGACGTTCAGGAGTTTATAGCGCTAGACAGAGAAGCAAGAGCTGGATTATGGAATTTTATTTGTCAGCACGACTCTATGGTTGAAAATATCAGCATTCTAACATCCAATCATGAATTATTACCATATATCCTGCAGCAGCCAAAAGTAAAGACAGAAGTCACACCATACTTTATGGCACGAATTGTAGATGCAGAGAAATGTTTGCAAAAATATCGGTTTAATGATGTGACTGACAAGGTCTTTATTCATTTGGAGGATGAGCATGCACCTTGGAACAATGGAAGCTATTTAATCGGTAGTGGAGAAGTGAAGCAATTTAAGGAAAAGCAAGGGAGCAATTGTGTGCAGCCTCCACAAAGAGGCGTAAGGATGGATGTTAATTCATTAACTGCATTGCTATTTGGGTACAAGCGGCCGGCTGAATTATTTGAATTGGGATATATAAAAGGTACAGAGTCAGAAATTGCTGTTTTAGAAAAACTATTCCCATATTCCAAACCATTCTTTTATGATTTCTTTTAAGGATGGCTGTTAATTAGTCTGTTGATTTGCGCTCCACTAAGGAATGCTTCTTAGAATAAACACCGCAGTGACAGGCGGTCTTTGCCTGTACTGAGGCACTTCGCTTTCCGCAGGCGGTCCGGGGAGCCTCCTCAGCGCTTAAGCGCCTGCGGGGTCTCTCCCCAACCCCGTACTCCTGCAGGAGTCTTCGTGCCTTCCGCGCAAATCAACAGAGTGCTAATATCAATAGCTGCTTTTAACCCAGCCTGAAATAAAAATGACGCATGAATGCTATTCATGCGTCGTTTTTATTATAATGCGAATTTCTCTACTTCTTTTTTCACATCATCAAGAATTTTTTTGCATTGATTTACGAGTGATGCTGGGAAGTTTTCGCCTTCACCATACTCTACTCCATGTGGATAATAATGTTTTCCTAACAATGCCGGCAATAACTGAATAACTGCCTTATTGGTATCAACATCCCCTTCAACCGCATAGCCGCGAACACGTAAGTAAAATACGCCTTCTTTTAACTCGAATTTACGGTCATATGTAACACGCTCGTAATCCCACTGACCTTCACGGACTAAACCGTAATCAAGCATCACATCATCCAAACGGTTTAAATCAGCTTTTAACTTTTCTAAGCCAGTATTTTCGAATTTCATATCGTAGTCCCTCCTAGAAACATGCCTAACCCCTTTGTTATTTACTTAACAGGATAGCAAATTAATTCAATTTAATAATAGTTGAAAATGTTTAAACTTGCAATGAATACATTAGCGAATAAACCATTCCTTTTGGGTAAACATAAGTAAATGTTAAGATTATTTTCTGCAATTGGGGGCGAAGATTTGGAAAAGATTCGTGATATTATGACAGACCAAGTAGAGTGTTGTACCTTGTTGGATAATGTATTTGAGGTTGCTGTGAAAATGAAAGAATTAAATGTCGGTGCCATTCCTATTGTTGATAAGGAAAAAATTGTGGGTATGATTACGGACCGTGATATCGTTATAAGAGGAGTTGCAGAAAAACATCCTGGTTCAACAAAAGTAGAGGACATAATGAGTGATAAACTTATAACAATCTCTGCTGATGCCACGACAAATGAAGCGGCAAACTTAATGGCTGAACATCAAATCAGACGACTTCCAGTAGTAGAAGGAGACAAATTAGTTGGAATTGTTTCTCTAGGTGATTTTGCGATAAGAAAAATGACCGATGATCAAGCAAAAGAAGCTCTTAGTGAAATTTCAGAAAAAAATTACAATGGGGTACAACATTAAAGAATGAAAACAGATACATCAACTGGTGTATCTGTTTTTTTACATAAATATTAATTTTCAGTTAAAATAATATTCTCTATTACTAACAAAGATAATGGTGATATAATTAAAAATAGCAACACTATATGAAGAAATGTAATAGAGAGGGTGAATACATCTGCGTACTCTCTTCAGAATCCTCATCCTAGCGTCTATTTTTGTGACAATTGGTTTTTATGCAAGTATAAATGAAAATGACGATAATGAAGTTTTAATAACTGATGAACATACGTTAGAAATGAATGAATCATTATATCAAAATCAGGAAAATGGTACCCAAGAAAAAACGACAGCCACACGGCCAACTAGTGGTTTGGGTATACTTATTGGTCAAGATCTTGGTTATTTAAAAGGTATATTAGGTGAACCGCAGAGGATAGATGAATCTTTGTATGGATACCAATGGTATATATATAATATTGACTACTCACGATATGTACAGGTTGGGGTAGAAAACAATAAAGTCGTAACAGTGTATGCAGTAGGAGAAGATGTGGATGTTTCTCCCTTTAAGATTGGACAGCCAATTGAGGAAATCTTTAATACTCATTTTATAGATACAAATATAGATATTGATTATAATGGAAACTCTTATCGTTTTGAATTGAATGATACAGATTTAAATATACGTCCATTACTACAATTGGGAGATGTTTTTGTCCAATTGTATATTGATAAATTTACTGGAAGTCTGTCAAGTGTGCGATTTTTAAATGATTTAACTTTAATCAAGCAACGGCCCTATGAACTCGGATATACCGGTGAATTAATTGAGGCAGAAGAACCGACGGAAGACGCATGGAGATTGATTGAAGAAGGAACAGAAAAAGAAATCTTGGATATTACTAATGTTATGCGACTTAGGCATAATGTAAAGTCGCTAGAATGGGATCAAGAAACCTCAGACGTTGCCTATAACCATAGCAAGGATATGTCAGAGAATAACGACTTCTCCCATACTTCTAAAAAATTTGGCAATCTTTCCGATCGATTAGAGGCAGCGAACGTTGCTTATAAGTCTGCTGGTGAGAATATTGCCGTTAATTACCCGGATGGACCTGCAGTAGCAGAAGGTTGGTTAAATAGTAAAGGGCACCGGGAGTCTCTATTAAACGAGGAATTCACACATCTAGGTGTTGGAGTTTATCGAAAATATTATACACAAAACTTTATTCTAAAAAACGATGAATAATGATAAAGGTAAAAGGTGACAAGTAGTCACCTTTTATTTTTTATTGATATGTACAATCTGGTATTCATTAAAGTGGAAATGATTTCCTTCCCAGCTCCCGTATATTCGTATTACCTCGCCAATCGAGAAGGTATCTATCTTAATATTGTTTTTAATAGGAATTATTTTTTTTGCCTTTATTAATTTCGTTTCTGTTTGCAGTGTAAGTTCTTGGACAAGTATAAATCGATGATAATAAAAGCGTTGTTTCTCTTGGCTAATACTTTTAATTTCACCTGTAGCAACTGCTTCTTTTTTTACTTCTGCTAATTCCAGCCATTTATGATCATTTAATTTCATTTCTTTTTTTGTTATCCAATAGAAGTAAAGACAAATTATCGGTATAACAATTGCAGTAACCATTACGTGCCTTCTCCCACCTATTTTTGGATGATAAAAAATGTGCCTGTTGCATGTGCAATTTTTCTTCCGTCAGAACGGAAAGCTTCTCCCTCTATAACCACTGTTTTACTTCCATGATGAATGATTTCCGCTTTACACCGAAGAGTATCACCTATACCAGGGGCTATGTAATGGATATTCAGCTGATTCGTTACTGCTGCATAACCTTCTGGCAGGATAGCATGTATTGCTGTTCCCATAACAGTGTCTAGCAGAGTGGCTGTAATTCCTCCATGTACAATGCCTAATGCATTATTCCAAACTGGATTAAATGGTACAGTGATTTCACAGCTTTTCTTCTCCTTATCTATTTTCCTCTCCAAATGAAGAAGACCATCAATAAATTGGGGGTACTTATGATCTATTTTCTTTTCAAATCCTTTTAATACATGGGCAAGGGCACTTAAATCCTCTTCTGTTCCTCTTTCAATACAATTATCTAATAATTGCTGTAATGTCTCTTTCATATGAAATCCCTCTCTCGTTTCTAGTTCTGAAGACATCTTACCACTAAAAAAACAATTTTCACAGTAAGTAGAATTTTCACCATTTTGAATTTAAAACATATGGTATAGGGGGCATTGATATGGGTAGGAGTGAAGACACATGCAAAAAAATTTACATCCTTCCGTGATAAAGTTTAAAGAATTTGTGAAAAATAACCCGGCTTTAATTAAGGAAGTACGAGATGGAAAATCAACTTGGCAAGAGTTATATGAGGATTGGTATCTGCTTGGGGAAGAAGATAATCGTTGGGAATCTTTAGGAGTAAAGGCAAGTAATAGTGTTGAGAAGAATGATGAAAATAAAGGAGATTGGATTTCAACAATCCTAGGGGCCGTACAGAAAATGGATCCCAATCAAATTCAGCATTATATCAATAACTTAAGTCAAGCGTTAGGAGCCATACAAGGTGTAATATCCCAATTTCAAGGAAGCCAGCCAAGTCAGGTAAAACCAAAAATAGAACACAAACATCCGTTTTCGTTTCGTAAAGACTAAAAGAAGGGAATATTTCTCATGAGAAGAGATGTACTTGAATATTTAAACAGCAAAAAAGAATTAAAAAAATTCATACGAGAACAGCCGCTTTGGTACCGAAAGCTATCAAGGAATCCTTATGATTTGCAAACGTTTGAAATTGCCTCCCTGCATTATTATAAAAAAACCATTCCTCACCGGGTAGAAAAATTCACTAATAATGTACAAATGGCATCGATGATGTTTTATATGCTGCAGTCAATGAAAGACCAGAGTTGAAATTTGACCACAATTCAATGTGGTCTTTTTTATTGGAGGAATAGAGTATGGAGTAAAAAAAATAAAGGAAGCGAACAATACTGTTAAAAGGAGTGATTATTTTGAAAAGGTACATAGAATTAACGATTCTATCTATATTTTTAACAGGTATCCTTTCAGGGTTCCAAAAGTCACCTGTTTTACCGATGGTTAGTAAGTATTCTGAAAATAATCCATCGTTATATGTTCAATCTCGAACCAAAGGAAATAATGTATTTGTTGAGTGTATTTTATCTGGAATCAGTTTTCGGCAATCTGACCAGCATGACCGGAAAGTGGGGAAGCTTGTAATTTGGCTGGATGGTAAAAGAACCAAAGAAGTAAACTCGGCCGCTTTTATTATTAAAGGTCTGCCGCCTGGAGAACATACAGTTAAGCTGGAAGTTGTTGACTTAAAAAATGTACCGTACGGAATCACAAAGGAATTCTTGGTAAATATCCCTAAGTAATAGTTTATTTCACTTTCTGTATACATTCATGGTAAAATGTGAATGGAGGTGTGGGCGTACATGCTTGCTACATCAGAAAGAATTGAACTATTGGACTATGCGGAGCAATTAGCACAAATGGTATTAGAATCGGATATTGTAGAGCAATATCAAATTTGTCTATATAAAATGCAAAACAATAAAGAAACGCAAGAAAAGATTAACCGTTTTGTTAACCTTAAAGAGCTTTATGAAGAGGTGCAGCGGTTTGGCAAATACCATCCAGACTACAAGATGGTAATGAGCCAAATTCGCGAATACAAAAGGGAAATGGACTTAGATCCCAATGTGGCTGAGTTCAAATTAGCAGAAAATGACCTGCAAAGTCTGCTGGACGAAATTAGTATGTTAGTTGGCGGTGCTGTTTCCAAGCAGATAAAAGTGCCGTCAGGGAATCCATTTTTTGATACAGGATCTCATGGTTCAGGCTGTGGAGGCGGTGGGAGCTGCAGCTGCTCCGCCTAAGGAAAAACGGCTTAATTTTAGATTAAGCCGTTTTTTTATCCTTTTAACCGTGTACAATCAACACATAAATTCCCACAGCAGAACATTTTTTCTTGCGGTACATAAAACCGGTGACGATAAACCAAAAGTAAACCTTCCTGTCGGACAAATATTGTTTCACTGTGCAATCGATTACCTAATATTACGGCAATGGAACATTTTTTAATGATTGCCTCAAGAGCCTGCTGAGATAATTCAGGGGCTAGGGTAACATACAAAAATGGTATTCCTGCAACTTTTATCCAATGGGCACTGGTAATACCCTTATTTAGGGTAAGTTTGTTAATAAATTGTTGCCAAATGGGTTCTAAATCCATATGAATCACCATTATTCCTTAGGTGGTTTTATTTACTTTAGCCATTGTCAGTAAAGTTTGAATTGAAAAAGAGTGTTTTACTATGCTAGACTTATTAAAATGATGGTTTATTGAAGGGGAAAATAAGTATGTTCGTACAAAGACAAGGATTGGTTGTTTGGCTCTATTCCTTAAAGCAAGCAAAGATGTTAAGACGTTTTGGGAATGTTCATTATGTTTCTAAGAAATTAAAGTATGTTGTACTTTATTGTAATCAAGATGAACTTGAAATGATTATGGAAAAAATAAATTCCTTTTCATTTGTTAAGAAAGTAGAACCGTCATATAAACCTTTCTTAAAGATGGAATTTGAAAACGCAGCACCAGATAAAGCAAAAGAATATGATTATAAAATGGGGATTTAATAAATAAAGCTGTTGATTTACGCTCCAGTAACCTGCGAAAGTAAAATAAACGAGGACTTTCCGGTTAAATGCAGAATGGAGCCTGTTTCAGGGGTAAAAAGGGGAGGTTTTCCAATTGAGCAAAGCAAAAACCTCCATTTTCACGTATTTAGCGTCAATAGTCGGAATCTCTCCGACTATTGACGCTATTTTTTATTAATAATTACAAATAAGCGAGATTTTTCCACTCTATTTAGATTCTTAAAATCAATAAAATCAACCATAACCTTTAACACAGCCTAATAAAAAAAGCGGAAGAGCCTCTTGGCGCTTCCGCTTTTCTTAATGGAGTGGCTTAATATAGTGATTTAGTCTTAGAATTGCGATTAAATGTTGATAGTATAACTCTTTTTCATGAAAAATCGTCGAAGGCTTAACGGAAAGTTGGATAATTTGCTTGCCGAGTTCTTCTGCAGTCTGTTGAAACAAATCATATCTTTTATTTGGAATGAAGTTTGGATTCGGAATCCCTTCTCGGCAGATATAAAGTGCCTGGAATTTTCCTGGATCGGTGAGCTGCATCACAACTGCTAAAGATGTCACTTGTTTTTCATTTTTCACAGTATGAAAGGCCATCATATGGAGAAGACGGTGTTGATTAGCCTTTGCAAGTTCAAGCAGCTCATATATATCCGAATAACCTTCACCTAGTTCAATAAAGCGTTGTATCAAAAGGTAGCTCTCCTTTGTTTAATAATTCATTCCCATACTTTAACATATTTTTGGGTTAAATGCTCAACTAAAAGAAAAAAACCCTGCAGACTTAAATCTGCAGGGTCCTTCTACATCCTCTTAAAGGATAGAAGGCAAAGGGAGAGGAGAAACCGGAGGAAGAACTTATGGGGAAACGTAAGTCTTCTCCGCGGTTGGCAACAACATCCTCGAATTGATGTTGTTAATTACATTATCTCCACAACTAACAAGCTTATACGTATTTAAAATAATTTTTCAGAAATAATCCAACAAGTTGGCTAGTTTATTCAATTATGATAGGATATTCTTAAAAATAGAAAAATGGATAAATTGTGGTGATAATTATTGAGAGTTGTTTCAGGTGTTTGTAAAGGAAGACCATTAAAAGCTGTTCCAGGAAATACAACGAGACCGACAACAGATAAAGTGAAAGAAGCCTTATTTAATATGATTGGACCCTATTTTGACGGTGGAATAGGATTGGACCTTTTTGCCGGCAGCGGAGGGTTAGGGCTGGAAGCATTAAGCAGAGGCTTAGATAAAGTTATTTTTGTCGATCGTGATGTAAAGGCTATACAAACCATTCATGAGAATATCAAAGCATGTAATATGGAGGATATGTCGGAAGTGTATCGAAATGATGCTGACAGAGCCTTAAAAGCCTTGATCAAAAGGGACGTTCGTTTTGATTACATATTTTTAGATCCTCCGTATAAAAAGCAGCAATTACTAAATTTAATGGATAAAATATCGGAACATGGGCTGTTAACAGCTGGCGGTAACATTATCTGCGAACACAGTCATGATGTTGAATTGCCAGAACATGCTGGTGAGTTTTCGCAACAGAGACATGAAAAGTATGGAATGATTGCGATAACGATTTATGCATGATTCAGCGAGATATGAGGGGGAGTCATTTGTGGCTAGTATAGCCGTTTGTCCAGGAAGCTTTGATCCAATCACATATGGTCATTTAGATATTATTAGACGAGGCGCTAAGGTGTTTGATATGGTCTATGTGAGTGTTATGAATAATTCTTCAAAAAATCCGTTATTTAGCGTCGAGGAGCGGATGAGCCTAATAAAAGAAGTGACTAAGGATCTTCCAAATGTCAAGGTCGATGAACATTCTGGACTCCTTGTTGATTATGCTAAGGCAGTTAAGGCGAATGCCATCTTACGAGGTTTGCGCGCCGTTTCAGACTTTGAATATGAAATGCAAATAACATCAATGAACAGAGTTCTGAATGACGAAATTGAGACCTTCTTTATCATGACAAACAGCCAATATTCATTCTTAAGCTCTAGTATTGTAAAAGAAGTATCAAAGTACAATGGCAATATTTCAGAGCTTGTGCCGCCAATTGTGGAAGCAGCATTAAACCAGAAATTTAATCGATGAAAATGGCAAAAAGCCTTGGTAATCCAGGGCTTTTTTTGATGCTAATAGCTTTTACGTAATTTGTTATACAGTATGAATACATATATCATTAGTGAAATGATTGTTATCAGTGGACCTGCTTCTGTTAATTTTTGAAAATAAATTTGCGGCCATGTACCTTCAACAAAAAGGTTAACAGGGATTGCATTAGACGGCTGTTCTGTTTGATAAAACCGGACATAAATTGGTTTCCATAAGAGGAAAGCAAAGATACTGGCGAATAACCCCTGTGCAATTCTTGCGAAAAAGAATGGTTTAAATCGTATGTCAGTTTGGGCCAAAATGCTTGCAACCTGAGCTTGAACGCTAAATCCGCTAAAACCTAAAATAAAGCTCGTAACAATTGCTTGCTGAAGCAGAGTAGCGTCGCCAACCCCGCTTGTTAAATCGCTCCCAAGTGTAATTTCGAATAAACCTGAGATAAATGGAATGCTGAGCATATCAGGGAGTGAGAGGGCGGAAAATAGAATGTCAAATCCTCTGGCAAGGGCAGCGGTAATATGTAGATGAAACAGCAGCTTGTTAATCACCGAAAATAAAATAATAAATCCGCCAACCATTAACAAGGTTTGAATAGAAGAGTTTACAGCATCGCCAAGAAGTTTGCCAATTGGCCGCTTGTCTTTTATTCTAGTTTGATGCAATGCAGAAAAGGCAGACTTTAAGATAAATTTACCTTCCCTATCCTTCTTTTTATCGGGTGTTTCATTTCCATAAAACCGCATCATTAGCCCAACACAAATATTCCCTAAATAATGAGCTAATGCTAAAATGACACCTAATTGCGGGTTATGAAAAAAACCAACCGCTACAGCACCGAAGATAAATAATGGGTTAGAGGAATTAGTGAAAGAAGCAAGTCTTTCAGCTTCAATTTGTGTAAGTTGACCTTCCTGACGAAGTCTTGCAGACAGCTTAGCGCCTGCAGGGAATCCAGAAGCCATTCCCATTGCCCAAACAAATCCCCCTACTCCAGGAACCCGGAAAAGAGGTCTCATGAGCGGCTCTAATAACACTCCAATAAACTTAACTACACCGAAACCAATTAACATTTCGGATATGATAAAAAACGGAAGTAAGGATGGAAAAACAATTTCCCACCACATATTAAGTCCACGGAGAGATGCTTCAAATGACTCCTTAGGAAAAGTAATCATGGAACCAGCTAAAATAATGACGGATATAGATAGAAAGATTGTTTTTAATTTTGAATAAAACAAAGAATATCCTCCTTTCCGAGGGTTTTGTTATACTGTATAAATAAAAAATGTTAAAATAAGGATTACTCACTATTTGTAGATTCGGCCTTGTCCCCATATAACACAAATATACTCATAGAACGCTAATTTAGACCATAAGATTGAACGAGAATTCTCCTGTCAGATTGTTTAGTGTCATAATGCTTTTAAGGCTTATGAAAAGGGAGGGAACGGTTATGCAGCGTCCTAAAATAGGATTAGCGCTAGGTTCCGGCGGAGCAAGGGGCTTTGCTCATTTAGGGGTTATTAAAGTCATAAAGGAAGCAGGGATTCCGATTGATGTAATCGCAGGAAGCAGCATGGGAGCCCTTGTTGCTAGTTTTTATGGGGCAGGTATTGAACTGGACCGTTTATATAAATTATCAGCAGCATTTAAGCGTAAATATTTTTTAGATTTTACGGTGCCTAAAATGGGATTTATTGCAGGGAAGCGGGTAAAGGAATTCATTAAAGTGTTTACCCATGGTAAAAATATTGAAGAATTATCCATACCAATAGGAATCGTTACAACGGATTTACTAACTGGGGAAAAGGTTGTTTTTAAAAAAGGTCCTGTTGCGGAAGCTGTCAGAGCTAGTATATCAATTCCAGGGATTTTTGTACCTGAAAAGTATAATGGGAGAATCTTAGTTGATGGCGGGGTGTCAGACCGGGTTCCCGTATCTGTGGCGAAAGAATTGGGGGCTGACATTGTAATAGCGGTAGACGTTTCTAGAGTGAAGCGGAATGCAGAAATCACATCTATATACGATGTCATTATGCAAAGTATTGATATCATGCAAACTGAAATTATTAATTATCGTGAGATTGCTTCTGATATTATGATTCGTCCGCCTGTTGAGGCATATAGCTCCCGTGCATTCACGAATATTGAAGAAATTATCGAACTTGGAGAAGAAGAAGCGAAGAAACATTTAGATATAATAAAAAAGGTAATAACGGAATGGAAGGGGTAGGGAGCTTTTGAGAAGCAAAATTTTTGTAGGGTCTTCCATTGTAATTGCACTAATGATGATTGCAGGGATTTTTTTTTCATTACCGTATTATGTTTCGAAACCGGGTATTGCAAGAGAATTAGCACCTATTATTCAAGTAAAAGATGGTACGGAGTCGAAAGGAACCTTTATGTTGACTACAGTGAGAATGGGAAGAGCAAATATTTATTCCTATGTTGAAGCTAAACTCTTTGATTATGTTGAACTTTATCCTGTAGAAGCTATATTACACGAAGCAGAAACACAAGAAGAATATAACGCAAGACAGCTCCATATGATGGCAGGATCAAAATTGAATGCTATTGAAGTGGCCTATAAGAAAGCGGAATATCCTGTTGATTACGAATACAAAGGGGTTTACGTTGTTCAGGTTGTCCCTGATATGCCTGCAGAGGGAAAATTACGCGCTGGGGATCGAATCTCTAAGGTAGATGGGAAAGAATTTCCCTCTTCTGAGAAGTTTATCGATTATGTGGGCAAGAAAAAGGCAGGCGATCAAGTAGAATTAACCATTAATAGGGAAGATAAAACAAAAACGGTCAAGGTAACGGTCGAACCCTTCAAAGATGATCCAAAGAAAGTCGGTATCGGGATTTCGTTAGTTGATGATAAGGAAATTATTGTTGATCCTAAAGTTACTGTTAAGACTGATGAAATCGGTGGGCCATCTGCCGGGTTGATGTTCTCACTAGAAATCTATGATCAGTTAATGGAAGATGACTTTACGAAAGGGTACAAAATTGCTGGAACAGGGACAATCGACCCAAAAGGTAGTGTTGGGCCAATTGGAGGGATTGATCAAAAAATCGTTGCAGCTGACAAAGCGGGAGCAGAAATCTTCTTTGCCCCGAATGAAAAAGGGGGCAAGGATTCCAATTACAAACTAGCGGTGAAGACTGCCCGTGAGATTGATTCCAAAATGAAAATTGTTCCGGTGGATGTAATTGATGACGCGATAAATTATTTAGAGGAATTACCTATGAAATAAAGGAGATGGTGCCTTCTAGGCGCCATCTTCTTTATTTCATATAAATGGGTGGTTGTTTATATTCTTGATGTAATAAGCGTTCCCTAGTTTGTATTCCCACACCGAAGGAATAAACCCGTGAAGCTCTGATATCTAATACGATATCTTTTTCCTTATAGGCAGATAGTTTAGAAACGAGTGGAAGAGCAAATTGAGATTTATACTTATTTAAGTATTCTTTTCCGTTGTTTGTCATACCTAACAGTCGTAAATAGGTAGCAATCTCTTTTTTGCTTTTCATATCAGTCTTTTTTGCATTGGTTAAGATGTGAACACAAATTCTTTGCAATCTTGTCCATGTATAGCGTTTCGTTTTTATTTTTTGCATAAATTCTTTGAAATGAGTAGAATCTAGTGCAGCAGCTATTAAACGATGTTCAATACCTTCTTCCACCTCATAAACTTCACTTAGTTCCTCCGGACTCATTTGCAGCAAACGAAAGCGTAAATAACTCCAGTAATTTTCCCATTGGTGGAAATGCCCATGTTCAGCTAGGTATTCTTTCAAAAGCATGTTAGTTGCAACAGGCACATATTGTTCAATCGAGCTCTTTCCTTCTTGATGGGTAAACAAAGCTTTACGTATGCTTGTGGCACTAGCGATGGTCTCTGTGGCAAAGTGTTCATCATGGTAATCCGCATTTTTCCTTTTTACAGTGAGAGGAATGATCGGACTATTTTGCTGAATGATAGATTTAACATAATGAAAACCAAGGATGTTATTCGGTTTATCCAGACTCAATATATTATCAGGGCTTGACAATGTTTGAAAAGACAACGATAATGCTTTAGGGTAACTAACACCTGATTTTATATTCTTTTTAATATTTTGATCAAAACGCTCTTTATTTTTATCCAAATAGTCAACCGTTTGCGTGAAGGAAGATATATCCCCGCTTTCGCTGCCAAACATAAGCGAATGGCATCCAATGGCGTCTAAAATAGAGACTGCACCATTTGCGAATGTCTCAGCCTTTTGCGTTGCAAATCGATAAGGTAGTTCTAGGACAATATCAACACCATTTAGAAGAGCCATTTGAGTCCGATACCATTTAGAAACAAGAGCAGGTTCACCACGTTGAAGGAAATTACCGCTCATAACGGCGATAACTAAGTCAGCTTGGGCTGTTTCCTTTGCTGCTTGCAGATGATAGGCATGGCCATTATGAAAAGGATTATATTCGACAATTACACCAACAGCTTTCATTTAAAGTTCTCCTTTATCTGTTCGTAAAACATCGTAATTTTTTATAGTAATCGTATTATAGCAAAAATTACCATGATAAGATAATGGTTTACGATAATGTGCAGTTGGGACTGTAAACTGAATTAACTGGGTAAACTAATTTGAAGAGGTTGTTTTTAGAAGAATATTAAAATGAAAAATCACATTTTAGGTGTAAAGAAAAAACATTGACAAAAATTTAATCGAAGGCTATAATTACCTTTGTTGCCTTGGGGTGATTCAATTGAAATGGACATTAAGCCAATTACAAAAATACCGAAACAAGGATTTTCTGATTGATGATATTATTCGAGTTGATGAGATAAAAGAAACGGATCCGACGATTCGTGAAGTATCTCCGATGCATATTACTGGTCGGGGTGATATTGATTCAACGAAAGTGACATTTCATCTGAAAATTGAGGGTCATTTAATCCTGCCTTGTTCTCGTACTTTAGTGGATGTTAAACTTCCGATTAATGTCGAAACAACTGAAACTTTCCTCTTGCAAGGATCAGAATATGAAACTGAAGAGGAAGTTTATCAAGTAAAAGGGGAAGTAATTGATTTAATGCCTGTCATTAGAGAAATTCTTTTACTAGAGGTTCCAATGCAAGTGTTCTGTGAAGATGTCAACCATAAAGACGCTGCACCACAATCCGGTAAGGACTGGGAAGTTATAAGTGATGGAGATCAATCCAAAAAGATTGATCCAAGACTAGCAGGTCTTGCAAAGTTTTTTGACAAAAACAATTCTTCTTCCGAATCATAATCATTAAAACAAGAAGCAAAGTGAAGAACCAGCATTCCTGGCCTTCATTACTTTCTTAATACTCTTTAAGGAGGTGGGAAGAATGGCTGTACCTTTTAGAAGAACTTCTAAAACTGTAAAAAGAAAACGTCGTACACATTTTAAATTAAACGTACCTGGTATGGTAAGCTGCCCAAACTGTGGTGAAATGAAACTTTCACACCGCGTATGTAAAGCTTGCGGAACATACAAAGGAAAAGACGTTGTTAACGACTAATTTCCATTACGATAAAAAGCACAAGGAGCAATATGCCCTTGTGCTTTTGTCGTTTTAAAAAATATTTTACATACTTAAAATATTTGGATATAAAAAGGGGGAACCAATATGTCATTTTCCATTGAAAAACGTGATATGGGTTATTTATTATTTACGATTACCAGAGTCGAAAAAAGAAATGCCATTAATTATGAGGTCATGAATGGATTAACAGAGGCTATCTCTTTGGCTGCAAATGATTCAAATATTAAGGCGCTCGTCATCACAGGAGAAGGTGATCAGGCTTTTTGTTCCGGCGGGGACTTATCTGTATTTCACCAGCTTAAGACAAAGGAAGAAGCGTATGACATGCTTTCTAAAATGTCTCAAATTCTTTATTCGCTAATGACTTTAGCAAAACCAACGATCGCTCTTTTAAATGGAACAGCTATCGGTGGCGGATGTGAGCTTGCTTCTGCTTGTGATTACCGTTTAGCGAGAGAAGGGATTAGAGCTGGTTTCGTACAAGGTAAACAAGCTATTACAACTGGTTGGGGCGGGGGAACAATTATAACAGAAAAATTATCAACTGCACACGGTATGAAGCTTTTAATGGAAGCGGAAATTCAAAATGCTGAGTATTTAAAAGAAGCGGGCTTTATCGATTATATTTATTCAAATACTCACATTACTGCGTGCGAGACGTTTATGGGAAAGCTTTTATCAGTTGATTTAAAGGTATTAGAAGCATATAAAATGATGTGGATAGTAAAGTGGGAAGAAAACAAGCTAAGAGAAAGAATAGAAAAAGAAGTAAGGAATTGCAGTGTCCTATGGGAAAGTGAACCGCATCATAAGTATGTCCAAAACTTTATTAGTAAAAAAATGCAAAAATAAGAATAAAGACAATCTGTTATCAGTCTATCTTTTCTAGTAGATGCATATGTATGAATAAAAACACTAGGAGGGATTTGACTTATGTCACCAACTCGCCAAGATGCATGGTCCCAAGATGAAGATTTATTGCTCGCTGAAGTTGTGTTGAGACATATTCGAGAAGGCGGGACACAGCTTCAAGCATTTGAGGAAGTGGGAAAACAGCTTTCTCGAACTTCTGCGGCATGCGGATTTCGTTGGAACTCATTTGTAAGGAAGCAATATAAATCAGGAATAGAATTGGCTAAAAAACAGAGAAAAGAATTAAAAAAGCAAAATATTCCTGCCGATAAAGAGATAACAAAAGAGTTTGTTGCCGAAGAAACGCAATCCTTGGGTTCACCTAGGAGTGAAGATATAACATTTCAATCGGTGGTTCACTTCCTTGAAAATCTCCAAAAGCAAGCGGCAGCTGCTTCAAGCATAGAGGAAGCAAGAGAAAAGTCCATTCAAAAAATAAAAGAGCTTGAAAAGAAATCTTATTCGCTTGCAGCTGAAAATGAGAGATTAGCAAAAAACCTAAAAGCGATTGAAGAAGACTATCGCTCTTTAATTGAAATTATGGAAAGAGCGCGAAAAATGGTTGTCTTACAAGAAGAAGATAGACAGCAAAAAGTAAAATTCCAAATGGATAAAAACGGAAATCTTGAAAGAATCGAAAAATAGTAAAAAGCGGACATAATGTCCGCTTTTTTTCGTTATTCATTATGTTGAGCTTCTACACCTTCAGGATACCATACAAGTGGATTTTCGCCACGGTCACGTTCCATGTCATATTCAACATTTGTAAAATTCATATGTTCCCAAAAGCTTCTTGATTGTACTCTTGGGTTCGTTTTAATTGGAACACCGAAACTTTTAGCAAATTCTACGAGCTTCTTTCCATACCCCTTACCTTGATAATCCGGCAATACCTCAAGTTTCCACAATTCTAAATAATTTTGTGGTGGAAAGAAATAACGGTCAAACTTGGCATCTATTTGATATAAACTCATTCGAGCTACTAGTTTGTCTCCGAAATAGATTCCATAAAAAGGAGAGTCAATATCATTATCGATCATATTTGCTTCTAAGTCCTCAATCATGGAGAGTTCTTGAATTCCGTATTCTTTGAATTTTTTAAATTCCTCAAGTGTTTTAAAATTAATTTTTAATTTTTCAACTTTCATCACCATATATAAGCCCCCTTAATAAATGATTTTCATACTAACTGTATATATTCATTTAAAGCTGAATAATGTGAAATGAATTTATTAATAAATTATTCAAAATGAATTAATAACATTATATAACAAAGATACAAAAAATTCTTTATATATTCCCTGGAAAACGGTTTCTTTTTGATCGTACCGCCTGTGGAAAGGGAGGCGCCAAAAGAGGAAATCAATAGACGTGTTAATAGAGCAATCTTTTTATGGACAAACGTATAAACTAGTTGCAGCATCTGATAAACTATAAACAAAAAGACAATTAATGGGTGGTATCATGAAACTTGGCATTATTGGTGCTGGTTCTATTGGATTATTAGTCGCATCGTACTTAAGCAATGCTTTCTCTGTCACGCTTTATACTAAAACAAGCGAACAAGCAGAAATCATTAATCAACACGGGATATATCTGCAAGAAGGTTCTGTACAAAGAAAAGTAAGTGTTCGTGCCCTTCCTATTTCCAAATGGGCAGGAATAGAAGAGATAACCATTATTGCCGTCAAACAATATCAAATTCACTCTATAATAAATCAGATAATAAGCCTGAAGATGATTCCTCAGACCCTATTATTTTTACAAAACGGAATGAGTCATCTTACATTACTTAAAAATATTCCTGCGACTAATATTTTTGTTGGATCCGTTGAGCATGGGGCCAGTAAAGTTAATACATATACGGTTTCTCACAATGGTAAGGGAGCCATTAATGTTGCTCTATATAAAGGTAATGTTGACGGAATAAAGGAGTTTGCTGAGGTTTGTACTTCTATTCGTTTCCCTATGACCCTGAAAGACGATTATTATACTATGCTGATAAATAAATTAATTACAAATGCCATCATCAATCCTTTAACTGCAATTCTTCAAGTCAATAATGGTGAATTAATCAAAAACACCTTCTATTTTGCTGCGGTCAAAAAACTGTTTCTAGAAATCTCATTTATACTAAATCTAGAAGATCCTATTAAAAGATTTAGAGATGTGTTGAGAATATGTAAAAAAACAGGTGATAATAGGTCATCTATGCTAAAAGACTTAGAGGCTGGGAGAAGGACAGAAATTGATGCGATACTTGGCTTTTTGATAGAGGAAGCTCAGCTTCAACAAAAAACAGCAACGAACATTGAAAGCTATTATTATTTAATCAAAGGGAAAGAAAAGGATTGGAGGAGCAGCAATTGAGTTCATTTATCTCATCGATTATTACTATTTTCTTAACTGTACCTCTTCTAGGTTTTATAATGATTTATGTATTAAATAAGTTATTAACTAAAAACACTCGAAAGTCTTTTCATAAAGCGTTGGACTACTCAACGCTACTCTTTATCGTGGCTGTTCACTTTTTGTTACTAACCATTTGGGGCAAATCATTTTTTGGGCTGATTTTGCTAATCTTACTTGTCATTGCCATGATATTCGTAGTCATACATTGGAAGATAAAAGGTGAAATTATATTGGCAAAGGTTTTTAAAGGGTTTTGGCGATTTAATTTTCTTATCTTCTTTTTAGCCTATGTATCCCTAACTATATTTGGCATACTGCAAAGTGCATTAACTTTTACATTTTCTTAAGCAAAGATTTTTTTTATTAGAGCAGATGATGCTATACTCATATGGAATGAATATGGTTGATCAGAAAGGAAGTACTTAAATGGAGATTTTAAATCTCTCATTGTCAGCAACGAATCGATTTGCTTCAAATTATTTAGAACAATCCTCTGATGTTCTGCCTTTTTTTCATTATCGGTTTAATGACTTTGCCGAAGATCAGAAGAGATTAGACGAATTAAGCAATCGACACTTTCCACGGGAAAAAGTAGCTGGTCACATAGAGAAATTTATGGAACGTTTTCCATCATCAGAAGAAGTGAAGAATTCACTCGCAAAACTAAAACAATCGAATAGTGTAGTAGTTATTGGCGGTCAACAAGCAGGTATCCTTACAGGACCTCTTTATTCGATACATAAGATAATCTCCATTATTAAATTAGCAGAGCAAAAAGAGAAGCAGCTTGGTGTACCAGTCATTCCTGTATTCTGGATAGCTGGAGAAGACCATGATTTTCATGAAGTAAATCATGTGTTTATGCCCGTAGAGCAAAGAGTAGATAAATGGTCCTACCCAGAAATGGTTAAGCAAAAGAAAATGGTATCAGATGTCACCCTTAACAAAGATGTGTGCCGAGAGTGGGTCATTAATGTAATAGAAAACTTTGGTGAGACCAATCATACAAAGCAGCTAATCAATTTCGCAGAAGAAACCTTACGTGATTCTTCAACGTTTGTTGAATTTTTTGCTAACATTGTAATGGAGCTCTTTAAGGATTATGGATTATTAATTGTAGACTCAGGTGATCGCCAGTTCCGTCTCTTGCAAACAGAGAAATTCGCTCAACAAATTGAGCAGCATAAGGAAATTACCAATTATCTGCTTGAACAACAAAGTATTATAGGTAAAAAGGGTTATCCAATCACAATTGATTCCAATGAAAATGCAGCCAATTTGTTTTATTACAATCCAAAATCAAATGAAAGAATTTTGCTTGAATATGATTCAGAAAGAAATGTTTTTGTGGGGAAAAGTGGAGCTGTATCCTTTACAAAAGAAGAACTAATGGAGATTGCCTATCAAGACCCGGCAAAACTAAGTAATAATGTGGTGACACGGCCCTTAATGCAAGAATGGCTATTCCCAACACTGGCATTTATTGCTGGTCCGGGAGAAATCTCTTATTGGGCTGAATTGAAGCTTGTTTTTGAACATTTTAAAATAAGTATGCCTCCGATTGTACCAAGGTTAAATATAACCTTGGTGGAGAGAGCGGTTGAAAGTGATATTCATGAGCTAAACCTAGAACTATCCCAGGTATTGAGCAGGGGAACTGTGGAAGAGAGAAACCAATATCTAGAATCAATCAAGGATAAAGAGGTTTCTGAACTATTTTCTACACTGAAATCGCAGTTATTACAGCAGTATGACCTTATTGAAAGAAAAACCAACCAGCTTGATAAAAGTTTGCTGCCGCTAGTAAAGAAGAATGAAACCTATTTATTAAAGCAGATTGGATTTATGGAAACGAAGCTGGAGGAATCAGTACAATCAAAGTACAATGTCATTCTTAGTAAGTTTAATCGTATTGATTTATCACTGCGGCCTGATGGATTTCCGCAAGAGCGGGTTTGGAACATTTTCTATTATTTAAATCAGTATGGAACAAGTTTTATTGAAGAAATAATGAAACTTGAGTTTGTATTTGACGGACAGCATAAGGTTATAAAACTTTAAGGGAGACTTCACCGATGGTGAAGTTTCTTTTTTTTTGGATCTTCACCGAGAGTGAAGATCCATTTTTTTGAAAAAATTTAGTGCAAAAAAAGGATTTAGGCAACTGCGAAAAGAATAATTTAAAAATAGGTGGAGGAAAGTGGGGGAATGTGGTACATTTTAAATAGAAAGTGGGGGTACCGGGTATGTTTATGGGTGAATACCATCATAGCATTGATAATAAGGGCCGGATGATTGTGCCTTCCAAATTCCGCGAAGAGCTTGGAGAAATGTTTATCATCACACGCGGTTTGGATCAATGTCTGTTTGGTTACCCATTATCGGAGTGGGCAGTTATCGAAGACAAACTTAAAGGTCTGCCTCTGACAAAAAAAGACGCCCGTGCATTCACCCGATTCTTCTTTTCAGGTGCAACAGAGAGCGAACTAGATAAACAAGGAAGAATTAATATTCCAGCACCATTACTTCAGTATGCAAAACTAGAAAAAGAATGTGTAGTTTTAGGAGTGTCCAATCGGATTGAAATTTGGAGCAAACAGATTTGGGAAGACTATTTCGCAGAATCTGAAGAATCTTTTGCCGAAATTGCAGAAAATATGATTGGTTTTGATATATAATGGACAAGTTATTCTATTATAACTCCGTTTTATATCGTTCGATTGGAAAAGGTGATAATGATGTTTGAACATACAACTGTGTTACTAAATGAAGCTGTTAACGGATTGAATATTAAACCTGACGGCATTTATGTTGATTGTACATTAGGCGGGGCGGGACATAGTTCCCTGATACTTTCAAAACTTACTGACAATGGGAAATTGTTTGCCTTTGATCAAGACGAAGTAGCTATTGCCAATGCAAAAGAGAAATTGTCCGTTTACGGTGAGCAGCTAACAATAATCAAGAGCAATTTCTTATACCTTAAGGAAGAGCTGGAACGGCTTGGGATCGATAAGGTGGACGGGGTCCTTTATGACCTTGGTGTTTCCTCTCCTCAATTAGATACTCCAGAAAGAGGATTCAGTTATCATCATGACGCACCGCTGGACATGAGGATGGACAATGATGCGGATATTTCGGCCTATGATGTTATTAACCATTGGTCTTACGAGGATTTAGTTAGGATCTTTTTTCGCTATGGTGAAGAGAAATTCTCTAAGCAGATTGCTCGAAAAATAGAGGCTAGAAGAGATATTAAGCCAATTGAGACCACCTTTGAGTTGGTTGAACTTATTAAGGAAGGGATTCCTGCACCAGCCAGAAGAAAGGGCGGACATCCGGCTAAACGAATATTTCAAGCGGTAAGAATTGCTGTAAATGATGAATTAGCGGTTTTTGAGAAGTCTTTACAAAAAGCAATTGATATTCTTAACCCAGAAGGAAGAATTAGTGTTATTACCTTCCATTCTTTAGAAGACCGGATTTGTAAGGCGTCGTTCAAAAAGGCAAGTGAAACACCAGACTTACCGCATGGCTTACCTGTGATCCCTGAAGAATTTAAGCCGATTTTAAAGCTCATTACCAGAAAACCTATTCTTCCTTCAGAAGAAGAATTAGAACATAATAATCGTGCTCGATCTGCGAAATTGCGGATTGCGGAAAAACTATAAATAGAAATAAAAAAATATCTATGTGGAGGGGAAAGAATGAGTAATCTTGCCAGGAAATTTCAGCAACAACAGCAAGTAGAACGGACAGTACAGGAACAAAGTATTGTAAAAACAAAAAAGCACTGGCTTACACCTGGGGAGAAAATAATCGGAGTAGTATTTACAGGGCTGGTTTGTTTTGGTGCCGTCCATCTCATCTCGAATCAAGCGGAAATTTACCAGGTGAACAAGGAAATTCAGGAGGTTCAAACCTCCATTAATGAGATCCAAAAGGTAAATAATGATTTGCAGGTACAAGTTAGTGAGCTTAGCACGTATGAACGGATATGGGAAAAAGCAAAAGAAATGGGACTTGTTTTAAACGAAAATAACGTCAAGGTTGTGCACGAGAAATGAACAAGAAACAGCCATATATGAATGTCGGGGCAGCCGGATTGTTTGCATTATTCGGCCTGCTCTTTTTTATATTGCTTTTTAGATATTTCTCGATTCAGATTACCGGTGAGGTCGGCTCACAGCCTCTAGCAGCAAAAGCCCAGCAAAAATACAGCAGAACAGGAAGTTTAGAATCGGTTAGAGGAGTTATATATGACCAAAAAGGGGAAGTTATTGCGGAGGATACAACCTCTTATACATTAATTGCAATTTTAGATAAAAAAATGACAACTAACCCAAAAAATCCAAACCATGTGACGGATCCTCAAAAAACAGCAAATGAATTGGCTAAAATTTTAAATATGAAAGAATCCGAGATTTATAGCATTTTAACCAAAGACCAATTTCAGGTTGAATTTGGAAAAGCGGGCAGGGACATATCACATCAAACGAAAAAAGAAATAGAGGCACTTAAGCTGCCAGGAATTACGTTTAAACGCGACTCGAAAAGATTCTACCCAAATGGAATCTTTGCCTCACACCTCGTTGGTTATGCAGACAGAATTGACGAGCCTGACGGAACCTATAATTATGTGGGGAAAATGGGGATTGAAAAAACGTTAGATAAAGAGTTAACAGGCAAAGATGGAAAAATTAATTATGAAAGTGATTTATGGGGATACTTGCTTCCAAATGGAGAACAGAAGGTTACTCCAGCTCAAAATGGAAATGATGTGTACTTAACGATTGACAAGAAAATTCAAACCTTTTTAGAAGACGCTATGAACAAAGTGGTTGATGAATATAAACCAGCAAAAATCATTGCGATAGTGGCTGATCCAAAAACAGGTAACATCTTAGCGATGGGACAGAGACCTTCCTTTCACCCTAAAACAAAGGAAGGAATTGATAACAGCTGGCACAATGAAGCAATCGAAACTTCTTTTGAGCCTGGTTCCACGATGAAGATTTTTACGCTTGCTGCGGCAATTGAAGAAAATAAATTTAATCCTAATGATCTCTTTCAGTCTGGTTCTTATAAAGTTACATCAAAAGACAAGCCGATACATGATCACAAGAGATCCGGCTGGGGAATGATATCATATCTTGAGGGAGTTCAGCGCTCTTCGAATGTTGCTTTTGCGAAAATAGCTAATGAACTTTTAGGGTTTGATAAGTTTCGTGAATATTTGACTAAATTTGGATTTGATAGCCCGACCGGGATTGACTTGCCTGCAGAGACCACAGGGAAAATTCAATTTAATTGGCCGATAGAAAAAGCAACCACCGCATATGGACAGGGGACTGCGATTACACCTATTCAGCAAATTCAAGCGATGACGGCAATTGCTAACAATGGGAAAATGATGAAGCCGCAAGTAATTGATAAAATTGTCAGTCACGACACTGGTGAAGTAATTAGAGATGTAACACCTGAGGTTGTTTCGACACCTATCTCAGCTGAAACCGCGAAAGAGGTCCGTGATATTCTTGAGACCGTTGTGACAAATAAGGAAAAGGGTACGGGGACTCGATATCAGATTGATGGCTATAGTGTTGCTGGGAAAACAGGAACAGCAAGTATCCCTGATCCAAAAGGCGGCTATTTAACTGGACAGAAAGATTATATCTTTTCATTCTTAGGTATGGCACCAAAAGATGACCCGAAGTTAATTGTATACGTTGCTGTCCAACAACCCGAAATAGATCATTATTCCATGGGTTCGATACCAGTTTCATTGGTTTTCAATCCTGTGATGAAAAATAGTTTACAGTATTTAAATATTCAGCCTTCACAACAAGAAAAGGCTTCAACTACAAATCTTGCTGCTTTAGTTGGTCAAGGTGTTTCAAAAACAGTTAAACAACTTGAGGAATCGGGTCTAGATGTAGTGGTACTAGGAAAAGGTGAAAAAGTCACAGGTCAGCTTCCTGCACCTGGGACTAACGTACTTGAAGGTGAAAAAATAATAATCCAAAGTGGTGGGAAACTGACAGCACCGGATATGACAGGATGGTCACTTAGAGATGTAATGAAGGTTGCAAAAGTATCTGGAATGAAGCTAAATTCTACAGGCAGTGGTTATGTTGTTAAGCAAAATATTAAAGAAGGTGCTGCTTTAAAAAAGGGAGATTTTCTCATCGTTGATTTCAAAACAACGGAAGAAAAGCTAGAATTGGAAGCAAAAGAAGCCGAGGAAAACACCGAAGCACCTGAAGAAGAATTAGAGAATCTCCCAAGGGAGTAATAGTAATAGACAATAGTAGTTACCGTTCTATTCGATATAGTACAAGCATATAAATGAACGAGTAGGATAAAGGAGGCTCGTTCATTTTATGCGTGTTTCAAATGTAACTGTCCGTAAAAGGTTAATGATTGCAATGTTCGTAGGAATTCTTATCTTTTTAATCATTGATGTCCGGCTTGGTTATGTGCAGTTTGTTCTAGGTGATAAGTTGACTGGTCAAGCAAAGGGTTCATGGAGCAGAAATATTCCATTTGAACCAAAGCGAGGCGAGATTATAGACCGTAATGGAGTACCATTAGCAACAAATATTAGTGCTCCGACTGTATATGTAATACCGAGACAGGTTAAGGACCCAGCAGCTACTTCTGAAAAACTGGCGGCAGTATTAAATATACCAAAAGAAAATGCATACCGGCAGATTACCCAGGGCGAATCCATTGTGAGGATAAAAGAAGGTAGAAAAATCTCACATGAAAAAGCAAAAGAAATCAGGTCTTTGGGTCTTGAAGGGATATATATAGGAGAAGACTCAAAAAGGCATTATCCATTTGGAAGCTATCTTTCTCATGTTCTGGGATTTTCTGGAGTGGACAACCAAGGATTAATGGGATTAGAGCTCTATTACGATAAAGAGCTGAGCGGTGAAAGAGGCTCTGTTAAGTTTTATGCAAATGCTAAAGGTGAAAGAATGAATGACATGGCTGACGATTATGAAAAGCCAGTGGATGGTCTTGATTTAAAGCTTACAATCGATACAAAAATTCAAACCATTATTGAGAGAGAGCTTGATATTGCAGAGGCAACTTATAACCCAGATGGAATCATCGCAATTGCAATGGATCCGAATAATGGGAAAATCTTAGGAATGTCCAGTCGTCCAACCTTTGATCCAGCTAATTTTCGGAACGTTCCACAAGAGGTGTACAATCGAAACCTTCCTGTATGGTCAAGCTATGAGCCTGGGTCGACCTTTAAGATTATCACCCTGGCAGCAGCATTACAGGAAGGTAAAGTTAATCTAGAAAAAGAACATTTTCATGATTCAGGTTCCGTAGAAGTTGCAGGAGCAAGACTGAAATGCTGGAAAAGAGGCGGCCATGGAAGTCAATCCTTCCTTGAGGTCGTGCAGAATTCTTGTAACCCTGGTTTTGTAGAATTAGGGCAAAGATTAGGTAAGGATACTTTGTTTAAATATATAAAGGACTTTGGTTTTGGACAAAAAACTGGGATAGATTTAGCGGGCGAAGGCTCAGGGATATTGTTTAACTTAAATCGAGTGGGTCCTGTTGAATTAGCGACCACTGCATTTGGTCAAGGGGTATCGGTAACTCCTATTCAACAAGTTGCAGCAGTTGCAGCAGCGGTAAACGGAGGAACTCTCTATAAGCCGTATATTGCCCAAGAGTTAATAGATCCAGTGACGAAGGAAGTAGTTATGAGAAATACTCCGATTGCAAAGAGAAAAGTAATATCTGAGGAAACCTCAAAAGAAATCCGTCATGCTCTTGAGACTGTAGTTGCTCAAGGTTCAGGATTTAGGGCATTTGTTGATTCCTATCGAATTGGCGGTAAGACGGGAACCGCTCAAAAAGCTCAAAACGGAAGATATTTAGAAAATAACTTTATCGTTTCATTTATGGGGTTTGCCCCGGCAGATGACCCACAAATCATAGTGTATGTTGCGGTGGATAATCCAAAAGGCGGACTTATTTTCGGTGGAACTGTTGCCGCTCCAATAGTCGGGAGTATTATGAAAGATGGGCTAATGGCGTTGGGAGTAGAACCTAGAAAAGATCAAATTGAAAAAGAAATCAAATGGCCTGATAAGCCTTTAATTACCCTGCCTGATTTAACGGGTTTAACCAAATTAGAAATCACAGAACAATTGTTGAATCTTAAAATTGATGCAAGCGGTGAAGGCAATTTTGTGGTAAGACAGTCCCCTGAAGCTGGTTCAAAGGTTAAAGAAGGATCAACTATTAGACTTTATTTTGATAAAGAAGAATAGAGGAATAGTTAATTCAATTTGTGTCAGGCGGCCGGAATGATTTCCGCCGCCTGTTCTTTTGAAAAAAATGAAGTAGAATCTCAAGTATAATGGCATTCTACTGTGTTTTGCTGTAAAATAAGGTGAATCTTTTATAAGGTAAATATTTTGTGTGAAAAATGGTAACTTTCTAAAGGCAAGAGAGGATTTGAATATATATGAAACTACATGACTTACTTCAACATTTGCACCTTCTCGTTCCATATCAAGGAACAAATCCAGAAATCACTTCGATCGAGAATGACAATCGAAAGGTGCAAATGGGAAGCTTATTTATTTGTATTAAAGGATATACGGTTGACGGTCATGATTTTGCGGAATCAGCTGTAAAAAGCGGTGCAGTGGCGGTATTAGCTGAGCGGGAACTTCCACTATCAGTACCGGTAATAATCGTTAATGATACAACAAGAGCAATGGCAGTACTGGCCGATGCCTTCTATCAACATCCAACCAAAAAACTGCATTTAATCGGAATAACTGGGACAAATGGAAAGACAACCACAAGTCATTTAATTGAAAAAATTTTTTCTGATGTTAATCGATGCACTGGTTTAATTGGAACTATGTATACAAAAATTGGTGACCAGAAGTTTGAAACTAAAAATACAACTCCTGAAAGTCTTGTCCTGCAAAAAGGTTTCAAGCAAATGCTTGAAAAGGGCGTCGATACAGCGATTATGGAGGTTTCATCGCATGCCTTACATTTGGGAAGAGTCCATGGCTGTGACTACGATATAGCCGTATTTACAAACCTCACCCAAGATCATTTGGATTACCATAAAACAATGGAAGACTATAGGCAGGCTAAGAGTTTATTATTTTCTCAGCTGGGCAACACATTCGATGCTAATAAACCGAAATTTGCTATTTTAAATGCAGATGATGCCGCTTCTGATTTGTACCGAAAATCGACAGCAGCTCATTGTTATACGTATGGAATTGATAATAATGCTGATTTTCATGCAAGAAATATTCAGATGACTTCTGCGGGGACTTCCTTTGAAATAGTAATAAAAGAGAAGAGTTATTCCATTAACATTCAATTAATTGGCAAATTTAGTATTTATAATGTCCTGGCTAGTATTGCAACTGCGTATGTTTCTGGAATTCCGATGGAAAAAATTATCGAGTCAATCGAGAGTGTTAAGGGAGTAGACGGTAGATTTGAGTTAGTAAATGCAGGTCAAAACTATACTGTCATTGTGGATTATGCTCATACACCTGATAGTTTAGAAAATGTATTGAAAACGATACAAAGTTTTGCAGAAAAAAAGATTTTTGTCATAGTGGGATGCGGTGGAGACAGGGATAAAACGAAGAGACCATTAATGGCAGAGATTGCTTGTCGTTATGCTACAAATCCTATATTTACCTCAGATAACCCAAGGAGCGAGGATCCTATATCGATTTTAAAAGATATGGAAGAAGGCGTCCTTGGAAAACGTTACATCACCACTCCAGATAGAAAAGAGGCCATTATAACGGCAATCAACCAAGCCTCTGCGGGTGATGTAATCTTGATTGCTGGTAAAGGTCACGAAACATATCAGATTATTGGCAGTAATGTTTATGATTTTGATGACCGATTGGTTGCTCGGGAGGCTATCGAAAGGAGATAGAAATGTATTTAGCGTTTAATGATTTAGTAAAGTTATTCTCTAATATAAGGGGTATCAAAGAAGCGGGTCATTTTTATATCACGGTAACAGACGATGCAAAGGCAGTGCAGACGAGAGGGTTATTCATACCGTTAACTGAGGATTCGGGCGAACTATTAGATGCTATTGCCAACGGTGCGATTGCAGCGATTTGGGATAACAAGAAACAGCTGCCTAAATACACTCCCAATCACTTTCCAATCTTTTTTACTGACCAGCCAATTGAAGCTGTTAGAGAACTATTACAATTTTATATTGAAAAAATGGACGGAGAAAAGGCAGAGAAAATGGATATAACTAATTTCGTATTTTTGAATAAAAAACGTCTCAAAGAAAATAAAGAAACATATGATATAGCTGTAATGTTGGATAGGATATCGAATATAAATCGAAAAGATGATTTTGAGAGGAGGGGATAAAATGCTGGAGCAAGTTATATTTTTCACAATTTTAATGGGTTTTCTGATTACAGTGCTGCTTTCTCCTATTTTTATTCCCTTCTTAAGAAGGTTGAAATTTGGACAAAGCATCCGGGAAGAAGGACCCAAATCCCATCAAGTAAAAACAGGTACACCAACGATGGGTGGAATTATGATATTATTCTCTATTATTATTACTACTCTAGTAATGACCGGGAAATTTTCCGAACCAACTGTTAAAACTTACTTACTTATTCTGGTGACTTTTGGTTTTGGATTACTCGGATTTTTAGATGATTTTATCAAAGTGGCACTAAAGCGTAATCTAGGATTAACCTCGAGACAAAAGCTGTTAGGGCAAATTATCATTTCCGTTATATTTTATCTTGTTTACAAACAAAATGGGTTTCCTACGGAAATTTCCGTTCCTGGAAGTAATTATTCCATTGAACTTGGCTGGTTTTATGTATTATTCATCGTCTTTTGGCTTGTAGGTTTCTCGAATGCAGTCAATCTAACAGATGGATTGGACGGATTAGTTTCAGGTACAGCTGCCATTGCATTTGGTGCCTATGCTGTCTTAGCCTGGAACCAATCGCAAATGGAAGTGGCGATTTTCTCGGTTGCTGTAGCAGGGGCAGTCTTAGGATTCCTTGTTTTTAATGCCCATCCTGCAAAGGTGTTTATGGGTGACACTGGTTCGCTGGCACTTGGAGGTGCAATCGCGACCATTGCTATTCTAACTAAGTTAGAGTTATTGTTAGTCATAATCGGCGGAGTATTTGTCATTGAAACATTATCAGTTATTTTACAGGTTATCTCTTTTAAAACAACGGGTAAAAGAATATTCAGGATGAGCCCGCTTCATCATCATTACGAGCTCATAGGCTGGTCAGAATGGAAGGTTGTTGTCACTTTTTGGAGTGTTGGATTAATATTAGCGATACTAGGTATCTATATTGAGGTGTGGTTATAATTGAAGCAGATAAATACGTATCTCCATAAAAAAATACTTGTTCTTGGATTAGCAAAAAGCGGGGTAACCGCTGCAGCGCTCTTACATAAGCTTGGTGCGTTTGTAACCGTAAATGATAAAAAGCCTTTATCAGAAAATCCTGAAGCTCAAGGGTTATTAGAACAAGGTATTAAAGTTATTTGTGGTGAACACCCTGTAGAACTTCTGGATGAGGGATTCGAACTAATCGTAAAAAATCCGGGTATTCCTTACCAAAACCCCATCATTGAAGGAGCGCTGGAGAAAGGGATTCCTGTATTAACAGAGGTTGAACTTGCTTACCAAATATCAGAAGCACCTTTCATCGGGATAACAGGAACAAATGGAAAAACAACGACGACAACGCTTATTTTTGAAATGTTGAATGAAGGTAAGAAGAGACCGCTAATAGCCGGAAATATTGGTACGGTAGCCTCTGGTGTTGCAGAAGAAGCAACCCCAGAAAATAATATCGTGATTGAATTATCATCCTTTCAATTAATGGGTATCGAAACCTTTAAACCTAAGATAGCGATCATTACAAATCTTTATGACGCACATTTGGATTATCATGGAACAAGAGCTGAATATATTAAAGCAAAAGCAAATATTACAAAAAACCAAACTGCAGAAGACTACTTTATTTTTAATGCAGACCAGCAGGAAGTGCGGGAAATCGCTGAACATTCCCAAGCCGCCGGCATTCCTTTTTCAACGAAGCAAACTCTAAAAGAGGGAGCTTATATAAGTGATGGATGGATTTATTTTAAGGATGAGAAAGTTATGTTGGTTGATGATATTGCCCTGCCGGGGGTCCATAATTTAGAAAATATCTTATCCGCAATGGCAGCGGCTAAGTTAACAGGTGTTAGTAATGAAGCCATTCAGGAAGTACTTAGAACGTTTACTGGTGTTAAGCATCGTCTTCAGTACGTTACAGAAATTGCTGAGAGGAAGTTTTATAACGACTCAAAAGCAACCAATATACTTGCTACTATACCTGCTTTAAAGGCATTTAAAAATCCAATCATCTTGTTGGCAGGCGGACTTGATCGTGGAAATGAATTTGATGAACTAATCCCATATTTAAAAAATGTAAAAGCATTAATTACTTTTGGTCAAACATCATCTAAAATTGAGCGGGTTGGGATAGAAGCAGGAATAAAACAAATTAACACTGTCGATAATGTTGAAAAGGCCGTGCCTGTTGCTTTTCAGTATTCAGAGCCAGGCGACGTTATTTTGTTATCTCCTGCATGTGCGAGCTGGGATCAATATAAAAGTTTTGAAGTCAGGGGAGACATTTTTATCGAAGCGGTGCATAAGCTTAAGTAAGGGTTGTCCAACGAAAAGCGGAAGCGACTTGTTCAGGAGCGACAGGCATAAGCCAATCCAACGGGAAGGTTGTTCTTTAACCTTCTCGTTGGATTGGCTTAGACCTGAGAGCTCCTAGTCGCTGGAGCTGGACACCATTGGAAACCCTAAAACTTGCTACTCGAGGTGTTAGGTGTGCCGACAAAAAGAACAACTCCTGATTTTATATTAATTATTGTTACATTTACACTATTAGCTGTAGGACTTATTATGGTTTATAGTGCGAGTGCAGTTTGGGCGGAGTATAAATTCGAAGACTCCTTCTTCTTCGCGAAAAGACAAACACTTTTTGCCGGTGTGGGGATTGCTGCCATGTTTTTTATTATGAATATTAATTATTGGACTTGGAGAGAGTGGTCAAAGGTCATTTTAATAACCTGCTTTGTATTACTTATACTAGTACTCATCCCAGGTGTTGGAAATGTCAGAAATGGCTCGCGAAGCTGGATTGGTGTAGGAGCCTTTTCCATTCAGCCATCTGAGTTTATGAAACTTGCTATGATTGCCTTTTTAGCAAAGTTTCTCTCAGAGAGGCAGAAACTGATAACCTCTTTTCGCCAAGGGCTGGTTCCTTCATTAGGTCTTGCTTTTGTAGCATTTGCACTTATTATGCTTCAGCCTGATTTAGGTACAGGAACAGTAATGATTGGAACATGTGTGGTCATGATCTTCATTGCAGGGGCTCGGGTAGGTCATTTTGCTTTATTAGGTTTAGTAGGTGTAGCAGGATTTGTTGGTTTGGTTGCTTCAGCGCCATATAGGATGAAAAGGATAACATCATTCCTAGACCCTTGGCAGGACCCCTTAGGCAGTGGATTTCAAATTATTCAATCGCTATATGCAATTGGACCTGGTGGATTATTTGGTCTAGGTCTCGGTGAAAGCAGACAGAAGTTCTTTTACTTACCTGAACCGCAAACAGATTTTATATTTGCGATTTTGTCTGAAGAATTAGGCTTTATTGGAGGCTCTTTTATCATTCTCTTATTCGCATTGTTGTTGTGGAGGGGAATACGTATTGCCCTTGGTGCACCGGATTTATATGGCAGCTTTTTGGCGGTTGGTATTATATCAATGGTCGCGATTCAAGTAATGATTAACATCGGTGTTGTCACCGGTTTAATGCCGGTTACTGGAATCACTCTGCCGTTTTTAAGTTATGGCGGTTCTTCCTTAACATTGATGTTGATGGCAATAGGAGTACTTTTAAATATTAGCCGTTATTCACGATACTAACTTACCCTGTTTTTAGGCAGGGTTCTTTTTATTTATTTCTTCGTTAGTTTACAATTAGATAACATTCTTTTTGCAAACCTTAACTTCTGTTAATTTTATAGTAAGATAGGATAAGAAATTAACTTAAAGCATTTTTATATTTGGGGTGGACATATGAAAATAGTAGTAAGCGGCGGTGGGACTGGAGGACATATTTATCCAGCTCTTGCTCTCATTAGGGAAATACAAAAAGAAAACAAAAATGCTGAGTTTTTATACATAGGGACAAAGAACGGGTTAGAAAGTACAATTGTTCCTCGGGAAAAGATACCTTTTAAATCGATTCATATTACTGGATTCAAAAGAAAATTATCCTTAGATAATATCAAAACGGTTTTAAGATTTTTAAAAGGTGTTAGCGACAGTAAAAAAATGTTAAAAGAATTTAAACCTGATATTGTAATTGGAACTGGTGGTTATGTCTGTGGTCCTGTTGTGTATGCAGCTGCAAAATTAAATATCCCAACGATTGTCCATGAGCAGAATAGTGTACCAGGGCTGACAAACAAATTTTTAAGTAGATACGTAAACAAAGTTGCGATTTGCTTCGAAGAGGCAAAAGAATATTTTCCAAAGGAAAAAGTAGTGTTTACCGGGAATCCTCGAGCATCAGAAGTGAATGGAAAAGATGGAATTAGAGGAAGGTTATCTGCAGGATTGAGTACGACCATGCCTGCAGTACTAATTTTTGGAGGCAGCCGTGGTGCTAGACCGATAAATGATGCGGTTGTTAAGTCTTTATCTGAATTTGGAGAAAAGCCTTATCAAGTACTATATGTTACAGGTGATGTTCATTTTAAAGATGTGCAAAACGAAGTAGAACTCGTGGGAAATCCGAAAAATGTGGTCATTAAGCCCTTCATTCATAATATGCCTGAGGTTTTATCTGGAATTGACTTAGTTGTTTCACGAGCTGGAGCAACAACTCTTGCTGAGATTACTTCATTAGGTATTCCTAGTATTCTTGTCCCAAGTCCATATGTGACAAATAACCATCAAGAAAAAAATGCTCGCTCACTGAGTGATCATGGTGCAGCAGAATTACTTCTTGAAAAAGACTTAAATAACAAAAGTCTTATTCAGCAAATCGATAAAATTTTGTTAGATACGGAGTACTTACAGACCATGAAAGCAAAGGCAAAAAAATTAGGGGTACCTGACTCTGCTGAAAGACTATATAAACTTATGAAACAGCTAGTACTAGAAAAACAAAAGTAGCCCAAACAGATTTTTAGCATAAACTAAAACTATACGTTTGTTTTGAAAGATAGGGTGATAGGAATGGACGGATTATTTACAGAAATTCAAGAATTAAATATTGGCAAAGTGAAGAGAAATGAACTGCTATCCCAGCACACGACTATGAAAATTGGAGGACCTGCTGACATTTTTATTGAGCCAGCTTCTTTGGGAGATATTCAAAAAGTGATGACTTTTCTTAAGGAACGGCAAATTCCTTGGAGAGCAATTGGCAGAGGATCGAATTTACTCGTTTCAGATAAGGGGATTGAGGGTGTAGTAATTAAATTAGGACCAGGTTTAGATCATCTAACCATAAATGACTCTACGATAACCGTAGGCGGTGGTCATTCGTTAGTAAGTTTATCTACCTTGATATCAAAAAAGGGATTATCAGGACTTGAATTTGCCAGCGGTATCCCTGGGTCTGTCGGCGGAGCAGTATATATGAATGCTGGAGCACATGGTTCAGATATTAGTAAGATATTAACCAAGGCACACATCTTGTTTGAAGACGGATCCATGGAATGGATATCTAACGATGAAATGGAGTTTACTTATAGGACATCAGTCCTTCAAAAGAAGCGTCCCGGTATCGTTTTAGAAGCAGAATTCCAACTCACCAAAGGTGATAGGACTTCGATTGTCTCACAAATGCAAAAAAACAAAGATTACCGTAAAGAAACGCAGCCATGGAATTTCCCATGTGCTGGAAGTATTTTCCGGAATCCACTGCCGAATTATGCAGGAAAACTTATTGAAGACGCAGGATTAAAAGGGTACCAAATCGGCGGTGCGAAAATATCGGAAATGCATGGGAATTTTATTGTTAATGCTGGTAATGCGACAGCTAAGGATGTTCTCGATTTAATTCAATATATAAAAGAAACAATACTAACCTCATATGGAATTAAAATGGAAACTGAGGTAGAAATTATTGGACGCGGGTAAAAAGAAATAGTCGTACCAATGTCAAAACTTGTGATATAATTACACATTATAAATATGGAAAAAAACTGAGAAAATGAATGACGGCATGATTTTTCGTGCCGTTGTTTCGCTTTTATAGGCTCAGAAATTCTTATAGTATTAATGGGTTATCTTTTTAGACATGCTAAGCGTTATTCTTAATGGAGGGAAGTGTATGGATAAAGGTAAGATTGTCGCTCTTGAGGATCGAATTCCAAAACTTAAAGAGCAAAGACGGCGTAAAGCTAATAGAAGGCTTATTATTCTTCTATTTTTGTTCTTTACTATGATTGCCGTTGTCGCATATGTACAGTCACCATTAAGTCATGTAAAAAAGATTACTATAAAAGGAAATGAATTGCTGTCAACAGATGAGATTATTGAAATAACAAAGATATCTAAACATACAAACATTTGGAGTGTGAAAAAAGATACGATTTCATCAACTCTACGAAAAATGAATGTAATTAAAAAAGCAGAAGTGTCCATCAAGTTGCCAAACACAGTAATAATTGAGATTGAAGAACGCAATAAAATTGCCTATGTAGAGTCTGATGACGCCTATTACCCTGTAATGGAAAACGGAAAAGTTCTTAAGGATAGGGAAGTTACTGAAATTCCTGTTAATGCACCAATCCTTTTTAAATTTAATGAGGGTGCCATTCTTAAAGAAATGGTTACCGCACTTGATGAACTTCCGGTTGAGGTTCTGAATGCTATCTCTGAAATTCACTATACTCCGAAAAAAACGGACCAGTATCATATTTCATTATTTATGAATGATGGTTTTGAAGTCAGTGCGACACTACGAAGCTTTTCGGAAAAAATGGTGCATTATCCTTCAATCATAAGCCAATTAGATCCGAATATTAAGGGTATTATTGATTTAGAGGTAGGTTCCTATTTTAAGGCCTTTGAATTGCAAGCGGACGAATCGGAGGAATCTCAAGTTGAAAATGATAAAGGTGAAGGGTAAGCATGTTGTTTTATCCCTAGTATGCCTTGTGCTAGGGTTTATGATTGCATTTTCCTATCATTTTACCCAAAAAGAATTAAATAAAAAAAATACTAATTTAACTAGTGAACAATGGGAAAAGACGATTGATCTTAGAAATCAGCTTATAGAATTAGAAGAACTAAATCGTAAGTTACAAAAGGAATTAAACCAAAAACAAGATAAGGTTCTAGCGAACGAAAAAGATCTATCAAAAGAAGCTGTAGTCTATTCAACTCTTGCTGAAGACGCAGAAAAATACCGGATGTTCCTAGGCAAGGTTAAGGTTAAGGGACAGGGGGTAAGCGTCCAGCTTTCAGATGGTGCTTACGACCCGGAAGAAGAAAATATTAATAACTATTTAGTACATGAACACCATGTATTTAAAGTAATTAATGAGCTTTATATCTCAGGTGCAGCAGCTATTGCGATTAATGGTCAGAGATTAACAAGCCATTCTTATATTATATGTAACGGACCCGTCATTACGGTAGATGGCATTCAACATCCAGCGCCATTTGTGATTACTGCAATTGGTGACCCTGATGTATTAGCTGCGGCCTTGAACCTTACAGGTGGGGTGAAAGATCAACTTGTTAACGATAATATTGTATTTACATTAGAAGAAAAGAGCGAAATTGTCCTAAATCCAATTTTAGGACAGTCATAAATCATTCGAATATGTCCACGTGAAGATCAAAATTAAAGGTTAGGTGAAAAAAGTGGACAAGCTAAAAAAAAATTTTAGTTTTATTGCTATTTCTGCAGTAATAGGTTTTATGATTGCGATACAATTTCAAACGGTTAAAAAACCTGTTGAACGAGATACTCGTGATATATGGCAGCTTCGTGAGGCTATACTTCAGGAAAAAGAATTGCAGTCCGAGTTATTAACAGAAATTCGTTCAATTGAAGAAAAATTACTTGCCTATGAATCGAAGCAAAAGCAGAGTAAGGAACAGGCATTACGCGATACGATTCAAGAATTGAAGATTGAGGCAGGAATGACTAAAATAACAGCTCCTGGATTAATAGTAAATATTGAACCAATAATCGAGGAAATTCAAATTGGGGCAGATATATCAACGGTTGTGTCACCTGAACTTCTAAAAAGATTATTAAATGAATTGAATATGTATGACGCTAAATTTGTATCCGTTGATGGTCAGCGTATTATCAATACCACTGTCATTAGGGACATTAACAATGAGACAAAAATTGATGGCCATTCATTATCAAGCTTGCCGATTGAGATTAAGGTAGGCGTTGATAATATAGAAACTGCAGAAAAGTTATACAATCAAATGAAAGTATCGAAGGCTACGGAAGAGTTCTTCATTGAAAACCTAAAATTGACTATTTCGGAGCCAAATCCTGAAATTACCTTTCCTGCATATGATAATCCTATCCGGATTCGATATTTAGAGTCATTGAAGGCGAATGAAGGAGGGAATACATAATGTGGCTTCCGTTATTAGGATTAATAGTCGGAATCCTTCTAGGTTTATTAACAGATATTAGGATTCCTGAAGAGTACTCAAATTATCTGTCTATTGCAGTTTTGGCAGCTCTAGATACATTATTCGGAGGAATAAGGGCGCACCTTCAAAATATTTATGACGAAAAAGTATTCGTTTCTGGATTCTTTTTTAATATTTTACTTGCCGCAAGTTTAGCTTTTCTAGGCGTTCATCTTGGTGTAGACTTGTATTTAGCAGCTGTTTTTGCCTTTGGTGTCCGCCTATTTCAAAATATTGCAGTAATTAGGCGAATATTATTGACAAAATGGTCAAAGTCAAAAGAAAAATTAGAAAAAAATTGATTTTTTTAAAGGGAATTATTTAGTTGTGACGAATAATTTTATAAGATATAGGTATGTACTTGTATATTAAATCTTATGAAATAGAATTGTTGTTCGACTGAAGGAATGCTAAGGAGGTGCCAAAGAATGAACAGCAATGAAATATATGTAAGTCTTGACATCGGTACATCCAGTGTAAAAGTAATCATTGGTGAAATTGTCAACGACTCGATAAATATAATTGGTGTTGGAAATGTAAAGTCTGAAGGACTTCGTAAGGGATCTATCATTGACATCAATGATACCGTTCATTCTATTAAACGTGCTATTGAAGAAGCTGAAAGAATGATAGGAATGGAAATAAGACAAGTGATTGTTGGGATTTCTGGCAATCAGGTTGCTCTTGAACCATGTCGTGGAATTGTAGGAGTTTCCAGTCAGAATCGTGAAATCACGAATGAAGATGTGAGACGTGTTATAGACGAGGCACAAGTTGTATCGATCTCTCAGGATAGAGAAATTATTGGGGTTATCCGTAAACAATTTATCCTTGATGGCAAGGATGAAATTAATAACCCATGTGGTATGATTGGTGTCCGTTTGGAAGTTGAAGGAACTCTTATTACAGGTTCCAACGCTATCATAACGAATACGCTGCGCTGCGTCGAGCGTGCAGGTTTAGAAATTACCGATATCATTCTACAGCCGCTTGCAGCTGGAGAGTACGCACTTTCAAAGGATGAGAAAAACCTAGGCGTTGCTTTAATCGACCTAGGCGGCGGTTCCACTACCATAGCTTATTTTGAAGGAGGATTCTTGGCTGCCACAAGTGTAATACCAGTTGGCGGAGACCTCATTACAAATGACCTTTCTAAGGTATTACACACTTCAACCGAGGACGCTGAAAAAATTAAAGTGAAATATGGACATGCTTTTTACGATGACGCTTCAGAAGACGAGTTCTTTAGTGTTCCAATCATAGGAAGCGACCAGCATCAACAATTTAATCAATTATATGTTTCTGAAATTATAGAAGCTAGAATGGAAGAAATTTTTGAATTGATTGCGCATGAACTGAAACGATTAGGTATCAATGACTTACCTGGAGGGTTTGTATTCACAGGTGGTACTGCAAATATGCAAGGCATATTAGAACTAGCTCAAACGATTTTCCAAAGTCCAGTTCGAAAAGCCGTTCCCAACTATATTGGAGTAAGAGAACCTCAGTATACAACTGCGGTTGGTTTGATTAAATATGCTTACAAGAATGCTAGATTACCAGGTGGAACACCCGTCGCTTCAGCACCTGTTACTGAACCAATCGAGAAGAAAGTTCAAAAACAACAACAACAGCCAAAAGCAAAACCAGAAAAACATCCGGAAGATAAGATGTCATCAAAAGTAAAAAAATTCCTTGGTCTCTTTTTCGAATAGACAGACACGAAAAGGATTATCGACGAATTAGGAGGATTTGTCATGTTAGAGTTTGATACAAATTTAGATTCTCTTGCTACAATAAAAGTAATTGGGGTTGGCGGCGGTGGAAACAACGCAGTAAATCGAATGATCGAACATGGTGTTCAAGGAGTAGAATTTATCGCTGTTAATACTGATGCACAGGCACTAAACCTTTCAAAAGCAGAGGTAAAAATGCAAATTGGCTCAAAATTAACAAGAGGTCTTGGTGCAGGGGCTAATCCTGAAGTAGGTAAGAAAGCGGCAGAAGAGAGTAAAGAACAATTAGAAGACGCATTACGTGGTGCAGATATGGTTTTTGTTACTGCAGGTATGGGCGGCGGAACGGGTACAGGGGCTGCTCCTGTTATTGCACAAATCGCCCGTGATTTAGGTGCCTTAACAGTGGGTGTTGTAACACGTCCATTTACATTTGAAGGTAAAAAGCGTTCAAATCAAGCTGCAGGTGGTATTGGCGCTATGAAAGAGGCCGTGGATACATTGATTGTGATTCCAAACGACCGCCTTCTTGAAATAGTAGATAAAAGTACCCCAATGCTCGAGGCATTCCGTGAAGCAGATAATGTTCTTCGACAAGGGGTTCAGGGTATTTCAGACTTAATCGCAGTTCCTGGTCTTATTAACTTGGATTTTGCAGATGTGAAGACTATTATGTCAAACAAAGGTTCCGCACTAATGGGAATCGGTATGGCAACAGGTGAAAATCGTGCAACTGAAGCAGCTAAAAAGGCGATAAGTTCTCCTTTGTTAGAAACATCTATTGATGGTGCACAAGGAGTTCTGATGAATATTACAGGCGGCAGTAACTTGAGTTTATATGAAGTTCAAGAAGCTGCTGATATTGTGGCAACTGCATCAGACCAAGAAGTAAATATGATTTTTGGATCTGTAATCAATGAGAACCACAAGGATGAAATTATTGTTACCGTTATTGCTACTGGCTTTAATGAAGAAGTGATTCAGCCTAAGGCAAGTCGTCCAGCATTTGGACAAGCCAAACCGCAGCTAAGTGCAGTAAAGCGGGAACAAAAGCGTGAAGAAGCACCACAAGAACCAGTTCGTCAAAACAATGCAGCACAAGAAGAAACATTAGATATTCCTACATTCCTACGAAACAGGAATCGTAGAAGATAATACAAAAAGGCATGGTCCAAAAGGACCATGCTTTTTTTGTTTAAATTTAATTAGACAAAATACGTTGTTAATAGTGAAAATTTCTGTTTTTTTGATTACAGAAAGTGACACACTTTAGCCCATAAAGTAGGTTATACTTTTTCCTAAACAGAATAATAGAAAAGATTGGTAATACACCCTTATGTAAATCCATAAAGCTATTAAATGCTTTTGACATTAAAAGGGGGTAAGGCTTGATTGTCTGTATATTTAGATGTTATTTGGGCCCTTAATCTGTTATTTGATAGCCTTCTCCTGTATCTATCTGCCATTTTTCTAAAAAGACAAATTCGTATTTGGAGGATAATAGCAGGCGGCTTTATTGGTTCGTTAATCATAGTATTGTCGTTTACACCAATACATACCTACTCTAACCATCCAATTTCAAAACTGCTATTTTCTGTGTTTATGGTGTTAGTTGTATTTGGTTATAAACGATTTTCCTTTTTCATTAAGGCTTTAATGACTCTTTATGTAACAACATTTCTCATTGGAGGAGCACTAATAGGAGCACACTATTTTGTCCAATTTGATTCTGAAATGTCGACAAAGGTTATGATTGCAAGTGTTACTGGGTTTGGTGATCCAATTAGCTGGCTTTTTGTTCTGTTAGGTTTTCCAATTGCATGGCATTTTTCAAAACGGAATATAGAGGGCATGGAAATGACCAAGATTCAATTTGATCAGATTGTTAATGTCACCTTAAAAATAAATAACGAAACTTTTACTTTTAAGGGTCTAGTCGACAGCGGAAATCAGCTTTATGATCCATTATCAAAACTTCCTGTTATGTTTGTTTCAATTAGGAATATGCTAGAAGGCATGGCCGAACCAATAAAAAAAATGGCAGCTGATCCAGAATCTCTGATTCTAGGAAATCAAGAGTTTCCGGATGATTGGCAAAATAAGCTTAGGATAGTTCCTTGCCGGGTGGTAGGACAAGAGCACCAGCTTATCGTTGCTGTAAAGCCTGACACAATTATTATTAATACAAAAGGAGAAAATTATTTATGCGAAAAAGGTCTCGTATCGTTTACTATGCAGCAATTATCTGCTGATGATGCCTTTCAATGCATCGTTCATCCAAAAATGCTCACCGGACCTAGGAAGCATAATGATTCGGTGAAAGTAAGCTAATATTACTATACTCAGAAAAACATATTTTAGAAGGAGGAACTTGCGTGAAAAAATGGAGACTTCGCTTATCCTACTACTGGTATAAGATACTAATCAAATTAGGAATAAAAAGTGATGAAGTTTATTATATTGGCGGCAGCGAAGCCTTACCGCCTCCTTTAAGTAAAGATGAAGAAGAGCTGCTTTTAAATAAGCTTCCAGGTGGAGATAAGGCAGCTAGATCGATATTAATAGAACGCAACCTTAGACTTGTTGTGTATATCGCGAGAAAATTTGAAAATACCGGAATCAATATTGAAGACTTAATTAGTATTGGAACAATTGGTTTAATTAAAGCGGTAAATACCTTTAATCCGGAGAAAAAAATCAAACTGGCTACATATGCTTCCAGGTGTATTGAAAATGAAATCCTGATGTATTTGCGTAGAAACAATAAAATCAGATCAGAAGTTTCCTTTGATGAACCGTTAAATATCGATTGGGACGGTAATGAATTATTATTATCCGATGTTTTAGGAACAGATGATGATATTATTACAAAGGATTTAGAAGCAAATGTAGATAGAAAATTATTAACTAAAGCATTACACCAATTGTCTGATAGGGAAAAACAAATTATGGAACTGCGCTTCGGACTAACCAATGGTGAAGAAAAGACACAGAAGGATGTAGCCGATATGCTTGGTATTTCCCAATCGTATATATCACGCCTGGAAAAAAGAATTATTAAAAGATTAAGGAAAGAATTCAATAAAATGGTTTGATATAACAAAAAAAGAATTTTTTTCTTTCTGAAAAGACCTTTTAAACTAAAGAAATAATGGTGTTTTTCGACAATCTCGGGCAATCCCTTAAAAAGTACAAGTGCATATTTTTCCTGCTCAAGGAAATACTGTTTTTTGTACAGCAACTCCTATGAGGAGGGAAAAGGGATTGACTCGAAATAAAGTTGAAATTTGTGGCGTAGATACATCAAAACTTCCTGTATTAAAAAATGAAGAAATGAGATTACTCTTCAAGCAAATGCAAGAGGGCGATATTACAGCACGAGAAAAACTCGTCAACGGAAATTTACGACTCGTTCTAAGTGTCATTCAGCGGTTTAACAACCGAGGCGAGTTTGTTGATGATCTGTTTCAGGTTGGCTGTATTGGACTTATGAAATCGATTGATAACTTTGATTTAGGTCAAAACGTTAAGTTTTCCACTTATGCCGTACCAATGATTATCGGCGAAATACGCAGGTACCTGCGCGATAACAATCCTATTCGCGTTTCTAGGTCCTTAAGAGATATCGCCTATAAGGCTCTTCAAGTAAGAGAACGATTAATGAGTGAAACTTCACGGGAACCAACTGCTGAGGAGATTGCCAAAGTATTAGAAGTCCCTCATGAAGAAATAGTTTTCGCATTAGATGCTATTCAAGATCCAGTATCGCTGTTTGAACCGATTTATAACGATGGCGGGGATCCTATCTATGTGATGGACCAGTTAAGCGATGAACGAAATAAAGATATCAACTGGATCGAAGAGATCGCATTAAAAGAAGGTATGCGCCGCTTAAATGAGCGGGAAAAGTTAATTTTAAGAAAGCGATTCTTCCAAGGTAAAACACAAATGGAAGTAGCTGACGAAATTGGGATCTCACAAGCACAAGTCTCACGTTTAGAAAAAGCTGCTATCAAACAAATGAATAAAAATATCCAAAGCTGAAGCTGTCCAAGAGGAAACTGCAAATAGTTGGGACGGTAAAAAGGGTGAACGCTACTATAAGTAGCGGCTCACCCTTTTTTATTTTATGCTGGCAGTCTCCTTAGAAAGGGCAGCTTTATTTTTTATGATAATAACAGATAAAATAACCAAACAAATCATATATTCTCAATAGGATAAAAAGGTGGGAGTGAGAGATATGGTAAAAATATCTGAATTTCAGATTAAAGATGTAGTGAATGTAGCTGATGGAAAAAAGCTGGGTAATATTGGCGATATTGAAATTAATCTTACTACTGGCAAAATTGAAGCAGTCATCGTTACCGGAAATGGCAAAGTTTTAGGTTTTTTTGGCAGGGAAGAAGATATCGTGATCCCGTGGAAAAATATTATAAAAATAGGTCAAGATGTAATACTGGTACGATTCAAGGCAATTGAAGAAAGACCTGCAGAAGAAATCGAAGCCTAGAACTCAGTAATATCGACGGTGACCATTTAAACGATTCGTGTTAAACTAGATAAAAACAAATGAGGTTTAGTATGGAACCCTTTGCATATGAGGATCAATCATATTTTTTAATTAAAAATTGGATGGAACAGTATCCTGGGCTCGTTGCTGGAATAACAACTAAGAAAGGCGGCAGCAGTACAGGAGTTTATGAAAATTTTAATCTCGGCTTTCATGTAGGGGATCAACTCGAAGCTGTATGCTCTAACAGGGGCCAGTTGGCTAACCTTATTGAATTTCCACTGAATTCCTGGGTAGGTGCTGAACAGACACATGACACGGTAATTAGAAGAATTATCTTGGAGGACCGTGGTAAAGGTTCGGATTCTTACGAAAGTGGATTTAAAGGGACCGATGGATTTTATACGAATGAAGAGGGAATCTTACTAACTCTTTGCTATGCTGATTGTGTCCCTCTTTTTTTTATTTCCCCAAAACACAAGATGATTGGTGCAGCACATGCAGGGTGGAAGGGAACCGTGAATGAAATTGCGAAGAAGATGGTAGAGAAGTGGGGAGAGGAAGGAATACCTCCGAATCAAATTTTTGCAGTAATTGGTCCATCTATTTGTGGAAAATGTTATATTGTTAATGATTATGTAATGAACTTTGTTGAAAATACCCTAGAAGATGTCGAAAAAAAACCATATAATACAATAAAAGAAGGTCAATATACATTAGATTTACGTGAACTAAATAAAATCATTCTTCTCAAAGCTGGTGTCCCAGAAAAGAATATTCAAATGACTAAACTATGCACTAGTTGTGACAAATCAGAATTTTTTTCTCATCGCCGAGACCAAGGTAAGACGGGAAGGATGTTAAGTTATATAGGATGGAAGGAGACCTCCGAATGAGGGTTGCAGAAAATCTCTTACATATCAGTCAGCAAATTAGCGAGGCATGTCAAAAGGTAAATCGGACTCCTGATGAAGTGAAACTTATTGCAGTTACCAAGTATGTTAGTATTGATAGAGCGAATGAGGCTTTGGAAGCTGGAATCATAAATCTGGGTGAAAATCGAGATGACGGGCTTTTGAATAAATGGGAAGTATTAGGGGACAAGCCTTTTTGGCATTTTATCGGCAGTCTGCAGACTCGCAAAGTTAAAAATATTATTGATAAGGTAGAATATATACACTCTTTAGATCGCATTTCTTTGGCAGAGGAAATTAATAAACGTGCAGTGAAAAAGATGAAATGCCTTGTCCAAGTGAATGTTTCACAAGAAGAAACAAAGCATGGTCTAGCTCCTCATGCTGTTTTAGATTTTATCAAGGATCTTCGTCCGTATGAGAATATTAGCATTGAAGGTTTAATGACAATGGCTCCATTCACGGATGATGAAGAACAGCTTCGAACCTGTTTTCGAAAGTTAAAGGAGCTCCGTGACGAAATAAAAAATTGTAATCTGGATTATGCCCCTTGTAATGAACTCTCAATGGGGATGTCAAACGATTTTGAAATAGCCATTGAAGAGGGAGCAACAATGATTAGAATTGGAACTGCACTTGTCGGTGCGGCTGGTGAGGAGGAATAAAATGACGATTAAATCGAAATTAAAAACATTTTTCTTTTTAGATGATGATTACGATGATAATAATCAGGATGATTATGAAAAGGTTGAACCACCTATAAAACCTCAAAAACCGACTATGAAACCGCAAAATATTGTTAGTTTACAGAGTGTCCAAAAGGCTTCAAAAGTAATTTTAGTGGAACCAAGAGTATATGCTGAAGCCCAGGATATCACCGACCATTTAAAAAACCGCCGGGCTGTAGTCGTGAATCTTCAGCGTATTGGCCATGATGAAGGCAGACAAATCGTTGATTTTTTGAGTGGGGCTGTTTATGCATTGGGTGGAGATATACAAAAAATAGGATCTAGTATCTTTTTATGTACTCCTGATAATGTTGAGATTTCTGGTAATATATCTGAATTAGTAAAAGAACAAGAATTTCAAGATACGAGGTGGTAAAAAGAAATGGATATTATCTTTAACGTTTTAATCCAACTACTTGGAATATATAAATGGATGCTCATCATCTATATCCTTCTATCTTGGTTTCCAAATATGAGAGACTCTCAGATTGGAGCAATTCTTGGTAAATTATGTGAGCCATTTCTAGAACCTTTTAGAAGAATTATTCCACCATTTGGTATGATGGATCTTTCTCCTTTAGCGGCTTTCTTTGTTTTATCTTTTGCCCCGCATGGCTTAAGAGTAATACAAAACTTAATTTCTTAAATTAACCTATCCGGTCTGAGGAGTTAAACATGAATATTTATCAGCATTTTCGCCCGGAGGAACGGGAATTTATTGATCAAGTATTACATTGGAAAGATTATGTGGATACCAGCTATACTGCTAAGCTTACCGATTTTCTTGATCCAAGAGAGCAGCATATTTTAAAAGTCTTAATAGGTGAAAATGGAAATATAAAGTATCAGCTTTTTGGCGGGATTTTATCTAGTGAAAGAAAAAGGGCATTAATTATGCCGGACTACTTGATTCCGACGGAAGATGAATTTCAAATTAATCTTTTTGAAATCGACTATCCTGTTAAATTTGTTACAATCGAACACCCCCAAGTACTGGGTTCACTCATGTCACTTGGATTAAAACGAGGAAAATTTGGTGACATATTGATAAAAGATGGAAGAGTTCAGTTTTTCGCTGCTGCAGAAATTAGTGACTACATCAGAAATAATATAGAATCAATTGGCAAAGCCTCTATACGATTAAAAGAGCTGGCACTGGATGAGGCAATCAATACAGATGACTTTTGGATAGAACAGGTAATTACTGTTTCCTCCTTAAGGCTCGATACCATTATTTCCGGTATACATAATATCTCAAGGCAAAAATCACAGCTTTTTATTCAACAAGGATTGGTAAAAGTAAACTGGACCACAATTGAAAATGTTTCTTTCGAATGTGGAGAAGGTGATTTGTTGTCAGTTAGAGGCTATGGCAGAGTGAAGATTTTGTCTGTTGAAGGAAAAACAAAAAAAGATAAGTGGCGAATTGTTGTCGGAAAACAAAAATAAATTTTATTATCAGCAGGAATTTCCGAAAACATTGTCGAATAATTGCTTATACACTATATACATACAGAAGAAAGATTCTTGGAGGTGGCATCAATGCCGTTAACGCCGTTAGATATTCACAATAAAGAATTTAATAAAGGTTTTCGTGGTTATGATGAAGACGAGGTAAATGAATTTTTAGATCAAGTAATTAAGGATTATGAATTAGTCCTTCGTGAAAAAAAAGAAATGGAAGAAAAATTAAATGAAATGAAAGACCGTCTAGGTCATTTTGTAAATATTGAAGAAACATTAAACAAGTCTATTATCATTGCTCAAGAGGCTGGTGAAGATGTTAAACGAAATGCACAAAAGGAAGCAAAACTCATCATAAAGGAAGCAGAAAAGAATGCAGATCGTATCGTGAATGAGTCGCTTTCAAAAGCTAGAAAAATTGCTCTTGAAATCGAGGATTTGAAGAAGCAATCAAAAGTTTTTCGTACACGTTTTAAGATGTTGATAGAAGCTCAGCTGGATATGCTTAATACAGATGATTGGGATCATTTATTAGAGTATGAAGTGGATGCAACAGAATTAAAAATTCACGAAGAAGAAGATTCCTTAGCTTGACGAACTGGTATTATTTCGCATATAATTTTTTAACAGGTAGATAAAGAATGGTAATGACAATGAGAGGGACAGTACAATTTTTCGAAAACTTTTGATAGCGAGCCGGGGAGGGTGGAAGCCTGGGAAAAGTGAAAGATTGGAAGATCACCCTTGAGTCCCAAACTGAAACTCTTATATAAAGAAGAGTAAGTTATGGCGGGTTATTCACGTTACGAATCTTAAAGAGGATAGTACGATTTACGTGCTATTTATCAGGGTGGTACCGCGGGAATAAAACCTTCTCGTCCCTTTTTTGGGATGAGAGGGTTTTTTTATTTGTCTATTGTCAATTCTGTTTATGATGAGTATTACAGGAGGAATAAGAAAATGGAATATAAAGATACGTTATTAATGCCAAAAACTGAATTTCCAATGCGGGGAAACCTTCCACAAAGAGAACCTGAAATTCAGGCAAAGTGGGAAGAAATGAATATCTACAAAAAGGTTCAGGAGCGTACAGCAGGACGTCCAATGTTTGTGCTTCATGATGGACCTCCATATGCAAATGGCGATATTCATATGGGTCACGCCCTAAACAAAGTATTAAAGGATATGATTGTTCGCTTTAAATCGATGAGTGGCTTTAATGCACCATATGTTCCAGGCTGGGATACACATGGTTTGCCAATCGAGCAGGCGTTAACAAACAAGGGCGTAAAGCGTAAAGAGATGACAGTAGCGGAATTCCGGCAGCTTTGTACAAAATATGCCCTTGAACAAGTAAGCAATCAGCGTGAACAATTTAAACGCATCGGGGTTCGTGGTGATTGGGAAAACCCATATATTACTCTTAAGCCCGAATATGAGGCACAGCAGATTAAAGTCTTTGGAGAAATGGCGAAGAAAGGCTATATCTATAAAGGTCTTAAACCTGTATATTGGTCTCCATCAAGTGAATCAGCACTTGCGGAAGCAGAAATTGAATATCAAGATAAAAAATCACCATCCATTTATGTGGGCTTTAAAGTTAAGGATGGAAAAGGTGTACTTGATTCAGATGTCCAAATTGTCATCTGGACGACAACACCTTGGACGATTCCTGCTAACTTAGGCATTTCGGTTCACCCAGACCTAACCTATGTGGTTGTTGACGTGAACGGAAACAAATATTTAGTAGCGGAAGCTCTTCTAGAATCAGTTACGAAGGAAATTGGCTGGGAAGATGTAGCTGTTGTTCAAAAGGTAAAAGGTAATGAATTAGAGAATATCCTTGCAACACATCCATTATATGGCCGTGACTCCCTAGTAATGCTAGGAGAACATGTCACAACTGATGCTGGAACAGGCTGTGTTCATACAGCACCAGGACATGGGGAGGATGACTTTTATGTTGGACAAAAGTATGGACTAGAAGTACTCTGCCCAGTGGATGATAAAGGTGTGATGACAAGTGAAGCACCAGGATTCGAAGGATTGTTTTACGAAACCGCAAACAAGGCAATTGGAGAAGCCTTGGAACAAGCAGGTGCTCTCTTAAAGCTTTCGTTTATCACTCACTCCTATCCACACGATTGGAGAACAAAAAAGCCTGTAATCTTTAGAGCTACAGCACAATGGTTTGCATCCATTAAAGACTTCCGGGATGACCTGCTAGAAGCTGTTAAAGAAACAAAGTGGGTGCCTGCATGGGGTGAAACACGACTATTTAATATGGTCCGTGACCGTGGCGATTGGTGTATTTCACGTCAGCGTGTATGGGGAGTTCCAATCCCGGTATTTTATGCTGAAAATGGCGAGGAAATAATCACCGATGAAACGATTAACCATGTTTCCGATTTGTTCCGTGAATCTGGATCAAATGTTTGGTTTGAAAGAGAAGCAAAGGACCTTCTTCCAGAAGGCTTCAGCCATCCAGGCAGTCCAAATGGATTGTTTACAAAAGAAACGGATATCATGGATGTTTGGTTCGATTCTGGTTCTTCACACCAAGCGGTTCTCTTAGAAAGAGATGACTTAGTACGCCCGGCAGATTTGTATCTAGAGGGCTCAGACCAATATCGCGGATGGTTTAACTCTTCGTTATCAACTGCGGTAGCTGTGACTGGTAAAGCACCTTACAAAGGAGTATTAAGTCACGGATTTGCTTTAGATGGTGAAGGAAGAAAGATGAGTAAATCATTAGGAAATGTTGTAGTTCCTGAGAAGGTAATGAAACAATTAGGTGCCGATATTTTAAGGCTTTGGGTAGCTTCTGTTGATTATCAGGCGGATGTTCGTGTATCCGACGCTATCCTAAAACAAGTTGCAGAAGTTTATCGGAAAATCCGTAATACCTTCCGTTTCTTACTTGGTAACTTGTCCGACTTCAATCCTGCAACCGATAGGGTTTCATATGAAAACCTTCGTGAAGTGGATCAATTTATGCTTGTAAAATTAAATAAACTGATTAAATATTCTTTAAATGCCTATGAAAATTACGAGTTCGCTGGAATTTACCATGCAGTTAATAATTTCTGTACTCTTGATTTAAGTGCATTCTATCTTGATTTTGCAAAGGATGTTCTTTATATCGAGTCCGTTAATAACCATGAACGCCGTGCAATTCAAACCGTTCTTTATGATTCTTTAGTTGCTTTAACAAAGTTAGTAACGCCTATTCTTCCTCATACTGCAGACGAGGTTTGGAAATTCATCCCTGCCGTTACAGAAGAAAGTGTCCAGTTAACCGATATGCCTGAATATCAGGAACTTAATAATGCAGCTGCATTGGAGGAAAAATGGACGGCATTTATGAAGCTTCGTGATGATGTATTAAAAGCACTTGAAGAAGCAAGAAATCAAAAGGTTATTGGTAAATCATTAACTGCTAAGGTTTCTTTATATGTGAATCAGAATACGAAATCCTTATTAGACTCTATTCAAGAGAATGTGCAGCAACTATTTATCATCTCAGGATTCGAGGTCGCAGGAAGTTACGATCAAGCACCTGAAAATGCGATTAAATTAGATACAGCTGCTATAGTTGTAACAAAAGCTGAAGGTGAAACTTGTGAGCGCTGTTGGGTTGTCACACCAGAAGTTGGTAAAGATCCGGAGCACCCTACACTTTGCCCGCGTTGTGCAGAAGTGGTTAAAGAAAACTATACTCATTTAGCTTAATAAGACAAACCCCATGATATTTTCATGGGGTTTTTTCATTTTTTAACCTATTCCGTTAATTGTTGTTTTTGATGTCAAATGTTTTCCCGGGTCGGTACAATTTATCGGGAGATAATATGAGAAATAAGATAACGGAGGTTACAACTATGAATGCAATGCAGGAAGAGCTGTTTTGGGAACTCCGTAAAACTCAATTAGAAATTTTAAGATCATTAAAAAATAAGCATAAAAATGAATGGATGATTACTGTTTTAGAGGAAGAATTAGATGACATAACAACTGCTATTCAAAAGTTGGAAGACGGTAATTTTGGACAATGTGAATCATCAGGTGAACCGATACCTGAATATTTTTTGAAAATTATGCCAACGATAAAAACATCACGGGATACAGAAATTTTAGAGCATTTTTATCGAAAACCAATGAATTCCTCCATTTTCTAGCGTTACATTGTAGTTTAGCTAAAGATTGTGCTAAAATGCTAAGGAGTAAAGTCAACGCGTGAGATGGAGGTATTCCTTAGTGTTTTATTATTTAATCGCAATTTTTATTATTTTATTAGACCAAGTGACAAAATGGATGATTGTCACAAAAATGTACCTTGGTGAAAGTATCCCAATTATTGAGGACTTTTTGTATATTACTTCTCACCGGAATCGGGGAGCGGCATGGGGAATATTACAAGGACAGATGTGGTTCTTCTATGTGATTACCGCTGTAGTAATCGTTGCGATCATTTATTACATTCAAAAAGAGGCAAAAGGTAAGTGGCTGTTAGGTGTCTCCTTGGCATTTATGCTAGGTGGAGCTATAGGTAATTTTATCGACCGCTTGCTTCGAAAAGAAGTTGTTGATTTTATTCATACGTATATTTTTAATTATAACTTCCCAGTATTTAATATTGCGGATTCGGCTTTGGTCATTGGCGTAGTGTTATTGATGATTCAAATGCTGCGCGATGAGCGTGAAACAAAGGAGAAATCATATGGAGAAAATGGTACACACCATTCTTGAACAACAAAAGGGAGACCGAATTGATAAAGTTATTTCAACTTTAGATGAAGAATGGTCTAGAACACAGGTTCAGCAATGGATTAAAGAAGGAAATGTCCTAGTAAATGGGCAAAAAATTAAAACGAACTACAAATGCAGTCTAAATGATGAAATTGAGATTACAATTCCAGACCCAGAGTTATTGGATGTAATTCCCGAAGATATGGATTTAGATATTTATTTCGAAGATAAAGATGTTTTAGTGGTTAACAAACCAAGCGGGATGGTGGTCCATCCTGCACCTGGACATTTAACGGGAACACTTGTTAATGGTTTAATGGCCCATTGTAAGGATTTATCAGGAATAAATGGTGTTTTGAGACCTGGTATTGTTCATCGCATTGATAAGGACACATCTGGTCTTTTAATGGTTGCTAAAAATGATATGGCGCATGAAAAGCTTGTAAACCAATTAGTGGAAAAGACTGTTACACGGAAGTATAGAGCCATCGTCCATGGTGTGATTCCGCATGATTTTGGAACCATCGATGCGCCGCTTGGAAGAGATACAAAAGATCGTCAAAGTATGACGGTGGTGGATAATGGGAAACACGCTGTGACTCATTTCCATGTGCTTGAGCGTTTTAAGGATTTTACATTTGTGGAGTGTCAACTAGAAACAGGCAGGACTCACCAAATTCGTGTCCATATGAAATATATTGGCTATCCACTTGCAGGGGACCCCAAGTATGGTCCAAAGAAAACATTGGATATTAATGGACAGGCCTTGCATGCAGGAATCCTTGGGTTTAATCACCCTAGAACGAACGAATACCTAGAATTCGAAGCGCCTCTGCCGAAAGAATTTGAAGAGTTATTAGAGCAATTGCGAAATAATCATTGACATATTTGTCGAATTAAAGTACGATAACAACAGTTGAATATGCCTTTAAATCAGTCCAGTGAGGCTGAGAAGGAAACGGATAATTTAGTTGGGATGCCTATGCCCATACTAATAAACTCTTGTACCTCTCACCTCAAAGCGTGAGAGGTTTTTTTATTATACTAGGCGGGTGAGATTAGTGAATCAAAAAGCAGTTGTATTAGACACGCAAGCAATAGGAAGAGCATTAACAAGAATTGCCCACCAAATTATTGAAAAAAATAAAGGGATTGAAAATTGTGTCCTTGTGGGTATCCGAACTAGAGGGATATTCATTGCAGAAAGGCTTGCTGCAAAAATTGAAGAAATTGAAGGTAAACCAATCCCAGTAGGTGAATTGGATATTACCCTTTACCGTGATGATTTAACCAAGAAAACCGATGATCAAGAACCTCTTGTGAAGGGGTCGGATATTCCCGTTGAATTGAAGGATAAAAAAGTAATTCTTGTTGACGATGTTTTATACACAGGCAGAACGGTTAGAGCAGGGCTAGACGCAATTATGGACCTTGGCCGTCCCTCATCCATACAATTAGCTGTGCTAGTTGACCGAGGTCACCGCGAGCTGCCAATTCGAGCAGACTATGTCGGTAAAAATATCCCAACTTCCAGCAGTGAAAAAGTAGTAGTTGAATTACAAGATGTCGATAAGGTTGACCAAGTAAGTATCTTTGAAAAGTAAATAGTGACCCTTTTAATAGCAGTCCAGTGAGGCTGACAAAGGGGAAAATGCCATCATTTAGCTAAAATGGCATTTCCATACCCTCTTTGTACACTCATGGACAAAGAGGGTATTTTTATTTGGAAAAAACACACTATATAACAAAAGAATTTCGGAGGAGAAACCATTGAATAATAAACCCATCTTAGACGTAAAAGAGATTCCAACTCCTGCGCAATGGATCACTTTAAGCTTACAACACTTATTCGCAATGTTCGGAGCAACCATTCTTGTTCCCTATCTTGTTGGGTTAAGCCCAGCAATAGCATTGATATCAAGTGGTTTAGGAACACTCGCTTTCTTAATGATTACAAAATGGCAGGTTCCTGCATATCTTGGTTCCTCGTTTGCTTTTATAGCTCCAGTGATTGCGGCAAAAGCAACAGCCGGTCCAGGGGGTGCCATGATTGGATCATTCCTTGCAGGTCTTGTTTACGGAATTGTAGCACTGATCATTAGTAAAGCAGGTCACCGCTGGATTATGAATTTGCTGCCTCCTATTGTAGTCGGCCCGGTAATTATTGTAATTGGTTTAGCGCTCGCAGGTACTGCGGTTGGTATGGCAATGAATAATCCTGCAGGAGAATATAGCTTAATACATTTCTCCGCAGCTTTAGTAACGTTAGCAGTAACCATTATTTGTACTATTTACATGCGCGGCATGTTGAGTATTATCCCAATTCTGGCAGGTATTGTGATTGGATACTTATACTCTTTTGCAATCGGTATAGTTGATTTTAAACCAGTTTTGGAAGCAAGTTGGTTTGAAATGCCTGAATTTATCATTCCTTTTGTGAGCTACGAAGTAAAAGTAACATGGGACTTAGCGCTTCTAATGGTGCCAGTCGCAATCGTAACACTTTCTGAACATATAGGCCATCAGCTTGTGCTTAGTAAAGTAGTTGGCCGTGACTACATTAAAGAACCAGGTCTGCACCGCTCTATTTTGGGAGATGGAACAGCAACGATTATTTCTGCATTGATTGGCGGACCTCCGAAAACAACATACGGCGAGAATATCGGTGTCTTAGCAATAACTAGAGTTTACAGTGTATATGTTATTGCAGGTGCAGCAGTTCTTGCAACAATCTTTGGATTTATCGGAAAGATAACAGCATTAATTAGTACCATCCCCACACCTGTTATGGGCGGCGTATCCATACTTCTTTTTGGAATCATCGCTTCATCAGGGCTACGGATGCTCGTAGACAGTAAAATTGATTTTGGGAACAAGCGAAACTTAGTGATTTCATCTGTCATCCTAGTTTTCGGAATTGGCGGCGCCTTTGTAAAAGTATCAGAATCATTCCAGATTCAAGGAATGGCATTCGCAGCCATTGCCGGAGTTCTTTTGCACTTAATCCTGCCTGGTAAAGAACCAGTAAATGAAGATATGTTCGAACAAACGGTAGAAAAGGATAATCCAAAAACTGCATAAGGAGAATCAACCTTTTAAAAGTAGTCCAGAGAGGCTATAAGGGTGTAATACTAAGTGTTAATGTTCAGTACATTAATGAACTTGGTTAGATTTTATTGCACCCTGATCGTTTACGGTCAGGGTTTTTTTACCAAAAAAAGAGATGGGGGAATAGCATGTTGAAGCACTTGCTAACCACAAATGAGCTTAAAGTTGATGAGATATATCAAATTTTAAAAGAGGCGCAAGCATTTTCTGATGGAATGAAGTGGAATCCAGAAGAGCAAATGTTTTCTGCTAACTTATTTTTTGAGGCAAGTACTAGGACTAAATCGAGCTTTGAAGTGGCTGAAAGAAGGTTAGGGCTAAAGGTCATTCCGTTTGAAGTCCAAACTTCAAGTGTTCAAAAGGGTGAAACACTATATGATACCGTAAAAACACTTGAATCAATTGGCGTTAATGCAATCGTCATTCGTCATGGGCAAGATCGTTACTTTGATGAACTCGTTGAAAAAGTAAATATTCCAATCATTAATGGAGGAGATGGCTGTGGTCATCATCCCACTCAATCTCTTTTAGACCTCTTAACCATCTATCAGGAATTTGGCACTTTTACGGGCCTGAAAATCGCCATCATTGGTGATATCCGGCACAGCCGAGTAGCACGTTCAAATGCTGATACTCTAACAAGATTAGGAGCTGAGGTTATTTTCTCAGGACCAAATGAATGGTTTGACCATCATAGCTTAAGTGCTTCGAGATTTAGACCTATTGATGAGGCTGTGGAGGAGGCCGATGTGGTCATGCTCCTGCGCGTGCAGCATGAACGCCACCAAAAAAAGGGAAGCTACACAGCGGCAGATTACCATAGACAGTTTGGGCTTACATTAGAAAGAGAAAAAAGAATGAAGCCTCACAGTATTATTATGCACCCTGCACCAGTAAATCGAAATGTTGAGATATCAGATAGCTTAGTAGAATGCAAACGTTCAAGAATCTTTAAGCAAATGGAAAATGGTGTATTTGTAAGGATGGCTGTTTTAAAGAGATCAATAGAAAGTTTAAAAGGAGTGTATGGAAATGAAACTACTTATTCAGAACGCCAGTTACATAGCATTTAACGGTGAGAAGGAACTAGCAGATATTTTAATAGAAGATGGAACAATCGTAAAGATTGATAAAAAGATAGAAACAACTGCCGATCGAAAAATTAATGCGGACGGAAGACTGGTTTCTCCAGGATTTATCGATTTACACGTCCATCTTCGAGAGCCAGGAGGCGAGAAGAAAGAAACCATTGCTACTGGAACTCTTGCAGCAGCGAGAGGCGGTTATACAACACTGGCAGCAATGCCGAATACAAGACCTGTTCCGGATTCAGTGGAACAAATGGAATGGGTGCAAAACAGAATACAAGAAACTGCAAGTGTTCGTGTACTACCTTATGCTTCCATTACGGTCAGACAACTTGGCAGGGATTTAACAGATTTTGAAGGGCTGAAAAATGCTGGAGCATTCGCATTTACAGATGATGGTGTCGGCGTACAATCAGCTGACATGATGTTAAAGGCAATGCAAAAAGCTGCAGAAGTTAACATGGCTATTGTTGCCCATTGTGAAGAAGACACATTAATTAATAAAGGGTGTGTTCATGAGGGTTCTTTTTCTAAAAGGAATGGATTAAACGGGATTCCATCCATTTGTGAGTCTGTCCAGATTGCAAGGGATGTATTGCTTGCAGAGGCGGCAGGATGTCATTATCACGTTTGCCATGTTAGCACAAAAGAATCGGTTCGCGTGATTAGGGATGCAAAAAGAGCAGGGATTAAAGTCACTGCTGAAGTTACACCACACCATTTATTGTTAACTCAAGATGATATCCCAGATAATCTTGATCCTAATTTTAAAATGAATCCGCCGCTTCGTGATAAGGCTGACAGAGAAGCGTTAATTGAGGGACTATTGGACGGAACGATTGATTTTATTGCAACTGACCATGCACCACATACAAGCGAAGAAAAAAATGAGGGAATAGAGCTTGCTCCTTTTGGGATTGTCGGGTTAGAAACAGCGTTTCCTCTTCTTTATACACATTTTGTCTTAAAGAACATTATAAGTCTTGAGCAGTTAATTGGTTTTATGACCAAAAAACCTGCAGAAACATTTTCTCTCCCTACTGGAACGATTAAAGTAGGAGCGCCAGCAGACATCGTATTAGTAAATCTTGAAGAAGAAAAGGTAATTGATCCACAAGAATTCCTATCTAAAGGGAAAAACACACCATTTACTGGCTGGAATTGTAAGGGTTGGCCAGAAATGACCATTTGTAACGGGCAAGTAGTTTGGGAAAAAGGACGTGTAACAGTATGAAAGCACAACTAATTTTAGAAGATGGAACGATTTTTATCGGCGATGGTTTTGGAAGTCATATGGATACAATCGGAGAAGTCGTCTTTAATACAGGAATGACAGGCTATCAAGAAATTCTTTCAGACCCATCTTATTGCGGGCAAATTGTTATGCTGACTTACCCACTGATTGGAAATTATGGTATCAACCGAGACGATTTTGAAACCATTAACCCTGCTGTGAAAGGCTTTATCGTCAAGGAAGCTGCAGAATTCCCTTCCAATTGGAGAAGCGAATTTACGATGGATGAGTATTTTAAAATGAAAAATATCCCTGGAATTGCAGGGATTGATACACGTAAATTAACAAGAATTATTCGTCAATACGGAACATTAAAAGGAGCTATCTGCTCGATTGAAAGTGATCCAAATGAAGTAATTAGTAAACTTAGACAGACAAAGCTGCCGATCGACCAAGTGAGAAGAGTCTCCACAAAAAATTCTTATCCAAGTCCAGGCAGAGGAAAAAGAATTGTGCTTGTTGATTTCGGGATGAAGCATGGTATTTTACGAGAATTAAATAAACGCAATTGTGATGTTGTTGTGGTTCCATACCATACAACGGCGGATGAAATCCTGCAATTACGACCAGATGGAATTATGCTTTCCAACGGACCTGGGGATCCAAAGGATGTTCCAGAAGCCATTCATATGATTAAACAGCTATTAGGCTTAGTTCCGATATTTGGTATCTGCCTTGGCCACCAATTATTTGCGTTAGCATGTGGTGCCAATACAGATAAAATGAAATTCGGACATCGAGGTTCTAACCATCCTGTTAAAGATTTAACAACAGGGAAAATCGCGATTACAGCACAAAATCATGGTTTTACGGTTGAAGAAAAGTCATTACAGAACACTAGACTGGCAGTTACCCATATTGCCCTAAATGATGGAACAGTCGAAGGTTTAAAGCATTTAGATTATCCTGCCTTTACTGTTCAATACCACCCAGAAGCGTCACCAGGACCTGAAGACGCCAACCATTTATTCGATCAGTTTCTTGCGATGATTGAAGATCAAAAACAGGAGGTTTCCACAACATGCCAAAACGTACTGATATAAACTCCATTTTAGTGATTGGTTCAGGACCAATTGTCATTGGCCAGGCAGCAGAATTCGATTATGCAGGCACCCAGGCTTGTATTGCCCTTAAAGAAGAAGGTTATCGTGTTATTCTTGTAAACTCCAATCCGGCCACAATTATGACAGATACAGAAATTGCGGATGCCGTTTATATTGAACCATTAACGGAGGAATTTGTTAGCAGAATCATTCGCAAAGAACGTCCAGACGCCCTGCTCGCTACTCTTGGGGGTCAAACAGGTCTAAACTTAGCTGTTGAGTTGTCAAAATCAGGAGTTTTAGAAGAGTGTGAAGTTGAGATCTTAGGAACAAAGTTATCCGCGATTAAACAAGCAGAAGATCGTGATTTATTCCGCAGTCTAATGAATGAGCTTGGTGAACCTGTTCCAGATAGTGAGATTATCCATGAATTAGCCGAAGCACATGCATTTGTTGAAAAAATTGGATTTCCTGTCATTGTTCGCCCTGCTTATACACTTGGCGGAACAGGCGGCGGAATCTGTCATGATGCAGAAGAGTTGGATGAAATCGTTGCGAGCGGTTTAAAGCACAGTCCCGTAACCCAATGTTTACTCGAGAAAAGCATTGCCGGTTATAAAGAAATCGAATATGAAGTAATGCGCGATGGAAATGATAATGCCATTGTTGTATGTAATATGGAAAACATTGATCCTGTGGGTGTTCATACAGGCGACTCTATTGTCGTTGCGCCAAGCCAAACGTTGAGTGACAGAGAATATCAGCTATTAAGAAACGTTTCATTAAAAATAATTCGTGCACTGGGAATAGAAGGCGGATGTAATGTTCAGCTTGCCCTAGACCCTTATAGTTTTAACTACTATATCATTGAGGTAAACCCAAGGGTAAGCCGTTCGTCCGCTTTAGCGTCAAAAGCAACAGGTTATCCGATTGCTAAACTTGCAGCCAAAATTGCAGTAGGTTTAACGCTGGATGAAATGCTTAATCCTGTAACAGGTAAAACATATGCAAGCTTTGAACCGGCTCTAGACTACATCGTTACAAAAATTCCAAGATGGCCATTTGATAAATTTGAATCAGGCAATCGTTCACTTGGAACGCAAATGAAAGCTACCGGTGAAGTAATGGCGATTGGAAGAACCTTTGAGGAATCTTTATTAAAAGCTATCCGCTCGTTAGAAGCTGGTGTATACCATTTTGAATTAAATGGAGCAGAAGATATCAGTGATGAATTATTAGAAAAACGAATTTGTAAAGCCGGAGATGAGAGGCTCTTTTATATCGCGGAAGCACTTAAGCGGGGGATTACGGTAGAAACCATTCATCAATGGAGCCAGATAGACTTATTTTTCTTAAACAAGTTCCAAGGAATAATTGAATTAGAAACAAAGATTGCTTCTAATCCAATGGATATGGATATACTTAAGGAAGTTAAACAAAAAGGCTTTTCTGATAATGCGATTGCCAAACTTTGGAATCGTAAGGAACAGGATATTTACAATCTACGCAAAGATTTGGGTATAATCCCAGTTTATAAAATGGTAGATACATGTGCGGCTGAATTTGAATCAGAAACACCTTACTACTACGGAACATACGAAGAAGAAAATGAATCGATGGTAACAGACAGACAAAGTGTTATTGTTCTTGGTTCTGGTCCAATTCGTATCGGCCAAGGTATAGAGTTTGATTACGCAACAGTTCATTCTGTTAAAGCAATAAAAGAAGCTGGTTATGAAGCAATTATTATTAATAATAATCCTGAAACGGTTTCAACTGATTTCAGTATCTCGGATAAGCTTTATTTTGAACCACTAACGATTGAAGATGTAATGAGTATTATTGATTTAGAAAGTCCACTAGGTGTAGTTGTACAATTTGGCGGACAAACGGCGATTAATCTAGCTGCTAAATTAGAGGAAAATGGAGTGAAAATTCTTGGAACAAGCCTTGAGGATTTGGATCGTGCAGAGAACAGGGATAAATTTGAACAAGCCCTTGTACAGCTCGACATCCCAATGCCACTTGGGAAAACTGCATTATCAGTTTCTGAGGCCGTTGAAATTGCAAATGAAATTGGTTACCCAGTTCTTGTGCGTCCTTCTTATGTACTAGGAGGCAGAGCAATGGAGATTGTCTATCGCCAAGAAGAACTGCTTCATTATATGGAAAATGCAGTTAAAATTAATCCTGAACATCCAGTTTTGATTGACCGCTACTTAACAGGAAAAGAAATTGAAGTGGATGCCATTTGTGACGGCGAAAATGTGTTGATACCTGGCATTATGGAGCATATTGAACGTGCAGGGGTCCATTCTGGGGATTCGATTGCAGTATACCCGCCACAGACACTTTCAGCTAGTATCAAACAAACTCTCGTTGAATACACCGAAAAAATGGCGAAGGGTTTAAACATTGTTGGACTGTTGAATATTCAGTATGTCATTGCGAAAGATCAGGTATATGTCCTTGAAGTCAATCCACGTTCAAGTCGTACTGTTCCATTCTTAAGCAAGATTACTAATGTTCCAATGGCTAAAATTGCCACAAAAGCAATCTTAGGTGTTTCAATCGTGGATCAAGGCTACACACCAGGAATCGTTCCTGAAAAGAAAGGTGTGTATGTAAAAGTACCAGTATTTTCCTTTGCGAAACTCCGAAGCGTAGATATCACGCTTGGTCCTGAAATGAAATCAACAGGTGAAGTAATGGGTAAAGATATTACCCTTGAAAAGGCACTTTATAAAGGGTTAATTGCCTCAGGTATGAATATTCAAAAGTTTGGTACTGTATTGTTTACCGTCGCAGATAAAGATAAACAAGAATCATTAAAGCTTGCTAAACGTTTTGCTGCCAACGGTTATCGAATTATGGCAACAGGTGGTACAGCTGCTGTTCTCGAGGCTGCTGGTCTGCCTGTAAAGGTCATTGGGAAAATTGGCTCGGAAGGCAAAACACTGCTAGACGTTATTCATAATGGGGAGGCCCAGTTCATTGTTAACACGCTGACAAAGGGAAAACAGCCTGAACGTGACGGCTTTAGAATTCGTCGTGAAGCAGTTGAAAATGGGGTTCCATGCTTAACCTCATTAGATACAGCTGACGCCATTCTTAAAGTAATCGAATCAATGAATTTTTCAGCAGAAGCTATGGCAGTAGAGGAAAAGGAGGTTGTGTTTGCTTGATAAAAAAGGAACTATGCAAAATCATCTCCCAAGAAGAAGTTGCTAAAGATATCTTTGAACTAACGGTCGAAGCAGATTTTGTAAATGAAATAAACGCACCTGGACAGTTCGTGCATATCCGGGTTGCTAAGGGGTTAGACCCTCTACTGCGACGACCAATTAGTATCTCTTCATTTGATAAAAAGAATTCACAATTTACGATGATTTATCGTAAGGAAGGAAAAGGGACTACGTTGCTTGCTGATAATGGTCCGGGAATGCTGATAGACATTCTCGGCCCTTTAGGCAATGGATTTCCAGTCAATGAAGTCAATGCGGGTGAAACGGCACTGCTAGTGGGCGGCGGAATCGGTGTCCCGCCGTTATATGAACTTTCTAAGCAACTGACCGCAAAAGGAGTAAAGGTGGTTCATGTCCTTGGTTTCCAGACAGAATCCGCTGTATTCTATGAAAAAGAGTTTTTAGAATATGGGGACACTTATATTACAACAGTGGATGGTTCTTACGGAAAAAAAGGTTTTGTTACCGATGTTATTAAAGAGTTAGATTTTGATTGTTTATATACTTGCGGCCCAACACCTATGCTGAAAGCAATTGAAAAACAGTATTCTCATAAGAAAGTGTTTCTATCGTTAGAAGAAAGAATGGGCTGCGGGGTAGGAGCATGCTTTGCGTGTGTATGTAAAACAAGCAATGAGGCAAAAGACATATCCTATAAAAAAGTTTGCAGTGATGGTCCAGTTTTCCGTGCCGGGGAGGTATTAATATGAGCAGACTAAACATACAGTTACCTGGTTTAAACTTAAAGAACCCAATTATGCCTGCTTCAGGCTGCTTTGGATTTGGCAGAGAATATAGCCAATTCTATGACTTAAGTAAACTCGGTGCGATTATGATTAAAGCCACGACGGTGGAACCTCGGTTCGGCAATCCAACACCGAGAGTTGCAGAAACATCATCTGGAATGCTTAACGCAATCGGACTGCAAAATCCGGGTTTGGAAAAAGTATTAAGCAATGAACTTCCTTGGTTATCACAGTATGATGTCCCGATTATTGCCAATGTTGCAGGTTCATTGGAAGAAGACTACATCGAGGTGGCAGAACACATCTCGAAAGCTGCTAATGTTCATGCATTAGAATTGAACATTTCTTGCCCAAATGTAAAAACGGGAGGAATTGCTTTTGGTACGATTCCGGAGGTAGCAAAGCAGTTAACTCGGAAAGTAAAAGAAGTCTCCGAAGTTCCGGTTTACGTCAAGCTTTCACCGAATGTAACCAATATTGTAGAAATGGCCAAAGCAGTAGAAGATGGTGGTGCGGATGGCTTAACGATGATTAACACGCTTGTTGGAATGAGATTGGATTTAAAGACAGGTAAGCCAATCTTGGCTAATCGTACTGGCGGTCTATCAGGACCTGCGATTAAACCGGTCGCACTACGGATGATTTATGAAGTGAGTCAGGCAGTAAATATCCCTATCATTGGAATGGGCGGTATTGAGTCTGCCGAAGATGTGATTGAATTCTTTTATGCCGGGGCAAGTGCCGTTGCCGTTGGGACAGCAAATTTTGTGGACCCATTTGTATGCCCAACCATTATTGATGAATTACCAATGCTTTTGGATCAATTGGGCTATGAACACATCAGTGAATGCAGGGGAAGGAGCTGGCAGGAGCATGAACAACTCACTTATCATCGCGCTTGATTTTGCGAATCGTAAAGAGGTAGAGCAATTTTTACAGCCATTTAATGGTAAGCAGCTGTTTGTAAAGGTTGGAATGGAGCTGTTTTATCAGGAAGGTCCTGAAATTGTTCATTATTTAAAAGGAATTGGTCATCGTATTTTTCTAGATTTAAAGCTTCATGACATTCCGAATACCGTAAAAAGTGCCATGAAGGGTCTAGCAAGGTTAGAATGTGACCTTGTCAACGTCCATGCTGCAGGCGGTAAAGAGATGATGATTGCGGCATTAGAAGGTTTAGAAGCAGGGACTGCAGCTGGTAGAAAGCGTCCAGCATGTATAGCAGTTACCCAGCTGACAAGTACATCGGAAGAGCAAATGAATAAAGAACAGTTGATTTCAGTTCCACTTGAAACTTCGGTTCTCCATTATGCCTCACTCACAAAAGAAGCTGGTTTAGATGGAGTCGTTTGCTCAGCATGGGAGGCAAAAACAATTCGTAAAAAATTGGGTGACAGTTTTTATACATTTACTCCAGGTATACGAATGGAAGAAGATAATACGGGTGATCAAAAACGAATTGCAACTCCAGAGTTTGCGAGGGACGCTGGTGTATCGTCAATAGTTGTAGGTCGTTCCATCACAAGATCAACTGATCCAGTAAACAGCTACGAAAAATGGTTAGATGCATGGAGGAGAGTTCAACAATGAAAAAAGTAATAGCAGAAAAATTATTAACGATCAATGCGGTAGCTTTGAAACCTAACGATCCATTTACTTGGACTTCAGGATTACGCTCGCCAATCTATTGTGACAACCGCCTAACTCTTTCTTATCCAGAAGTAAGAAAAGCAATCGCACAAGGTCTGCAAGCTTTAATTCTTGAGAAATATCCGGCTGCAGAAGTAATTGCCGGGACAGCAACAGCAGGGATTCCACACGCCGCTTGGGTTAGCGATTTATTAAACTTACCGATGTGTTACGTTCGTTCGAAAGCAAAAGGTCATGGAAAAGGGAACCAAATAGAAGGAAAAGTAGAAAAAGGTCAAAAGGTTGTGGTGGTGGAGGATTTAATTTCTACTGGCGGCAGTGTCATTACAGCTGTTCAAGCACTAAGAGAAGCTGGCTGTGAAGTCCTTGGCGTAGTTTCCATTTTCACATATGGGCTGGAAAAGGGGAAGGAGGCATTCCAACAAGAAGAGATTCAAAGTGAATCGCTTACGGATTTTGCAAATCTAGTCGAGGTGGCAATTGAAATGGGCTACATCAGCAAAAACGATCAAGAAAGCTTACTATCATGGAGCACGGCCCCATCAGAATGGAGTAAGAGATTCGAATAAAACAATAGCCCCGGAAATCCGGGGCATATTTATTATTTCTTAAGTTTAAGAACCAATTCTTCCTCAGGGGTAACATATACTGTCTGTTGATTATCATAAATAACAAAGCCCGGCTTTGCACCGCTAGGTTTTTTTACATACCGCACCTTTGTATAATCTACCGGTACGGAACCGGAATTTCGAGCTTTGCTAAAATAGGCAGCCAAGTTCGCTGCTTCACGGATGGTTTCTTCGGATGGTTCTTTGCTGCGAATGATTACATGGGAGCCAGGAATGTCTTTGGTATGAAGCCAAATCTCATCTCTCGCGGCTAGTTTATTGGTCAAATAATCATTTTGCTTATTATTTTTTCCAACGATTATTTCAGTGCCATCAGAAGAACGGTAATGGTCCAATATCGGTTTCGCGTTGGATATCTTTTTAGCATTTCGTTTTTGACGGTCGCGGATATATCCCCCTTCCACCAGTTCCTCGCGAATTTCCTGGATGTCCTTAGGGGACGCTGATTGTACCTGCTGCAATAAATTCTCAAAATAAAGAACTTCCTCACGTGCTTTTTCGATTTGTTCAATAACAATGGAAACAGAGTTTTTCGCTTTCTGGTATTTAGAAAAATACTTTTGAGCGTTTTCTGATGGCGTCTTCCGCGGATCTAATGGTATTACAACTTTTCCGCCCATTTCATCGTAATAATCAATTACCTCGATTTCTTTCATCCCTTTTTTTGCAGCATAGAGATTTGCAGTTAATAATTCCCCAAAACGTTGGAGCTGGTCTGATTTCTCAGCCTCTCTTAATGTGCTCTCTAACTTTTCGATTTTTTTCTCATTTTTTTCTTTCTCATTGATGATTAACCGCTCAATATCATTTCCTTGCTGCTTAACCCTGTCCCTTTCAGCCTTTCCGAAATAAAAGCGGTCAAGCATTTCACTTAAGGTGGAGAAGTTTTTCACTTCCCCTTTAATATGTTCAAGCGGAAAGAGGTAGAACACTTCCTTATTACCTGTTGACATAATAGAAGGTAAAAACTCTCCACTCTTAATTCTTTGTATCAATTGAAGAAACGAAGCTGGTACGGTTGCTCGGTTAGCAATACCGCTTTGGAAAATCACTTCTTTCGCAAAAAGCGGTGAGGTTCCAGCAAAATGCTCAACAATTTGCTTATCAAGCTTACCGCTATTAAAATCAATCTTTCTCAAGATATCATCAGTACCAACCATAAATGGGTTTTGTTTGTTTTGTTCTGGCGGGTAAATATATGGCTGCCCTGGCAAGATCGCTCTGTGGCTATTTACAGCAAATGACACGTGCTTAACACTGTCGAGAATGATATTCCTAGTTTTATCAACCAGTACAATATTACTGTGTCTTCCCATGATTTCGATGACTAGCTGTTTGTAGCTGACATCACCGATTTCATTTCTGCCTTTGATTTCAAAAATAATCATCCGATCATTTTCTACTTGATACACATCCTCTAATATATAGCCCTCAATATGCTTTCTAAGCAGCATACAGAACATTGGCGGTTCGCTGGGGTTTTCGTATGCTTCATTTGTAAGCTGGACTCGTGCATAGCTGGGGTGAGCTGAAAATAATAGCTTTTGGTTCACTCCATTTGCACGGATTGTAAGAATTACTTCATTTTTATAAGGCTGGTGCACCTTGTTAATTCTACCGCCCTTTAACGTGCACGAAAGTTCATCAACCATTGCTTTTGTAAATAAACCATCAAATGACATGAAAAACATCCTTTACTTCAAACATATTTACTTCTTTAAGTATAGCTTACAAAGTATGAGTATGTCTTATTTTATCTTGTTCATGCAGTTCTCATAACTCGTCTAAATTATCATAGCATTTTTTTGGACGAGGCTGAATAAGCTGTCTTTAGAGTAATGTCTAAGAAAACTAGGGGGAAGTGAGATGGTCGGATGAAATTCCATGAGATGGAGATAAATCAAGTAGAAAAGGTCTTAGATACCGACTTTTCGTCTGGGTTATCACCAGAAGCAGTAAAGAAACGAATAGCTCAGCATGGGCATAATGAATTGCAAGAAGGGGAAAAGCAATCTGCTTTGCTCTTGTTTTTTAGTCAGTTTAAAGATTTTATGGTGCTGGTACTTCTTGCAGCTACGCTTTTATCGGGTTTGCTTGGTGAATATATTGATGCCGTTGCGATTATTGCTATTGTCATTATTAACGGTATCCTTGGATTCTATCAGGAAAGAAGAGCTGAGAAATCCTTGCAGGCACTAAAGGAATTATCCGCTCCACAGGTTTCTGTTTTACGGGAAGGACAATGGGTGAAAATCCCTTCTAAAGAGATTGTCCCCGGAGATATTATTAAGTTTTCAAGCGGAGATAGAATAGGTGCCGATGTACGGATTATTGAATCTAGAAGTTTAGAAATCGAAGAGTCCGCACTTACTGGAGAGTCCGTGCCGGTATCTAAGCATATAGATCCTTTAAAGACAATTAACCCAGGGATTGGTGACATGGAGAACATAGCCTTCATGGGCACGATGATTACTAGGGGGAGTGGTGTAGGAGTCGTTATTGGTACAGGAATGAAAACCGCGATGGGGCAAATTGCCGACTTACTCCAAAATGCAGAAACGCAGGAAACTCCGCTGCAGCGCCGTTTAGAGCAGTTGGGAAAAATTTTGATTACAGTCGCTTTAGTTTTAACCGTGCTTGTGGTTGCGGTTGGAGTCTTACAGGGACACGAACTATATGAAATGTTCCTAGCCGGTGTATCTCTTGCAGTTGCAGCAATTCCTGAGGGATTACCGGCCATTGTTACGGTTGCATTGTCTCTTGGAGTTCAAAAAATGATTAAGAAAAATGCAATAGTTAGAAAGCTGCCGGCAGTAGAAACACTCGGCTGTGCGTCGGTTATTTGTTCTGATAAAACAGGTACTATGACACAAAACAAAATGACTGTTACCCATTTATGGAGCGGAGGTAACACTTGGACAGTCGATGGTGTCGGCTATCAGCCGCGAGGTGATTTTTACCGTGATAATACGGTTGTTCATCCAAAAGATGAAAAAGCCTTGCAGCAAATGCTCATCTTCGGGATGATCTGTAACCATTCAGAACTAGTAATCAAAGATGAAGATTACATTCTTGACGGAGATCCTACAGAAGGTGCGTTGCTTGTTAGTGCGATGAAAGCGGGATTAGACCGTACAAATTTATTAGATGAATTTACCATTGTAAAGGAATTCCCGTTTGATTCTGCGAGAAAAATGATGAGTATGCATGTTAAAGACAAGCAGGGCAGGAATTTTATAGTAACAAAAGGGGCTCCGGATGTAATTATAGGTAAGAGTGAATCCATCCTTTGGGATGGTAAGACACAATATCTTGGACAGAGTGTCCAAAACCAAGTACAAGAAGCTATCAATAACCTTGCTTCAAAAGCCCTAAGAACGATCGCCATTGCCTTTAAACCTATACCTGCCAATACCATGATCCTTAGCGAACAGGAAGCGGAAAATAAATTAACCTTTATTGGTGTCCAGGGAATGATTGACCCTCCTAGACCTGAGGTTAAAGACGCAGTAAAAGAATGTAAAGAAGCAGGAATAAAAACGGTAATGATCACCGGCGATCATGTAATAACGGCTAAAGCGATCGCTGCTCAACTGGGAATTTTAACGAAAAAGAGTATGGTTCTAGATGGAAATGCTCTATCAAACATGTCCGTTGAGGAACTTGAGGAAGTAGTTGACGATGTTTCAGTATTTGCTCGTGTTTCACCAGAGCATAAATTGAAAATTGTTAAGGCTTTACAAAATAGAGGTCATATTGTTGCCATGACAGGTGATGGTGTAAATGATGCACCGGCTATTAAAGCCGCGGATATTGGTGTCGCCATGGGGATTACAGGCACAGACGTGGCAAAAGAAGCATCTTCACTTGTACTATTGGATGATAATTTCGCAACAATCAAGTCTGCAATTGAAGAAGGCAGAAATATATATGAAAATATAAGGAAATTTGTTCGATACTTACTGGCTTCGAATGTAGGTGAAATTTTGGTCATGTTGTTTGCTATGATCTTAGCACTGCCACTGCCGTTAGTTCCGATTCAAATCCTTTGGGTTAATTTAGTGACGGATGGACTGCCAGCAATGGCATTAGGATTGGACCGCCCTGAAGAGGATGTAATGAAACGTAAACCGCGCAGCCCTAATGAAGGTGTATTTTCTCGAGGATTAGGCTGGAAAGTGGTCTCAAGGGGTTTTCTCATTGGAATCGTCACCTTATTAGCCTTTATGATTGTCTATAAACAGAATCCTGAAAATCTACCATATGCACAAACAATTGCATTCGCAACACTAGTGTTAGCGCAGCTCATTCATGTGTTTGATTGTAGAAGTGAAAAGTCTGTTTTATCTAGAAATCCATTTGGGAACCAATATCTGGTTTGGGCGGTTGTGTCATCCCTTGCATTGATGATTGCAGTCATTTACTACCCGCCATTCCAGCCAATATTTCACACCTTACCAATCTTAGCAAAAGACTGGCTTTTGATTATCGGACTATCTTCGATCCCAACTTTTTTACTAGCAGGATCATTTTTGTTAAGAAAAACAAAATAAAGTGTGTTATAATCCAAAAGGTAGTAGAGATGACTCTATTACCTTTTGTTAGTTTTCAAAAAAAACAATACTTTACATAGTAGGTTAACCGCTCATCTTCAGAAGATTGGAGTGTCCTTAATGGTTTCAAGTATGACGGGCTTTGGGAGGAGCAGCATTTCCTCTGCCTCTTTTTCTGTAAATGTGGAAGTAAAAACAGTCAACCATCGTTTTTGTGAAATAAATGTTCGGATGCCGAGGCAGTTATTAAAGGTAGAAGATAAGATTAAGAAAAAGTTGAATCAGCACCTTCGACGCGGCAGGGCTGAAGTTTATATAATGATAGAAGGGGAAGGTGCGGTTACTCGGAAAATTCAGGTTGATTGGAAACTCCTCGAAGAATACTACCTGTTTATTAAAGAAGCACGTAATAAATTTAATATTGAAGGAAAAGTGTTACTTCAGGATTTATTAACACGAAACGAATTTTTACATATCGAAGAAAATGATGCTGGCAACGAAGAATTGGAAAATTTAGTACTAAGAGCAACAGAAGAAGCAGTTTTACTATGTAAGCAAATGCGAGTTACCGAAGGAGAAGAGCTAAAAAAGGATTTGCTCACTTCTTTATTACAGCTAGATACAAATTTAGATGAACTAAAAGATTACGCTCCTCAAGTTGTCTCCGCCTATCAAGAACGTTTAATGAAAAGAATTGAGGAATTAGTACAAGGACAAATTGATGAAAGTCGTGTATTAACCGAAGTGGCAATCTTTTCTGATAAAATTGATATTAACGAGGAATTGACAAGGTTAAATAGTCACGTCCAGCAATTTAAGCAAACATTAAACGAGATTGAGCCGATTGGAAGAAAACTTGATTTTCTTGTGCAGGAGATGAATAGGGAAGCGAATACAATTGGGTCAAAAGCAAATGATTCAACTATTACTAAAAAAGTAGTTGAAATAAAAAGTTTGCTTGAGAAACTGAAGGAACAAGTTCAAAATATTGAATAATAGTGTTTAGAAACTGGTTGACTCGACCAAAATATATTATTGATGATTGGATGATAATCATGTCGATTAAATTAATTAATATTGGCTTTGGAAATATCGTATCTGCCAATCGGATAATTTCAATTGTAAGCCCTGAATCAGCTCCGATAAAAAGGATAATCCAAGATGCCCGTGATCGGGGTTCTTTGATTGATGCTACATATGGAAGACGTACACGTGCGGTAATAGTCATGGATAGTGACCATGTTATTTTATCAGCTGTACAACCTGAAACGGTTGCCCATCGTTTGGGCGACCGTGATGAAATTATAGACGAAGGGTAGGATATAGAAAATGCAGGAAAAAGGATTACTTATCGTATTTTCTGGTCCATCTGGTGTCGGAAAAGGAACGGTTAGAAAAGAAATATTTTCCCATCCGGACACGGCTTTTGAATACTCAATATCTGCAACAACGCGCGCGCCTCGCCCTGGGGAAGTAAATGGAGTAGATTATTTTTTTAAGTCACGTCAAGAATTCGAAGAATTAATTCAGCAAGGTAAACTTTTAGAGTATGCAGAATTTGTTGGCAACTACTATGGCACTCCTGTAGATTATGTACGAGAGACCTTAGACGCCGGGAAAGATGTTTTCTTAGAAATTGAAGTAAAGGGTGCCCGACAGGTTAGAGAAAAATTTCCAGAAGGTTTATTTATTTTCTTAATGCCACCTAGTCTTTCCGAGTTAAAGAATCGAATTGTTACAAGAGGTACCGAAACAGAAGAGTTAATCAACAATCGGATGTTATCTGCTCGTGAAGAAATTGAAATGATGGAATTATACGATTATGTTGTGGAAAATGACCAGGTAGAATTGGCATGTGAACGTGTAAAAGCAATCGTTGTTGCGGAACATTGCCGCCGAGAACGCGTAGAACACCGATATAAAAAATTACTGGAGGTTGAATAAATGTTATATCCTTCGATTGATTCATTACTTAATAAAATTGACTCAAAATACTCACTAGTTTCTGTTGCGGCAAAACGTGCTCGTTCCATGCAGCAAACACATGATGAAAGATTACCTAAATATGTTTCCTATAAACATGTAGGAAAAGCCTTAGAGGAAATCTACAGCGGTGAGCTGACATACCGAATTCCCAAAAAATCAGAAACAGGTGCTGTCTACGGTAAAGATAGTAATATAGGCAAGTAGTAAACGAGAAGGTCTGACGGCAGGATGTCAGACTTTTTTTGTTTTTTGTCGAAAAGCGGTTGAAAAAGATGAAAAAACAAAGTGTTTCTAGCATAATAAAAGAATAGATATTTGTGGAATAGAGAAGTGGGGGATACGAGATGTTAGATAAAAAGGTTTTATTATGTGTGTCAGGTGGAATTGCGGTATATAAAGCAGCAGCTCTTACAAGCAAACTTGTCCAAGCTGGCGCTAAGGTAAAAGTAATCCTTAGTGACTCTGCAGTAAAATTTGTTTCCCCGTTAACTTTTCAGGCGTTATCCCGAAATGATGTGTATACCGATACATTTGAAGAGAAAAATCCCGGTGTGATTGCACACATTGATTTAGCTGATTGGGCGGATTTAATACTTGTGGCACCTGCGACAGCCAATACGATAGGTAAGCTGGCAAATGGCATTGCTGATAATATGATTACCACCACCTTACTCGCTGCAACTGCTCCAGTATGGATTGCTCCGGCGATGAATGTACATATGTATGACCATCCGGCAGTAAAAAAGAACATAGAGATATTGGCAGCTTATGGTTATCGATTTATCGAACCAAGTGAGGGCTATTTAGCTTGTGGCTATGTAGGCAAGGGACGTTTAGAGGAACCTGAAAAAATTGTTGAATTAATCCACCAGCATTTTTTAAATAAAAGCTCGTTGAAGTTAAAAGGGAAAACCGTTTTAATTACTGCAGGCCCAACGAGAGAAAGGATTGACCCCGTCCGCTTTATTACCAACCATTCTACAGGAAAAATGGGATACGCTCTTGCGGAAGCAGCGAAGAAAGAGGGCGCAAAGGTAATCTTGGTTTCTGGACCGGTTCATTTATCTCCCCCCGTGGGTGTGGATATAGTGAAAGTTGAGAGTGCAGATGAAATGTATCATGCAGTCATGAACAACTTTGATCATGCTGATATTATTATAAAAACAGCCGCGGTTGCTGATTACACTCCGAAAGTTTCTTATGAACATAAAATGAAAAAGCAGCCAGGGGACAAAGTGATTGAACTCGAAAGAACGAAAGATATTTTATTTGAGCTCGGAGCCAAGAAAAGAAACCAAGTTCTAATTGGATTCGCAGCGGAAACGGAAAATGTCGAAGAGTACGCAGTAAAAAAATTAAAGGCCAAAAATGCAGATATGATTGTAGCCAATAATGTTAAGTCAGAAGGTGCAGGATTTGGCAGGGATACAAACATAGTGACACTTTTTAAGCGTGACGGAAGTAAAATCGAGTTACCTCTAATGTCAAAGCTTGAGGTTGCACATAAAATTATCGAAGAAATCGTTGTATTACCAAAGGATTTGGAACCAAATGAAAGTCGCTAGTGTTATTGTAGATGTGCCTGCAAAACAAACCGATAGAGCGTTTGATTATTTAATACCAGCACAATGGCATGAGACTATTCAGCCCGGAATGAGGGTAATCGTCCCCTTCGGTCCAAGGAAAATTCAAGGTTTTGTTACTGAGATAAAAGCAGATTCAGAATTTAAGAAACTCCGTGAAATTATTGAACCAATGGATCTAGAACCTGTTTTAAATCAGGAATTACTAGATCTAGGTAATTGGCTGACTGAAAATACGTTGTGCTTTAAGATATATGCCTTCCAGGCAATGCTCCCAGCTGCTTTAAAAGCGAAATATGAAAAGAAAGTAAAGCTTTCTGCAGGAGTAAAACCAAATCAATTACCTGACAAACTTCAAGAAGCATTTAAAAATGAAGAAACGATTAATTGGGATGACGCCTTAAAGAATGGTCTTGTTCCAATCCTTCAAAGAGAAGCTGCTAAAGGTCTGTTAGAAGTTATTTATGTAGTGAAAGAAAGACTTAAGAAAAAGAAGTTAAAGTATATAATACCGCTAATTTCCTCTGCAGATCTGGAAACAGCGCATAAGAGCCTGACTCAAAAAGCAGACAAACAAAAAGAAGTACTAAAATACTTTGTTGAACACAGTGATCCGGTGGAATTACGGCAATTATTATCACTATTAAATATATCTGCGTCAACCGTAAAAGCACTCGTTGAAAAGGGATTTCTTGCTGAACGAAACATGGAAGTTTATCGTGATCCCTATGAAAATCGGACTTTCTCACGTACCGAGCCGCTGCCCTTGACGGAGGACCAGCAGCGGGCAATCGTTCCGATTCTAGATAGTATTGAAAATAAACTTCATGAGGTTTTTTTACTTTATGGAGTAACTGGAAGCGGGAAAACTGAAATTTACTTACAAACCATTCAGAATGTCATTGAAAAAGGCAGAGAAGCGATTGTACTTGTACCAGAAATTGCTTTAACTCCTCAAATGGTAAATCGCTTTAAGGGACGTTTTGGAAATTTAGTAGCGGTTTTGCACAGCGGACTGTCTGCTGGTGAAAAGTATGATGAATGGCGGAAGATCCAACGTAAAGAGGTTAAAGTTGTTGTAGGTGCTAGATCAGCTATCTTTGCTCCTTTTGAGAATTTGGGAATCATCATTATTGATGAGGAACATGAAACAAGCTATAAGCAGGAAGAAATGCCACGCTATCATGCTCGAGATGTGGCAATTGAACGAGCCCAAAAAAATAATTGTCCAGTTGTTTTAGGAAGTGCAACTCCAGCACTAGAGTCATTTGCGAGAGCACAAAAAGGAGTATACACATTATTATCTCTGCCAAACAGAATGAATAAAAGAGCACTTCCAGCTGTAGAAATTATTGATATGCGTGAAGAGCTTAGAGAAGGCAATCGATCTATGTTCTCAAGAAAGTTGTTTGACTTACTGAAGGATAGAATTGAAAGAAAAGAGCAGTCTGTACTATTTCTAAATAAACGCGGTCACTCATCATTCGTTATGTGCAGGGATTGTGGGTATGTGATGAATTGTCCTAATTGTGATATCTCCTTGACTTATCATAAGGTTAAGGAACAAATGAAATGTCATTATTGTGGATTTGAGAGTTATGTACCGAACCAGTGCCCTGAGTGCTCAAGTGATTACATTCGCTATTTTGGGACGGGAACGCAAAAGGTTGAAGATGAACTTGGTAAAATTCTTCCTGAAGCAAAAGTGATTCGTATGGATGTTGATACAACGGGACAAAAGGGCGCCCATGAAAGACTGTTAAAGGAATTTCATGAAGGAAAAGCAGATATTCTCTTAGGAACACAAATGATTGCAAAAGGACTCGATTTTCCCAATATTACGCTTGTTGGCGTCCTTTCAGCAGATACGATGCTCCATTTACCGGATTTCCGCTCCTCTGAAAAGACCTTTCAGCTATTAACACAAGTCAGCGGCAGGGCGGGACGTCATGAATTACCCGGGGAAGTGGTAATCCAAACTTATACTCCGGAGCACTATAGTGTAGAACTGGCCGGAACACAGGATTATGATCGCTTCTATCACAGGGAAATGATGATACGAAAAGCGCATCATTACCCGCCATTTTACTATTTGGCCTTAATAACCATAAGTCATGAAGAGTTAATGACTGTCGTCTCAGCAACGGAAAAAATTGCTGCATTTGTCCGAGCCCGTATTTCCAACCAGGCAGTTGTTTTAGGGCCAGCGGCGTCGCCAATCCCACGAATTAATAATCGATACCGCTATCATTGCTTAATAAAATATAAGCGTGAACCGGAGCTTACTAAAACGTTAAAAGCAATACTCGACCAGTATCAAAGCGACCCAAAGAGCGGGTTACTCGTTTCTATCGATGTAAACCCATTTATTTTAATGTAAGATACACAAATATCCTTGATATCCAAGGTTATGATATAGTGATTTGGGTGAAAATGTTTAGTAATTACGTATAAAGATAAAAATCGGACAACTACGATTTAGATGGAGGAACACCTTTGGCTATACGAAAAATTGTTATGTACCCAGCTGAGGTACTTGAAAAAGAATGCAGACCTGTAGAGAAGTTTGACAAAAAGCTTGCTAAATTGCTTGATGATATGTATGACACTATGATTCAATACGATGGTGTTGGTCTGGCTGCCCCACAGATTGGGATAGATGAACGAATTGCAATCGTCGATATTGATGATGAATCAGGGACGATTGAGATGATTAATCCTCGTGTTATTCATACATCAGGAGAGCAAACCGGTCCAGAAGGGTGTTTAAGCTTCCCAGATCTATTTGGTGAAGTTACAAGACCAAATCATGTGACAATCGAGGCATTTGACCGTAAAGGAAAAAAATACACGCTCGAAGCGGATGAATTTCTCGCAAGGGCGATACAACACGAAATTGATCATTTAGACGGGGTATTATTCACATCAAAGGTAAGCCGATATCTCGAAGAAGATGAGTTAAAAGGAGTAGAAAGTGAATGACGAGGATTGTTTTTATGGGTACCCCAGACTTCTCAGTACCCGTGCTGCAAAGAATTATAGATGATGGATATGAGGTTATTGGTGTGGTTACCCAGCCAGATCGACCGGTGGGGAGAAAAAAAGTACTAACACCGCCGCCTGTCAAAGTTGAGGCATTGAAGCATGGAATCCCTGTCTTTCAACCTGAAAAAATTCGCCAAAAAGAGGAACAGGAAAAAATCCTTTCTTTGAATCCCGATTTAATCATTACAGCCGCCTTTGGACAAATACTTCCGAAAGAAATATTAGAAGCACCAGCACATGGTTGTATTAACGTCCACGCCTCACTTCTTCCTGAACTCAGGGGAGGTGCACCTATACATTATGCTATCATTCAAGGCAAGAAGAAAACGGGGATAACCATTATGTATATGGTTGAAAAGCTGGATGCAGGTGACATATTAACTCAAGTAGAAGTAGACATTGCCGAAGAAGATAATGTGGGAACCCTTCATACAAAGTTAAGCAAGGCTGGGGCAGACTTATTATCTGAAACTTTGCCAAATTTACTAAAAGGAAAATTAACACCTATCCCTCAGGATAATGAGAGAGCAACATTTGCTTATAATATTAAACGTGATGAGGAAAAGATTGATTGGTCCAAAACCGGCCAAGAAATTTATAATCATATCCGTGGCTTAAACCCCTGGCCAGTTGCTTTTACCACTCTTGATGGTCAAACGTTAAAAATCTGGCGTTCAGAAAAGGTCGCGGGTACAAAAATAGAGGAGCCTGGGACAGTCATAAAAAACGAACCTGATGGTATAACGGTATCAACGGGTGATGACACTGCAATTAAGATTATAGAACTGCAGCCATCTGGAAAAAAGAAAATGTCATGTGAAGAGTTTTACAGAGGTGCAGGATCGAAAATCTTAGTTGGCAGCAGACTAGGAGAATAAAATGACCAATAAAAAGAAAAATGTCCGTGAAGCAGCGGTAGAGTTACTCGAAAACATTGAAAAGAACCAATCATATAGTAATTTATTATTGAATAGTACCATTGAAAAAAACAAAATTTCCCCTATTGATATCGGTTTACTAACTGAGTTAACATATGGAACATTACAAAGACGGATGGCATTAGATTACTTTCTAAAACCATTCATTAAAAATAGCAAAAAGTTGGAAAATTGGGTGCGTCAGCTACTAAGGATAACCCTCTATCAAATGGTATACCTTGATAAAATTCCAGATAGAGCTGCTATATTTGAAGCGGTAGAAATTGCCAAAAAACGAGGTCACAAAGGTATTTCAGGGATGGTAAATGGTGTGCTTAGAAGTATTCAGCGTGAAGGACTGCCATCGTTAGAAGCGGTTAGTAATTCAATTGAAAAGCTATCAATTGAAACGAGCCACCCAGAATGGCTCGTTAAGAGGTGGGTGGACCAATTTGGTTATGAAAGAACGAAAGAAATGTGTGAGGTCAATCTAACGGCACCACTGCAGACAGCAAGAGTTAATCTAACAAAAACGAGCGTCCGTGAAGTAATCGAGGATCTTGATGAAGAAGGCTTCCTAGTTGAAAAAAGTCCCATTATACCCGAAGCCATTAGGGCATTGAAAGGAAATTTGGCACTTTCAAGGGCATTTAAAAAAGGCATGATTACGATACAAGATGAAAGTTCAATGCTAGCGGCCTATGCACTAGCTCCTAATGAAAATGAAATAATTTTGGATGCATGTGCCGCTCCTGGCGGTAAAACGACGCATATTGCTGAAAAAATGAAACTAACTGGCGGAGTGATCTCGCTTGATTTACATGAACATAAAGTAAAATTAATTAATGAAAATGCTAAACGTTTAGGTTTGGGCAATATAAGGACAATTGCAATGGATTCACGTAAGGCAGGAGAACAGTTTCAAGAGGAATATTTTGATAGAATTCTTCTTGATGCCCCGTGTTCAGGGCTGGGTGTTATGAGAAGGAAACCTGACATGAAATATACAAAAAAAGAACAGGATCTTTATCAATTAAGTACCATCCAACAAAATTTATTAAACTCTGTCTCACCTTTAGTGAAAAAAGGTGGAATTCTTGTCTACAGTACGTGTACAGTAGATAAAGAAGAAAACGAAGTTACAGTCTTAAAATTTTTACAAGAGCATCCTGAATTTGAAATAGATGCTTCATTAAAAGGAAGAATGCCTGAGGCAATCCAACCCCTGGTAACAGATGGTTTTTTACAAATACTTCCCCAGGATATTGGCTCTGACGGATTCTTTATCGCATGCTTAAGAAAGAAGGTGTAACAGTTGGAACAACTAAATACAACTGAGAACAATACAACATTGGACATTAAAAAAACTTCTATTTATTCCCTGCAGCTACATGAGCTCAAGGAATGGCTGACGAATAATGGTGAAAAGCCTTTCCGAGCAGAGCAAATTTATGACTGGCTCTACAAAAAAAGAATTACATCGTTTGAGGATATGAATAATTTATCAAAAAGTTTACGTGACAAGCTTTCTGACAATTTTCAGATTACTACATTAAAAACGGTTATAAAGCAATCTTCTTCTGACGGTACCATTAAATTTCTGTTTGAATTGCATGATGGATACTCAATCGAGACGGTTTTAATGCGCCATGATTATGGAAATTCGGTGTGTGTAACAACGCAAGTTGGGTGCCGGATTGGTTGTACATTCTGTGCTTCAACACTTGGCGGGCTTAAGCGTCATTTAGAAGCGGGTGAAATTGTTGCGCAGGTTGTAACAGTGCAGCAAGCTCTTGACGAAACAGACGAGCGTGTCAGCTCCGTTGTTATTATGGGAATTGGTGAACCCTTCGACAATTATGATAATATGATGTCGTTTCTAAAAATCATCAATCATGACAAAGGATTGATGATTGGTGCACGTCATATAACAGTATCAACTAGCGGTATTGTACCGAAGATTTATCAATTTGCAGATGAAAATATGCAAATTAATTTTGCGATTTCACTTCATGCGCCTAACACTGAATTAAGGTCTCGGTTAATGCCTATTAACAGAGCATATAAACTAGATGACTTAATGAAATCCGTAAGGTATTATATCGATAAGACGGGGCGCCGAATTAGTTTTGAATACGGACTCTTTGGCGGTGTTAATGATTCTGTTGAACATGCAGAAGAATTGGCGTCCTTATTAAAAGGTCTTAAATGCCATGTAAATCTAATTCCGGTCAATTATGTGCCAGAAAGGGACTATGTACGTACCCCTAAGGATAAAATCTTTGCATTTGAAAAAACACTCAAAAACCGTGGTATTAATGTAACCATTCGCCGGGAGCAAGGTCACGACATTGACGCAGCATGTGGACAACTTCGTGCAAAGGAGCGAAAAGAAGAGACGAGGTGACAGCGTTGAAAGCTGTGTATAAGACGGATGTAGGGAGAATTCGAAAGAATAACGAAGATAGTGTTGGTATATTCTTAAATCGAGACGGGCAGCGCCTTGCCATCGTAGCTGATGGTATGGGCGGTCACCGTGCTGGTGACGTTGCCAGCAGCATGACATTAACCACATTAAAAGAGATGTGGGAGGAATCCGAAGGGATTCAAACGGCCGAACAAGCAGAAGAATGGTTAAAATCAAAGATTATTCAAGTGAATAGGGTTTTATTTGACCATGCAAACAGTCACGATGAATGTGATGGAATGGGTACAACGATTGAAGCTGTCATTACCACACATATATTTGCAACCATTGCACATGTTGGAGACAGTCGTTGTTATATTTTAAATGAATCGGGATTTCAGCAATTGACTGAAGATCATACCCTAGTGAATGAATTAGTTCGTACCGGGCAAATATCGAAAGAGGATGCCGAACATCATCCTAGAAAAAATGTTATTATGAGGGCTCTCGGCACTGAACAGAATATATCAATAGATATTAAAACCATTACTTTTGAAGAAGGAGACAACCTCTTATTATGCTCTGACGGACTTTCGAACAAAGTAAGTGAAAGCGAAATTGCTGATATTCTAAAGAACAAAGATGATTTAGAGAGAAAAGCAAATACGCTAATCTCGATTGCAAATGAGCGTGGCGGCGAGGATAACATTTCACTAGCAATTGTAGAGTTTTCTGATACCAGCGAGGGTGGTTTATAATGTTGATTGGAAAACGTTTAAGCGGTCGATATAAGGTGTTAGAAATGATTGGCGGCGGCGGAATGGCAAATGTCTATTTAGCCCACGACATGATTCTTGACCGTGATGTAGCCGTGAAAATGCTTCGCCTTGATTTTGCCAATGATGAGGAATTTATTCGCAGGTTTCGCAGGGAAGCACAATCAGCGACAAGCTTAGCTCACCCAAGTATCGTAAGTATTTATGATGTGGGAGAAGAGGATGATCTTTATTTTATTGTAATGGAATATGTTGAAGGTCAAACACTTAAACAATACATACAACACAATTCACCGTTACAAGTTGAAGAAACAATTGATATTATGAAACAATTAACCTCTGCTATTTCTCATGCTCATCAAAATCATATTATCCACAGGGATATCAAGCCTCAAAATATTCTTGTTGATCGTTTTGGGAATGTGAAAATAACGGATTTTGGCATTGCGATGGCTCTTAGTGCAACAAGTATTACCCAAACTAACTCTGTCTTGGGTTCGGTACACTATTTGTCACCAGAACAAGCACGTGGAGGCATGGCAAATAGGAAATCGGATATTTATTCTCTTGGAATAGTCATGTTTGAATTATTAACGGGCAGACTTCCTTTTTCAGGTGAATCTGCAGTCTCGATTGCATTAAAACATTTGCAATCAGAAACTCCTTCCGTAAGAAGGTGGAATCCGAACGTCCCCCAAAGTGTTGAAAATATCGTGTTAAAGGCGACTGCCAAGGATTCCTTTCATCGGTATAACAGTGTAGATGAAATGGAGGACGATTTAAGGACTGCACTTGATTCAGAGAGAATAAATGAAGCTAAATTTGTAATTCCTATTGATGATGAAGCAACTAAAGCGATTCCTATTATAACGAATGACCGTCCATTGCAAAATCTTGATGAAACCTTAGTACATAGTGATAAAATCTCAGACAATGTCAAAAAAGATTCAGTAAATACAACGAAAGACAAGAAAAAACGTAAAAAGTGGCCTATTATATTAATTTCAACCTTTTTATTGTTATTATTGCTGGGATTATTCACTATTACAGTTTTACCAGACTTATTATCCCCTAAAGATGTAAGCATACCTGATATCAGCGGGATGGAATTGGATGAAGCCATTGCCAAATTGGAAGCAGCAGGCCTAAAGGCTGGCGAGGAAGAAGAAATACCTGATGATGAAATCGAAGAGGGTAAAGTTATAAAAACCAGTCCTGAAGCGGAAAGTACAGTAAAAGAGAATACTTCTGTTAAAATATTTGTAAGTACTGGTAAGGAAAAGATAGAATTAGAAGATTATGTTGAAAGAAACTATAAGGATGTAAGTCCTTTATTGGATGAGCTGAACTTTAAAGATATTACTATTACTGAAGTATTTGATGAAAGTGAAGCTGGTACCATTCTTAACCAAGAACCTGAAGCAGGTCAAGAAATAATACCTGATGAAACAATATTAATATTGGAAGTAAGTAAGGGACCCGAACCAATCGTCCTAAGAGACTTAACACAATACAGCACAAAGGGTGCACAGGAATATTTAGATTCTGTTGGACTTAAATTTGAAATTTCAGAAGAAAAGTTTGATGAGTTGGTTCCGAAGGGAAGTATTATTTCTCAGTCACCTCTGCCTAATACGGAAATGAAAATGGGTGACAAGGTTTCTGTTGTTATTTCAAAAGGCAAGGAAGAAAAACCGCCAAAAGATGTAACGAGAGATATCACTATTGAGTACAACCCTATAATACCTGGGCAAAAACAGAGAGTCCTTATTTATATCGAGGATATGACTCATAGTATGACTGAGCCTGCAGAAGACTTTGAAATTACTTCAACAACCAGAATTCCAATTACATTGAAAATTCCATTCAATGGAAAAGGCGGTTATAGAGTTCAACTTGACGATAGAGTTATTGCACAAGAAACGTTGAATTATCAAGAGTTAGAATAAACTTCAAGGAGTGTGGCTATGCCTGAAGGGAAAATTGTAAAAGCATTAAGTGGTTTTTATTACGTACTGCACGATGGAGTAATGATTCAGTGCCGGGGAAGAGGTGTTTTTCGGAAAAACAAAATTACACCACTAGTCGGTGATGAGGTCATTTTTCAGGCTGAGAATGAACGTGATGGTTATATTATGGAGGTTAAGGAAAGGAAGAATGAACTGGTTCGGCCGCCTATTGCAAATGTCGATCAGGCCATTCTTGTCTTTTCCGCTGTCGAACCTGATTTTAGTACCGTTTTATTAGACCGTTTTCTCGTCCTTGTAGAATATAATCATATTAAACCACTTATTTGCATTACAAAAATGGATTTAACCAAAGAGAAAGAAAAAGAGGCCATTAAAGAATATGCTGAACAATACAGAAATATTGGTTATGAAGTATTACTAACTTCATCTGAAACAGAAGCGGGTATTGAGGGTTTAACTCCGCATGTAGAAGATAAAATATCCGTTTTTGCAGGTCAATCAGGTGTGGGAAAATCGTCACTTTTGAATGTGTTGCGACCTGAACTTGAACTGAAAACCAACGATATTTCCTCACATTTAGGCAGGGGAAAGCACACCACCCGGCATGTTGAATTAATTAGCATAGGTAATGGCCTCATTGCTGATACACCGGGATTTAGTTCTTTAGAATTCACCGATATTGAAGCTGAAGAGTTAACCTATTGCTTTCCGGAGATCGCAAGAGAAAGCGAAAAATGTAAATTTCGAGCCTGTTTACATATAAGTGAGCCTAAATGTGCAGTGAAAGCAGCGGTTGAGACACAAACAATTACTCAATATCGCTATCAACATTATGTTGATTTCCTTCAAGAAATAAAAGAAAGAAAGCCGAGGTATTAAAATGCTGAAAATTGCACCTTCCATCCTTTCTGCTGATTTTGCTAAATTAGGTGATGAAATCATGGCAGTTGAAAAGGCTGGGGCTGACTATATTCATGTTGATGTTATGGATGGTCATTTCGTTCCAAACATTACGATAGGACCATTAATTGTGGAGGCGATTCGACCTGTGACAAAGCTTCCTCTAGATGTCCATTTAATGATTGAAAACCCTGACCAATATATAGAGAATTTTGCTAAAGCTGGAGCAGATTATATTACAGTACATGTTGAAGCATGCCGGCACCTTCACCGGACGATTCATCATATTAAATCATTTGGGATTAAAGCAGGGGTGGTCTTGAATCCAGCTACTCCTGTTGAAACCATTCAGCATATTTTGAATGATATTGATATGGTGCTGTTAATGTCCGTAAATCCAGGGTTCGGGGGCCAAAAATTCATACCTGAGGTTCTGCCTAAAATTAAAAAAGTAAAGGAAATGGCAGACTCAATAGGAAAAGAAATTGAGATCGAAATAGATGGCGGAGTAAATCCTGAGACTGCGAAACTTTGTGTAGAGGCAGGGGCTACCGTTCTTGTGGCTGGATCTGCTATTTATGATCAAGAGGACTACGCAACAGCCATCTCATTATTAAGAGGATAAAAAGTGAAAAGCCGGCTAAATGCTGGCTTTTTGCGTAGAAAAAACAGGGGGCATAAAATGAATATAAATATCTTGGCAGGAGGTCCTGTAGAGTTCCTTCCCAATTTACATACATACACTAGTGAAAATGACATTTGGGTTGGTGTGGACCGCGGGGTATATACTCTCATTAATAAGGATATTACACCTGCGATTGCTTTTGGCGACTTCGATTCTGTTTCCAAAGACGAGTTACTGGTAATTGAAAATCATGTAAAAGAACTGAAAAGGTATAAGCCTGAAAAAAATGAAACAGATATGGAGCTTGCTTTGAATTGGGCCATAGAACAAAAGCCTGCTTCCATCCGTATTTTTGGAGCGACTGGAGGGAGATTAGACCATCTTTTAGCGAATATTCACTTGCTGGTGAAACCGATGATGGCAGAACATGAGATAAATATTGTTCTTATTGATAATCAAAATATTTTATCATTAAAAGGACCGGGACGTTATAAAATTGAAAAGAGGGTAGATAAAAAGTATATTTCTTTTGTTCCTCTTACCCTTGAGATAAAAGGTCTCACTCTTCGTGGCTTTAAATATCCATTGGAAAATCGTCATATTTCCATCGGCTCTACACTATGTATTAGTAATGAACTTATTAGTGATTATGGTACTTTTTCATTTTCAGAAGGCATATTATTAGTGATAAGAAGTAATGATTAATACAATTTTTTTGAGGTACTGATTTCGTTCGTTTGAATAAAATAGTAAGGGCGTACGAGAGATGTTAGATGTGTGAGATGGTGAGGAGGGACATAAATGAAGTTTTATACAATTAAACTGCCAAAGTTTTTAGGTGGACTTGTCCGAGCGATGATCGGTGCATTTAAAAAGAATGAATAGAGAATCTGTTTAAGCACCTATTTGATGGGTGCTTTTTTATTTTGAGGAAATAGGGGTAAGATAGTAAGAAAGGGCACCCTCTCGAAGGATGCCCTGACATATTAAACGCGTTCTACTTTACCAGCTCTTAACGCTCTTGTAGAAACCCAAACACGCTTAGGCTTTCCATCAACAAGAATACGTACTTTTTGTAGGTTAGCACCCCATGTACGCTTGTTAGCGTTCATAGCGTGAGAACGTGCGTTACCAGTTGTAGTTTTCTTTCCAGTTACAACACATTTACGTGGCATAATGATTCCCTCCTTAATACCCAAAGCTTTATACAGCATTTACGTTATTGTCTAAAGATACTTTAATAATTTATCATACAACCAGTTTGAATGCAAGAGTGATTAATAAACCTTTCAAGAAAAATACCTTGACATGCTATGTTATTGTTTGTAAATACTATAAGAAGAAAGTATCGCTTTCAAATTTTTCTTCACTATAGTAAAATTACTTTAGTCAAGGAGCAATTTCCAAAAGGGGGAACGATTCATGTCCATCGAATTAAAAACTAAGTTCGGACAAATTGATATTTCAAATGAAGTAATCGCCACCATCGCTGGAGGTGCCGCTATCGATTGTTATGGTATTGTCGGTATGGCATCAAAGAGCCAAATAAAAGACGGTCTTACAGAAATTTTAAGAAGAGAGAATTTTACTCGTGGAGTTATTGTTCGCCAAGAGAATGAAGAAGTACATATTGATATGTATATAATTGTCAGCTATGGAACAAAGATTTCCGAGGTTGCTCATAACGTGCAATCAAAGGTGAAATACACACTTGATAAGACCGTTGGACTTGCCGTTGACTCGGTAAATATTTACGTTCAGGGAGTTCGTGTGACGAACCCATAAGTGGTGTAACGAACCGCTAGTAGAGGAGGAAAGTTTGTGTCTATTACAGCTTTAGATGGAAAACGTTTTGCAGAAATGGTGATTCAAGGTGCGAATCACCTGGGAACCAATGCGAAAATGGTGGATGCATTAAACGTTTTTCCTGTGCCCGATGGTGATACTGGAACGAATATGAATTTATCAATGACCTCAGGGGCAAAGGAAGTAAAAAATAATGTCCAGGAACATATTGGTAAGGTAGGAGTTGCTCTATCAAAGGGTTTACTTATGGGGGCTCGAGGCAACTCCGGGGTTATCCTTTCCCAATTATTTCGTGGATTTTCAAAAGCAATTGAAACCAAAGCAGCGATCTCTGGTGTAGAATTTGCAGCAGCATTAGAAACAGGTGTCGAAACAGCCTATAAAGCGGTAATGAAGCCGGTAGAAGGAACGATTTTAACGGTTGCAAAGGATTCTGCAAAAAGAGGTGTTCAGGCTTCCCAAAAATCGAACGATATTATCGAGATAATGGAAGAGGTTTTAAAAGAAGCAAAAGCATCGCTAAAGCGTACACCAGACCTGCTTCCGGTTTTAAAAGAAGTTGGAGTTGTCGATAGCGGTGGCCAAGGGCTAGTTTTTGTTTATGAAGGATTTCTAGCAGAACTAAAAGGCGAGAAACTGCCAGATTCGCCTGAAGCCTATCCTTCTATGGACGAAATGGTCAGTGCGGAACATCATAAAAGTGTTCAAGGTCATATAAATACGGAAGATATTGTATTTGGCTATTGCACAGAATTTATGGTCAAGTTTGAAGACGCAAAGCTGGCAAAGCATCCGTTTGACGAACAGGTTTACAGGAATGATCTTAGTAAACTTGGTGATTCCTTACTAGTTATTGCCGATGACGAGGTTGTGAAGGTACATATTCATTCTGAACAGCCTGGTGATTGCCTAAGCTACGGACAGCGATACGGAAGCCTAATCAATATTAAAATTGAAAATATGAGACAGCAGCATTCTAATATTGTTGGAGAAACACACACACCGTTAGTTTCTGATAAACCTCAAGTTCCTAAAGAACAGCAGGAGTATGGGATTGTTACTGTGTCAATGGGTTCTGGTATTGCTGACTTATTCAAAAGTATCGGTGCACATGCGGTTATTGAAGGCGGACAAACGATGAATCCGAGTACAGAGGATATTGTTAAAGCCGTTAAAGAAGTGAATGCGAAAAAAGTATTTATTCTCCCGAATAATAAAAATATTATTATGGCGGCGCAGCAAGCGGCGGATGTATCAGATGAAGAAATTTATGTAATCCCGTCTAAAACAGTCCCTCAAGGTTTATCTGCACTTTTAGCATTTAATCCAGCTGGAAGTGTATTGGCGAATGAAGCTGCTATGACAGAAGCTATGCAGCATGTGAAAACGGGTCAAATTACATTTGCAGTTCGCGATACCCAAATCGACGGGTTAGAAATTGAAAAAGATGATTTCATGGGAATTGCAGAAGGTAAAATTGTTGTAAAAAACAAGGATAAAGCAAAAGTTGCAGAAGATTTGCTTGCTGAGATGGTGGATAGTGATTCGGAAATTTTAACCATCATTTATGGTGAAGACGTAACCCAGGAAGAGGTTAATGCACTAACAGCGTTTGTAGAAGAGAATTTTGATGACGTAGAAGTAGAACTTCATAATGGAAAACAACCATTATATTCATTTATCTTTGCAATTGAATAAGTGATAAAATTAGAAGGGGAAACCCTTCTTTTTTCTTTTTTCTGTGTTATAAATATAAATGGATAACGAAAAAGATTTATTTGTCCTAGGGGGAGAAGACGAATGAAATATAGAAGCGTGTTTGACATAATTGGACCCGTTATGATTGGGCCATCTAGCTCGCATACTGCTGGTGCTGCCAGAATAGGCAGAGTTGCAAGGAGTTTATTTGGCAGGGAACCAAAATGGGCAAATATATCATTATACGGCTCGTTTGCTAAGACGTATAAAGGACATGGGACGGATGTTGCGATTATTGGTGGTTTGTTAGATTTTGATACCGATGACGTAAGAATCATAAATGCAATTGATATAGCGAAGGAACGGGGTATTAAACTTCGATTTATAGAAGAAGAAGCCATTACGGATCATCCAAATACAGCGAGAGTAATCATCGGTGATGATAAAGGCGAATTAGAGCTGGTAGGAATCTCGATTGGCGGAGGCAAAATTGAAATAACCGAGTTAAACGGTTTTGAATTGAAATTATCAGGAAACCATCCAGCAATATTAGTGGTTCATAATGATCGTTTTGGTGCCATTGCGAGTGTTTCGAATGTATTGGCAAAATACGAAATTAATATTGGTCATATGGAAGTATCAAGAAAAGAAATTGGAAAGCTTGCTCTTATGACCATTGAAGTAGACCAAAACATAGATAAAATTGTTATTCAAGAATTAGAACAATTACCAAACATTCTGAAGGTAACAAAGATTGTGGATTAGCTAGACGTTGACCATATTAACAACAAGGGGGAAGGCAATTGTTTCGAAATGTTGCAGAGTTAGTTGAGCTTGCGATTAGTAAAAATAAAAAAATCTCTGAAATTATGATTGAGCAAGAAATGGAAGTAACCGGACGTACCCGGGAGGAAGTGCTTGCTTTTATGGACCGTAATTTAAGGGTTATGGAAGAAGCGGTTGAGCGGGGGATAAAAGGAGTAAAATCGCACTCTGGTTTAACCGGAGGAGACGCTGTCCTTATGCAAAAATATATTGAAAAAGGCAACTTCCTTTCAGGTAAAACCGTACTTGATGCTGTGAGCAAAGCCGTTGCTACGAATGAAGTAAATGCAGCAATGGGTACCATTTGTGCTACACCAACTGCAGGTTCAGCTGGTGTTGTACCGGGCACACTATTTGCAGTAAAAGAAAAACTAAATCCGTCTAGAGAGGAAATGGTGGCATTTCTTTTTACAGCAGGAGCTTTTGGTTTTGTTGTTGCGAACAATGCTTCGATTTCAGGTGCAGCAGGCGGTTGTCAAGCAGAGGTTGGTTCTGCTTCAGGTATGGCCGCAGCCGCTATTGTTGAAATGGCAGGCGGCACTCCAGAGCAATGTGCTGAAGCTATGGCCATTACATTAAAAAATATGCTTGGTCTTGTCTGTGATCCTGTTGCGGGCCTTGTCGAAGTACCATGTGTAAAAAGAAATGCAATGGGTGCAGCCAATGCGATGGTGGCTGCAGATATGGCTTTAGCAGGCATTACAAGCAGAATTCCATGTGATGAAGTCATTGATGCCATGTACAAAATCGGACAATCAATGCCGACAGCGTTAAAAGAAACCGCACAGGGAGGGTTGGCGGCAACTCCGACAGGTCGTGAACTCGAGGCTAAGATCTTCGGTATTCCGCGCGTATAAGGTGAATCAATATCTAAAACAGCCAGTTACAGTCTTAAAGGGAATCGGGGAAGAAACGGCTGAGAGTTTAGCAGAAATGAAAATTTATACAGTCTTAGATTTATTAGAGTATTTTCCATACCGGTATGAAGATTATCGGCTGCGCGAGCTCTCAGAGGTAAAGCATGATGAGAAAATTACTGTAGAAGGGAAGGTTCATAGTGAGCCTTCTCTTACATATTATGGCAGGAAGAAATCTAAACTGATGATTAGAATGTTCGTTGGAAACTATTTAATTAAGGTTGTGTTTTTTAATCAGCCTTATTTAAAATCGAAGATTATTATGAATGAAACCATTACGGTTACAGGTAAATGGGACGCCCATCGGCAAACAATTACTGCTAATGAAATGCAGGTTGGACTAAATACAAAAACAAAAGATTTTGAGCCAGTATACTCACTAAAAGGTAAAATCACGACCAAGGGAATGCGCAAATTTATTTCAATTGCTTTTCAACAATTCGGTCAATATATCGAGGAAAGTTTACCTTTATCACTTGTGAAAAAATATCGCTTGTTAGACCGTAATGAGGCTCTCAGAGCCATGCATTTTCCAGTTAATCAAGAGGACGTAAAACAGGCCCGCCGCCGCTTGGTTTATGAGGAATTTTTGTTATTTCAATTAAAAATGCAGGCATTACGGAAATTTGAACGAGAGCATTCGCCTGGAATTGAGCAAAAATATCTAGAAACAAAGGTAGAGCAATTTATTCAATCATTGCCTTTTCCATTGACCAATGCACAGAGTCGTGTTGTATCGGAAATCCTTAACGACCTAAAATCTCCTTTGAGAATGAATCGTCTTCTGCAAGGAGATGTTGGTTCTGGGAAAACAGTGGTTGCAGCGATTGGATTATATGCAAGTGTTACGGCTGGCTACCAAGGAGCATTAATGGTACCAACGGAAATCCTAGCAGAACAGCATGCTGAATCGCTTAATGGGTTATTAGAACCCTTCGGTCTTAGGTGTGAATTGTTAACGAGTTCGGTTAAAGGGAAAAGAAGAAGAGAGATTCTTCAACATGTATCTGAAGGAACAGTAGATATATTAATAGGGACGCATGCACTTATACAAGATGAGGTTACCTTCAAAAGACTGGGATTTGTCATAACCGACGAACAGCATCGCTTTGGGGTTGAACAGCGGAGGGTTTTACGAGAAAAAGGAGAAAATCCTGATGTCCTATTCATGACTGCGACACCGATACCAAGAACACTTGCTATAACCGTTTTTGGTGAGATGGATGTATCGATTATTGATGAAATGCCAGCTGGGAGGAAAGCGATAGAAACCTACTGGGCAAAACCGGAAATGTTGGGACGAGTTCTTTCTTTCATCGAAAAGGAATTGATAAAGGGTCATCAGGCCTATGTGATTTGCCCATTGATTGAAGAATCCGACAAGCTGGATGTTCAAAATGCAATTGACGTTCATACTACACTATCCCACCATTTTCAAAATCGATATAAGGTTGGACTTATGCATGGGCGGTTAAGTTCAGATGAAAAAGATACCATTATGAAGGCATTTAGTACAAATGAGGTACAGGTGTTAGTTTCCACCACAGTAGTAGAAGTTGGAGTGAATGTTCCGAATGCCACGATGATGGTGATCTATGACGCCGAAAGATTTGGACTTTCCCAGCTCCATCAGCTACGCGGAAGGGTTGGCCGAGGCAGTGACCAATCTTATTGTATTTTATTAGCGGATCCAAAGTCAGAAGTAGGTCAGGAGAGAATGCGAATCATGACCGAAACAAATGACGGATTTGTTTTAAGTGAAAAGGATCTCGAATTACGGGGACCTGGAGACTTTTTTGGTAAAAAACAAAGTGGAGTCCCAGAATTTAAGCTTGCAGACATGGTTCATGATTACCGTACGCTCGAAACCGCTAGAAATGACGCAACACTAATGATCCAATCAAAAACCTTCTGGACACGAAGCGAGTACCAATACCTAAGAAACCAGTTAGAAGACACCGGTGTATTAGAAGGAGAAAAATTGGACTAATTTACAAAAACTGCCTGGAAGCAGATTGCAAGAATAAAAACTTATTCTTGCAATCTGCTTTTTCTAATTTTATACTACTATTAGTACCTAGTCATAATAGCTCGGACGGTGTATGATATGAGAAGAACAAAAAAAGAACGCCAACAAATGCTAAAGGAAACCATAAAGGAAAATCCTTTTATAACTGACGAAGACCTTGCAGAAAAATTTCAAGTTAGTGTACAAACGATTCGCCTAGATCGTTTGGAATTATCAATTCCTGAACTACGGGAAAGGATAAAGTATGTTGCTGAGAAAAAATTTGAAGATGAGGTCAGGTCTCTGCCATTAGAAGAAGTAATTGGTGAAATAATTGATATTGAACTCGATCAAAGTGCGATTTCAATATTTGATGTTAGAGAAGAGCATGTTTTTATACGAAACAAGATTGCTCGGGGACACCATGTTTTTGCCCAGGCAAACTCACTAGCAGTAGCGGTAATAAATGATGAATTGGCGTTAACGGCAAAGGCAAATATTCAATTTAAGCGTTCTGTCAAACAAGGTGAACGAGTGATTGCCAAAGCAAAAGTTTTAAAAATAGACGACGGCCTTGGCAGAACAATTGTTGAAGTAACAAGTTATGTTAATAATGAACTTGTCTTTAAAGGCGAATTCGAAATGTACCGTTCAGAAAAATCATTAAAGGATGAGAAAAGATGAAAATAGCGATCGATGCAATGGGCGGCGACCATGCGCCTAAAGAAATCGTAATCGGTGCGATGAAAGCTGTAGAAGCATTTTCAGATATACATATTACCCTAGTGGGCGATGAAACAAAAATTAAAGAATACTTAACGAACCAAGAACGTATAAGCATTTTACATACATCCGAGGTAATCCTTGGTACGGACGAACCTGTTAGGGCTGTTCGCCGTAAAAAAACTGCCTCTATGGTACTAGCTGCACAGCAAGTAGCTGACGGAAATGCAGACGCCTGTATATCAGCAGGAAATACAGGTGCATTAATGGCTACAGGATTATTTGTAGTTGGCAGGATTGAGGGCATTGATCGCCCAGCACTTACACCAACTTTACCGACGATTGGTGGAGAGGGTTTTCTATTACTGGATGTTGGGGCGAATGTAGATGCCAAGCCTGAGCATTTGCTGCAATATGCGATAATGGGATCCATTTATAGTGAAAAGGTAAGAGGCATAGCGAAGCCGCGAGTAGGTCTTCTTAATATCGGAACCGAAGAAAAGAAAGGGACTGACCTAACAAAACAGGCATTCGAACTTTTAAAAAATGCAAATGTAAATTTTGTAGGCAATGTAGAGGCCAGGGATTTGCTTGATGGTGCAGCAGATGTTGTTGTAACGGATGGGTTCACTGGGAATATGGTATTAAAAACGGTTGAGGGTACAGCACTTTCCATGTTTAAAATGCTAAAAACTACGTTAATGAGCAGTCTTAAAAGTAAACTTGCTGCAGCCGTTTTAAAGCCAGAGTTCAAAGTTTTAAAGAACACATTGGACTATTCAGAGTATGGCGGTGCAGGCCTATTTGGCTTAAAGGCGCCCGTAATCAAAGCACATGGTTCCTCTAACGGACAAGCTATTTTTAGTGCAATTCGTCAAACGAGGGAAATGGTTGAAAAGAATGTAGTTGGTCTCATCAAAAAATCTGTTGAAGATGAGAAAACATCTAAAATAGAAGTGTAAGAAGGGGTGCGGAAATGGGGAAAATCGCGTTTGTATTTCCTGGTCAGGGCTCACAAACAGTTGGTATGGGACATTCACTTGCTGAACAGTATCCTGAGGTAATGCAATATTTTAAAAAAGCAGACGAGAGACTTTCAGTTGAATTGAGTAAGCTTATTTTTGAGGGACCTCAAGAAGGATTGACAAAAACAGTAAATACACAGCCGGCCTTATTAACAACGAGTTTGGCTATTCTAGAAAGATTTCAAAAAGCAGCTATTAAGCCTGATTTTGTCGCTGGACATAGTCTTGGTGAGTACACAGCACTTGTAGCAGCTGGTGCTTTAACCTTTGAAGATGGTGTCTACGCTGTAAGAAAAAGAGGGGAATTTATGGAGGGAGCTGTACCAAATGGTGAAGGTTCCATGGCAGCCATATTAGGACTTGACCGTGAACCTCTATCTAAGGTAACAGCTGAAGTTAGTGATACTGGTTTCCCAGTTTCTCTGGCAAATTTAAATTGTCCTGGTCAAATTGTTATCTCGGGTTCTCGAAAAGGGGTTGAGCTTGCTAGCGCAAGTGCAAAAGAAGCCGGCGCAAAAAGAGCGATTCCTTTGGAGGTCAGTGGACCATTCCACTCTTCTTTAATGAAGCCAGCAGCCAGTGAACTTCGACAGGTTCTAGATGAACTTGATATGAAAGATGCCGGCATTCCTGTAATTGCTAACGTTTCAGCAAATCCAATGACCAAGGCAGAAGAGATAAAGGAAAATTTAATTGAACAGCTTTATTCACCTGTTTTATGGGAAGATTCTGTTGTGAAGATGATTGATTTAGGTGTTGATACATTTATTGAAATTGGTCCTGGAAAGGTACTTTCAGGGTTAATTAAGAAAATTAACCGCAGTGTTAAAACATATTCGATTTCGGATGAGGAAAGCTGTCAATCTGTTATCGAGGCATTAAAGGAGGAAAATCTATGACACTAGAAGGCAAAGTTGCCCTAGTAACCGGCGCATCAAGAGGGATTGGCAGAGAAATTGCCCTTGAGCTTGCTAGACAGGGAGCCAATGTCGCCGTGAATTATGCTGGCAGTGAAGGTAAAGCCAATGAAGTGGTAGATGAAATAAAAGCATTAGGTCAAGAAGCATTTGCAATTAAGTGTGACGTATCCAATAGCGAAGAAGTAGCTGCAATGGTAAAAGAAACAGTCGATCGCTTTGGTAAATTGGATATACTTGTCAATAATGCAGGGATCACAAAAGATAATTTATTAATGAGAATGAAAGAAGAAGAATGGGATGATGTTATTAATATCAATCTCAAAGGTGTTTTTCTATGTACCAAAGCGGTAACTCGTCAAATGATGAAGCAGCGTGTCGGCCGTATTATTAATATCACCTCAGTTGTTGGTGTAAGTGGAAATCCAGGTCAGGCAAACTATGTTGCCGCAAAATCAGGTGTTATTGGTTTAACAAAAACGACAGCGAAAGAGCTTGCTTCTCGTAATATTACAGTAAATGCAATTGCTCCAGGCTTCATTACAACCGATATGACAGATAAATTATCGGATGAAGTAAAAGGTGAGATGTTAAAACAGATCCCGCTTGCACGACTGGGTGAGCCTAAGGATATTGCTAAAATGACAGCATTCTTGGCTTCCGATGACGCTTCATACATTACAGGACAAACTCTTCACATTAACGGCGGCATGGTCATGTAATTTTTTATTAAAGTATGTGTATTATTTTTTTGATATACTTTATAATAGCTTGAGGGGAGGTGAACTAGAATGGCAGAGGTATTAGAGCGTGTAACAAAAATCATCGTTGACCGTTTAGGTGTAGATGAGTCACAAGTTAAACTTGAAGCTTCATTCAAAGATGATCTTGGTGCTGATTCCCTTGACGTAGTTGAACTAGTTATGGAATTGGAAGATGAGTTTGATATGGAAATTTCTGACGATGATGCTGAAAAAATCGGCACAGTTGGTGATGCTGTTAATTACATAAATAGCAAAAATTAATTCGTTGGATTTCTTCAAAAGCTCCGTTTTCAAACGGAGCTTCTTTCTGTATTATAAGACTTGGCAGTCTTAAAAAAATACTGCCAGGTTTCTTTGCGTTTTGAATTGATTTTACTTAAACTATTGATAGGTATGTGTAAAAAATATGCAAGGTGGAGACTTTAATGCGCAGAAAAGGTAAGGAAAAAGAAATGAACAATCGCGCAAAAGAAAATCAATTTAAGGATTTTCAAACGAGGATCGGTATTCATTTTGAAAATGAAAAACTATTAAAACAAGCATTTACTCATTCATCCTATGTGAATGAGCATCGCAGAAAGCCTTATGAAGATAATGAAAGGCTTGAATTTTTAGGGGATGCCGTACTAGAACTAACGGTTTCAAAGTTCTTGTTCTTAAAATATCCAATGATGAGTGAGGGAGAGCTGACAAAGCTCCGGGCTGCTATTGTCTGTGAGCCTTCACTTGTAACCATGGCAAACGAACTTAGCTTTGGCAAGTTGATCTTGTTAGGTAAGGGTGAAGAAATGACAGGGGGCAGGGAGCGCCCAGCACTGTTAGCGGATGTATTCGAAGCATTTATTGGTGCACTTTACTTGGATAAAGGACTTGAGGTAGTAAACGGATTTCTAGATAAAGTGGTCTTCCCTAAAATAAATGAGGGTGCTTTTTCTCATGTGATGGATTTCAAAAGCCAGCTTCAAGAACTAATTCAAAGAGATGGGACCGGTTTAATTGAATATAAGGTATTAATTGAAAAAGGCCCTGCTCATAGCAAAGAATTTGTTTCAAGAGTCTCATTAAATGGTGAAGAATTAGGTATCGGTACAGGTAAATCAAAAAAAGAAGCTGAACAGCATGCCGCCCAAATGGCATTGGAGGTCTTAAAGGCTAAAACATCATAGAAAAACAACCATAGAATGCTAAGCTAAGGAAAGATTCCGGCCAAGCTCTAGGGAGGAAAAGGATATGTTTTTAAAACGGTTGGACATCATTGGCTTTAAATCTTTTGCAGATCGTATTGGGGTGGATTTTGTTCAAGGAGTCACTGCTGTAGTTGGCCCAAATGGAAGTGGGAAAAGTAATATAACAGATGCCATCCGCTGGGTATTAGGTGAGCAGTCTGCGAAATCACTTAGAGGCTCCAAAATGGAAGATATCATTTTTGCGGGAAGCGATTCTAGAAAGCCGTTAAATTATGCGGAAGTGACGTTAACGCTGGATAATCAGGACGAAGGATTAGCCATCGATTACAATGAAGTGAGTGTAACGAGGAGAGTCACTCGTGCAGGAGATAGTGAGTATTTAATTAATAAACAGCCTTGCAGACTTAAAGATATTATAGATTTGTTTATGGACTCTGGTCTTGGCAGAGAAGCTTTTTCCATTATCAGCCAAGGGAAAGTGGAAGAAATTCTCAACAGTAAGGCGGAAGACCGAAGAACCATCTTTGAAGAAGCTGCAGGTGTTTTGAAATATAAAAATCGTAAGAAAAAAGCAGAAGTTAAATTAGCAGAAACACAGGATAATTTAAATCGAGTGAATGATATTCTTCATGAACTCGAAGGACAAGTTGAACCACTGAAGATTCAGGCCTCCATGGCAAAAGATTATTTAGAGAAAAAAGCAGAACTTGAAAACATCGAAGTGGCCTTAACCGTTTATGATATTGAAGATTTACACCAAAAATGGACCCATCTATCGGAGCAGCTAAGAGAACATCAGCAGGAAGAAATTAAACTTTCGGCCCAGCTGCAAGTAAAGGAAGCAAAGATAGAAGAAACAAGGGACCACATTGCTGCACTTGATGAGTCGATTACTGATTTGCAAAATGTTCTCCTCCATGCAAGTGAGGAACTTGAAAAGTTAGAAGGCAGGAAAGAGGTACTAAAAGAACGCAAGAAAAATGCCTCTCAAAATAGAGCCCAGCTCGAAAAGGGTATTACTGAACTGACGGATAAAATCTCACATTTAAAACGTAACAAACAAAATCAAGAAGCCTTAGTGAATCAACTGAATGAACAGGTAAATTTACTTCAAACACAGTTAAAAGAAAAACAGGGGAAATTGGCGTTATTTACCGAAAATATTGAAGAAAAAATTGAAACTTTAAAAAGTGAATATATTGAACTTTTAAATGAGCAAGCTGGTGCAAAAAATGAGCTTAAGTTTATTGATCAGCGGCTAGAGCAGCAAGAAACAAAGAGCTCACGCCTTGACTCTGAAAATGTTAAATTCCTTGAGGAAAGGGAACATGCTCAAGATAAAATGCTGCAAGTTCAGGCAGTACTAGAAGAGGTACAATCAAGGCTCTCCAGTCAGGTTATAAGTTTTAGGGAGAAGCAGCGCAAGCTTGAGAATGTCCAAAATAACTATCAAAAGCAAGAAAAGACTTTATACCAGGCTTATCAAATTCTTCAACAGGCGAAATCAAGAAAAGAAATGCTTGAGGAACTGGAAGAAGACTACTCTGGATTTTTCCAAGGCGTAAAAGAAGTATTAAAAGCAAGGGGAAAAAAGCTGCACGGAATTGAAGGTGCTGTTGCCGAGCTTATAACGGTGCCTAAGGAGTACGAGACAGCACTTGAAACAGCTTTAGGCGGAGCCTTGCAGCACATAGTCGTAGATACGGAACAAAATGCTCGTATGGCTATTCAATACTTGAAACAGAATTCATACGGGCGAGCAACCTTTTTACCTTTAAGCGTTATTAAAGGCCGATTGTTGTCATCCTCTCAAGTTTTATCTATTCAAAACCATCCTTCACTGATAGGGAGTGCAGTAGATCTAGTAAGCTTTGATCCTAAGTACTCTGAGGTAATAAGTAACCTTTTAGGTAATGTTATTATTACAAAAGATTTAAAGGGTGCTAACGAAATGGCTAAAACCCTCCAGTATCGTTGTCGTATGGTTACTTTAGATGGCGATATCGTGAATCCAGGCGGATCAATGACAGGCGGGGCACAAAAGCAAAAGACAAGTTCATTATTAACGAGAAAAGGTGAGCTTGAAGAGTTGAAAGAAAAGCTCGTCATCATGAGTGAAAAAACTTCAAATTTAGAAAGTCATGTAAAGTCATTAAAAGTGGATGTTAAAACACATGAACTAGAGCTAGAAAAATTGCGAAGGTTTGGTGAAGAATTAAGACAACAGGAGCAAACATTAAAAGGTGATCTCCGTGAAGCTGAATTTGAAGCCAAAAATATTAACGACCGCTTGAAAATTTATGACCTTGAAAAAGGTCAATTAGTAGAGGAACAATCAACGATAACAATCCGATCATCTGAACTTAAGGAAGCGATTGCTGGCTTTAAAGAAAAGATAACTTTACTTGATAGTCAAATTGCTAAACTTACAGAACAAAAAACGAATGATATCTCATCAAAAGATACACTGATGAAGGAAATAACGGATTTAAAAGTGGAATATGCTTCAAAGAATGAGCAATTTGTAAATTCAAAAGATCGTTTAGGTATGATCGATGAAGAATTAAACGAGAGCCAAGAGCGGTTCGCGCTATATAAAGAGGATCTTATGCTGCTTACATCGGAAATGGAGGGGAGTACTTCCGGTGAAGAACAGTTAGAGATTGCTGCAAAACGTAAACAGCAGGACAAGGAAGAAACCATTTCACTTATCTCGTCTAGGAGGCAGGAAAGGCTCCAAATGCATTCGGCACTTGAAGATGCCGAAATTGAGGCAAAAGAAATAAAGAGACTTCATAAAGGGATGGTTGAAGTTTTAAAGGATGAAGAAGTGAAAATCAATCGCTTGGATGTGGAACTTGAAACAAAGCTTGCACATCTTAGAGAAGAATATTTACTTTCTTTTGAGGGAGCGAAAGAACAGTATCCACTCGATTTGCCATTAGAAGAAGCTAGGAAAAAGGTAAAGTTGATTAAACTTGCCATCGAGGAACTTGGCAGTGTCAATATTGGAGCCATTGAAGAATACGAGAGAGTTTCGGAAAGATATGAATTTTTAAATGAGCAGAAGAACGACCTCCAAGAGGCGAAGGATACACTTTATCAAGTCATCGACGAAATGGATACTGAAATGAAAAAACGTTTTGAACAGACGTTTTATGGAATTCGTGAGCAATTTGAACCTGTGTTCCGAGCGTTATTTGGCGGTGGAAGAGCAGATTTAAAACTTACCCACCCAGAGGATTTATTAAATACAGGTGTAGAAATCGTTGCACAGCCACCGGGTAAGAAGCTTCAAAACCTTGGGTTATTATCAGGGGGAGAACGAGCATTAACAGCGATTGCATTGCTGTTCTCAATTTTAAAAGTCCGTCCTGTGCCGTTTTGTATATTGGATGAGGTAGAAGCAGCATTAGATGAGGCAAACGTTTTTCGTTTTAGTCAATACTTGAAGAGGTTTAGTTCTGAAACACAGTTTATTGTTATCACTCACAGAAAAGGTACGATGGAAGAAGCGGATGTTTTATATGGTGTAACCATGCAGGAATCAGGTGTCTCAAAGCTCGTTTCTGTCCGGCTGGAGGATACGAAGGAGCTTGTTGAAACTTAAATCATAGGAAGTGAAGAAGAATGAGTTTTTTTAAAAAGTTAAAAGAGAAAATAACGCAACAAACAGAGGCTGTAACCGAAAAATTTAAAGACGGTCTCTCGAAAACGAGAAATAATTTCTCTGGCAAGGTAAATGACCTTGTAGCTAGATACCGAAAAGTAGACGAAGATTTCTTCGAGGAATTAGAAGAAATCTTAATCCAGGCAGATGTAGGCTTTGATACCGTTATGAAGCTAATCGAAGAGCTGAAGATGGAAGTAAAACGCCGAAATATCCAGGATCCACAAGAAGTTCAAAGTGTTATTTCAGAAAAGCTGGTCGATATTTATAATGCAGGAGAGGAACAATCTTCTAAGTTAAATATACAAGAAGATGGACTTACTGTTATTTTATTTGTCGGTGTTAACGGTGTGGGAAAAACCACGACCATCGGGAAACTTGGTCATAAGTTTAAGACAGAAGGAAAATCTGTTTTATTAGCAGCAGGTGACACTTTCCGGGCCGGTGCTATTGAACAGTTAGAAGTGTGGGGAGAAAGAGTCGGAGTAGACGTGATTAAACAGGCAGAAGGCTCTGACCCAGCAGCAGTTATGTATGACGCGATTAAGGCTGCTAAATCTCGGAAAGTAGACATATTGATTTGCGATACTGCCGGACGCTTACAAAACAAAGTCAACTTAATGAAAGAGCTAGAAAAGGTAAAACGGGTAATCGAGCGTGAGGTACCTGGTGCACCACATGAGGTTCTGCTCGTACTAGATGCAACAACGGGTCAAAACGCACTTATTCAGGCTAAGACTTTTAAAGAGGTAACGAATGTAAGCGGGATCGTTCTTTCCAAACTGGACGGTACAGCAAAAGGCGGTATTGTCTTGGCCATTCGGAATGAATTGAAAATCCCTGTTAAATACGTCGGTCTTGGTGAAAAAATGGATGACCTACAGGAATTTAACGCAGAGCAGTATGTTTATGGTTTATTTGCCGACCAAGTGGATAATGCTGTAAATTGATGTAAAGATATTTTCTTGACAGACTTGAAATGACTGTGTAAACTACATTTGTAAAGGCTTTTCACTTAACAAAGGGAGGGATAAGCATGCTTGAAAAAACAACACGAATGAATTATCTTTATGATTTCTATTATTCGTTGTTAACACCAAAGCAGCAAAGCTATATGTCTCTCTATTATTTAGATGATTACTCACTTGGAGAAATCGCTGAAGAGTACGCTGTAAGCCGTCAGGCTGTATATGATAATATCAAACGTACGGAAGCTATGCTTGAGGAGTATGAAGAAAAGCTATTACTATTTCAGAAATTTCAAGAGCGCAGTAAACTATTGAAGCATGTAAAAGAATTGCTAATTGAAGAAGACCCATCAAAGCAGGCAATGCTGGAAGTGGTTGCCGAGCTTGAGAAATTAGATTAGGAGGCGGCATAAATGGCGTTTGAAGGATTAGCCGACCGACTGCAGAATACGATTCAAAAAATCCGTGGAAAAGGCAAAGTAACGGAAGCGGATGTAAAAGAAATGATGCGTGAAGTCCGTCTCGCACTACTCGAGGCCGATGTTAATTTTAAGGTCGTTAAAGACTTTGTTAAAAAAGTCAGCGAACGTGCAGTAGGACAAGAAGTACTAAAAAGCTTAACCCCTGGTCAGCAGATTATTAAAATTGTTAATGAAGAATTGACAGAATTAATGGGCGGTGAGCAAAGTAAGATTGCTGCCTCTAATCGTCCTCCTACTGTGATCATGATGGTTGGATTACAAGGTGCTGGTAAAACGACAACGACAGGTAAGCTTGCCAACCTGCTTCGTAAAAAGTATAACCGTAAGCCAATGCTTGTAGCAGCTGATATTTACCGGCCTGCTGCCATTAAGCAGCTTCAAACTCTTGGAAAACAATTAGATATGCCAGTATTCTCTCTTGGTGACCAAGTAAGCCCAGTGGAAATTGCTAAGCAAGCTATTGCACAGGCAAAAGAAGAACATCATGACTATGTTCTCATCGATACTGCGGGTCGTTTACATGTCGATGAAAACCTAATGGGTGAGCTAAAGGACATTAAAGAGCTTACGAAACCTGATGAAATCTTTCTCGTAGTTGATGCAATGACAGGTCAGGACGCAGTTAATGTAGCTCAAAGCTTTAATGAACAACTTGGGTTAACTGGGGTTGTTTTAACAAAGCTTGATGGTGATACGCGAGGCGGGGCTGCGCTGTCCATTCGTGCTGTTACTCAAACACCTATTAAGTTTGTGGGTCTAGGGGAAAAAATGGACGCCATTGAACCATTTCATCCTGAACGGATGGCCTCTAGGATTCTTGGCATGGGTGACGTGCTTACCCTAATTGAAAAGGCACAAGCAAATGTTGATGAGGCAAAGGCAAAAGAGCTTGAGCAGAAAATGCGGACAGCATCTTTTACGCTTGACGACTTTTTAGAGCAACTGGGACAAGTCCGTAATTTAGGGCCTCTTGATGAATTATTAAAGATGATGCCTGGTGCAAACAAAATTAAAGGTTTGAATAATATTCAAATTGAAGAGAAGCAAATTGCACACGTAGAAGCCATCATTCGGTCTATGACCACTGAAGAAAAGAGTCATCCAGAAATTCTGAATTCAAATCGCAAACGAAGGATTGCCAAAGGAAGCGGCAGAACCGTTCCTGAAGTAAACCGTTTATTAAAGCAGTTTGAAGATATGAAAAAGATGATGAAGCAAATGACAGGAATGCAGCAAAAAGGCAAGAAAAAAGGCGGATTTAAATTTCCGTTTAAACCTTTTTAAAACGAAAAGCGGAAGCGCCTTGTTCAGGGGCGACAGGCATAAGACGAGCCGGCGAGAAGGTTGTTCTTTAACCTTCTTGACGGGGTGGCTTATGACCCCAAGCCCCTAGGCGCTGTAGCTGGACAACATGTTTAGAACTGTCTGAAATTGGAAATAATACTGTAAAGAAAAAACACTTTACAAATGAATTAATAATTGATAATATACTATCTTGTGTGAAACTATTCGGAGGTGCTTATTTAAAATGGCAGTAAAAATTCGTTTAAAGCGTATGGGAGCTAAAAAGACTCCTTTCTATCGTATCGTAGCAGCAGATTCTCGTTCTCCTCGTGATGGACGTTATATTGAAGTGATTGGAACTTACAATCCAGTAGCTCAACCAGCTGCAATCCAAATCAACGAAGAATTAGCTCTTAAGTGGTTACAAGATGGTGCGAAGCCATCTGATACAGTTCGTAACCTTTTCTCTAACCAAGGCATCATGGAAAAATTCCATAATGCTAAGTTAAGCAAGTAATTGCTATGAAGCAATTAATTGAAACGATTGTAAAGCCGCTTGTTGATTTTCCAGAAGATGTTCGCGTGAATGTCAACGAAGAGGATCAGCGAATCACGTATTACCTTACTGTCAATAAGACAGACATGGGAAAAGTGATTGGTAAACAAGGGCGTGTTGCAAAGGCCATTAGGACTGTTGTATATGCAGCAGGATCTTCACAACAAAAGAAAATTTTTCTAGAAATTGGTGAATAGCTTTTTGCATCTAGATTAAGGGGGGGAATGAAATTCCTCCCTTTTTTGCTATCAAGAAAACAGATCTTGAGGAGGCAATTTTATGCAACTTATTCAAACTGTGATCGTAAAGCAAATCTTGACGGAGCAAAGCAAACAAAAGCTGCTTGAAAAATATTTTGCAGGTAAGCTGTCGATGCAAAAAGAATATGAGCAACTTCAATTTGAGTTAAAAAAATTAGAAAAGGCGAAAAAATATCAAGCTAGTGCGCTGAAAACTCATTTTGAAAAAGAACTGAAAAAACGCCATGACAAAGAAAAGCTTTATGAGTTTCAAATCGAACAACTACATATGCTACCATTAGGCAGTGAATTAAAAGAAAAAGAAGTGCAGGCCCTTGTTGAAGTAAATGTTGGTGACAATTGGGATGAAGTAACAGGGCGCCGGACAATCATCATTAAAGACGGTATGATCGAGGAAATAAGATAGAGGTGACAAGCAGAATGGAAAAATGGTTTAATGTTGGAAAAATAGTCAATACACACGGAATTAGAGGTGAGGTCAGGGTTATTTCTAAAACTGACTTCCCAGAGCAGCGCTACAAAGTAGGGAATACATTGTATTTATTTATGCCAGGATCAAATAAGCCCGTTGAATTGACCGTAAAAACCCACCGTACTCACAAAAATTTTAATCTTCTAACCTTTGAAGGATTTGAAAATATCAACGAGGTTGAAAAGTTTAGGGATGGAATCCTTAAGGTCCCAGAATCGCAGTTAGGCAATCTTGAAAAGGATGAATATTATTACCATGAGATTATTGGGTGCCTCGTGGCTACAACAAGCGGTATGGAAATTGGTAAGGTTACTGAGATACTTTCCCCCGGGGCAAACGATGTATGGGTAATTAAATCGCCTGGCGGCAAAGAAATACTGATTCCTTATATTGAAGATGTTGTAAAAAAAGTAGATATTAAAGAAAAAGTTATTTTAATTGAACCAATGGAAGGGCTGCTTTCATGATAAAAATAGATGTACTTACATTATTTCCTGAGATGTTTTCAGGTGTATTTGGACATTCCATTTTACATAAAGCAGCTGAAAAATCAGCTGTTCAATACAATGTTGTCAATTTTCGGGACTACTCGGATAATAAACATCAGACTGTTGACGATTATCCCTATGGTGGTGGCGCCGGAATGGTATTAAAACCTCAGCCGCTATTTGACGCTGTTGCAGCATTAAAGGAACAGGCGGAAAGTGATCGGACAAGAGTGATTCTGCTTTGCCCTCAAGGAAAAACATATGACCAAAAAACAGCAGAGGAATTGGCGCAGGAAGAGCACCTGATATTTGTTTGTGGTCATTATGAGGGCTATGATGAAAGAATACGTGAACATGTGGTAACAGACGAAATCTCAATAGGAGATTATGTCTTAACTGGCGGAGAGCTTGGAGCAATGGTAGTGATTGATAGTGTCGTCCGTCTTTTACCTGAAGTCTTAGGAAATCAAGAATCACATATGAAAGATTCATTCAGTACAGGTTTATTGGAGCACCCTCATTACACACGTCCTTCTGATTTTCGCGGCATGAAGGTTCCAGATGTTCTACTGCAAGGTAATCATAAATTAATCGAAGAGTGGAGAAACAAAGAAGCTATTAGACGAACATTCCTTAGAAGACCTGACTTACTAGAAAAAATAGATTTAACCGAAGAACAAGAAAAATGGCTTAATGAAATAAAAAAAGAATACGAGTAGTTATTGCATAGATATGTCTTTTATGTTATTATACATCTTGTGACTTGAGCTGAGTGATGAATTCAGTATGGTCTTATAACGATGTTCCGCTGCAATGATATAGGATAGTAGATATGCAAGAGCGTCTGTTGGAAGGAGTTGAAAACGATGCAAAAATTAATTGAAGAAATCACAAAAGAACAACTTCGTTCTGATTTACCTGCGTTCCGTCCTGGTGATACTGTACGTGTACACGTTAAAGTTGTCGAGGGTACTCGTGAGCGTATTCAGTTATTCGAAGGTGTAGTGATTAAGCGTCGTGGTGGTGGAATTAGCGAAACTTTCACAGTTCGTAAGGTTTCTTACGGAGTAGGCGTTGAGCGTACTTTTCCTGTACACACACCTAAAATTGCGAAGCTTGAAGTATTGCGCCGCGGTAAAGTTCGCCGTGCTAAACTATACTACTTACGTAAGCTACGTGGTAAAAAAGCTCGTATTAAAGAAATTAGATAATAAAAGAAAGAGCTTGCTCTGCAAGCTCTTTTTTCGTACATATCATTTCAAATCTTTGTAATATTAAAGTTTGATTAAAAAGTGCAGCCCCACGTGTTTAATATACAATTTTTATGTAAAATAAGAGAATAGCAAACATTTTTTTTGTGATTGGCGGGGAACAAGAAATGATAAAAAAGAAGAATGAACTTTGGGAATGGACGAAGGCACTATTAATTGCTGTTGCACTAGCAGCTGTCATTCGTTATTTTCTTTTTGCACCAATTGTAGTAGACGGGCTCTCTATGATGCCGACACTGCAGCACCAAGATCGTATGATTGTAAACAAGCTAAGCTATAATATTGGTGAGCCAAAACGCTTTGATATTATCGTCTTCCATGCGCCTGAACAGAAGGATTACATTAAAAGAGTAATTGGACTTCCGGGAGACCGTATCGAATACAAAGACGATACCTTATATGTAAATGGTAAGCCGTATAAAGAACCATATTTGGATGAATACAAGAAAAAGGTAGAAGGACCGCTTACTGATCCTTTTACGCTTGAAGAAACTCCAGTAGGTACTGAAACGGTGCCAGAAGGCGAGTTGTTCGTAATGGGTGACAATCGCCGATTTAGTAAAGACAGCAGGCATATTGGAACCATCCCATTAGACAAAATAATTGGGAATACTAGTATTGTGTACTGGCCTTTAAAAGATGCACATATCGTGAAATAGAAGACCTAGGAGGTGACAGCTATGACAATACAATGGTTTCCGGGTCATATGGCAAAAGCTCGAAGAGAAGTCACAGAAAAACTAAAACTAGTAGATATTATCTATGAATTAGTGGATGCGAGAATTCCTTATTCATCCCGAAATCCAATGATTGATGAAATTATTCAGCATAAACCAAGGTTGGTTCTGTTAAATAAAGCGGATATGGCGGATAAAGCAGCTACAAAAGAGTGGATTGCCTATTTTGCTCAAAAAGGAATAAAAGCAATAGCAATCAACGCTCAGGCTGGAGAAGGAATGAGGGATATTGTTCAGGCTTCTCATGAAATTTTAAAAGAAAAATTTGACCGCTTAAGAGCCAAGGGTGTAGTGAACCCCAGAGCGATTCGAGCTATGATAGTTGGGATTCCTAATGCCGGAAAATCAACATTAATTAATCGGCTTGCAAAGAAAAATATCGCAAAGACAGGGAATATGCCAGGTGTAACAAAAGCTCAGCAGTGGATTAAAGTTGGCAAAGAGTTGGAATTATTAGATACTCCGGGTATTCTTTGGCCAAAGTTTGAAGACCAAGAGGTTGGGAAAAAACTAGCTGTAACAGGGGCGATTAAAGACACGCTGCTAAATTTGCAGGACTTAGTTGTCTTTTCAATTAAGTTTTTATCAGAGCATTATCCCGAGAGACTTAAAGAACGATACAAGCTCGATTCTGTCCCTGAAAATGTGGTCGAGATGTTTGACCAAATAGGAGAGCTTAGAGGCTGTCTCGGAGCCGGCGGAATTGTTGATTATGATAAAGTATCCGAGCTGGTGATCAGGGAGATTCGGTCTGAAAGATTTGGACCGCTGACATTTGAAAGACCAAGTGAGTTCATCGATAAAACTGACCAGAAATAAACAAACCTTAATCTAGTAAGCAGGAAAAGTAGAATAAGCGGAGATTTTTCGTTTAAATGCTGAATCGATCATTGTTTCGGGGTAATTAATCGGAGGTTTTCCGCTTAATTCATGCAAAATTCACTATAAGCGAATTTTTCGAGCCAATAGACGGAATTTCTCCGTCTGTTTAAGCTTTTTTTATTACCAATTTCAAATTAAGCGGAATTTCTTCGCCTATTTATCAACTCAGGTGCTTAACCTCTTCCTTAAATCGAAGCGTGCGGACCCTATGAACCTAGATACCACTATTCTTGTGTCATTTAATATGAATGAACCAGAAAAACGGAACCCTTCACTTTCACATATGGAGGGTCTTTTTGTTTATTTTTGGTCATTGAAATTAATCGGAGGGAAAGGTATGATTTACAACGGGTGAAGAAAATGAAAATAGTAACAATAGCAGAAATTGAACAACAGCTTACTAACATTAAAGATGAGAGCGACCCCTTTTTTATAAAAATTCAGCAGGATGAACGTAAAGGGGTTCAACAATTAATACATAGATGGCAAAAGAAAATGGAACAGGAAAGACAGCTGAAAGAAAAGTTCGTTGAAATGAAGGGCTATGAATTGAAGTGGCGGACCCAAGGCTATAAATATATAGCTGGTGTGGATGAAGTTGGCAGGGGTCCGCTAGCCGGACCAGTTGTGGCAGCCGCC
>NZ_BCVA01000003.1 GCF_001591505.1 Neobacillus niacini NBRC 15566
AAACCAGCAGATAACCTAATTGGGTTGTCTTTTTTGTGTGTTCAAAGAACACCGTCGTTTTCTAAAATTTATCAGACTAAAAGGCGGTTTTGCTTTAAATAATGTGTATTTTTATATAGCTAAAATCCAATACTATAAATGATATTCTTGTAATATCGCGTTTCAGAGTATCCCAATCCTAACTATTGAGGTGATTCATTGTGAGTACTCAAGATCATTTGGATCCACATTCTCAAAAGTTCTTCAATAATTGGACCAGGCCTAAGCGTGCTAGTTCTCAGGTAAATGGACACACAAAAATGTCTCAGCATAATATTATCACGAGATCAAACGCAAAGGCTCATAGGTGGTAAAGGATACATCTGAGTAAAAAGAAAGAAGACGAAATTTAGTCTTCTTTCTTTTTTTATATGTAAGGAACCTTTTGATGGTAAAAAAAGTATATATCAGTAAAATATTTCAAGTGTAAATACATAAATACGAATAATATTTTCTATAGTTTTTTATGAATATCAATAAAATACAAGTCCGAAAAAATCGTAAATTTTTTATAAAAAAGCTTTAAATCAACAAGAAAGCGCTTTAATTATTATAAAAAATAAAAAGTTCTGAAATATTGAAATAATATACTAGACTAACAATGAAAAAAGTACTACAATAACTAATGTTAATTAATTTAGCCTATAAACAAATCTCATGGGGGCAAGAAAGATACTAACCTACGAATCTTAGTATCTGAAAATTCAATCAAAGGGGGAAAACACCATGAAAAAGAAACTAGCAAGCGTGTTTATGGCTTCTACCATCTTTGCAGGAGTATTGGCAGGATGTGCAGGAGGAGCGAAAGAAAGTTCAGAAGGCGGCAATTCAGATACCATTAAATTGGGTGTGAATTTAGAGCTTTCAGGGAACGTTGCATCATATGGTGAATCAATGGCAAAAGGAATTGAAATGGCTGTTGAAGAAATCAATAAAAATGGCGGCGTTGACGGTAAAAAGTTTGATGTTGTTAAAGTTGATAATAAATCAGAAGCAGCAGAGGCTACAAACGGTATTATTAAGTTAACAAGCCAAGACAAGGTAACGGCTGTTATTGGAGCAGCAACTAGCGGTAATACAGTAGCTCAAGCGCAAATTGCCAATGATACGAAAACAGTTCTAATTGCTCCAGGCGGAACAAGCCCAACTGTTACGGTAGATGAAAAAGGTAAAGTAAGAGAATTCGTTTTCCGTACTTCTTTCATTGATCCTTTCCAAGGTACAGTAGCAGCAAACTTTGCCTTAGATACATTAAAAATTAAAGACGCAGCGATTTTCGCTGATAACTCAAGTGATTATGCTAAAGGCCTATCTAACGCCTTCATCGAAACCTTTGAAGCAGCCGGAGGTAAAATTGTTGCGGAAGAAGCATATGTAGCAAAGGATACAGATTTCCGTGCAACATTAACTAGAATCAAGGCGAAAAATCCTTCATTCATTTTTATTCCTGGTTATTATGAAGAAGTTGGATTAATTGTTAAGCAAGCTCGTGAGTTAGGCATCGATGTTCCATTAGTTGGTGCTGATGGCTGGGATTCGCCTAAGTTGGTTGATTTAGCGGGAGCAGAAGCATTAAATAATACGTATCTAATCAACCATTACTCATCTGAAGATCCAGACGAAAAAGTTCAAAAGTTTGTTACAGCATTTAAAGAAAAGAACAATGATGAAGCACCTAATGCCTTTAATGCTCTAGGCTATGACACGGTTTACTTTTTAGCGGATGCGGTTAAGCGTGCGGGCAGCACTGATTCAAGTAAGATTCAGGCAGAATTGGCGAAAACAAAAGACCTAAGCCTAGTTACAGGGGTAGTAACGATTGATGAGAATCATCATCCAATTAAAACTGCTACTATTTTAGAATACAAAGATGGAAAACAAGTGTTTAACACAAAAGTAAATCCTTAAAAAGTACTAGTTAAGTAAAATGGAAGGATTATCCTTCCATTTTACTTGTGTAAAGAGTTAAATCTGGAAAAAATAGGAGTGAGAACAGTGGAGTGGTTACAACAATTGATTAACGGAATATCACTCGGTAGCATCTATGCCTTAATCGCATTAGGCTATACCATGGTTTATGGAATCATAAAATTAATTAACTTCGCCCATGGTGATGTTTTTATGGTAGGTGCATTCGTCGGGTTTTATGCGATTAAGGGATGGGGTCTAGGCTTCTTTCCAGCATTATTATTCTCAATGGCATTTTGTGCAGTATTTGGAGTATTAATTGAAAGAATTGCCTATAAACGTCTTCGAAACGCGACTAGAATTGCGGCCTTAATAACAGCAATTGGAATGTCGCTATTAATTGAATACGGTGTGATATACGCTCGTGGGGCACAGCCAGAGGCGTATCCTGACAATGTATTACCAAGCACAACTTTTAACCTGTTTGGTGCTCAGATTAGCAGCCAATCTCTTTTTATTCTTGGCGTTTCTGTTGGACTTATGATTATTTTACAATTTATCGTTCATCGTACGAAAATTGGTAAAGCTATGCGTGCCGTATCACACGATATGGACGCTGCCCGCTTAATGGGTATAAACGTAGACATGACCATCTCCTATACATTTGCGATTGGTTCTGCATTAGCAGGGGCGGCCGGTGTTATCTTTGGTGTATATTATACGAAGATAGAACCACTAATGGGAATTATCCCTGGATTAAAGGCGTTTGTTGCCGCTGTTTTAGGTGGAATCGGAATAATACCAGGAGCAATGGTTGGCGGTCTTATCCTTGGAGTGGTCGAATCAGTGGTAAGTGCAATGGGATTCTCCCTATGGAGAGACGCAGCAGCATTTATTATCTTAATCCTAATCCTTATTTTTAGACCTTCAGGCATCTTTGGAAAAAATACGAGAGAGAAAGTGTAGGTGAGATAGACAGATGAAAAAGGTTAATAAATTCTGGCTATTTCTCATTTTAGCAGTACTAATATATGGAATTGGTCAAGGCTTAATTCAAACAGGAATATTAAATGCATTTTATAGCAACATGCTAATCCTGATGATTATTAACATCATTTTAGCAGTCAGTCTTCACTTGGTTATTGGGATTACCGGACAATTTTCGATTGGACATGCTGGATTCCTTGCAGTCGGAGCGTATGTTTCAGCGATAATTACCATGAAATTTGAACTGCCTTTCGTTCTAGCTATTATTATTGGCGGAATTGTAGCAGCATTAGCTGGTCTACTGGTTGGTATTCCAACTTTAAGACTTCGGGGAGATTATCTGGCTATTGCTACTCTAGGATTCGGTGAAATTATCAGAATTGTGTTTTTAAATATCGAGTATGTTGGCGGCGCTGCAGGAATGATGGTTACCAATATGACTACATGGACCAGTGCATTTGTCTGTCTCATTATTACCATTTTAGTGATTGCCAATTTTACGAACTCACGGCATGGAAGAGCGTGTATTGCCATTCGGGAAAATGAAATTGCGGCAGATGCAATGGGGATTAATACAACATTTTATAAAGTTGCAGCGTTCGCGATTGGTTCCTTTTTCGCGGGAATTGCCGGCGGATTATTTTCACATAACTTTTACATTATTCAGCCAACAAACTTTGGTTTCCTAAAATCGTTTGATATTTTAATCTTTGTTGTTTTAGGCGGTCTTGGAAGTATGTCTGGTTCGGTAATTTCTGCGGTCCTTTTAACCGTAATTTCAACCTACCTGCAGCAATATCCTGAGACTCGAATGATTATTTACAGTTTAGTTTTGGTTGTTGTAATGCTATATCGTCCACAGGGCTTAATGGGTACCCGTGAAATTACAGACTTCTTTGGTAAAAAGAAAAGTGTGAAAGGAGGAAATTAACATGGGCGCTTTATTAGAAGTTAAAAATGCGGGGATTCAGTTTGGCGGGCTTAAGGCAGTTTCAGGCTTTAATATGGAACTCAATCAAGGAGAATTGGTCGGATTGATTGGTCCGAATGGTGCCGGGAAAACCACGAGCTTTAACCTACTGACTGGCGTATATGTCCCAACTGAAGGAGATATCTTGTTCAATGGTAAAAGACTAAATGGTCTTGCTCCATACCAAGTAACAAGAAACGGAATCAGCCGTACGTTTCAGAATATTCGTCTATTCAGTGAATTATCTGTATTAGATAATGTAAAGGTAGCTTACCATTCTTTAGCGAAGCATTCCATTTTAAGTTCTATCTTTCGCCTTCCTTCTCATTTTTCTGAAGAAAAGGTGATGGAGGAAAAGTCATTAGAATTCTTAAAGATTTTTCAATTGGATCGTTTTAAAGATGAAAAAGCAAAGAATTTACCATATGGTCAGCAAAGAAGATTGGAAATTGCCAGAGCATTGGCGGCCAGTCCTAAACTATTACTGCTCGATGAGCCTGCTGCTGGTATGAATCCTCAGGAGACACACGAATTGATGGAATTGATCGCTTTTATCCGAAAACAATTTGATTTAACGATTCTTTTAATTGAACATGATATGGCGCTAGTAATGGGAATTTGTGAAAGAATTTATGTACTTGATCATGGGCAGCTGATTGCAGCAGGAACCCCTGATGAGATTCGTAATCATCCAAAGGTAATCGAGGCTTATTTAGGAGAGGAGGTTACGAGTGACCATGCTTAAAGTAAATGGAATTAATGTTTTTTATGGAAATATCCATGCCCTTAAAGGTGTATCATTAGAAATTAATGAAGGGGAAATTGTTACCCTGATAGGTGCCAATGGTGCAGGTAAAAGTACTCTACTTAAGACGTTATCCGGGCTGCTTAAGCCAAAGTCTGGGACAATTGAGTACTTAGGCAGTTCAATTTCTGGCAAGGCTCCCCAGTCTATTGTGAAGACCGGAATTTCTCATGTACCAGAAGGTCGCCGTGTATTCGCCAATATGAGTGTAGAGGAAAACCTAGAACTGGGTGCTTATCTACGGAAAGATTCGAAGGAAATCCGCAAAGATATACAAAGCGTTTACGAGCTTTTCCCAAGACTAGAGGAGCGTCGAAAGCAGTTATCGGGAACCCTTTCCGGAGGAGAGCAGCAAATGCTCGCGATGGGAAGAGCGATTATGGCAAAGCCTAAGCTGCTTTTGCTCGATGAGCCTTCCATGGGATTGGCACCGTTAATGGTAAAAACGATTTTCCAAATTATCGAAAAAATCAACAAAGACGGAACAACCATCCTTCTAGTTGAACAGAATGCGAATATGGCACTTTCCGTTGCAGACCGCGCCTATGTAATCGAAACAGGTCGGGTTGAAATCTCTGGAACAGCAGCAGAACTGCAAGCAAGTGAAGAAATCAAAAAAGCCTACCTTGGTGGTCTCTAGATTTCCGTAGGACGCTAAAAATCTTTATATGAAAAATAAAATAGGTGTAACTCCAAACTCCTTTTAATCGACTATTAAGGTAATTCGATTAAAAGGAGTTTTTCATTTATGGGATATAAGATAATGATAATTTTATTGGCAGGATTGTTAAGTGCTTGTGGTACTGGGAATCAAACAAATGGAAACAGTGAGGTTGTGAAGAAAGAGAACCAATTGGATAAACGAAAACAAAGTGAAATTGCTGCAAATGTTCATCCAACGATTGAAATAAAAGAAGAAAACAATTCTATCATTATCAATTACAAAGTGAAAAATATATCTGGCGGACCGCTAAAACTATCTTTTGCAAGCGGCTTACAGGCAGATTACATCGTTTATGATGAGGAAGGGAAAAAAGTAAAACAGTATTCTGATGAAGCCATGTCAACACAGGCAATCACTGAGATGACGTTTGATAATAACCAAGAAATTCAAAACTCATTTACCATATCAGACCTTTACAATGGGAGTTACAAAATTGAAGTATTTTTAACCGCAAAGGAAGAACAAGCTAAGGTTGTAATGGATGTATTGGTTGAAAAATCACTATTTACAAAGGCATCTGGCATATTCACTGGCCAAATTGATCCTCATTCGATTGAGGTAGATATTAATGGAGAAAAAGTTTCATTTCAGTTAACAGATGAAGCAATACAGCAATTGCAAACCTTAAAAGAGGGCAGTGAAACTTCATTTGTTTATACAGAACATGACACCCAAAAGACTATTAAAACGTTTTTACTGGATTAAACGATGATAAAAACTCGAAAGGTTAGTATATAACATCCAAACTTGCAGCAAAATATCATTATGAAAATTTTAGGAGTTGGCAGGTTTGGGAAAAAAGGGTACACAGGTTCCAGTAAAAGAGACGTTTGAAGAAAATGTTGATTATTTAATTAAAGAATTACGGATAGGAAAAAGTTTTGATGTAATTCACCGTCCTTTGGTATGGGGAGAGCGCAAGTTTGCTATGTTCTTGATTGATGGTTTTGCAGCGGCAAATATTCTGCTCTTAATCATGAAGGAGATTGAAAAGCGTAAACCTGAGGACTTTGGTGATAATCCCATTGAAAAGCTCTTTAAAACTTTCATTCCTCATGTAGAGGTTAATAAAACAGAAGATTTAGAAGAGGTTATCGCCCAAATTCTTGCGGGTCAAACGGCATTAGTGGCAGAGGGTGGTAAAGAGATTATCCTGATTGATTCACGTGAATATCCGATTCGATCACCTCAAGAGCCGGATATTGAGCGTGTGGTACGGGGCCCGCGTGATGGTTTTGTTGAAACGATAGTTTTTAATTTAGCATTAATTAGAAGGCGTGTTCGTGATCGCTCTTTAATCATGGATTATGTTCAGGTTGGAGAACGATCTAAAACAGATATTGCATTAGTTTATATTGATAGTATCGTTGATATGGAACACGTAAAGATGTTAAAAGATAAGCTGGAGAATATCTCTGTTGACGGTATCTCAATGGGGGAGAAAACCATTGAAGAATTTGTCTTTGGCCGAAATTATAACCCATATCCACTTGTCCGTTATACGGAAAGAGCAGATACAAGTGCGGTTCATCTAATGGAAGGCCATGTCCTGATTGTTGTAGATGGCTCACCCAGCGTGATGATATGTCCTTCTACCTATTGGCATCATTTACAGCATGCAGAGGAATATCGCCAAAAACCCATAGTAGGTGTCTTCTTGAGATGGGCACGATTTATTGCTGTTTTGGCTTCTTTATTCCTCTTACCATTATGGTACACGTATGCTACCAATGAGCAGCTGCTATCTGACCGGTGGAAGTTTATTGGTCTAAAGGATACCGGTGAAATTGGGTTGATATGGCAATTCCTCATTGCTGAAATTGGGATTGAAATTCTCCGAATGGCAGCCATCCATACACCGAACGCCCTTGCAACTGCGCTCGGTATCGTTTCTGCTATTATTATTGGAGATGTGGCGGTACAAGTGGGTATCTTTACGCACGAGGTAGTTCTTTATGTAGCGGTTGCCGCAATCGGAACTTTTGCCACACCAAGTTATGAATTAAGTCTTGCCAACCGATTGTTCCGTGTTTTCTTTTTACTTATGGTCGCGTTACTAAAAGTACCGGGTCTAGCCATCGGAATTACCTTGTGGATTATTCTTCTTGCAAGAACGAAGAGCATGAATACTCCTTATTTGTACCCGTTCATCCCGTTTCATCCACTGGATTTTAAAATTATGCTTGCGCGAACACCAATCCCAATTAAAAATACCCGTGCCAGAATACTTAATCCACAAGATGCGACTAGACAAGCACAAAAATAAGCCTATCATCATTCGATGATAGGCTTATTTTTATGTAGTTTTTTTCAAGATGACTTTACACCTATGAAGATAAAACTTACCCCAAGTGCAATCCAGACGAATTTCATAATCGAAATTTTTTCTACTAAGCCAAATAAACCTATGGAGGTGGTTAAAACTAATATAATAGGTCCGATAAGTGCAAGCGAAGAGTTAACCATCAGGGCTTTTTCTACCGTATTAAATTTAATCATGAGGATTGCTGCAAATATTTCAATACTTCCCGATATTAATCGTAAAAACGCCATTCCGAGTACTACTTTTTCAATAATGATAAACATAATGACCTCCTGGAATTACCATTTCTACTATATGTATATGATTGGTTTTTCAAGAGAAGGACAGGTTTTTCATTTTCGTTAAAATAGAAAAAAACACGGTGAGTACCGTGTTTCTTAAATAAGTTTAACACCACTAATCAAAATCATGATGGCCATAATTGTTCTTAATGGCTTCGCTGGGAATTTGGAGGATAAGTTACTCCCAATCAGAACCCCTGGGATGGAACCCATCAGCAGGTTCATCACCAATAAATAGTCAACATTGCCAATACCAGCATGCATAAATCCGGCAGCTGTGACGAGTAAAAATGCATGAGCAATATCTGTTCCGACAAGCTCTGAAGGGCTCATTCTGTATAGATAAAGCATTGCCAAGGCAAACAAAGAACCAGAACCAATAGAAGTCAGCCCAACAATAAAGCCCAAGATAACCCCAATACCAATCGTTAAACCACGTTTCTCATGAAGCGGCTTTTTTTGGAGAGAGTTTTCTTTTAATTTACCTTTAGCAAACGTTTTAATAAGAGTAGTCAATGCTACTAAAATTAAAACGTATCCTAAAGCATGTTTGATTACTTCCTCTTGGTTATGAAAAAATGAGTCGAACAGATGGAGAATCCCGACTGCACATATTGCACTTGGAATACTTCCGATAGCAAGATATTTTACCAGCGTTAGATTGATCGTCTTTTGCCTCCAATGTTGAAAAGATCCGAAAAGCTTGGTGATAGAATTATAAACCAGGTCTGTTCCTACTGCTATGGATGGACTAATCCCTAATAATATTAATATGGGTGTTAACAAAGCTGCTCCGCCCACACCGGTCAAGCCAACCATAAACCCGATTAATAGCCCCATTAGAATAATTCCAATACTCATTAGGCCACACACTCCATATTTGTCTAACTGCTTATCAATAAATTATGAAGTGGTTAAATGCCATGTTACTACTGCCCAAACCCAAATTAAAAGAGGGCGGTCAACACCGTCCTCTAACCTTATCTTTATTCTTCTTCATCCTCTTCTTCTTTTAGCTTAATTTTTTTACAACCCACATACAAGCAGGATAGAATATCAAGCCCTGGTTTAGCCTTTGCTAATCCTTTTATATAGGGAGTGACCAAATCTTTAAAATCAGAACCCACTTCTTCATCTTCTAAAATGCCGTAAACATACAACTTCTTTTCATCAAATAAAAAGGCAACATTTCCTACACCCTTATTTTTCGAATTAACGACATTCAAGACCTGATATTCCGGGGTTATAACCTCAGGTGAAAAATATATTTGCAATTAAATCTACTCCTTTATATCTAACATGACTTAGGTGAATTGCAATTTTTCAAATAATGAATCACTTTCATTTTCTTCCGATGGTTTGGTTTTCGCTACGTGAATCAAGACCATACAAAGCAGTGCACAAAACAATGTTAAGCCGGCAGTGACTAAAAACATACCAGATCTGGACCATTCCATTAGGGAGCCAAAGACAGGAGGACCAATCGCCACCCCTAAGAATCGAACAGAACCGTATAAGGAGGTTACAAAACCCCTTCGGTCTGTGGGAACGGAACCCGTGATAAAACTATTGATACATGGGAGAACAAGTCCTGTTCCAATACTGCTTACAGAAAGTACGGCGAAAAAGGGAACTAAATTTTTAAAGAATATCAGCGTTGCAAAAGAAGTTGTCATTAGCAATAACCCTAATACGATTAAGGTTTTCATCAACTTCATTTTTTTACCAATTTTACTTCCAGTTATATATGAGGTGGTAGTCATGACAAGTAGGGGAATAGCTAATATCAATCCTTTTAACACACCATCAATTTGATAATCCTTTTCCAATATGTCTGAAATGTAAAATAAGATCCCAAAAAGTGTAAATAAACAAGTTGCTCCTGTTATATAAGCAGCAAATAACCAACGGCCCTCCGTTTTAAAAACAGATACAAGACCCTTCACATATTTACCAACCGGAGGGGGTTCCTTTTTGGTTTTCTTTTCCTTGATGAAAAAGATCGTTAATAAGCAGGAAATAGCACAGAAAATCGGAAAGGCGAAAAACGCTGCATACCAAAAGATTAAGGCTAAAAGAGAGCCGATAATCGGGCTGATAACCTTTCCAAAACCGTTGGATGCTTCAACTAAACCTAAAACTTTACTTTGCTGCCCACCTTTAAATAAATCACCTGTTAAAGCCATGGCAATAGGGGCAGTTCCTGCAGCACCCATACCTTGCATAATCCTGCCTGCAAGGATCCATGTATAAGAATTGTCAAACCAAGCGGAGGCCGCACCCGCTAAAAGTCCTCCACTCCCATATAAAATGAGGGCTGGGATAATAATGGCCTTTCGCGAAAACCTGTCAGACAAATAACCTAAGACAGGTATCGATATGGCAGCTGCAATTGAAAATGCAGATATGACTAAACTAACTTGAAATTGTGAAATATCGAGTTCTGACTTCATTTTAGGAAGGACTGGAATAAGCATTGAGTTTCCTAAAACAAGGATAAGCGGTATGGAACTAATGGCCAGAATCGTTAAGCCGCTATGTTTTTGCTTTGACAAGGATCTACACCCCTAACTGTGAGAATAGCCTTTTTATTGTTTCAAGTGAAGGCAGAGTTTATGCAAGACAATAGCCTAATTTCTCCTTTTCAAGCCTAATATCTACACATTCACCTAATTTTTGAATAATCTATCCTAGAAAAAAAGAGGAGGCGCTTTTATATGGATTTTTTAATACTTCCAGAAAGGACGTCAGGAAATAGAACGTATGGCTTGACCTCGGTGATCGATTTTGGCACCCCAATCGGTGAGTTAAAGCATATTTTAGATGATTATGGATACCTCATTGATATTGCCAAGATAGGAATTGGTTCTGCCTATGTGACTCCAAATCTAAGGCGAAAAATAGAACTTTATAAGGAGCATCAGATAAAGCCTTATTGTGGAGGAACACTATTTGAAAAATGCTTTTACCAAAATAAGGTGCCAGAATATTTAAGGCATTTACGTAATTTAGGAATTGAATGGATTGAAATTTCCAACGGAACTCTGGACATACCACTTGAAGAACGCCTCCAATTAATTTCTAGTATTAAGAAGGATTTTCACGTCATTGCTGAAGTTGGGTCAAAGGATTCTACTAAGGAAATGGATATTTCTGCCTGGAAGGAAGAAATAAACCTTTTATTACACGCCGGGTGTGACTATGTGATTACAGAAGGCAGGGACTCAGGGACTTCAGGGATTTATGAAAAAACAGGCAGCATAAAATCTAATTTAATTCAGGAATTAATAAAAAATATCGACAGTAAAAAGATTATCTTTGAGGCACCAACCCCAAAACACCAAATGTATTTTATTAGAGAAGTTGGACCAAACGTTAATTTAGGTAATGTAAGACTTCAGGATGTTTTAGTATTAGAAACACAACGCTGTGGACTGCGGAGTGAGACCTTTTATGTGGAGGAAGATGAATGCAAATTACTGTGATTAGACACCTTCCAACGGAATGGAATAAAAAAACGTGGCTTCAGGGGAGGAAGGACATCGGACTTTCACAGGTTTCCGAAGAATTATTAAAAGGGATTGCTGACAATCGAATGAGACTTGAAAAATTAGCACCATTTGACCTTGTTTTAGCAAGTACATTACAAAGAACCCATCAAACAGCCAATCTCTATGGATTTGAATACGAAATAGAGGGATTGTTAGATGAATTAAACTTTGGACCATTTGAAGGTGTACCCAAAAATAAGCTAATAGAAAAATATGGGGACGTCTGGTTTGAAAATCCGAAAGAATTGGTTTTAGGGGAGAGTATAAACAATTTAGAAAAGCGGATTGAACTGTTTTTAAATAAATATCAAACATATAGAAATATCCTAGCGTTTGGCCATGGCTCTTGGATAAGAGCTATGATTTCATATGTCAAGTATGGTGATATTAACCAAATGAATAAGCTGGAAGTGGTTAACAATGCCTGTATCACGTTGGCCATTTATCCCAAGGTATAGGAGAGAAATGGAGGTCTGAGGATTGTCTGAGATGTTAACGCATGATAAATGGGATGAAAAACGAATTGCCTCCTTTATGAATAACCAGCCAGATTATTTAGATGTATTAAAGTGGGCATATCAAGAATATCAAGACGAAATTGTCTATGCCTGCAGCTTTGGTGTAGAGGGTATCGTACTAATCGATTTAATTTCTAAGGTAAATAAAGAGGCCAAAATCATTTTTCTTGATACAGGATTACATTTTCCAGAAACCTATGAATTAATAGAAGAGGTTAAGAATCGATACCCTTCCTTGAAAATCAACATGATAAAGCCGAAGAATTCCTTGGAGGACCAGGCAAAATGGTATGGGGAAGAATTATGGAAGCATAATCCCAACCTTTGCTGCCATATGAGAAAGGTAGTTCCTCTGCAGGAAGGATTAGCGGATGCAAAGGCATGGATTTCTGGTTTAAGACGTGAACAATCCCTTTCTAGGAGCAAGACAGAATATATTAATAAAGATGACAAATTTCAAAAAATCAAAGTATGTCCCCTCATCCATTGGACCTCAGAAGATATCATGACGTATATTCAACTTAATAAGCTGCCTTATAATCCACTCCATGACAAAGGGTACCCAAGTATCGGCTGTGCTCCTTGCACGAAGCCTGTTTCAGACCAAAAGGATTCGCGTGCGGGCAGATGGGCGGGTCTATCAAAAACAGAATGTGGATTACATGAATCATAATCGGCTTTACCTATTCGGCCGTTTTATGATTCAGTTGGAATTGGGAGGGAAGAATGATGAGTGAGAGTGTGCCACATGGTGGCAAATTAATCAATCGTATTAACCATGGTCTTTCTATTGACTTATCACGAAACTATGTTTTGCTCGATAATTTGGAATTAAGCGATATGGAGTTAATTGCAAATGGCGCGTATAGCCCTTTAGAAGGGTTCATGGGAAAAGCCGATTATGAGTCGGTTGTAAGAAAAATGAGGTTATCCAACGGTCTTCCGTGGTCGTTACCGATTACATTAGCGATAGATAAGAATAAAGCTATCGAACTTAAGGTTGGGGAAACGATTAATCTGATAAAAGATGGAGTCGTTTATGGTGAAATGAATGTGGAGGAAATCTATATTCCTGATAAAATCGTAGAGGCGGAAATGGTTTATAAAACAACGGACTTGCAGCACCCTGGTGTAAAAAAACTGTTCGCAAGGGATGAACTCTATGTAGCAGGTCCCATTATGATGGCTAGAAGGATTAATAACAGTGAGTTTGAACGTTTTTATCTAGATCCAATCCAAACAAGGGAGAAATTTAGGAATCTTGGCTGGCAGACAGTAGTAGGATTCCAAACTAGAAATCCAGTGCACAGAGCACATGAATATATTCAAAAAACAGCCTTAGAGACGGTTGATGGTCTTTTTCTAAATCCTTTAGTTGGGGAGACAAAGGCGGATGATATCCCAAGTGATATAAGGATGAAAAGCTATCAGGTTTTACTTGAACATTACTATCCAAAAGATCGTGTTTTCTTATCTGTTTTCCCGGCTGCTATGCGTTATGCAGGACCTAGAGAAGCGATTTTTCATGCCATCGTTCGGAAAAATTTCGGATGTACTCATTTTATTGTTGGGCGGGACCATGCGGGAGTAGGAAACTATTATGGAACATATGATGCTCAGAAAATCTTTAGTGAATTTAACGAAGCGGACCTAGGAATTAAGCCACTATTTTTTGAACATAGTTTTTATTGTAAAAAGTGTGAAAACATGGCCTCTGAGAAAACCTGTCCACATGATTCTCGTGATCATGTTGTCCTGTCCGGAACAAAGGTAAGAGCCATGTTAAAAAATGGAGTGCACCCGCCTAAGGAATTCAGTCGACCTGAGGTAATTGAAATTCTAATTCAAGGTATGAAGCATGTTTACACGAAGGAAATAAAGGGTGTTGAACATGAAAAATAGTCAAAACATCACTTGGCACCATTCGAGTGTCAGTAAAAAAGAACGTCATGTGAAGAATGGTCATAAAAGTTGTGTTCTTTGGTTCACAGGGTTATCTGGGTCTGGGAAATCTACTTTGGCGAATGCAGTGGATCACTCATTATTTCATGAGGGATATAGCAGCTATGTATTAGACGGTGATAATATTCGCCATGGCTTAAATAGTGATTTACGTTTTGGTCCTGCAGATCGAAAAGAAAATATCCGGAGGATTGGAGAAGTGGCAAAGCTATTTGTAGACAGCGGGATTATCGTCTCATCTGCCTTTATTTCTCCGTTTCAAGAGGATAGAGAGCTAGTTCGTCAAATGTTTGATATAGGAGAATTTGTTGAGATTTTTGTTAAATGCCCTATTGAGGTCTGTGAAAATAGGGATCCCAAAGGGTTATATAAAAAAGCAAGAAAGGGAGAAATTCCAGAGTTTACAGGGATTTCTTCTCCGTATGAGTCTCCTGATCTACCTGAGATTGTAATTGAAACAGATCATATGACGATTACTCAATCAGTTGAAATCATAAAAAAATACCTAAAAGATAAGAAGATTCTATAAGGGTCTTCTTACCTTTTTCGCCAATTTGCTGTTAAAAACCTTATTCTATGGATCTTTAAATCATAGATAAAATCAATAATATTGGTAGAAAAAAATTGGCAAATAATCGCATATAAAACGATGTTATAGTCGATTACCACAGCGGTTAGTAAAAAGATAATAAGGTTAATTCCCATCATTACTTTTCCAGGGCTCAACTTTTTATAGTTGGCAATCATTAACGATGGAATGACCATTCCACCACTTGATGCACCTGCCCGAATCAATAATCCGACTCCAAAGCCAAAAACAATACTCCCAGCCACAATACAGATGAAAATATTAATGTGCGGGTGAGGATAGTGAGAAGTTATGTAACCTACCGTCATAGCGGTAATCGCAACTGAGATAATAGTGCGAAAGGTCCAGGTAAAACCAAAATAAGGGAGAGCAAATAATAAAAAGACAACATTCGCCAGCCATAAGGAAAATCCAAGTGATAGATGGGAAAAATGATTGATTAGGATGGCAAGACCAGCACCCCCGCCAGACGGAATGGAATGTGGAAATAAAAATACAGACATAGCAAAACCCTGAAGGGTTGCTCCTATTACTAAGCAAAAATATGTCAGCAATGTTTTTTTCATAACTAATAGAAATGGATCCTCAAATGTATAATCGTGATCTCCACTTTCATTCCTCCTCTTTGGACTACCTCTCCTTGTCCATTTTATGAGAAAGGAAAAAGGAATATGTTGAATTAATTTTTACAATAAAAAAAGTGCACGCTGCAGCGTACACTTAATTTTTCAGAGGGGAAAGTACATTACGCAACTTTCCATCCAGAAATATCATCTTCAAGCGGCATATTAGTTGCTCGTGCCTTTTTAGCAGCACGGAAGAATAACCCAATAAGTACAGCAGCACCGATGAAGCCGCCAATCCAAGAAAATGTCATCGGCAATCCAAACCCGATAGGTGCATTTAATATATAGGTAATGACCATCACTAACATGAACGAGCCTGGCACCAATGCTGTATAGTAGTTTTTCTTAGCAATATACAAGTACATGGCACCGACAAAGAGCGCAATGACAGCTGTTGCTTGGTTGGCCCAACTGAAGTATCTCCATAATAAATTAAAGTCAATTTGAGTAAGTATAGCTGAAATCACGAATAAAGGTAGTGCAATCCATAAGCGGCTTGAAAATTTCTTTTGGGCAATATTTAGGTATTCTGCAATAATCATGCGTGCACTGCGGAAAGCAGTATCTCCAGAGGTAATCGGCAGGACCACCACGCCAAGAACAGCTAACGTTCCGCCAATGGCTCCAAGAAGAGCAGTAGATGCTTGGCTGACAACCGCACCAGGACCGCCAGCTGCTAAAATATCATTCAATCCGTTATAACCATTGAACAAACTCATACCTGCAGCAGCCCAAATCATCGCAATGACACCTTCTGCAATCATCATACCGTAGAAAATTTTACGTCCTTGTTTTTCATTTTGTGTGGTACGTGAAATAATAGGTGTTTGTGTCGCATGGAAGCCTGATAGCGCGCCGCATGAAATCGTGAAAAATAATAATGGCAAAATTGGGGCATTAGCTGGATGGAAATTAGTTAGTGATAATTCAGGAATTGGTGCCCCTGTTACAACCATTCCAATTCCTACACCTAAAGCACTGATTAAAAGCAAAGCACCAAAATACGGATAGAGTCGACCAATGATTTTATCAACTGGAAGTAATGTAGCTGCAATATAATAAATGAAAATAGCCGTAATAATAATTCCTAATGCGATTTTTCCATCCATTAAGACGTGAAGCAGACTTGCTGGTGTGGAAACAAATACGGTACCTACTAATAAAAGAAGCAGAACTGCAAAGGCATTTACCACGTGCTTCATCACTTTTCCTAAGAACTTACTTGCAAGCTCCGGTAAATGAGCACCTCGGTTACGGATTGAGATCATTCCAGTTAAATAGTCATGTACTGCTCCTGCGAAAATACAGCCAATCACGATCCAGATAAAGGCGACTGGTCCATATAGAGCTCCCATAATGGGACCAAAAACCGGACCCGTGCCGGCAATATTTAAGAGTTGAATTAAGGAATTTTTTGACGTGCTCATTGGCACATAGTCAACGCCATCGTTATTAACATAGGCAGGCGTTGCCCGATCTTCTTTCACGCCAAACATTTTTTCTATGAATTTTCCATAGGTAAAATAACCAATAATTAAAAGTGCAATACCAGCTAAAAATGTATACAATACTTCTCCCCCTTTTTTAATGAATACGGTTACATATATTAGTTTAAAAGAGTTAGAGGCAGAATAGAGTGATTTTAGATTAACAAGTAAAAAAATAAGAATATCATGCCTATAATAGGATTTAAGATGCAAAAATTGAAATGATTAAATTTCTAATCGTAACCTTAATGCTTTCACGTAATTTCTGCTTACGGAAAGTAATTCCTTCCTGCCTTGAATTTCCAACTGATAGGCACCGTTAAACCACGGAGACAGCTTGTTCACATACTCCAAATTTACAAGAAAACTTTTATGAATTCTAAAAAATCCAAAGTTTAGTAGTCTGATTTCCAACTCCTTAAGAGGAGTTTTCGTTTCAAATTCACGACTTTTTGTAATCAGCTTGGTGACTTTATCGTCTTTAAGGATATAAAGAATTTCTTTTGGTTCCAGATAAATGATTTCACCATCGACTTCGAGTGCGAGTTTTCCTGGAGCTTTTCCGTTATCCGGTTCGATTAGAGTGGTAAATTTCCTCTTTATGCGGTTTATCGTTTCCTGTAATTGCTCTTCATCATAGGGCTTTAATAGGTAATCAATTGCGTCATAGCGGAAAGCCTCAGCAGCAAATTGTGGATAGGCAGTGGCGAAAACAACCAAAGGTGCCTTTTTTAATTCCAAGAGTGCTTTAGCTGCTTTCATTCCATTCATTTTTGGCATTTCTACGTCCAAAAAGACGACATCCGGTTGAAGTTGAATGGCACACAGGATGGCAGATTCCCCTGATTCAGCTTCTCCGACAATTTTAATACTGGGGTAGGTAGCTAATAAATGTTTTAATTCATCCCGACTGTAGGGTTCATCATCAACAATTAGTGTTCGAACAGGTGTTTCCATTTTAACTTACCTCCATGCAGGGGACACAGAATTCAATCTCAGTCCCTTTATTTAACTCACTCTTTATATGTAGACGTGAAGAATTACCATACATGATGGTCAGCCTGCGGTTAACATTGTAAAGGGCTACTCCATTTCCGGTTTCCGAAAGAATAGGTGATTTGCATATTTGGCTGGCGCGGTCCTCACTCACACCAATCCCGTTATCTTCTACTTTTACGAGGGTTACTTTGTTTTGTTTTTGTATTGTAATTTTCACCAATCCGTTCCTTTCCGTATCCTTCATGCCATGTTTAATTGCATTTTCAACGATTGGCTGAAGGGTGAGTGGGGGGATCGTCTCTAGCAGCGCACTATCCTCGATATCATATATGACTTTCAATTTATCTTTAAATCTAGCTTCTTCTATAGCCAAATACGCCTTAACATGCTTTAATTCTTGTTCTAGCGTGGTCACGCTTTGAGTCGTGACGGAAAGATTTTGCCGCAAGAAATGGGACAGAGAAACAAGCAGCTTCCGAGCCTTACCAGGATCGACTCGAATAAGAGAAAGTATCGTATTTAATGTATTAAATAGGAAGTGAGGACTAATTTGTGCCTGAAGAGCCTTGATTTCTGCTTCCTTAGCTAATTGATAGGATTTTTCAGCTTCTGCTAGTTCAAGCTGGTTACTTAAAAGAGAGCTAAGCCCTGTTATTAATTCCATCGTGACGGGTGTAATTTCCTTTTCTGAGCGAAAATAGAACTTTAACGTTCCAATTGTGTCTCCTCGTTGTTTTAAGGGGGCGATAACAGCAGCACCAAGAAGACAGCCCTTTTCGCGGCAATGAATGGATTCTTGGTTTGCTGTTACGATTTCTCCCTTTTCGATGGCTTCCATCGTAATTTCGGTTTGGATGGGGCTTTCAGAACGATGATGGTCATGTCCTAGTCCAATGTGAGCCAATATTTCTGATAAATTTGTCATCGCCACAGCTCTTGTATTCATTTCATTATGGAGAATATGGCAGACTATTTTTGCGGAATGGGAAGTAAGTCCGTTTCTTAGATAGGAAAGGGTCTTTTCCGCAATTCTCAATGTTTTTTGTGCCTGCAGGGCACCTGCTTTTTCTTCTTCGTTTATAACACTTTTAATGATAAGCAGAAATAGGGCGCAGCCTAATCCATTTGCTAAAATCATTGGCAAACCAATGATTTCAACTAATGTCCAAGCCTTTTCAAAAGGGCGGGAAATGAGTATAATAACCAACATTTGCAATGATTCTGCAAGAGCACCAATCACAAAAGCAGATCTTAGTTTTACGATTTTATTTTTTCGATAGAAGATTCCTGCCAAGAGTCCCGCGATAATGGTTGCTAAACCACAGGATAACCCGGTAAAACCGCCTAGTGTAAAGCGGTGTATACCTGCAATTAAACCTGCACCTAGTCCGATTTTATATCCTCCAAGTAGACCGGCTAATACAACTCCTATTACACGGGAATTGGCAATCGCTTCATCGGCATTTAAATTGGAAGTCCAACGGTTTATTTCCAGGCTGTCAGTATTGAGCGTTAATCCAGAATATGTTCCTATGATTCCGAAAAAACCAAAGAAAAGGATGGCTGTTAATTGCTGCTTGCGATTCAGTTTTTCCTGATAAATCATATCTCGAAAAAACGGAAATCGCGTTAAAATAAAGGCAATCATCACGAGAATGCCTAATCGTTCCACCATGGTTATTAATAAATTGAACATGGCAATCCCCCTTAATGGTGACTATTACCAGCTAGTAAATCTTTCTTATTATTATATCAGTGTTAGGAATATTCGGAATAGTATTTCGGTTTCTCTATTAAAACTCATCGCGATCACCACCGAGGGGTGTAGTCTTTGTTGATCAAACTCTCAGTTTTTAAATTTCTTCTAGTCCTTCATCCGTTTAGATATGAGAATTTTATTTTTTATTTGTGAAAGAATATTCATTTAATTTTAAAAATGGTAAACTAGAAAAATATATTTGTGTGAAAGGTGATGCTTAGGAAATGATAAAAGCAATTTTTTTTGATTTAGATGACACACTGCTTTGGGATCAAAAAAGTATTCAGGAAGCATTTGTTGCGACTTGTAAAGTAGCAGAGGAACGATATGGAGTAGACGCCACTGTACTAGAAGATGCAGTTCGTGAGGCTGCTAGAAATTTATACTCTTCTTATGAGACATATTCGTTTACACAAATGATTGGAATTAATCCGTTTGAAGGTTTATGGGGAAATTTTTTAGATGATCATGATGATTTTAGAAAAATGAAGGAAATTGTACCTGGCTATCGAAAAGAGGCATGGACAGCAGGACTTAAGGCATTGGGAGTTGATGACCCTGAATTTGGATATGAGTTAGCGGAAAGGTTCCCTGAGGAGCGCAGGAATTTACCGTTCGTATATGAGGAAACGTTTCAAATTCTTGATTCATTAAAAGGGAAGTATCAATTGCTTCTTTTGACAAATGGATCCCCAGATTTGCAGAATACGAAATTATCAATTACGCCTGAACTGGTTCCCTATTTTGACCAGATTGTCATTTCAGGTGCGTATGGAAGAGGAAAACCGGATCCTTCGATATTTGGGCATGCATTATCACTGATGGAATTAGAGAAGGAAGAAGTACTAATGGTTGGGGATAACTTAATGACTGATATTTTGGGTGCCAATAGGGCAGGAATTAAATCCGTTTGGATCAACCGCCACGATAAAGAAAGAAATGAAGTGATTCCAACCTATGAAATCCACCACCTCGAAGAGCTTTTTCCACTATTAGATGAGTTAAACAAGAAATAGAATAATAAAAGGCTGTCAAAAGTATACTAGACTTTTGGACAGCCTATTTTTTTTGCCCGTAAAAGAGGGGGCATTTGATTAGGGTAACAATCAGGCGAGAGTGTTACCCAGAAATTTGTAACGATTAATTATGGTAAGAATCATGCTAGGATTGTTACGATAAAATCAGGAGCGTTCGATATTGGTAACAATCAAATAAGAATTCATCTAGTAAAACCGCAAGCTGAATGGTAGAGCCGTGTAAATAATTCCCTCCTATTCTGGAAATATTATGCCTGAAGAAATTAGGAGGAAATGAATATGAATAATAACCTCAATCCTATTAAGTTAACGGCAGCTGAATTGTCTTATCTTTGGACCAGTTATCTTGCAGACAGTATGTCTATCTGCGTTTTGAAGTATTTTTTAGTACATATCGATGACCTTGACATTAAATCCCTTATCAATCAAGCATTAGAATTATCGCAAAAACATCTTGATTTTATTCGTGAGCTATTTACCCAGGAACAAATTCAGATTCCACAAGGATTTACCGAACGAGATGTAAATTTATTGGCTAAACGATTATTCTCGGATATTTTTTATCTAAGGTATATTCGGAACATGTCAAAGGGCGGTTTAGTTACCTATGGTAGGGTATTACAAAACGTTTATCGCAAGGATATTCGTTTTTTCTATGCTGAATGTATGACAGATACCCTTGAATTGGATTCTAAGGCAACGACCATTTTATTAGAAAAAGGGCTCGCTATGCGCCCTCCTATTATTCCTTATCCACAAAAATTAGAGTTCGTCCATAAACAATCCTTTATCTTAGAGGGATTAGGAAGAAGGGAAGCACTAACGGGAACAGAGGTTACCAATCTCTATGCAAATGTTCTGACCAATCGCCTAGGTGTCGCAATCACAACTGCTTTTAGCCAAGTCGCGAAATCCGATAAGGTCCGAAAATATTTCTTGAGAGGAAAAGAAGTTTCATTGAAGCATATAAAAGTCTTAAGCAGCTATTTGGAAATGGACTCACTAGGATTTCCGATTGCGTTCGAACAAGAAGTGACAGACTCTATGGAATCCCCATTTTCAGATAAATTAATGATGTTTCACTTTAATCTCATGATATATGCTGGGGTAGGTAACTATGGGATTGCGGTTTCCGAAAGTCAGAGAACCGATTTAGTTGTGGATTATACACGATTTAATATGGAGGTTCTGAAACTATCTGAAGATGGAGCCAATCTTATGATTGAAAATGAATGGTTAGAGCAGCCGCCTTTAGCTGCAAATCGGAGAGATTTGTCAAAGGGGTAGTGGAGGATTTTCCTATATTTAAAAAATAAAAGAAGGCATGCCGCAGCGGGCATGCCTTCTTTATCTATAATTATCCGCGTCTTCCGCCTCTGCCGCCACGTTTGGTTTCGGTGTTGCGTTTTAAGCTGGATAAGTTTTCTTCACTAGCTTTTAAGAATTTAGCCATTTTATCTTCAAAGTTCTCTTTTGGCTTAAAATTGCCGCCTTTTGAACGGAAGTCTTTTGATTGCCTGTTATCTCTTCCTTGGCGTTGTGGGCGCTGGGAATAAGAAGAAGTTTGACCTTCTGGCTTATCAATAGCTTTTTTAATGGACAAGGCAGTTTTACCGTCTTTCTCACTAATTACCTTAACTTCAACTTGATCTCCTACTTTTAGATGATCATTCACGTCTTTAACATAGCTATCAGCTACTTCACTGATGTGCACAAGACCAGTTGTGCCACCTGGTAATTCTACAAACGCTCCAAAATTAGTAATACCCGTTACTTTACCTTGTACTTTGCTGCCTACTTCGATCGACAAAAAGAGTTCCCCCTAAATAATGTTTTCAACACTTAATTATACACGGTCAATTAGACAATTTCAAGCTGTTATCTATATTGATTTACTTCATTTAAAAGTTTTTGGAAATATTTATGGTGATTCCTAATTATAAGGCAGTAAATATGAAAAAGGTCCAATGACAGGATAACATCCTATCGATTGGACCTTATTTTTTAGTAATCTGTGACAATTCGATTTCGATCGAGAAAAGCTTCAATAACTTCACTCACTTGATAGGAAACCTGTGGGGAGTCATAGTTTTCAAATATATGTTCACATTGATTTTTATATGCCAGGGTTTCATCATAGTGTGCTAAGTGTCTTTGAATATCTTCTTCTTTATCATTACGAGCCTTATGTCTTTCAATAACCGTATCACGGTCAGCAAAAACAAAAAAGCGCATAACTTTGTCACCATACATGTTTTTTAATTTTTCAGTACCTTCTGGATTTAACGTTAAATAGACAAGATTATGATTTTCAAATGCCTTAACAATATCCTCTTCACGGATTCCATAATGAATTCCATCGATTTCAACGATCTCAAGAAATTCTTCGTTGTCTTTCAGCTTGTTGAAATTTTCTTCCGAAACAAAATGGTAGTCTACGCCATCTTGCTCGTAATGACGGGGAGGACGAGTCGTGTAAGAGAGGACAGTTTCCATATCAAACGCGGTTGCGACCATCTTAGCAATCGTTTTTCTCCCTGAGCCATCGGGTCCAGTGTAAATGAATAACTTTTCCTTATCTTTAATTTTATACATAGATTACCTCCTAATAAAAAAGATTTTTAGTAAATAAAAAAAGAGATCCACTGATGTATGAAGTTGCTGTCCAGTGAGTGATTCGTAATATCCTTATAACAGGATATTACTATTATAACAGATTCTGACGAAAATTTGGACTTTTCTGTTTTTTAATTCTAGTATCTCACTATAACTATCAGACAGCTTCTAAATCTACTGTACATTTTCTCTATGATGTTGTAAAGCTGTTGTGCAGGAGAGTATTAAAATAAAAGTCGAATTATCTAGCTTTTCAAGTATAATGAACATATTCAGATTTTGCATATGATATTTCTCACAGAGAAATCCTATAGAGAAGTTGGATAATAATAAAAAATGGGGTTGCCGCATGAGTGAAAAAAAGTTTGAGGATTATTCGTTAAGCGATGAAATAAGAAGGGCGCTTACGGTGCTTAAATACGAAAGTCCCACTGAAGTACAAACAGAAGTGATACCAAAGGCTATGGAGAGTCAGGATTTGGTTGTAAAATCGCAAACAGGCAGCGGCAAGACAGCAGCCTTTGCGATACCGATTTGCGAGATGATGGAATGGGAAGAGAAAAAGCCACAGGCTTTAATCCTTACACCGACTCGTGAACTTGCGGTTCAGGTTCGTGAAGATGTAACGAATATTGGTAGATTTAAACGAATCAAAGCAGTGGCGGTCTATGGAAAAGAACCATTCTCGAAACAAAAAGAAGAATTGAACCAAAAGACACATGTGGTCGTTGGTACACCTGGCCGAACGATGGACCACATCGAAAGGGGAACGCTCCAATTAGATAAAGTAAAATATCTAATCATTGATGAGGCGGACGAAATGTTAAATATGGGGTTTATTGACGAAGTTGAAGCTATCATTAAAGAACTCCCAGAGAACCGGGTAACAATGGTCTTTTCAGCAACCCTGCCAAAGGATGTTGAAAACCTTTGCCATCAATATATGAAAGATCCAATTCATATTGAGATCGCCTCTACAGGTGTTACAACGAATACGATTGAACACAGTGTTATCGAAGTGAAGGAAGAAGATAAGATTTCACTGTTGAAAGATGTAACAGTAGTTGAAAATCCAGAAAGTTGTATCATTTTTTGCCGTACAAAAGAAAATGTAGAAAATGTCTATGCGGAATTGGACAAAGCCAATTATTCCTGTGAAAGATTACATGGCGGCCTGGAACAAGAGGATAGGTTTGCTGTCATGGACGGATTTAAAGTGGGGAATTTCCGTTATTTAGTGGCAACGGATGTGGCTGCAAGGGGAATTGATATTGATAATGTGACGCTCATTATTAATTATGATGTTCCGATGGAAAAAGAGAGCTATGTTCACCGAACAGGTAGAACTGGTCGAGCTGGGAACAAAGGAAAAGCGATTACTTTCGCAACACCATTTGAAGGGAAGTTCCTAAAAGCAATTGAAAGATATATTGGCTTTGAAATTCCTCCAATGGACGCTCCTTCCGAGGATGAGGTGTTGAGTGGAAAAGCGGCATTTGAAGAAAAACGAAGCGGGCGAAGGGTAGTTAGAAATAATAAGACAGCTCGAATTAACAAGGACATTACCAAGCTCCACTTTAGCGGCGGTAAAAAGAAGAAGCTTCGAGCAGTCGACTTTGTTGGGACCATTTCCAATATTCCAGGTGTTTCAGCAGACGATATTGGCATTATTACCATCCAAGACAACTTATCTTATGTTGACATACTAAATGGCAAAGGCTCATTAGTGCTGCAAGCCATGGAACACACAACGGTAAAAGGCAAGAAATTGAAAGTGAGTAAAGCGTTAAAATAATCTGAACAAATAAGGACGATTAAATATACAATAATCGTCCTTATTTTTATAATGAACAGAGAGGAATCATCCCAATGAAATATTTTAAATCACAAATGAAGCAGTTAGTAAAAGACAACAAGGAATTGCAGCAGCACTTAAAGGAATTGATCAATGAACATGAGCTTGAAAAAAACTATGCTCTTAAGGCTTTGTACCATTCAGAAGTGGCTGATGGCGGAAAATATCAGGCTGCCTATCAGGCACTTGACGTGCCGAAAGTTTGAGCTTTTTAGGAGAGGGAAAGAATTGAATATAAAGAATATTTTACTTGTCAGTCCAATGTATAGAGAACTACAAGCGTTAATTGAAAAGGAAGCCCCGCATAAGAGTTTCCGTTTTATGCCGGAGAAAGAGCTTTCACAGGACGATTTAAGCTGGGCGGACGCACTGGTCTCTTTTAATCTGAAAACGGAATATGATTACAGCACTGTGAAATGGGTTCACTCGTTGGGCGCAGGCGTTGACCGTTTTTTACATAAGAAAGATTGGAGTCAAGAGGTACTATTAACAAGAACCATTTGTTCTTTTGGACAAAGAATTTCAGAATATTGCTTGAGCTATATCCTAAAAGATTTACAGCTCCATGACCGTTTTCAAGAGCAACAGCGGCAAAAAATTTGGGTTCAGTCGACCCCGAAATTAATACGAGAACAAAAAGTTCTTGTTTATGGAACAGGTGAAATCGGTCAAAGGATTGCGGAGGTTTTTTCTGGATTAGGAGTAAACGTTTACGGGGTATCTTTAGGCGGGAAGGAAAAAGCCGGTTTTACTAAGGTTATGACTCTTGATACTCATTTTTCTGTTTTAAATGAAATGAATTATGTGATTAATACATTGCCTTTAACGGACAAAACAGAAAAATTATTTGACGATGCCATCTTTAGTGGACTTTCTAATGCAGGATTTATTAATGTAGGGAGAGGTGCTTCAGTAGACGATAATGCCTTACTTCAGGCTTTAACCACTAACAAAATTAGATTTGCTATACTTGATGTATTCGAACAGGAGCCGCTTGCAGATAGCAATCCGTTATGGGATCATCCAAGGGTTCAAATAACTCCACATATCTCTGCCATAACGACTCCGAGTGAGGGGGCTGCTTGTTTTCTTAAAACACTTAAAAATATTGACGATAACAGGCTGCTTGCCAATAAAGTTAATACAAACAAAGGTTATTAGCATAGAATTCATCCAAAACCCTGCGAAAGGGTTTTTTTTAGATTTTCTTACACGCTTCACAATGGTAACGCTTTAAAAATAGTAAAGAAATGTTCACATGTGATGGAGTGAAAATGCGGTAAAATGAACATGTATCATATTTATGTGAAATAATTCACAATAAATCATTTGGTCTTTCAAAAATAACAGGGGTGAATCACCATGGGAGAACTATCAATAAGTGCTTTACTGATAAGATTTATTTTAGGAGGAGGAGCCGTAGTTGTTTCAACACTTGTTGCTAGGAAATTAGGTGAAAAGGCTGGAGGCATTTTTGCAGCATTTCCAGCAGTGTATTTAGCCGCATTATTGACAGTAGGTTTGGACTTCAGTGGTAATGAACTAGTAGCCCATTCGATAATTTTATCGAAAGGTGCCATAGTCGGCATGGGAATTAATATTATGGTTGCCATTCTTGCGGGATATCTTTTGCCAAGGCAAGGATGGAAACGCGGTCTGTTGCAGGCTATGGGATTTTGGTTGGTTGTATCAATGGCTGTCGTGATGATTACAACATACTCTTGAGGGAAGGGTGTTACTTATGTATAAAGATTTATTGATCCGCTTCATTCTTGGCGGTGCAGCGGTAATGGTCAGCTATTTGATAACGGTTATATCTCCTTGGAAAATCTTAGCCGGAATCTTTGCAGCATTCCCAGCCGTTATGATAACAGCGGTGTTAATGGTAGGGATTGCTTCTGGATCAAAGAATGCAGCGAAGATTGCAAATGGGTCGGTTTTTGGGATGATTGGCGGTGTGGTTTGCGTAGCGACAGTATGGACTGTATTACAAGTAAGTGGTAACTGGATGTTAAGTATTGTACTTGGGCTTCTGTTTTGGCTGGGCAGTTCTATCATAATATCCACATTTAAAGACAAGCTTAAAAATAGTAGAAGAAATACTTTTAGAGTAAATTTACTCATTAGACACAAGTAAAAACAAACAAGACGGCAGTTAGCCGCCTTGTTTAAGGTTACATAGTGTGTATTTTATATAATGCTTATTCCTCTGTATTTTCTGTACCTTCCTCAGTACCTTCTTCGTTTTGTTCTGTTTCTTCTGTTTCTGTTTCATCATTTCCTGTATCAGCACATCCAGTGGCAACTACAAGCAACATTAAAACAGACATTGAAGCAACTAACCAAGTCTTGATACTTTTCATCTTAAAATCCTCCTTGAATGCTTATAATTTGTACTACAGGATTATCATACAAGCTTTTGAAAGGAATTAGATTTGATTTGCCATTTCTTAACATTTGTTAACCTCTTCTTTAAAAAAACTCAAACACTTTGAAGTAAAATTTACAAATAATTTAGAATGCTTATTTTGAGTATATAATCAGAATCTATTACATGGGTAAATGGTAATAGGTATGTAAAATAATTAATTGACCGTTCTCAATAATTTTGTTACTCTATACTTAACTTTTTTTCTTATCATGAAACTTTTTGAAACCAAACATTTAGTTGAAAATACATTATTATATAGAAAATTTATTAACATTAGAAGGTGGGTAAAATGAACTTACAAGCAGATGTTTGTATCGTTGGCGGCGGACCTGCAGGGACATTACTCGGACATTTATTAGCTAAAAACGGTGTATCAACTATCATAATAGAACGATCTGCTGGAGTGAATAGGCAATTCAGAGGCGAGCATATTAATGCAGAAACTGAAGCCATCCTAAAAGAGCATAAATTATTTGAGAAAATAGAAGAGCTCGGGATTCTCAAAATGAAAAAAGTTGAATACTTTTCTGGCAGAAAAATGGTGAAAAGTATCTCACCTGGTGTCCATGAGGATCACGTTGGCATTCATGTACCTCAAGCACATTTATTAAGTGCTATTATTCAAGAGTCAGAGGTGTATAACCATTTCCAGTTATTATTTAATACAACAGTGAAGGAATTAATCCTGGATGAACAAGGAATCTATAGGGGTGTAAAAGCAATCCAAAACGGTCAAGAAATTATGATCTCAAGCAAAGTGACAATAGGGGCAGATGGTCGTTATTCCACCGTTCGGAAGCTTGCTAAGATTCCTACCATTGAAATGACACACGGATATGATGTCCTGTGGGCAAAAATCCCAGCTCCAAAGGGATGGGAACCCACAACAAGAATGGCGTTAGTTAATGGTCATCAGTTGGCGTTGTTTAGCCAAACGGGAGGATTAATCCAAATAGGATGGAACATTTCTGAAGGATCTTTTTCTGCATTAAGGAAAGGTTCTATACAGCCTTTTCTAAAACCATTGATTGAAAGTTTTCCAGAGCTAGAAGATGGTGTGAAAGAACACCTTCAATCCTGGAATGACTTTGTTTGTTTAAAAGTACAAAGCTCCCGCTGTGAAACATGGGTAGAGAACGGATTAATCCTCATAGGGGACGCTGCTCATACCATGACACCAACAGGTGCAATTGGAATAAATTGTGGAATGAAAGATGCCCATATCCTAGCACCAATCTTAACCAAAGCACTAATGGATAATAATATCCGATCTGAGCATTTGAAAATATTTGAAATGAACAGAAGAAACGAAATTAAATCGCAACAAATCATGCAAGTAAAACAAGAAACAACCTTTTACGAGAAATTTGTAGGGTGATAACTGATACGGTGACAGGCACCAAATATACAAAAAACGCTGTTTATGCAGCGTTTTTTGTATATTTGGTGCCTTTTTTATTTGTGTATAAATAGTAGGAATGCAGTAAATGGGAAATTATATGTTTAACCAGTATGAAGGGGTTTTCAATATGAATGTGAAGTTTCAGGTTACAAGTCTGTTTGTTGTGAGTTTATTTTCACTATTGTTTTTTAGCTTAGTGGCGGCCATGATTAGGGCAGATAAATTGCTTGATTTTGATCGTGCTGTCATTGAGGCGGTTCAATCGCAGGAGGCACCTTTTATTACATCTATTATGAAGTTTTTCACAGAGATTGGGTCAACTAAAATCGTTGTGATCTTATGCCTTTTGATTATCTTTTTTCTATATAAGGTGCTGCACCACCGAATGGAATTACTATTATTTATTGGGGTTGTTATAGGATCCCCAATCCTAAATAAAGTGCTGAAAGAAATCTTCCGACGCGCACGCCCAGATTTACACCGGCTGATTGAAATTGGCGGTTATAGTTTTCCAAGCGGCCATGCCATGAATGCTTTTACCGTATATGGAATTATAACCTTTCTACTGTGGAGACATATTTTTATTAGAAGTGGACGTACCCTGCTGCTTCTTGGTAGCTCCTTTTTCATTATCATGATTGGGGTAAGCAGGATTTATTTAGGAGTCCACTATCCTAGTGATATCATCGGCGGTTATTTTGCAAGTGGTTTTTGGCTTGCTACATCCATTTGGTTTTTTCAATGGGTTATGGAGCGACGACCGCACCTTGCTAGTAGAATGCTAAAAAGAGCAGTAAAAACTTCTAAATAAAGGAACTAGACCGATGGAATTTATCACAACACACCAATGGGATGCAGATTTATGGCAAAAGACAAGAGATATCTATAATGTTGCTTTTGGCGAACATGCTACCAAGCCGGAAAGGATTATCCGCAATATGTTGGCGAGAGGTCTTAGTACTCTTCATGTGTTAATGGAGAACGATATGGTTCTGGCGATGGCACTGACTGGATCTATGCCTAACTCAAGCGTACTGCTGTTGGATTATTTGGCGGTACGGAAGAATATGCGAGGTCATGGTATTGGTAAGGACTTTTTTGATTACATAAAAGAATGGGCCAGAGCGCAGCATCAATACAACCGAATATTGGTTGAAGTAGAATGTGATGACATACCAGAAAATCATGCGAGAATCCATTTCTGGGAAAGATGCGGGTTTCACTTGTTAGACGATTATAAACATTGCTACAAATGGGGACCGCAGCATTATATGGCAATGGTCCTTTACCTTAAGAGTAAGCCTTCCACTCCGTTAAAAGGAAAAGACTGTCTTATGTATATGGCTTCCTTCCATAAAGAATCCTACAAATTAAACTAGTTACTGGCAGGGGTCATCAGATTTTATTCTGACGACCTTTTTTGCTTAAAGATAATGATTTTAATTTAGGTTCTTTGTCATTAAAGTAGATACGTCTGTAAATCCAAGCTTTTCATAAAGGCGCTTTGCCTGGTTGCCGGCATAAACGTTTAATTGGACCTTTCTAAGACCCTCAGCCCTTAATTGTATGAACGCAGCCTTACATAGCTTCTCAGCTGCACCCTGTTTGCGATAGGGTGGGAGTACATACATTTCATTGATAAAGCCAACTGTTTCATCTGTATTTTGATCGATGATTTGCCCTAAACCTACCCAACCTTGAATAACATTATGTTTTACTCGAACAAGGTAATATCCACCGCCATTCAAAAAAGGGGTCATCATTTCCATTGCTTTTTCCCGGCTAGGTTTTACGTACCCCATAGTGGCTTCTTTTAATACCTGTAAATGGTAATTTAAGATACTTTGAGTCTCCTCATAGGTTGCTTTTCTAATCGTCATTTCCCTTTCCATCCCCTTCAAAGACTATAAAAAACTAGTTGAATACCTAGACTATAGTATGAAATTAGATAAATTTTGTTGCTGGTAAGGTGGCAATCATAAATGGTTTCTCTAAAGTCTGAAATATTGAATGAAGGTTACGCTAAACACAAATTTTTATCATATGTTAACTTATGAATAAATTAAGTTGACATAAAAAGATGAACCTATTATTCTTAATTTAAAGAATATTTAGGGGGATGTTTATGAAACTTAAAACAACAGATTTAACAGCAGCGGCCATGTTTGTTGCGCTAATGGCTGTTGGGGCGAACATTACTTCCATCGCTCCATTCATGGTCGTAGGGGGGGTACCCATTACGCTGCAAACATTTTTTGCTATCTTAGCAGGCGTCGTTCTCGGCAGCCGATTGGGTGCGATTGCAATGATGGTCTATGCATTCGTTGGTTTGGTAGGAGTTCCTGTTTTTGCTCAATTTGGCGGTGGATTTGGCACCTTCTTAAAGCCTACATTCGGTTTTATTGTTTCTTATGTTTTTACAGCTTTTATCACCGGTTACATAATAGAAAAAATGAAAAATACGGTTGGGGTTTTTGCATTTGCATCACTTGTAGGAATGGCAATTAATTATCTTTTCGGTACGAACTGGATGTACGCCGCATATAAAATTTGGGCTGCAGCACCAGACGGTTTTACCTATAAAATGGCTTGGTTATGGATGGTGGTTCCTCTTCCAAAAGATATTATTCTAGCTATTTTAGCAGGTGTTATGGGACATCGCCTAAAACGAACCTTATCCAAAAGTCAATTTTTTAAAAATGTTAGAAAAGCGAGTTAAGATAAGCGGAGGGATTCGATGAGTAAGTGGAAGGAATTAGCGTTAGAGGTGCTAAATGGTCATGTTATTTCTAAAGAGGAAGCCTTAGAGATTCTGAATTCCTCTGATATGGATTTACTAGAGGTTTTGCAAGGTGCATACGTTATTCGCCATCATTATTATGGGAATAAGGTTAAACTTAATATGCTAATTAATACAAAGTCAGGTCTTTGTCCTGAGAATTGCGGCTACTGTTCGCAATCTAGTATTTCCAATGCACCGATTGAAAAATATAGAATGGTTGATAAAGATACCATCCTTAAAGGAGCTGAGCAAGCATACCAGCTTAACGCTGGTACGTATTGCATAGTAGCGAGCGGTCGCGGTCCAAGTAATCATGAAGTGGATCAAGTGGTTTCAGCAGTAAAGGAAATAAAGGACAAATATCAGTTGAAGGTTTGTGCCTGCCTTGGAATTTTAAAACCAGAACAAGCCGCAATGCTAAAAGAAGCTGGTGTCGATCGCTACAATCACAATCTTAACACCTCAGAAAACCACCATGACTTCATCACGACATCACACACTTATCAGGATCGAGTGGATACTGTCGAGGTAATAAAAGAAGCCGGAATTTCTCCATGTTCAGGAGTTATCGTCGGCATGAAGGAAACGAAGGAAGACTTAGTGAACGTGGCAATGAGTCTAAGAGTTTTAGACGCAGATTCTATTCCTGTTAATTTTCTGCATGCAATAGATGGTACTCCGCTAGAAGGTACGAAGGAGTTGAATCCTAGGTACTGCTTAAAGGTTTTAGCTCTCATGCGTTATGTGAATCCAACAAAAGAAATCAGAATTTCAGGTGGACGAGAGGTTAACTTAGGAAGTTTACAGCCGCTGGGATTATATGCAGCGAATTCAATTTTCGTAGGTGATTATTTAACAACGTCAGGCCAAGCAACAACTGCAGATCACCAAATGCTTGAAGATTTAGGATTTGAAGTCGATTTTGTAAAAGAAACTGTTCAATAAATAGGATATAAGAAAATTTGGGTATCATCTAGTAGATGATGCCCTTTTTACATGTTTTATTATAAAATATTATTAAAAGGGTTAGAAGTTATTTTTGTTAAATTTACATAGTAGCTTGAAGGGAGAACAGTAATGTCAGAAATTAATGTTTTAGGAGAAGCCTATAAAAAAGCAAAATATAAGGTACCTGGTCATGGTCCTAGAAATATTAAGGTGCTTAAAGATGCACTCATGGATATCGATGGTGAAACGGAAAGCGAAATGTATGGAAAAGGTACAATCATCGATGACTTTCAAGAGAAAATGGCAAAGTACCTTGGTAAGGAATCCGCTGTATTTTTTCCAAGTGGAACGATGGCACAGCAAATCGCCTTACGTATTTGGTGTGACCGGAAAGGGGTCAAAAAAGTCGCTTACCATCCATTAAGTCATTTAGAAATTCATGAAGAAGATGGATTAAAGGAATTGCATCATATCGAGACGATCTTATTGGCTGATAAAGACAGAGTCATTCAACAGGAAGATGTGGTTAGCTTAAAAGAGGAAATCTCTTGTTTATTGCTTGAGCTTCCGCAAAGGGAGATTGGAGGTCAGCTGCCGGATTACAAAACATTGGAAGATATATCGGCATACTGTAAGGATAGTGGAATTAAATTACATTTAGACGGTGCAAGATTGTTTGAAATTCTACCTTATTATCAAAAAACAGCAGCAGAGGTTAGTTCTCTTTTTGATAGTGTGTATGTGTCTTTTTACAAAGGAATTGGCGGTATCGCAGGGGCAATACTCGCTGGAGAAAAAACCTTTACGGAAGAATCAAAAGTTTGGAAAAGGCGTCATGGCGGCGATTTAATTAGTCTTTATCCATATTCCTTAACTGCTGATTTTTATTTCGAACAACGAGTGGGAAAAATGAACCAGTACTATGAAGAAGCAAAAGAACTTGCCCAATACTTTAATCGATGTCATGGAGTTTCGACAAAGCCATTGGAACCAGTTTCTAATATGTTTCATATCCATTTTGAAGCACCAAAAGAGGAGATAGAAGGGATTCTAGTAGCCATCTACGAAGAAACAGGTATAGGCTTAACCAGTTACGTGCGCGAAATCACTAAGACGACTAGTTACTACGAAGCGAGTATTGGTGAATTGTATGCTCAACTGCCTAAGGAGGATTTAAAAAAGGTTTTTCAACTGCTAGATGAAAAAATGAAAACCATTATAACGCTATGATTATAAAAATCCCCATTTCAGTTCAACACCGAAATGGGGATTACTAATTAGATAATATAAGGACCAAAGAAAATCGTTAATAGTAAGATGTGAAGTCCGACAAAATAGCTTATTCTTACCGTACCAGCCCAATGATTTACCTTTTTTGAATGAATCGTTAACCACAATGCGATGATGGCAAATAAAATCATGTAAAGATACGAACTGCCAGTAAAAGTTAAGTAGCTCGGTGCATTTGTATATATGTTATCTACAAAAAAACGATCTTTCCAAATGAGAGATGCTATCGCGTAAAGTCCAATCCCTGTATAAAAATACCAAATTGGATCGCGATCAGCGATTCTATTCCTAAAGATATACATAAATACAACAAACAGAAGCGGCCAAATAAACCATATAACGGCAAAGGCAATACCGAAAAATGATGAGGTTATCATCCCAAACGTTTTACCTAGTGCCTGCAGCCAATCATCTTGAGTATACTCTATTAATGGATTGACAGATTTAATGTCAGCAGATGATAGTTTAATTTTATAGCTATCGCCGTCTAAATCAATCCATGCGATCGTTTTTTCATTAATCCATTGCGGGTTCGTTGAAATCTCAGGTGTATTGCTGCGTCGTTCTGTTTTAGTGGTGCCACTTTCGTTTATTTCTGCAGAATAGATATTAAAGGTTGTACTGTCATTGAATTGGGTTTGTGTTCTCCCGTTTGCATGAAAAAGTATCGTTGGTTTATCATTACGAAAGGTAAGAATGACATCAGAAACTTCCTTCAAGCTGTTATTTCCTGCTGGATCTTCAAGGGTTAACTCGTTTAACGTTTGGGTGTTTGGACTAGATAAACTTGTTAGCATAAAATAGTTAAAGAACTCTGGATTTCCGCCTTGAGTCGATTGAAGCTCTTCCTGAAGAAACAGTGCTAACTTTTGACCATTCAATGCAAATGAAATATCATTTACAACTTTTCCCGGATCAACCTTTAGACTCGACTGATATATGGTATTTATTTTGCCATTTGCATGCTGTTGGAGTGTAATATCGACACCTGTTGGATGAGATGAATAGGTTAATATACTTACTCCATTTTTGTTCTCTTTAGCTTTGAGCTTGAGTTTATCCAAATCAATATCCATTATTTTTTCGGAATTCTTTGTTCCGGGTGAAAGTTGATAGAGAACATGACCTTTTACATAAAGAGTGGTAGTTTCCAAAGGATAAAACTTCTCTACGTCTGAGACAATCATATTTTTTTCTTGGTCATAAATATTTTTAAAATCAAAATAAAGAATCGTATCTTTCTGCTGGTAAACTTGAGTCCATTTATTTACCGGTATGTTGTAAGTTTGCTCTTCCTTTACGGTGAAATCCTTGCTCAAAGTGGTTGTGGCTAATTTTCCATCTTCAAATCTTGTGAAAACAAAATCACCATTTTCCGTGACTTTTACAGGAGGCAAGTGATTCAAATTTGTTTCTCCTACCGTTAGGGCCCTGCTCCAATCATCAGCTGGAGGTTCCGTCACATCGGAAAAGTTTTCATAGAATAATAGAAATATTGCTAAAACGATCATGAACGCAGGTACAAACCAATAAAGCTTAGTAGTGAATTTATTGTTCATATTAGACCCCCATGTTACTCTTTAGTTCTCTATATATTTTGACAAAAATAATAGTAACATAATTCTGACAGAATAGGCTATACCAAACACAGCGCTGTTGTAAAATATTGTTAGTTTAAACGTAGCTTGCCAATCGATAAAAATCAGTATAATTTCATGGTAAGATAACTTAGAGGAAAAATGTTTTTTAGGAGATACATATGACAGAAATGAAAAAACTGCAAGAGGCAGATTTATATAAACCAATTCAGAGGTATTTTATACGAGAAGGCTATGAGGTATATGGGGAAGTGAAGGACTGTGATATGGTCGCAGTTAAAGAGGATGACCTGGTTATTGTTGAATTAAAACTCACCCTAAGTGTGGATCTTCTTATTCAGGCAGCCAAACGGCAAAAATTAACGAACCAAGTATACATTGCCATTCCTAGACCAAAAGGACGGTTGAATTCTAAGCAATGGGCTGATAAATGCCATTTAGTTAAAAGGCTGGAGCTTGGCTTAATTGTCGTTTCCTTTCCAGGCAACCGCTCGAAAGCAGATATTCTTATCCACCCAACTTCCTTTCATCGTAAAATAGCTGCCGGTCGTAACAAGATGAAGAGAGAAGCCATCTTGAAAGAAATTAGCGGACGCAGTGCGGATTTCAATATAGGGGGCAGCAGCAGGACTAAAATCATGACCGCTTACAAAGAAAATTGCATTCAAATTGCATGTATTCTAAATAAAATGGGACCATTATCTCCCAAGGCGTTAAAAGTTATGGGGGCGGGTGATAAAATCCCCTCCATCTTAACGAATAACTATTATGGATGGTTTGAACGGATTAAAAGAGGTACCTATGCTATTACTGAGAAGGGCAGGCTTGAGGTGCAGGAGTATCAGGAGCTTGTAAACTATTATTTAGAAAAACTAGTCATAAGTAATGGGGGAGAATCCAATTGAAGAGTATTACAGTTGTTTCCCTTCTAGATGTAATTAGTGAATTGTTTTCGGAGGAAATTTCAATAGCAGTCTCAGATACGAGTGAGTACATCTATTACCGCCCTAGTAAAAGGGTGGATTTGAAGATCCGGCGAGGAGATGTTTTGAAGGAGGGGACCATAGCCCATAAAGCTATAACTTCTCGTCAGAAGGTATCCGAATTTATTGACCGTGATGTATTTGGCGTTCCCTATCATGGGATGGCAGTCCCCTTCTTTCATGAAGGGAACCTAGAAGGGTGCGTTACAGCGATTTTCCCTTCATTAACCAGCGGTAAATTAGTGGTAACTATTAAAACCGAGGATGGCTGGATTCCCATGCCTTTTTCCGATGTGATTTACTTAGAGGCGAAGGAGAAAAAAACATTTGTAAATGGAAAGGACCATTCGGGCACCCATAAAAATACCTTACAAGAATTTGAGTTTCTGTTGCCAAAGGATCATTTTATCCGTTGCCACCGCTCGTATATTGTTAATGTTAATCATATTAAGGAGATATTTCCTGATACGCATTCCACCTTTATTCTTTCAATGAATAATGGAGACAGAGTTCCAGTCAGTCAATCCTACTCCAGTTATTTTCGACGGCTGCTTGGGTTTTAAATCTGCTGTTTTAGAAATCAAATTTGCTGTTTTATCTGAAAATTCCGTAGTTAATTCCATATTTTCCTACTAACTTAAACCTTTCAGTTAAAATAGGTGCAAAGGGGAGTGGGATGGATGATCGAAAGTAATTTAAAGCGGATTAGAGACCCTCGGCTTTGGGACCGAGTCGTGACACCAGAAGAAGCGGCAGAGTGGATTGAAGACGGAATGACTTTGGGGTTAAGTGGATTTACACGTGCGGGTGACGTGAAAGCGGTTCCGTTTGCATTGGTAAACCGTGCAAAGTCCGAAACATTTAAAGTCAACGTGTATACAGGGGCTTCTTTAGGATCTGATGTAGATAAATTATTTGCGGAGGCAGGTATTCTTGGAAAAAGACTTCCGTTTCAGGCAGATCCCACTATGAGAAAAAAGATCAATAGCGGTGAGTTGTTATTTGTCGACCAGCACTTGTCACATACAGCTGAGTTGGTTCGTGCAAATGTGATTACCCCTATTGATTATGCAATTTTGGAAGCGGTGTCAATTACAGAGGATGGAATGGTAATACCAACAACGTCTGTTGGAAATTCGTTGTCCTTCGCATTAAATGCGAAGTCAATCATCATTGAAATCAATGTAGCTCAAAATGAAAATCTTGAAGGGCTCCATGATTTATATGAACCTGGTAAACAAGGAGAACGAGATCCAATTCCGTTAACAGCAACAGACGACCGGATTGGAACACACGGAATACCCATCGACATTAATAAGGTAAAAGGGATCGTGTTTACCAACCAGCTCGATTCTCCGTCAACGATTGTACCGCCTGATGAGGAAACGGAAATCATGGCCCATTATTTAATCCAATTTTTAAGGAAGGAAGTAGACGCTGGCAGACTTACTGAACAACTTGCTCCTTTACAGTCAGGGATTGGCTCCGTAGCTAACGCAGTTCTACACGGAATGATTGATTCTGAGTTTCATGATTTAGAGGTCTATTCGGAAGTATTACAGGATGCCGTATTTGACTTGATTGATGCAGGGAAAGTCCGGACTGCCTCCTGCTGCTCGATTACCCTTTCAGATGGAAAAATGAAAGAGGTATTTGCTCATTTTGATAAGTATCGTGACAAATTAATCATGAGACCTCAGGAAATATCAAATCATCCGGAAGTTATCCGTCGTCTTGGATTGATTTCTATCAACACGGCTTTAGAAGTAGACATCTATGGAAATGTTAATTCTACTCATGTATTAGGAACAAAAATGATGAACGGTATCGGTGGGTCAGGAGACTTTGCCCGCAACGCCAGATTGGCTATTTTTGTCACAAAGTCGATTGCAAAAGGTGGAAACATATCGAGTATTGTTCCATTTGTTTCTCATGTGGATCATACGGAGCATGATGTGGATGTAATCGTCACCGAGCAGGGCTATGCAGATTTGCGTGGACTTGCACCAAGAGAAAGGGTGGAATTAATTATCGAGAATTGTACCCATCCCTTGTATCGTGAGCAGCTTCGTGACTATTACCAAGAGGCATTAACGAGAGGCGGTCAAACTCCGCATGTATTGGAAAAAGCTTTCTCCTGGCACACCCATTTTGCCGAACAGGGGACAATGTTAAAAAAGATAGTTGAAACGGTGTAGAAAAAAACTTTGGAGATTCATTTGCTTTAATTGGATATCTCTGTTATAGTAAAGAAGAATTATTTTTGTTTGTCAGTTGGATTAAAAAGTTTTCAAACTTTACGTCTAAAGAACTGAGCAAGGATAGTAACACAATGTGTGCACAGCACACGAGGAGGAAACAACAAATGGAACAAGGTAAAGTAAAATGGTTTAATGCAGAAAAAGGTTTCGGATTCATCGAAAGAGAAGCAGGAGACGATGTATTCGTACACTTCTCAGCTATCCAAAGCGAAGGTTTCAAAACTTTAGACGAAGGTCAAGCAGTTACTTTTGAAGTAGAACAAGGTCAACGTGGACCCCAAGCTACTAACGTTCGTAAAGCATAATTGAACCGACATATATAAAAGACTCTCTTTTGAGAGTCTTTTTTTGTGTTTTAAAGGGTGAATTGTAGCCTGGGTTGAGGAAAAGCAGGGTTAGTGGCTGTGATTAGAAACTATTCGTGCCCGTCAGCGGGGAAAAGTGAGATTGGCGGTAACGAATAGGTGATATTCGTGCCCGTGAATGATGGAAAGTGGGGTTGGCGGTAACGAATAGGTACTATTCGTGCCCGTGAATAAGGAAAAGTGGGGTTAGTGGTAACGAATAGGTGCTATTCGTGTCCGTGAATGAGTGAAGTGGGAATGGCGGTAACGAATAGGTGATATTCGTCCCCGTGAACGAGAAAAAGCAGGGTTAGCGGTAACGAATAAAAATCAATCAAGCCCAAGCTTTCTAAAAATGTTCACTTTTTACAAAAAAACCCTGCTCAGTAATGAGCAGGGCAAGTAACCGAAAAACGTATTACGTAAAGCAAATGGTAGACACAGTATAGCACACATTGAACACATTCCCTAATTATTTTTGAAAATAATCAAAAACTCCCCAGACTTCACAAATAATTATGCTTATCGTATACAAAAGACTCAAATGAATTCCAAAGGTTTTTTAAGGAAAAATAGCAATTTTAAAAGGTTTAGAGGACTTTTTGTTGAAATAAGTATAGTAAGTTTTTCCATTGGTGAGGTGGGATAAAAATTGAATAATATCCAATACGCTTTTATAAATGAATTTGGCCATTATGGATTCGATTTTGATCAACCTGAGACTTCGACCCACTTTATAATCGTTTCTATTTTAGTAAAAGGTTCTGATAAAGAATTCCTCGAACAGGAAGTTGAGAAAATTAAACAAAAACATCTCCAAAAAGGGGATATTGATGATAGTCTTCGACTGGAAATCTTACGAGATTTAAAGGACTTACCCTTTAAGGTGTATGCGTATGTCATTGACAAGCGGAAAATTAGGGAAGACAGCGGCGTTACATATGAGAAGACATTTATTAAATTTTTTTCTAGAAAGATTTTTGAAGATCTCTTTCGTACCTTTGACACTCTTGACCTTGTCGCCGATGAACAGGGAGCAAGGGAGTTTACGCAGGAATTTATTGGTTATGTAAAAACGAATTGCATCCCAGACTTATTTAATTATTCAACCTTTGGTTTTAACAGCAGCGAGTCTGATATTCTTCTGGAACTGGCGGAATTTATCGCTGAGACGATTGCAAAAGGTTATGTCGTAAAACATCACTCTAATCAATATCCATCTTTTTATAGATTGTTGAAAAATAAAATCATCACCATTAATCTTTGGCCCCATAATTACAAGCACTATCTATATGACTACCATTTTGAAAAAACAGACTCAGAAACAGAACAGATTATTATTAAACAAGCAGTTAATTTGGCTTATCAATACATTGAGAAACATCGGAAAAGTGAAGAAGAGGATGAAAAAGTCAGGATTGATTTATTGAAGTTTCTATTATTCAATTTAAAGGAAAATCCTGATGAATATGTTTATACCGAAGAGATCCTTGATAATCTTAATGCAATTAGAATCAATAAAATCAAGCAGCATTATTTTCGCTCAAATATTGTTTCGAAGCTGCGGGACCAGGGGTTATTAATTGCCTCCAGCAATAAAGGCTATAAGCTCCCTGTTTGTTTAAATGATTTGTACGACTTTGTAAATCTATCAAGTTTAACGATCCATCCGATGATTCAACGAGTCGCAAAATGCAGGGACCAAATTCTTCTAGCAACAAACCGTGAAATAGACATCCTTGAAAAATCAGAATACGACTATTTAAAAAGAGTAATTGAATTGGAAAAACTAGCATTGATGAACAATGAGTAAAAGGGGAATTTTCATGTTTTCATACAAAGTAGATGAAGAAATAGCAATTGAATTATTACAGCAGCACCATAAGGGTGAACTATATGACCTTATCGATTCAAATCGTGAACATCTAAGAAAATGGTTATTGTGGGTGGATAAACGGAAATCAGCAGATGATTTCGAATCAATCATTCCAATTTGGATTAGAAACTACGCAGACAATAATGGATTCGATGCCGGCATTCGATACAACGGAAAATTAGTAGGCATGATAGGGCTCCATTATATTGATTGGAAAAATAGCGCAACCAGTATTGGCTATTTTCTGTCGGAAGATGCCCAGGGAAATGGGATTATCACACGGACAGTATCTTCTTTACTAAAATACTTATTTGAAACCTTGAAACTAAATAGAGTTGAAATCCAAGTTGCTGTTAATAATCATAAGAGTATTGCGATTCCTGAACGTTTGGGTTTTGTTAAGGAAGGTATGAAACGAGACGGGCAATGGCTGCATGACCATTATGAGGACATCGCGACTTATAGTTTGTTAGCAAGGGATTGGATAAAACTATAGTAAGTCAAGTCAATCTTAAATCAAAAAATGCTCTAGAGGGAGAATCCACTAGAGCATTTTCATTACCGGAAATCCGCCACCTTTACGGCAGGTATTTTCCGATTAAATAACTTCGTATTTGTTCCAATATAAACTCCGGTTAAAACAAACGCCGCTCCAATTCCGTGAGCCCAGGTGAAGGTTTCTCCTAAATAGATGGTTGCCATCAACACTGCAGAAACCGGCATGACATTAATAAAAATCGATGCCTTGGCTGCACCTACCTCTTTAATTCCGTAATAATACATAATAAAAGAAACCACGGTCACGAATATACTCATATGTGCAATCGCCACCCAGGTTGAGAAGTTGGCCTGTGCGATGTCCTGCCATGATGATTCTACATAAGCAAACGGTGCTAAGAAAACCGTACCAAACGCAACTGCGTAGGTGGTTGATTCAACAGCGCTATATTTTTTTAATACGACTTTACCAACCACACTGTACAAGGCCCAGCTAATAACGGCGCCTAATAAAACCAAGTCAATAGTCTGAAAACCTAATTGAAACAAGGTTAGAAAATGCCCATCGGTGATAATAAAGGCTGCCCCTGATAATGCGATTACCATGCCAATGATATGGTTTTTCGTGATTTTTTCTTTTAGAAAGACCCCAGATAAAAGGACGATTAATACAGGGTTCGAGGCGATAAATAGAGAACTCTTAATAACCGGTGCCTGTTTGGTGGCAATGAAAAAGCAGATATTATAGAGGGCAATTCCGGTTAATCCTAGGACCGCAAATAATCCATAATCCTTGAGTGTTGGTTTCTTTCGGTTCTTTTCCATCATCCACATCATCGGAAACAAAAGGATTGCAGCCCCTAAAAACCGTAAAAATGCGACAGTTGCCGGTTCAAAGCTCTGAACCGCAATTTTACCTGCGATAAATGCACTTCCCCATGTAGCCGTTGCAATGAACAACATTCCGTAAATCATCCATTTCTTTTTCATTCGCAATCCCCTAACCCGTCATTTTGCTATGTTTTATTGTACCATCTTTTTCAAAATTCGAAATAAAAAAATCATTTGAACACCAATTTATTTCATTAGACCAATTCATACATAAAAGTCCTTTAGATGGAAAACGATATAAAAACTGGGAGGGGTTTATTGTGAGGAAAAGGATGACTAAGTTGTTGAAGAAAAGTCTCAACACTGAACCTGAATTTAAAGAAGAAACCAATGCAGAGGAAATTGAAATAAAAAAACAAGAAATAAGTACTCATATCGAGAAAAATTTAGAGACATTTAAGTCATTATTTACGATACCGGATAATGCAGATGTTAAATTACGTGAGTTTACGATTCAACAACTAAATCGTAAGGCTTTTATCATTTATATCAGTACGATGGCAGATTTAAAAGCCATTATGGATGGTATTGAGGGGCCATTAATTGATAGTGAGCACCCTTCAACAAAAATCCAAGATATCGTTTCCTACCCACTTGAAAAAACCGCTACCAAGATTGGAGACATCACAGAATTCATTACTGCAGGTGTCACGGCACTGTTTGTTGATGGTGATTCCAATTGCTATTTATTTGAAACAACAAAAATACGCGGCCGTTCAATTGAAAAGTCTGATAATGAAGTAATCGTAAAAGGGGGTAAAGAATCTTTTAATGAAAAGGTAATTGATAATATTGCCTTGATCCGGAAAAAAATTAAAAATGAAAACCTTCTCGTTGAAGCGCAAACGATTTCAAAAAGATCGAGGAATAGTGTGTTTCTTGTTTACCAAAAGGACCTTGTAAATGACGATCTGCTGAAAAATGTAAAAGAGAGGCTAAATTCATTTGATATTGATAGTACTCTTGATTTAAGTATATTAGAGCAAATGCTAGAGGAACGGCCAAGATCTTTATTTCCAACCATTGTATATACAGAACGTCCAGACCGCGCTGCCTCTTTTATCGAAGAAGGTCATATTATTTTACTGATGGAAAATTCACCAAGTTGTTTAATTCTGCCTGCTACCTTTTGGGCGATGTTTCATTCACCAGAAGATCATTATTTGCGGGCACCCTATGGTAATTTCATTAGAATATTAAGATTCTTTGCTTTGTTTGTTGCTGTTTTTACCTCCCCCATCTATCTTGCAATTACAAACTTTCATGTTGGGATGATTCCTCCAGATTTATTGATGGCCATTGCAGGAACTAGAGAAAGAGTACCTTTTCCATCGATCGTTGAAGTGTTGATGATGGAAATAGCCTTCGAGCTTATTCGTGAAGCCGGATTACGCGTTCCATCCCCGATTGGTCCCACGATTGGGATTGTGGGTGCATTAATCCTAGGTCAAGCAGCTGTACAAGCGAATATCATAAGCCCCATCGTCATTATCGTCATTGCCTTAAGCGGGCTAAGCTCTTTTATTATCATTGATATAAGTATGAATTTCGCAATTCGAATTACCCGTTTTTTATTTATTTTTTCAGCCGGATTTATTGGAATATATGGAATCACTGCCTTATTTATAGGAGGACTCTTTTATTTAGTATCATTGAAATCATTTGGCACACCTTATTTTGCACCGATGACGCCGCATTCCTTCTCGTCAAAGGATTTACTTATCCGACATATTCCAATGAAAGAAAGGTTCCGGCCAGGATATTTAAAACCTAAGGATATGGTTAAACAAAGAAAGGGATAAAATCTTATGAAACAGCAATCTGGAAAACTTGGAATTCGTGAATTTGTTTCCATTGCAGTATTGATGGTTGGGTCTAAAGCTACGGAGGATACTCCAGCTATTCTTTACAGTCAAGCACAAAATGCATCATGGATGATTCCGTTCATATCAGCGGGAATCTTTTTTATCCCTCTTTATTTATTAATAAAAACGATGTCAGTGTATGATGAAAAAGATTTGTTTTCGGTCATTAAAATAATACTCGGAAAATACATCGGATTTTTGGTTTGTCTCATTATTTTTATCATGAGTTCATATGCTGTATCGTTTGATACGAGAACGTATACGAACATCATTCGAGCCTTTTACTTTACTACCACCCCTACTCTCATCGTCTATGCACTTCTAATATTAATTTGTGCATATGGAGCCAAGAAAGGACTTCAACATATTGGGTCGGTGTCTTATTTAATTGTGTTCTATGGCGTACTTTCTTTGTATATAGCCTTATTACTGGGTACTCAGAATGCTAATATTAATTCGATGTTTCCCATTTGGGGTCCAGGCCCACTTGCTCTCGTGAAAGAAGGCTCACAAAAATTAACTTTATTTGCAGATTTTTTTCTCTTAACCATGCTCGTACCTTATCTCACATCAAAAAAGGCATTTAAAAGAGGTACTTGGTTAGCCTATTTTTATGTCACCTTTCAAATTAGTATAGCTATTCTTACTTATGTCTGCATGTTTGATGAGGGCTTAGCGGGAATTGCCTACCCTTTTCACACGGTTATTCGTTTTATTTCTCTAGGTCAATATATTCCGAATGTAGAAATCATTTTTTTCATCATTTGGATAATGGCGGCATTTATTCGTTTTACTGCTTTTTTATACATAAATGCCATGATGTTCGGTCATCTATTTAAAATTAAAGACTTTGAATACTTGATTCCATCACTGGCGACGCTTTATTTAATGATTGGCATGATTCCCGAAGCACCTATTAATGTCAGCCTTGTATTTAAACCATTAATAGTGAGTACAGCAGGACCTTTTTTTGCCGTCATTTCGTTTGTTTTATGGTTAGTTGCTTTATTAAAGGGAGAATTTAAACATGCAAAAAACAAAGACATTATTTAAATTATGGTTGTTTTGTGTCATGGTTTGCTTATTATCTGGCTGTTGGGATCGTGAAGAACTAGAGGATAAATCTTATGTCATCGGTTTAGGTCTTGACCATTCTAAAGAAAAAGATAAAATAAAAGTCACCATGTTGCTTGCCAACCCTGAAGTGGGTAGTATGCAAGGCGGTGGCGGTTCAACAGAAAAACCGCGAGAAATCATCACTTTTGATGCGAATGATTTTATCGCGGCGAAAGCGACTGCCAATTCAGTCATTTCACGTAACATAAGTTACGAACTATTAAGGATTTTTGTTGTTTCCGAAGAATTTGCAAGGGATCCAATGTTTCCTACTACCTTTGACGAAGTGTTAAAAGATAAAGAAATCCGCCTAAATAGTTATATTGCGGTTTCGAAAGAAAAGGCATCACAGTATTTTTTGAAAAATAAACCAAGAATGGAAACCCGGCCGCACAAATATTTTCAGTTTATGGTTGATCACGGAATTGAAAATGGGCTCATTCCGGATTCTAACCTATTCCGTTATTTCAACACGATCGAAAGAGGAAGCGATCTCTTTTTGGCCATGTATACGACTGCAAAAAGGCAAAAGAACCCTGAGATAAAAAGGGAGGATGAATACACGGCAGGCGAACTGAATGCCACGGGTGAACTTGATGATACACAATTTATCGGGTCAGCTGTTTTTAAGAATGGAGTTATGTTCGATACACTAACTGGCCAAGAAACCCGAACGATCAATATTCTAGATGATACAACGAATATTAAAGATATATTAGTAAATATGCCTGATCCTTTTTCTGATAAAAAAAGACAATTTGCAGCAAGAATCATGAAGACGGAAAACAATAAAGTGAAAATGAATTTGAAAGGGATAACTCCTAAGATATTCATTAACATCCCGTTACAAATAGAAATTATGTCTAATCCAAGTATGGTGGATTTTTCAAAAGAAAAAAACCAACAAATCTTAAAAAAATCTATTGCTGATCACATTGCAAAAGTGAATGAAGACCTTTTAAAGAAAACCCAAACCAAATTCAAAGGAATACCATACCCTCTTCCATTATATTCAAAAAAATATTTTGCAACAATTCAAGAATACAAAAAATTTAATTGGGCAAAAGCTTACCCTCGTGCAGACATCAAAGTAAAAGTGGATATTACGATTGTAGATTATGGAAATCGAACTAAAAAGGCTAAAAGGTTAGGGGGGTAGGAGATTGCAATTATTCATTTTCGTTACGTTAGCTGCAATTACGTTTTATACCTTTGGATTTGGGGTAACTTTATGGAAAGGAAAACAAAAAATAAGTGCAATAGCCGTATTTTTCCTTACCCTAGCTATCATCGTTCTTCCTTTTTTTTCGATATTTTAAACAGTATGTTTAAGGAGAAATGCAAGTATTGAAACAGTAATTTTTGGAAAATATAATTTCGAGGTGATAAAATGGCTCATGCAAAAGTTGGCGATAAGATTTCCTTTAAACGCGACGGTAATGCTTTAGAAGGTGTAGTCACGGGAGTAAGGGAAAATTCCGTTATGGTACAATACGGAATTTCAAAGGATAAGGATGAACCTTTAATTACGATTGTCAATCATAAAAATTACAAGATCACAAAATAAATGTGCCGTATATGATCAAAGAAATACAAAGAAAAAATCCCTTAGTCCAAAGGGATTTTTTCATTTCTAATCGTGATTGCGCTGACCTTTTTCGTTCCTGTTACCAGTTAAATTATTTGTAACGTTTTTGGCCGCGTCAACAGCATTCATAGCGACGTTTTCAGTTGTTTCTAAAGCACTGTGAACGGCATGGAAAGCAGCACCCGCTGTTTCTTTAATGCCTTCAGCAACACCTTTATCATTTTGTCTATTTGCCATGTTGATTCACCTCCTAAACAGAAATAGGTTATGTAGTTATCGAGGGACTATTCAGTAGGAAAGCAACTGGGAAAATTTTTTCATTTAACCCTTTTATTCATTAAGGGAATAGTAAGTGTGAGACTACATGGAACCATGAACAAGAAAATAGGAGGAAAAAGAATGGAAGAAAATAAAAAAATGGAAAAGCTGCTTCGCGAGTATGGCTATCCTGAAAAAGCCATTCCAAGATTAATGCGTGAAATTAGTTCAATGAATTATGATCGAGTGAAAAAGCTGATTCTGCCATATAACGATTTCACAGCAGGAAAATCCTAGAGCACACAAATTTAACGATAAAAATATTATGTAAACTAAAAGAGAATTCCTTCCAAGCCGCTACAATTAAAAGTCCATTTCAGAAACGTACTTGCTGGAATGGACTTGAATATCAATTAAATTTAGAACTATTATTCTATTTTTAGTAGAATAAGATAAGACAGACGTAATTCTTTTTAGCGGAAGGAATGATTATTCGTATGAAAAAAATTTATCTAGATTATAATGCCAGCACACCATTGGCACCAGAAGTGGTGGAAGTAATGCAGCCACTTTTGAATGATTTTTACGGGAATCCTTCAGCATTGCATTGGGCCGGAAAACCTGTGAAAGCAGTATTACATAAAGCGAGAAAACAAGTTGCCGAACTTTTAAACTGTTCCTTTGGAGAGATTATATTTACATCGGGTGGAAGTGAAGCCAATAACCTTGCATTAAAAGGTTCCTATATTAAAAACCTGCATAAAGGGAACCATATTATAACCACAAAAATTGAACACCCTGCAATCATAAATCCTTGTAAGTTTCTAGAAAAAATTGGAGCGGTTGTAACGTACGTAGGTGTGGATCAATACGGTAGAGTTTCACCCGAGGAAATTGAGAAGGCAATAACAAAAGATACCATCTTAATTACTATCATGCATTCTAATAATGAAACCGGCACCTTGCAGCCTATTCAAGAAATTGGAAGCATCGCTAATAGGCATGGAATAACATTCCACACAGATGCTTCGCAATCCATCGGAAAAGTTCCAGTGAATGTGAATGAATTAAAAGTGGATATGCTAACCATTGCTGGTCATAAACTGTATGCACCAAAGGGCATTGGTGCTTTGTTTGTTCGCGAGGGTGTTGAGTTAGAACCACTGATTCATGGTGCCGGGCATGAGCATGGACTACGTGCAGGTACAGAAAATACTTTATTAGCTGTAGGATTAGGAGCGGCATGTGAAATTGCGCGTACTCAATTAGACAATAACAAGCAAAAGGATTTGACCAATTATTTTTGGAAACAATTAAAAGGTGCGCTTGGTGATCAGGTTGTGTTAAATGGACATCCTCAAGAACGATTAACGAATACTCTAAATGTCAGTTTTGTTAGAAAGATAGGCCAAGAACTATTAGATACAATCCCTCATCTTGCTGCATCCACCGGATCGGCATGTCATGCTGGTAGTATTGAATTATCACCGGTATTAAAAGAAATGAAGGTACCTGAAGAGGTAGGGATGGGTGCCATTCGATTTAGTTTGGGTAGATATACAACAAAGGATGAAATTGATAGTGTTCTGAAAGCATTTAAAGAAATCTTGAAACCTTAATTAAAATATTTAATAAATAAAGTAAATTCATAAATAGATCTTTTGCTGTGTTAAATACTAATTAAAAATGTTTCTTTAATGAGGTCTTTTATGAAAAAGCTAGTTCTAACAACCCTTATTGTTGTAGTGTATCTCACGGGATTCGCAAAGCCTAACGAAGTCGTCCCTTTCCTGCAATCGTCCGCAAAAGGATTACCAGAAAAGACTAATGTCCCTGTGCTTCTTCCAACTTATTGGAAAGAACAAACGAAGAAGCCAAAGAGGCATACAGCCGTAAAAGTAAAAGCCTATGAAAATGGCTATGTGATATATTTTTTATCGATGGATAAGCACTATCGAGCAAATGACCCGGCGTTATTTCATCCAAGAGAGTCGAGTAAAACAGGAGAACTGTCCGGGTATGTTGGCAATATGACAGCTAGCGAGCGGCCAAAGAATTTTGTTTTTTATAAAAAGAAAGATGGCGTTTCATTATGGATTCAACCGTGGATTAAATCTATCATTTACGCAAAGCGCGGACCTTGGACCTTGCGTTTTGATGGGGATAATGGGGATGAGCCGTATCAACAGGCAGATGAGTTGTTTAAAGCGATGAAGAAAGCCGATTGGCTAAAAAGCAAAATCATTCATAAAGGACATATTTCGATATTAGGCACGAGACACGAAGCATACACAAGCATTTCTTGGGAAACAACAGATGGATATGTTTATCACTTTTCTTATTATGGTCCCATTAAAGAAGCGGTAAAAATCACGGATAGCCTAAAATATGTAAAATGAGCCGCCTTTTGTAGCATGTCCGGTTCATTACTGTAGAGAAACGTGTGAAAGAGAACAAATAGAAATGAACAAAAGCAACTCATATATTAGTAATTGCTTTTGTTCTTTTAAACAATGAATTATTTGACGGTCCCTTTTGTAATTGCAGTAAGTTTAGAATTGATGGAAAGGATTTTTGCGTTGACTTCTGTTATTCCAAATCCAACCAATCTTTTTGAGTGCATATCTAAATAATTTTCTGCTGTTTCTTTTGTTTCAAAAATATAAATGCCGCCCGCTACGTTTGTTTCAGGACTCTCTGTCCAGATTTTCCATAAGAAGCCTTTCTTCATTAATACTATGTGCTAATCCGGAAAACTCCGTTGCCATTTCATCTCCGAATGGTCCATTCATTTTAAAATCAACTTGTAATACGAATGCCATAAATCATTCCCCTTTATTTTGTAAAATAAGATTCGCCCAGTATTTCTTGCTTAACGTAACTGCCTGGTGTAAGTTCTTTTTCAACAAAAGCACTCAGATCCGATTGTTCAATGTCGTACATTACTTCAACTTCTCTTGAAAATAAAAGTTTTTCTTTTTCAAGTAAGCTAGAAAGGGAAGGTTGTGGTTTTGGCTGCAGTTCTTCCATGTTTAGAACCTGCTTTAATCCGTCTACATAAGATTCAAGCGGACGTCCACCAACAATTTTTACCCCTTTATTTTCCGCATTAATCATAACAATCGTTGGAAATCCTCTAACACCAAGGCTTCTGGCAAGACTAAAATCTTCATTTAATAATTGTTGTCCTGCTGGCTGTTCTGCTTCCTTTACAATCGCTTCTCCATCAAGACCAAGTTTATTTACTAGTTCGACCATAACAGATTGATCTGAAATATTTCGATTGAATGCGAAAAGGTCTTCTCTAGCACGTCGTAAGTATTCATAAGCCACTGCGTCATTATGATTTTTTTGAATCATTTTATATACACGCGAAGGCGGGTAGGATGATTGAACGGGATTGTCAATCATGAGTGATCCATCTATTGGCATCCGGGAATGTACTCCAACTTCCCTCCAGTGAGGGGCAACGTCCGCGGGCTTATAAATACCGTTCGCAGGATCAATGGGACCATCATGCCATTTTTCCAGCAATCCACCCATCACAGGCTGAAAGTTAAAATAGTGGCCATACTGTTCTTTGAAACGACGTAAAACGGGTTCAATTGCCCAGCAATGTGAGCAAATAGGATCCGTAACATAATAAACTTCAATAGATTTTTTTGGTTGATTAAAATCAATCATCTCCATTTGTTCCTCTCCAGCCACTCCACATACACCTGTTTCTAAATCACATATCATATTATCGTTCATCAATTGATATTCACTCCTCTAAAGTTCTTTGTATTTGCTTTATAATTGAATTTTAGTAAATAATGAAAGAAATCAATACCAATAGTTCCTTCGATTTGTCGTTTATCCAACACTTTGAAGAAATTGTTGAAAAAGTAGGAGTGACAACAGAATGACTCAATCAAAGACGGATCCGCGCGTTCTGCGTACTCGGAGATTAATTATAGATTCTTTCATTGAACTTTCAGCTAAAAAAGAATTTAAGGATATTACCGTAAAAGATATAACCACAGAGGCGATGATAAATAGAGCTACTTTTTATTATCATTTTGAAGATATCTATGATTTATTAGAGAAGGCATTATCCGAAGTATTGTTAGTGAATTTAAATGGTGATGTGTACAAGTATGACAAACTTAACGAAGAAGTTTTTGTTAGTATTTTCACAGCCATAACAAATTTTCAAAAGTCATTATCGAATCGTTGTCATAGAGGATACGAGGATACCATTGCCCGTATTATTCGAGAACAGCTCGAAGTCATTATTTACAAAATGTTAGTCAAACAAACGACAACAGTAGATAAGGATTCACCAAAGATTCATTCAATCATTTTAAGCTGGGGGCTTTACGGGGCTTCAGTTGAATGGAAACGAATGGGTATGACGATACCGCCTGAAAAATTTATTAAATCGGCCATTCCATATTTACTGTCAGGGATTGAATTAGATTCCAATAACTGACAAGTCATGGTTTTGTCAGTTGAGTAAATTCAATTACTTGTCAATTAGTGTTAGATTGTTAAGATAATGATAGGGTTAACTAGAAAGATTACTTTTAAAGAATACATAAGTAGTAGGAGGCTATTTCGTGGAAATAGGATTAAGTACGTTTGTAGAAACAACACCGGATGTTGAGACTGGTAAGGTGATTAGTCATGCACAACGAATACGTGAAGTGGTGGAGGAAATTGTCCTCGCTGATAAGGTGGGGCTTGATGTCTTTGGAGTAGGTGAACATCATCGCGAGGATTATGCAGCCTCATCACCTGCGGTCGTGTTAGCCGCAGCAGCGTCACAAACAGAGCGAATTCGGTTAACTAGTGCGGTTACCGTACTTTCATCTGATGACCCAGTAAGAGTTTTTCAGGACTTTGCGACACTTGACGCCATTTCAAATGGACGTGCCGAGATTATGGCAGGTCGCGGCTCTTTCATCGAATCCTTTCCGTTGTTTGGCTATGATTTAAAGGACTATGATCAGTTATTCGAAGAGAAGCTTGATCTTCTATTAAAACTAACGAAGTCTGAGAAGGTAACCTGGAAAGGTGAACATCGGCCATCCATAAATAATTTGGGTGTGTATCCAAGACCTGTTCAAGATCCACTCCCAGTATGGATTGGAAGCGGCGGTAATCAGGAGTCGGTTATTCGTGCGGGTCTGCTCGGATTGCCACTTGTACTAGCAATCATTGGTGGAAGTCCACAGCATTTTGCTCCGCTCGTCCAGCTTTATAAAAAAGCAGCTGAACACGCTGGTCATGATGCTTCAAAATTGCCAATTGCCTCGCATTCGCATGGTTTTGTAGGCGAAAGCACAGAAGAAGCCGCGGCGAAGTTTTTCCCATCTACCCAACAGGCGATGAACAAATTAGGACGCGAGCGTGGATGGGGAAGATATGACCAAACAACTTTTGATGCGGCACGCAGTCTACATGGAGCCTTGTATGTAGGTGATCCACATGTGGTTGCTGAAAAAATCATTAATCTGCGAAAAACTGTTGGAATCACTCGTTTTATGCTCCACTGCCCAGTAGGCACCATGCCGCATGAGGATGTAATGAGGTCGATCGAATTATTAGGAAAAGAAGTTGCACCGATTGTTCGTGAAGAAGTTGCTAAGTGGGAAAAGGAAAACGAGGGTAAGTAATAGAGAAATAACGATTTTTAATAATTGCACCCGAAAATCGGAGGAAAGTTTGGTGGGTAACAATCGCGCGTACAAGGTTACCTAAAATTTGAAAATATATAATTGGGGTCACAATTCGAAGTGAATTGTGGCCCTATTTTAGTAGGAATCATTTCTTCGGTCAATCATTGCTTTTGTAATCAAATCCGTTCAATTTGTTCCTGAAGTCTTCATAAGTTCACCTTGGCATGTTTCTTGCGTTGATGTTTAATATTGTTATTACATTCATGGGAGGGACAAGGAGAAGTATTAGGTCTAAGACTCACCATTAACAGGGCTTCACAATTTTCAGCGCCATTTGTTTTCGGGGGAATTGGTACAGCTACAGGTGTAGGATCACTATTCTTTTTTATCGGTACAATTATATTTACGGGAACATTTTTTACGAGAATTAAAGAAGACAAGGAAGCAGCTTCAGATAGCTTTAATAAAGCCAAAATAAAACTAGCTTAACTGATTTAAAATAAAGTTTGGCAGGTGATATCATACTAACTCTTTAAAAAGAAATGGTATTGGTAGTTTACTACCTTAACTTGCCATTAGGTCATAACTCAGTGCTCTTTTATAGAACAGGTTCATAAATGATCGACATAAGTATGGAGGGGAAGTATGATTAACCAGTATACATTTTTTACAAAGCAATGAAGGACCTGAACAAATTATGTTGAGAGGAGTTTTGCCAGTGAATCAAGCTTTACTTGTAATTGATGCCCAGCAGGAATTGATTGAGGGAAATGAAAATGAGACCAGTGTTTTTAATAAAGAGGAACTCTTGAAAAATATTAACTTGGTTATTGAAAAAGCAAAAGAAGCTGAAGCATTGGTGGTTTTTGTAAGGGATAAAGATGTGGCTTCTGGTGAAGGAAAAGGGTTTCAAGTTCATCAAAAAATTAATATTCCTTCTGCTTCCATGATTTTTAATAAAAAAGCAACCAATTCATTTTATGGGACAGGTTTGCTAGATTACTTGAAAGATAATGAAATCGATCATCTTGTCGTCATGGGATGCCAAACTGAATACTGTATAGATTCGGCTGTAAGAACCGCAACAATTAATGGTTTTGATGTGACCCTTGCAGCAGATGGGCATTCCACAAGGGATTCGTCCGTCCTTACTGCCGAACAAATCATCAATCATCATAATAATACACTTCATGGACATGACAACGTTGACCATTTTGTGCTCGTTCGAAAAAGTGAAGAAGACTTGTTTCAACCTACACATAATAACTACAGATAAAAAGGGTTTGTAATAGACCAACAAATTGTAATTAGATTTGTTGGTCTATTTTAATGGTCATTTTAAAAAAATTATCTTTTTTTACATGAAAATCAAACATATGTTCTATAATTAAGAGTGTCAATCGAAATGGGGGAATTAGAGTGTATTTCAATCTTGAAGTCCATCTTTGCATCGAAGGAACAGGAATTTTATCGAAGGGAAGGATTGCAGCTAGGAAAAAAAGTGAAATTCCATTGGTGGCATATCAGATGATACGAGACATTAAGCGAGACACGGGTTATCGTACAACCTTAATCCAACAGGTTATTGTAAATGGAACAGTGGATATAACAGAGGAGGTTAAGATAATCGATTGTATGCCCATTCCTCCTTTAGATACTATCTTTTGGTAATTACTTGTAATAGCCAATAGCTTTTATGAGGGTTAGCCACGTAGCTTATGCCCATGGAATTTTGGTAGAACGAGATAAGGTATTAAATATTTGGAACCTTTCAGTAACAATATCGTATATAATTGTAGCTAAAGAGTAGGTCAAAACGCATCGCAAACTGCGGTGCTTTTTGTATTAGAAATAAAGTTGCCCAGGAGGACGGAATAACAGTGTCGTACCTATATTTAGCACTTGCAATAATCGGGGAACTTATCGGTTCTTCTTTATTAAAAGCATCTGAAGGATTTTCAAAACTGTTTCCTACGATAGGGGTAATAATAGCTTTTGTTAGTTGTTTTTTCTTTTTGTCATTGTCATTAAGGACCATCCCTTTAAATACTGCGTATGCAATATGGTCAGGAATTGGAATGGTTGCTACTACAATTATTTCCGTTTTAATTTGGAAAGAAAAAATTAACACTGCTAGCATTTTAGGAATCATACTTATTCTTGTTGGTGTTGTAATATTAAATTTGTTCGGGCCAGGACATGGCGAATCTGGTCATGAAACAAGTGAAACTATAACAATCAATGAAAAAATGGAATAACGAATAGAGAAGGATTATTTTACTCATTTAGACGCCCCCCGTATATATAAAAAATGACTGACAAATTAACCTACAATTTGTTAGTCATTTTTGGTTCTTATTTGTTACGTTGGTTCTGAATATAGTTTACGACATCGCCGACTGTTTGAAGTGTCGCTGCAACTTTGTCACTAATTTCAATTGCGAATTCATCTTCTATCTCCATTGTCAGATCGACCATATCAAGTGAATCAGCTTCAAAATCATCTTTGAAGGATGATTCCAGTTTGATATTTTCCATTTTGATTCCTAGTTGGTCTGCAATAATAGGTTTTAACTTTTCAAATGTGCTCATGGTGACAACCTCCTACGTTTTCATACTCTCTATTATAACAACCTATTAAGGAACATAAAACAAAAACCAAAAATTGAGTTTGCTCTCGTGAAGATTTTAAACATTAAAGGATAAAAACAATTTTTGTGAAGAAAACTACTGCTATTAATTCTAGTTAGGAGTGTACAGATGGAACAGAACCTTTATGAAAAAGTTGGTGGAGAAGAAGCCATTGCAAAAGTGGTGGACTATTTTTACTCAGAGTTGGTTCTTAAAGATGATACAGTTAATCAATTTTTTAAAGAAACAGATATGGAAAAACAACGCCGTCATCAGTCTAAATTTATTAGTTTTGCATTAGGAGGTCCAAATCAATATTCTGGACAATCTATGGCAAAAGCTCACGAAGGGATGAATCTTCAACCCGTTCATTATAGTGCAATCGAAAAACATTTACACGACGCGCTTGCTCACTTTGGAGTAGATGAAACAGATATAGATACAGCATTAACGAAAGTGGCAACATTGCGAGACGACATATTGTATAAATAACAAAATAAATTTAGGAATTTCAGAAAAGAAGGTTAGGCTGCCGTTTGGTGGCTTTTTCTTTATTAATAAAAAACGTTTATATAATAAAAACTATTATGATTCAACAAATTAAAACGAAGAAGCAATAATACAGTAATGCGTTAATACGGTCCATTGCTAGAAAATTCTAAGAAGTTTATAATCTCTTAAAGAATAGATATAAAAGAAAGTTTTTATTGGAGGAGTATAGGTTGGGGAAAATTCATCAAAGTGAGAAACTACATCGCGGGTTAGATAACAGACATATCCAGCTAATTGCCCTAGGGGGTGCAATTGGAGTTGGATTATTCTATGGTTCCAGCGCAACGATTCAAATGGCTGGGCCATCGATTTTGTTCTCCTATTTAGTAGGAGGTTTAGTTATTTTCACCATAATGAGAGCACTTGGGGAAATGGCGGTAGATGAACCTGTTTCGGGTTCATTTAGTTCGTATGCAAATCGTTATTTAGGGGCATTTGCAGGGTACTTTACTGGCTGGACCTATTGGTTTATGTGGGTTGTTGTTGGAATGGCAGAAATAACAGTAGTGGGTGTTTATGTGAATTACTGGTTCCCAGACATTCCACAATGGCTGACAGCACTGGCTGTACTAGTGTTGATTACCATGATCAATCTTGCAAACGTAAAAGCATTCGGGGAGTTTGAATTCTGGTTTGCGATGGTTAAAGTTGTAGCCATTATCGGTATGATTCTCCTTGGATTAGGGATAATCTTCTTTGGAATCGGAAACGGTGGAAAGCCAATCGGCTTCGAAAACCTATGGATTCATGGAGGATTTATGCCAAATGGGGTCACAGGTATTTTAATGTCGTTGGTACTTGTGATGTTTTCATTTGGCGGGGTAGAATTGATTGGTATTACGGCAGGAGAGGCGAAAAATCCCCAAAAATCGATTCCATCAGCAATTAATAATGTGGTTTGGAGAATATTAATTTTTTATATTGGTGCATTAGGAATTATGATGGTTTTATATCCTTGGAATGAGATCGGGGCAAATGGCAGTCCGTTTGTATTAATTTTTGATAATGTTGGAATTCCAGGTGCTGCTCACATTATTAACTTCGTGGTGATAACAGCAGCATTATCTGCTTTTAACAGCGGGCTATTCAGTTCTGGAAGAATGCTATACAATTTATCTCTACAAAATAATGGCCCAAAGTACTTCGGAAAACTTAATAAGAATGGTAATCCTAGACGTGGAATTTTGTTTTCATCTTTGTTTTTATTAGTGGCAGTTGTATTAAATTACTTTGTTCCCGAAAAAGTATTTATATATATATCATCAGTCGCTACGGTTGCCGTCATTACTAGCTGGACAATTATTCTGATAACACAATTAAAATTCAGACAATCAAAAACAAAACAAGATATCGAAAAACTAGCATTCAAAATGCCATTATATCCAGTTACCACTTATTTAGCTTTGACTTTTTTAGCCCTTGTGATTGTCTTAATGGCATTTATTGAAGGAATGCGAATAGCATTAATTGTTGCACCCGTATGGTTCCTAATTCTATATTTAGGATATAAATTTAAAAACAAAGGTACAGCAATTTAATGAATTAAACGATGAGATAAACTTTCACATCTCGATTGTTATTTAAAGAGGGAAGATTATTTAACTTCCCTCAAGCCATTACCGTTCAGAATCTCTTGAATACCTTCTTCACAAACTCCATAAGACCTCCAGGAGCAAGATTTACAAACTTTTTGAATATCGGAAGGTACAATATACTTTCGAATGCGCAACTCAATGTCCTCCCATGCCAGAGTTTGACCAATCTGCAGTCCTAATCTCTCTAAAATCAAGGCATCTCTTTTATAGATATTGCCATCTTCACAGTGGTATACTCCTGAGTTTGGGTACTTTTCACATAACTGATCAGGACCCTCTACAAGTTGAATATTTATCTTGGGATTTTCTCTTAAAGTTTGGTGCAGTCTTGTCATATTTTCCACATATTCTTCGGAATAGCCCATTCCTCGATAGCCCAAAAGACAAAATAGATGATGACCCCGTAGCTTGAACATAAATTTCCCCCATTTAAAACAATTCGATCAACATTCATATGTTAACCTTAAATTTATATTGGTTTACTAATTGCTTTTATGATACCATATCTTACAAAATTAGAGTGTACTTCTGGGGAAAATTAGAATTAAACAAAGTTTAGATAATAATGCATAAAGGTCCTGCAAAATAGACTTACCATTGTAGATAACCTATAATATCAAATAGTAAAAACATAATACGAACTAAAGGTGAAGCTAATGAAAAACTATTCGAGGGTCTTTAAAGGGACTGCTTTTACGAGCAAGTCGCCAACAGAAATACATATACTAAAAGATTATCTTTTCTGTATCGATGACATAGGAATGATCGTGAAAGTCATTGCGCCTGCAGAACAAGAATATAATGCAATACTTAAAACATACGAAAATAAAGTTCAGACTTTAAAAGAAGGTCAATATTTTCTACCAGGCTTTGTTGATTTGCATGTGCACGCGCCTCAATGGGCGCAATCAGGAACAGCTTTGGATATTCCCCTGTACGATTGGTTAAATAGGTACACCTTCCCGTTGGAATCAAGATTCTCAGATCTTGATTTTGCCGAAAAGGTCTATCGGGAGGTTGTAAGCACGCTGTTGGCAAATGGCACCACGACAGCACTTTATTTTGCTACGGTCCATAAAGAGGCAAGCTTATTGTTAGCTCGATTTTGTGCAGAAAAAGGGCAGCGCGGTTTAGTGGGTAAGATTGTAATGGATAATCCTGATCAAACTTCAGAAATCTACCGAGACGCTGATACGCAAACCGCATTAAAGGATACCGAGGATTTCATTATAGCGGTCAACGAATTAGCTAAAACAACGAAACAGGGTGTATACCCAGTGGTGACACCGCGGTTTATTCCGAGCTGTACCGATGAAGCATTAAAGGGTCTGGGAGAATTAGCGGCTAAGTATGATACATATGTACAATCGCATTGCAGTGAAAGTGATTGGGAGCATGGATATGTAAAGGATCGGTTCCAAAAAAATGATGCCTTCGCTTTACATGATTTTGGACTATTACGTGAAAAGTCGGTTATGGCGCATTGCAATTTCTTACATGATGACGATGCAGATTTATTTGTAAAAACAGGTACTGCAGTCTGCCATTGCCCTATCTCGAATGCCTACTTTGCCAATAGCGTTATTCCTATCGCCCATTTGCATTCAAAAGGCGTAGAAATTGGCTTAGGCTCTGATATCTCAGGGGGTTTTTCCCCGAGCATTTATGATAATGCCAGACAAGCTGTTATTTCCTCAAGAATGTTAGAGGATGGAGTAAATACCTCACTGCCAGCTAAGGAACGTGGTGTACCAAATTCACGAATTACCATTAATGAAGCCTTTTATTTTGCAACTGCCAGCGGGGGAGAAAGCTTAAGCCTCCCAATCGGCCGATTAGCCGAAAACTTTGCCTGGGATGTTCAAATCATTGATACCACAGTAGCAACAGCAAAATTACCAATTTTTGAGGAGGACCTACAAGACATCTTCCAAAAAATCATGTATTTAGTTCGTCCAGAAAATATCATTGAAGTTTGGGTGCAAGGTGAAAAAGTACATTCTCGGTATTAAGGAGGACCGTGAACAATAAATACGAACTAAAAAACTGTCTATCAATTAATGTAACTTGATAGGCATTTTTTGTTGAGCTTTTATGGAGTTCAATTTTAACTGTTTCTTGAAAAAGACGTTGAATATAAAATATAAGAAAACAAATACGACAAATTATGGGAATAATAAAGTATAATGTGAAAGGTATTAAATAGTAATATTTAATTAAATAGTCATATACATAATGAACATCATTATTGCAGGATTCCAATTTTGAGGGATATGAAAGGTAACGAAGATGAGTATAATCAAGGATTTTTTGCTGCAGCTTACTTTTATGGTAATACCCATATTTATCTACTATACATTTATTACTGAAAGGGTTAAGAATGATAAAAATAGAAAAGTAATCATGACCATGTTGTGGGGGTTATCAATCTTAGCATGCATGTCATTCCCGGTGGTTTTTGGTGAAAATGCTCGATTAGAATTAAGGATTATTCCACTATTGTTAGGTACGTTATATGGTGGAGTTTTTTCAGGAATTCTCCTAACCGGACTTATCATCCTTTATCGTCTATCTCTTGGAATCGATATAGGTTTTTATAACACAGTGCTCGTATTAGTATTATCCCTGCCTGTCATATTGTATTTTCAAAAATCGTTTGCCAGTTCGAAAAAAGGTTTAAGGGTAAAAATGGCTATGAGCCTCTCCTTTTACTATTGTCTTATTGGAATTACTTGGTTTGGTACACTGAGAGGCTTTTCCATAGAAAATCTCATCGTTCCGATTATTCATCTTATCTTTGCAGTGGCAGTTACTTTTTGCTTTACGTTGTTAATTGAAACTATAAGGGAGATACACCAGCTTCGTTTAGAAATGCAAAACACGGAAAAATTGAAGGTAATAGGAGAGTTAACCAGTGTTTTTGCTCATGAAATTAGAAATCCAATGCAAGCAACCCGAGGCTTTCTGCAACTTTTGAACGAGCCGGATTTGCCTGATAAAAAGAAGGAATATATCCAAATATCCCTTGAAGAATTAGACAGAGCAAATGCAATTATTAATGACTTTTTATCTTTTGGAAAACCATCCATTCAGGATAATGAAAGAATCGACGTAGGTTTTCAGATCCAACGTGTGGTTAATATCATTCAAAGCTATACTTTGAACCGAAATGTTGAGATTAGAACGGATATTTCAGATAACTGTTGGATTTATGCTAATCCTCAAAAATTGAACCAGTCTTTGATTAATATTTTGAAAAATGCCATTGAGTCGATGCCTAATGGAGGAATTGTTTGGATTATTTGTTCTTTTACGGATGATGGGTATATAAAGATTAATATTAAGGACCAAGGAATTGGTATGACCAAAAAGCAAATCGATATGCTGGGTTCACCGTATTATTCCTTAAAGGAAAGTGGGACAGGATTAGGAATGATGGTAAGTTTTCAAATTATTCGTTCGTTCAAAGGTAAAATACAAGTGAACAGTAAAAAGGATATTGGGACTGAATTTATTATTCTGTTACCTCAGATAACCTAAAGGACCGCTCAGTTTAACAACTGGGCTTTTTAATTTATCTTTCATAATGCTCATGCGTTATGAACAAACTATACAAACGAACTTTCTTGATTTAAAAAGGGAGAACATTAATGTTAGATTCTGTTGAGATTATCTTTCGAACCTTTACTGCATTTATTTTATTATGGATATTTATCCAAATTCTCGGTAAACAGACCATTGCTCAAAGGACCTATCACCTTTATATCGCTTCCATTACAATGGGTACAATTGCAGGGAATCTAGCTTTCAATATAAAAGTTAGATTCCTGTATTTTATCATTGCCTTTATTATTATGGGTACCATTGTGTTCATGCTGAATCTTGTTGCGGTTCGTAATCCTCGTTTCCAAAAATGGATTGCGGGTGAACCTGCAACTTTAATTCAAGAAGGACAAATTCTAGAAGAATCGATGGAACGAATGGGATATTCATTAGATTCTCTAAAACAGGCTTTGCGTGGGAAAGATATCTTTAATATAAATGAGGTAGAGGTCGCTATTTTGGAGGTAAATGGCTCGCTTTCTGTTTTAAAAAAACCACAATACCAAAATACTACCAAGCAGGATTTAAGTATACTGCCCGCTGCAGAAAGGGTACCGGTAGAGCTGATCCATGATGGGGAAATCATATATGAAAACTTAACCAAAAACACCTACGATGAGGAATGGTTAATGGCTGAACTGAAAAAAAGAAATCTTGCTGTAGGTGACATCTCGTATGCTGTGGTAGGGACAAAAGGAAATTTATATATTGATTTGCTTCGGGATCAATTAAATTAATTTCGTTGGAATTTTTGTAAATAATAAGACAGATACACGATAATGGAGGAGGGCTTAAAATGCAATCTAATCAACAAGCTAAAAAGAAGATAGGTTCTATTATGAAGCCAGATTTTGCTGGAACTGACGCACAAAAGGTAAAACAAGAAATTCAAAAAGATGTCAGCCAAGGACAAGGTGCAATGACATCCCGAGAGGCAGGGGCTATGCAAGATTAAAAAACCACAATTAGTGGTTTTTTTTGTGACTTTTAAACATCTCTTTATGGAGGACAAATCTAAGAGACCCGTTGTGAGATTTGTCCTAAAGATCCTATATGACGGAAAAATTCTTTTGCTAGTTAAATAATTAAGGCAGCTGCTAGATAGAAAATGATTGAAATGAATCCGCCTATGATAGAAACTTTCAATTTATATCTTGCATACTCAACAATTGGCAGATCCATAATGGAAGCGGTTGTAATGGTAGTATCTCCTAGAGGTGAGGCGAGTGCCCCAAAGGCTCCACTAGCAAACACAGCACCTACAGTTAACGGGATAGAGGCACCGGTTGAAACTGCCAAACTAACACCCAATGGCATAAATAATCCCCATGTTCCCCAAGAGGATCCAATAAAGTAGCCCACTACTGAACCAAGCAGGAAAATCGTAGCTGGAGTTAGCCAAGCTGGTAAAAATGCACCCAAGGTTGAACTAATAAAATTAGAAAAACCTAAGTCCTCGGCTGAAAGGGTTAATGACCAAATCAGAACGAGCAGACTAATAGCTTCCATCATCTGATTTCCGCCATCATAAAAATGGTACAAAAGCTCACTAAGATGTTGCCGTCGTATTATATAAAAAATGAAGGACAGGATCAGTGTGATAAACACGGCTAATAGCATGACAAAGGTGGCATCCGCGATAGAAAAAGCATCGAATACTGTTTTTGCTCCTTTATTCCTTCCATCCTGCCACAACAAAAAAAGTGATAACCCTAATAGTAAAAAAACAGGAACAATCAGGTTCCAAGGCTGGGCTTTTACCATTGACAATTCTTTCTTAATGCCAATGCGGTGAAATGCATGCTCTTCCTCTTCCAACTGCTCTTGAACACCTTTTACATTCGAATCCTTCTTGCTATGATTCCAAAAGGTTTGTATCAATCCGATAATGAGCGTGGTAATTGCAAAAAAGTTAAACAGAATACTTAGTAAGAAAACTTCATAGGGAGACATACCAAAATTCAAATCCCGTATACTTCCTTCTACCAAAGAAACCATGAAACCAACAAATGCGGTTGCGACTGGTAAGAGGACTATTACTGATTCTGTTGAAATGTCCATCGTCAGTCCGACTTTTTGCTTCGACACCTTCATTTTTTTCGCAAGGGATTTGACGACAGGACCAATCATCATGATTCGGAACATCGGCATCATAAAGGTAAAAGGAAGGGTAAGCCAGATTAATCCTAGCAGTCCGCGTTCATTCTTTATCTTTGTCCCCACCCATTCTGAAAATCCTTTAATCCCTCCAGAAATGTTCATCATTCCAACCAGACCGCCAAACAAGTAGAGAAACCCAATAATTTTAATATTGGTCTTATCAGATAGGGTTGTGACCATATAGGAAACACTTTGAATCGTTCCATCTAACAAATCTGAGGTAAAAATCAAAGAACCAATTACTAGTCCAACTACTAGACCTGGTAGGATATTTTTTAGCCAGATGGACATGGCAATAACAATGATAAATGGTAAAAGAGAAAGCCATGTATGTTCCAAAACTTCTTCCTCCTTCTTGAGATTGTTATTCTGCATATTCAGTTAGTATTTCCATAAACTAGCTGATAATTTTCTTTAAATAGGGAGATATTTTAAAAAATATGGATTCCCAATATATTTGATAAAGAAAATAGGATGATTTATAATATATATAAATCATATATAATATGCATTATTGTTAATTGGAGGTAATCATGGATGTTATTGATTTTAAAAATATCCTTTGGAGCTATACTAGGCAAATAAATGAAAGGACAAGTAATTTAATTATTTCTCTATGTGACCATCATGGAATTACCACGCTGCAAGGGAGAATTCTTTTAGAAATAGATCAGAATGGTTGGCACACAATTGGCACCTTAGCCAGCCGGCTGCATATTGCCGGAACCAATATTTCAACCATGTGTAAAAAGCTAGAAGGTAAAGGACTTATTTTGCGTGTAAGAGATGAAGGCGATGAAAGAGTAGTCAAGGTAGCTTTATCAGATAAGGGAAAAAGAGTGGTAGAGGAAATAAATCTAGAATTAATTGAGAAAATTTCAAAAGCCATTCAAGGGGAAACAGTCCAATCATTGCACGAAATCATAAACGGTCTAAAACATTTAAATCAATTGCTTGAAAAAATGGATTGAGCAAAGTGACTAATTGTTTAGGAAGATAAGCATAATGAACGTAGACTTAAAACTAAAAGGAGAAATGCATAATGTGGGAAGGGATTGTATCAACCTATGCGTCGATGTTAGATTGGCATATGTGGGCGGAGGTGTTAACCTCACCAAAAGCTTGGGGATTAATACTTTCTTTAGCCGTCCTTGAATGTATCTTATCGGCGGATAATGCGTTAGTATTGTCTGCTTTTGTAAAGCCATTACCAAAAGAGCAGCAAAAAAAAGCTTTAGTATACGGACTTTGGGGAGCATATTTATTTCGATTTATTTTCATTGGATTAGGAACATTTTTAATTAAACTTTGGTGGATTAAATTAATCGGTGCCCTCTACTTGTTGTGGCTTGCAGTCAAATTCTTTAAGGACAAGCTGCTTCACAAGGGTGCAGGAGAAGAGGAAGGGCAAGTACAACCAAAAGGGTGGCTGGTAAAAACATTTGGTTTCTTCTGGGCAACTGTAATAAGTGTTGAGCTTATGGATCTAGCCTTCTCGGTAGACAGTATCTTGACAGCACTCGCGGTATCCGAAGAAGTTTGGGTCATCTTACTTGGCGGAATGATTGGGATACTTTTAATGCGGGGTGTAGCAACATTCTTCATTGCTTTAATGGATAGGGTACCTGAGCTCGAAACAACGGCTTATATTTTAATTAGTTTTATTGCGATTAAGATGGGGTTAACACTGGTGGATATTCATATTGCGAACGAGATTTTTATCGGTTTCTTGGTTTTATCATTCATTGTGACATTCATTATCCATTATATTCGCAAATCCAGAGCAGAAAAGTACTCTCATTAAGAATGAAGTTATCAACCATTTTTGCAACTCAATAGGAACGGCTGCCATGGTGGCAGCTCGTTCTTACCCGTTGTCACATGGAAATTACCTTTTTAGTAGAATCTACGTCTTCTTCTTCTTTTTATATCAAATACAAATAGAAAAGGAAAAAACAGTCTTCTTCTAAATCGATTTCTTCGATTAATTCCGAAGTTTGGCAAATTATTCATTCTCCTTTCTTATAATGAACTTAACATGTCAATTTGTTCCGTCCAATTTAGTAACTCATAAAAGAAGCTCCAACAATGATAAGGAGAATAAACAATACAACGATCAGTACAAAGCTACTGCCGTTATAGCTACCACCATAGCCATAACCGCCGCCACAGCCGAATCCAAAGCCCATATTTTCACCACCTTTTGTAAAAATCCGTAAATAAAACTATTCCTTTTATATATATTTCGTGAGACAAGAATCGATTGGACATTTACCATAGTGTTAAGACAAAATCAACGACTCGATTATAATGTCTAAAAAATGGAAAGAAACTCAACTGAGGTTATTTTTATAGACTATTTTTTTTGTACAAACATCCACACTCTGGTACAGTACAAAACCAAACAGTATGTATAAAAACAAGAAAACTCGCTACAATTATGCAGCGAGTTCTTTTTATATGACAATACCCAATCCAAAACAGGTATCACTTCGACTTGAATTTTTAGAAAAGCCTAGCTAAACGGAACACATAAATAATTTTTGATAAAGCTTTTTTCGTTGATTTTAACACTAAAATATTATTCTACTATCCATTAATGCCTACCAAATATCTCCACGCTCTTTTTTCAATGCCTTCATCTTTTCAACCCATTCATCGACTCGCTGCCGAATTTCCTTGCTTTTTGCATCTGCTTTTTCTCGATTTTCTTTTGCCATTGCGATATAGACTTCTTTGATAGCTTCGCTTCGTTCCATCGCCCAATCTTTTAGTTCCGTTTGCTCGTCATCTGTAATCCATTTATTTTCACCCATTATGGTAATCGCATCTCTTAAACGGTGGGATTCTCGTCTGCTAATGGTCAATAGCTGTAATGGATATTGTTCTCCAATTTTGTACTCATCACCTATTTCCCAACCATCAGGTGCCATGGTAAAGGCCCAGGCAAGATCAAGTGTGGAGGGAAGCCATTCATATTGAATGGTATTTTTTAATTCTTCCGAACTGTCGGCTTTAAAGTACTCGCCGTTTCCTGCTTCGGCAACAGCCTTTAACTGACTTTCTGTATCCCCATCGACATCAAAGCCGATGATGTTGACGGTATTGTTACTGTTCTTTGCAGCCAAGTCTCTACTTGCCTGAATGGGGTCACCGCCGCAGGTTTCAGCTCCGTCACTGACAATATAAATGGTCGTTCCCTCTAGATAATTACTACTCATTTTTGCCGCTTTTTGAATAGCTCCTGCGAGTGGTGTCCATCCTTTACTTTCAAATGAGTCAACTGCCGTCTGGAAAGCTTGTTTCGAGTACTTACCCATTGGATAGATTTCCTCAATCGCCGAGCACGATTCGAACATATCTTTATCGTTTTCCGAACCCTTATGGCCATAAACGACGAGAGAAACCTCACTTGATTGTCCGATAGTTTGCGCAAAGCTTTTTACAGCCTGCTTTGCTATGTCCATTTTTTCTCTGCCATCTGCCTGTAGCAGCATGCTGGAGCTGGCGTCGAGTAAAATGATCGCCTTTTTTGCAGCTTTTTCTTCCTCGTCACCCCCAGACCTTGTCGGATCTGGCAGAAAGGGTTCATCAAACTGAGGTTGATAGGCCATGCTTTTTTCAAGGATATGCTTATAGTGAGGGCTGGCAAGAAGAGCCAGCAATCCTTTTTTGATTGTTTCTAAATCACGCGAGTCTTTTGTCAATTGTTCCAACTGGGATGGTAATTGATTTTTAATTTCAGGGTCCATTTCTGGGATGCTATTGCCAATATCCTTGATATCTTCTTCATATGAGAAATCTGTCATTAAAGTCCCTGGTGGAAGACTCATCAAACTAACCTCAGAAACTTTTAAATTTATTTTTTCTATTTCAACTAAACTATTTTCCTGCTTTTCTTCCTGTTCCATGTTTTGCTTCACTGCAGGTTTGGTTGCGGAATTTTCTTTTTCATTATTGCATGCCGACAGGACAAACGAAATGAGCAGCAATAATAAAAAGCTATGTCGTTTCACGTGTATCCTCCTATTGCTCTTACAAATTATGTATGTTGTTGATAAAAAAACATTCTTATAAAGTTTAACATGAAGATACTTCCTATTAATGAGTCATTCGTAATAGTAAATTAATAGTATTAAAGACAGAATAATTGCAAAGGTTAATAATCCTGGCATAAGAAGAATAGTGTGATATAATTACATGTGTTTTTTAGAAGCGTGTTGATTAACAACCATGATTAAACAGAAACTAGGTGAAAAAAAGAGATGGAACATGAAAAAACAAAAGGTATTTATTTTACTGCGGGTGCGTATATATTTTGGGGAGTTTTACCTATCTACTGGAAATTTATAGATCAAGTTTCAGCCCTGGAAATTTTAGCTCATCGAGTCATTTGGTCTTTTATTTTTATTTTACTAATTGTTGGTCTTTTGAAGCGAAGACTATTAAAAAACTTTTTTCAGGTTCAAATGAAACAGAAAAAAACATGGTTTGGACTATTACTTGCTTCATTATTAATTAGTATTAACTGGTTCGTTTATATATTTGCTGTCAATTCGAACCACATTGTGGAGGCTAGTTTAGGCTATTTTATTAATCCGCTAGTTGCCGTATTGTTAGGAGTATTTGTCTTAGGTGAAAAGATGAATAAGTGGCAGGCAATTTCATTTGTTGTGGCGGGAATGGGTGTAGTCTATATGACGGTGATGCTTGGGACTTTCCCATGGATCGCGTTGATATTGGCCTTATCCTTTGGTTTTTATGGGCTGTCAAAGAAACTAATAAAAGTAGATTCCATATTAGGCTTACTTCTGGAAACATTGTTTATTGTACCGTTCGCTTTATTGTTTTTAGCATATTTGGGTGTAAATGGTCAGCATAGTTTCGCAACCGGGTCCCTGAGGAATGATTTATTTTTACTAGGATCAGGTATCGCTACAGCACTGCCGCTATTATGGTTTGGGATTGGGGCACAAAAGATTCCACTCTATCTCGTGGGCTTCTTACAATACATTGCTCCGACGATAAGTTTACTTCTTGGAGTTCTTATATACGGTGAATCCTTTACAAAGGACCATGCCATTACCTTTTCATTCATATGGATTGCTTTAGTAATTTTCAGTATTTCCAATATTCGTCAAGTGCTAAAGAAAAGACAAATGGTAACAGTAGCTGCAAAAGCAAAGAGCGCTTAGATAAGGTGTACCAATAAACCTTCATTATGATTATTAAATACAATACACGTTAATTGATAAAGAGTAGGGACATCTGTCCTTACTTTTTTTGCCTCTGGAGGTAAAGTTGATTAAATTGTTTAGAGTATTCTCAAAGTGTATACTTACAAAATGAACAACTATTGAGTGTCTGAGGGGGAAAACACAGGTGGAATTTAAACCAAAGGCCATTTTTTTAGATATGGATGGAACGATATTAAATCATCAAAATCAAGTAAGTATACATACAAAAGAGGTTATTGACCAACTGCGTAATCAAGGGTTTTATGTTTTTATTGCTACGGGCAGAGCGTTTGACGAAATAGAGGGAATTGTCCCGGCAGGTTTTCAAGTAGATGGAATCGTAACCTCTAATGGTATGGCTGGATATGTGGGCGATGAGGTGCTCTTTAAACATTCCCTTCCACTTCACCTAGTGGAGGAAGTAATTAAAAAAGCAAGGGACAACAAAGTCTATTACGAACTATTTCCGTATGGAAAGGACCGTATTACCTTAAAACAGGATCAAAGATATGTTGAAAATGAAATAACAGAGCCAAAGCCGGAAAGTGTCGGCATGAATGAGTGGCTTTCCCGTAAGAAAGCGATTAAAGAGGAAATTATGTGGGTAGACGACATTGTTGGAAATGAATTTTCTAAATTCTATTTCTTTGCTAGGTCAAAGGAACATATCAATCGCTGGAAAGAAGAACTAGAACAATTAAAGAGAGAAATAGACTTTACAACTTCGATTTCGTCCGATCATAATGTCGAGGTCATGGTAGCAAACGTGAACAAGGCAACAGGGATACAACAAATGTTAAAGCACTTTGAGTTGTCAGTGACTGAAACAATGGCAATAGGAGATAGTGATAACGACCTGCCAATGCTGCGACTCGTAAATTATTCGGTAGCCATGAAAAATGCTCATGATCGCATTAAAGAAATCGTGGATGACGTTACAGAATTCACTTGTGATGAAGATGGGGTGTCTTATTACCTTAGGTCAAGATTTTTGTCTGAAAAATAGTCATGCTAATGGTGATAAACAATCTCAAATGCCGGAGGGAATCTATTGAAATTAAGCGTTCTCGACCAATCAGTGATCAGCAAAGGGGATTCAGCAAGTACAGCCTTACAAAACACGGTAAAACTTGCTCAATTAACAGAAGAGCTGGGTTATACAAGATTCTGGGTGGCTGAACATCATAATACAAATGGATTGGTGGGTTCCTCACCAGAAATATTAATATCACATATCGCTTCGAACACCAGAAAAATTAGGGTGGGATCAGGCGGTGTACTGCTTCCTCAATATAGCCCATATAAAATCGCCGAGAATTTCAAGGTATTAGAAGCATTATTTCCAAACAGAATTGACGCAGGAATCGGACGTTCCCCCGGCGGTTCCCCCAGCACACGGATGGCGTTAACCGATGGGATACGAAAAAGCCTGAATGAATTCCCTAGGCAGGTTGAAGATTTACAGGGGTTTTTTCTAAATCAACTGCCTATTGAGCACGGTTTTCATGATGTTAAAGCCTATCCTGCCATAGAAAGTTTGCCGGAATTGTGGATTCTAGGAATTACGCATCGGGGGGCAAGGATGGCTGCGGAGCATGGGACTGCATTCACCTTTGGACATTTCATTACCCCAGATAATGGTGAACGGGCAATGGACTTTTATTACACTCATTTTCAGCCATCCCCTTTTCTACAGAAACCTAAAACGAATGTATGTGTATTTGTGGTGTGTGCACAAACTCAGGAAGAGGCTGAAGAATTAGTGTTGAGCCAGGATTTATGGCTGCTTGGAGTGGAAAAGGGGATTGATACCAGGATACCATCCATCCATGAGGCAAAGAAAATCTCCTTAACAGCAGATGAACGAATGAAGCTTCAGAATAATAGAAGACGAATGATTATTGGTACACCAAAAAAGGTAAAAACGGAACTTCTACGGTTGAGTCAAATATACCATACCGATGAATTCATGATCATTACAAATATCTTTAACTTTCAGGACAAAATCCGTTCCTATACTTTATTAGCTGAAGAGTTTAAATGAACGTTCACAAACATTATTGGAAAATAGACAAGAGCAGGAACCTAACTTAGGTATCCTGCTCTTATTTGTTGAGAAACAAAGATGTCTTTTTTCGTTTTGTCTTTCTTTCCTATAAAGTTATGCTTCGGTTTTTACCCAAAGCTGAGACCAGCTCTCTATTTCTCGTAAGACCGATTCTAGTGAACGACCTTTTTCCGTTAATGAATACTCAATTATCACTGGTGTTTCGGGTATTACCTCACGTTTTACTACTCCTTGGTGTTCTAAGTCCTTTAAACGATCAGATAACACTTTTCCACTTATGCCAATAGCAGACTGAATTTCAGAAAACCGCTGCGATCCAGATAATAGCTGATAAATAACTAATGCACTCCATCTTTGACTAAGCAGGGAGATGGCTTTTTCGAATTTTGGACAGATAGTAGGTTGTTTCATACTACATTACACCTCTCTTAATTTTAGTATAGCATAAATTATCATTCCTTTACAAAAGGAAACTAGGTTACTTGACAATATTTAATAACATTAATATACTTACTTACATAAAGTAACTAACATTTTTTTGTTTGTAGATAACAAATTATCATAAGAAAAATAACTATAGGAGGGTTTTTATGAGATTTCATACGAAACCAACTACATTTGTAGGGCATGTCAGAATTAAGGTAGAAAATTTACAGCGTTCAATAAAATTTTATCAAGACGTTCTTGGTTTTGATATTTTAGAAAAAACCAATTCAACAGTAAAACTAACAAGTGATGGAAAAACAAGCATTTTATCACTTGAACAACCTGACAATGTCATTCCAAAAATGGGGAGAACAACAGGTTTATATCATTTCGCCATCCTTTTACCAGAAAGAAAAGATTTAGCCAATATTGTTATTCACTTGGTGAACAAGGGGATAAAATTTGGATCTTCCGATCACCTTGTAAGTGAGGCATTGTATTTAAATGATCCAGATGGAAACGGTATTGAAATTTATATCGATCGGGAGCCTTCAAAGTGGAGCTGGAAAGGCGAAGAAGTGGCCATGACGGTGGATCCACTAGATTTTGAAAATCTATTGACTACTGTTAAACCAGGGGAAATGTGGCAGAGTATGCCAGTAGGAACCGTAATGGGTCATATTCATTTACATGTTTCGGAATTAAAGAAAACAGAAGAATTTTACGTAAAAGGACTTGGATTTGATGTGGTCAATCGGTATGGTGTGCAGGCACTATTCCTTTCAGCTGGAAAGTACCATCATCATATTGGCGTTAATACATGGAACGGGCTAGGGGCACCAACTCCTTCTGTAAACAGTGTAGGTTTAGAATCCTTTACGCTCATTTTACCGAATGAAGAAGCACGGAACAAAACCGTATCTAATTTAAAAAAAATTGGTGCGAATGTGAGGGAAGTAAATGGTTCTTTTGTCACGTATGACCCTTCTGGAAACAAAGTCGAGCTAGCAGTTTAAGTTAAGGAGGAATCCAAATGTTTACTAGTAAACATAACGGCATTGAAATAGGAATTTATACGCTTGCTGATATCGGTCCGGATCCTTTGACAAACAAAACGATAACACCAAAACAACGAATGAATGAAATCATTCAAGCAGCAAAACTTGCGGATGAAGCGGGTCTCGATGTCTTTGGAATAGGAGAACATCATCGTTTGGATTATGCCTCCTCATCACCTGCAGTTATTTTAGCTGCTATTGCACAAGCAACCAATCAGATTAAACTAACCAGTACTACCAGCGTGTTAAGTACGCTTGACCCAGTGCGCTTATTCGAGGATTTTGCCACACTGGATTTGCTTTCAGGTGGCCGGGCAGAAATCTTGGCGGGCCGTGGAGCATTTATCGAATCATTCCCGCTATTTGGATATAGTACAAACGATTATGATGAGCTTTTTACTGAACATATGGAATTACTCTTGCAGTTAAATAAAAATGAAAGAGTCACTTGGTCAGGTAATTTTCGGTCTCCATTAAAAAATGCAGAAATCTCACCTCGACCTATACAAGAGGAAATACCGATTTGGATTGGTGTTGGCGGGACGCCTGAGAGTGCTGTCCGTGCCGGTAAATTTGGGGTTGGCATGGCACTTGCAATTTTAGGGGGAGATCCAGTGCGTTTCAAACCGCTGGTAGATCTTTACCGGAAGGCGGGAATGGAAGCAGGTCATTCATTAAATCATTTAAAGGTGGGAGTAACAGGGCATACTTTTATCGCTGAAACCACTGAGCGAGCTAAAAACGAGTTCTATCCTTATTATTCAAATTATTGGTCCTATGTGAATCGCCAAAGAGGAATGGGATCAAGGATGTCAAGGGCAGACTTCGAGCATATGGCAAGTCCTAATACCGCATTGTTCGTAGGAAGTCCTCAGCAAATTGTGGAGAAGGTTCTTCGTCAGCATGAGCTTTTTGGTCATAAACGTTTTCTAGCACAAGTGGATATAGGCGGGTTACCTTATCATAAAGTAGCCAAAAACATCGAACTGCTAGCAACTGAGGTTGCCCCAGCGATTAAAAAGGCAACGAGTAGATAAAGATAAACAATTAATTGGAGGAAGTCACAATGAAAATAGGAATTGTTGGAGCAAGTGGAAAAGCAGGAAGTCTGATATTGAAAGAAGCAGTGAGCAGAGGGCATAACGTAACCGCGATTGTAAGAAATTCCTCTAAACTTCAGTATAAAAATACAGCAGTCATTGAGAAAGATGTATTCGATTTAACAGCTGATGATTTAACAGCGTTTGATGTGGTTGTAAATGCCTTTGGAGCACCGCTTGGAGAGGAACAAGCTCATGTAGATGCAGGTCATGCGTTAATTGAGGCGTTAAAAGGAACAAAAACAAGATTAGTGGTTGTCGGAGGGGCTGGAAGTCTTTTTGTTGACGAGAATAAAACAGTAAGATTGATTGACACTCCTGAATTTCCGGATTTTGTTAAACCAACAGCAAACGGTCAAGGAAGGAACTTGGAAGAATTACAGGATGTAACCGACTTAACATGGACATTTGTTAGTCCTTCGGCAGTATTTGACGCAGAAGGAAAAAGAACAGGATCTTACAATTCAGGGAAAGATCACCTTCTTGTTAATTCAAAAGGAGAAAGTTATATCAGCTATGCGGATTTTGCCATTGCAGTAATAGATGAAGTTGAAAATCCAAAGCACCTTAATGAAAGATTTACAGTGGTCGGTGAGAAAGAATAAATTAAAAAGAGTCCTGAGACTATCAAGTGTCTTAGGACTCTTTTTGCTATTTATTTACCTCAGGCTGTAGTAGATTGTTTTTTTAAAAGGGGGGGAGCATTACAAATAATGTATTAGCACAGGGTGCTCCAGATTCTAGTGGTGTTGGCGACGGAGTGTTGTTCAATGATGGAATAGGCTGCATTGGTAATGGCTTGTGCTAATGTTTCACCTTTCGCGCGAATGTTATTAAAGCTAACTTCAGATTCTCCGGCAGTTGAAAAAGTAAAGCCGAATTCCTCCAGCCTTTTAACAATTAGCATCGCATGTTCAAGGTTATGTTCAGGTTGAAATTCCGAATCATGAATGAAAACACCCTTTTCATAATCAAACCAACGGTCCCATCGATTTAACTTCCAACCTAGAATTCTCCGTGCAATTGAATCTGTTTTGGTCATTTTGATTACCCCTTTTCTGAATGTTATATAACAGTTTTATTATTTATAGTTATTATATAACACAGGAAGCGAAAATGACCACCATTTTTTTAAAAAAATCTAGATATTTTTTCAGGATTCAATGTTTCTATGTTGTAAAAAGGGAAAAATATTGTATACAACGTAAAGGGAGTGTAATCATGGCAAACTTGAAATATGAAATAAAAGAAACGATAGGAATTATTTCAGAGGGTGCAAAGGGATGGAATAAGGAACTGAATTTAATCAGTTGGAATGATCGCGAGGCAAAATATGATTTGCGTGACTGGGACCAAAACCATGAGAAAATGGGGAAAGGGATTACTCTATCTAAAGAAGAGTTAATTCACTTAAAGAAATTGTTAAGTGAAATGGACTTGAATTAGGAATTAGTGAAATATATTTAATATTGCTTTTTCATAAAAATGCCCAAATTGACAAATACCCTTAAATGTTTTTTTGGTAAAATTAGGGTAAGAACACTATGGTTGTGATTTAAAAACACATGGGAGAGGATTGTTTTGCCTAGTATAAGTAGTTATTTTATAAAAAAAGGTATTAAGGCAGGCGCAAAAAAACTGAAGTTGGAAGAAAAAGAAGTAGCTGAAAGCAGGCAGGTAATTGATTTGTTTGCTCGGAAATTCTCCAAGCTTCCAAACGGCTGTAAGGTTGAACAAATTGAAATCGAAGGAATATACGCAGAGTGGATTTCCAACAAGCAAAGTGTGGATGATAAAGTAATTCTTTACTTACACGGAGGAGGGTATCTTTATTGTTCAGCGGATACCCATCGGACGTTAGCTGCAAGAGTCATGATTGACTCAAGTGTTAAAGTCCTTCTTCCAGAATATCGACTTGCACCCGAACATCCATTTCCTGCAGCGATTGAAGATATTCTTACTATCTATCGATGGCTGCTTAAGCAGGGCTATGACTCATCGAATATCATCTTTGCCGGAGATTCAGCAGGAGGAGGATTATCGGTGGCAGCCACTCATGTGCTTAGAGATCAATATGAACCACTTCCGGCTGCGCTTGTATGTTTATCCCCCTGGGTTGACTTAACGAGTTCGGGTACTAGCTATAGGAAAAACAACGAGAAAGATCCGTATTTGAGGTGTGATCTTGTTCGAAAAACGGCTCAAGCATATGCGGGTGATGAGTCCCTTGACAATCACTTTATTTCTCCCGTATTTGCAGACCTTAGTGGATTTCCACCACTGTTTATTCAGGCGGGGAGTATTGAAATTTTGTTAAGTGATGCACAAATGCTGGCGGATAAGGCAGATCAGGCAGGAGTGAAGGTTCATTTTAAAGTCTGGGAAGGTATGTGGCATGTATGGCAAATCAGTGCCGGATTACCTGAAGCAAAAAAGGCTATAAAAGAAATCGGTGACTTTGTCAAGAAGACATTTAGCGTACGTCGATAAAATTCTATAATTTGTTTTCAGAATCTTCAATTTCTCCTATTGTAAGGAACTATTTATGGATGTAAAATACAGGTAAATAGTAGTGAATGAGTATTCATTCATTGAAAGGAGAAATACTTTTTACAAAGGAAAGAGTTGTAGTACACAAATATTTAATAAAGAGGTGACGGAACATGTCAGAAACGAATCCTTACGATTCTTTTAGGCAAATAAGTATAATGTTGGAAAAGGGATTAAATGGATTATTATTTCAATCTATAAATAACAACCCCTTAATACAAGTAACGAAGATAGGAATTGAGGCGAACTCTAGATACATAGAGTTGCTAAAAAGAAATCGAGAACTGATGGCTAATTATATGAATTTGCCAACAAAAAATGATGTAGCCAATGCGGTCAAACAAACGATGCAGGCAGAAGAAAAGATAGATATTCTCGAAGAGCAAATCTGGAATTTACAAGATCAATTTACTTTAGCTACACAAGAGCAGAATAAGGTGCTTGGAGAAATACTAGATTTTACGAAGCATATTCATATGGAATGGCAAAAAGCGTCACAGGAGCTTGCTGCATTAACACAAGTGAAAAGTGAATTTGAGCAAATGAAGAAGCTTTTGGAGAAAGAAAAGAAAGAGCCAGTTCTAGCAGCCAAATAAAGGTGAAGGAGAAAACATGATGGCGGTTAAATCACTAGTAAATATCCCTGTTTTTGATCTAGAGAGTGAGAAAAGGCGGTGGAATAATATTTATAAAGTTTTGAGCGAACCAAAGCCTGATATTGAATCTACACCTAGAAGAGCTGTATGGAAAAAAGGTAAAGCGGTTTTGTGGTATCACGCTGCTCCAGAGAAGAAGTATACCACGCCCCTTTTCTTAGTTTATTCTCTCTTAAATAAAGCGTATATTCTTGATATCTCTGAAGAAGGAAGTGTGGTTGGCAATCTTACAAAACAGGGTTACGATGTTTATTTGCTAGATTGGGGCTCACCTGGATTGGAGAACAAGGATCTCACATTAGATAACTACCTTCTAGACTATTTGGAAGTTGCTGTAAAAAGGGCCTTAAGACATTCAGATGCAAAAGAAATATCTATGGTGGGTTATTGTATTGGTGGCATGCTTTCGGCAATGCTAACATCACTAACCAATTTGCCCATTAAAAATCTTGTTCTGGCAGCAGTCCCCATTGACTACAGCAATGCAATCGTTCCAAATAAATGGGTGGAAGCTCTTCAAAACGGCACACTGAATTTTGATCGTTTTGCAGATGCGTACGAAGTTATTCCATCAGAGTTTCTATATGCCATCTTTATGGCGCTTCAAGGATTTAACATTGGACCAACTGTAAATCTGGTTACCCGTGCTAACGATCAAAAGTATGTTGATAAGTGGCGGAATATGGACAAATGGATGAAGGATGCCGTTACATTTTCGGGTGCAGCATTTAAGCAAATGATGGATGAATTATACAAAGATAACAAACTAGTAAAAGGTGAAATGAAGATTGGCGGTAAGAAGGTGGATTTAACCAATATTAAATGCAGTACATTGGTGATCACCTCTACAAGGGATGAACTAGTCTTAGAATCACAAAGCCTTCCTATCATGGAGCTTATTTCAAGTGAAGATAAAACTTATCAGCATATTGAGGCAGGGCATGTATCTCTATGCTTAACCGGCCAGTTTGCTTATGCGATTGATCCATGGCTGTCGGCTCGTTCTACTAGATTAATATAACCGCTAATTGGAAAAGCCTTAGCCCTTCGTATGCGGACTAAGGTTTTTGAATTTTTTCGGACACGCTACCTACGATGTGCATAGGTTTGTTGAGAACTCAGCCTAATCCTTTGCCGTTTTTAAGTGGTTTTTTCAAAAAGGTGTAATTGTGCCCGTTAACCTGGAAAAACGAGGTTAGCGGTAACGATAAAGTACGAATCGTGCCCGCTCAGGCTGAAAGAAGAGTTTAATAGTAACGAATACAGTCAAATCGTGCCGACTAAAGCTAGAAGAGAGCGTTTGTTGTAATGAATAGAGATTAATCGTTCCCTTCTTAGTTTGAAAAGGAGCTAGACGGTAACAAATAGAAAAAGCTAAATCTCACTAAGCTCCAAAGGCAAAAAGGCATATTCTCCGTTTCGAATAATATCTCCTTTTCGAACGGGAATAGGATGTTTAAAAAGGGGTCCATCTAGTACTGTGGTATGAAATTCTCCGCCTTCTCCACATGGGTCAATACCACGTGCTTCTAGTTCCTTCACAAATTCATGTGTAAATGTTCTCCCTAGGTCTGCTTCGCGCATTCCCATTGATAAATTCACCGTTACAATCACAGTAGTAAATCCTAGATTAATAAATTCTTCGACAGCTTCGCGATGATTCATTCCCCATAAAGGCATTCCAAGCTTCAAACCAGCATTGTTCGCAACTTTTTCATGCCAACAGCCATGTTCTGGAATATCCAAGTCTCCAGTTACTAACACTTCTGCTCCTTGAATTTTAGCTTTTGATAGAAGGCTCATAAATACAGTTTCATAATCTGTCCAACTTGCAGCTGCTGTATATACCGGTAAACCTATCGATTTCGCCTGGGCTTCAATGAGCTCCGGAGGCATTCCATGGGATCTGGAACGTTTCCCTTCTTCTTCCAGCATGACTATGAGACCAACTGCTTCTCCAACTTTCATAGCTTTATAGAGAGCTAAGACACTATCCTTCCCTCCACTAAAAGAAGCTATAAATTTATGCCCGCAGGCACCATTTTTCCAATCCTTTACTTCTGTCATTCGCATCTATCCCCTTTATTGCTTTTTACAAACTTATATCATTTTATCAGGATTGTTCAATATTAAACTATAAAATTAATGAAAATGAAACTATTTATCACCTTATACGTTTAGGTTATTAGGAAAAATAAAAGGAGATGATTCAATGGAAGTAAATAAATGCCCTAAGTGTAATGGTGTTGAATTTGCAGAAGGGACAGATTTTATGTCCGTAAAACCAGTGGACAAGAAGTTTTCAATGGGCTCCAATAAAATTTATACCTTTTGCTTGAGTTGCGGAGAGGTAATTTCCATAAGGATAGAATCTCCTGCTATTTTTTAGAAAGTAAAGGAATACAACAAGGGGAACATATGGGTGAAATGATTACAAATACCCGAAAATTGGTCATACTCATATTGACTAAATATTAGTGGGAAATAAAGGAGAAATAAATCATGTCAAATATTAAACAGATAATTGTTCCGCATTTATGGTATGACAAGGGGGCAAAAGAAGCAGCCGAATTCTATGCTTCCATATTTCCGGATTCAAAAATTAAGAACGTAACAACCATCCATGACACACCATCAGGCGATTCCGATATCGTCACGTTTGAGCTTTGGGGACAAAAGTTCATGGCAATCAGCGCAGGCCCATATTTCAAAATCAATCCATCTGTGTCCTTTATCGTTAATTTTGACCCATCCCGAGAAAATGACGCAAGTGAAAAACTTAATGAGGTATGGAACAAATTATCCGATGGCGGAACTCCGTTAATGCCACTTGATAAGTATCCGTTTAGTGAGAAGTTTGGTTGGATTCAGGATAAATTTGGTTTATCGTGGCAATTAATGCTTACCAATCCAGAAGGTGAGGAGCGACCTACCATCGTGCCGTCACTTTTGTTCGTGGGAGATCAATGCGGCAAAACAGAAGAGGCGATTAATTTTTATTTATCAGTATTTAAAAACGCAAAGCCTGGACATATCGTCCGTTACCCTAATGGCATGGAACCGGATAAAGAAGGAACCATCATGTTCGCTGATTTTAGAATAGAAAATCAATGGTTTGCCGCAATGGACAGCGCGCACAAGCATAAATTTAATTTTAACGAGGCAATCTCATTTATGGTCTACTGCAACACACAAGAAGAGATTGATTACTACTGGGAAAGGCTCTCTGCTGTTCCAGAAGCAGAGCAATGTGGTTGGCTGAAAGATCAATTTGGCGTATCCTGGCAGATTGTACCAAGTAAGATGGATGAGATGATGAGCAAGGGCACACCAGAGCAAAAGGGGCGTCTAACAAAAGCATTTCTTAAAATGAAGAAATTTGATCTTGCCGAATTACAGAAAGCATATGAGGATAATGAGAAGGAAAGCTTATAAAGAATTGGAAGACAGGTTATAAATTGAATAGTTACAGTTAAAGAGCATTTCCTTGTCATGAGGAATGCTTTTTTTATGGGTATTAACAATAATAATAACATAAAAAAAGATAATTATTTATTGTAAAACGATAAATATCGTGATACTATCAAATAGAAAATAAATTAGTGAGGTGCTTTTTATGAAAATAGGGTCAACATTATTTTTAAGAATGGCTGTATTTCTTATTGGAACACCAGTTCTTGCTTTAGGTATATTCGGGTTAACGTGGTTACCTAAAAATCCAGTAAATCCAGATTATGACCATATACTATATCCAATCGTAATTGGTATGTATTTATCGGTGATACCGTTTTTCGGAGCATTGGTTCAGGCTTTCAAACTTTTAAGCTATATTGACAAAAACCAAGCTTTCTCTGATTTGTCTGTTAAAGCTCTTAAGAATATCAAAATCTGTGCAATCACAATCAGTGTTTTATATGTGATCCTATTACCATTTGTTTATGTCGTAGCAGAGCTCGATGACGCCCCTGGTCTTATCATAATCGGAATGGTTCCTGTCTTTGCTTCAATGGTAATTGCCGTCTTTGCTGCTGTTCTTCAAAGACTTTTAAAAGAAGCGATTGATATAAAATCTGAAAATGACTTAACGGTCTGAGGTGATAACGATGGCAATTATAATCAATATTGATGTGATGCTAGCTAAAAGGAAAATGAGCGTAACGGAGCTTTCTGAAAGAGTTGGAATCACGATGGCGAACCTTTCTATATTGAAAAATGGAAAGGCAAAAGCGGTCCGATTTGCAACTTTAGAGGCAATTTGTAAGGCGTTAGATTGTCAACCGGGAGATATCTTGGAATATAGAAGTGATGAGGACACTCCATAAGACTAATTTTTCATATATAATTTTGGAGGCGCAAATTGTGAAAGCACTAAAACAACTCGTTCGTTTTGGTTGGGAGCAGGCCCTATCTTGTTTGTTTCCTGTTGTTATTTTTGCCTCTTTGGCTTTAACTAAAATTTTGCCGCTTCCCTTGCTGCCGCGGTATGATTGGCTGCTCATCATCTGCCTTCTCATGCAGTGGTGGATGGTGCGTTCAGGGCTTGAGACTCTTGATGAATTAAAGGTGATAACATTGTTCCATTTAATTGGACTCGCTCTTGAACTTTTCAAGACACACATGGGCTCCTGGTCGTATCCAGAGGAAGGATATTTCAAAATATTTGGAGTTCCTTTGTACAGCGGATTCATGTATGCCAGTGTCGCAAGTTATCTATGTCAGGCGTGGCGGAGGATGAAAGTAGAACTCGTTAAGTGGCCGCCGTTCTTGGTCGTTGTACCTCTTTGTGCTGCAATTTATTTGAATTTTTTCACCCATCATTTTTGGATTGATGTTCGTTGGTATTTAACAGCTTTTGTCATAATTGTTTTTTGGCAATCATGGGTTACTTATGGGGTTGGTGGAACTCGTTACCGTATGCCACTCGCACTTGCTTTCGTACTCATCGGATTCTTTATCTGGATAGCTGAAAATATTGCCACGTTCTTTGGCGCTTGGGAATATCCAAACCAAACAGAGGCTTGGAGTCTTGTTCATCTAGGAAAGGTGAGTTCATGGCTGTTATTAGTGATTGTAAGTTTCCTTATCGTAGCCACGCTAAAGCTGGTTAAGGGAAGTAATTCCACCAAAATAGATAGGGGTGCATTCAGACAGCTCTTGTGAATGTGAAGGCTGCCTTTTCCTAATCTAGCAGTCTTTTGAAGTGCCCAAGGTTAAATCTTACCGAAAACAACATTTAATGCGAAAATAGCCTTCTAAAAAAGGTCGGATCCTTAGAATTAGTAAGGTTCCGACCTTTTTAGGTAGAAGATTTCCATTGTAATACATGATTACGTCGACCAATAGGGAATATAAATGTAGAATGCGCTAGTGGTGGTATTGACTACGAAACGATGATTTGAAAGGGAGGCAAGGTATGAGGCATATTCGTACCCGACTGCTTGAATACAATATGGACCCAGTTCAAACTGATTATCTTTCGGTTATTCTTATGATTCTTTTTATTGTGTTCCTCTGTATAGCTGCAAATTTTCTCACAAAAAAGGTAGTAATGAGAGTCATTACTCACTTTATTACTCATAACAAATTCGAGTGGGATGATATGCTGTTAGAAAGGAAGGTGTTTCATAGATTATCACATATTGTTCCGGCCATTATTATTTATTACTTTTCTCCAACCTTCCCTGACTTTCAACTGTTGATAGAAAAAGGTGCAATGACCTATCTTATCGTGGTTACGTTAATGGTCACGAATAGTTTTTTAAAAGCTTCTAATGATATTTATTTAACCTTTGAAATCTCCAAGATTAAGCCAATCAAGGGGTATATTCAGGTAGTTCAAATGATCATTTTCATTCTCGGGGGAATTGTCATTATCGCACATTGGCTGGGAGAGAGTCCTTTTATTCTTCTCAGCGGGATTGGTGCTTTATCAGCTGTTCTTCTAATCGTGTTTAGAGATTCACTTCTAGGACTTGTAGCTGGTATTCAGTTAGCGGCCAATGATATGGTGCGAGTGGGTGATTGGATTGAAATGCCTAAATATGAGGCGGATGGAGATATCATTGATATTTCTTTGAATACGGTAAAAGTTCAAAACTTTGATAAAACGATTACGACGATTCCAAGCTACGCTCTTATTTCAGACTCTTTTAAAAATTGGAGAGGGATGCAAGCTTCTGGGGGACGCCGAATTAAGCGTTCTTTATTTATCGACACCAACAGTATCAAGTTTTGCACCGAAGAAATGATAGAGAAGTTCAAAACAATCCAATTTCTTAATGAGTACATAACTTCTAAGGAACGTGAAATTGCTGAACACAATGCTAAGAATGAAATTAACCGGAATAATCCAGTCAATGGCCGTGCTCTGACCAATATCGGAGTTTTCAGAGCGTATATTATTCAATATCTTCAACATCACCTGGGAATTAGTAAAGAAAAGACTTTACTCGTAAGACAACTGGCGCCAACTGAAAATGGGCTACCTCTTGAAGTTTATGCTTTTACCAATGATATTCGCTGGGATGTGTATGAAACCATACAATCCGATATTTTTGATCATCTTTTTGCAGTAGCATTTGAATTTGGACTTCATTTATTCCAGAATCCATCTGGGAATGACTTTAGAAACATGTTGGAAGACAATTTGGAGGGAATGAGAGAGAGGAGTAATAGATAACTACTCAAAACAATGCTTTCCACAAATGGAAGAGTGCCAGGTATCTTCCGACTTTTTGGTAGGTGCCTGGCACATTGTACAGGAAATTATTCTCTTTTATTTACCATGAGACGTTACACAGTAACTTAATTTTCGTAGCTTAAATCATGAACAGGATTGGTAGATTTAATTCCCCGCTCCTCGATATTTCTTGACTCCCGCATTCCACAGAAGAATCGCAATACCGAAGAAAAGGATTCCCATGACGGGTGTAAAAAAGGCGTAGCCATACCATTCTTCACGATTTAAAAAATAGGATGCTGGATACACACCGACAAAGGCAAAAGGTAAAATCCAGGTTAACACAAACTGAATTACCTTGTTGTAAATGTTAACGGGATAGCGGCCGTAATTGCTGATATTATACATCATCGGCATTATATCGGTACGGCTGTCTGACCAGAATCCAATACTTGCAATTGAAATAAAGATCCCCGCATAAATAAAGGCACCGCCAAACACCATGACAATAAAGAGCAAAACATCGTACCAAGTAAAGGTTAAGCCTAGGTTCACAATCGAATAACCCATTACCAATAAGCCTGTAACAGCACCGAATAATGATTCCAGCTCAATTCTTTCCAGTATAATTTGGAAAAGACTGTGGACAGGGCGTGTCAGAATACGGTCCATTTCCCCTTTGATTATATAACGGTCATTAAAGTCCCAAATGTTAAAAAAGGATGAAAAGATTGCATAAGGAACTAGAAAAAATCCATAAATAAAGATGATTTCATCTCGATTCCAGCCGCCTAAAAAAGCTGTATGGCGAAATACGACTAAAATGAAAATTAAATTAACAGCTTGAAACAATAGATCAGATAGAATTTCAATTACTGTATCAGCACGATAAGTAAGCCTTGTTTTTAAATATTGAGAGGCGTATTGAAAGAACAATGAAAGATAAAACATTGGTCAGCCTCCTTGTACGATTAAATGTTTTTTTGCCTGCGACCATAATAAACGAATAGGAATCAGTAAAATGACAACCCAGACTGCTTGTGAGAGCAAAGCATGATAAATCTCCTCACCCGTAAAGCCTTCTGTAAAAATCATACTAGGAACATAGCTGATTGCTTGAAAAGGCAGATAGGACATCAAGTTCTGAGCCCAGTCCGGATAAAAAGAGATCGGGAGAAGTAAACCTGAAAACAAATCAATGACCACACGTTTTGCTCGAATCAAACCAGAATTATTAAATAAAAAGAACGTCATAATACCTGTTAATAAGTTGATATACGTATTGACGATAAAACTAAAAATCAGTGAGATAAAGAAAAATATCCACGTGGTAAAATTAGCATCAAAGCGAACAGGAAAAATCAAGGCTACAATAATCATCCCTGGGACGGAGAAAAACAGTAAACGAAAGACGCCTTCCCCTAGTGCCTGCATGGTTTTCATCCCTAAGTAATTATACGGTCGTATCATTTCAATCGCGACTTTTCCGTCCTTGATTTCTGCAGCAATCTCACGATCAATATTATTATAATAAAACGCTCGTGCCATCCACGCTACTGCCACATAGGTAGTCATTTGAGCAACGGACAACCCTTGAATCTCTTCTTTTCCTCCATAAATCGCAGACCATAAAAAATAGTAAGCTCCAATATTGATACTATAAATTAAAATGCCGCTATAATAGTTTGTCCGGTAGGCGAGCATCATTAAAAAGCGAACCCGGATCATTTCTAAATACATACTCATGTTAAGGCCATACCTTCTTCATAAATCTTTCGGACGATCTCTTCGGTAGAAACCTCGTTTATTCGAACATTTTTAATCGGGTTTCTTTGGACGACATCACTGATCAATCGAGAGACCATTTGTTCATCTCCATTGATATACCCAAGCCAGGTGGTGGCATCCTTTTGTTCCCATTGAATATTTTCAACACGAGGCAAGGAACTGCGAGGGACTTCAGATAAAAATTCAAATTCAATTTGTTTCCCTTCCACCGCATGTTCTTGAAGTTGATTTAGCTTGCCGTCATAAATAATTTTTCCTTCATCTAGTAACACTACACGTTCACAAAGTGCTTCAATATCGGTTAAGTCATGTGTCGTCAAGAGAATCGTGGTTTTATATTGCTCGTTAATTTCCTGCAGGAACTTACGGATTTTTAGTTTCACTAAAACATCTAGTCCAATCGTTGGCTCATCTAAAAAAAGAAGTGGAGGATTGTGGACAAGTGCGGCGGCTAATTCACAGCGCATCCGTTGACCAAGTGATAATTTTCGTACCGGTTTATCTAGTAAAGGACCGATTTCTAATGTCTCAATCACATGACCCATATGACGGTTATAATCCTCATCTGAAACCCTATACACTTTCTTTAATAACCGGAAAGACTCTTGAACGGCAATATCCCACCATAGCTGTGACCGTTGACCGAAAACTACACCAATCGTTCTCACAAATTCTTCCCGCTGCTTATGGGGATTCATCCCATTTACCATAATCGAACCGGATGTAGGCGTTAAAATGCCGGTTAACATTTTAATAGTCGTTGATTTACCAGCACCATTCTCTCCGATATATCCAACCATTTCTCCTTGTTTTACCGTTAAGGAAATATTATCAACTGCTGCATGAACTTTATAATTTCTCGTAAATAAATCGCGAAAAGCTCCAGCTAAACCTGGTCTGCTTGTATAAGAATTAAATTCTTTTCGTAAATTTTGAACCTCAATGACATTCATTTTGTTGCCGCCTCCCAGGAGTTTAAAAAGAAAAACATGATATTGAAAACGGTCGTACCAATCTTAAATAATAACCTCTGCTAGTTTTTCATGCAAGTAAGGTGCACTTTCCTTCATGTTCTAATTATTATTCACAACAAATACAACGATTAGCATTAAGAACAATGTTAAACGTAATCCCCAAATTAAGTTATTCGTACGACTAAGGTTTTAGGATAAAAACGCCGTTATTTACAACAATAGAAATAGGATGTTGTGAAATGGGTGTGTTTTTATAAATGAGGAAAATATGGAGTATATATAGGACTGATTGGAGAAATATCTTCAGTGTTCCAACAGTAGCATTATTGGTGGTTGGACTTATGCTGCTGCCTTCCGCGTATGCTTGGTTTAACATCAAGTCGATGTGGGATCCGTATGGGAATACTTCAGGCATCATCGTTGCCGTTGCCAATGAAGATGAAGGCGCTGTAGTTAGTTTAACTGGGAAGAAGATTAATATTGGAGAAGAAACAATACAAGCTCTAAAAAAGAATAAAAAGCTTGGCTGGGTGTTTGTCGACCAGAAAGAAGCTATACGTGGCGTAAAACATGGAGACTATTACGCCTATCTTATTATCCCAAAAGAATTTTCTAATAAAATTACAAGTATTTTAGAAGAGAATCCTGAAAAGCCACAAATCGTTTTTGGTGTAAATGAAAAAATTAATGCCGTTGCTCCTAAAATTGCTGCCACGGGTGCAACAGGTGTAACCGCCCAAATTAGTGAAGCTTTTATCAAAACAGTCGGAGACGCGATTTTCACGGCATTTTATAAAGCAGGAGTGGAGCTTGAAAAGGATTTACCGTCGATTTTTTCTGTAGAAAACCAAATTTTCGAGCTTGAAAAGGCACTCCCGCAAATTGAAGAAATGGGGCGTAAAGCCATTGAATTGGAAGGGAAATTACCTGAAATTCATAAAAAAGGTCAACAAATAATTGCCTTGGAACAGAGGATTCCTGAACTTGAACAGGTGGGGGCTAGTATTCTAAAAGTGGAGGCAAGCTTGCCGCTAGTAAAGGAGGCGGGGGAACAAGTGTTAGCTATGCAGAAATGGCTCAACGATATTTCTAGAACGACTGCCATCATCAATGACGTTGTGACCAATATCACCCAAATAGAGACACAAATTAAACAAGCAATGGATAGCGTCAATGAGGCGAATCAATCAGGTACAACAACAAATTCAGAACAGGTAACTTCATTATACAATGAATTAATAAACATTCACGGAATCATCCAAAATACCCAGACGGATTTACAGCAAAAGGTAGATCAGGTTACTAGTGGGATTAATACAGCCGCAGATTTTGCGACAGATGTACTGCCCACGGTCGAACAAAAAATCCATAAAGCGGCTGATTTTGTACGGAACGACCTGCCTAAAGTGGAGTCCGATATTCGTCAAGCTGCAGGTCTAATGCGTACCAAGCTTCCAGCAGCAGAACAAGCAATTCATGAGGCAGCTGATTTTGCTAGAAATGATTTACCGGGATTTGAAGAAAAAGTAAGAAATGCGGCAGATCGACTTAGACAGTTTAAGAGCAGTGTTAATATTTATGATTTGATTGCATACTTGAAGCATGATCCGAAAAAGGAAAGCAGTTTCTTATCAAAACCAATTCTGTTAAAAACAGAGCGGATTTTTCCAATCCCAAATTACGGTTCTGCAATGACACCCTTTTATACCATGTTGGCACTTTGGGTAGGCGGTACACTCTTGGTGTCTTCACTACGAGTCGATGTAGAGGACGTGGAAAGTCAATACAAGCACTACCAAATCTATTTCGGAAGACTATTAACTTTTTTGACCATTAGCATTCTCCAAGCGGTCATTGTATCAATAGGAGATTTGTATATCATTCATGCATATGTCGCGGACAAACTATGGTTTGTACTATTTTGTATTTATATCAGCATTGTTTTCACTATTATTATTTATACTCTTTGTTCGGTGTTTGGCAATATAGGTAAGGGACTTTCCATTATTTTATTGGTACTGCAGATTTCCAGTTCAGGGGCAACCTTTCCGGTAAGTTTGATACCTGCCTTTTTTCAAACCTTGCACCCTTACATGCCATTCACATATGCGGTGAGCATATTGCGTGAATCGGTAGGTGGAATGATTAAGGCAATCGTGATAAAAGACACTCTTTTTCTGCTCATTTTTATCGGCATGAGCTTCATTTTGGCCCTAGCTTTAAAACGGCCGTTGGGAACGTGGATTCACCGTACAGCAGAAAGGGCAAAATCAAGCAAAATAGTTTCATAAGGAGATGAATTTGTATCTATCATCTTTACAACTAAAGGCAGAAGTTTTAAGGTGATTAGTACTATAAATAAAAAAGCATTTCAAGAAAATTAATCCTGTTTAGGTAAGTTTAGATCGTAATGTGTGTTTCGAGTAATGATAAGGATGGTGGGGATATGGCCGGAAAGAAAATAACGGTAATTGGAAGTATTAACATGGATTTAGTGACAAATACCAATCAAATACCTAAGGTGGGAGAAACACTGTTAGGAGATTCCTTTCATACCATACCGGGGGGGAAGGGTGCTAACCAAGCTGTGGCCGCAGTTCGGCTTGGAGCTGATGTAACGATGATTGGAGCTGTGGGGAACGATTCTTTTGGTCATTTATTAGTGGGAAATCTAATAAACCAAGGAATTAACACAAAAAGTATCATGAAAGTGGAGGATACCTCAACTGGAATTGCTACTATAATCGTATCGAATGGAGACAACAGCATTATTGTTGTACCCGGAGCAAATCACCATATAACTCCAGAAGTAATCGATAAACATGAAGATAAAATCAAGGATAGCAATATTCTCTTATTACAATTAGAGATTCCCCTTAAAAGTGTTATCAGAGCAGTAGAGCTTGCAAAAAAATATGGAGTTCGAACGATATTAAATCCAGCACCAATTCAAAAACTTCCAATCGAATTACTAAATATGGTGGATTATCTGACACCAAATGAACATGAGCAGGCATTGTTATTTACTTCCGTAGATGGGACAGATGAAGTGTTAGAAAAATTAAAGGAAAAATGTATTGTAACCAAAGGGTCCAAAGGCGTTATGATTTTTAAAAATGGCGAAGAAATAGAAATTCCAAGCATCCGTGTTGAGGCAGTTGATACAACAGGTGCAGGGGATACATTTAATGGTGCTTTGGCAACTGCTCTATGTGACGGGCTTGAATTAGAACAGGCATGTCGATTTGCCAATATTGCTGGTGCCATCTCCGTTACAAAACTAGGGGCACAAACGGGAATGCCAACCAAAAAACAAGTGGAAGAATTCTTACACATACATAAATCATTTTAAATGGAGTGAGTTTTAATGAAGCCAGTTATATTGGATGTGGATACAGGCATTGATGATGCGTTGGCGATTGCCTATGCATTAAATTCTCCGGAGCTAGAGATCATCGGTCTAACAACATGCTTTGGAAATGGACCAATTGAAAATACCACTCGTAATACATTATTGGTCTTAGAACAGCTAGGAAAAAAGGTACCTGTCTATTCAGGAGCAGATAAACCACTAAACCGGCCTGCTAAAAAATTTCCGACACATGTTCATGGCGAGGATGGACTAGGTAACACGGTAAAAAAAGCTCCTCTCATGGAAGCAGAGTCTGAGGGTGCAGTAGCTTATATCATTAACCAAGTAAAACAGCGTCCTCACGAGATGACAATCATTGCGGTAGGACCACTAACGAATATAGCACTTGCGGTTAAAAAGGAACCTGGAATAGTTTCTCTTGTAAAAGAGGTAGTGATCATGGGTGGAGCGGTTTTTACCGGTGGTAATACCACCCCGTTTAGTGAAGCGAATGTATTTGCCGACCCTGAAGCAGCTGAGTGTGTATTTTCATCAGGGTTATCTGTAACGGTTGTAGGTCTTGATGTTACGATGCAGACACTATTACCAAATGCCATTTTAGCTGATTGGCGTGCCAGGGATAGGGAGGAGTCCCATTTTTTTGCGGATATGACCAGTTTTTATATGCAAGCATATGAAACATTCCACCCGGGTATTGGCGGCTGTGCGCTGCACGATCCTCTTGCGGTCGGAGTTGTTATAGACCCTAGTTTTGTTAAAAAGGAAAAATGGAATGTTAAGGTTGTCTTAGAAGGGGAAGAGACCGGGCGAACAGTAGCTCTCGCTGAAGGTGAACCAAAAATACAAGTCTGTAGGCAAGTAGAAGCAGACAGGTTTTTGAACCATTTTCTAAGTCGGCTTTTTTAGTATAAGAAAACCACCTGTATTTCATATACCCATTTATGAAATACAGGTGGTTTATGTTTAAAAAGGTAATTCAGCTGAAATATACTTAATAAATTCACGAACTGCAGGTGACGCATGTTTTCTTTTCTTTGATATAAATCCTAAACTCCAAGGAATGCTTGGATTTTTGATGGAAATTACCTTGATTAAGTCTGTATTCACTTTTTTTGCAATTGGTGTTGGACAAATGGAAACGCCTATGTTTTCGCCAATCATTTCACTAATAAAACCCCACTCAGAAATTTCATAGGCAATTTTCGGACGAAATCCAGCTCGTAGGCATTCTTGAATAATGAGGTTATAAATAAGTTCTTGGTTAAATAAAATAAAGTTTTCATTTTTTAACTCACTTAAATCAACTTTTTCCCTCTGTGCTAATGGATGGGTAGTATGGACGAAAAGCGACAGTTCTTCATTAACAAAGAGAATCACATCAAACTCCTTTTCATCCACCGGCAGCATTACCACACCAAAATCCAATATTCCGTCTCTCACATCCTGTTTCACCTTATTTGAATGATCTTCAAAGATATTTATTTTGATATCGGGATAGAGGTTATTAAACCCTTTAATGATTTTTGGAAAATATAAAAAACCAATAATTGGCGGTATACCGATTTTTATTTTCCCCTTTTTTAAGTTCATTAAATCATATAGGTGGATTGACAAATCATTTAGTGATTCCATAATCACTTCGCCTTCTGCTAATACAATTTCTCCTGCTTCCGTTAATTTTATTTTCTTTGCAGAGCGGTCAATCAGTCCTACATTTAATTCTTCTTCTAGACTTTTGACTACTTTACTTAGGGTAGACTGTGATAGGTGAAGGGATTCAGAAGCTTTGGTAAAACTTTTGTATCTGGCTACTTCTATAAAGTATGTAAGGTGACGTATGTCCACAATTGTAGTCTCTATTCATGAAAAATTTGCATGTTTATCATTCCTATTATTCATTTTACTCATATAAACTTAAGATGTATACTAAGTGTGTCGAAAATGTGAACAAAAATATAAATGCTAGGAGTGAAATAGGATAAAGAGACCGGTTCAAAAGGGACAGGAAGTGAAATAGTTATTGTTACTTATTTTGAATTCAAGAATTATTAATTAAATATATATTTCCTATTCTGGTTTAATTTGAATTCAAAGGGTTCCGATACGAATTATTTTATTAATTTAAAGGGGAAAAGTTTGAAATGGATCTATTAGGTTTGTTGGGGATATTGTTAGGCATACTAACTATCATTCTCTTTATTATTAAAAAGTTCAATATCATCATTGCTGCACCTATAGCGACGATTGTCGTGCTGCTGTTTAATGGTGTACCAATACTTGAAACCGTATTTGGTAAAGAAAATTCTTATATGACAGCGCTTGCCGGGTTTGTTGCTTCAAATTTCGCTATCTTCTTATTAGGTTCATTACTAGCGAAATACATGGACAAAAGTGGGGCAACAGTCTCAATTGCAAATAAAGTCCTGTCTGTTGTAGGAACCAAGAACCCCTACAACGCATTGGTGGCATTATTTATTATATCTGCAATTCTTACCTACGGTGGCATTAATGTATTCGTCATCATATTCGCCTTAATACCAATGGCTAAACCGATCTTCAGACAACTTAATATTTCATGGAAATTAGTTACCATTCCTGTGTTTGGCGGGACTTCAACGTTCACGATGACGATGTTGCCTGGGGCACCTTCCTTGCACAATATTGTGCCTTCAACAGCTTTGGGAACAACATTAACTGCTGCGCCGCTAATCGGAATCTTAACTAGCATAGCAGCAATTGTCTTCCTACTAGTTTTTATGAAATTCTCGTTGTCCAAAAGCTTGCGGAAAAACGAGACATTTAATGCAGATGAGAAGGTTGAAAGTAGCGATGAGATAATTAAACGCGAACTCCCATCATTCATTATCAGTTTACTGCCTATCCTCGTGTTATTAGGCATAATCTTACTATTTAGTTCTGTGAGTAACATCATTAGTGTCGCTTTAATTGTAGCGATTCTATTGAGTGCGATATTATTCCGTAAACAAATTGCTCAGCAAAAAGAGATTTTAAATCAAGGTGCTACTGAATCGTTATCATCAACAATCACAACTGGTAGTACCATTGCATTTGGTAGCATTGCAACAAGTGTTCCTGCATTCAAGGGTGTATTTCAATTGATTCAATCGATTCCTGGACCTCCAATACTTTCATTAATGATTGGCACAGGTCTGATAGGAGGAATTACGGCTTCAGCTGTTGGAGCAATCGGGATTTCTGTTGCGAATTTTGCCCCTATCTATTTAGAAATGGGACTAGATCCGGAAACGGTTCACCGCGCAGTCGCCATCGGATCTGGAGCTCTATCCATTGTGCCTTACTCTGGATTCTTGATTATATTTAACAATTTAACGGGATTAACGATGAAAGACACCTTCAAAAATGGTTTTATCAGTATTAGTGTTACCCACTGGATCGCAATGACCGTAATCGTTATGATGGCTCTCCTAGGTTTAGCTTAACTATTTAACTGCAGCAAGGTTTCATAATTTAAATGACGGAACATTAAGAACTTTATTCTAAAGTTTTTTATGTGATAGATGTAATTATTAAAAAATAGTAGGACAATATAGGAGGAATTTATCATGAGTAAAAAAATAGGATTTGTAGGATTAGGAACAATGGGCTTTCCAATGGCAGTTAATTTAAAGAAAGCTGGTTTTGAAGTAATCGGTTATGATGCTTATAAAGGTGTTTATGAGAAAGCAAGTACTGCTGGAATCACAATGGTAGAAACGTTAAAAGAAGTGGCAGAACAAGCTGACGAAGCGATTATCTCGATGGTTCGTGATTATGCCCAAAATGTGGATATTATTTTTAATGAAGGCGGTTTATTATCGGACAACCTAAAGACAAAACCATTATTGTTATGAGTACACTTGACCCTGATACAATGAATGAATTAGGAAAAAAAGTTGAAAAGGAAAGTGAATTTAGATTAATTAGTGCTGCAGTAAGTGGTGGTGCTTCAGGTGCACAAGCTGGAACATTATCAATAATGACATCAGGTTCAGAGACAATAGTTAAATCTTTCCAACCATACTTTGATGCCATTGGATCCAATACATTTTACTATGGCGAGGAACCAGGCAACAGCCAAGTAGCAAAATTAGTTAATAATATGATTCTAGGTATTAACATGAATGCGGTAGCTGAAGGACTTAAATTAGGAAACCACTATAACTTACCTGAACAAGAGATATTAAATCTATTAAAAGTAAGTACAGGTGATAGCTGGGTAGTTAGAAATTGGAGTGATGTTTCAGAATGGACAGCGGACACTGCCTTGGCTGTTTTACTTAAAGACTTAAAAGCGGCATACAATGAAGGTCTAAAACACAATGTAACCTTACCTTTCAATGCCTTATCATCTACACAATTATTCAACTCAATGGGAAAAGAGAAACCAAAAGCTTAATGAATAAAGTTACCTAAAGATAGGAAAGTATTCTGTGTTTAAAACAGAATACTTTCCTTATTTCTGTAGTTCCGTTAACTTAATGTTAATTTCACTGTATTTGAAAAATAAACGGAAAATTTCCGTCTAAATTAGAAAACACCTATAGTTACTTAAAAATAAAGGAAGTTTTTCCGGTTATATGAACCAAATCTTTGGAATTTTCCTTATTGACAGCAGTTAATCAGAATATCTTCGCTTATAGGTGCTGCTTAAGCAGCACCTATATACATTAGCCGGAATTTCTCCGCCTATAAATTCTCATACCTGCACGAGCATCAACAATGAATAATAATAAAAGAACCATTTGATCCAGAAATTATTATATTGCAAAGATTTATGCCTTTTTGTACAAACATCCACACTCAGATACAGAGCCAATCATATTTTATCTTAATGAGTAGAAAAGAGAGGAGAAGTAGGCATAGGTGCGGAATAAAAGTAATCAAAAACTAAAGTCGAACGACGAAAAAATAGAGGAACAACAAATTATCCCTTTAGAAAAATATGACTTAGTTCACAATTGGAAAATCATCATGCAATTTAATTTTACTTTATTTAAAAACAAAGATGAATTTGTAATTATTGATAATAGGGATGATTATATAGCTCGCTTTAGCATTACCAGTGCAGGGGTAATTGAATTTAAAAAAAATTCATATGGCTTAACTCCAAAGATTGATTTCTATAATAAAACGATTAAGATACCTATTATTACAGAGCACGGAAAGTAAGGGGTATAGAAGGCGGCCGAGCAATGCCTTCAATAAGGATTAAGCCGTTGAAAAAAGATTATAAAACAGACCAAGAGAACCAATATTGTTAAATAACACAATCTTGGTTCTCTTGGTCTGTTTTGTTATTTAAATAAATGTTTATTTGTATTGAATCAGTCTGTGTTTTCGTTGATTTATTGGTACGAAGGGTAAGAATACTTTAACATTAAATATTTTAGTGTTAAAATAAATAATGTAACCAACTTGTTAATAGGAGAGTTTAATCAGTGGGGAAATTATTTGGTAAAATAGCAGTAATCACTGGTGGTGCGAGTGGAATCGGAAATGGATTGTATATTACGGGACAAACGATAATGGTGGACGGTGGTTCAATCAAACTTTGGTAAATCCCGGTGGGAGGACATATTTGGAACATAACAATATTTTTGAACTTATACGTACAGTTGAATTATTTACTAACGAGTCTATCATCAGGTGGACAAAGGCCTTTAAGTATAAAATTGGAATTTCACCAATTCTTGTACTGTCTGTTTTGAAACAAAATGGTGCGCAAAAACAGACCACCCTAGCAAATGAATTAGGATATACACCCGGCGCCATGACGAATATTGCTAATCGACTCATTAGCCAAGGATTTGCGAAGCGTGAATTTAATGAAGAAGATCGTCGGATTGTTTTATTGGAGATTACAGAGGAAGGGAAAAACGTCCTTAAAGAAGCACAAAGAGTAGGGAAGGAATTAAGAAAAGAATTGTTTCAACAATTGAGTGAAGAAGAAATAGAACAGTTTCTAGCTATTCATAAGAAACTAGTAAATACACTAAGTGAATCAAAGTAAATATTTTTGAGAGGTGGAAGAAAATGGGGAGAGTTCAAGGGAAGGTAGCCTTAGTGACCGGAGGAGCATCAGGAATTGGTTTATCGGCTGCAACACTCTTAGCAAGGGAAGGTGCCAAAGTCGTTATTGGCGATTTTAATTTTGAGGGAGCTAAAGAAGCAGCTGATCACCTGAAACACCAAGGCTATGAAGCTAGTGCAATTTTCTTAGATGCTTCTAAAGAAGAATCGATTAAAGAAGCAGTTGATTTTACTGTGAAACAGTACGGTACGTTAACAGTTCTGTTTAATAATGTAGGATTAACTAACTTAAAGAAAGATTTAGATGTCGTTAATATCGATCTGGATGAATGGGACCGTCTGATGAATGTGAATGTAAAGAGTGTACTATTAGGAAGTCGATATGCAATTCCCCACATGATAGATGCTGGTTGCGGTTCGATTATTAATACAGCGTCCATGGCAGGATTTTCTGGTGATGTGTTGCGTTCAGCCTATGGTGCTTCAAAAGCTGCTGTAGTCAACTTAACTCGCTATATTGCAGCACAGTACGGGAAAAATAATATCCGCTGTAATGCCGTTGCTCCAGGCTTAATTTTAACGCCAGCAGCAGCGAATAATATTCCTCCTGCTGTCCTTGGAATTTTTGAAAAGTTTAATGCACTTCCTTATCATGGGGAAGCCGATGATATTGGATTTACCGTACTATTTCTCGCATCGGATGAGTCTAAATTTATTACTGGTCAAACGATACAGGTGGAAGGTGGTCATTATATGGCAAATCCAAGTATCGCCGATTTTAATGAATATATGGCTCGAATTCATAAAGAAACAATGTAAATCTACACCAAGGGAAGTAAGAGTCTCACAGCTCTTACTTTACCTTTATCTACTGTTTTCTGAAAATATTGAATAATAAAAAATCACATGATACACTTGAAACTAGTTAAATGTACCAAACAACATGACCTACCCCCTTAGTAGATTTGATGTATAAAGTTGAGGAGGTAATATGGTAGATAAAACAGTTGCCAGTCAGAATCAGCTGGATAGTAGGGACCTTGACCAATTGTCTAAAAAGTTATCAGGAAAAATAGATAAATTTCTCGTACTTTGTGTTTATGAACAGGAACATAAAAAGCAGGATGACAAAGGGATGGAAATAGAATCATGGAAAGGATCTCTTACGGCACTTCCCCTTTTTAAGGATGTTAGTGGATCAAATTCATTTATGATCTGGGAGCGGGTTTATCAAGAGAGTGCCCATGTATTTAATAGCCTTCGATTAATAGCTAGAAATCGGTTAATTAGGCAGATTGCTGAACATATTGTTCTGTACATTTTAACGAAGTATAAAAAGTTTTCTCCAACTATCGCAAATATTCAGAATGACAAGAGTTTGAAGGACCGGTCTGTCCAATATTTTGAGGAGATCCTTAAAAGGGATACTTTCTTAGTGAGTGATGATGTTTGGCAGAATTTCTGTGATTGGTTCCGAATTCATCTGACGGAATGGGTTTTGAATGAAATGATACAATCCATCGGTTCTCGGCGGTTAATAGAATTGGATCAAAAAGAATTAAATGAACTTTTTTATCAATATATTTCACTTAATTTATCTGAAAATAAGGATTTCCTTACCCGTTTTACCAACATTGTCAATACCTATACAATAGACTGGGTGAAAAAGATTATTACGATCTTGAATCTGGATGATTGCACCGTACAACAGGTTGATGCCATGCTTAATTTAAAGGAGGAAACTTCCTTTCTTGAGTTTCCATTAACGGCCCCAATGTACGAACGAACGTATCATTTGGCGGTACACGACTGTATTTATGTTATGAATAATGCTCCCTATCAATCTGTACGCGAAGTATTTTATAAAATGTGTTTCCACCCGGATGAATCATCATTGTGGCCAACAGCATCGTTAGTTAAAGGCAGTGTAGAAGGAGTTCTCCAAATAAAACCCTTTAAAAAAGATCATTACTCATTTAACAAAAACCATTCCATTGTCAAAGAAACGTGGGAGGAAGCCCAATCTTTATCGGACTTAGGAGCAGATGTTTTTGACGCTCTTTGTACTTTCTTTTTATCAAAAGCAAAGCATCATGATGATATCGTTGACATCCAATTAGATGACTTGCTAGCGATTCGAGGTCTGAAGCCCAAATTAGGTGGGGAAGGCCGTCGTGGAGGTTACGAAGAAAAACAACGCCGTCAAATATTGAAATCGCTTTCAACTATTCAAAAACTTTGGATTGACCTAAACAAGACGGTGATTTATGAAAAGGGAAAACCCGTTAAGACAAGTCTGCAAGGTAGGGCGTTTATATTTGTGGATCAAAAGGGGAGTGAATATCCCATCACAGAAGAGTCCAGTCAGAAAAAGATACGATACAAGGTGGATCAAGTGTTTGCGAAGTATCTGTTTGGTTCTGGGCGGCAAGTGGCACTGCTGCCATTAAAGGGATTACATTATGATCCTTACCGTAAAACATGGGAAAAGAGACTGACCAGATACTTAAGCTGGCGTTGGAGGATACAGGCAAGAAAAGGCGAGTTTTTACAACCCAATAAAATTAGCACGTTACTCGACGCTATAGGTGTAAAGATAAATGAACGGACTCCTTCACGAACGCGTGAACGCCTTGAAATAGGATTAGATACCTTGCAACAGGATGGGGTAATTGGTTCATGGTATTATGAAAAATGGCATGAAGCAATAGCGGATCAAAAGGGATGGGGCCGTATATGGATAAACGCTACAATCATCATTGATCCGCCCGAATATATAAAGGAACAATATCGTTCTATTAGAAAAAGTCCACCAGGAAAAAGTATCAGACAACTACCCCGAGACGTTTTTGAAGAGGTAGATGATAGGATTGGAATACGTGTTAGAGAGCTCCGAGAAAAATTTGATTTATCTTTATCACTGGTATCAGAAGAATTGGAGATTTCTACCTCTTATTTAAGCAATATTGAAAGAGGAATCAAAATTCCATCTAAGAAAATTAAAATTAGGCTAATGAATTGGCTGGATCACTTTCAATAAACAATGTAAGAACCTTATGCACCGTTACTATGCATAGGGTTCTTTTTTATTTCAAAATGAAAAAATATCCTCCTCCAATGTCGAGGTGTTCGTGTACGATTGTCGGGATGATTCTGTACATAAATATTGTCCAAATTTTTTTATAAGTGGATAGAATAGTCATTCTACTTCATTTTTCTTTTTTTATCTCCCTAATAATTAAATGATATAAGAGATTTTGTTTTCTGAATTTTTAAAATTAAGCCATTATGATTACTAACAAGTTCACATATTTGAGATTGGGGTTGGAAATCGTGCGAAATGAAAACGCTTCCTACGAAAGTCTGGAACCATTATTTTATCCTCGTTCTGTGGCAGTATTAGGTGCATCCGAAAACCCTAACAAGCTTGGATTTATCCAAGTAAAGGCCTTATTGGATGGAAAATTTGCTGGAGAGATTTACCCAATTAATCCAAAATCGCAAGAAATCGCTGGATTAACTTGTTTCCCTGCATTAGTAAATGTTCCAGGCCATGTAGATTTAGCAATCTTTTGTGTAAGTGCAGGTCAAGTGCAGCAAAGTTTAGAGGATTGCGCGAAGAAAAAGGTAAAGGCGGCGATTATCTTTGCCTCAGGATATTCTGAAACAGGTGAAGATGGAGCTAGGCAGCAAAAGATGATAGCAGAAATCGCACGCAATAATGGTATCCGATTAATTGGTCCGAACTGTGTTGGATTGGTTAATACCATTAACGGGCTGGTTGGCACTTTTTCCCCGGCGGTTATGAGCCATCCCCTTCAAGATCAACGTGCAGTAGGCTATGTCTCACAAAGTGGTGCATTTGGCGTTTTAACCTATATGGCAGCAGCCCAGCACGGACTTACGTTTAATTATTTTGTCAGCGTAGGAAATGAAATGGATACAGAGTTTGCTGATGTGGTGGAGTACATGATTCATGATCCGAAGACCAAGGTCATTAGTGGTTATCTTGAGGGGGCGAAAGATCCGGTAAAACTGCGCAGGTTAGCGAAAGAGGCCTTAGATTGCAATAAACCCATTATTGTCATGAAAACAGGAAGAAGTTCTGCAGGGAGCAGGGCAGCTGCTTCACATACGGGTTCTCTTGCTGGTTCGGATCAAATTTATGACGCCTTTTTCAAACAAACAGGGATTGTGAGAGCAAATGATTATGAAGAAATCATTTCATTTTCCAAGCTCTTTTTGTCAGGAAAGCTGCCAACAGGTCGAAAAACAGTCATTATTACCAGTTCAGGTGGCAGAGGAATCAATGAAGCAGATCGTTGTGAAGCGAATGGGCTACATATTATTCCGCTTAGTGAGGGAACAAAGGCAAAAATTAAGCAATGCATCCCGTCTTTTGCAAGTGCTGCTAACCCAATTGATTTGACTGCCGCCGCTTCCGTGACGAATCCAGAGTTATTTACTGCTCCGCTTAAGGCGCTAGTAGAGGACCCGGATGTTCATAATATTATTTTTACTGAATTTCCTATGTTTTGGGAAGGCGACAACCCACACCTTCAGGAATTTATTCACACATGTAAACAATCAGATAAATTCGTTCTCGTGACCAGCTTTCCATTAGAAGGAATGTCAATTCCGAAAGGGACCCCAGAATTGGAGAAAAACGGCATTCCTGTAATACCAGGTAATCTAAGTCCAATTCGTTCACTTGCCAAACTCGTCGAGTACAGTGAGAAATACCGTAAAAATCAAATTCTACGTGATCATCATGTACCCTCTAAACTAGAACGGGAAGAGACCAAACAAAAGCTGCACACATTACTGAAGCCAGGTGCTGCTTTAAGTGAATTTGAAGCAAGCCAATTGTTAGCAAAATATGGAGTTCCTACAGCGAGAAAGGCGTTGGCTGCTTCCTCTGAAGAAGCCGTACAGCACGCCAATTCGATTGGCTATCCGGTTGTCTTAAAAATTGATTCTAATGATATTCCACACAAAACAGAAGCAAATGGAATTAGGTTAAATATTGAAAATGATGAAGAAGTGAAGGCTGCATATTCCGAAATTCTGAGGTCAGCTAAAGAATATAAACCTGACGCCATCATTAATGGGGTGTCAGTCCATGAAATGCTCTCAAAAGGTACGGAAGTAATTGTAGGCGTGACGAAAGATCCTGTATTTGGACCTGTAATCATGTTTGGATTGGGTGGAATTTTTGTAGAAACATTGAAAGACATTTCTTTCCGGATAGCGCCCCTTACAAGACAGGATGCTGCCGAGATGATTGAAGACATTAAAGCGAAAGCCATTCTTAAAGGAGTTCGGGGACAGGCTCCTGTTGATGTGGAGGCCATTATCGATGTTTTAATGAATATTTCTGATTTAATTTCGGACGCTGACGGTTTGATAGAAGAGCTGGATATAAATCCGATGATTGCCTATGAAATTGGACTTAAAGCCGCTGACGCACTAATTATTTCTAGTCAACCCGTTCAAGAAAAAACGGAGGTTAGGGGGTAAGAAGATGGATTTAGATACTAGTATTATTGGCTTAACAGGTCCACCCTTTACGTTTGAAGTAGATAAAAGACATATTCGTCAATTTGCTCTAGCCATTGGGGATTATAATCCGCTTTATCTAGATGAGGAATACGCAGCCCAAACTCCTTATGGTGGGATTATTGCTCCTCCTACTTTTCCAATTGTCATTGGCGCAGAGGGAGAAGGAATCAAGCTTGAACTGGATCCTAAAAGGATGCTCCATGGTGAGCAGGAATTCATCTATACACGTCCGATTAGACTTGGAGACACGCTGATATGTCAAATGAAGGTGACAGATTTATATGAGCGTGAAGGGAAGAGTGGGAAAATGCAATTCTTAGTAGTAGATACAGAGATTGCGGATGAAGGTGGAAATATGGTGGTAATCAGCCGAATGAACATTATCTACCGGCCGAAACAGCAGATTGGGTAATGATTCTGTCCAAGAAAGACGAATTTATTTGTGATTGTCTATAGAAAGGAGGAGCAGAAGTTGCTGAAATATGAAGAGTTACAGGAAGGGCAAGAACTTCAGCCATTGGTAAAAGAGACTGTTACCAAGGTTCAGTTAGTCAAATATGCTGGGGCTTCAGGGGATTTCAACCCGCTGCATACGGATGATCAATTTGCTCAAAGTATTGGTATGCCGGGTGTGATTGCACACGGAATGCTAGTCATGGGGTTCTTGGGTGAATATGTAAACAGCCTTGCGGGTGTTACCGCGGCAGTGACCAATTTACGAATGAGATTTGGTGCCATTACAAGACCAGGTGACCAGATTACCTGTACAGCTGTGATCCGAAACCTTTATGAAGAAGATGGAAAGAGGTTTGCGAGCTTAGAACTCAATGCCCAAAAGGCTACTGAGAAAGTTGTCGGGTCCGGAAAAGCCATTTTACAGTTTTTTTAAAAGTTAAAGCTACATGTTGATTGAATTAGAAACCAACAGGCATGGTTATACGGCCAAAAAAAAGGAGTGTTTATTCGTGTCAAATATAAAAGAACGCTATGCCATTGTAGGGGTAGGAGAAAGCGAACGGTCAAAAAATTCCGGAACTACTCCGTTGCATCTTGCCTTGGATGCAGCTAGGGCTGCCATTGGGGACGCCGGACTTTCACCCAAAGATATCGATGGCTTTATGAGTTACAGTGAAAATGACTCCTGTACATCGCATCAGTTGGCAACTTACTTAGGTGTTCGGCCAAAATATGTGAAGGATATATTAGGTGGAGGCAGCAGTACAGAAATGCTGGTTGCTGACGCCATCGGTTTAATTGAAACAGGGCAGGTTAACACGGTCCTCATTTTCCGTTCGATGAATGGCCGCTCCGGTGTAAGAATGGGCGGCGGCGGCTGGGATGTAGATATGCTTCAATCGGCTATAGATGGAGGAAGCTTTATTATCCCCTATGGAGCGGGGAGTCCGAGTCAGTGGTTTGGTTTATTTGCGACACGCCATATGTATGAAACCGGTCTTACGAAAGAACATCTAGGTCATGTATGCGTTAGTTTTTATGAACATGCACAGCGAAATCCAAAGGCTTATTTCTATGGAAAACCACTTACAATGGAAGAGTATCTAAATACACCAAATTTAAGTTCACCTTTTAATAAACATGATTTCTGTCTGGAATCAGATGAGGCAAATGCCATTATCGTAACCTCTGCGGAAAGAGCAAAGCTATGTAAATCAAGACCTGCTTATATTATGGGGATTGCTGCTAGACAGTGTGTTTCCCACGCTCATTACTGGTCCAATTTATCGGAAGTGGCATCTGACTATGTAGCAGCTGAAGTCTACAAAATGGCAGGTGTGAAACCGGAGGATCTCCATGTTGCCTCGATTTATGATTGCTATAGCTGGGTTGTTTTACGGCAGCTTGAAGCCTTTGGTATCGCACCGCGCGGCGAAGTGGGTGACTTTGTAGCAGAGGGTAACCTCCGAATGGGAGGGCGGCTTCCAAGTAATACTGCAGGCGGAATGCTTTCAGAAGGGTATACCCATGGAATGAATAATGTTTTGGAAATTGTCCGGCAGATTCGCCATGACTATAAAGGGACGGAACGGCAAGTAGATAATTGTGAAATTGGACTATGTACCGGATGGGCAGGCCCGGATATTGCTGGTGCTATGATTCTACGAAACTAGGAGGGAAAATAATGGATTATCAAAAACCAATTCCATTAAAAAATCAGGATAATCAACCGTATTGGGATGGGGCGGATCGCCACGAGCTCCTCATCCAAACCTGCGAAAGCTGCCATCAATATGCACACCCGCCTGGCCCGGCATGTGCTAAATGCGGAAGCACCGAGCTTAGTTGGGAAAACTTTGGCAGTGATATAAAGGGTACCATTTACTCGTTTGTCGTCTCATATCGCCCTTTTCTTCCAGGCTTTCAAAATGACCTCCCGCTTATTATTGCGATAGTGGAGCTTGAGAAGGCAACAACTGTCAGGTTAATTGGAAATATTCAGGAATGTAATCCCGATGATGTCAAAATTGGAATGCCTGTAAAGATGACATGGGTGGATATCACCGATGATCGTGCTTTGCCACATTGGATTCCAGCACCATAAGGGTACGTTTAATTGAAAGGAGGAAAAAGTAAATGGACTTTTCTTTTACTGAAAAAGAAGAAGCATTCCGCCAAGAACTCAGAACATGGCTTGAAGAGCATTTACCGGAGGGCTGGCACAAAGGAGATAGACAGCTGCCGAAGGAGTTAGGTGAGTACTCTAGGTTTCTAAGAGATTGGCAGAAAAAGTTATATGAAGGAGGTTGGGCAGCCATTGCTTGGCCAGAAAAATATGGAGGCAGGGCTGCTACTTTAATAGAGGAGATTATTTATCAGCAGGAAATGGTTCGAGTGAAGGCCCCGCCGCTAGTTAATTATGTCGGCATTCACATGGTTGCTCCTACCCTGATGCAAATAGGGACAGAAGAACAAAAGGATGCCTATATTCAGAAAATATTAACAGGTGAAGAGGTATGGTGTCAGGGATATTCTGAGCCAAATGCAGGGTCTGATTTAACGGCTATTCAGACAACCGCGGTAAAAAATGGTGACAAATGGATCATCAATGGACAAAAGGTCTGGACTAGTTTTGGGCATTTAGCAGATCGTTGCTTCCTTTTAGCACGAACAAGCAGAGGGGAAAAGAAACATAAAGGAATTACGGTATTCCTATTAGATATGAACCAGCAAGGAGTAGAAACACGTCCGATTATCCAGATGGATGGCAAACATGAGTTTAATGAAGTTTATCTAAATGACGCTATCGCTTATGACACCGATATTATCGGTGAGGTCGACGAAGGCTGGAAAGTCATGATCGCGCTGCTTATGCATGAAAGAACAGGAATTGGAGCGCAAGTATTTACCCTTGAACAGCAGTTCCAGGATTTAGTCGGTCTGACGAAAGAATTAGAGGAAGATGGCCGTCCATTAGTCAAAAATCCGTTTATTCGAAAAACGATGGTTGATTTATATACTCGATCTCGTGGTTCTCTATTAAATTATTATCGCAACTTAACAAAGACGTTAAAAAACGGCCATCCAGGTGCGGAGGGCTCTATGGATAAACTCATTGTTAGTGAATTAACAAAGGAACTGTTTGCTCAATCCGTTTCCATCCAAGGTCATCGGGGAATTTTATGGAAAGAAGATGCCGTTTATGGAGATTCCTATTGGCAGGAAAACTATCTTTATTCTTTCGGAATGACCATTGGCGGCGGTACAAGTGAGATCCAACGGAACACGATTGCAGAAAGAATACTTGGACTGCCTAAAGATATGGGACGCTAATGAAGATGGAGGTGTTAGAGGATGGACTTTTCATTAAATGAAGAACAAGAAATGTTCGGCAATTATGTACGAAAATATTTAGAAGACAAGGGAGAAACGAATATTGCCCGGAATTTTATGAAGGGTGATTTAGAATACTATCAATCTATCTATTCAGGGTTAGTTGAGTTAGGCTGTGCAGGTATTAATATTTCTGAAGAATATGGAGGAATGGGTCTGGGTGCATTGGACCTTGTTCCTGTCCTTGAAGAATGGGGCCGCAGCAACATGCCCGGATTGTATTTAGAAACCAATGCACTTGCTGTGCCCATTCTTGAGATGTTTGGAACAGATAAGCAGAAGAAAACGTATCTTCCTGCCATTGCGGAAGGAACCCAAACTTTCTCTATTGCTTGGCTTGAACCAGGAGGCAGCTACAATCCGTTGGATATCCACATGGCAGCAACAGTAGAAGGTGATGAGATTCTAATAAATGGTACGAAGACATTAATACCAGATGCTGAGTTAGCGGATAGTTTTCTTCTGGTTGTACGAACTAGTAGTGACGGTGGGGACAAGGAGGGGATTTCACTCTTACTACTGGACAAAACAGAGCAGATCAAAATTCGCCGGCAAAGCAATATTGATGAGTCAAGGCAGCTAGGGGAAATAAAGTTGGAGAATGTAAGAGTGAGTAAAGAGTCCCTGATAGGATCCCTTGGTAACGGATGGGATATTCTCGAAGAGGGGTTATTAGCGATTAATGCAGCGTTATGCTCTGTAATGGTCGGAGGAATAGAAAAAGTGGTGGAAATGGCCGCAGAATATGCAAAAATCCGAGTACAATTTGGCCAGCCAATTGGACGATTTCAATCCATAAAGCACCGGATTGCTGATATGAAAGTAGATTTAGAGACAGCAAGATCTTTGGCTTATTACGCCAATTGGGCATTAGAGAATCGTACCGACGATCGTGTTCAGGCAATTGCAGGTGCCCGTTTATTCGCCGCAGAGGCCTTTAACCGAGCAGCCGGTCAAAATGTGCAAATTCATGGCGGAATTGGTTTTACAGAAGAAATCGATTGCCATCTCTTTGTGAAACGAGCCCGCTACTATGAACACTATTTAGGCAGCACTCACTATTATTATGAGAAAGTGGCAGCTGCGTTAGGGTGGTAAAAAAGTCTTCTACTATTCGTAATAAAAAAGGTGGGAACTTAGTTGGAAACAGCCAATAAGATTCGTGAGTTTCATAATCTCATAAATGGAAAAGTAGTACCTGCTGTATTTGGAAATTGGATAGAAAGTGTCAATCCGGCAGATGGAAAAGTATGGGCAAAAATTCCTTCCAGTACAGTGGAAGATACAGAAGAGGCTATTCTGGCAGCCAAACAGGCATTTGGCAAGTGGGCTGTACTTTCTGCCATCGAACGAGCAGCCTATTTAAGACAAATAGGTGACCTATTATCTAAATATGCTGAAGAGTTAGCTATGTTAGAAACGATGGATTGCGGCTGGGTGATCCGAGAAACAACTTATGGATTAATCCCTGTGTTACAAAGTATCTGGTATGACGCTGCACAGGCGGCCTCTATCGCCAGCCGAGGCGAAACCATTCAGTTGAGTGCAAATAGCTTTGGCTATACACTAAGGGAGCCATTAGGTGTAGTCGTCGGAATTTTACCATGGAATTCACCACTTTTTACGTTTACCATCAAAGCGGCCTATGCACTTGCGTCCGGGAATGCCGTGATTATCAAGCCTTCCGAATATGCATCCGTTTCTAGTTTGCGCTATGGCGAAATATTAAACAAGATTCTTCCGCCTGGTATTTTAAATGTAGTGTCCGGTGACGGGATTGTTGGAGAAGCCTTGGTTAGCCATCACGACGTTAATCGGGTGACCTTAACCGGTTCAGGAAATACGGCAAAAGCAATCGTAAGGTCAACCGCACAGGCACCTAAACCACTAACATTTGAATTAGGTGGAAAGTCTCCCAATATTGTGTTTGCAGATGCAAATTTAGAAAAGGCAGCTGAGGGGGTAACAACAAACGGGATTTTTACAGGCAATGCGGGACAAATTTGTGTGGGAGGATCACGAATCCTCATTCAGCGATCTGTCTTTCAAGAAATGATTTCTTTAATGACTGACATAATAAAGAAAAATATTAAACTGGGGTCTCCTGTGGACCCACAAACCACCATGGGACCGTTAGCAAATGAAGCACAATATAACATAGTGCGCCGTTATATTGAATTAGGAATACAAGAAGGTGGAGAAATTGTTATTGGCGGCCGTTCCGGCGGGGAGGATGTTTTACCGGATGAACCATCGCTCTCTAATGGTTATTGGGTAGAGCCGACCTTGATTCGTGTTAGACAGAATTCTCTGCGTATATGCCAAGAAGAAATCTTTGGACCCGTTGCAACGGTCATGCCATTTGATACAGAGGAAGAAGCACTGGCCATTGCCAATGATACCTCTTTTGGTCTTGGAGCAGGTGTTTGGACCACCAATTTAGATTGTGCACATCGGATGATTCAGAAATTAGAGTCTGGAAATGTGTGGGTGAATACGTATCGCCGAGTTGGACCGGAATTACCATTCGGCGGTTTCAAAGATAGCGGATTTGGAAAAGATTCGATTCTTGAAAATACACGGGAAAAAACCTGTGTGATAGATGTGGGGTGAATAACAAAAGCTCTAGGCGCTATCAGATTCCGTCCTCGAGCCGATGGCGTCTGGAGCTGGACAATTCAAAAGGGCAACAAGAAAGTTGTCTTTATTTACCCAGTTGGTCGGTATATTTTTTACTTAAAAACGGAGGGGAAAATAATGGGGGAAAAATCGGTTCGCAAGTCTTTTCATTTTTTATGTCTTGGAATTCTTCTCGTCGTGTTTGCGGAAGCTACACATATACCGGCCTATCCTAAAATGCTTGAACATTTCCAATTGGGGGCGGGATATTCCGTCTATATGCAACTGGGATTTGCATTAGGTTTAACAGGGTTTCAACCATTAATGGGGTGGCTATCTGACACTCTTGGACAAAAGATTGTCATTCTGTTCGGAGCCGCTCTTCTAACAATTGGCTCACTTCTCATCGCGATAGCTCCGGCATTCTGGGTGTTAGTTTTAGGGCTATTTTTAAAAGGGTTTTCCGGTGCGGCTGTCATTCCTTCCGGAGTATCGTTTGTTGGAAAATACTTTTCCCATGAAAAACGCGGAAAGACGATGGGTATCTATGGGTTTTATACAGTTATTGGCGGCCTGGCAGGACCAATATTAAGTGGAATTTTTGTAGATCGTCTAGGATGGAACTCGATTTTTTTCCTTTGCAGCCTTTTAGGTGTAGTTGCCCTCCTGCTATTTGCCTTTGGGGTTCCGAATATAAAAGGGGTAAAATCTGCTTCATTTGACTTTTCAGGTGTATTATTTGTGTTTTTGTTACTTGGAGGACTGCTATCGATTCCAACCTTTATTAATAACTATGGGCTTTCTTCCTGGATGTGGGTTCCGGCGTTTATTGTATCCGTTGTTTCGTTTCTATTATTGCTTTTGGTGGAGAAACGTCAGAAAAAACCTTTACTAGATATTGAATATGCAAAGACAAAGAACTTTTGGGCACCTTCGGCAATTGCGGTTATTATGTTTATGTCTTTTAGCAGTGTCATGTATGTTTTAACTTTCTTTGTGCAAAGTGTGCAAGGGAAGTCTTCCACAGTGGTCGGTCTGCTTCAGTTTCCACTTTTTCTAACTATGGCCATAGCAAATATCATAAGTGGCAGATTAATGAGTAAAATCTCAACTCGTAAATTAATTGGCTCAAGTATTGGACTATTGGTTGCCGGAGTAGGCATGTTATCAATGGCTAAAATGGATACCCCTTTCCTCTATTTATTCCTCTCCATGAGTATCATTGGTACAGCGATTGGTATGGTTGGTCCTGTAGTGAAATCGGTCATTGTCTCAAAGGCAAGCCCATCACGTCTCGGTGTTGTTTCTTTTACGTATATAACAATAGAAAATGTTGCTTCCCGTGTGGGTGCCTCTTTTGCCCTTGTTACTTTCGCTTTATTTGCCGCTAGTGGAAACGCGGTAGGTGCTCTCTCAAGTACTGCCTTGTTATTAACGGTTTTTACAGCTTGCGCCTTTTTGTTCCTTGTATTTATTCCAAAAAGAATTGAGGGGAATTATCAGGAAACAGAACATTTGGCGGAACAAACTGAAGCAGTAGAAACCATTCCTTTATAATTTGCTTATTCCATAAAACATGAAAAAGCAGACAGAAATATTATGTTTCTGTCTGTTTTTTATAGTGGAAATACCGTTATCATGCGGTTCAAAAGGGAAGGATACTTCCAGCCTTTTATGAGGTAACGTTAGATTTGGTCACAAACGCAAACGGCTAGCGTTTGTTGATAAGAAAGATGGAAAAACCGAACTTACTATCTATCTAAAACATTTTATCGAAGCAAGGGAAGGGCGTCAGTTAGTAATATTATTGGCGTTGATGAGTCAAGTCTGATGGTTAAGGAGATATTTTATTGAATGAAGGTTCATCACGACACCGGATAGAAGGAATCAGTACGACAAAGGAAAAAATAGTTGTCACCCAGTCCCTATGTATGAGCAACTGGCAGGTACAGGTTACTTTTTTATGAAAGAACATTTTGATAATCAAAAAAATAATTTCATAATGTGTTGACACTCTAAATATATCTATGATAAATTTATCTCAAGTTAAAAATAAATGAATTCGAGATAATCTAACTTAATTCTTAAATTAGTTAGATTGCCAAAAACCAATTTTTTTGGATATATATCTTGATTTCGAGATAACGACAAAAAACAAAAAGGGGAATTTTAAAATGACAAAATGGACAGTAGATCAATCACACTCAAGCGTAGGATTTGAAGTAAAACACATGATGGTATCAAAAGTAAAAGGACAATTTGAATCTTACACAGCGGAAGTAGAAGCAACAGACTTAACAGATTTAACTTCAGCTTCTATTTCATTCTCAATAGACGTTGCAAGTATCAATACACGCAGTGAAGATCGTGATAACCACTTAAGATCTGCAGATTTCTTTGATGTAGAAAATAACCCAACGATTACATTTACATCAACAAGCATTACAAAAGATGGAGATGACTATAGCGTAACGGGTAACTTAACCATTAAAGATGTAACAAAACCAGTTACGTTTTCTGTAGAATATAATGGTAAAGGTACAAATCCTTGGGGCGTAGAAGTTTACGGATTTGAAGCAGAAGCAAAAATTAACCGTGAAGAATTTGGTCTTACTTGGAACGCAGCTCTTGAAACAGGCGGCGTACTTGTAGGGAAAGACATTAAAATTAAAGTGGAATTAGAAGTTAACCCTGCAGATTAATTGTTTCGATTAATATCTATTCAAAATGTACCGGGCGGTTTTTGCCCGGTTCTTCTATTTCCTTTACTCGGAATGATTTTTTTCTACTTTTTAAACTCATTCAATCTTTCATAGGTTTCAATGAGGAAATCATAAAAAAGCTTTTCAGTTGGAAGCAGGTCACGTTCAGCAGGGTAGATTACACCAACTGTTCGCGTGAGTCTCGAATCTGAAAGGGGAATAACGACAGTAGATCGTGGTGTGTTATCGACCAATGTCATCTCAGGCATCAAGGCTACACCCAATCCTGCGGAAACTAACCCTTTTAATGCGTCAATATCCTTCCCTTCGAATGCTATGTTTGGTGAAAAACCTGCTCCGTTACATGCTTGAACCACTTGTTCACGAAACACGAACCCTTCAGGAAGAACGCAAAAAGAGTCATTTATTAAATCCCGTAATCGAACCGATTCCCTGTCTGATAACGGATGATGAAGGGGGATGAGTGCCACAATATGCTCTGTGAAAAGAATGTCCCCTTTAATCTTTTTTTCTTTTTCAAGATTTGGCATGGGGGCAATCATCGCCAAATTAAAATGTCCATTTACAACACCATCGATTAATTTGTAATAAAGGGCATTGCTCATTTGAAATTTTGCTTCTGGGAAACGAGTACGAAAAGAATAAATGATGTGAGGCAATGTATGGGCTGCCATGCTAATTGGAAAGGCAATTCGAACAGTTCCTTTTTCAGGATTTAAATATTCTCTAATTTCTCTCTTTGAATCCTCCATCAAATACCACACTTGTTTAATTCGTTCATAAAAAATTTTGCCAAGAGGGGTTAATTTCACGCTTCGGCCCTCACGTATGAAAAGCTCTACTCCTAATTCCTTTTCTAAATTAGAAATTTGTCTACTAATGGCAGATTGGGCAATATGAAGCGCGTCTGCTGCCTCTGTTACATGCTCTCTCTTTGCTACTTCCAGGAAATATTGAATTTGTCTTGTCTCCATTCTTTACCACTCCACCTTCATGCATTTAATGCATGAAATGCATCAAAAATTTCTCAACAATTAATTATTAAATTATATATTGTAAACACATTTTAGAAAAGAAATTGTGAAAATTTATTTAGGTTTTATATTTCTACAATTAGAAACTTCGTGTTGTTTTGCCAAAAGATTTAAAGGAATGGAAGAAACGATGAAAAGTAAGCGAAATACAATACCCGATCGTGCAGGGAGGACTTGCTTACCTCGCCTATACCGAACTGGCGGCAGCGATCTCGACTGCAGGAGGACTCGGTCAGATTACGGCAGCAACGCTTCAAATCCCTGAAAACTTACGGGATGAAGTTCGTAGAGTGCGAACACTTACCAATAAGCCATTCGGTGTAAATCAGCATGTCGCTGACTCTGTGATCCGAAAGATGTGATTAGCGGTAAAGCCAATTGTAGCTATATCTATGATGGAAATGAATCAGAAGGCTTCGGCTGGGCTGGGCAGGGCAGGTAATTGGTCTTATCAACAATATTCCTACGGTTCAGGAATTATTTGATGAGATAATTCTAACAACAGAAAAAGGATTAAGTCATATAGGTAATCTTTTTGAAAAAGCGGACACATAAATAATATATGGTGATTGCTAAATCAAAGTACAGGGATTCCATCCGAATACTGTTCCTTATTATTATTATTATTATTCTATTTGTACTCTTTCTCTCGAATATTTTTAGGAATGCTTGGTCAAAATACCATTTGTTACTAACAATGATGAAATGGGGACAGATAATGAAGGGAATTTTACAACAGGTAAAAGAGGAATTAGAAAAGGCATATGATAATCCACAATCCAACAATTTAGATCAATGCCTTCTTCAACTTCAGGCGGCTAGAGAACAGTATGGGGATAAAGGTAATATGATTGAGAACTGTATCACAGCCGTAACACAAGCGAGAAATTCGATTATTGCCTTGGAGAATGCAGGGGATGTATCTTCTGCCGCAGCCTTCGGTCAAGCTCATAATGCGATTCAAAATGCGATTGAGTCTTACTCTGGTACAGATGATAATCAGTATGAATGAGGATGTTCCAAAAGCTTTGCTTTTGGAACATCCATTTTTTATTTTGTCTGGTGTTAACTCCTGTCACCTCTCAAACCATTTTGCTTCTAAAGATAGTTACAAACAGCTATAGGCAAGGAAATGAAGAAGTAACTAAAAACTGAACTGTAAAATTAATGGCTGAATGGCCATTATAAATCTTTAAAGATGGTCGTTTTTACACAACGGTTTTTAAAGGCTTTCGAAAACAAAAGAATGGAAAAGTCATAAGTGAAAAAGTGAAAAAGGAAAAAAGTTAAATTAACTTTTCCCCCTACTTCTACTTGTTATTTCATTTACATTACTGTCTTTTCAGCACTTTCAGTAATTTTAGATTTAGTTAATAGGGACCCCACGTAATAGAAGATAGCAGAGGAACCTATACCGAATACCACCACGGAAAGATGTGGGGCATAGAAGTTAACCAATAATGCTACTATAGCAGCCATTCCCCATGCAATGAAAGGAAGTGGTTTCCACTTTGCTGAATCTAGCGTCTGATTTTTACCTAAAATAAGTTGATCTATAATGATAATGGTAGCGATTGGCGGGACAATTAAACCTAGAAGTTCCAGCCAGCTTTGGAAAGCGCTCCAAACGCCTGATACAGCTGCGATGATACCAATAATACCTAGTAAGATTGTTAAAAATCTCATGCTTTTTCCAGTCATATGAGAAAAACCAACTGCACCATTATACAAACAGTGTGTACATCCAACACCCAGATTAATGAAGACAAAGATGAGTGCCAAGAAGGAAAGAAGAGGACCTTGTCCAGATAATATAGGCATAAAGTCGCCGCCATTCGAGGCAGGATTTTGGATCACACCTGTCGCAACGATAATTGCACCTACTACTTCGGCGATAAACTTCCCAAATGGGAAGGCTGTAAATGCAGCTAGAAATCCTTCACGTCCATTTTTCGACCAACGTGTAAAGTCGGCCGTCATCGTACCAGAATCAGCAAACGTTGCAAATACCAAGGTGACTGCTGCCCCAAAAGACATAAGCCCTACACTAGTAGTGGGTTCAAAATTAAAAATATCTGGATTTCCCGTTTTAAAAGAGATAATAATAGACACAATTCCGAGAATGAGATACAGAGGTGCTGCGATCCATCCTAAAATCGTTAATGCCTTAATTCCAATAAAAGTCGCAGCAACATAAAGAACCCCGCCAATTAAGGTCATTAATAGCATTGGAGCACCAAAGGAGCGAGCCATTGTATCACCGGTTAGCCCTGTCATTAGAGCAAACCATCCTACTACCACTGTGGAAAGTAATCCCGATACAACCATGTATCCATATCGTCCAAAAGTTCTTTGAGCAGTCATGGCAAAATTTTCTCCAGTTTTTCCCGCCAAATAGCTTAATGCTCCCACAATGAGACATAACAGCATATTTCCTGCTAGAATTGCAGTTACACCTACTTTGAATCCAAGCATTGCTGTAATAACACCACCGATTACGGCACTTGTCAGAACCATTGGGAAACCAAACCAAACTGCTGCTACTGATGCTAAAGGTTTTCTATATTCTTTTGGAACAGGAGTGGTTTCAAACTCTGGATCCAATAGCTTTTGATCCACATTATTGATAGACATACTTTTCCCCCATCTTTTCTATTTTTTTAAGCGCTTTCAATAGGATCCTATATGCTTATTTTAAGGAGGAAAATTATAGAAGTCTTTGGATATTGCAACTAAAAATACTTGAAACATTTAGTCATTTCATACGAAAATTTGTGAATAAATTTTGAAAACATTACTTTTATTGAATAATGGAGCCAGTCCCTAGATAGTACCACTTGTTTGGCTACAGGAAAGGCTGTAAGGGAGTAATTCAACTTACGGAGGCGATTGTTCAATATGAGCAGTCGCTTTTTTTCGTATGGGCTGTTAGTTGAAGAAGGATTATCTCTCTTATTAAGAGAATTAAATAGATAATGTGTAAGCGTAACATGGAAATGGGGCATTTTTTTTTGTTAATTATTATGGCGGCTTTATTTTTTCTAGGGATTACTTCTATTTCCTACCAACAAGTTGGTTTCTCCTTATTGGTATTTATGGGATTCGTGATTTTGTTACTACTTGTTGATAAAGAAAAACGATTCGTTCAATCACTACTGTTAGCTTTCCTAATCGGTTTTGTGATATTTATGGTTTCTAATGATTTCGTTGGAACGATGAACATCTCAAAAGAAATAAAAATCATTCTTAATCGACTTTTTCTTGTTTTTATTATCATTGGAATCGTTTCTAACCTACTCTTATTTAGTAAGAAGGTTACTTGGTACAATAACAAACCTGATTGGAAAAATCCTATCGTCTTACCGTTTCATAAAGTTAATACATTTTGGTTTTGGTTAATTGGAATAATCGTTAATGTTATAATATATGTGTTTTTTATTGCTCAAAAGGATATAGAGTATATTCAAACACTATTTTTGTTTTGTTTATTTTTTTCAATTATTAATGCGGTTTTTGAGGAATTTATTTGGAGAGGGATATTGCTATCTGCTCTTCAGGAACATACATCAACAGGGTTTGCTGTTTTCGTTACAAGTGTTGGTTTTGGACTTCTTCATCTCTCAATTGGTTTTAGTATTTTTCTTAGTTTGTTAATTTCAGTTGCCGGGGTAATATATGCCTTAATCACACTTAAAACAAACAGTATCTATCCGAGTATTGTTTTTCATATCGTAATAAATATTGGAATGGTATATAGCGGATTTATAATCTAACACAATAAGACTACAAATGAATTTGGAGAAACTTTTTTACCCGAATTTTTGGAAGTTAAATTTCACTTAAAAAAATCCCTGCCGCAAGAAAGTAGGCAGGGATGTAAGAGAAAATAGGTGTAGTTAATTTATTTGTTTTTAATTTTTCAAATGCAGTCTTGATGGTTGATAAGTTTTGTCTCATAATGCTGAAGTAATCTTCTTTTTGCTTGATATCGTCCTCTGTTAAAGACTCGATATTATGAAGAGTAAGAGATGCTGCTCCAATTTCCTTTTGGATGATTTCTGCTACCTTTGGAGATACATTCTGCTCAAAAATAACATACCGAATATTGTGTTCTGTGGACTCAGCAATGATTTCCTGCAATTCTTTTTGGGAAGGCTCCTGTGTTGGTGATAAGCCTGAAATAGGTATTTCTATTATGCCATACCGCTTTTCCCAATAACCATAAGCAGAGTGAGCAACTAATATATGTTTCGTTTTCGAGCCATCGACGGTTTGCTTAAATTCTTGATCCAGTTTTTCGAGATCACTTTTTACTTGATTGTAATTTGCTTCAAATTCTGATGTATGTTCAGGCATTAACTCACTTAAAGAATTTTTAATGTTTTCTGCTAGGCTAATAGAAAGTAAGGGATCTAACCATACATGAGGATCCACGTCTCCATGTTCATGTTCTTCTTCCGTATGCGCATGCTCTTCGGTTTGACCTTCGTCAGCATGTTCTTCCGTATGTGTACTTTCCTCCTCATGGTGTTCCTCTTCAGAATGAGTGGATTCAAGGAGTTCAATTCCATCCGCTGCTTGAAGAATTTCAACATTTTCCTTTTTCAAGGCTTCAGCAGCTTCTTCTGCAAACCCTTCAATTCCAACTCCTGTATAGATAAATAAATCCGAATTGGCAAGTGCAACCATGTCTTTCGTAGAGGGCTCAAAGGAATGGGCATCTACATTTGGAGGATAGATACTTTTTACTTCGACGTAACTACCACCAATTTTTTTAGTGAAATCTTCAAGCGGATAAATGGTGGTATAGACTGTAAGAGAGTTATTTTCTTTCTTTTCTCCAGTTGTTCCAACTTCTTTGGATCCACAACCTGCTAACAAAAGGCTTAAAGATAGTGCAGATGTAGATATAAAGGTAGATATTTTCATAAATTACTCCTTTGATATATTTTAATTTTTATAGAATGTTATAAAACGAAATTGTTACGTTTTACATTCTAAAATAAAACTATGCGTTTGTAAATGAATTTAGGAATCATTTCGATTTATTTTTCAAATGACCCAAACAAGTTTTGGTATGACTTTGCCTCCGGAGATTTCCTGTAGGAAAGAAATCAGGCTGTAGGTGAAGAGGATGAAAGATGTGTTGCGGACTTATTAATTGAACAAATTCAGTTTGTGATGTCTTAATCCTTAATAAATGGGATTTGCTTGAAGAGGAACAATTAATCCAACAGGAGGTTTTTTAAGAAATTTACAGCCTACAGCGAAGTTTCATCATTCCATTAAGGGGAATATTCAACTATCAGGGATTTTAAATACATGTTTGTTCATTTTGGAAGACGCAAGCGAATCTGCCGTCTGTGTAAAGAATTGGAAGCACCCGAGCATACTCCGCATACGGAAGGAATCCACATGGATAAAGAGATTGTGAAAGCTTCTTTAAATTGCTGCTAATTGTCAGAAGAAGAGATGTTAGAGGCTAGGAATAAAGTGGGTGAGCCATTCGTATGGAATATTACTACAGAAGTTAAATAAAATGATCGAGCCTGCAAAATATAAATGTAGGACATTGATTTTATTTTAAAGGCCGTCCTTTCAATTATTCTTGATAAAAATGCCTACATCTAGCCAATCAAAACACTTCAAGGAGGTATTGATTTGAATAAAGTAAAATTAAGAAAAACTGGAGAATTGTACATTCCTAAAACTCTTATTAACATATTAAATATTGAAGCAGGTGACAGAATCAATATATTTATAGATGGTAAAAATATTGTGTTAACAAGTAAAGAAGGGTTTGAAAAAGAAAATAAGTGTACTTATAATCAAAAAGGAACCATTCATATACCGGCAGAAATAAGAAGATTCAGTAATATCGAAACAGATACAGTTTTTACAATCAAATTCGATGAAAAGGAAGAACGGGTATACCTTATCCCGGATTTATCAGGTTGAATGGGATGACGCGTCTATCAGACTGACTCTCAATGAGCCTGTTTTAAGACTCTTGTAATTTCGTCCTCCAGGATTTTTCCCCCTCATTTAATAACTCATCAAAAAGGACTCTTGCTTAATTAATAAAGATTGAAAAGGATGGTAGCAAATTCATCTTTCCGGTAATTGAAAGATTTGAAGACGTTTCTGCAGGGGTTATCTCAATACAGTGGAGCGATACTTGTTGAAACGAAATTGAAGGATTGAACTGCGGAAAAAGTAAAGCTTTAAATTTACTATTTCTAATCCTATATCATTAAAAGTCATTAGGAACGAGAAGTGCGAAGAGTAATTAAACGGGGAGAGGGGAGCCAAAAGGACTCACCCCACCCCGAAGCACATTCTTATAAAGTAGATTCCCTATCCAAAAAAGATGTCTTCATCTTTGTTTTAGTGAGATTCAGATTCCCTGCCATAATCCCGGCTAATATTAATACAACGCCGACCCATTGGGACATACTTACCTGTTCTGTTAAGACTAGCGATGATAAGATAACAGCAATAGGCAGTTCTGCGGATGTTAAAATGGTCCCAAGACCTGGTCCGATATGTGGCATACCGATGGTAAATAGAATTGGCGGCAAGACTACTCCTAATAATCCAAGATAAAAACCGTATGGCGCAATTTCCAGTAAGACTGGTAATTGAAGTAAATCCGTTGGCGGACTGAGGAGGAAAACGGTAATCATACCTCCGGTGGTAAATAGCGCACTTTTTTGCACGGCGGGTGTATCTTTCTCTACACTACTACTAAGAAAGATGAAAGTAGTATACGTTAGTGCAGAAAGCATGCCCCAAATGGTACCTTGCCATGTCATTCCTCCACTACCTTCGGCCATAATTCCTGAAGCAAATATTGAACCAATTACCAATATGCTAATGGAAACGACTTTCCCCATGGTTGGTTTCTTTTTATAAAAAAACCATTCAAATAAGCTGCCAATCCAGACAAATTGAAATAAAAAGATAATTGCTAGGGAAGCATTTAGAGATTGCAGTGATTGATAATAAAATAGACTGGTTAACCCAAGCGGTATTCCCGATAATAGTAATTTTCCTACTTTTGGAAGAGTTAATTTTTTCTTTTTCGAAAAGAAAGCTACAATCCAGATTAAGAGAGCCCCCATTAAGAATTGACTTCCTGTCACTGCGGAGGAGGTAAAACCTGCTGAATAAGCTAACTTTACAAAAGTCGATAATGCACCGTAACTGCATCCCCCCAATAAAACAAGTAGTGCGTAATGCCAAGTTTTCATTATTTATACCCCTTTCATTCTATAAAACATAAAAAGCCACACAGCTATAGTAGCTGTGTGGCGAAAATAGAGATTTCTCTAGAAAAGTCCACAAACAAATTTTTTGAGTTCAATATTACTTTGTCTATTTTAATGTGATTCATCATGAATGTCAATCAACAACTTTTCATGGCAAGATCTCTTCCGTGAAAAAATCAAGTACCATACATCCTGCTCCTTGAGCTACGATGTTGTAGGCAGCAATTGATTTGATAATCTGAACCTGACTTTTAGGATAGTGCAAGAGTCGATTCTGCGCTGTTTCTGAGGCTACCTCATAAAAAAGAGGTTTCGGCACCAACGTACCTCCACAGACAACAATATCCGGTCTCAACAGCAAAATCAGATTACTAAGGCCAACGCCAAAATAATAAGCTGCATCTTTCAAGACATCAAGGCAAAGAGGGTCTTCTTGCTCTAAAGCATTTAAAATATGATGGAAATCGGTATCTTCTGTATCTTTAACTGAATCTTGAAGTATAGAATTATGACCTCGCTTAAGCCGCCGGACCACTTCGTTACGGATTGCAGGCAAGCTGCTGTATGCTTGTAGACATCCATACGATCCACATAAGCAACGCCGTCCGTGTATATCCACTACCATATGGCCAAGGGTATCATCCATTTCCATATTTTGACGGACCAATCTACCTTGTAAAATAGTACCGCACCGAATTCCCATATCACTGGAAACAAAAACTAAATTGTCTGTTTCTTTCCAATAATTTTTACGGTATTCCGCTAATGCGGCCAGATTTGTTCCGTTATCTATGAATACAGGTGAATTATGATACTGTTGTAAATAGTCGACGATGTTAAGATTATCCCAGCCCCCGGCAGGAAACAGAAGTGGGTTTAAGAAAACCCCTGTTTCTTTATCGATAGGATCAAGGACTCCCATTCCAATACCCAGCAATTTCTCCCTTTGAATATTGTGTTTAGACAGAAGTTCATCAACACATCGGGATACAAAGTTTAATGTATACTCTCCCGTGCATTGTGAATCCATCCTTAATTTCTCAACGTCGACGATATCTAATTTTAGATCAAGGAGTAACACTGTAGTGTATAAGTTGGTGATTTCTACTCCAATTAAATAATAAGCGTCGGGTTTTATGACGTACATCAGTGGTTTACGTCCTCCACTAGATTCCCCAATTCCACTATCATAAATCAATCCTTCCTGTACGAGCTCGTCCAGTAAACGTGTGCAGGTCACATGTTTATATCCTGTTATTTCAGAAAGTGTATTAATCCTGACGGGACCTAACTTACGAATAAGGCTATATAAAAGTTTTAGGTTCTTTGTTTTAGGTGATAGTAAGCCCGTAAATTGCTTTAACATAAACTGCCTCCAAAATGAATAAGGGTTATTTTACATTTTAGCGGATTCCTTCATAAAGGAGAAGGTCATACAACAAACTTTCTTCTTTTTTGAAAAAAAGGAATCTGATAAATAAGGATTAATAGTTTATTTTAAGATGATTATTAGAAACTTTTTTTCAAAATGATTTTTAGTGATTTACAATCGCATCAAAATCTATTAAACTTTCTATATAAATCGGTTTGAAAAAAGGAGATAATTTTAATGCATATGATGCAAGATATTTTAGAAGCTAAAGATTTCATCATTAGTAAGACTGGTGATACTCCAACAATTGGTATGATTCTCGGATCAGGATTAGGAACGCTTGCAGATGAAATTGCGAACCCTGTCACCATTCCTTATAGCGAGATACCTCACTTTGCAAAATCAGAAGCGCTCGGCCACTCGAATGAATTAATAATTGGGAATCTAATGGGTAAAACGGTAGTTGCCATGAAGGGACGCTTTCATTATTATGAAGGTTTTACTTTAGATGAAGTCACTTTTCCAGTACGTGTAATGAAGGCGCTGGGTGTAGAGAATCTACTTATCACGAATGCATGCGGTGCGGTTAATACAAGCTTCAACCCTGGAGATTTAATGTTAATTACCGATCATATTAATTTAGTCGGTACCAATCCATTAATTGGTCCAAATAATAATGAATTAGGAACCCGTTTCCCTGATGTTTCTCAAGTATATAATCGTGATTTACGAGGTATTGCTGCAAATGTAGCAAAAGAACAAAAAATTACCTTACAAGAGGGTGTGTATGCTTGGTGGAGTGGACCGGCGTACGAAACTCCAGCCGAGATCCGTATGATTCGAACATTAGGAGCGGATGCTGTTGGTATGTCAACTGTCCCAGAGGCGATTGTAGCGATACATGGGGGGATGAAGGTACTCGGTATTTCCTGTTTAACCAATATGGCATGTGGGATTCTGGATCAACCATTAAGTCATGATGAAGTCATTGAAGTAGCAGCTTTAGTAAGAGAGAAATTTATCAAACTAGTGAAGGAAACTATTAACAGAATGTAATACATTTTTTCATGCTGACTTTTTATCATTTAGATAAAAAGTCAGCTGAAGATGAATAATCTTTTTCTACTATTAGGAAACTAGTTTTAGTCCAATGGTTGCACTTAAAATCAATGCAATACATGCTAACCTTCGCCAATCTTTTGATTCCCCGTATATTTTGATTCCTAAGATGGCTCCGCCAGCTGAGCCGATTCCCGTCCAGATTGCATAAGCGGTTCCCATAGGCAGAGTTTTCATGGCGTAGGCAAGAAAAAGAAAACTTGCTCCAAATCCAAGAATTAATAGTAACAATGATTGCCAATTACGACTGTTGTTTAATTTATTTATGGTAACCACACCAAATGCTTCACATAAACCAGCTATGATTAATGTTATCCACGCCATTCGGACTCAGCTCCTTCGTGAGTATCGTCTTTTGTTAATAACTTCAATCCAAGAACTCCGACAAGCAAAAGTAATATCAACATGATTTTTTCCAACTTGATAGGTTCTCCGAAAAATAAGATTTCAGAAATGACTGTTCCTGCAGTTCCTAATCCTACAAAAACTGCATATACCGTACCAACGGGAAGTTTCCGGCCAGCCATAATGATTAAATAGAAACTTACAATAATCGAGATTGTTGTTCCTGTCCAGGTCCATAAGCCATTTGCATGTTTTAGACCTATAACCCAAAACACTTCAAAAAATGCCCCAATAAACACCTTTACCCAGTTAGCATTCATACCTATTACCTCCATTTATAATTTTAAAAAACAAAAAAAACCTGAGAGATTACTGTTAAACAGTATCTCCCAGGCTTTTATCCTTCCGTGACACAGCATAAGCTGTGAGTTTTCTCTCGGACCAGACCAACGAAAAGTTACGGAACCCTAGAAAACATTTTGCGTATACAATTACCATTAATTATAAACAACTTAGATATTTTTTCAATGGAAAAAGTATGTAAAAACGGATTTTCCATCAACGGTTATTCTTTAATCGTGATTTTCCGGTTTTTAAATGATCCCGCATGTTCGAGTGTGATGTGCACTTCAACTGTTTTTATACTATTTTCGCTGAGCAGTGTATCCTGATCTTTTTGCTTTTTCCAATCAGAGTTAAATTTTCGGTAAAGCTGGTGCTCCAAGTTTAGGAAATCGATATCATGTTTCAGCCCTAATTGATATAATTGCCGTATTTCTGATATGATTCCTTTTTTTACAAACTCCTCCATCGCATCTACATTAATCGTGTTGTTTTTCATGCGATTACTCACTATCCCATTCGCAAGGTAAAGAATGGTGAATCGAAAGTCCCCGTGTTGCTTAACTGGTTGAATTTTGACCATTTGGTCCTCAAGAACCGCAATGAATTCAGGGTTATTTTTATTTGGTAATAGGATGGAAGCTCGAATCGTTTCGGGATCCAGCCAGCGCATCCCTTTCAATTTCTCAAGCTCAAAATATCCTTTATACTTGTTATCGTGTAGAAAAAAAGCTCCATTGAGGGCTAGTTTCGCTTCGTTCTTTTTATTATTCTTCCACTGGGTGTCATCCACCGTAAGTGAAGGTAAAAAAGTGGTTCGGCCGGGATCAAAAAACTCACGTGCAAATTGATTTAACCTTATAGGCCTTAATGTTGAGCTTTGCTCATATGAACTTTCCGGACTATGCAGAATGGTACCCAATGGGCTTTGATTAAAAAATCCAGTTGTTGAGAGTATGTCGATGATTGAGTCCTTAGTCCCGAACATCCATGGCGTTGGCCGGAACTCATAATAACGAGTCAATCCATCAAAGACACTACCTAGTCCTTTTTTTAATACATTTTCACTCAAAACAATGGCCGTCACATTTGCCCATAGAAACCGTTCTTGGGCCGTATGGTACGCTTTAAAAAATCCATCAATAAACGTTTTTCCTCTTGTTTCGGAAACATAAACCTCAGGTGGTGCTTTATCACTGCCTTCTTTTTTGGCAACAGCACTCAATCCAATCATTTGAATATAAACATAATACTCCCCATCTCGATAGTCCACACCAATGGCCGTTGCGAAGTTCTGGTTTTCTATTTCACCAATGTCATGTGAACAAGCATTTACTAAGAGAAGGCAAAGAACAAGAATGGTAGAGTAAGCCATCAGTGACTTTCGCTGCATGCTATCTTCTCCGCTTCTGAATAAATGACATTCCAAATTTTTTTCGATCAAATGGATTCACAAACAATGCCGCTAAATATTCTTTAAATTTTAACGATGCAATGGGTTCGAGATATGCAATTTTAAATGATTCCAGATTAGAAAGATAAATAAGAATGCTGAAGAATCCGATTATAAGCCCGTACACTCCTAAAAAAATGGATAGAAATAAGGTATACAAGCGGAGAATACTTACGGTACCAACTAATGATTGGTTCACCAGCGTATAGCTCGCAACCGCTGTTAAGGCAATCACCACAATCATCGTTGGGGAAGCGAGCCCAGCACGAATTGCCGCATCTCCAATGATAATACCTCCGACAATGGAAACGGTCTGTCCAAGAAAGGTGGGCATACGAATCCCTGCTTCTCGTAACAATTCAAACAACCCTAGAATAAAAATCGCTTCTAGTCCGATAGGCAGTGGCAGACCTTCACGAGAAACAACAACCGTGGCCAATAGGGCAAACGGCAATTGGTCAATATTGACAGAAGCCAGTGAGACCCAAAAACCTGGGAGGAAGATGGCCACCCCTAGGCCGAGCATTCGAATAAACCGTCCAAACAGTACAAAATAGTAAGGGAAATGAACATCCTCTGGCGATTTAATCAACTCAAAGATATTAACGGGTCCAATTAATACAGATGGCGACCCATTTACAATTAAAATAAATCTTCCCCGCAACATGCTTTCAACAACAAAATCTGGGCGTGTTACATAATCGAATAATGGAAACAAGGAAAAGGAGTGATCGGATAGCCATTGCTCTAATTGACCGCTGCTCACAATACTTTCGCCTTTAAAATCCCTCAGACGCTTTCTTATTTCCTGAATGAGATTTTGATTGGTTTTATCATTTAGGTAAAGCAGCGAAACTTCTGTTTTACTCAGTGATCCTATGGTAAAGGATTCGGAGTAAAGCTGTTCCGACTTCAACCGCTTGCGAATTAAAGCGATGTTTACATTTACCTCCTCAGTAAAACTATCCTTCGGTCCTTTAATGGAAACCTCTGTATTTGATTCTTGCGGATTCCGCTGAGGGATTTTGCTAATATCAAACACATGAAAAAACGGCGTCCCTTCTTGAAACACAATAAGCGAACCTGAAAACAAAAGATTCACAAGTTCATCTATTTTTTTGATATGTTGGACGGGTGGGAGTATTTCGGAATGACTACGTGGTTCTTCGTTACTAATGCTCAGTAGAATTCGGTTAAAATACTCATTTAATTGTGCTGAATCTAGCATTCCTTTGCAATAAAAGGCTTGCAGCATCTCGTCTATTTCATTTGTAATAAACTTTACATCGGCATAACGACCAAAAAAACTTTTTACCTCATCGCAAGTCAATGTTTCTTTTGCTAAAGATTCATTTAAATGTTCTGCGTTCATATGCGCTCAGATTCCTTTCTTGTAGGCAAGTGGCCAATGATTAAAAGCGCCAACGAAATCAGTACCGCACTTATTAAAGCCGTTGGATAAAAGTACCTTCCAACTATGGTTTGCACCCATATATCACTTAATGGAATAATGGTGATTAATCCTAATAGAAGTGTAGAAACGGTAAACACATGTTTTTTGCTTGAAGCAGTTGGAAGGTCCCTCACCATATCTGCAAGCAAGAAGAGTCCTAATGAAACCCGGATAAGTTCGCCGCTTAAAAATTGAAATACAGCTAAAAAGTCCACATGGGATATATATTCTCCCAACGTAATTAGCCGCCATTGCTCAAAAGCTGGGAATCGCATATCCGATGCAACCGCTGGTCCGAATGAAGACAAGGAACCCATGGTTGGCCCAAGAATAAGACCAACTAAAATGGTGATAAGAATGAAAAGGTTAAGTAAGGTGAATGATTTTTTTACATGATGCTGAAGAAGTAAAAGAACAAGCAAATCTGTGCTACCACCAAGTATAATGATGGTTCCTTTTACAACGGGGTGATAGCCATCCGCAAGAATCGGGAATAGATAAGAATAATCTTTACTTCTCATGGTAAACAAAGCGACAAATATCCCGAGCACCCAAACAAATGGCAATAAGACAGCTGAAACATAGACAATCGATTTTAAACCACTATAGGCTGACCACGCACAAATCAGTAAAAATGGCAGCATGACAATAAACGCTGGTGTTCGAGGCAAAAAATAAATATTAATGGATTGAATTAAGTCATAGAAAGAAATGGCGCTGATCGCAAAAACATAGACCGTAAGGAGGCTGATGAAAAGCGCAGACATCGTCCTTCCTGCACGTCCTTTTATCCATTTAAATAGACTTAGGCGCTGTTGATTTTTTTTCATAATCAAAAAAAGGATAAATCCCCAAAACAGTAGGAAAACATAAGAAACCAAAACACATACCCATGCATCCCGTTTCCCGGTTGCCAGCAAATGAGGCATGATGAGAACATGATTAGAAATCCCAATAAAAAGGATGAGAACAAATGATAATTGGGTCCGAGAAAAATGCATATATACACCACCATAAATTCCACTGTAGTTAGGTTTTGTTAGTGCTTCCAAATTATGCATAAGAGTGCAGGAAGACAAAACTTCTGGACGCTGAGTTATAATATCTAACGAATAGGCAAATCAAATGGCTCTATTTAGAATTAATAGAGGTGTGTTGTAATGACAAACAGTGAAATGCATCCTAAGGTTAATGAGTATTTTAGTAAAGCTATTAAGTGGCGGGAAGAAATGGAAAAATTGAGAATGATCATTCTTGACTGTGGAATAACTGAAGAACTGAAATGGCGTCTACCATGTTACTTGTATCAAGAAAGTAACATCGTTATAATACAAGATTTTAAAGAATATTGTGCGCTAATGTTTTTTAAAGGTGTTTTGTTAAATGACACCAAAGGTATTCTTATCAAACCGGGAGAGAATTCGCAAACACAACGCCAGATTCGGTTTACTAACGTTAAAGAGATAGTTGAAATGGAACCGGTCTTGAAAGACTATATTATTGAAGCTATCGAAGTGGAGAAAGCAGGTTTGGAAGTGGATTATAAAAAAACTTCAGAATATACCATTCCGGAAGAATTGCAAACTAAATTCGCTGAAACCCCTGCATTGAAAACTGCTTTTGAAGCATTGACACCGGGAAGGCAAAGAGCATACATTCTTTATTTTTCGCAAGCCAAACAATCCAAAACTCGAGAATCCAGGATAGAAAAATATATGCAGCAGATTCTCAATGGAAAGGGAATAAACGATTAGTTATATGTTACAGTTTAGAGCAAACTACCTTGTAACAAGTAAAGAATGCATACGATTATTGATCAATTACATAACGTTTAGGCGAAAGAGGGATATGATGAAACTATCAGGGAATACAGTGCTCATTACGGGCGGGGCAGCAGGAATCGGGTTTGCATTTACCGAGAGATTCATAAAAGAAGGCAATAAAGTCATTGTTTGCGGCCGACGTGAAGCAAAGCTCCAGGAAGCAAAGGATAAATACCCTGAACTGATTACACACGTATGTGATGTCACTAAAGAATCTGACCGGATTGCTTTGTTCGATTGGATAACGAGTGAGTACCCGGATGTGAACGTGCTTATAAACAATGCAGGCATTCAGCAGCGCTACCATGTTCTTAAAACGAACGCGAAGGAAGATTGGACCTATTACAGTCAAGAAATAGCCTCCAACATCGAGGCGCCATTTCATTTTGCCATGCTATTTGCACCGTACTTTGCCAATAAAGACTATGCTGCTATCCTTAATGTATCTTCAGGTTTAGCCTATACCCCAATGGCAATTGCACCTATTTATTCAGCTACAAAAGCGGCGGTTCATTCTTTTACCATGAGCTTACGGCATCAGCTTGAAGATACGTCCATTGAAGTGATCGAAATAGCGCCGCCTGCTGTTAATACCGATTTAGGCGGAGCGGGACTGCATACCTTTGGCACCCCTGTAGATGAATTTGCCGATGCGATATTTAAGGGCCTTGAAGCTGGAAAAACCGAAATTGGATACGCACGTGCTGAAAAAGCGATGAAGATGTCGCGAGATGAAATTGATGAGACTGTAAAGGTGATGTACGCCAATATGAAGAACACAATACTTTAATAATATTAGGAGCTACCCATGAGAGTAGCTCCTTTTTGTTTTATTTAACCAATTATTTTATTTTTAGGTTGTGCATTTAATTTCGAATACATGAAATGGAAGGAAATGCTATTTATATCCTTTTGAGATAGAATGCCAAACACTATTAGCTATGTTCACCAGATGTTTAATCTTGTTCCATTGATCTTCTTCTGTTATAAGATTTCCTTCTTCTGTACTAGCAAAACCACATTGCGGGCTTAATGCTAGGTTTTCTAAAGGAATAGACTGGCATGCTTCCTCGATCCTGGCTTTAATGGTGTCAGGATTTTCTAGTTCCGGCAATTTAGAGGTAATTAATCCTAGAACAACAGTCATGTCAGGTCGTTTAAAGCTTTTTAATGGTTCAAAATCACCAGAGCGTTGATCATCATATTCTAAGAACAGTCCATCCACATTTAATTCAGCAAAAATCGCATCAGAAATCTGGTCATATCCACCACTTGTAATGTAGGTGGATTTAAAGTTTCCACGGCAGATATGCATGGTAATTAACAAATCATCCGGTTTGTCCGCAATCACGTCGTTGATACAAGATACTCTAGTTTTAATAATATCTTGTACGTCCATGCCTTCTTTTCCAACCACTGCCGAAATCCGTTCTTCCGAGACAAAATCAATCCAAGACGTGTCATCTAATTGCAAGTAACGACAGCCTGCATCATAGAATGCTTGAATCGCCTTTCTGTAAGCAGCAACAGTATCGTTATAAAACGCCTCTTTATTGCCGTTATAATACTCATCACCTTGAATTCTAGTGAAAAGCATATTTGGGCTAGGAATCGAGAACTTCGCTATTTGGCTTCCATCCCCATATTTTTCTACCACTTCTTTTAAAAATTGAAAGTGTTCAATCATATAGTGGTGATTGAAGTCGACCTTACCAATTACTTTAATTGCATTATTCCTTGTTTTCGCGCCTTTGAAGGCACTAACATATTGGCTTTCAAAGAATTCAACGCCTTTTAGACCGGCTAAAAAATCCAAATGCCACCATGAGCGTCTAAACTCGCCATCTGTGATGGATTTAAGACCTGCCTCTATTTGTTTTTGTACCAACTTCTCAATTTCTGTATCCTCTACTTCCTTTAGGGCTCCTCTATCAATCTCACCGTTTGCAAAAGCCTTTCTCGCTGCTTTAATCGGTTCTGTTCGAAGGAAACTCCCTACATGATCGGCTTTAAACGGAGCTTTAACTAGTGTTTTTGTCATCATTCTTACCCTCTTTCTGAATTATAAAAAAACCCTCTTCTTTAAAATAAGAAGAGGGGGAAGTCCATAACTAAATCTCTTCTTATCTTCAAGTAATCACTACTGGAATTGGCACAGTACTATTGATAAGTCTGCTGCCGAGGCTTCTCAGGGCCAGTCCCTCCGCCTCTCTTGATAAGAGTATTCTCGTATATTTAATTATCTGTAAAGTTACACGTATATAGATAATCTGTCAACAAATAACTTTTACGATATCGCTTTCATTTCAAAGTACGAACAAAATTATAATTTTTTTAAACATCGTTCGTGTATTGATAAAAATAGATGCTTGTAATCGGAAAAAATATAGGGTATTATAAGCAAAAGACAAACGATAGGGGTTGTATTTGGTGTTTGGTACCAAAAAAAAAAAGATAATGTTACTTGGATCAGGTGAACTTGGAAAAGAGACGATTATTGAGGCACAGCGAATAGGACTTGAGACCATTGCGGTTGACCGTTATGAAAATGCTCCAGCTATGCAGGTGGCTCATCGTTCTTATGTGGTGGACATGCTTGATGGAGAAGAACTTCGTAGAGTGATAGAACGAGAGAAACCAGATTTAGTGGTTCCAGAAATTGAGGCGATTGCAACGGAAACACTAGTGGAACTTGAGGATGAAGGATTTCATATCGTACCGACAGCGAATGCCGTGAACTTAACAATGGATAGAGAAGGAATCCGCCGATTGGCGAGCGAGGAACTAGGGCTCCCTACAGCGAAGTACGCCTTTGCAGACACACTTTACGAACTTAGGAATGCCGTCCAGAAAATTGGGACACCTTGCGTTATAAAACCGATTATGAGTTCTTCTGGAAAAGGGCAAACGATTTGCCGGTCCATCGAGGATGCAGAATTGTCTTGGAATGAGGCAATGGCAGGTGGTAGAGGGAAGAAAGCGCGAATGATTGTGGAGGAATTTATCCATTTTGAATCTGAAATCACGTTGTTAACTGTACGCTCCTCTTCCGGAACAACTTTTTGTGCACCTATTGGACACCTGCAAAAAGATGGTGACTATATTGAATCCTGGCAGCCGCATGACATGTCAGAGGCGCAAATCCAAGAGGCAAAGGATATCGCCAAAAAAATCACCGATGCGCTTGGCGGGTACGGAGTTTTTGGAGTGGAATTATTTCTTTCCACACAAGGTGTCTATTTTAGTGAAGTGTCCCCACGGCCGCATGACACGGGGATGGTTACAATGGTTACACAAGATTTATCAGAGTTTGCCTTACATGTAAGGGCGATTTTAGGTTATCCCATTCCAAAAGTTCAGCTAGTCAAATCAGGTGCAAGTCATACGATTAAGGCCACAAACGAAAGTAAGAACTACCACCTATCTGGTATTGCAGACAGCTTAGCGGTTCCTCATACACAGGTTCGTGTATTTGGAAAACCGGAAACAAAAGTGGGACGACGGATGGCGGTTGTGTTAAGCAACGGTGCATCTGTGAATGAGGCTAAAGAACGAGCAGAGACAGCAGCTTCTAAATTAATGTTAACCTATGAAGATTAACCCATTATGATCAACGAGATTATACAATTTGGAAAGAGGATGGTTGAATGCATACAAAAAATCGTTGGTTAATCGCCTTATCGGCGGTTGGCATACATATTTCGATTGGTTCGGTTTACGCTTGGAGTGTTTTTACAAAACCCATGCAACAAGAAATGGGATGGGGGTTAAAGCAAATATCCTTCACCTTTAGCTTGGCTATTCTTTTCTTAGGATTATCTGCAGCCTTTTTAGGACATTTTGTCGAGAAGTTTGGTCCAAGAGCAGCTGGAACATTAAGCGCTGTGTTTTTTGGAGTTGGAGTTGCAGGGGCAGGTTTTGCGATTCAAGTTGAATCACTGCTGTTACTCTATTTATTTTATGGAATGATCGCTGGAATTGGGTTGGGAGTGGGATACATTACTCCTGTTTCTACGTTGGTAAAGTGGTTCCCTGACAGAAGAGGTCTTGCAACAGGACTCGCGATTATGGGATTTGGATTTGCTTCCATGATCAGCAGTCCGATAATGAATCATTTAATCGTGAACTATGGGATTTCTAACACTTTCTATATACTGGGAGCGGCTTACTTCATTATTATCTTTTGTTCGGCTCAATATCTTGCACCGCCAAAAGAGGGGTGGTTGCCGAAGGATATTAAGGCAGCAGGACAAAAATCAGGCGGTATGAAAGTAAAAGAGGATTTGCGTCAGTTAACCGCCAATGAGGCAGTCAGAACAAGACAATTTTGGGCTTTATGGTTGATGTTATTTATCAATGTTACATGTGGTATTGCGATTCTTTCGGTTGCATCACCGATGGCGCAAGAGCTAGTGGGTATGACAGCAACTGGAGCAGCAACAATGGTTGGAATCATGGGGTTATTTAACGGAGGGGGTAGAATTGTTTGGGCTACCATTTCTGATTACATCGGAAGACCAAATGTCTACACACTCTTCTTTGCTTTTCAAATTGTCGCCTTTTTCATGCTTCCAAATATAACAGTAGGGATACTATTTTCGATTATCGTTTATATGATTATGACCTGTTATGGAGGAGGTTTTTCCTCAATACCAGCTTATATCGGCGATTTGTTTGGTACCAAGCAGCTTGGAGCCATCCATGGATATATTTTGACAGCATGGGCAGCAGCTGGTCTAGCAGGACCAATATTTGTATCATGGGTCAGAGAAACTACAGGCAGTTATCAAGGCACATTAGTCATTTTTTCGGGAATCTTTATTGTCGCGCTAACGGTTTCACTCCTTATACGTCTTGATATCAGGAAAATAAGGGCTATGAGCGAAAATCAAATGATGAAAAATGTGGAAAATCTTTAGATTAAAATAGAATGAGAATAGCTGCCGATTGGCAGCTTTTTATGTAGATTAAGGTGTAGGATCTCAAATATCCTGTGTCATTCCAAGCTCTATTTACTAATAATAATGGATAACTTGTAGTTAACATATTTGTTTAAGCGTACTAAAAATGCATCTAATACCTCATTGGAAGGAAATTTGCATTCTAATAGATAACAGCTATCTCCGCCGATTTTGTAGTTGTTAATTACGTATGGTTCCTGTGTTTTAATAAAAGATAAATAAGGTTCATGATGAGTGCTTTTTGTAAAGATGCTTATCATTGCGTGAACAACATACCCTAATTTTATTTGATTGATTTTAATGGTATATCCCTCTATAATTCCGCTATCCTCTAACTTTGCCACTCTTGCTGAAGTTGCTTGTCCAGTTAAATGGACTTTCTCACCCAACTCCTTCATTGTAATACGACTGTTTTTAGAAAGTTCATCTAATATACGTATGTCGGTAGGATCTAACATTTATTCAACTCCTTTCATTAATCAAGTAAAAACGGCCAAAGACTTGATTTAATCTATGTAACTGTTTATGGAGATAGTATAAACTACATCTAGATTATAGAAAAGGAGTTAAAAAACATGAATATACAACTAATTCGAAATGCTACCCTTGTTGTCCACTATGCGGGGAAAAAGTTTTTAATAGATCCATTTTTAGCAGAGAAGGGGACGTACCCACCTTTTCCTAATTCATTAAGACAAAATCAAAAAAATCCTTTAGTCAGCTTACCAACATCGATTGATAACGTTCTTAAAAATATAGATGCAGTCATTGTTACGCATCTTCATTTAGACCATTGGGATGACGCGGCTAAAGAGGTGTTGCCAAAAGATATAAAAATGTTTGTTCAGAATCAAGAAGATGCCAAAGCAGTTCGAAACGATGGTTTTCAAAATGTAGAAGTTTTACATGAAGGTACAGTTTTTGAGGATATTAGGTTGATTAAAACATTAGGCGAGCATGGAAGAGGAGAAATCTTAAAACTTGCTGGTGAAGTGTGTGGCGTTGTTTTTAAACATCAAAATGAGAAAACTTTATATGTAGCAGGAGATACAGTTTGGTATGGACCTGTTCTAGAAGTAATTGAAACTCACAAGCCAGAAATTATTGTTGTCAATGGCGGCGATAATCAATTTCTACAAGGCGGCTCTCTCGTGATGGGGAAAGAGGATATCTTTGAAGTCTGTAATGCTGCCCCGAACGCGATGATTATATCTGTCCATATGGAAGCTGTAAATCATTGGACTTTATCGAGAGAAGAACTAAAAAGCTTTATTAAAGAAAAAGACATTTCTTCAAATATTTTAGTTCCAGATGACGGGGAATCATACTCATTTTAAGTTAAGTAACGGAGAGTGATCTAAACCAATACACATAGCTAAAGGAACACTTGTAAGACACTAAGTCAAATCACGTGTAAAATACTCGCACAACTCCTATACTATATGTGAATAACGAATTGGAGGGACTAGGATGCATATTGAAATGTGGACTGACTTTGCTTGACCATTTTGCTATATTGGCAAAAGGCGTCTGGAGGACGCTATTAAACAGCTTGACCATCCCGTTGAAGTGACATATCGATGCTTCGAATTGGATCCGACAATGGGACGTGATATTAAAGAAAACATTTATGAAGGGTTAGCCAAGAAATATGGCATGAGTATCGCTCAAGCCAAGGCTAATACGCAAAGAATGGTACAGATGGCGAAGGAAGCTGGATTGGATTATCAGATGGATACGTTAATCTTAACCAATACTTTCGATGCGCATCGTTTGACCATGTATGCTAAACATAAGGGACTCATGAAAGAGATGACGGAACGGATCCTACATGCATATTTTACCGAATCCAAACATATTGGAGAACATAAAACCTTAGCGGAGCTAGCGGTTGAAGTAGGGTTGAACAGGGAAGATGTAGAAAAAATGCTCGCCAGTGATGACATGAGTGATGTTGTCCGTGCGGATGAGCAAACCGCCAAACAATATGGGGTTACAGGTGTCCCGTTCTTCCTGATTAATAAAAAATATGCCCTGACTGGTGCTCAGCCTACTGAGACATTTGTTCAGGCGTTGAAAAAAGTGGTCGCAGAAAATCAAATCACCGTTTTAAACAGTGAAGACGGTCTAAATTGTGATGATGATGGCTGTGAAATCCCCAATAAGTAAAGTTTTGATCGTGTAATGTGTCAATAAGCACTATTCATAGCAAATATCTGTTTCTCTTGATTTTTTTGAAATGGTAAGGTAATATTTAAATTGATAAAAGAAAACATAAAAATTAAATATTCCCATTTGGAAGATGGTATAGACAATATTTATATTGAGCTCAAACATAAGCCAAAATAGATACACCCTGTAAAAGGGTTATTCTATTTTGGCTTTTTCTATTATCGGAACTAATTTAAACAGAGGTCGTCTAGTAATAACAAAAACAAGTATGGAACTTGGAGTTGAACTCCAGAAAAAAAGTAGCTGCATAGGTACATAAAACAGGCAATCCATGAGTACAAAACTGAATGAATTCTGATTAACAAAATAAGGAGAATTAAAAATATGATAAAAATCGGAATAATTGATGATAATGTACCATTCACAGAGATACTTATAGATTTTCTCTCGACTTTCAATGATATGGAGGTGATTGGAGTTGCGCACGATGGAAAGAAGGGGATGGAGTTAATAAAGAATCAGAAACCAGACTTAATCATTTTAGATTTGATTATGCCATTTTCCGATGGACTTTCTTTATTAAAAAATAAATATGAAGAAAACATAACCACAAAGGTGATAATACTTACCTCTATTGGAACTGAGGATACCATAACACAAGCGAAGGAGTTAGGTGCATCCTACTTTTTGATGAAACCAATTGAACTAAGCCATTTACCAAAAATGATATTGTCTATTTGTTCAGAAAGTGTTTCAATGAAACCAGCTTTAAAAAAGATAGTACATAACCCAAATAACGATAAAAAATTAGAATTAAAAATCACCGATATTTTACGTTCCATAGGTATTCCAGCAAACCTAAAAGGATATTTTTTTTTAAGAGAAGCTATTCACATGATAAATAATAGCTGTGAAACTAGTTTTTCAAAAGTAATATATCCCGCTATTGCATCCAAATTTCATACCACTCCAAGCCGTGTAGAAAGAGCCATAAGACATGCAATTGAAGTTGGATGGAATAGAGGAAGTATGGAGCAATTAGATTTTTTATTCGGAAATACAGTTAGTTCATTAAAAGGGCGACCAACTAATGGTGAATTCATATCTTTGATTGCGGAGCATTTAAGGGTGCAAAAAGGGATGGAAGTTGGAGGTTTCACCTCTGTATAATCCGTCTTTTCCCATATCGATTTTGTGTAGGTATGAGTATTCATAGGCGGAGAAATTCCGATTAACTGCTCTAATAATGACAAAATCCAAAGATTTAGATAAGATAAACGGAAAAACTCCGGTTATTTTAAAGGAAATATGGTTATTTGCCAATTTAGGAGGAATTATTCCGCTTATAATTTTTATCAACAATAGCTCAGTCCTATTTCGACTGAGCTACAGCTTCTTCTAGTAAACTGCTAATTTTAAACTTCTACTTTTTGGAAAAATTGTGGTAAATGCTCTTTGTGTGCCTCTAGCATTTCATCCAAAATCACTTTACCCACTTTATCAGAAGGAACGAGTGGATTTATGGTCATAGCAAGTAAAGCGGTATCGTAGTTTCCTGTAACTGCTGCCTCAGCCGCTACCCGTTCAAATGATTTAATTTGTTGTACTAGTCCTCTAACAGCAACTGGTAAATCACCATTGATGATTGGTTGTGGTCCCTCTTTTGTGATGACACAACTTACTTCAACGGCTGATTCATAAGGAATACTAGCAATCGCTCCATTATTAATGGTATTAACAGGCTGAATGTCTCGTTTATCATTATAAATGGATGAAATTAAACGAACGGCTGCATCACTGTAATATGCTCCGCCACGTTCTTCTAACTGAGGAGGCTTGATGGCCAAATTAGGATCTTTGTATAGCTCGAATAATTCTTCTTCTAACTTCTTCACGACTTCCGCTCTTGTCGTGCCCGCTTTAAAATTTTTTAGCTCTTTTTCGAGCATTTCGTCACTCTTATAATAGTAAAGATGATATGGACAAGTAAGTGCATTTAATGCGCGAATAAATTCTGGCTCCCAACCTTGACCTTCAACGTTTTTAACAAAGCTGCTGTTCTTTGGACTCGTTAACAGTTCAATTACTTTATCTTTTACACTTACCCCGTCTAAATACACATCTAATCCATAGACCATATGATTTAAACCAGCGAAATCAATCCGTATTCGAGAATGGTCGACATCCAATAACTTTGCCACTCCCATCTCAATTCCGATTGGAACATTACATAAACCAACGATTTTCTTGTGGTCCGTATAGCGAAGAACCGCTTCTGTCACCATGCCGGCAGGGTTTGTAAAGTTGATTAGCCAAGCATTTGGACATAGCTCTTTGATATCTTTTACAATGTCTAAAATGACTGGAATGGTGCGTAATCCTTTGAAAAGGCCACCAGGTCCATTTGTTTCTTGACCTAATACCCCGTGGCTTAAAGGAATTCTTTCATCTTTCGCACGAGCATCCAATAATCCTACGCGAAATTGTGTTGTAACAAAATCGGCACCTTTTAATGCCGTTTTTCGATCAAGTGTTAAATGAACCGTAATCGGAAGACCTGCTTTTTCAATCATCCTTTTTGCGAGACTCCCAACAATCTCCAATTTTTCCTTACCTGCTTCTATATCAACTAACCATAATTCCCTTACAGGTAATTCATCGTATCTTTTAATAAAACCTTCCACTAATTCGGGAGTATAACTTGAACCTCCGCCAATCGTTACGATCTTAATTCCGTTACTCATGGTCATCCTCCTAATAAAAAACGAATTTATAAAACTATTTTAGAAGAGAAAAAGGGGAATTGATATAGGGTTGAAAGCGATAGATTTCTTTTTCACCGAAAGAAATTTGTTTCACAAAAATAACACTGTGTTTCTCATTTGATGTATACTACTAACAAAAGATCCAATGTTCACATGAAGGGGAGAGAAGACTTTGTTTACAAATGAGGTCATTGCAACATTCAATGAACTTGAGTTGCTGCTTTACAAATACATCATGCAAAATAAAGAAAAAGTTGTATATATGCGTATACGTGATTTGGCGGATGAAGCGCATGTGTCCACTTCCACTATCATGCGGTTCTGTAGGAAATTGGATTGCGAAGGATTTTCGGAGTTTAAAGTAAAACTAAAGCTTTTATTTGATGAAAAAAGTACCCCAAAGATTAAAAGTGGTCAGCATGTGCTAACTGAGTTTTTTGAACGTACTCAAAATGAGAATTTCATTTTGAAGTTAGAGGAGGCTGCGGGAGCCATTTCTAAAGCAGAACATGTATTTTTCATTGGAATTGGCAGTTCAGGAATCCTTGCAGAATACGGTGCAAGATATCTTTCAAGTTTAGGGAAGTTCTCTACGTACTTAAAAGACTGGTATATGCCGGTTCATGCTGACTTACATAATAGTATTACAGTGGCACTTTCTGTTTCTGGAGAAAGTGAGTTTACCACCTCTCACGTACATAAATTAAAAGAAAAAGGCAGTATGATATTAAGTATTACAAATAATGCACAGTCCATGATTGCTAAAATGTCAGATAAAAATGTTTCTTATTATGTGACAGAGGAATTTTTTGACACTGCGAATATTACCACGCAAATTCCAGTTGTTTATATTTTAGAAGAAATGGCACGGATAGTGTATGAAAGGGGTAGAATGAATGATTGAGACGTCAGTAATGGGCACAAAATATTCATTAAAAATTACCTCACTTCAGAACTTATTTAGGTAAGATGATTTACTAAAACTTTACAAAATCACCTTGTTTGATTTGATTCTTTGCAAACCATCCAAGATTGACCTCAAGTGCATAATGATATAAAAGTTTAGGATCATAAGTAGGACAAATTTCTTCTTTACAGGGAACCATATCAAGTATTTTTAGAATTTTTCCTTCTGAATCTAGGAAAGCAATAGATAATGGTATTAAGGTGTTTTTCATCCAGAAACCGCCATATGTTTTTGTTGAAAATACAAATAACATCCCTTCGTTATCCGGTAATTTTTTAACAAACATTAAGCCTTTGTCTCTTTTTTTAGGAGTATCTGCAATTTGAACGGTTAATTTGACAATCCTTTTTCCACTAAAAACGTCAATCATCTTTGTTTGAAGCCTTGCATCTTTTTTTTGAGGAAAAAGAAAACCGATTAATTTTATTGTATTTTTTAACATATTGCACCCTCCTATTTATCATAATAAAGTGACTATTAAATTAGTTTACAAATATCCAGTCAATTTTGTTACATTGGTTCGTTGGATTTTTATAACACAATTTTTCGTGATATCCTAATGATGAGTGAAGAAAGTAGGAGGTAAGCTAATGGCAATTGTCGATATTACAGTGATTCCAGTTGGGACAGGCACACCTAGTGTTAGTGACTATGTAGCTGAAATACAAAAAGTGCTTCAACAGTATGAGGGACGGGTGAAGTATCAATTAACCCCAATGAGTACGTTAATCGAAGGTGATTTAAAATTATTGCTGCAGATTGTTCATGAACTTCATGAAGTTCCGTTTCAGAAAGGTTTACAGAGAGTATGTACGAACGTTAGAATTGATGACCGACGTGACAAGGAAAATACCATGGAGCGGAAGTTACAGTCGGTTCAAGCAAAATTATAAGTCCATCGTATTTAATGTAATTATATTATGTTAACTAAAAGGAAACGCTAGGATGCATAATGTTAAATTGGGGACTGGCTTTTTTTATGTATGGAAGTAATCCCAGATGAATCTGAACAAAAAGAAAATCGTTTTTTCTTCCTAATCGTCATCTGCGAATCTTGTATCCAATGGGATATTTAAATCAAAATATGTGTTTTGTAGGCAGCCGAAATCGTTTGTGGATTTCGGCTCTATTTTCATTGATTAATAAATTTATGTTCTTGAATAATCGAGTTAACAATATGCTCAGATTCCCATTCCCCTGAAGAAAGAAAGGTGATGGGATATTTTTTTGGAAAAAGGGCTTTGCTAATTTGACTAGGTGTCAAACCATTTTCATGAAGATTGATAATATTCCCCTGGAGTTCTAATAAATAATCTAGCTTTCTCTGTAACGATGTACGTCCATCCTTTAGAAAGCCAGCATGGCAGCAAAATACATCGCCGAAATCATAAGTTAATACCCTCTTTAACGAAGCCATGATGGTTGGGATACTTTCCTCTCGTAATGTAACCTTTGTCTTTTCCTGGCAATATAGGTCTCCGGTAAATAGCTGGCCCGTTTCACGATTTAAAAAAGCTAAATGGTCGATGGCATGACCTGGTGTGTCAATTACGTCCCAAGTAGCATGTCGCGATGAAAAGGTTTTTCCAATGGGATTTGCTTGAAAAGGACGTCGCTTCCCCCAGAAAACCTTCCGATACATTGGATAATCCGGCTTTTTTTTACAGTAATCCAGCTTCCTTTTATTCATATAAATTGGAAGATTCAGCTCGTATTGTAAAAAAGCTGCACACCCGGTATGATCTTCATGAAAATGTGTGATGACCACTTGATCGATATCTTGTTGTTTGAAAAATGGGTGAAACTCCTTTTCTAATGAAGCAGAACCCGTATCAATGAGAACTCCATCCACGACGAAGCAATGAACATTTAATTGTACCCCTTGAAATGATACCGTGCCGTTTCCATCTTGAACACCATTTATCGTCTGTTGGTTAAAATTCTTCTTAAACAACATAATATGAAACCTCCCATTACCGAACCCTTTGTAAAATTTTAACACAAAATGAATTGTTATTCATTAATTTATAAAATAATAGGGATATCATTTTATAAATAATAATATTATGTTAACTAATAATTTTACTAGTGATGGTGTTAAAAGTTTGTCTTGTATGCGCTCTTTAATTTTTTTGAGTTGGAGATCTTAAATCATGCAACCCTAAGGTTACTTGTGCTTGACAAGCAACTTCAGGGTTGCTTATACTCTACATATGAATTGGGACAAAGACGCCATATTCAAAGCACTTAGTGATTCCACTCGACGGCTCATTTTAGACGAGCTAACCGAACGTAACGAGTTGACATTGTATGAACTTACGGTCCGGCTTATTATGAAGCACGACCTAGCCATTTCGCGACAGGCAATCGCTAAACATCTTTCTGTATTGGAAGATGCAGCTCTCGTAAAGTCAAAAAGGAAGGGAAAATATCGAGTAATTCAATTCAACAATGAACCACTTAAAGATTTGTTAAAAGGATGGATCGAGTAATTTTATAGATCAGCATAGGACTTCTGACTAATAAATGGATTTTATTACTTGATTCTAGGTTATTAACACGGCACACTACCCTACAAATATCAAAGGAGACAGAAAACAGAATGAATATTATTGTTACTAGTATTTTCGTAGAAGATCAAGACAAGGCTTTAGAGTTTTATACAAAAAAGCTAGGCTTTGTAAAAAAGCATGATGTTCCCACCGGAGAATATAGATGGATAACGCTTGTTTCTCCAGATGAACAAAACGGTACCGAGCTTTTGCTCGAACCGAATGCCCATCCTGCCTCAAAAGAGTACCAAAAGAAGATATCTTCTGAAGGCATCCCAGCAACTATGTTTGGTGTTGCAGATATTGACAAGGAGTATAAACGCTTATTGGAAAACGGCGTGAAATTTACGATGGAGCCGACAAAAATGGGCGAGGTCAAAATAGCTGTCTTTGACGATACATGCGGCAACCTTATTCAGATAATTCAGCAATAACATCATGTCTATTTCTACGAGCTTTTGTTAATTTTTAAATTTGTTCTGTGAAGAGTTTTTATAAAAATAACCCCAGTTTACTTAACCCTGTCTTTTATTATAGACGGGGTTAAGTATTTTTAAATTATATCATCAAATCGTATCTCCTTTATGAGCTGGTCGCAAGAGCAAATTATTAAACTAACATTGAATAAAAATCGATAAAGGATAAATTTCAAACAACAAGAATTTATGCAATTTCCAGATTAACTAATTAAGAATTTAATATTATGTGTAGGATTGGAGATATTATTTAGAAAGGAGTGGAAAAAATGAGTCATTTAATAAATAAATTGCCATTTATAGAATTAACCGCAAATGAGGTATCTAATCTATGGTCTTCCTTTTTAATGAACAGTATGGAACAAAGACTTTTGCAATATTTTTTTGCAAGTACAGAGGATAGCGAAATAAAACAAGTGATAGAACAGATGTTAAATCAATCCCAAAAGAATATAAATGAACTCCAGGAGATTTTTGTCAAAGAGAATCTTACGGTCCCTTTTGGTTTTACCGATGAAGACGTAAGGGTTGACACACCTAAAGTATTTTCAGATACATTTATTATGCATTTTTGTTTTGATTTAACACACCTCCCAATGAGTACATATCCCATTGCATTATCAGATTGCACCAGAAACGATGTCCGAGATCATTTCCAAGTAAACATTGCATTTTCTGTAAGAATCCAGAATGAAATTGTAGACTTAATGTTATCAAAAGGAATATATTTGAAACCACCGCAAGTGGCAATAGATAGTAAGGTGGAAATTGCTGATAACTTCTTCTATCTTAATGGATTTTTTGGTGCTTCAAGACCTTTAAATGCTCCTGAGATCGCTAATGTTTCAAGGATTATACATTGAGCACAGTTTTCTAAAATGGTTTTTGTCACATTTAGTAAATTAGCCCAAACAAAAGAGCTGAAACAACATTTCGCTAAAGGGAGAGATGGGATTGAAAAAATACTAGATTCACTTCAAGAAGTGCTTGAAAAAGAAAATATTCCGATCTCATCCTCAGGGGACTATCAAATCTCCAATTTAGAAATGTCTCCATTTTCTGATAAGTTAATGTTGTTTTTTGTGAATACGTGCTTGGGAATATTCTGTTTTGCCATGATAAGTCAGGCTATGACTTCCAGTTTAAGGACGGATATAGCTTCTAAATTAAGCAAAATTTCAGATGATATGAAGAAGTATTATGGACTGGGTTTACTTTTAGCGATTAAAGAAAAATGGTTTGAACAACCTCCCCAAGCAGTAGATAGAAAAGTTTAATTATAAATAAAAAACTATTAAACAATCCGAGGCGATGCTTTAAGTAGGCATCCCTTTTTTCATTTTGAACTAACGTGGGCTTTGAGACAAAAGCTTAAAAGCTGTATACAGAAATAAGAAGGAATTACTATTATTTTAGAGAATAGGAAGTTAGTAATTAAAATAATAGTTTGAAGGTGTAATTAAATCCGCATTTCGATAAACGTGTTTAAAGCTTTAATTACCTATTAATAAGGGGGAATACAAGAATATGAAGAAAAGGAATCAAAATAGTAAAAATTGTCTACTTTCCCTCCCGTACAGAGTTAAGTTAATTCTTGTTTTTTCTCTTCTTATTCTACTAACTGCTACTATTTTAGGAAGTATTACATACTATCAATTTGCCAAATCGAGTCAGAACAAAACGGAAGAATATCAGATTCAATTGGCAGATCAAATCAACCAGCATTTAAATCGCTATCTAAAGGAAATGCAGATTATATCCTTATCACCATTTTATGATCAAGAGATATTGGATATATTGAAATCACATCAAACACCGAGTAAAGGTACTTCGTTCCCTCCAGCAGCTGAAAGAGTCCCAATGTGGAGATATATTTCTAGTCTTATTCATATGCGTAATGAAATTAGAGGAATACATATCATGGCAAATGACGGTACAATCTTTAGTAATTTAGATTCTAATACGGTTATGCTGAAAGTTTTCGAAACAGATAATGACTGGATTAAAAAGATTAAGCAGGCAGACGGGGAATGGGTTCTGCTGCCATTACATAAACCAAATTATTATTTAAATAAACACACATCTGTATTCTCTGTGGGCAGGCTTATACGTGACCCATCTAGCCATGAACACCTTGGGATTATTAAAATTGATCTAAAGCAGGAATTAATCAATGAAATTGTAAGCCGTTCCAATACGGAAAGTCATATTTTTATCCTGGATAAGAACAACCATTTTATTTACCCAAATAAAGAGGATAAATTAATTGAAGCTTCTTTTCTAACAGAAATTGAAAACATTAAGGTGAATAATTATACAAACATCCCGATCGATGGAACAGAATATATGATGGTCTATCATCAGTCAAGCTATTCAGGAGTGAAAACCATCATGCTTACACCCCGATCGAGTGTATTTAGCGAGGTGAATCATCTTCGGAAGGTGATTATATTCGTTGTCATGGTGGGGATACTAATCTCATTTTTATTAGGTTTTTTACTCTCAAAACCGTTGGTAGAATCGATTCACACCTTAAGAAAAGCGATGGGTAAGGTGGAAAAAGGAAACTTTGCGGAGAGAGTAACAATTAATTCGAACGATGAAATTGGTGATCTAGGAAAAGGGTTTAACCTAATGATTAATGAAATTGACAGACTTGTCTCAGAGGTATACAAAACGAGTTTGCGAGAAAAAGAGGCTGAAATTAGGGCACTGCAAAGTCAAATGAACCCCCACTTTCTCTATAATACGTTAGAATCAATCAATATGCTTGCGATAACAAAGGGAAATTTAGATGTATCTGATATGGTTTCTTCATTAGGGAAACTACTGCGGTACACCATCGATAATTCATCCAAGATCATTACTTTGGATGATGAGTTATCCTTTATTCGTTCCTATGTCTCTATTCAAAAGGTAAGAATAGGTGAAAATCTTCAGTATAGTGAAGACATTGACCCAAATCTTAAAAATGTATTATTGCCAAAATTAGTATTGCAGCCATTCGTGGAGAATGCGATTGTTCATGGTATTGTTCAAAAAGGCGGGTACATTTTTATTAAGGCTTATGTAGAGAGTGGGCTTCTAAAGATATCCATTCGTGATAACGGAAAAGGGATTACAGAGATAGAATTAATCAAGCTGAAGAGAGTAATAGAGAATCAACAACACATATCGTCTGATAAACATAATGGGATTGCACTTTCAAATGTGCACGAACGTCTGCAGCTCCTATATGGAAAACCATTTGGAGTTTCATTGGATGGCAGGGACCAAGAGGGATTTTCGGTGACATTGACACTACCAATTCAAAGAATGGGGGAAAAGACGCGTGAAAGAAATATTAGTGGTTGAGGATGAAGCCATTATTCGACAAGGACTAAAAGTATTACTTGAACAAGTGATTGGCGGGTATCGGGTGACGGAAGCGAAAAGTGGTGAGGAGGGTCTAATCCTTTTTCACCAAAGAATGCCGCATTTAATCATTACTGATATTCGAATGGGCGGGATGGATGGACTCACCTTTAGTTCGAGGATTAGACAGGTTTCGGATGATGTACCAATCATCATATTAAGTGGGCATAGTGATTTTGAGTATGCAAGAAAAGCAATGCGCTACGGTATTAATGACTATCTATTAAAACCGATTAATAGGATTGAACTATCGGAAACATTATCAAAAATTTTTAAGGATGAGGAAGAGGAGAAAGTAGAAACTTCTAATCAATTTCAAAAAATCGTGAAGTACATAAATGATAACCTAAGCCGGGAAATCACCTTAAAACATATAGCTGATTATGTCTATTTGAATCCTCAATATGTCGGACAATTATTCAAATCCGAGCTTAATCAAACCTTCACGGAATATATAACGGAAGAAAGGTTAAAACGGGCGAAACAATTATTAAAAGGTACCAGCTTAAAGGTGTATGAAGTAGCACAGCTTTCAGGCTATAAAAGTCCTAAGCATTTTATGGCTGTATTTAAGCAAGAAGTTGGGACAACACCTGTACAATTCCGGAAATATTCATAAATTTTTTTTAAAATCTATGATTAACGAACTTTATCTCTTCTTGAAGGGATATTTTTTGTTAGAGTATGCCTTTAAAATGTAAGACAAAGGGAGGTATTCATATGAAGAGAAAAATAGGACTCATTTTTTTAACACTACTAATGATAACGTTTACAGCGGCATGCAGTAATAACACTGAAACGGGATCGAAGGAAAATGGTTCAAAGGATGAAGATGTTGAGTTGACATTTATGATGTGGGGAAATGAAGCGCATCAAGAAGTGTACAACAAATTAATTGCAAAATTTAATGAAACACACCCGAATATTAATGTAACGATGGAAAGTGTACCATTTCCAGATTACCAGCAGAAAATTACCGTTTTAGCTGCTGGTAAAGAGCTTCCGGACGTAGGCTGGGTCGCAGAGCGCATGGCACCTCAGTTTATGGAAAATGGACTATTGGCAGATGTTTCATCCTTTAAAGATGATAAAGATTATAACATGGATGACTTTTTCCCATCGACACTCGATTTATTCGAACAGGATAATAAATTGTATGGAATTCCATTCTCTACTCCCCCGATGGTTATGTTCTATAACAAAAATTTGTTCGTTGACGCTGGTGAAAAAACACCAAATGAACATGTAACAGCGGGAACATGGACTTGGGAGCAGTTTGAAAAGTCGGCAAAAGCGATTTCGTCTAATGGTGTCTATGGTGCGAACTTTTTCCGTGACTGGAATACGTGGATTGCTTTACTATCCCATACATGGGCTAATGGTGGAGACTTGTTTAATAAGGATCAAAGCAAATTTACTTGGAACAGCCCACAAGGGATTGAAACTTTAAATATGTTAGACCGCATGATGTTTAAGGATTCCTCTCATCCTAAAGCAGGTGAACAAGTAAGCTTTGAATCTGGAAAAATTGGAATGTTCTTTGATGTTTACAGCTATGTATCCGCTGCTCGTAATGTAAAAGATTTTGAGTGGGACATTGCCCCGCTTCCAGAAGGATCAGAAGGTAGATTTCCAATGTTAGGTCAGGCAGGATATGGATTATTTAAAGATTCTAAACATCCAGAAGAGGCGAAAGAACTTCTTAAGTTCTTTACTAGCCAAGAAGGAATCACAGCTACATCTACCTTCTTCGTACCACCACGCGAATCCGTGTTAAGCTCTGACGCATTTGTCAATCAGCCAAATAACCCGCCGGCAGAAAGCATTAAACGTGCAGTTATTGATGAAATGGATAATGCTCGCTTACAGGCTGGTCATGTGGAATGGCAAAAAATTGATACGGCCATTCAATTTGGGTTTGACGAATTATTTGGTCAATTGAAAAAGCCAGAAGACATCTTAAAAGGTATGGAAGAAAAAATCAATCCGATATTGAAATAACAAAAAGATGCGGTTAAGCCTACATAGGATTAACCGCATACCTTTTACAGGGGTGAAAGACTTGTCGGCATTATTAAAGCAAATACTAAAAGAAAATAAAATGACTTTAATTGTGAGTTTACCAGAAAATCGCTTCGATTTAGCAAAGGCTGCCATTCAAGCTGGGGCAGACGCTATTAAACTGCATGTGAATGTCAATCATCGTGCGTCAGGAAATATTTTTGAGTCAGTGGATTCTTATGTGGAAGTATTTCGCAGTATAAGGGATGATTTTTCTGGCCCGCTTGGAATCGTTCCGGGTGGATCATTTGAAGATATAAGACAAAGTGAAATGGAACAGCTTATTGCTCTTGGGTTCAATTTTTATTCTATTTATGCCCATGATAAACCAAGCTGGATGCTTGGGCTAGACAAGATTGAAAAAACATTTGCTATCTCCAGTGACTATTCCCTAAACACGTTGGGCAAGGTTTACCATCTTGGGATAACCGCCTTAGAAGCATCTATCATTCCTGGGGAGGAATATGGGACACCACTCACCTTCAGGGATGTACTTGCCTATAATTGGCTTGTCCAACATGTCGATGTTCCTGTTCTGGTTCCTTCTCAAAGAAAGCTAGTGCCTTCTGACATTTCTATTCTTGCTAATGCAGGAGTAAAAGCAGTTATGCTTGGGGCAATCGTGATAGGAAATACCGAAGAAAGTATTCAAGAAAGAATCAGCTTATTTCGAAAAGCAATCGATTTGTTGTAAAAAGGGGGTAGGAAAGTTGGAATCAAATGTTCAAACAACGAAAGTTCTACCCACTACGGGTAAAAAAAGAAGAAAGAAATTCATCGGCAGTGAAGCGTTTTATGGCTATTTATTTGTCAGCCCAATGGTGATTGGATTTCTTTTAGTGATGTTATTCCCGTTAGTTTATTCCATTTATATAAGTTTAACAGATTGGCAGCTTCTCGGAGATCCTAATTTTATTGGGAGTGAAAACTATCAACGCCTAGTCAATGATCCGGACTTTTGGGTGGTTTTAAAAAACACAATCATTTTTGCAGCAGGTCTTGTACCAATTAATATCCTGATGGCCCTGTTATTGGCATTGCTGTTACAGAAGAGTTTACCTGGGATTGGATTATTTCGAACAGCAATATTTATACCGGTTATGACTTCGATTGTGGTGTGGTCGATTATTTGGAAGTATATGTTTGGTACCGAGGAAGGATTTATTAATCAAATACTTGCTGCTGTCGGAATTGACGGACCTGCATGGCTTTATGATCCGGATCTAGCGATGGGAGCAGTTATTGTTGTAAGTGCATTGAAAAATGTTGGTTTAAATATGGTGTTATTCTTGGCTGCCCTTCAGCAAGTAGATAAAAATCTTTATGAAGCCTCCTATTTAGATGGAGCCAACAGGTTAAAGCAATTTACGAATGTCACCCTGCCGATGATTACCCCCACTGTTTTTTTAACATTAATCTTAACGGTAATCGGTTCCATGAAGGTGTTTGGACAAATCTATGTAATGACTAACGGTGGACCAGGAAATACTACCAAGGTATTAGTTTATTATATTTGGGAAAATGCTTTTAAACTATTTGATTTTGGCTATGCGTCGGCGATAGCACTTGTTTTATTTGTGATTATCCTATTTTTTACCATCATTCAATGGAGTGCGAGAAGAAGGTGGGTTTTCCATGAAGAATAAAAAGAAGAGCGGAATTTTTACTAAACTATCATTTTACGGAGTGCTTACCTTTATATCACTCATCATGATTGTCCCATTATTATGGATGATTAATACTTCATTTAAGGATTCAACAAAAGTTTTTGTATTTCAGTTTATCCCAAACCCGTTTAAATGGGAAAACTATTTACAGGTATTAGAATCGACACCATTTCATCTTTTCTATTTTAATAGCTTTTATATTGCGATATTAGTAACAGCTGGAACGATCTTTTTGGGATCGTTAGCGGGTTATGCATTCGCAAAGCTTACGTTTAAGGGGAGCTCATTTCTTTTTCTATGTTTGTTAAGTACCATGATGATTCCCGTTGAGGTTATTACCATCCCATTATTCTTATTTATGAGAGATTTAGGGTTAATTAATACACATGTCCCTTTAATTGCCATTCCGATTTTAGGTCCGGCCGGCGTATTTGGCGTTTTCGTCATGAGACAATTTTTCTTATTGGTACCAAAGGAGCTAGAAGAGGCTGCAAAATTAGATGGCTGCTCTTATTTCCGGATTTATTGGAATATCATGCTTCCTTTAGCCAAACCGGCCGTCGCAACACTAACAATTTTCACTTTTTTAACAAGCTGGAATGAATTTTATGAACCGCTTATTTATATTAACTCGAAAGAACTAATGACGTTACCAGTAGCTTTGGCACTGTTCACTGATGAAGTGGGGACGAAGTGGGAGCTTCTGATGAGTGCTTCAGTGATGGCAACAGTTCCATTGTTAATTGTCTTCTTTTTCGCCCAAAAGCAATTTATTGAAGGTGTTGCCATGACGGGAGGGAAGTAATCAGAGAGGCAAATACAAAAAAGGATGTGTCTATGTTGAAAAGAGAACTAGAATTTGATGTCGTCGTGGCAGGAGGAGGTCCTGCAGGAATTAATGCGGCAATTGCTTCAGGCAGAGCAGGTGCTAGAACGCTGCTTATTGAAAGATATGGTTTCCTCGGGGGCATGTCTACCGTAGCACTTGTTTATCCATGGATGACCTTCCACACGGAGTCAGGTAAACAGGTCATTAAAGGTATCGCACAGGAAATCGTGGAACGTTTAATGGAAAGAGAGGGTTCACCCGGTCATTTGCGTGATACCGTGGGGTTTACTAATACATTAACACCTTATCATCCTGAAAAATATAAGCTGCTAGCATTAGATATGCTAGAAGAAGCAGGTGTAGAAGTCCTTGTTCATAGTTTCGTAGATAAGGTTAAGGTGGAAGATAATAAAATCACCACTATTAATCTAACAACAAAATCAGGTCCCATACAAGTTGCATCGAAGCAATTTGTGGATACAACAGGAGACGCCGATCTTGCTTACTTATCGGGTGCTCCATGTTTAAAAGGGCGAGAAGGGGATAGTAAAACACAGCCGATGACAATGAAGTTTCGAATGAGAGGCGTGGATCTTTCAAAAGTAAAGGAAGCGATGAAGGCTGATCCAAGTAATTTTTATAAAAAGACACCTATCTCCGATTTGGATGTCATACCCATTACGGGCGTACAGGGTTTTTATAAAGAATGGAAGGAATCGGGAGTGCCAATCAATCGGGATCAAGTTCTCTTTTTTGCAGGTCCTGAAGAAGATGAAGTTCTTGTTAATTGCACCCGTGTTCAAGGTCTCGATGGAACGGATGTCTTTGACTTAACAAAAGCGGAAAAAGAAGGTAGAAAGCAAGTATTGATGATGGCTGAATTTTTACAACAGCATATCCCCGGTTTTGGAAAAGCTTCAATCTCAGCTGTAGGATCGCAAATTGGAATTCGTGAAACTAGACGGATTGATGGGCAGTATGCCCTCACAATTGAGGATGTTGTTGCCGGAAAGAAATTCGACGATACGATTGCGCTTAGTGGTTATCCAGTTGATATCCATGACCCGACCGGGAAAGGCGTTCAAGCTAATGACATCGAGGGTGATGGATGTTATGGGATTCCGTATCGATGTCTGGTACCAAAGGGTATTGTAAATCTTTTAGTTGCAGGAAGATGTATTTCAACCACTCATGAGGCTTTAGCAACAACAAGACTTACCCCTAGCGCAATGGCCACCGGGCAGGCGGCAGGTACAGCAGTTGCACTTGCTATAAACGAGGATGTGGCACCAAAAGATATTGATATTAAAAAGCTTCAAGCTATTTTGGTAGAAAATGGTGTGGTTATTTAAATTCTTTTTGAAGGAGGAAACACATGAAACACTTGAGAAGAATTATATCCCTATGTCTAGTTGTTTTACTCTTTTTTAGTACCGCTTCCTTGATGTCAGCCAAAGAAATCAAACAAGAACAAGCGAAACTCTTACTGATTCCGTTAGATGACAGACCTGCAAATGTTTATTTTCCAGAGAAGGTGGGTGCTTCTGCTGGCATAGAAGTCATTTCCCCACCTAAAGAGATGACAGGTAAATTCACGCAGCCAGGAGATGGAGAAGAAATTAGTAAGTGGCTTTTAGCGAATGGAGAACAAGCTGATGGATTTGTTATTTCAACCAGTATGCTTGCCTATGGCGGTTTAGTCGCTTCCCGTACAGGAGTTAAATCGCTGGAAGAAGCAACGAAGGATATTCAGGTAATTAAAGAATTGAAAAAATTGTACCCGGAAAAGCCTGTATACGTCTTTGATACGATTCAACGATTAGCCGTTACAGCCATTAGTGATGAATATTTAAAGTATTATTCTCAAATTAGCGAATGGACGATTTTATACGATAAGGTAGTAAACCTAGGAATGCCAGGGAAAGAAAGACTTGCGGAATTAGAGTCAATGATCCCTGCAGCTGTTTTAGAAGATTATAAGAAAGCTAGAGCTAGAAACCACACAATTAATAACTTAATGATTGACTGGGTAGATGAAGGTTATATCGACCATTTGATATTAGCACAAGATGATGCGGCCCCTCACGGACTTCATCGTGCAGAAAGAGAGCTGCTTCTTGAAAAAGTGAACGAATTAGGAGTCCAAGACCAAGTTGCTGTCTTCCCTGGTGCAGATGAAGTGGGAGTGGTCCTAGTATCCCGATTTGTGAACCAACTTTATAAGACATCTCCTGCATTCTTTGTTGAATATGGAGGAGTACACGGGAATGAATGGATAGCTCCTTTTGAAGATACAACTTTTGATTACAATGTGCAGAAGCATATTGTTTCTGCAGGAGGAAGAATCGTTGATAACCAGGAAGACGCAGACATTCATCTTCTATTAAACACTCCGTCTGAGAGTCGAACACCACGGTCAGAAGATATTGAAAAGCTTGTCACAAAAACGAATGAATTAATTATGAATGGAAAAAAAGTGGCGATTGGTGACGTTTTAATCGTAAACAAGGCTGACGAGGCTTTTGTAACTGAGCTTGCTAAAAGTGTAGATTTAACAAAAATTTTATCCTATAGCGGCTGGAATACAGCTGGAAATGCACTTGGTATTACAGTGGGGCATGCCGCAGCTCGCACTGCATTTTTAGAACAAAAATCAGGATTTGGTGTACCTTTATATGAACAGGCCGCTGAGAACCATTATGAATTTTTACTTCACAGGTTTGCCAAAGACCAAGGCTATAAAAATGTCGTTCATCCAGCAGCAAGAGTCTATATCGGACAAATTGGTGCAAGTGAGTGGGACTTAGGCAATAAATATGATACAGTAAACCATTTTGTAAAAGTAAAACTAACAGCTGAAACAGAGGTGTGGTACCAATATTTTGACGGTAAAAAAGTGTATATAGGTTCGAGAGGAAATAAGGATTTTTACAAAACCATTTCATCATTAGAAAGTGTTCATGTTAACCTGCCATGGCCGAGGATTTTTGAGGCAGAGCTGGAACCTGAGCTGAAACTCAAATAATCAAAAGTAGTGGAAAGCAATCTTTAAGGTTGCTTTTCTTTTTTGATAAAATACTAGAAAAATATAGTAAAACGTTATATAGTTGGAAAAAACAATTAAAATATTCTTAATATAGTAGACAAATAAAAAATAAGGAGCTCAAAATGAACACGAAAGACAAATGGAATTTAAAACATCTTGATCGAATCACTCAGCTAAAGGAGCCTCAACCCAATCCAAGATTAAAGAAGCTTGCATCATACTTTCAGGAAGGCGGCACCGCTCTAGATATAGCATGTGGTCTTGGTGGAAACAGTTTGTTCCTGGCAGGAATGAACAATCAAGTCGAGGCAATTGACATTTCAGACGTTGCGATAAACTATGTCCAAGAAAAAGCAGCCAAAGATAATTTGAGTGTACAGCCCCGAGTAACGGATTTAACAGATTTGGATACGTTAAATTGGCCGAATAACCCCTTTGACTTTATAGTTATGTCTTATTATTTAGATCGTTCATTGTTTCCAATTGTAAAGAACGTTTTAAAAGATGGAGGTTATTTCTTTATGGAAACCTACTACCAATCACCATACATTGAGGAACAAGGCGTATCCGATCAATATAAACTAAAGTCAAATGAGTTGTTGTCAGTATTTGGAGATTGGAAGGTTCTTTATTTTGAAGAGAACGAACAAGAAGGATGGCAGTCGATATTTTGTCAGAAACGTTAAGGATAGTTTGAACCGCATTTTTATATGCGGTTCCCTATTAGGACATTTTATTTTTGTTAAAATCAGAGGAGTCATTGTAATCATAACGAAACCCATCTTCTTGGGCAGGGATACTTTTGTTAGTTTTCGTAGTGTCTGTTTCATTTGTTATTACTGGTGTATTGTCTAAATCTTTGTTGAATTTTCCATTCCTTGACTTCATTAAATTAGCCTCCTACATTTGATTATCTACCCACCTATTATTCCTTTAGATTATCTTTTTATTCTATTGTGATTTTTTGTATAAAACGGTCATACCAAAAAATAGTATTAACTGTAAAAATGGGGAGACTATTCGTAAAAACTTGGAGTGGAAAAAATGCTCTTACTCTATTTCGCACTTTTCCTAGTTGCAGCAATAATATGGGGGAATTGGAGAAATTGGAGAGAGTATTATCCAACCATTTTATTTTCATGGTTGGTGACCTATTAAAAAATTTTTTGTTTTATAATTAATAGATGTGGACGTATAAAGAAACAATGTTTTTGGAGAATATACTTCGAAATCATACCATTATAAGTATAATGATAATTTTTATTGGGTATCCGTCAACGATCTTGCTTTTCTTAGGGCGTTTTCCAAATGTAAGATGGAAGCAGGGATTATGGGTTTCTTTTTGGGTGTTTCTTTATTCCATATTGGAATTCATAAAACTTCATTATTTAAATTTAATTAGGCATCATAATGGCTGGAGTATGACATGGTCAGTTGTATTTAATATCGTCATGTTTCCACTGTTGTTCACCCATCATAAAAAACCGCTATTAGCTTGGGGATTATCTGTTATTTGGATTCTATTATTAAAGATGTTCCCTATCCCTCTTGAGAAATTAAAATAAAGTTTATTTAAAATATTATAAAAGAAGGTTATAGGTGCGGTGACCACAAATTTCTGATGCCTTGGATAAGAAAATGACGTGAATAGCACACGTCATTTTTTTTATTAAATACACACTAGTTATTTGAACCGTAGACTATAGTTAGTAAGGATTACTGTAGTACATGTTTAGAAAAGTTATTGTTCCGATGGCATTGGCATTCTCGGGTATTCTGAATAATCTAATCAAAAACTGGCTTGAGTTTTGTGACAGAAGGGATGGACTAATGTGAAAATATCACTTCGAGATCAAGTTTTAAAAAAGGAAGGTACGACTTTTCCTTCAAAAACCTATACATCTATGGTACTCGAACCTGCCTATAATGAGGCAAAACAACAATTTATAGACTCTATGCTGGAAATCCATTACGCTCATTTAATCATGCTTGTAGAGCAAGGGCTTGTTGGAAAAGATGAAGCAGAAAAAATTGCGAAAGCAGTTTCTAACCTAGATCAGGAAGATGTTAATAGAAGAAGCTATACCGGTGAATTTGAGGATTTATTTTTTGAAATCGAACATTTTTTAATTAAAGAAGCAGGCGATATTGCAGGAAACCTTCATATTGCAAGAAGCCGAAATGATATGGGGATTGCCATTTACCGTATGACTTTGCGGAGGAAACTTTTATTATTAATAGATAAGGCGTTGATACTTCGCGAGGGACTAATTGAATTGACCGAGGAGCATAAAGGAACGGTGATGATTGGGTATACACATACCCAACAGGCTCAGCCAACCACTTTAAGTCATTATTTTAATGCGATGACTGATATGCTTACTCGGGATATCTATCGACTTCAAGCAGCCTATCAAACGGTCAATCGCAGCAGTATGGGAGCTGCAGCCCTAACAACGTCTGGATTTCCGATAAATCGGGAACGTATGAAAGAACTTCTTGGCTTCGAGGACATGATTGATAATGCATGGGATGCGGTTGCAGGTGCAGATTATATAGCTGAGACAGCGACTGCTGTTCAGTTGTCCGCATTAAATTTAGGAAGATCGATGCAAGACTTCTTATTATGGGGTACACAGGAGTATGGTGCATTTCTACTATCAGCACCATATCTACAAATAAGTTCCATTATGCCGCAAAAAAGAAATCCTGTTTCAATCGAGCATATGAGAGCTCTTTTATCAAGTGTAGCAGGAGATTGCCAAACAGTCCTACTCATGCTCCATAATACACCATTCGGAGATATTGTGGACACAGAGGATGATATGCAGCCCTATATCTGGAAAGCCATGGAAAGATTAGCTGGCATATATGATTTATTTACGTCGGTTCTACTAACCATGGAGGTCAATAAAGAAACACTTCTGAACAGAGCGAAAGAAAGCTTTGCCACCGTAACTGAGTTGGCAGATACCCTTGTCCGAAAAGATGGGCTAACATTCCGTCAGGCACACCATATAGTAGGTTCAATGGTGAAGGAAATAATGAAAAATGAAAAGCCTTCGATAAAATCACTAACATTGGAACATGTAAACGAGCAATTAAAAAATGTTGTAGGAAAGGCATCTGTTTTAACCAAAGAAGAATTAAAACAATGCCTGAGTCCGGAATATTTTGTTAAAATCCGTGATTTACATGGAGGACCAAGTCCAAGTAGGATGGAAAAAACAATAAATGTTCGTTTAATGGAACAAGAAGAATTAGCAAGTTGGTTGAAGGATAGACAAAATCACCTTAGCACCTCAGCTTCAAAGGTTAAGGAGATTATTACGAAATGGACGGGAGCACAGGAATAAAACCCCCATCAAACTGCTTGCTGTCGATGGTGGCGGTATGAAACATTAGCTATGCTTTATAAAGAAACCTACATCGTTGCCACGACGAATACTAAGAAAATTTTTGGATTATTATGTTCATTGGACTTACCGACAGACTTTTCACTATATACAAGCTTTTAAATAATTTATAATTATCATATAATAGTATATAGTTATTTTATAAATAATATAATTTTATATTGATAGTGTAATAATAAAGAACTAAAAAGTGTGTGACTAGGTTGCGTTCTAAGCTTGGCGTTACCCTGTATCTTTCTAAAATTTTTAAAAGAAGGTTGGTAAAAATGAGCAACGGAGAAACTAAAACAGACGTTATATTAATAGGCGCCGGAATCATGAGTGCCACTTTGGGGACAATTTTAAAAGAATTAGTACCGGAATGGGAAATAAAAGTGTTCGAGAAACTTGAAAACGCAGGTGAGGAAAGTTCTAATGAATGGAATAATGCTGGAACGGGCCATGCCGCACTATGCGAGCTTAACTACACAACGGAAAAACCAGATGGATCAGTAGATATTAGTAAAGCAATCAGCATTAATGAACAGTTTCAAGTTTCAATGCAATTTTGGTCATACCTTGTAAACAGCGGTCTGGTACAGAATCCACAGGAATTTATCAGACAATTGCCACATATGAGCTTAGTGCAAGGAGAAGAAAATGTAACTTTTTTAAAGAAACGATTTGAAGCGCTCACAAACAATCCGCTTTTCCAAGGAATGGAATTTTCTGAAGATCCGGAAAAACTGATGGATTGGATCCCGCTTATCATGGAAGGCCGCGTATGGAATGAACCTATTGCAGCAACAAAAATTGACTCTGGAACAGACGTCAACTTTGGTGCATTAACGCGCATGTTGTTTAACCATTTAGAAAATAAAAATGTAGATATTAAGTATAATCATAGTGTTTCAGATCTTAAACGCACTAGCGATGGCTTGTGGGAATTGAAAGTTCAAAACCAGTTTAGTGGTAATGTCAAACGCCATACGGCAAAATTCGTCTTCATCGGTGGCGGAGGAGGCAGTCTGCACTTATTGCAAAAGTCTGGTATTCCTGAAGGGAAAAGTATCGGTGGATTCCCTGTAAGCGGACTATTTATGGTATGTAATAACCCTGAAGTTGTGGAGCAGCATCATGCAAAAGTATACGGAAAGGCAAAGGTTGGTGCTCCTCCAATGTCTGTTCCGCATCTTGACACAAGATTTATTGAAAATAAGAAATCATTGTTATTCGGTCCATTTGCCGGCTTTTCACCAAAATTCCTGAAAACGGGTTCTATGCTCGATTTAGTAACGTCTGTAAAACCGAATAATGTTTTAACGATGTTAGCTGCTGGCGCGAAAGAAATGCCATTGACCAAATACTTGATTCAGCAAGTAATGTTATCTAAAGAACAACGCATGGAAGAGTTACGTGAATTTATCCCGAGTGCTAAAAGTGAGGATTGGGATTTAGTCGTAGCCGGACAGCGTGTACAGGTTATTAAAGATACTGAAGCTGGTAAAGGAACGCTTCAATTTGGAACCGAAGTCATCACTGCTTCTGATGGATCCATTGCAGCATTGCTAGGTGCTTCTCCAGGTGCTTCTACTGCTGTTCACGTTATGTTGCAGGTAATCAAAAAGTGCTTCCCGCAATATATTAATGAGTGGGAACCGAAAATCAAGGAAATGATTCCTTCATATGGTGTATCACTGATGAAAAATCCAGAACTGCTTCGTGAAATTCACTCTTCGACTGAGCAGTCGCTCGGTTTAAAAGAAAAAGAACTCGCTTACAGTTAGTTCCTTCAATATTTGTTGCAATGAGCACAATATAGAGCAGAAAATTTACAAATTTTTATTCAAAACTTGTAAATTTTCTGCTTTTTTATAACTATAATGAACTTAGCATCCATAAAAGTAGAGCTTCTTCCAGTTCAAATAAAATAAAAGAATTTCTGCCATTTTATGTTACTATAAGATTGCATATGAGTGGAGTAAAATCCCCAGCGTCATCCCCACTGGTATCTTCCTGTCATCATCTAACTGTAAATTGGTACCAACCCTAAAGAAAATTACATAGGTATTCCGTTTATTCAAATGAATTTAGAATCAGGAGGAATTTCATATGAAACCAACAGATAAATTCAAAGGGAAGGCAGATGTATATTCAAAATCGACCTAGTTATCCCGATGAGTATATTGATTATTTATTATCAGCCAATATCTTTAATGAGACTAGTAGGATTGCAGATATCGGTTCAGGGACGGGGATTTTGACCAAGCAGCTACTGGAAAGAGGAGTCAGCGTGACAGCGGTAGAACCAAATGATGATATGAGATCAAAAGCAGAACATGACTTACATCGGTTCGAGCAATTTACTTCAATTAATGGCTCAGCTGAAGCAACTACATTACCGGCCAATAGTGTGGATCTGGTGATAGCAGCTCAGGCATTTCATTGGTTTGATAAGGAAGAGTTTAAATTAGAATGCAAACGGATACTGAAGCATGAAGCAATGGTAGCACTGGTTTGGAATAGTAGAGATTTCAAAAGCCCTCTCATTAAGGAAAATGCTGAGATTTTTAAGAAATATTGTCCGAACTTTTATGGATTTAGCGGTGGAATCGGAGAGGATGCGGAAATTTTTAATCAATTTTTTCGGGAAGGAAAATACGAACTAAAAAGATTTCCCAATGATTTAGTCATGGACTTTGAAGCATTCCTTGGGAGGAACCTCTCAGCGTCGTATTCACTAAAAGAGTCGGACAAGGATTTTAAGTTTTTTGTAGAAGCCATTGCAAATCTTTTTTATAAATACAGTCAAAATGGAACAATAGTTATGCCTAATTTTACTCGAAGCTACTTAGGTAACGTGTAAGGAATAAGCATTATTAATCTATAGTAAAAATATTTGCAGAGTAATTCAGATTTGCATTTGCTCTGCTTTCTTTTTGAATAAGAGGACAGATTTTATCAGGAGTTTACTATAGCACCTTCTCTTATCACTAAGTAGAAGATATTTATTCGTGCCATATTCTTTATTATGGACTATTGAACTGGATGGGAGAATTCCTACAATTGCTTGGTTTTGAATCTACTGGTTTAACAAAATATCAAACTGAAGAGGATACTGAAAATGAACAAACAGGAAAGCAGCTATAGATGGGTGGTTTTTAGTGCCGTCTTATTGGCTTACTTTTTTATCATTAGCCAAAGAACGGCTCCGGGACTTATAACGGATCAGTTAATGAAGGATTTTCATGTTTCAGCTGCTGTTATAGGTCTTATGAGTAGTTTTCAATTTTTTGCTTATGCAGGATTTCAAATTCCGATTGGTTTATTATCAGACAGATACGGTCCGAATCGCTTTCTTATTATAGGTACCATTCTTACTGGAATTGGCTCCGTAATTTATAGTTTTTCTCCAAATGAATATGTTTTGATAGTCTCTCGTTTTATAGTTGGAACAGGGGACGCGATGATTTTTCTTAACTTGGTTATCATTTTAAGCCAATGGTTCAAAGCGCAGGAATTTGTAAAATTGTTGGGTATGGTTTCCCTTGTTTCGAGCCTTGGTTCATTAACAGCCACACTTCCTTTTTCTGTGTGGATTTCATTCGCAGGTTGGCGTACACCATTCTTAATACTAGGTATCATTTTAGCATTATTCTCTTATGTACTATATACTATACTTGTTTTGAAACCTAACAAAATCTATAAAGATAGTATTGATATTAAAAAAAGGAACAAAAATCGAGAAAGTGTATGGAGGATTCTCCGACGAACCATTTCTGCACGTCAAGCTTGGGCAACGTTTTTATGTCACTTTGGGTTGGTTGGTGCGTATGTTGGGTTTATCGGTTCCTGGGGAGTGCCATATGGAATCCAAGTACTGGAGTTATCCCGTTCAGAAGCAAGCCAGCTAATGATGTATGGTCTTTTTGGAGCCATTCTTGGAGGTCCGTTAATTAGCTGGATTACAAGCAGATTAGATTCTATAAAAAATGTTTATACCTGTGTACACCTCATTGCTTTATTAAGTTGGGGAGGATTGTTTTTTTTAGGTGTGAACCCTTCATTTATACTAGTAGTTATTTTATTTTTCCTCATAGGTTTTGGAAATGGTGCAAGTGCATTGACATTTGCGGTGGTACGGAAATCCTTTCCTATAGAAGAAGTAGGGGTTGTAACAGGATTCTCCAATATGGGAGGTTTTTTAAGTGCCGTTTTGTTACCTATTTTGTTCGGAAAGGTATTAGATTTATCTCCTCATGATTTTCACATTGGATATCATTATGGATTTATCATTCCAGTCTTATTTTCTTTGATGGGACTGTTAGGAGCTATAATGATTAAAAAGGAACGAAGGGATGAAAAAAACGTCTTAAATGCAGTGTAATTCAGAAAAGAGCACACCTTTTCCTTTTGGGATTTTTTCACATAGGCTTCAATACTTTAATTTGAAACATTAAGGATATCAAATACGTCTAAATTTTGTTATATCCTTTTTTGGATGACGTCGTTTGATCAAAATGGTAAGGAATAGTATATACATAGAAAGTAGGTAAGTTTGAATCGTGAAGGTTATTACATTATGCGGGTCAACGAAGTTTAAGGAACAATTTGAAGCAGCAAATGCTTATCTTACCTTACAAGGAAATGTTGTTATAAGTGTTGGATTCTTTGAACAGAGTGAAGGCATAAGCATTACAAAAGAACAAGAAGCTTTATTTGAAATCATACATCTGCAAAAAATTGATATGGCAGATGAGATTTTTGTTATTGATGTTGATGGTTATATTGGAAGCAGCACGAGGAAAGAAATTGAATATGCGAACAACTGTGGGAAGAAAGTTAGTTACTTCTCAGAAAGTAAGTTATCTATAGGGGGATATCTATATGAAAATTGTAGAGCTTCAAAAGGGGAATGAATTTTTGGAGGAAGGGATTGAGGTATTTTGGAACGTTTGGGGGACAGAAGATAATTATAAGTTTTACGAGGACTGTATTTATCATTCCGCTGAAACTTCAGAAGACCTGCCAAGATTTTTTGTAGCAGTAGAAGATGAAAATATTATTGGGACGTATGCCATCTTGAGAAATGATATTAATAGCCGCCAGGATTTATGTCCTTGGCTTGCATGCCTATTCGTTGATAGAGAAAACCGGGGGAGAGAAATCGGGGCGCAGCTATTGGAACACAGCTTAAGAGAGGCGGCAAAAAAAGGGTATAAGAAGCTTTATTTGACTACTGATCTAGAAAATTATTATGAAAAATATGGATGGGAACATACCGGGGTTGCCTATAGTCCAAGCGGTGGTCATTTGAAAATTTATGAAAAAGGCACCAGTATTTAAGAGATGGACGGCATGAAAATAGTTGAACCTAACACCATGCAACACTCCATTAGAAAACTGCTTGCTTTAGCCACTTCAAAGGAAAAAATCGAAATAGAATATGAGCGTTATTTAAAATACCCGAACAGGACCCTATTTGCATTTGAGTTGGAAGGTGAAATTGCAGGCTGTATTGGTATTGAGTTTAGTAGTTTAAAGCTATGCGAAATTAAACATATTGCTGTTTCTTCAGAACATAGAGGAAAAGGGATTGGAAGTAAAATGATTCGTTTTATTTTGGAGATGTACCCTTCGGTATCTGCAGAAACAGATTCAGACGCTGTTGAATTTTATCGCAAATATGGCTTTAAGATAACGAGCTTAGGAGAAAAGTATCCTGGTGTCGAAAGATTTTTATGTGAGTACTAGGGGGAGTTTTTTAATATGAAAATAGTTGAACACCTATTAAATTGAATAACGATTAAGAATGTGTACTTTATTATAAAGGGAGTCTCTAAAATATAGAAAGAGTGTTTCATCGGTGCCAGGCACCATGAAACACTCTTTTTTATTATTTAATTAAATTAAATCCCATGGGGAGTGTAAATCCTAGAGCAAAAAGGATAACAAGAACGATAGAAAATGCAATCCATATGATGTCCGTTTTCTTTTCTCTTTGTTTTCGGACAATCACCATTTCAAAAAGACCAATCATGACGACTCCAAGTATTGCTTTCAAATAGTAGGATAACGGGATGGAATAGGCTGCAAAGAAGAGTATACCTCCTGTTACGATAATAAGAATGTATGTAGCTCGTAAAACCATATGCCATATTCTGATGTTTTTTCCCTTGTTTTGCATAACCACAATAATGATTAGAAAAATAAGCGATAATACCAGTGATGTTAAGTGTACGTGTGTCATTTAAATTGACTCCTTTTTATATTGAATATTCCTCCTATAAACATAGTCTAATAGGAAAATATAAAAGGATTCTAAATTAAGTATTAAATTTTTCTTAATTAGATAAGAGTAAAAAACAATTGTTTAGAAAAGTCAAAAAAAGTTGAAAAATATGACTTGGAAATTATCTGAATTTATTATAGAATAGAGAAAATATAATATTCGAAATGATAAAAACACAATGATTGGGAGTATTAAGGATCATTTATTGTCAAGAGAGCTGTCGGCTGGTGAAAGACAGTCAATAAATTCCCCAACTCGCCCAGGAGTGGTAAGGCTGATATGTAGGTCTTAACGGTTGACCACCGTCATCAAGTCGTAAAGTGGGTTCGTTTGTTTCTAAATGAACCAAAAAGAGTGGTACCACGATGGCAAAGCCTATCGTCTCTTATGAGATGATAGGCTTTTTTATGTTTATCAAAATAGTTGAAAAGGTGGTCGTTTACGATGAGAAATATTGAAAAGTATTCTAGAGGATATTTTATGCCCTCAGTTAAAAGTTTGAAATGGACACAGAAGGAGTACATAACGGAGGCTCCTACTTGGTGCAGTGTGGATTTACGAGATGGAAATCAAGCGTTAGTCGTACCGATGAGCCTAGAGGAAAAATTAGAATACTTTCAATTATTGTTGGAAGTAGGTTTCAAGGAAATCGAAGTTGGCTTTCCTGCAGCATCAGAAACAGAATTTCAGTTTTTACGTACATTGATTGAACAGGATTTGATTCCGGAGGATGTTACGGTTCAAGTGTTAACACAGTCTAGAGAAGCGATTATTAAAAAGACTTTCGAAGCGCTTGAAGGTGTGAATAAAGCGGTGGTGCACCTGTACAATTCTACCTCCGTAGCACAGCGTGAACAGGTATTTAAAAAGTCAAATGATGAAATAATTGATATTGCTGTAACAGGTGCAAAATTGCTTAAAAAATATGCAGCGGAGACTGAAGGTAACTTCCAGTTCCAGTATTCACCAGAAAGCTTCACGGGTACAGAGATGGAATTCGCACTTGATATATGTAACCGGGTCCTTGATATTTGGCAGCCAACTGCTGAGAATAAGGTGATTATAAATCTTCCAGCTACTGTGTCAATGTCAATGCCTCACGTCTATGCTAGCCAAATTGAATTTATGGGAGATCACCTTAATTTCCGCGAGAATGTAATCCTTTCCCTTCATCCGCACAATGACAGAGGTACGGGAGTTGCTGATGCAGAGCTTGGGATGCTTGCTGGAGCTCAGAGGGTAGAAGGTACACTGTTTGGAAATGGTGAAAGAACAGGCAACGTAGATATCGTCACGCTTGCCCTAAACATGTACTCCCATGGGGTAGATCCACAGCTTAATTTTGAAAATATCAGAGAAGTTAGGTCAAAGTACGAAGAATTAACAAAAATGAGCGTCCATGAAAGACACCCATATGGAGGCGACCTCGTCTTTACTGCATTCTCAGGCTCCCATCAGGATGCCATTGCCAAAGGAATGAAATGGCGTGAGGAAGAAGAACGTCAATATTGGACAGTACCTTATTTATTAATTGACCCAATGGATATTGGCAGAGAGTACGAAGGAGATATTATTCGTATTAATAGTCAATCTGGTAAAGGCGGAATTGGTTATTTACTTGAGCAACATTATGGACTAGAAATGCCTGCTGAGATGCGTGAAAACTTCGGGTATAAGGTGAAGGATGAATCTGACCGTGCGCACAAGGAGATTATGCCAGAAGAAATTTATGAGATATTCAATAAGGAATATGTGAATATTAGTGCACCTCTTACGTTTAACCATTACAGATTTACTCAAAATGACCAGTATGAAACCATTGTATCCATCAGTATAGATAACGAAGCACTTGAATTTACTGGAGTGGGGAATGGAAGACTTGACGCCATAAGCAACGTTCTTCAGACCCAACTCGAAATCCAGTATAAAGATTTAGTCTATAAGGAGCACGCGCTAGAAATTGGCTCAAAATCTAACGCTGTTTCTTATGTGGGTATTACTGCTATGGATGGTGTTGTCTATTGGGGCTGCGGAATCGATCCTGATATTATGACGTCTTCTGTAAAAGCTTTGTTTAGTGCCGTTAACAACATGGTAAACACTCAAAATGCTCCAATTGGAAAAGGACTTTCTCTAAATAAAAGAAGATAAGTTATAAATAGAACCAACAGCAAATATAATGCTGTTGGTTTTTTTAGTGCATTAAGATGAAACTTTAATCCTGCAGGTGAATAGCATATAGGCAAAAGGGATTGCCCGTGTTGTTCAGTCAGCAGAACTGGAAATGAGTGGCTCCATTAAAACGTAATGGTTGATTGGAGGTATGTTGGTGCAGTTATTTTACACAGTCCGTCCTGGAGATACACTTTACCAGATTGCGAGACGCAATGAGCTGCCGGTAGATTCGCTTATTGCGGCTAATAATCTTTCCACGCCAAACTCGATATTTGTGGGGCAGCAGCTTTCCATTCCTCCTGGTGTAGATGTTATTCGTGTTAAACCAGGAGATACCGTTTATCAAATTTCTGAAAATTTTGGGGTTCCAGCTTCGGTAATTATCCAAGCAAATCAGCTTCAACCCCCATATGTAATTCAAGTTGGTCAGTTGTTGAAAGTGCCACCCGGAGTTCCCTACTATGTGGTCCAGCCAGGAGATACCTTATTCCAACTCGCAAGCCGTTATAACGTTGCAACAGGGGGCCAAAGCAACTTCGAGTTAATCATTAAAGTTAATAACCTTTCGTCTAATATTATTACACCTGGCATGCAACTTATTATTCCATACGCTCCTCCTGGTGACAGAGGGTTAATTGCCTATAATTCCAATCGTAGTGGCAGCTATGATATATGGATTTATAATCCTAGTAACGGTATGAATCAACAAATTACTAATGGACTTGCGGAATCTTTTTCGACTCCATTTTGGGCACCTGACAGCACAAAGATCGCCTTTGTTGGAAAAGAAGGAATCCTGAACATTCTTAATTTAGTTGATAATAGAATTGCGCAAATTGACCAGTTTGGAGACGGATTGGGCGTCTTTCTTGATTGGTCTCCGAATAGCCAAGAGATTGTGTACACAAAACCGAATGGTTTGGTCATATACAATGTGATTACTCATCGAGCCCGAATTCTAAATGCTCCTGGTGCAACAGACGCACAATGGTTTCCGAGCGGAACGGAATTGCTTTTTCAAGCATTCGATACCCAGGGAGTAAGCCAGCTTTTTCGCATCAAAACCAATGGAACGGGTAAAGAGCGGATCACTCGAAATACAGGTGGACGACTTAATAATGTTCGACTGTCTCCTGATGGGACTTTTGCTTTATATACGACCCCAGGTGCTAGTATCTCAATCATTTACAGTGTAAACCTTGCAACTGGAAACGCTCTTGAAGTAAAAGGAGGTCCTTTAGCGAAAAATTACTTCCCAACCTGGTCACCTGATTCTTTAAGCTTCGCATATAGTGCCACTGCGTTTGAAAACCTTGGATATTTCTCACTGGTAAGGACAGCGGGTAGACAAGGAATGAATGAAGTAACAAGAGCGATCTCGGATTGTTTTGCCACCCCTGTGACCTGGTCGCCAGATAGCAGGAAAATAGCCTATCTTTCTGGATGTAAGCAACAAGGCAGTTCCAGTGAAATCTGGTTGGTGGATTTAACTCATCCCGTACCAATCCAACTTGTAGAAGGCGGTTCGATTACTTCATTACAATGGTCACCATTACCGATAACTACTCTCAAAAAAACGTACTCCAATTCAGTCTATAAAGTTCGTTTCCAATATCCATCCCATTGGCAGCGGGTAAACGATGAAAGATACGAAGGTGAAGATGGTTTCTTCCAAATTTCAGCCATAGCCTCTGACCAATCGATTGAAATGGTGTGTCAAAATGAAGCCTTTCACCAACTGAACCCTTATGGTACCAAACCACGCATCCAACATACTCGTATCCGAAATCAACCAGCATGCTTGATTTTACCGTCACAAGACCAACCATCCGAAATGAAAAATCAAGCAGCATTGATTGTCCAGTATCCGAATCCGGTAACAATAGAAGGAACAGAATACAATTACTTTATCCTGTGGGCCGACCAGAACCACATTATTGAGATAAGCAATTCACTAACATTTCTATAACCCAAAATGAGTTGCTCTTCCTTTAGAGCAACTTTTTTGATAGGGTAGAATGTATATTAAATTCAGTTTAAGGATGATTACATATGAAAAACGAACAACAAATGAACCAAGTGGTGGAAACTATGCTGGCCCATCGTTCAATCAGGAAATATTCTCCACAACAAGTTTCAAATGAAGATTTGGATACCATTATTCGTTCAACCCAAGCCGCCCCTTCCTGGGTCAACGGACAACACGTTACCATCATTTCAATTAAAGATCCTGGGCGAAGAGAAAAAATGGCGGAGCTTGCAGGAAATCAAAAACATATTATCGAAGCACCCATATTTCTTGTGTTTTGTGCCGATTTCTATCGCATCAAGGTGGCTTGTGAAATGGAAGGAATTGAATTTAAGGCTGCTGTAAATCCTGATTTATTATTAGTTGGTACTGTTGACGTCGGTATTGCTCTAGGAAATGCTATTACAGCTGCCGAATCACTAGGGTTAGGGACCGTACCAATTGGCGGGATTCGAAGAAGTCCACTTGAATACATTGAACTGTTAGATTTACCGGAATATGTGATTCCAATCTCAGGTTTGTGTATTGGATATCCTAGTGAAATCCCAGATTTGGTGCCTCGTTTGCCAAAGGCAGCCATCTTTCATGAAGAAAAATACAAAGTAAATATTCAGGAAGAACTTAGAGGGTTTAATCAAACCCATAGCGAAGCAACAAAAGGAAGACAAAGCGGCGGGTCTACCTGGACACAACGAATGGCGAATTTCTATAAGGACCCATACTATATAAATGACGGTTATAAAGACGTAGGAAAAATGCTGAAACAACAAGGTTTCTCAAAAAGTTAAAACAATAAGTAATGAATGTACCTATGGAGGGAAACTACTTCCATAGGTTTTTAATATTAAAAAAGTAAATTATTTTATAGTTCGATAACTTGGCCAAATGAAATGTCCTTTTTTCATAAATTAAGTACATTAGTAAAGTCATATATTTTTCCTCAGCATAAACATATAATGCATGTCTAGTATAAAGCTGCAACTCTCATTATAGTGGGACAAAGATAGTATGTCTTGGACATAAAACGTGCCTAGGTATGGAGGTTAGAATGGAAAAATATTTTAAAAATCAAAAGGTTTTAATAACAGGGGCAAATGGTTTTATAGGTTCTCATATGGTTGAAAGAATGGTAAAAGAACAAGCGCAAGTATCTATTTTTGTTAGGGATTCCTCCGACATATGGAGATTGGATGAAGTTAAAAAGGATTTAGACATCTATAGAACAGATTTAAGGAATTTGGAGTTGGTTAATAAAAACGTAATGCAAATAAAACCAGACTTTATTTTCCATTGTGGAGCTTATGGAGTAGATGGAAGACAAAACGATTTTTTCGTTGCTGCAGGCGCCAATATTAATGGAACCATGAATCTGATTCATTCACTGAAAAATATTGGCTGTAAAAAATTTATTAATGTTGGAACGTGTATGGAGTATGGTAATAAACAGGAACTCATTAAAGAGGACTCTTTATTAGAGCCTGATAGTATTTATGGGAGCACAAAAGCATCAGCCTCCATCATTGCCCACCAAATGGCGTTAAACTATGATATTGATTTAGTCACCGTAAGACCCTTTGGAGTTTTTGGAGAAAAAGAAGGCTCACACAAGTTCTTTCCCTACATTATTTTATCCATGTTACAGGATAAACAAGTGAACTTGACTCCTTGTGAACAATATCGAGACTATTGTTATATTGAAAATGTCATTGACGGATTTGTTTTAGCCGCTCAAAATAATGCCGCTAAAAATGAGATCTTTAATGTTGCAAGTGGTGAAATTCATAAACTAAAATTTTACGTAGATCTGATTAATAATGAAATGCAATCAAAAAAGCTACCAAATTATGGTGCATTACCCTATAGACAAAATGAAGTTTGGAGACAACAACCGGATATTTCAAAGATTAGGAATCATTTAAATTGGGAGCCAAAGATAAGTCTACAAGAGGGAATTGCTAAAACAGTAACTTGGTATAAGGAGAATAAACATAAATTTATAGGAACAACGAGGTGACACTTTGTTATGGGACTTAGTAATGTAATAAAGAACGATATTAAGCACATTAGTAATGAATTAGAGAAGAAGTTAAAAAAACTTGAGGCATCAACCATCCTAATCAGTGGCGGAGGAGGGTTTCTTGGAGGATACTTCCTTGACTTAATCGATTATTGTAATAAAAATCTCTTTGAGACACCATGTCATGTGATTTGTATAGAAAATTTTATTTCTGCTGCTCCTCAAAGAATCCAACACCTTCAAAATAATCAATGCGTTGAAATTATTAACCAAGATATTACTATGCCTTTGAATATCAAGAAAAAAGTTGATTTTATTATCCATGCCGCAAGTATTGCTTCACCCACTTATTATAGACAATATCCAATTGAAACAATTGAAACGAACGTATGGGGATTAAAGAACCTGTTAGATTTCGCCAAAAACCAAAAAGTAAAAAGTTTCTTATTTTTCTCGACCAGTGAAATTTACGGTAATCCTGCTCCAGAATTCATCCCTACGCCGGAGACCTATAATGGCAATGTTTCATGTACAGGTCCAAGAGCTTGTTACGATGAGTCTAAAAGGCTTGGTGAAACACTTTGTGTTAATTACTATCAGCAATACGGTGTACCTGTGAAAGTAGTAAGACCATTTAACGTATTTGGTCCAGGGCTAAGAATCGATGATAAACGAGTCATTCCAGACTTTTTTAATGACGCATTACATCTTAAAAAAATTTCATTGTTAAGCAATGGAAAGCCAACAAGGAGCTTTTGCTATATAGCTGATGCGATAAAAGGGTTCATGTTAGCTCTTCTTTCCGAACATGACGGTGAAGCGTTTAACATTGGGAATGATGAGGTGGAAATATCGATGTTAGACTTAGCTAAACTAATCGGTAAATTAGTTGGCAGGGTTGAAATTGAGTATAAGGAAAGTGACGATAAAAGGTATCTTATCGATAACCCCCAAAGGAGATGTCCGGATTTGACCAAGGCAAAGAATCTATTAGGGTATATGCCAATGGTGAATTTAGAGGACGGCCTTGGTAGACTTAAAGATTGGTATGTAGATGTTTACATGGGGGAAAATTGAAAATGAAAATTTCAGTGATTGGAACTGGCTACGTGGGTCTTGTAACAGGAGTTTGTCTTGCCTCTAAAGGTCACCAAGTAATCTGTATTGATAAACAAGCCGAGATTGTAAATAAGATTAACAACAAGATATTACCTATCTATGAGCCAGGGCTTGAAGAACTTTTAAGCAATGTTATTGATAAAGGGAACTTAGTTGCTACTACTGATTTGAAAACTGCTGTTATGAATACAGATATCTCGATTATCTCCGTGGGAACTCCATTTGGAGATGGAAAGATTGATTTACGCTATATTGAATCCGCTGCGCAAGAGATTGGAACTGTTTTAAAGGAAAAAAAAGATTACCATGTAATATGTGTAAAAAGCACTGTAATTCCTACAACCACAGATACTTTTGTTAAAAATATTCTAGAAGGTACCAGTGGGAAAAAAGCGGGTGATTTCGGTCTGGCCATGAATCCTGAGTTTTTAAGAGAAGGTAAAGCCGTAGAAGATTTTATGCACCCTGACAGAATTGTAATTGGTGCTTATGATCAAGAAAGCTTTGAAACTATGAGAAAAGTTTATGAGGGTTTCTTTAATGCGCCAATCATAAAAGTAAATCTAAGAACAGCTGAGATGATTAAATATACAGCTAATGCACTTCTTGCAACACTAATATCTTACTCTAACGAGGTCTCGGTAATTTGTGAAAAGGTTGGCAGCATTGATGTGAAAGAAGTTTTAGAAGGAGTAACCTTAGATAAAAGATTCAATCCAAGAGTGAATAATCAATTAATAAATCCAGGAATGGTCAGTTATTTAAGCGCTGGATGTGGATTTGGGGGCAGTTGTTTTCCTAAAGATGTTCAAGCACTTTCTGCGTTTAGCAAGGAGATGGGTTTTTCGCCTCCTATGATTCAAGCCACATTAGAAATAAATTACGCCCAACCCTACAGGCTTATTGAAAGATTGGAAGAAAATCTCGGTACATTGGAAAATAAGAAAATTGCTGTTCTAGGACTCTCATTCAAACCAGAAACTGACGATATTAGAGAGTCACCAAGCCTTGCCATCATAAAAGGACTATTAACCAAAAAAGCAAAGGTAATCGGTGTTGATCCCGTAGCAATTAATAATACAAAAAAGAAATTTCCCCAAAATGATTCCCTCTATTACTCTGTTGATTACAAAAATGCCCTTAAAGATGCCGAGGCTGCCATACTTGTTACTCCATGGCCAGATTATATAAAGATTTCTCCACAAGAATTCAAGGAATTAATGAAAGAACCAATATTAGTAGATGGGCGAAGAGTGTTCAATAAGTCAGCCTATGAAGCAGCAGGTATCCGATACATCGGAGTTGGCCTTACTAAGAATTTATAATAATAAAGGATGATATGATGGAAAATTGGTATGAGTTGATTCACATACAACCTTTTGAGGATATGCGCGGCAGCCTGAAGAAATTGTTAATGATTAGTCAACTGAAAGAAGATGAAAAGATCGAAGAGATTTACGTTTTATTTTCTAATCAGGGAAGTGTCAGAGGAAATCACTATCATAAAGAAACGTTAGAATATTTTTCTGTCATAAGTGGTGAAGCGAAAGTGGCATTAAAGAATTTGCATACTGGTGCCTTTGAGGAAATCATCATGTCAGCAAATAATAATGTTATTCTCAAAGTCCCTCCTTACGTAGTGCATGCTTTTGAGAATGAAGGAGAGGAACCGTTTATAATGGTTGCCATTTCCTCTAAGGAATACAATAAAGATGATACTGATACATTCCCAATGATAATCATTTAAAAGATATTGTTTGATAAAGTATTCAGACACTACTCAGAATATGGCTGGTGTCTGAAACCTATTCCACATTTGAGGATGAAGGCACCAGGCACCAATTAAGTGCGATATCCCAAGTGTGAAAAGTTGGTAGTATCGTCCATTCCGATATAAATCTTCTCACATACACTACTATTAAGTTCAAAAAAGAGCTTCGATGGCAGCAGAGCTAGTTGACTAGTAAAAAAAGAAACAGAAGAAAACATAGGAACATAGGAAATGGAAAGGGACAAGTCTCTAATAAGAGGGGATAAATATGAAGGTTGTAATACTTGCAGGTGGTTTTGGAACAAGAATCAGTGAGGAATCACATTTAAAACCAAAACCAATGATTGAAATTGGAGAGTATCCGATTATTTGGCATATTATGAAAATCTATTCTGCGCATGGATTTAATGAGTTTATTATTTGTTTGGGGTATAAGGGATACATGATTAAGGATTATTTTTTAAATTATTATCTGCATAAATCAGACGTTACCGTGGATTTACAGCATGGGAACCACAAAATTAATACTGTCCACGGAACTGAACCTTGGCAAATTACGCTGGCGGAAACCGGCCTAGAAAGCATGACTGGAGAACGCATTAGAAAAATAAGAAGCTATATAGGAAATGAACCTTTCATGTTAACGTATGGGGATGGACTGGCTAATGTTAATATTCAGGAATTAGTGGAATTTCACAAAAGCCATGGCAAACTTGCTACGGTTACAGCCGCTCAGCCTTCAGGAAGATTTGGAGCCTTGCAACTGGCAAAAGATCAAAGCGTTGAATCTTTTAAAGAGAAGGTAAAAGGCGATGGCGGTTGGATTAGCGGTGGATTCTTTGTCTTGCAGCCTGAAGTATTTGATTTTATTCCAAAAAACAACGCAGTCTTTGAAGAGGAACCATTGGGAAATTTAGCAAAGACAGGTCAGTTAGTGGCATACAAACACTCAGATTTTTGGCAGCCAATGGACACAATGCGAGATAAAAAGTATTTAGAGGAGCTTTGGAAGTCGAATAAAGCACCTTGGAAAATATGGAAATAGGGAATGTGATAAACAGATGAAGAAAATTTGCTTTGCGATCCTTGTTCATGAAAATAGGGAAGTAATACAAGATCAAATAGAGAACATTCGCCACTTTTGTCCAAACTCTTCTATTGTATTTTTTCAAAGTGGAAATGATGATAATTTATGTAATGGCCTTGGTTATCCTATCTGTCCAACTTCACAACCTATGAAATATGCAAGGACATATGGCTGGTTCTTTTTGAATATTATGGAATGGCTTGAAAATACAGGGTATGAATATGATTACTTAATCAATTTAGATTCAGATTCTCTTTTTGCAAAAAAGGGGTTTGAGGAATTTATTATCTCGGAAATGAACGAATTTGATTATATGGCTGCGCACTATAGAATGGCAACAGATCTATGGTCTCCTGGGAATACGATGAAAAAGGTTTGGCATTTATGGCAGCCAATATTCAATTTGGATCATTTTTATGGATGTTTTGGTTCACAAGTTTTTAGTCGAAAGTTCGTTAAGCAAATACTGTCCTTTAACAAATTGGAAGAGATGAAAAAGATTATGAAACAAACTGAAGATGATGTATTTGCTTTAGAAGAAATGTTATTTGCAACTTTAGCAAAAACCCTAGGAATAAAATCAAAATCTTATCCTGAGAATGTTGGTAAATGGATGCGTGATAGACCAAAATATACGAGACGAGAACTTATTTATGCGGTTAAAAATAATGAGGAATGTTATTTGTTACATCCAGTAAATCGTATAATGAATGATCGTGCAAGGACTTTTATAAGAAGTATGATTCACTCCAGAAAAAAAGAATAGACATATATAATAGGATAGTGGGATCATCCACTAAAATAGAAAACTTTTAAAATTTAATACCTATGGGGATTAGTCCTCCATAGTTTTTTTATTTTCATTGTTATGAGGAAAGAGTCCTCCCTACATAAAGTGAGGAGGACTATCATATATTTATGTTATATTTTGCTTGGCCTTCATGTAGACCTCTTCATAAGGCTGAATCACCACAAAGCCGTCTCCTTCGAATTTCATTTGAATCGACTCACCGCTACCTCTTCCTAGAAAGGTTTTTAACGTAATATCCGTTTGAAACGTTGGCATGAGATTCCCAGACCAAGCAACTGTTGCGTTTGGATCCGTGATAACAGGGTTACCAGGAGACACTCTTAATGTGATCGGTTCATAATGTGCAGTAAAGGCAATCATCCCGGTTCCTTGACAGCGAACATTAAATAACCCGCCAGCAAGCATACCGGCAATTTTCTTCATTAATTTAATCTCCCATTTAATACTAGGTTCAAATGCTAATAAATCGTTCCCATTAATAAAAATCGACTCATTCCTTAAATTAAGGATAATAATTTTTTTTCCACTATCTGCAAGATATAATTTCCCTTTCCCGTTGGCTTTCATTAAAGAAGCGCCTTCACCTGTAAACGCCTTTTTTAAAGCAGTTCCGAGACCATGTTCTAATATTCCTTCACGGACAAACTTCATTTCTCCGTGATAGGCTACCATGGACCCTGCTTTCGCCCAAACTTGCCCGTCTAAGTTTACCTCCAACATCCGTGGTGTTTCCAATTCAAAAAAACCTTCGCCTTTATCTTTTTGCTCTGTTTGTGCGATAAATTCTTCAATTGAATATCTACTCAATATTCCCACATCCTTCCATTCTTTAATTATGAATCCCATCATCCTGTGTTTCAATATTTTTATAAAAAGAAAACCTGAACTTTTAATCTGCTTTGTGGTGAACATATTTAATAAGTGATATTATTGCCAAACTAATGGATAAACCCCAAAGTAGAGTCCTGTGGATATGCACAGCCTTTTTGCTGAACTTTTACAATTGGGTCATGCGTCATAAATGTTTTGAATAGGATAGGAGTAATTATTCTTAGAGTTTTCTACCCTGTTCGCTCGTTCGTGAAAGGAGTTCAAAGAATGATAGGTAAGTATAAACATCATGTTATCTTGCTAGTCCTGTTTATTTTTTCCTTTTGCATATTAGTTTCAGCTGTGGCAGCTAAAAGTGATTCAAGTATTCCTAAAAATAAAATAGTTGCTCTTGTTTATGATGATTCTGGAAGTATGTGGGAACAATCTGGTAATGTTCCTATTGATAATTGGAAATATGCGAATTACGCTCTTCAAAGCTTTGTTGCTCTTTTAGAAAAACAGGACCAGTTAAGGGTTGTTTCAATGAGCACACCAACCGTACCGGAGCCGATTGAATTAGATGAAAGACTCCGTCAGCATGAAATTGATCAAATCCGAGCCTGGACGGGGAAAAAAAGTACACCACTAGAATCTTTACATACCGCAATCAATGAATTGAAAAAAGCTGCTGATCACAATAAAAATTCGGAATACTGGTTAATCGTTCTAACGGATGGAATTTTTAATGAACTTAACCATCTCGACCAAAAACTGACAACTCAACAAATTGTAGAGAACAAGAAAGCTCTTTTTACGAGTTTGAGAGAATTAAAGGAGAAAATGGATCAAAATAGTGCTAGTTTTCACAGCGAATTGATTCCCATTGAGTCCTATTTGAGTACGGAAGAATTAGAAATTATGGCTGATTTTAAACGTCAATGGACAGAAAGTTCTGAAGGAAATGTATTGGTTAGCAATGGTGAGCAGGATATCATCCAGCGCATTAATGAGGTCGCAGCGCTCATGACAAACCGTGATCCGAGCGAACAAGATAGGTTTGATTTACACCCAGTATGGGACGGGAAACAATTAGTGTTAGAATCTCCTTTCCCGTTAAGGAGAATTACTCTGATTGAACAATCAGCTGAAGAAAATGCCTCGTTCAAAGAATTTTATATGAACAACCAACGGATTGAACAAGGAATGGAGGGTCCATACAAAGTAATTACCCCAGAGGACCCTGCAAACTTACATCCACCGATTCAAGGAACATTCACACATTTTAAAAACGTCAATGGTAACGGGGTTATTGAAAGAGGGACATACAAAATTGTTTTCGATAAGCCACTCACGGAAGAACAGCAAAAATCCATCCGAATTTTAGCGGAACCGGCGATTGATTTTAGAGTTGATCCTAAAAAAAACAATGATGACGGAAAACTGACGGATGATCCATCCGTTTTCTTTGCTGGCAGTAAGATGAGGCTTGAAGCCACCCTGTTAAAAAGTGAGAGTAATGATGAAGAAATCGATTTACGGGATATTGATGTAAAAGGTTTGTTTGAAGTAGAAGCAGATATTAATGGAGTAAAGCTCCCTCTTAGCTATGATTCTAAAGTTAATAAATTCATTGGGGATTTCACTTTACCACAAAAACAAGAAATTCCTATTAAGGTAAAAGTTAGTATTAAAGGATTCTATCAAAAAGTAAAGGAATCAAGTCTTCAAATTAACCCCACTCGAAAGTTGAGCCTTGTGGCCAATAACGATACGTGGAGGACACCGTTAGATAAGTTAAACGATGCGGAACCCTTTGTGATTACACCGATGGTGAATGGAGAGGAAATGAGTTCAGAAGAGCTTAAAAAGGTCTTCAAGCAACTCAAAATTAATACTCTCAGCGATATAAAAATTGAAATTGAACAAAAAGGTAATCAAATTCTCATCTACCCTAAGAGTTTATCGCCAATATTCCGAACATCGGTAGGTGATGTGCCTATTCATGTAACCCTTCCCGGTCCGTATCCAAATGAAATCGCTGAAGAGATGTTTACCCTCCATATTGAAGATATCTCACATGTTAAGAAATATGGCAAGGACGCTGTAAAAGCGTTAATCTGGCTGGTTCTTCTTGTGTATATCTTTGGAATCATCATAAAACCAAGGTTTGACAAAAATCGTATTTCACTAGAATACAAGCAAAGCAGGAAAAGGGAGAGGCTCCGAGATGCACGAGGGATGACAGAAAGCTTCCATACAAATTGGTTTAACAGATGGCTTATCCCCTATTTGGCGGAAAAAAAGAGTATTGGCGACTTAACATTTAAAGCAGATCGAAAAAAGGACCGTGTATTACTCGTGAAAGAATCACAGGACCCTACCCTCATTGTGAGACATGAGAAGCTTGAGGGAAGAAGTAAAAAGGCCGACATACTGATTTATCATAACGATGAGATTCAAATTGAGAGAAGTAACGACCATTCAGTTTATATATTTAAATCCCATTAAAAGTACTTTAAGAGGTGGTAACTAGATGAACTTTAATGTTCCAACCATATTAATCGGTCTAGGCGGAATCGGGAGTAATATTGCGAATATGGTATATGGTCGTGTTCCCCCAAAACAGCGAGGCAGAGTCGCGATCCATGCGTTTGACACCGATGCGAATAGCATTTCAAAATTAGAGCACTTAAGAAACAGTGCTACACAAACAAGCACGAGCCATTCGGTAAATGAATATCTTCAGGCGAATCCAGAGGTATTAAAGTGGTTTCCGAATAATCCCCAAATTAAACGAAAAACGATGACTGATGGAGCTGGTCAAGTCCGAGCGGTATCGAGACTTGCCTTTCGTTCGGCGATGTCTCAAGGGAAATTAAATGCGATGTGGGATGGAATTGAACGAATTTTTCCTGTCGACAGCCATGCTGAGTCGTACAATGTCCGAGTAATTATTATTAGTTCCTTAGTGGGCGGTACTGGTTCAGGGATTTTTCTGCAAATCGCTCTTTATCTGCGAGAAATGCTAGAGAGAAAGCTAAACTCGGAAAGTGTACTGATTCGCGGCGTCTTTTTACTACCGGATATATTAGTGAGAAGTAATACAGTGGACCAAACGGAGTGGGAAGCGGTCCAAGGGAATGGTTACGCTAGCTTGAAAGAATTGAACGCCATAAGCTTAAGCGCTTCGGGTAATCATAAACAAAATGTGACGATTGAGCTCGAGTATCGACCGAATCAAATTGATTTAGAGGGCAGAACAGCACATGCAATTACAGATAAACATTTGCCTTATGATTTTTGCTTTCTATTTGATTATGAAAACACAAAAGGGCAGCATTTAACTAACGTCTCAGAGTATATAGACCAGGTGGCACGGTCCGTTTATCTCCAACTCTTTAGCCCGATTTCAGCAAGAAGCTTTTCACAGGAGGATAACCAAATAAGAAGTTTGGTAGAATCAAACGGCCAGGCACGGTACTGCGGTGCTGGTGTTGCTTCTTTAACGTATCCTTATGAAGAGATTGTAGACTATTGTGCACTAAAATGGTCGGTTAGTGGATTAGATGACTCTTGGCTCCGCTTAGATAAGTTATTTAATGATGAAAATAAGAGGCATGACGATGACTTAAGAAACGGGATTCATAATGAAAAACCAAAAATAAGAGAGCTTTATGTTAAGTACTTTGAGCAAATTGTAAATGACCAAGAAAAACCTAACCCTTTTTTTCGTCAGCTCGATTACCAAGTTCATGAAATTGAAGATAAGGGTAAAAAAGGCGCTTCGAAAGCCGATATTTTCTTATCTGAGGTAGAGGAATATGCAAAAAAAGTGCTGAAAGATGATGTGGAATTAAAGGAGGATTATGAAGATCATTGTGTGCTTGATTTAGGAAAACTGAAAATAAAAGATCGAGCAAAACAAGAAATTAATCGAATGGAATCCGCTCTAGAAGACTTTGCCAAAGAAATTAACAAGAAAATTAATGAATACAGTCATTTTATTGTTTACCAGATTATTGATGCGGATTATCATTCCCCGAATGGGGCGAATGGCAGCAGGTTCCAGCTTAATACCTGGATTTTGAAAAAAGATTCACCTATCCATCCTGTTGGGGTGCGATATCTGCTCTACAGTATTCACAATAAACTTATAAAGAAGATTTCCCATTTAAAAGAAGAGAATCGCAGATACAAAGAACAGATTGACCGCTATCAAGATATTTATGATTTAGACCGCAATGACGGTGATGTAGATGATGCGGTCAGACGTGTGGATAAAGCGTTAAAACAGGGCTTTGTTTCCAGTGTGTTTCGAAACCAATTTAAAGATTTTATTGATGAGTATACGGAGAAGGCGTCTCATCAGCTGAGTACCCTAAATCGCTATAAAAATTCCATGTTGTTAGAACTAGTCTTTTCTGCTCTCAATCAATCTATTAAGGAAATGATCGAGGATTGGCAAAGATTCTTTGATCATTTAATTGAAACAAGAGAAACTCTCTTGGTGGAAATAAATCAATTAGCAAGGAAGTTTGATGGTGTGAGTGATCCAACGAAAAGGTATGTTTTAGCCAACAAGGAAATGATGGAGCAAACGTGGGAACGGATATGTCAATCGGTTGATCATGGTTTCCTGCCAGATAGTATCTCTCAGACGATTTATCAAAGTCTCTATAAAAGATTTATCGAGCGGAAAAACAATCGGGGGGCTGAGGAGTTTTATAAAGAAACCAAGGTCGAAGTGTTTTTTAGGGAAAATGTTTTAAACTTTTGCCGAAAGGAATTGGCGAGTAAGCATCATGATAAATTAGATTTATCCATCACCAAGGCGATCAGAATAGAGGCCGGTCGATTAGGGCTGGACCCAGATGATTATCTTTATAAAAGAATGAAGGCTATAGAAGAACTGGCACAACCATATGTTCCGATTACAAATGAATATCGCAGTCTGAAATATTGGGGACTCCATACGGAAAGTTTTAACCAACTCTCGGAGCAGTTGCAAAATGAGTTATTTAACGAAAAGCAAATTGTAGATGACGCCTTTAAGCGAAATGAAATTGTTTGTTATCGTGCCCATTATGGATTATCCGTCAGTGATTTTACCAAATTTTCCTCTGGAAAAAATGGAAAGCCCCCAGGTGTTTATTATGAGGCCTACCATCGGTTGGTGAGTAAGCTAAATGAGGACGAAAATAGAACGATAACCCCGCACTTAGACCGTAATTGGCATCTTCCTGCGTATATGCCAGACTTAAATCCGGAGCGCGCTGAGCTTGAAACCAACCGGACGGACCGTGCGTTATTGCTGGGGGTAATCTATGGCTGGCTTCAGTTAGTCAGCTCTGACGGTAAGAGAGTTTATCAATATAGTGGAAATCAAGGAACAAAATTATTATTGAAATTTGGGGAAAAGGTGGAAGAAGATACGTTCAACCTTCATGAAGCATTACCTCATAATCCTGTTATTTATGATGAAATACTAGAGAGATTCCAAGAAACACAAGAAACACAAATTAGAAATAACCGAAACATTCATGAACATGATTTCATTAGGGGAGCGGTCGAAATATCGAAAGTTAGAAAAGAGGGAATTAGTAATATCTTAGATTTAGTGTTGGCTTATGACCAAGAATTTATCTCCAATCCTTCGTTAACGGAGCGAGCCGACCGTCTACGACAATGTCTATTAACAGAGATTTGTGAGTACTTCAAAAAGGTAAAGAGATCGGAGTCGGCAAAACGGGGAGCAGCAAATTTGATTTATCAGCTTTGGAAGGAATCTGAAGTCAGACAAAGAACACCACAAGATACAGAAGAGTACCAAAAGTGGTTGAATGATATTAATAATAAACTGAACTCACTAGATCAAGAACGAGTTTTAGTATAGCATGTTTAAAAAGGAGTGATCTTTGATGCACTCAATCGTGATTCATTTTGGCAAAAAGTATGAGGATTGGCATTTAGTTGAGCCATTCTTTTACAAGCTGCAGAATTGTAATGAATTAACCTTTTACTGGGAGGAGGAGGCCACGGCCTCTAATCCTCTTTTTTTATCATTAGTGGATCGAATGATTGAACATCTTGACCGTCACCGAATTAAGGATTGGCAGTTAATTATTCTATTGAATTTAGATAATGAATTAAATAAAAAGTTACGACTCACAACGCACCTTTCGGAAATAAGAAGAGACCTGCTTGATCCTTTAAAAGACAAAGGATTCTATCCTTCCCAAAGTATTTTACATTTAATTGACATGATCAGAAGAACCTCTACCTATGCGCCAATAGAAGAAGGGTTAAAACGGTATTGGGAACTTGACCATTTTGGCTATCTTCAAAAGAGCCCTGGGTGGCCAATAGTGGGTAATGCCTTCATACAGGAGGAGATTAAACAGCTTGATGAAGAATGGGGGGAACCTATTCAGCTTCAAGATATCATCTTAGACCAACCAAGTGCAGAATTTATGGAGGCATTGGAAATGAAATGTGAGCGGGTCATGACCTGCCTAGCTAAAAAGATAGACAAAAAGAAGGATTATTTGTTGTTACGTGGAGAGAAGCCGAGTCATGATGAATGGATGACCAAGGAACAATTAGATATCGTCATGGAAGATTTCGAGAAAAAGATTAAGCAAATACGTACGTTGCCGTTAACTCCTTCTTTAACAAACTTTACTCCATCAGGGGAGCTCTCAAGCAGTTTGAAGTACCATGTTGGTATCCAAAGTGAAATCGGTGATATTCGCCTCATTCGTCAGGAAATCATTCAAAATTCTCATCGGGAAAGAATGAAAGGTTTTTTGGAACTTAGTTATTTTCTTCTTACGATTAGCCAACATCCAAAACTAGTTGAAAGGTTGGAAAAGGGAAGTACGAGTGTGATACAAATCTCGTTAGAAACTGAGAAGCTGGTAACATTACTCAATCATTATTTTATGAGTTTGTTAAAGGCAAAAAGGCAATTAGAGGACCAATTGTTGCTCCAAAACCAGTTTCATACCAATCGATTTCGAGACGATGAATTTTCTCCTTATACGGCACCAAGTATTGAAAAAGTAAGAGAAATCTCGCAACCACTGTCCCAAAATTCAGAAATTACCTATCAATTCTATGACCAATGGCAGGATCAGCTTTATAAAGCTGAAACCATACTCATGAATCGCGAAACTGAACTGCTAAAAAAGTCACGAGAAGCGATTCTAAAATTGCATGCTGTAAAAAGAAGGAATGACTTTTTGGAAGAGGAAGAATGGGTTGAAATCAATGACTATAAACAAGACATCCAAAAAAAAATTAGTAATATGGAAAGGGATGTCATCCATTCGGCCCCTGGCACATCCGAAGCTCTATCTAAATGGAAAAATTTTGTGACGCAAGCGAAAAACCAAATGCATTTTCTCCTGCAGCTACTTCCAAACCAACGTCAGTTTCTGACGGTGAGTACCCTGATTTTTTTGGTCCTTTTCATTCCTTTTCTGCAAATGTCGGGTTCCTTTGAATCTACTAAGGTAACAGCCTATTTTTACGGTATTGGGTTAGTTGTCACCCTTCTTGTTACGTATATCGGGTATTACTTAACGAGACAAAAATCCTATCAACAAATATGGAAGTTTCAAGAAAAAACCTATGAATATACCGAGACCATTTATCAAATGCAAGTGGAGGCCCAACACCGCTATAATGACTACTTAAACCATTTATTTAAGCTTTTCACGTTACGTAAATATCTCGAAAAACTATCCCTAATCGGAGAAGAAAAGAAGGAAAAGAATCTTCTTTACCGCTACCACCTTATTAAACTAGACGAATTCGTCCAGACGACAAATCGATTGCTTCATATCCTTCAAATGAATAAAGAATCATTTTCTACTAAACAAGATTTAAGGGTTCCGGGGATTAAATTTGAAAAAGGTATCATCGAGAATCCAATCTATTCTCCGTTTCAACAGTTAGGGGTACAGGGGCCAAATGGAAATGGAATTGAAGTGTATCTCGGTAGTGCTATCGAACAATACCCAACCACTTATATTCATGAACTTGAGCAAATTCGAATCCAAGAAGATAAGGTGTATAAACTATGAACTTATACCTTGAAGTATTAGGAAGTTTTGTTGTTTTAGCAATATTTATCACTCTTCTCTATACGGCGAACTTCTCGGAGAATCAACGCTATAAACAACTTTACCTTCCATTAGTGTCATTATTTATCTGCTTATCCTGGCTTCTATTGGATGAGTGGATTACGGGTGTATATGAAGAACTTCTTGAAGAAAGAATGCCTTCTCTATTGTCGAATATCCAACTGTTGATAAATTTAACGATGTTGTTTTCGGTAGTATCTCTAAAATGGTGTTGGAAAATCACAGGAAGTCTACAGAATAAGACTGTTGGAAATAATCGTTTTTTGAAACCCTTTGTGAAAATAGTAAAAAAGGCTGTCTCTTATCTTTATCCGACAGAGCTTGTGAACCGTTCGAAAACGAAGCTATCGGAACAGGGCAGCGTTTCTCTTGTTTATTTTAAAAGCAGGGGCCAGATTTACTTAAAAAAGGAGTGGACCTATCTATCAACCTTTTTTAAGATTGCAGCGATTTTCCCACTGCTTCTTCTGGTGCTGCTAATCATTTCAAATGTATACGAACTTTCAATACTTTCTTATTTGCCGGCATATCCTATTATCTCTTTTATACTATTATTGGAGATTGCTTGGTTTTTAAATGGGCAAAAGGTTTCCTATAGTGAAGGTTATATTGCTGGTAACGATGCCGTTGCTAGAAGACTAACAACCTATGATGAATTATTTGATCAATACAAGGTAATATGGGAAGACCGACTGCTTACGTCAGGGATTGTAAGAGAGAATGAGCATTTTCATCATCGAAAAAATCATTTTTCCTATCATAATTTCTCGCCAGACCTAGAACATCAATTAATTATTCATTCTATTTGTGAGGAATTAAAGAAAAAGAACATGATTATCGATGAAAGTTATACGACGATGATGTCAGAAATCATTCAAGAACATGATGTGATGATTGAAGATGTCAATTATAACGATTTTTCTTCCTATTTCTTTCCAGCGTTGTATCAATTGCTTGCCAAAAACAAGAAGGTATTAATTATTGCACACTGCCAAGATGGTGCAATGGAAGCGGTAGACTGGGTGTCAAAGGGAATTAAGGTTGTGTCAGGGGTGGAACAGTTATGGAAGGTTAGCACCTTTTTAGAGGCACTTGAACAAAATATGAATCCAGATGTATTGATTGTTTCGCCGGATACGTTAAAGGAGAAACGATTTTTGCACTACTTACGGCAGTTAGAAAAAACAAAGCTTATGGAAGGTATATTGTTGTTACATGCCGAAAAGCTTTTTCCAACCTATTCCACCATCATCCACTCTTTTAACTTAAATGTTAGGGAGCTAATTGGAAAAAAGCCGCAATATATCATTTTAACAGAGTGGTATGATGGACTAGAACATACTGTCCGATCGATCCTGCAATGTGAGCCTAGAGATATCGTTGCTCCGCCCGGCAACAGCCCAAATTTCTACTATATGGTTTGGAAAAATGAAGGTGAAAAATGGTTTCAGCAAAAGATCCTTCCAAAATTCTCGCACCGTCAACTAGAAGCAGAAGTGGTCTTATCGATTCCTGCATTAAAGGCAAATATTGAACCTGTTCACTTCATCAACCAGCAATACACCAATGTTAAGGAAAGTATTCACGAAATGATCGATATGAAGCATCACTTATTTGATCTTGGGTTTGATTTAGAAACGTTGGATCACTTGGGAAAAATGATTCAGGTCCTGGATAGTAACCTTACGATTCCGGTGGATGATTTTACACTTTTTTTCATTCGCGATAATCAGTATAATTTAGTACGGCGTTTAAATTTGTGGAAAGGAACCGGAAAAGTGGCTTCCTTCATTCACATCGTGAGCCCTCCATATTTACTTCGAGATTACTTAGCAGATCAGTTGGATTTCTATTTGAGTACGAATCGGACCATTGCACCTTTAGCTCCACGCTTATCCCAATCACTCTGGAGCATTGCGTATGGTCTATTAGAACGATTATGTCATTTTTATATCATGGAAGAGGAAGTAGAGAGCTATTTAAGTAGAGCGAAAATTAGCTGTTATCGCTCGGTTGTTGAAGGTGTACACGAGTTGTTCTCGAATGCCTTTGGTCCTAAATTAGCATACCGATTTACGATTGAATCAGAGGAACTAGTAACCTTTGACCGGTCTAAAAAAGATTTTGTTAAGAAAACCCGATTCAGGATGCCGTATTCAGCTAAGGAAAAGATTTTACCAAAAGGGGTCCGTTTTGTTCAGATTATCCATAACGGCCAATGTCTTTCTGTGATTCTTGAAGGACATCTCTATCAACAATATCTGCCTGGCCAATACCATTCCTTCAATGGCGAACTTTATAAAATCGAAAAAGTCGATATAGAGCATGGATTTGTGGAAGTTACCTATGAACACATTTTTGAGCAGAAATACTACCGTCCTATTACGGAGTATAAAATAAGCCAGATGGCAGAGCATCGCAATTTTAAGAAGAAGACTATTTCATTGGAACAGTTTGAAATCTGTATGGGATCGGTGCAGGCAGAGGTAAGTGTCAAAATGAACGGTTATGTGGAAATGAGTGAAATGTTAAACTTAAAATCCATGAAGGTCCATTCTTATCATCAAGATGAGCAGATAACCAGGCAGTATGAGAACGGTCATCTTTTGCAGATTGAGATACGTTCAAAACTGGGGGAAATTGAAAATGCCAGAAAAATTGAGTTTACTCTTGCTTTATTATTGAATGAGTTGTTTTTATCTTTATTCCCGGATACTCATCATTTTGTGAGGGCTTGTCCAGCTTTGGATGAATCCTTCTTTGACCAGTCAGTTTCCCAGTCTAAACATTTACAATTGATTACTCCTTCATTCCAAGTAGATCATTATCTTGAGGAGGAAGGGAGGATCTCACTATATATTATTGAGGATTCGCCTGTGCACCTTGGTTTGTTAGAAGCGATTGGTCATAATTGGGAAAAAATCTTTGATATGTTAAATGACTATCTATTTTGGTTATTACATGAAAGTAACGGAAGTAGTGAATATCTTTATTTCGGTTACGACCACTATCCTAAGGAATTGGCTTTAAGCGAAACTTTTACGGTTCTAGATACGTTGATAACGAGGAAAAAACTAAGGGAAGTTCGAACAGGCTATCTTGGACATATGCTAGATGGAGAAATCGTAAAGAAGATCAACAGCAGTGAAGCGCAATGCGTGTTTTGTGGCAGAACTGTTGCTGCTGCGCAAGTCATTCACCTAAATGATGGCAGACAAAGATGCCTTACTTGTAATGAGACGGCCATCGACCATGTATTACGAGTGGAGCCACTTTATAGAGAGGTACGTCAATTTTTTAAAGATGTATATTTAGTAAACTTGCCTGAAGATATAGCGCTATTCGTGTTAAGTATGGATGAAATTCATAAAATGAGTGGTTTACCTTTTATACCAGAGGCAGGTAATCCACGATTGACCGGTAAAGCCAGCATGGATGATGATGGAAACTTAAAGGTTCTAGTTGAAAATGGGTCACCGAGAAACCATACACTATCCACCTTAGCGCATGAATTAACCCATATTTGGCAATTGGAGAATTTACAAGTGGATCTGTTGCAACTCGAAGAACTTGAGGGATTTGCCTCATGGGTAGAGGTCCACATGATGACTCAAATCGGAGAAGTTCCATACGCCAATTTGTTGAAAGAACAACTTGAAAAAGGTCAAGACCCCTATGGCAGGGGTTACCGACTTATAGAAGAGAAATTATCTATCCTCCCATACAATGCGACTCCATTTGACTTGTATGTACCTGATGAGGCTGGAATGTAACTAAATAAAAAGAGCTTAGTGTAAAAGGGTTCACACTAAGCTCTTTTTTTTATTAAGATTACGGATAAAGTCGGTTTATATTAAATGTTAATGAGGCTGCCTACTAGAAATTGTCCCATCCTAACGATTAGTTCTGAAGTTCTCTAAATGAAATATTGTTCTAATGTCTTCATTTCATGTAAAATAAGTAAATGAGGCGTTAAGGAATTGTAAATAATCAAAAGCATGGGGGACATAAAGTGTCGTATCAATTGAAAAAAGGAATTAAATTGTTTGCACTAAATTCAAATCAAAGCTTGGCAAAGGAAATAGCTAAGCATTTAGGTTGTGAGGTTGGAAGGAGCTCGGTCACTCAATTTAGCGATGGAGAAATTCAGGTGAATATAGAAGAAAGTGTGCGTGGCTCTGACGTTTATGTCGTTCAGTCCACTTCACACCCGAATAATGACCATATCATGGAGCTGCTCATTATGATTGACGCATTAAAAAGAGCATCAGCAAAAATGATTAATGTAGTTATTCCTTATTACAGCTATGCACGTCAGGATCGAAAAGCAAGATCACGTGAGCCAATAACTGCCAAATTAATTGCGAATCTCCTTGAAAAATCAGGTGCTACCAGGATACTCACGATGGATTTTCATTCACCGCAGGTACAGGGCTTTTTTGATATTCCTGTAGATCATTTAATTGGAATTCCAATTCTTTCAGAATACTTTGAGAGAAAGGGACTTGAGGATGTGGTTGTCGTTGCCCCACATAACGGTGCTGTTGGAAGAGCGAGGAAGATGGCCAAGTACTTAAATGCCCCGATTGCCCTCATTGATCGACGTCGACCTGAACCTAATGTTTCCGAAGTTTTGGAGATTATTGGAAACGTAGAAGGGAAAAATGCCATTATTGTTGATGACTTAATTAATACTGCAGCTACGCAGACTTTTGCAGCCAAAGCATTAGTAGAGCATGGGGCAAAGACAGTCTATGCTTGCTGTACACATGCTGTTCTCTCACAATCTGCTGTTGAAAACATTGAATCATCAGCAATTGAGGAATTAGTGATAACGAACACGATTGAGCAGACTGAGGAAAAGAGAATTAATAAAATTAAGATGCTGTCTGTGGCCCCATTACTAGCAGAGGCTATTGACCGAATTCATAATGAAAGAGCAGTGAGTCCTTTATTTGAATAAGTAAAAGAAGAATGAGTCGTGATAATCGCGGCTCTTTTATTATCTCTTCAATCAATATCCGATGTTTATAATCCAATTTTTTTATCTAATATTCCTGTTCTTTTAGCCCCTTCAATGACAGTGTATTCTTTCTTTTTGTAAGCAAACCAATACGCCATTCCGATAAAGAGAGCTCCGCCGACTGCATTACCTAAGAAAACAGGAATAAAGTTACTTAAATAATCCATCCATGTGAGATGTCCAGCAAATATCGCTGCCGGAATAACAAACATATTGGCGACCACGTGTTGGAAGCCGATTGCAACAAAAGCCATGGTCGGGAACCAAATTCCTGCGATTTTACCAATCATGTCTTCGCTGCCATACGATAACCATACAGCCGCAGCCACAAGCCAGTTGCACCCTATACCAGAGACAAAAGCTTGAAGAAAGGAAGCACTTATTTTATGTTCAGCAATATGAATCGTACTCTCTAAGTATGCGCCTGTTTCTGTTAACCCAACGATATGTCCGAAGAAATAAGCAACGAAAATCGCACCAAGAAAATTGCTTATCGTGATGAGCAGCCAGTTAAGCAAAACTTGTTTTGTTTTTATTTTATTCGCAAATTTTGCTAATGGAACGACCATCATATTTCCTGTTAGAAGTTCTCCACCTGCGATTAATGTCAAAATCAGTCCGATTGGAAAGACAGAGGCCCCTAAAATCGCGCTAAGTCCGGTTAAACTTTCTGATAAGGGAGCGGTGACGCGGATATATAAAAGGAATCCTAACGAAATAAATGCACCTGCCTGGAACCCTAATAGTATGGTTGTTAGTAATGGGTAACTTGTCTTTTTAATTCCATTTTTAATTGATATTTCTAGAATTTGATCGGGTTTATGTAATGACATGATTAGATTTCCTTCTTTCGTTTTTGCTACGATTGTGAAGTACATCACATATATTCGCCTTTATTTTAACGCAATAGCGCATAAGATGCTGTGAACATTTCATTAACTTTTTTATTTTGGAAGACTTGTCTACACCTTTCTGAACCAGGTGCGTAAGCTAGTAACATAAGGATTTCAGAAAGGAGTGGAAATAAGATGGATAGGCTCAAGATAGCGATCATAACTCCAGGTGTTTATCCAATCCCTGGTAATAAATCCAGTTCTGTTGAGTTAGTTGTACAAAAAACATCCAATCTTCTACAAAAAGATGTAGATGTAATTATATTTGGAAAAAAGACTAAAAACCAATCCTTCATTGAAAGACAAGGTAATATAACCTATTATCGGTTTCAATTTAATAACAAAACCTATATTCCTGAAGTAATTGAACAGCTGCAACAAGATAAGCCTGATATTATTCAAATTGAGAATCGCCCTAGATTTGTAAAAATCATTCGTAAGGCAATTCCTGATGCTAAAATTATCCTTTTTCTGCATTCAGTAACATTTATCTCCCCTCCATACATGAAAGATCACCTGCTTATAAATTATCTAAATCAAACAAATGCTATTGTTGTAAATAGTCAATTTTTAAGAAATTATTTAATAGAAAAAACAAATGGAAATGCAAATAAAATATATGTTAATCATTTGGGAGTGAACACCGACCAGTTTAAACCTAAGTGGCAGCTAGACAGTACCACAAAATTAGATATTTTAAGAAAAAAACTAGGTATCTCAAATAATAAAGTTCTACTATATGTTGGCAGATTGGTTGAAATTAAAGGGGTGCACCATATTTTAGAAGCAATGCCGGATCTCATTAAAGCTGACCCTTCTATTCGTCTAATTATTGCAGGAAGCCCAACTGAACAAAAAACATATTCTGACTATTTAAGAAATCTGGCTGAAGATGTAAAGGACCACGTTGTTTTTACTTCTTTTATACCGAATGATAAGGTTCAGGAATTGTTTCAAATATCAGATTTACTAGTAGTTCCTTCTGCCCAAAATGAAGCTTTTGGACTTGTAAATCTAGAAGCGATGTCAACTGGCACCCCTGTCATTGCTACAAAATCCGGCGGTATGCCTGAAATTATCGACCATGGAATAACCGGATTGTTAATAGACCCTTCTAATGTACGTGAAGAATTGACCAAACACATAATTAACTTACTATCCAATCCTAGAAAGATACAGCAAATGGGTAAAGAAAGTGTCGTGCGGGTAAGCAACTATTTTACCTGGCAGCATACGGCAGATAGACAGTTAATGCTTTACCGGCTGCTGCTGGAAGGATAAAATGAAAAATTAAATGTCACAGGCATTGTTTGTCTGTGGCTTTCTTTCTTACTTTTAAAGTCAATTTTTCTTCTATATATAATAAAACCAAGAAACAAACAAGTTGAATTCTAACTTGTTTGTTTCTTGGTTTCAATTCCTTTGTACGTCAGCATTATTTTTGTCTTGACATTTGTTCAGGATGTCTCCTATAGTAATATAGCACTTCCGGGAGGTTGTTAGCCTTAACACCATTATTAATACATTTTTGAAGAAATTCAAAATCTGCTTCCTTACCTAATTTTCTTGTAAAGCCGCCAAGCCGGTCAAAAACGGCTCCCCGGAAAAGGGTTGTTCCGTGGCAAATGCAATGTCCTCCGCTTTGATAAACTTTATAGATTTCTTCATCGAATTTAATCCAGCTTACAGGACGACGAATGCCGTAAAATTTCCCATTTTTGTAATTGAAGAATGACGAAAATAGAGTTCCTACAAGCTCATATTGCGGGTTAGCGTTTAAATAGCTGACCTGTTTTTCAATCCGCTCTGAATGCGAGAGGTCATCCGAATCCTGAATGGCGATAAACTCACCCTTACTGAGGAACATTCCTAAGGTTAGAGGACCTGCATATCCAACGTTCCTCGGAAGTGATATCGAGATGATTCGATTTTCCATTTCAGGTCTTTTCTCTACAGCTTCCCTTTTAAACTCATTAAATATCTGTAATGTATTATCAGTAGAACAATCGTCTACTAAAATAATTTCTATATCCCTATAAGTTTGTGCCAATATACTCTCTAAACAATCCTTAATATATTTTTCCCTATTAAAACTAGTGATAATGATACTGACCAAATTCTTTTCTCTTGTGATCAATTCAATCATCTCCATTTTTTTTCGAATTAGCTTCTATGAGTTCTTGTTGATAGCTATCAAGGTTTCCTGCAATCCTCTATCTAGTGAAAACCCAGGCATCCAGTGAAGTTCGCTTATCGCTTTCGTATTATCCAGCCTGCTTTGTCTAATGTCACCGTCGCACTGAGGTTTAATGACTGGAGTCAAATTACTGTTTACCATTTTTAACATTGAAGTTAATAATTGATTTATTTTCGTTTCCGTATTGGTACTGAGATTATAGGTATGATTCCTTCCATAATGAAGAGCACTATAGATACCATCTGCTACATCCTTTTCAAAGACGAAATCTCTTGTCTGCTCACCACCATATATAATGGGAGCGTTCTCTAGAAAAATAGAATTTAAAAAGAATATTGAAATTACACCCGCTTCACCATGTGTGTTTTGACCTGGTCCATATACATTTGCAAATCTTAAAATACTGTAGTTTAAACCAAAATGCTTAGCATATAACTTGATATATTGTTCTGAAGTTAGTTTCGAAAGGGAATAAAACGAAATGGGTTGTTGTGGATGATTTTCATCAATTGGAAGATATGCTGGTTCACCATAGATGGCGGCAGATGACGCAAAAATAAACTTTTTAACATTATATTTAACACAATTTTGAAGGAGATTAATGGTTCCAGCAATATTAGCTAGACAATCTGCTAAAGGGTTTTTCATAGAGACTTGTACGGATACTTGTGCTGCAAGATGAATGACGTAATCAGGTTTCTCAATAGAAAATATATCTTCTATGGTTGAATCCTCAATGTCGGCTTCATAAAATGCTGCAAATTTTGGGATTCGTTCTTTGATTCCGCTTGTTAAATTATCTACAATAACAACATCTATTTGTTCTTTTATTAATTTTTCAACCAAATGGAGTCCAATAAAGCCTGCGCCCCCTGTAATTAATACCTTCATTTAACATTCACTGCCCATTCTGTTATTATCGTTTTCATTCGCTGTTTCTATTAGAACGCAATATTATCATATTAAAATTATCCCTTTTGGTTTGTGTACCTGTACCGGAAATAAAAAATTTACGATTTTGAGCCGTCTTAAAGGAAATGAAGAATTAAGTCACATACTTATTATGAAAATGGAACCTGTCTCCAAAATTTCACATATCATAATAAGGATATAGACAAGGACGGGGGAGTGGGTATGATTTCAATCATTACTTGCACAGTAAGAGAACATTTAATTAGCAACATCATTGATAACTACACGACTCAATTGTTTCAGGATAAGGAGCTTATCATTATTTTAAATCACGATGGGCTGGATATAAACCTCGTTAAGAGTAGTATTGGAAGTGTTAAGGGTGTTACCATTTATCAGCTTCCCCAAAATTATACGCTTGGAGAATGTTTAAATTATGGTATAGAAAAAGCAAAGTATGATGTCATCGCAAAGTTTGATGATGACGATTATTATGGTCCAGAGTATTTAACAGAGGCAATGAATGCATTAAAAATAACTAATGCTAAAATCGTGGGTAAAGAAGAATTCTTTGTTTTTTTGAAAAGTATTAATGCATTATTATTGCGTGGTCACGGGTTAAGTAACAAATATGTTAAGCATGTTAGTGGTGCTACCTTAGTTTTTCAAAAGTCCATAATAGATAAAATTAAGTTTCCTAACCTGACATTAGGTGAAGATACTGAATTTCAAAAGAAATGCATTAAAGAAGGTTATAGAATCTATTCAACTAGCAAGTATAATTTTGCAGCGATAAGAGGTAAAGATGTAAATGAACATACTTGGAAAGTTAGTGATAAAAGACTAATTGAACACGGTGAAATTGTTGCTTTCACAGATGACTTTAAAAGTAGTGTTATAGAACAATCAGGATATTAATCGATTTGAAGGAGGAAATAATTTGGAGATTGGAGTAGTTCTTCCTGTTTACAATCAGAAGCCACATTATATTGATGAATGTATACAATCAATAGAATCCCAAAATTTTCGTAATTTCGAATTAGTGATTGTTATTGATGGTGCGAATCAGGAAACCGTTCAAGCTGTAAAAGAAGCAACTAACGTGTTAACGATTCCCTACGAGATTATTTTACGAAATGAGAATAAAGGGATTGCGTATTCTCTAAATCAAGGATTCTCACATTTAAACCACTGTAGGTTTTTAACTTGGGTTTCCAGTGATAATCGACATTATCCAAACTTTTTACAAACGCTTTATGAACAAATGGTAAAAGCACCGGAGGATACTGTTTTAGTCTATTCACTTTTTAATCTTATTGATGAGAATGGAAAAAGCAGGGACCATGATGAAATTCGGCGAGGTAAAATGGTTAAATTTATGTCACAGAATAAAGAAGACATTCTGCAACAAAACTTTATAGGGGCGTCCTTTTTATTTAAACAAGCTGCTTTTACTAAAGCGGGAGGATACGATTCTAAATTTGAAAAGGTTGAAGATTATGAGTTTTGGATTCGACTTCTAGGAATTGGCGAAATTAAATTTATCCCTCAGTTTTTGATGGAATATAGATTAAATGGGGAACATTCTTATACCACAATCACACCTCGAGAAGACATAAAGATTAAAAGTACAGCGGCAAGTAATTATCATCGCTTAAAGCAAGGGGATACGCCTAAAGTAACAGTATTGATTAGCTTTTTTAATGAGCGAAAATTTATTAGACAAGCAATCGCAAGTGTATTAAATCAAACGTTTAAAGATTATCAATTGATCTTAATTGATGATGGTTCTACAGATAATCCTTGGGTAGAGATTTTTAAATTTAATGACGCAAGAATAATCCCACTTAAAATTAAAAGTGACGGGAAAGCCAGAGCATTAAATATTGGATTAACCTATGCATTAGGTGAATATATAGTGGAACTTGATGGTGATGATTGGTTAGAACCCGATACGCTTGAAACAATGGTAGATGAAATGTCCAAACAACCGGATGATGTGGGTCTATGCTATGGAAATAGAAAGATTTGGATACAAAGGCGATATACGGTTGTACCTGGTCCTGTTTACAAAGGGATGAATTATAAAAATAAATATGAAGTATTAACCGAAATGAAAACACACTGCCCTCGGTTATATAGAAAAAGTGCACTTGATCACATTGGTGGATGGCCAATAAGCCACGCTGAGGACTTTAAGATTATGCTAAAGCTTGCAGACCACTATAAGTTTTATTGGATTGACAAAACGATTTATAATCAGCGTCGTCATAAGAATAACATTACTAAACTACAACAAAACGAAAATCAGCAACAAATAAAAGAAATGATAGAGGAAGTGCTTAAAGAATGGGGGGATGTTTACAAACCGGAATTTATTGAAAAAAATGGGTTTATTGAAACAGTTAATCTTATTAAAAATAATAATAGTTAAATATAAGGTCATCGCAAAAAAAACACCTCTTTTAGAATTATAAAGGAGGTGTTTTTGCATTTATCACATATCTAGCCCATAATGCTTTTTATAGTATTCCTTAGCTTCCTGCAGTTTCTCGGGTTGACGAAGATTTGAACTGGCAACATTATTTGCTTTATGAACCGCAACTGCGTTATTGCATACGATTGTTTCATTAATGCCCAAACTTTTGCAGATAAGAAAAAAGGCCGAATCTTCTCGAACAAACAATTTTGGGATGATTACTTCCTTCTTTAATGCATTGCGGCAAATGACTAAACAACCTAAAGGTCCCCATTCCGTCACGGTGTACATTCCTGTAATAGTTTGATTTGCTCTCCTCTTCAAGGTGCTGCCTATAAATCTCATCCTTGATCCTGCAATTTGAACTCTTCCTCGTGAATCTGTTACAATTCCCGTGAAAATGGAATGATTTGGGTGGTCCTCCATACCCTTTATGATCGCTTCAAACCAACCTTCATGAATGAGCATATCATCATCGAGAGAAATAATAATATCAAACTTTTCTTTCATTTGTTCAAATAAAAAGTGTCGACCGCCTCCACACCCAACGGGGTCCTTGTTAATTTCTCCAAAATCGTTGAAGCATTGAAGGGTGATCTCATTCATTTTCGATTTAGGAATGACACTCTTAATCTCATCATAAAGTTGAGGCCCTGCATCATTATATATATAGATCGTAAAGGGCGGAGGGACAAACTTAACCAGGCGCTCTAAGTTCTCAATCAAAACTTGTTTCCTTACTTTAACGGTAGTGATCATGATCCCAATGGACTTACTTTGCATGTTTTACTCCTTTCTTAATTCAACCTGTTGAGCGGGGACTTTTATCTGATTACATGCTTTTTCTGAGAGAGGAAATAGCCATTAATAGGTCATGTGCAGATTGATAACGGTCGCTTTTTTTATAGCTTGTTGCCTTTCTTAGAACATTTTGTAGAGCAGGATTTTTTACTTGATTACAAGCTTTTTCGATAAAGAAGGGGGCTTTGCCATTTAATAAATATAGAAGTATACAAGCAATACTATAAAGATCGGTACTATCGTTTAGAGGTGATCGACCTTTCATTTTTTGCTCCGGCGGGTAAAAACCTAAAGTACCTATCATAGGCTTGCCATTGAAATGGCCATCCATGTCTTTGTGGACTGTACATCCGAAGTCTATAATTTGAATAGTCTTTTGATCTTTAGAGAGTAGTATATTGTGCGGAGAAAGATCACAGTGGAGCAGCCCTGCTTTATGAAAAGGTTCTATTCCTTCTAGAATGTTCAGTGTTATTTCTATTGCTTTGTTTTGGGGATAAATATTGCCATATTTATAGAAACCAAGTCTTTCACCGTTCATATACCCCATTACAATATAGGCATACAACTGATCCTCAAAACAGTCTATAAATTCACAGAGAAAGGGATGTTTTGGGACTTTTTTCATGATATCCGATTCAATACGTGCCTCTTCACGATTTTTCATACGCTTAATGGCAACTTCTCGATTAGAAGTCGTATCGATCCCTTTGAACACTTGGCTGGTTCGACCCTCGCCTATATGCTCAGGAATATATTTATATCTGCCGTTTTTTATTTCATGCATTAAAATTAACCTTCGCTCCTTCGTAAAAATCGTTCTTACTATCTTATGTTAAGAGGAAATAAATGGTTTACTCTTTTTGTAAACAGAAATTGAGCAATGAATAATCAAAATGGGTTGAGTCCAGTGTGCACCATTCTCAACCCCAATTCATGCTTGTATAACTTTTGAATATTTGGAACTAAGAATAAATAGCGTTAAATAAAATGTTAAATAAATGTTCCGGTTGACCCCTGTGGCAAATTTCCAAGCCAATTAATACCACATCACGGGATTTTTCCTTAATGATGACAGGATAACCCTTTGCATTTTCAAAATCTGACCAATTTCCTGCAATCAATGCGTTTTGGTCGCTTGAAATTCTCGCGATGACTTCCACGCCATCGGTATTCGAAAACCAAACAGGTCGATAGACAAACCCTATATCTTTAGATGAATAACCCATATTAATAGGGTGGTCCAGATAATCGACATGAATGATAGCATTATTGTTCCTCTTACCGGTATTTATTGTACAATTTGTTAAATGAAAGATACTTTTTGTAATCTTGGCTGGCCCTGCTCCAATCGCTATGAATTTCCCTCCTTTTGATAGGAAATAATCAAGTGTTTTTTTACACCTTTTTTGTTGTTGTATCGATTCAAGTACATGTTTTTGATAAATTGGTTTAACCCTTTCTTTCGTATAAAACAAATACTCAAAACCATTGTAAATTAGTACATCGATATCTTCTAAAGATTGTTTATTGATTAAACTTCTTGGATGAACCTCTTTTACCGTGAAACCGAGCTTATTTAAGCAGCTCTTAAGTCCTGCATGAGATTGCTTTCTATACAAACCGCCATCATAAATTATTCCAATTCTTTTATCATGTGACGTCTTATTTTCTTGTGCAGGGAGGTCCTTATTAGAAATTTCTTTAGTTTCAGCAAGGAGTGTTGTTGAGGTTGTTATACTTTGAACTCCCCAAAAGAGAGGTAAACTCCATACACATATATCTGAAAATTTCCCCTTAGGTTCTATTTCTCCTTTCCAAAGCAGGTTATTGGCTAACACGGATTTTGCTTGGCCCATTCGTATCACAAATGATCCTTTAGGAACAAACCGTTCCTCGACGGTAGTGTCCTCTAGTGTAATATCTACTTTTACACCGTTGTTGATAAGATGATTGACGAGTCTGTATACCTTGTGGGAAGTATTGTTTGATGCAGTGAAAATATAACAAGTTGGAAAAAAATTGTTTGGGTGATTTGGGTGGTTTAAATGAATACCTCTTTGAAAAAAAAGCAGGTAGTCGGAAAGAAATTCTTGTTTATTATCCATTAGGAATTGACAAGCTCCCAAAATGGCTTCTAACATCCAAGGGATGCTATCGTTACCGCTGCTAGGTGCTTCAATCGTGCTTCCTATCGCGCCGTGTAAAATAGCATAACTTGACGTGCAAAATGGTGCATAATCATCCCACCCTGAAGATAGGTCTCTAAATGGGATACAAACTCCTTTCATATTTTTATATCTGTTGGAAAAAAAGTTATTTCGAGAAAACAACAAATTGTTTTCCATTTTTTCAGCCATTGGTAATGCCCACTTAATGTAGAGGTCATATTCATAATGAGGGTTATGTGGTTGAGTACATGGTTCGATCAATCCAATTTTATCCTTTAATTTCGAAACATACCCATGCAGGTCGAATAAAACAACGGGGTTACATGTCTTTATGAGGTTAACTATTGCTTTTGTTTCTGGTTGTGTTTGAAAAATAAAGTCCCTGTTTAAATCAAATCCGTTTTCATTATATCTTGTCCCTTTTTTAAGACCATCAGGGTTAGCCATCGGTACACAAATAAAAATAAAATGTTTCAATAATTCTTTTGCTGCCCCGCTCTCATTCTCCATTAAATAATTAACTAACTCTAGGACTACTTTTGCACCAACTGGTTCAGTACCGTGTATAGAAGCGTTAATAAGTATAGGTAATTTCATATCTTTATTGTTACTGGTACTTGGTGGATGTTTAGAAGTTATTTCTTTATATTGTTTTTCACAATAGGAAATCCCATATTTCATTGGGTCTTCACTAATTACAATACACTCTATATCTTCTCCCAATACTGATTTTCCAATTGTCTCAATTAACATATGAGGGTTTTTTAAATCATTTTTTAACATCCTTTTAATTTTTTGAACTAAAGATATATGTTGAACCATGCCATTCCCTCCCATTTTCTGAGTTTCGAAGTAAGTTCCGCTTTGTTGTATTCATTGGTTTTCCTCGGCTGACCTTATAATATTTAATTCAACTGGAGTGAAAAAAGATATAGATAAATCAATCATTTTTAGGGTTTGGTATTTTGAGAAAAAATACTAAAATAGATAGTAAGTTTGTTTGTATTTTAATAGGTTATAATCATTAGTATTAATATTGTGTGGAACATAGGTATGGAGGAATGGTTTATGACTGCGGTGAAGTCGGTTAAAATTGATGGTGAGGATATACATATTTTTAATAGTGCCATTTATATCTTTGAATCTACTTCGGGATATACACTTGAATTGGATCTGATAGTTAGTGAAGTTACAGAAAGAAAATATAAGAAAGAGCAAAATTTAATTATTGAAATACAATTAGAAAGCGGCAGGAATATTGATTCGATTATGTACGTAAAAACTTTGTCCGGAGGATTGCCACAGCTTAATTTGTATTGTGACCTGGACTCTATAGATGAATACGAAGAACTTGAAATCGTGAATGAAAATAGTTCATCGTTTCCAGATGCAGAATTAGGAATTACATTAGAAGAGATTAGAAGTGTAGAAATGCCGAATGAGAACATTAGCCTAAAATTAAATCTTCCCATTGATCAGGTCGAATGGTTAAAAACGCAAAAAAAGGCTAATTTAAACGAAATATTTAGAGAGTTAATATCTGAACATTGGAATAAACAATAAATGAAAGAGTAATAAAGGAGTATTCTCATGGAAAGTGGAATAATTATATATTATCGATTTATTTGGTTCTATGAATGGATACTTATAAGAAGTGGGGTGGAACTCAATTGGTTGCAACTCCAAGACCAGCATCAACTGTTGTATTAATGGATGAATATTCTAGAGTGTACCTAACAAAACGACCAGTCACCATGAAGTTTATGGGCGGATTTCAAGTTTTCCCAGGAGGATCGGTAGAAAGTCATGATCACTTGGACGAAAATGACTATGTGAATATTGTTGAAGCACAACTTTCTATTAATCTTTCATACTATATTGCTGCAGCAAGAGAATTATTTGAAGAAGTGGGGATCTTAATGGGGAATACGATTGATGGTTTCCCGGTAATATTGCCAAAAGAAAAGGGAATGAAATATCGAAATGATCTTCAAAAAGGTGAAATCCCTTTTATTCGAGTATTAGAGCTAGAAAAGCTTTCTTTCAATCCTCTATGCTTAAGATATTTCGGTCAAATTATTACACCTGAGATAAGTCCGATTCGTTTTGATACCCGCTTTTTTCTAGCAAAACTCCCACAAGGACAAACTCCAGAACCAGACAGAAATGAAATTGATGGAGCGGTCTGGATTAAGCCGGAAGATGCATTAATTGCGTTTGAAAATAAACAAATTAAACTAGCACCACCAACTATTCTTACCCTTCGAGCTATCATAGATTATCAAATTAGTGGCGTCTTAGAGATGTCTGTAACAAGAGAGGATTTAATGAAATTGCTTAAGGATTTATAAACAAACAAAAGGGGATTGCCTCGATGCAAATTACATTTGAGAATATTCATAAACATACTCATTTAATGATAGAAAACGATTTATACCAACACTACCACTTCCCTGAAATGTTATCCCGATATGATAGTAATTATATTGAATTTAAAGCCTTTCCTACGCTAGAGAATTTAAAAGAGGCAGAAGGTTATTTGAGAAATTTCCATCGAAAAAATGGTCAGAAGCATGTGAAGTTTAAATTTCCTGCCAATGAAAAGGTACCAGCCGAGTTAGTGAATTACTTAAACCAGAAATATTATGATATTGGTTTTCTAGAATTATATGCTATCAATCCAAATCAATTTCCAGAGGTGAAGGATCACCCTGATATCGAGGTTCAAATTGTAACTGAACAAAATTTGAAAGCTTTTCTTGCTTTTCAGTATCAGCAAGATATCATGTTTGGCAGTAATTTTGCGAATCAAAAGGTAGTGTTGAATAGGAAAATTTTTGAGGAACCCAATTTCATGCAGCTGCTAGCTTTATATAAAGGAACGCCAGCAGGCGCAGTGGAAGTCATTATATCAGAAGAAACAGCTGAAATTGATAACTTAGGTGTGGATGAAGCTTTTCAGAGGAAGGGTATTGGGAGCAGAATACAGAAATTTGTGATGGATATCTTTCATGATAAGACAGTTATTTTAGTAGCAGATGGACAGGACACTCCAAAAGAAATGTATAAGAGACAAAACTATCAATACCTTGGCTATCAATATTACACGCAAAAAGTTGAAGACTGAAAAAAGAAGAAGGACTGGAGAGTTATTCCAGTCCTTCTCCTTTTATGTTAATGATTCTTTATTTGCTGCAACTATTTTTTTTCGTTCTTTCGGAATGACGAGATTTAGAACGACTGTAGCTAATGCGCCAACTGCTGTACCAGAAGATAAAATGTAATTAGCAAAGTCTGGAACACTGTAAAGAATTTCTTTTGGAAGAACGATTGTACCGATGGTTAATAAAATCGGAACACCAATTACCATCATATTACGATCATCAATCTCAACATGCTGAATAACCTTCAACCCATTCATAACAATGGCCACACAGACAACTCCGAAAATACCTTGGATAACTGGTTGAGGAACACAGGTAATCACTGCTGATAATTTTGGAATTAACCCTAAAGCGATTAAGATAACCCCTGCACTAATGATTGCCATTCTGCTGGCAACTCCAGTAATGGCGATGATACCAGCATTGGAAGAATAACCAGTCATTGGGGTACCGCCGAAAAGGGAACCTACGAAACAACCAAGTCCTTCACCGAGAGAAGCTCTGTTCAATCTTTTCTCATTTAATTCACTGCCCGTTACAGTTGATACGACAAACCAAGTACCTGTTGTTTCAATTAAAATAATTAAATAGATAAAGACCATCGTTAGGATTGCTTGTAAATCAAATACAGGCTTTCCAAATGGGAAAAAACTTGGAAGTGAAAACCACGCTGCTTGTTTTACAGTAGAGAAATCGACAGAACCAAATAATGAGGCAGTTAAAGTACCAACGGCAATGGCTAATATTACAGAAATGAGTCGGAAAAATGTTCCATACCCTTGCTTCTTACGACCTAACAGGATACAAACTACTAAGACAGCGGCAGAAACAAATGCGATTACTACATTGTGGCCTACATTACCTGGTGCTGAATAAATGCTATTAAATGCAGAAGGCATAAGAGATAATCCAACGATTACAATGACCGTTCCACCAACAAGCGGGGGAATAATTTTTTTTACGGCTTTTGCAAACCATTTTAATGGATAACCAAGGATGGCTATTAATAAAGCCCCTGGAAGTAAGCTTCCTAATACTGCTCCCATTCCTAGCTTTCCACCAATCGCCGCCAATGCACCAATTGGTACATAAGATGGTCCTTGAACAACAGGTAATCTCAGACCGCCAATGGTCTGAATGAGAGTAGCAATCCCTGCAGCCAAAAAACACATTTGAATGAAAAAGGTAGTATTCATTGAATCTAACGCTAGTAAACCTGCAATAATGATGGGAGCGATATATAAGTCCATTGCAAGTACATGCTGCATTCCAAGAAGAAGTGCCTTCCCCCAGCCAATCTTTTCATCTACTCCTACTGTAATGTTCGGATTTTGCTCATTTTGTGACACAGTACCATTCTCCTTTTTTATTAATTCATGTAAAAACAATCTAGAAAACTAATGAAAATCCTAGTAAAAAAGCGGTTGTATTGATTAAATACTGCATTGATAATAAAAACCATAGTTGAATTATAATGAAGGATTTGAAAATTGTAAATATATTTTTACGAATACTTTTTTATTAAAATATTATAATGTTCGTCTTTTGGTTGACTTTAAAAAATTTTCTTCATAGAATATACGTATATAGTTTAGTAGAAGGAGATATAAAGATGATCATCAATGACACCGTTTTACGCAGTGATTGGATTGTTGCATGTAAGGTAGAGGACGTAAAGGAAGAACCAATACAGGCTGTAATCCTTGGTGAAAGGATTGTTCTTTTCAAAAATGAGCAAGGCATTCATGCGTTTAAGGATTTATGTATTCATCGGGGAGCCGCACTATCCTTAGGGTGTGTAAAAGACGGTAACCTCGTTTGTCCATATCATGGATGGGAATATAATTCAGCGGGGGCATGTACAAAAATTCCACAGCTTCCTGAAGGCCGCTCAATTCCATTAAAAGCAAAGGCGATAAAATATTCATGTAGAGCAGAGTATGGATTCGTTTGGGTAAACCTAGAAAATAACAACCCAGAATTCCCTGCATATCCTGAATTTACGGATAGCAGCTATCGAAATGTTCTATGGGGACCGCAGGAAGTAAATGCGAACCCGCCACGAATTGTGGAGAACTTCCTTGATGTTAGCCATCTTTCATTTATTCATGAAGGTTTTCTAGGAGTAACGGAGCATCCTGAAATTGGCGATTACGATGTTCATACAGAAGGAAATCGAATTTACTCCGATGAAATTGCTATTTTTCAACCAGATCCAGATGGTACCGGAATCGCTAAGAATGTCTATTACACCTATGAAATCGTTCAGCCACTGTCCGTCCGATTCACGAAAAGAGATCCTGATACAGACAATAAGATGACAATCATGCTAATCATCCAGCCAATCGCGGAAGGAAAATCTATTGCGTACGGAATTATGTCAGTAAACTATGAAACAGGTACAACCGACCAAGAAATGATAGATTTCCAAGATATGATCTTTGCTCAAGATAAACCTATTGTCGAAAACCAAAAACCCGAAGACCTGCCACTTGATCTGCAGGTAGAACTCTCATTGAGATGTGACCGAATGAGCATTGCCTATCGGAAATATTTAAAAAAACTTGGGGTTACTCTTGGTACAGAATAATTATTTCTAAAAATGATAATTTTCGAGATTGAAAATAGTCAATTTACCGCACCTTACTTTTGGGGTGCGGATTTTTCATGAATAGAGGAAAAAAAGTTTTCTGAATAGTTTTTATATATTGACACATTAGTCATAAGTGACTACAATTTTAGATATAGAAATCTGATTCTTATAGGAGAATTTGTATGAAAGCTGATAATTATTCAAGAACAGACCGCCGAAAGGCATTAATAAGAGAGCAACTTGTTAGTGGTGCTTTGGAAGCATTTTCCGAAATGGGCTACATGAAAACCACTGTGAATGATATTACTTCACGAGCAGATGTGGGTCATGGAACTTTTTATCACTATTTTAAAAATAAGCAGGATCTCCTAAGTAAATTGGTAGACGACTTGGCTGAGAAAGTGGATGATTATGTCCAGCCAAAGAATATGCAATTATCTGTATATGAAAGAATGAAATATGAAGCACAAAGAATTTTGGAGTATTACGTAAATAACAGCAGCATCCTAATGGCCTTGAAAGAAGCAATTATGGTAGATCGCCAATTTGAAGAGAAATGGCTGAAAATAAGCGAAAGCCTTTTTAAGCGAATTGAAAGGGACATCAAAGGCTCGATTAAAAAGGGATACTGTCATGACATTAATGTTGACGTAACAATTCGTGCCTTAACATGCATGTTTGAAGGCTATGGTCACCATTTAATGGCACAGCCAGTTACACCAGCGGAAATTCAAGAGGTTGCACAATCATTGACTGACTTATGCTATAAAGCAGTATTTAAGGAATAACTGGGTCATCATCTATACCTGAATAAGCAGCAAAATAATTCATTTTGTTGCTTATTACTTATGACACTGTGCTAGATCAAATTTTTTTACTTAATATGTATGCGCTTTCTAATATGTTTTTTTCAAGAATCAAATAAACTTTTATGATGTAATGCTTCGTTAAAAGTTTATTTGATTCTTTTTAATAAAAAATGACTACTTCGTCATTTGTGATTTTATGGTCATTTTTGAAGTGCTAAAGGAAAATAACCCGAACTTGACGAACATTTAAGGAGGTGAATTCCGAAAAGTTAACTTTCATATCTTACCTCGGAAAAGCAGGCAAATTTTTTCACATACAGGACTTCGAACCAAGCAAAGTACTTACATTCTTAAAAGTTAAAAGGATGACTTTGGGGAAACAAAAGATTGTTTTTTATGCACCTTTAGATTCTACAGGAGTTATAGAGTCTTACTAAATGGATGCAAAGGGAGAGATTAATTTGACGAAACATGAGGTTTATAGTTCTACTCGATTAACAGAATCCTATTGGCCGGCCGACACCTCACGTCCGCTCAACGACTGGACGGTGGCTCAGGTATTAAGGGAGGTCGCAGCTGAGGTGCCTGACCGGATTGCGTTAGTTGAAGGGGTTGCGGATCCGGCAAAGCGCAGAAAATGGACCTACACCCAGCTTCTAGCTGATTCAGAACGAGTTGCTTCCGCTCTGCTTACCAAATTTAAACAAGGAGAGCATGTTGCAGTTTGGGCACCTAATGAAGTGGAATGGGTACTGCTTGAATTTGGGTGTGCTATTGCAGGTGTTACCTTAGTGACTGTTAACCCCGCATTAAAGGAGAAAGAACTCGACTACCTATTACGTCAATCTGAAGCTGCAGGAATATTCCTTATTAATGAATACCGGGGTTATAACATGCTTGAGGCTGTTACCAATGTTCGTAAAAACTTGCCGTTATTGCGGGAAGTGATTAGTTTTTCGGATTTTGAGGAATTCATGAATAGTGGTAGCCAATCGACCATTTTTCCGGTCGTAAAGGCGGATGATCCTTTTGTCATCATGTATACCTCAGGTACAACGGGTAAATCAAAGGGTGCAATCCTTCACAATAAGGGGATAACGAACAGTACTAAATTTATGGCAGAACGTGCAGGGATGGAAGTTGGTGGTGTATGGGTCAATGTTATGCCACTTGTCCATATGGGCGGCTGCGGTTTTGCGGTGCTAGGTACCCTTCAGCAACGAGGCACTCATGTCCTTGTTAATGCCTTCGATCCAGGACTGTTCCTAGAATTAATCGAAAGTGAGGGGGGAACATTCGCTCTCCTTGTTCCAACCATGGTAGAAGCAATCTTAAACCATCCTGATCGAAAAAAATACAATCTCTCAACCTTTAAATCACTTCTATCAGGTGCGTCAAAGGTTGAGCCATATTTAGTACGCCGTGTGAAGGAAGAGTTAGGATGTGGGATGTCAATCGTTTGTGGACAGACTGAAATGCACGGAGGAACAACACAAACGCATCTTAATGATTCACCTGAGGATCAGGCCGAAACGATTGGACAACCATATCCACATATTGAAGTAAAGATTGCTGATCCAGCAACAGGTGAAGTGGTCCCCCTAGGAATGGATGGAGAAATTTGCTGTCGCGGATATCAAACCATGATTGGCTATTACAATATGCCTGAACAGACAGCTGCAACACTTAAAGACGATGGCTGGCTGCATTCCGGTGATATTGGCTCCATGGATGAACGTGGTTTTATTAGAATAAAGGGTCGATTAAAGGATATGATTATCCGCGGCGGTGTAAATATATATCCAAGTGAAGTGGAATCACTTTTACGAGACCACCCTAAGGTTGCAGATATAGCAGTAGTAGGTATACCGGATGAATATTGGGGCGAACAGGTAACTGCTCTTGTCATTCCAACATCCTTTGAAGACCTGCCAACAGAATCTGAGCTTACAGAGTATTGTAAAGCCAATATGGCTGGCTTTAAGAGACCAAGGAATTGGTACTTCGTGAAAGAATTTCCGAAAACTGCGGCGGGGAAAATCCAGAAATTTAAGCTGCAGGAAATGGTTAAAAATGGTGAAGTTCAACAAGGTACAAATATATTTCAAATTTAGAGTTTGTTAGTTTAAATAAAATAGTTTTTTAATTGCTTTTGTTAGTTTGGTACTGGGAGTCTCTAGTGGGTGTCTCCATATATGGAGCACCCTCTGATTATAGGTTTTCTTAATTGTCATTGACTTAGCACTGCAAAATTATATCCTCCTATACAGTTTTTTATGTTCGGAATATTCAATTTAATTAAGTTGTACGCTAAACATTTTATGAAGGGGAGATTCATTTTGAAGAAGGACAATATTTATAGTACGACTCGTTTAACTGAGTCCTACTGGCCAGCAGACACTTCCAGACCATTACTAGATTGGACGCTTGGTCAGGCATTACGAGAGGTTGCTGCAGAAATTCCAGATCAGATTGCTTTGGTTGAAGGGATTCCAGATCCTACTCAGCGTAGGAGGTGGACATATGGTCAATTACTTAGTGACGCTGAACGGGTAGCGACAGCCTTGCTAAATAGGTTTAAGCCTGGGGAACGAATTGCAGTTTGGGCACCAAATGTCGTTGAATGGGTGCTCATTGAATTTGGATGTGCCATTGCTGGAATGACCATGGTTACTGTTAATCCGGCATATAAAGCAAATGAACTAGAATATGTTCTTAAAAAATCACGTTCAGCAGGCTTATTCTTAATCGAAGAGTATAGGGGGCATGATATGCTTGCTACTGCTAATCATATCCGTCCGAATGTTCCAAGTCTGCGTGAAGTAATAGGAATTTCCAGCCTAAACGATTTCATGGAGTCTGGTAAACCTGTTATTTTTCCTAAAGTAGAACCAACAGACCCATGTATTATCATGTATACCTCCGGAACCACCGGTTTCGCAAAAGGTGTTCTTTTTCACCATAAGGGGACTGTTAATGCATGTTATTTTAATGCGGAAGGTGCAGGTTTGGAAGTTGGTGGTGTGTGGGTAAATCCTATGCCTATGTTCCATATTGGCGGCTGTGGGCTAGCAACAGTTGGTGTTATCATGCTCAGAGGTACTCAAGTTTTGGTACCTTCATTTGAACCGGGACTTGTTCTTGAATTGATTGAAAAGGAAGGCGGGACATTTTCACTCCTAGTTCCTACAATGATAGAGGCAGTATTAAACTATCCTGAGCGCAAAAAGTTTGATCTTTCAACTTTGAAGCATTTCATGTCTGGTGCTTCCAAAGTGGAAGCAGCTTTGGTACGACGTGTCGAATCAGAATTAGGGATAGGGGTTTCAATTGTTTTTGGTCAAACCGAAATGCATGGGGTTGTTTCACAAACTCATCGAGACGATTCTATAGAAGATCAATCAGAGACTCTTGGCCAACCGATGCCACATTGTGAGATTAAGGTTGCTGACCCAGAAACAGGCGAGGTTTTGCCGATTGGGGAACAGGGAGAATTTTGCTACCGTTCCTCCTTTCAGACGATGTTAGGTTACGATGGCATGCCTGAAGAGACTGCAAAAGTTCTCACGCCTGATGGCTGGTTTCATTCAGGTGACCTCGGTTCTATGGATGAACGCGGATTTCTAAGAATAACGGGTCGATTGAAGGATATGATTATACGTGGCGGTGAAAACATTTACCCTGCTGAAATCGAAAACTTACTAAAAAATCATCCCCAAATATCTGATGCAACAGTAATCGGACTTCCTGACGAATACTGGGGAGAGCAAGTAGCGGCTGTAATTATTCCGAAGAACCTTGAGGAAAAACCGACGCCTGAAGAGTTGAACGAGTACTGTAAAAAGAATTTGGCTGGTTTTAAAAGACCACGATTTTGGTGTTTTGTTAGTGAGTTTCCGATAACTGCAACAGGCAAACTTCAAAAATTCAAGCTTCGTGAGTTGATTTTAAAAGGCGAACTTCAATACGAAAAAAAATATGCAGAAATTTAAAAAAATATAAAAGTGTGGGATCTTTCTTGGGTGTCCGATAAAAGGACACCCTATTTGTTTTAAATCTGTATAAAGTTAGCGAAGTATAGTATTAGGCGCATATTAAAATAGTTAGATTTATTTGAAAATTTCATGTTTTTAAATATTGACATTGGTGTCATATGTGACTACAATGTTGATAAAGGTAAAATTTATGAAAAATGGGAGTTAAAAATATGAAAATGTCAAGATCTCAGGAGGCAACGAAACCAGACCACCGCAGGACCTTGAATCAGGATCAAATCAAGATTTGTGCTATGGAAGTGTTTTCTGAAATCGGTTACACGAAAGCAACTGTAAAAGACATCACGACAAGAGCGAATGTAGGACATGGAACCTTTTACCATTATTTCAAGAATAAAAATGATCTCCTAGACCAATTGGTAGACGAACTATTAGAAAAGGTAGACAAAGATGTCCAATCCAAAAACTTATCAGTAAATCTATATGAAGCGATGAGAATGGAAGCCCAGAAAATTCTAGACTTTTACAATCACAACAGAGGTGTACTTCTTGCATTAAAAGAAGCTATGATGGTGGACACACACTTTAAAGAGAAATGGCTGAAAATAAGTGAAAGGTTATTTAGACGGATTGAGCGTGATATCAAAGGCTCAATGAAAAAGGGATACTGCCATAACTTGAATGTCGATGTCACGATTAGAGCACTAGCTTGTATGTTTGAAGGATATGGCCATCATCTAATGAGGCAGCCTGCTAGTCAAAGGGAAACACAAATAGCTGCTGAGTCATTAACAGACTTTTCCTATCAGGCAGTGTTTAAGCTCCAGGCCTAGAATACTAGAGTAGTAGCTAGCGCTACTTTCTATAGTTTAGGTACATATGAATACACAAAATCAATAAAAGGAATGGGGGTCAGGAAAAAAATGCAAGATGTTTATATTATCGGAATTGGGATGAACAAATTTGGAAAGTATCCTGGTGAAACAGTCAGAACGATGGCGGAGCAGGTTATCCAACAATCTTTGGAAGACGCAGGGGTAAGTAAAGAGGATTTACAGGCTGGATTCTTTTCGAATACTTTTTGGGGAATGTTTGATAAGCAGCATTCCATACGCGGTCAGGTGGTTTTCAGGGGAATGGGAATTGACCGAATACCTGTAACCAATGTTGAAAATGCATGTGCGGGAGCTTCAACTGCACTGCACCTAGCGTATACTGGCATTCGAGCAGGAATGTACGATGTCGCCATTGCGGTTGGTTCTGAAAAGTTGACCAATCCAGACAAAGCGAAATCGTTATCCGCTTATTCCAGCTGTATGGATGTAGAAAATTTTGATAAGCAAATCAATACGTTATTGGAATATGGGAAGAACTTAGATGTTGCACTTCCTCCTGAAGAATCAGCACCTGGTGCTGGAAGAAGTGTTTTTATGGATGTCTATGCGATGATGACTCGTTGGCATATGAGCAAGTATGGGACGACTCAACGACAACTAGCAGTGATCGCAGCGAAGAACCATTTTCACTCATCCCTCAATCCAAAAGCGCAGTATCAGAACAGAATGAGCATAGAGGAAGTTATGAATGACAGTCCTGTTACATATCCTTTGACGCGCAGTATGTGTGCGCCGGTTGGGGACGGGGCAGCTGCAGTTATCGTTTGTTCTGAGAGATTTTTGAAAAAATTACAGAAATCACGTCCAGTAAAAATTCTTGCTTCCGTACATGGCCAAGGTACGGATAGAGACCTTGATGGTGAGGATATCGGTGAAAGACTTGCAAAAGAGGCTTATGAAAAAGCAGGGCTTGGTCCACAGGATATTGATTTAGCAGAGTTACATGACGCTACGGCTTATGGTGAACTGCACCAAAGTGAAGCGATGGGATTTTGCCCTCCTGGTGAAGGCGGTGCACTAGCAGAATCTGGTGCCACAACTCTCGGAGGATCAATTCCAATCAATACAAGTGGTGGACTTGAAAGCAGGGGTCATCCAATTGGTGCCTCCGGTCTTGCACAAATATACGAAGTTGTTACCCAGCTTAGAGGAGAAGCAGGAAACAGACAGGTAATTGGAGCAAAAATTGGTCTTGCTGAAAACGGCGGCGGCAGCATTGGAGTCGAAGAAGCAGCCATGTGTATTCATATCTTAGAAAAAGTATAAGTGGAGGTATTGGAACTGTGAATTATAACTTAACAGAAGAATTGTCGATGTTAAAGGATATGACCTATAAATTTGCAGTAAATGAAATCGCTCCACATTCAGCGGAATGTGATAGAGAAGAGAAATATACCCCTGAAATTGTAAAAAAAGCTGCAGAACTGGGACTCGTTGGAGCCTGGATTCCAGAAGAGTATGGCGGGGCTGGAATGGGGATATTAGGTCAGGCCATCATTACAGAACAGCTATCCCGTGTAGACATGGGAATTGGTACAAATATTATCACGGCAAGCTTCGGATGTGAAGCGATTTACTTATACGGGTCCGAGGAGCAGAAGCAAAAATATTTACCGAAGGTTTGTAAAGGAGAGTGGGTTTCATCAGGAGCTTTTACCGAGCCAAATGCCGGAACGGATGCAGCAGGTTACCAAACAAGGGCGGTTCGAGATGGTGATGATTTCATCATCAATGGCAGTAAAATTTTCATTACCAATGGTACAGTTAGTGATTTTATGGTGGTTCAAGCTACTACACAGCCAGATGAGAAAAGGCATAAGCGATTCTCTCAAATCATCGTTGACGCCAATAGTGAGGGAGTCACAAGAAGTAAGCTTCATGGAAAGTTAGGAATTCGGTCTAGTGATACGGCACAAATTTCCTTTGAAAATGTCCGTGTTCCTCAGTCCAATCTGGTTGGTACGGAAGGAAAAGGATTCCCACAACTCATGCACTTTTTTGATATTACTAGGATGATGGTTGCGGCTCAGGCATTGGGAATCTCGCAAGCATGCCTTGATGAAGCGGTCAAATATTCAAAAGAAAGATATGCCTTTGGAAACCCGATTGGCAGCTACCAGGCGACAATGACGAAATTAACGGAGATGGCTGTCAAAGTTGAGGCACTACGAAATATCGTTTATAAGTCGGCATGGCTCGTTGATTCAGGAAAACCTGATTTTACTCTATCAGCAATGGCAAAATACTTAGGCGGACAGACAGCTGTCTTTTGTGCAAATGCGGCAATCGAAATTCATGGCGGGTACGGATATATGGAGGAATACAATGTCCAAAAATGGTACCGTGACGCGAAAATTCTTGAAATCTATGAAGGAACGAAAGAGGCAGAGGTAATGGCCATTGGCCGTGTACTCCAGTCTTAATCTCTATGGAAATATCTGAATATTTAACCTTGTCTAAAAAAGGAGAAAACCAATGATTACAAATCTTGAAGGAAAAGTTGCCCTCGTAACGGGCGGAACAAATGGAATTGGAAAGGCAACTGCATTGAAGCTTGCAAAAAGTGGGGCAGATATTGTGGTAAGTGGTAGAAATCACGAAGCAGGAATGCAGGTGGTTGCCGAAATTGAAGAACTGGGCAGAAAGGCAATATTTTTAGAATGTGATTTGTTTGTCTATGATTCCGTCAAACAGATGGCAGACCGAGCCGTTGCTGAAATGGGAAAGATTGATATTTTAATAGCAAATGGCGGTGCAACCGTTCAATATGCAAAATTCTTTCACGAATTAGACCCAAATGATTATGACGGCTGCATAAATAGCCAACAATCGTCTAGGCTTTATGCAATCCGTGCATTGCTCGACCATATGAGAGAGCAAAATTACGGAAAGATTGTCATCATTACCTCTGATGCAGGAAGAATTGCGACCCCAAGAGAGTCATTGATTGGATCAGCGGCAGCAGGACTTGTACTAATGAACAAAGCGTTGGCAAATGAGTTCGCTCGCTGGCAGATTCGTGTGAATGCTCTGTGTTTAACGGTCATCCAAGATACTCCAGGATTTGATGCCGTTATGGCTACAGAAGCAAGGCATGTTTTTCAAAAAGCCGTGGACCGTGCGAAGCTTGGTTTACCAAATGCGGAGGATGTTGCCGAGGCTGCACTTTTCTTTGCTTCACCAGAATCCGATAGAATTACAGGTCAAACCTTAAGTATTAATGGTGGTCTTTCATTTGCAGGGTAAGTCTTCATAATTCTTTTAATAAAAATAGGAGGGAACACGATTATGTACCAAAATTTATCATCAGATGAAATCTTAAATAAATTAGCCCAAATAGCAGCTGACCCTTATGAAAGAGCGAAGGAATGGAAAATGGAAACTGGCTCCAAGATTATCGGCTGTTACATCATGCACTTTCCAGAAGAGTTACTACATGCAGCAGGTGTTTTACCAATTGTTCTTCAAGTGAAGGAGGAACCGATTACTACAGGTCACGCTTATTATCCTTCCTATTTCTGTGGTCCGACTCGCAGTATCGTCGATCAAGCAGCAAAGGGAGAATTAGATTTCTTAGACGGCTTTGTCGGTGGAGATTATTGTATCCAAGCCGTCGGTGGTGCAGAAGTTGTAGGGAATCTTCTACCCAAGGTCAATAACATGTTTTTCCGCTTGCCTGTAGGCAATCAAGCGTGGACTCATGGAGATATTGTTACAGGATTAAAAGAATTAAAACGAGACATTGAAAGATTCGCAGCTAAAGAGATTAGTGACGAGGAAATCCTAAATAGCATTCGCATCTATAACAAAAACCGCAGTCTTATTCGAGAGATATACGAGTTAAAATCCGTCCATCCTTCGCTACTATCTTCTAGCGACATGCTGTCCATTATTAAATCAAGCATGGTGATTCCGAAAGAAGAGCATAACGAGATTTTAGAGACCCTGCTTCCAAAGCTTCAGGCTAACAAGGATTCTATCAAGGAAGAAGGAGTGCGTGTCTTCTTATCTGGAAGCTTCTGCGGCGCACCGAAAAACGAAATATTAGAACTTGTTGAACAATCAGGAGCTGTTGTGGTCGGAGATGACCTTTTCCACGGCTACAGATATATCAGTGACAATATTACTGAAGACAGGGAACCACTGGCAGCCATTGCTGCACATTATATTGATAAAAATACAAACGTCCCTTGTCCGACTAGATGTGATCCTAAAACTGACTGGCCTCAATACCTCGTAGATTCTATGAGAAAGTACAAGGCAGATCAACTTGTCATTGTGATGGCGCAATTTTGTGAACCGCATATGTTCTTCTACCCAGATATTAAAGATGCCATGCAAGAGGCTGGAATCCCACACCTACTCCTAGAAATCTCACATGAACTAGATTCTATCGAAACCATTAAGACTAGATTAGAAGCCTTTGTAGAAATGGCTGTTTAAAAAAATTAAAAAAAGCAAACAAAATCGAGAGGAATGATGATAGATGGCAGTACAGGAAGCGAAAAGAGCAAATCGATTAAAATCCGGAAAATTGGTTAACAAGCTTGTCAATGAGTATTGGGAAGATTTAATCAATGCAAAAAAGACTGGTAAAAAGGTCGTTTATACTACTGGACTACCAATTGGACCATTTATGGCGGCACAGGATATGGCTTGGATACACGGTGAAGGGTACGGTGCACGTGTAGCAGCTAGACACGAGGAAAAAGAACCGCAAACCTTTGCTGAGAACAAGGGATTTAATCGTGAACTTTGCTCTTATGCAAGAACACAAATGGGTTGTGCAATGTTTGCTGAGTTAGGTGTCCCGGATGATTTAAACCCAGGTCCAATTGCGACCGAAATCCCAGCACCTGATGCGATTGTTACTTGTTATCCAGGTTGTTCAACTGGACCACAGTGGGATTGGGCAATCGAGCGTGTGTTTGGTAAAAAAATTCCATGGTTCAATGTGGTTATTCCGTATCATATGGGGCGTAACGGTTCTACCTATATGAAAGGGGAAGAATTTGAGGAAAATGTAAAATATGTTGTTAGACAGTTTGAAGATTTGATTAAGTTTTTAGAGGTAGTTAGCGGCAAGCCATATAACTGGGATAAGTTCCAAGAACTAATGGGTGTTACGAAGAAAGTTGGTCAGCTTCGCATGGAAGCGATGGAACTTTGTAAGGCGAAACCAGCTCCTGCCAGCTTCTTTGACTGGTCCATTCAAATTGCACCGGTCAACTATCTCACAGCATGGCCAGGAACAATCGAAGCCATGCAAGCCGTTAAAGACGAGGTTCAAGAGAGACTCGACAACGGTGTTAGTGCTGTACCGAATGAAAAGTATCGTATTTTCTGGGAAGGAATTATGAATTGGAATAAGCTGGGCTGGATGGCTGATAAGTTTGCAAGCTATGATGCCACAGTTGTTGCGGGTCGATATACGCATATGGCCTTCTGGCACGAGCCTGATACGATCGATCCTGAACATCCATTAAGAGGCATTGCGATTAACCATCTGGAATGTCAGCTTAACCTTGGCTACCCGATTACCGAAGAGCGAATGATGACACTTTCCAAAGATTATTCCATCGACGGTATTGTCTTCCATGGTGCAAGAACTTGCCGATCCTTCTCACGTTCGCATTTCTTATTAGCTGAAAACTTAAATAAAAAGATGGGCATTCAATCTACTTCTTTTGAGGGTGATATGGTGGATGATTCCTTCTATAAGGAAGAACTCGTTAATACTCGAATCGAAGCACTGATTGAAAGTCTCGAAGCACAAAAAAGCAGAGGATAATAAATTGTAGATCTGTCCGGGGCAGTGGTTCCCGGACAGGTGTAAACAGGGAGAAGTAATCCCTTAAAGAAAAACAGAATAATGAAGGAGAGAGTTAAATGACATCGAAAAGTGATGGTTCTTCCTTTTTTACAATGGGTGTGGATAGCGGTTCCTTAACGGGAAAAGCAGTAATAATTGATGGAAATAAACGAATTGTTTCATATAGTGTTAAACAATTGGGATTTGTTAGTCAAAAAGCCGTCATGATGGCGATTGATGACGCTTTGGAAAAAGCAGGACTGGTTCTTGATGATATTGCTTATACCGTAAGCACAGGTTATGGCCGGAAAAGGTTAGAAATTGCCGGTAAGAATCTTACTGAAATTAGCTGTCACGCAAAAGGAGCTAACTACCTTTTTCCAGAAGTAAAAACAGTCATTGATATTGGCGGTCAGGACAGTAAGGTAATCGCGGTCGATCCTTCGGGAAATGTTAAAAATTTTGCGATGAACGACAAATGTGCTGCTGGGACTGGTCAATTCCTCGAAGTTCTTGCGAGAGCGTTGGACGTTGAATTAACTGAAATTGGCGAGCTGTCGATGCAATCAGATGCGGATATCAAAATCAGTTCCATGTGTACAACATTTGCTGAGTCAGAAGTCATTTCCTTAGTGGCAGAAGGTCACACAACGGTAGACATTCTTTCTGGTATGCATAAGGCGATCTCGGGGAGAATGAAAGGATTGGTTGGGCGTGTTGGATTGCAGAAGCCAGTGATGATGACTGGTGGTGGGGCCAAAAATATTGGATTGGTTCATGCTCTAGAAAAATCCTTAGGTGAGTCTATTTTTATTCCTGATGAACCTCAGATTATAGGTGCTCTAGGGGCTGCGTTATTTGCAAATGATTTCGCAACGGGTAATCGGAAAAAAGTAGAAGAGGAACAAGATTTGGATAAGGCTCGGGCACCTGCTAAGGATTGCGGTACTTGTTCCGTACAGAATTACCAATTAAACAAAAACTGATATTTTTTTAATGGAAAGGAGAAAGCCATGCAGTTTGAAACTATTCAATTTGAGCGCCGCGGTGCCGGTGCTTGGATTATTTTAAATACTCCAAAGAATATGAATTCTGTTTCGTTATCCATGCTTAGTGATTTAGAGCGAGCTTTAATAGAATGTGAGTCCGATAGCAGTATTAAGGCCGTTATCCTTACAGGTGCAGGTTCTGCCTTCTGTGCTGGGGCGGACCTCAAAAATGTTCTTTCGTCCTTAAACAATTCAGAACCTGGGACGAAGGACTTTTTAGATATGTTCGATGAGGTTTGCGGTCTGCTTCGTAAAATGCCAAAACCAGTTATTGCGGCCGTCAATGGTTTAGCACTCGCGGGTGGTCTGGAGATTGTCATGTGCTGTGACATTGTTTTTGCTGCTGAAAGCGCTAAGATGGGGGATGCTCATTCTAACTTTGGCGTTTTTCCTGGTGCGGGTGGTGCGGCAGTGCTGCCGAAGAAAATCGGGCTAAATCGCGCTAAACATCTTCTTTTTAGTGGTGATTTCATCACTGCTGCCGAGATGGAAAGATTCGGATTAGTTAATCAGGTTGTTGGTGATGGACAGCTTTTGGAGGAAGTGGAAGACTATGTTGAGAAGCTTGCTGCTAAAAGTCCATTGGTGCTCCAACGAATGAAAGAAGTAGCGAACGCTTCTGTGGATCAAACACAGGAAGCAGCGTTACGCCATGAGATGATTCATTTACGGCAGCATGTTCGCTCCTATGACTTAGCAGAAGGACTTAAAGCTTTTACAGAAAAACGCAAACCTGAATTTAAGGGCTATTAAGGAGAGAAAAAAATGAATATTGAAAATCGTGTATTTATCATAACCGGCGGGGCATCGGGCCTTGGTGAATCTTGCACAAGGCTGTTTGTGGAACACGGTGCAAATGTCGGAATTTTAGATATGAATGAAGACCGCGGAGAAAGTCTTGCTAGAGAACTTGGTGAATCCGTTGTTTTTTGCAAGACTGACGTAAGTGATGAAAATTCTGTACGTGAAGCGGTGGAAACTGTCTCGAACACTTTTGGCGGGATTCATGTGGCAGTCAATTGTGCAGGTCTTATTTTTGGTGCAAAGATCCACTCCAAAAAGGGACTTTTCCCAATGGATAAATTTAATAAGGTAATCCAAGTCAATCTAATTGGTACGATGAATGTGGTTCGATATGCTGTTCAAGAGATGTTGAAGAATGAACCTGATGAAAATGGTGAAAGAGGAGTTATTGTAAATACTGCTTCTGCAGCAGCCTTTGGCGGTCAGCTAGGACAAGCGGCGTATAGTGCATCAAAAGCTGGAGTAGTCGGGATGACTCTTCCAATTGCTCGGGAGATTGGGGATTATGGGATGCGGATTGTTGCGATTTCCCCAGGGCTTTTTGATACACAAATGTCTAGTGGAATGCCTGAGAACTTTAAACAGGAAGTAACCCAACATATTCCTTTCCCAAAGAGGCTCGGTAAGCCGTCTGAATATGCAGCAACGGTTAGACATATTGTTGAGAATCCATATTTAAATGGAACAACGATTATGCTAGACGGTGCAGCACAGCTGCCAGCAAAGTAAATGGAGGAATTGGGTCATGACCATAGACTTTCGTAAACAAGAAGAATGGTTCAGCTTTCGAGATACTCAGGGAAATGGTATTGAACGTAAAACAGAAATTCGGTTTGACCCGCTGACAGGGGAATCATCTCGGCTTATTTTTGATCCTGGGCTGAACATACAGCCGCCTGATTATACCGAGGCTGCTATGCAAACAGGTGGAAAGAAATGTCCGTTTTGCACCGAAAACATTCTCAAGCTGACACCATTATTTAATAGTGAAATAGCAGATCAAGGGAAAATTTTTCAAGGAAATGCCATTGTATTTCCAAACCTATTCCCCTATAGCAAACATAATGGAGTTGTTATTTTTTCTGAACAGCATTATGTGAGGTTAGAGGATTTTACAGTCGAAATGATAAAAGATGCCTTTTTTGCTGCACAAACCTATATACAACGTGTAGCCGCTACAGATAGTAGTGCAAAGTATGCGTCCATCAACTGGAATTACCTTCCATTATCAGGAGGCAGTATTCTTCATCCGCATATTCAAGTAATGGTTTCTGATTCTCCGACAAATTATCAAAGAATTACATTAGTAAAAACACTTGCTTTTGAACGTGATACAGGAAGGGAATATTTTGCGACATTATGTAAAACTGAAAAAAAGCAAGAAGAAAGATGGATCGGTGAAACTGGAGATATTGCTTGGCTTCACGCCTTTGCACCGAAAAGTCATAATGATTTCTTAGCTGTTTTTACAAAAGCCTATTCGATTGACGAAGTAACCGAACAAGATTGGCTTCATTTTTCGAAAGGTTTACTTTCTATTTTTGCAACTTTAAGTGAACAGGGATTTGCTAGTTTTAATTTAATGGTTCATATTTCACCATACCCGCAAATGAAGCAGCCGATTCATGTTCGTCTTGTACCGCGTCTTACTCTCGGTTATCTAAATACAAGTGATACAAACTTCTTCCAATCGCTGCATCAAGAACCACTATCATTTAAACTACCAGAAGAAATATCAGCGATGGCTCGAAAGCATTTTTGAAAAAATAAAATGGATAGGAAAGGAGAAAAAAATGGCTGGAGCACTAGAAGGTTTAAAAATATTAGATTTCAGTACATTGGTTCCGGGGCCATATGCCACTATGTGTTTGGCGGATATGGGTGCAGAGGTATTAAGGATAAAATCGGGGTCGCGCCCAGATGTAGTCGATTTTCTACCACCTTTTCTCCCTGGAACAGAGTTGTCAGCCGTCTCGGCACAATTGAGCAGGAACAAAAAGGTTATGCCCCTCAATCTTAAGGATCCTCGTGCAGTTGACGTGATTCACCAGCTTTTAGGCGAGTATGATATTATCATCGAACAATTCCGACCAGGTGTGATGGCGAAACTGAACCTTGATTACGAGAGTCTTAAAAAAGTAAATCCAAGATTAATTTATTGCTCCTTAACAGGGTACGGTCAGACAGGACCCATGAGGGATCGTGCAGGTCATGACATTAACTACATAGCCATGTCGGGTGTTGCTTCTTATTCAGGAAAAAAAGAGTCAGGACCTCCGCTGATTGGCATACAAGTAGCAGATATTGCTGCTGGTTCCAACAATGCTATCATTGGAATTTTGTCTGCTGTTATTTATCGAGAGAGAACTGGCAATGGTCAGCATATTGATGTTTCAATGACCGATGGAATGATTGCGTTTAATTCATTTATGCAGGGTGCTAGCTATCTAGTAAATGGTAAAGACATTGGAATGGAGGAAAATCTCCTCAACGGGGGCTCTCTTTATGATTACTATGAAACTCAGGATGGTAGATACCTTAGTTTCGGTGGTGTGGAACCACAATTTTTCAAGGCCTTTTGTCAAACTATTGGTCGACCTGAACTGGCTGCAGGAGGCGTGGAACCAAAAAATGTGGCTCAAATCAAAGAAGAGATTCGTGAGATTTTAAGGACGAAGACGTTAGAAGAATGGATGGGATTATTTAATGCTGCAGACGCCTGTGTCGAGCCCGTACTATCATTAGGTGAAGTATTAGAGGGAACTCTTGTTGAAGAGCGAGGGATGGTGGTTGAAGTTCCAGGACCAAAGGGGTCAACCGTCAAACAAATTGCCAATCCGATAAAGTTTTCTGAATCTATTCCTCAGTATCGTCATACGGGTATACCACTATCAGAGGCGAATACAGAAGAGGTGATGAAAAATCTTGGCTATTCTTTAGAAGAAATCGAGGAATTTAGTGCAACTGGTCTATTCCGTTAATAGAGTTCATTTTTCATAGATGGAGGTAAGAATGATGTTGAAGACACTTTTTGTAAAATTAAATCTAGAAAAAGAGACAGCAGTGATTACGATTGAAAATCCACCAGTAAATGCACTGAGCGCACAGATTATGGAAGAACTGGATCAGACTTTGGACTTGGTAAGGGTAAATTCTGATGTTCAAACCGTTATTATTACTGGTGGCGGTGACAAAGCGTTTGTAGCTGGAGCAGACATTAAACAGTTTATTGATATGACTCCTGAAGTAGGATACGACCTTGTGAAAATTGGCCACCAAATTTTTAATAAGATTGAAAGTTTTGAAGTTCCGGTAATTGCTGCGATTGAAGGATTTACTCTTGGAGCTGGTTGTGAATTAGCGATGGCGTGTGATATTCGGATTGCAGGTGAAAAAGCATTATTCGGACAGCCTGAGGTGAATTTAGGAATTATTCCAGGCTATGGAGGAACGCAGCGTTTGCCTAGATTAGTAGGAGCTGGGAAAGCGAAAGAGCTTATTTTTACCGGAGATAACATCGATGCTAGTGAGGCATACCGAATCGGTTTAGTAGATATCCTTGTTCCAGCAGGTGAAGCACTAAATCGTGCACATACTTTATCTGCGAAGATAAAGAAAAAAGGGCCACTTGCTATCAAAGCTGCCAAAAAGGCGATTACCCAAGGTCTAAATTTGCCAATGGATGAAGCATTAGAGCTTGAGGCAGTTCAATTTAAAAGCCTTTGTTCAACGGAGGATCAAAAGGAAGGTGCACGAGCATTTTTAGCGAAGGAAAAGCCGCTGTTTCAAGGAAAATAATTTTTTATAGAGGAGAAATAACAATGTCTCAACCTATAATCGTAAAAATTGAGAACGGTATTGGTTCTATTTTTCTAAATCGGCCTAAAAAGTTAAATTCTTTATCTACTGATTTAGTAGAGGATTTAACAGAAGCGCTTATAAGTCTGGATAAAAATCCAGAAGTGAAAGTTATTGTTTTATCAGGCGAGGGGAAATCCTATTGTGCTGGAGGAGATTTAGAAACGATTCAGCAATTTACGAAACAAAGGGAAATTATCTCTTATTTAGATAAAGCGATAAATGTAACTCGAGTAATTTTGAATATGGATAAATATGTGATATCAGCTGTTCATGGTTTTGCAGCAGGAGCCGGATTTAGCCTAGCATTGGCTTCAGATTTCATTGTAGCTGACTCGACAGCTAAGTTTGGCTTAAGCTTTGTGAATATTGGAGTTATTCCGGATTTGGGCTTAATCAAGTTACTATCTGAACGAGTGCCCACTGCCATTGCGAAGGAATGGATTGTTACCGGAAAGATTTTAGGTGTAGAAGAGGCGGAAACATGGGGAATTGTTAATAAGGTAGTGGATGGTGATTTACTTCAAGGCGCAAGTGAATTCGCACAGAAAATTATGAATGGGCCGCCATTAAGTAATAGTTACGTGAAGAAAATGTTGAATCATACAGCCCAACTTCCTTGGGAGGCATTTTTAGAACAAGAAACTATGGTTCAAGCCAATCTTATTGCAAGTGAAGATATGCAAGAAGGTGTGAATGCATTCTTGGAAAAACGGGCTCCTAAATTTACAGGGGTATAATATAAGAATAATATTTGGAGGGTGTAACATGTCTATTAAAACCATCGGTGTGATTGGGGCCGGGAGCATGGGATCGGGTATCGCTCAGGTAGCTGCGTGTGCGGGTTTCCAAATCATTTTGTCAGATATTCAAGAGGATTATTTAACAAGAAGTTTAGGTATTATCAAAAAGAGCTTGGAGAAACTTTCTTCAAAGGGGAAACTTAATGATACTGTTGAGACTATTCTAGAGCGTTTTACAGCGTCTACTAGATTGGATGATTTGAAAGAGGCTGACATAGTTTTTGAAGTAATTATCGAGAATATGGAGAAAAAGAAAGAGTTGTATAAGGAGATTGACCAAATATGTAAGCATGAGACTATTTTCTGTTCTAATACATCTGGCTTAAGTATTACCGAAATGGCTTCTGCTACGAAACGGGCAGATAAGGTCATCGGGACTCACTTTTTTAACCCAGTACCGCTTATGGAACTAGTCGAAATCATCCGTGGCAATGATACTTCAGATGAAACCTATATGATTGCCAAGGATTTGTGTGAAAGCTTTGGCAAGAAATCGATTACGGTAAATGAAGCACCATTATTTGCAGTAAACAGAATATTGGCACCAATGATAAACGAGGCAATTTTCGTCCTGCAAGAAGGGGTTGCCACAAAAGAAGATATCGATCTTGGTATGAAACTAGGAGCCAACCATCCAATTGGTCCATTAGCCCTAGCTGACATGATCGGGCTCGACGTCATGCTCATGGTAATGGAAACACTCTACGAAGAAACAGCCGACTCCAAATACCGCCCTGCTACATTATTAAGAAAATTGGTTCGCGCAGGACACTACGGCAGAAAGACCGGCCGCGGATTTTACGAATATTAATTTTTGGGTGCCATTTTTGGTGCCAGTCACCGCTCGTGGACAAATCAACTAATTTGTCCTTCTGAGGTAGACGGTTGAATGAAGGGTGAAATCTATATGAGTAGATTCAACCTATTTTTTAGTGTATATATGGGGTGATGAAGCTGGAAACACAGTATATTAAAAATCCATTCGATCATTTATTGAATTGTAAATATGAAAAAATTAGTGATACTAATTTAAAAGTTATATTGCCAGTGCAGCCATTACTTTTAAACACAGTAGGGTATGTTCAAGGTGGAATTATTAGTTTATTGGCAGATTTAGCAATGGGCAATGCCTGTAATGCCTTTGATGAAGATGAAAATTCACTACAATCAGTCGTAACAGTCGATCTCAAAACCACCTACCTTAAAGGAGCAAAAGGTGATTTCCTTACCGCAGATGCCCACCTCATCAAAAAGGGAAGGACCCTTAACCATCTTTACTGTAATATCTACAATGACCAAGACGAACTAGTCGCAAATGCAGCCGGCATATTTGCTAATTTAGAATAGATATAAATTGGTGCCTGTCACCGCTCGTGGACAAACCACCCATTTTGTCCGCCTGGGGTGGACAGTTGATTGTCGTCTTAAAGGATTAAGGAGAAAAACTCCAAACCTTTGTATTATACAAAGGTTTGGAGTTTTTTTAACGGGATAGTAGGATTTGATCGTTGCTATGATTCGGGGGCACCATCGGATACACGTTTTCTTCTTCCATTACATTGAACGCGATGAGAACGGGCCCTTTATGTTGAAATGCCTCAGCAATAATCAGCTTGGCTTCATTCTCTGATTGGGCCTTGAATCCTGTCACACCATAGGCCACGGCGAGTTGAACGAAATTTGGGGAAATCATTTTAACTTCTGAATAACGTCCCTGATAAAACAGTTCTTGCCATTGGCGGACCATGCCTAGATAGCAATTGTTTAAAATCGCAATTTTAATTGGAAGCTGATACTTCACTATCGTAATCAATTCCTGAATATTCATTTGAAAACTGCCATCACCAGATACACAAATAATGGATTTTCCCGGATGGGCGGCAGCTGCCCCAATAGCAGCAGGCAATCCATATCCCATCGTTCCTAGGCCGCCGGATGTAATAAGTGTTCTTGGCTGAGTAAACGCATAATGATGAGCCGTCCATATTTGATGCTGACCTACATCTGTTACTACAATGGTATCAGGAGCGGAATAGTCACTTAAGAGCCGAATTACGGTCTGAGGTTTAAGCAGACTATTGGATTTATCAAATCGGGGGACAGTCCGTTTCCATTCCACCACTTCGTTTGTCCAGATTTCGGTATTATTACTAATTTGTTGATAATCTAAATAATTATTTAGTTTTAAAATGAACTCTTTGGCATCACTGACAATGGGTAAATCTACTGAAATGATTTTATTGATTTCAGCAGGGTCAATATCGATATGAATCTTCTTCGACTTTGGTGAAAAACCGCTTAATTCTTCCTGTCACACGATCACTAAAACGAACCCCAATACAAATTAAAAGGTCAGCATGGTGTACAGCTTTATTGGCAGCAAACGTCCCATGCATCCCTAACATCCCTAAGTATAACGGGTTTCGTGCTTCCATTGCACCTATACCTAAAAGGGTACTTACGACCGGCATACGGGACTTCTCCACAAACTCTCTTAAATGATTTGTTGCACCGGAAGCAATGACACCGCCTCCTATAAAAAGAACAGGTTTTCTGGCATTTTCAATTAAATCTTTTGCTGCATTAACTGATTTTTCAAGGATAGTCTTATTGACTTTTGTTGTATTCTGACGATTCGTTGGAATATTTTTTATAGTCGTTTCTGAGGAGAGTTCAATTAAAACAGGACCTGGTCTGCCATCAGCAGCTATCGTTATTGCCTTTTTAAAAACATCGTTAAAACCTTGCAGGGCATTAATTTTAGAAGCATGCTTAGTGATGGGCAGCGTGAGTCCTGAAATATCTAATTCTTGCAGTGCTTCTTTTTTAAATGGATCTTGCCTAAGAGGACCTGCGATTATGACTAACGGTATGGAGTCACTAAAGGCTGTTGCAATCCCTGTAACTCCATTTGTGATTCCGGCAGCAGATGTAAGCAGGACCACCCCAGGACGTCCAGTTGCTCGTGCGTACCCATCTGCAGCATGAACGGCAGCCTGCTCATGCTTCATTTGATAATAACGGAATTTAGAGTCTTTAAAGGTGAAAAATTCTTGTTGATCACAACCAAAGAAACAATCCACAGCAAGTGAGCTAAAAGAGTTAAATAATATATCTACATCCAAATATTCTGTTACTACTGACATTTCTACACCCGATTTCTATTTTTAAAGTACATTCTAAAATATTTGGATTCTTTTGTATGTGAAATAAATCATGATTACTAAGTTTTTTATTATTTTCCAGTTTTAAACGTTATCCATCTTTTATGCAACTTCTTTTTACTCGTTTTACAAACATAGAGAAAGTGTTAAAACAAAACCCCTATCTTTTAAAAAGTAGGGGTTTTGTTTGTTGAATATGGAAGAATTATCTTATTTTTCTGGTTGTAAGGGGGTTTTTTTCTGTAAGTCTAGTCTGTTATCTTGGTTTTTATAATCATTATTACTCTCATTTACATTTGGTTTACGTTCGTAACGAACAGGACGAAAATTTACATCATTTTCATGATTTAATGATTCTCTTTTTTCTGTATTACAAGCTGTTAATAATTCTACCGCTAGAAAAGTAATCAAAATAGATATTTTCCATTTTATCTTCATACGACTACTCCTTGATTTCATTTTATTGGTTTAATTTTACTATGTACATTGATGAATTTTTTAGTCGTAAAGTTAAAATATACAATTTAGGATTCACTCTAGCCATCGAAGCAATAATGGTTCCAAGTCCCCAATATTCACGCCTAATTATTAGGATTTCCAATAGAAAATCTTAGTTAGCATGGATAATTTTGTATTATCAGTATAAGTGGTATAATATGGCTAAGGTAATCAAAAATTTAGTAATGGAGGACATACAATGTATACAGCAATCTCTCAATTTATTGATGAATGGAATCAAGAAGCGGCTTCAACACAAAAGGTATTAGACGCTCTAACTGATCAATCACTGCAACAGAAAATTTCACCTGAAGATCGTACATTAGGCTCTATTGCTTGGCACATCGTTGCTAGTACTCCAGGGATGCTAATGGAGTTTGGTGTAACGGTAAAAGGTGTGGAGAATGAATTAAGTGTTCCAACTTCGGCAAGGGAAATAGCAGAGACGTTCCGAAGCGTTAGTGCAGAAACTAGTGAAGCAATTAGACAACAATGGACAGATGAAAACCTTAGTGAAACTAAAAACGTGTTTGGAAGAGAACTGCAAAAAGCTTCCATGCTTAATATGCTAATCAAGCATATTGTGCATCATCGTGGACAAATGACCGTCCTGATGCGTCAAGCAGGCGTTCAGGTTCCAGGAATATATGGTCCATCGAGGGAAGAATGGAGCCAAATGGGGATGGAAGCACCATCTATTTAAACCATTATCCAGAAGTTAAGCACCCATTTTTTGGGTGCTTTTTTTCGGTTCACCAACCAAAAACATATAGCAAATGAAATCCTTATCACCTGTTTTTTGACAAATCTCTCAGACTTTTGATGTATTTTGTAGAATAAAATCGAAATTTATTTATTTTGGATGTATAATAGATTCTTGTGTTGGTCTATTAACAAGAAGGAGGTAGATTTCGATGGAATGGACTTTATTCGGATTGTTTCTTCTTTCCGCATTATTGCTCGTTTTTTCAATAGTTAAGACATACCGTGACTCAAAGCTTGAAAAAAAGCAAATTGATTTAGTACATGTATCCATGATGAAAGAAATCAATAGCATTCAAGACTCAATCCGAGATATCGAGCTTGATATAGAAGTTGTAACAAAAGAAGCTGGAATTCAACTTTCTGCAGAAGAGAAGCTTTTTATGCGTGAAGTAATAGATTTATATAGACGTAATTACTCGATTGAAAGCATCGCTGAGATGAAAGAAGTACCAGTAACAGAAATTGAACAGCTGCTAACACCTTATCTGAAAATAAAGGATGAAGGGGGACTAGTTGCCAATGCGAATTAATTTATTGAGCAGCTTTGCAGCAGGAATTCTTATTGCTACAACGATTTGTGGTGTGGTTTACTTTACTGATGATTATCCCGATCAAAAAGCATCAGCAAAATCTTCCCAGAAAACTCAACTAACTAAAGCAGAAATGAAGGATCAACTTGAATCTGCTGGTTATGTTGTGCAAACAAAAGAAGAGTTAGAAAAGACTTTGCAAGCAGCAAAGGATGTTGAAACGAAGCCTGCAGATAAAGAAGGTAAGGATAAACCCGTAACTCAAGTAGTTGTAAATGTAGCAGATGGAATGACAAGTATTGATGTTGCTAATGTTCTTCTTCAAGCTCAATTGATTCCAGATGCTTTCAAATTCACTCAAGATATTGAAGCAAGAGGGTTACAAAATGCCCTACGACCAGGTTCATTTACAGTTAATAGTGGAATGTCATACGACCAAATCATTGCAACAATTTTTACGAATTAAATAGCGTATGTAAAAGCCGTTCTCTTTTTAGAGGCGGCTTTTCTTAATGGAGAAATCTACTAGTATATTCCAATTATGCTCCGGTATGATAAAATAAGAATATTATATATTTAGAGGAGTTTTCTGATGGATAAACAATCTTACTTCTATCAATTTATAGAGCCTATTTCTAAAGAACTGGCGTTAGTTGCACGTGAATTGGAGAATAGTATCTTTACCAGCCCAAGAACAATGCTGACACATGCACGTGTTTTTGTAGAGAATATTTTACAACAGGTGATTCGAGCAGAGGAATTGCCAGAAGACCCTCGAGCCAATTTAAAAGACCATCTTGATATGCTTAATGACAAAGGATATTTACTTCCTGAGATATGTGATGCGCTCCATTTTGTTAGGCAAATTGGAAATCAAGCTGCCCATAATTCAAGAATGTTCCGGTATTCTGAGGCGCTATTGTCTTGGGAGGCATTGTACAAAATAGTTAAATGGTATGTCGAGGTATATGGACCAGTAGATATTACCGTTCCGGATTATCAGGATCCATCTCCGATAATGGAAAAAAGATATGATATGTCTGAGCTGGAAATTAGACTCAAGTCACTTGAAGAGCTCCTTTCTAATTCGGTAGAAAAGCTTTCTACAGAGTCTGCACTAAAAGAAGCGGCAGTGAGTGTTGAAACGCCTGAAGCAGCTGTACACACAGTGGAAGAGGGAATTCCAGGTATAACGACGATTCGTACCATTACGTTTAATGGCAGACAAGTAGAAGTTCCGTATTTTCTTAGGGACGCTTTCCTATTACCACAACGATTTGATAAATCCGAAACCTTTCTGATTCGATTAGGGGCAGAGCAGCAAGCACGAATCATGAGTGAGCTGCCTAAAAACCTATTAGGCTTACACAAGCATGTGAAACGTTTTAGCGAAAAGAATGACGAAATTTTCTTTGAAGAATTACGAACCTTTATTGAGGAAGAAAAAATCAGAAGGAATCTATCGCTTGAACGGCAAGGAGAATTATTTTTCTTTTACAAATCTGACTATATCATAGTCACTGAGGAACTTTCCAAGGTCCAGCTTACCTCCGCTGAATTCACGGGAATCCCAAGCCTATTAAGACAACTTAATGAAGATCAAATTGAAAGTGTTGGTCAATTGCCGAAGGAACTAGTTATTCTAGCAAAATATGAAAATGTTGGGGTTGGAACAGTAGAGAAGTTATTTGACCAGCTGAAGAAAAAAGCAACTGAAAAAGCCTCCGCCGTCATACCAGAGGTTGAGGAGCATAATCGGACTAGTTATAAAAAATGGGATTCCTTGTATATCAATGTAAAGCTCGGTAAAGGAAACACGGTTATTCGTGGTGAAACTGTTCCAGCACTTTGGAAGGAAGGTTTAAATTGGATTGAAGATCATCATCTTCCTCTTCATGAAATGATAAAAGAGGGAGTTGTTCTCGGTTCCACTGATTCGGGAAAACGCTATGCCATGGCGCTTGAACCCGTTCATAAAGATAATCGAACTTTTACGCAATTGCATACGTATAAATCGAAACTAACAGGCACCACCTATTACCTTGAAACGAAAATCAATCCGAAATCTGGACTTGAGACACTTGCTAAGTTACTTACACGGTTAGGGGTAGAAGTTAAGATTCCATTATTAGAGAGTAATGATTAAAAACGTTTCTAACACCGACATTTGTTTAAAGACGTCGGTGTTATTTTCATTTTGGCAGGCTCTATTCTCAAGTATTGTTGCCTTTTGAAAGTATATACCATTGATTGAACATTATTTCCACTGAGAATAAGTTAAAATCGGCTTTAAGATTTTAACAACAATGTTCTCGAAAACCAACTTTTTGTAAAAATAATTATATCCATAATAAACCATAGGATTTATAATAAAATGGAATAAATTTAGTGTGTCGAAATAAATTTAGGAAGATATTCTAATTAGAAGGTGTTGGAGAGAATGAAAAAAACAAAAGAAGAACTGAATATGAAATCCTTGTTCATTTTCTTTATTCCTTTAGGTTTATCTGCGAGTCTGGTAACGATATCCCATATCATTATCAACAGTACATTGGTTAGAGCAGATAATTCTGAGTTTATTTTGGCTAGTTATGCGATTGCGATGAGTTTATTTGGAATTACGGAACGGCTGGGAAATTTACTTCGACAAACTTGTTCCTCGTTGGTAAGAGACAAAGGCTCGTATAAATTAATGTCCCATTTTTCCTTTTATCTCATCGGGAGTTTAATGTTGGTTGCATTTGCAGTTGCGTATACTCCGGCTGGAGATTTTATTTTTGCAAAAGTCTTTGGAGCTAAAGAGACTATGGTGGATGATATAAAGGCTATTTACCAAGTTCTTATATTCGTTACAATTTTTTCTGCACTCCGTTGTCTAGCCCAGGGTGTCATCATTTATAATAGACAAACAAAATGGTTAACAATTGGTATGGTCATAAGACTTGCTGCCATGTATTTGCTGTCTTTATACTTCATGAACATTGGTCATATTACAGGAGTATCCGGTGCGATGATTTTTTTAACAGGGATGATCGTTGAATGTATCATTAGCTTCATAGAAGCAAGGACCTTAGTTCGTAAAATGCCTGCTAAACATGAACTAAAAATAGAGTCAAAGAAAAGTATATTTAAATTTTATAGTCCGCTTATGTTATCTTCTGTAATTGTCGTCATGATTGGACCAGCCATCAATATTGCTTTGGGTAAAACCGTTAATATTGAACTGGCGATTGCAAGTTATGCGATTGCCCTTAGTGTGACACAATTGATTTTAAGTTTTTTCTCCTATATCCATCAAATTGTGATCAATTTTTATGGAGAACAAAATGCGCTTGTAAAAAAGTTCTTACTGGTTATCGGCTTTGTCCCGTGTATATTGGTTGCAATTTTAGCGTATACTCCGCTTGGAGGATTATTTTTTGAACATGTAATCGGGGTCAATGGCAGGTTGTTAGATGCAAGCATTCAAGTATTCAAAGTTACGATGCTAATGGCACTTGTGTTTCCCTTTGTAGATTATTTTAACGGTTTATTAATGGTGTATAAACGAACAAAGGTAACCATTTTTTCACAGTCTGCTAATTTTGTAGTTACATTGATTTCTTTAGTCATTGGCGTGAATTTTGCTGCACAATGGAATGGTGTCATCGGTGCTATGGGCCTCTCGCTGGGATTATTAGCTGAATTAATCGTTGTAAGCATCTTCGTTCAAGCATATGAACGCAAAGAAGGTGTTGCTATGTTTCAACTAAGGGGTCTTTTGAAAGCAGGAAAAAACCGTTAATGTTTATGCCTCTGGAATAGTAAACCACCAAATCAGTTGGTGGTTTTCTTTATTTTTTTATTAAAATGTGGGTTTGTCCAATGCATGAGAATTCTTTTTCACATAGTATAGTAGGTAATTAAATTATGGCGGTGACTAGTATGCTTACGATATACCAACCGGAAAAAGTAAACCTGAATGGGAAAGTGCGATTGCAAGCTAGATTTGATGATGAGGGAATTGAGAATATCCTTTGGTATGAGACTAATGAGACATACGGAACGTATATGACTACGGAGCGAGTCGATGCATTTTTGGTTGGTCTGCTATGGCTTGCAATAAGAAAAGGACAAAATATTCTAGTAAAAGGTGCTGTCTCGGAAAAATTGTTTTATGCATTAAATCACCATTTACTTCCGTTAATTGCTCAAATCTATCGATATAAAAAGATTCGAGTGCTATGCGATAATCTTCAGTCAACACCTTTACCTAATGAGGGAGCAGTTGGTACAGGGTTATCCTGCGGAATTGATTCCTTATCTACTGTCTACGAGCATTTGGGCGGGGTTGTTCCACCAAATTATCAAATTACTCATTTTACCTTTTTTAATACAGGTTCAAACCAAATGATGGGAAGCCGTAAGTGGCAAGATAAGATTTATCAAGACAGGGTAGCATGGGCTTCCGCATGTGCTAAAGAGCTAGGAAAAGAAATGATCGTAGTAGACAGCAATTTAAACGATATCTTAAAGATGAGCTTTGTTAGAACCCATACATTACGAAATGTGTCGGCGCTGTTAGTATTCCAAAAGTTGTTTCATGTTTATTACTATTCTGCTGGTTATCAAACTATTAATGCCAAATTTAATTCGGATTCCGCATCCTATGACTTTCTTAGCCTGCCTTTGTTATCTACAGAAAACGTAACTTTCTATTCAGCAGGGAGTAATTATTCACGAGTGCGGAAAACACAAATGGTTTCAGAATTTGAACTCTCCTACAAATATTTAAATGTTTGTCTTGTCAGAATTAAGAATTGCGGCAGATGTCTAAAATGTAAGAGAACCTTATTGACATTGGACGTTCTCGGATCGATTGATAAATATAAGAATGTTTTTAACCTCGAGGCTTTTTACAAAATTAAAGATTCTTATATAAAAGAGGTTATTGAAGGTAGAAACAGAGATATCTTGTTTAGAGATATTTACGATGAAATGGTGCGTAGAAACTATTTAAAGAAACAGAACGGATCTTGATATAAAAATGGACCTCATGACTAGCTCATGAGGCCGTTTTTTCCTATACAAAATTAAAAATTAAAGTTATCAGGATCAGCACCGAATCGTTTGTTTTCGTTTAGGGAGTTAATCTTTTGAATATCACTTTCGGTTAATGCAAAATCAAAGATATTTGCATTTTCGATAATACGGAACTCTTTAACTGACTTTGGAATGGTGACAATTTGGTTTTGAATATCCCAGCGCAGGATGACTTGAGCGGTTGTTTTGTTGTGCTGTGCCGCGATTTCTTGTAAAACTGGATGTTCAAGAAGTCTGCCTTGACCAAGTGGAGCCCAGGCCTCAATTTGGATTTCTTGTTTTCTGCAATAGTCACGAAGTTCAGTTTGTGCTAAAAGCGGATGTAATTCCACCTGATTTACCATCGGTTTGATCTCAGCAACAGATAGTAAATCTTCTAGATGATGAATTTGGAAATTGCTAACACCAATTGCACAAACACGGCCCTCTTTATAAAGTTGTTCAAGAACTTTCCAGGTTTGTTTGTATTTTTCTTTTACTGGCCAGTGTATTAAATATAGATCAACATAATCCAGTCCAAGTTTTTGCAGGCTAGTTTCAAATGCTTCTAATACTGAATCATTGCGCTGGTCTTCATTCCACACTTTAGTAGTAATAAATAACTCTTCACGGGGAACACCGGATTCCTTTATCGCTTGACCTACACTTTCTTCATTTTGATAAAGAGCTGCGGTATCAATGCTTCTGTAACCAGCTTTCATTGCAGCCATTACAGATTGAAGTGCTTCTTCCCCTTCCTGAACCTTATAAACACCTAGGCCAAACCAGGGCATTTTGACTCCATTAAGTAGTGTGGTAGTATCCTGTAAACTAGTCAAGTGATCTCCTCCTTAGATTCATAGTAATACCAAATATTAGTATAATCTGTTCTGCTAGATAGTGGCAATTGATAGAACCTAAAAATCGCTATTGATATTTTTATTAATAATTTCCCTAATATAGTAAGATGGAATCGCAACTCCTACAATTTCTTTCGTCTCTATCTCCGGGTCCTGCAAGGTTGCAAAGATAATACCAATGACTTCTCCATTTTCATTTAATACCGGGCTGCCGCTGTTTCCTTGGTAAATAGGTGCTTCAATCATCATAACGGGGACCTGCCAGTCGGTTAACTGTACTTTACCAACCAATGTGCCTTTATTGGCTATTTGGGTAAAAGCTAATGGGTTTCCAATAAAAATGATTTCCTTACCAACCCAGCTTTCCCAATCCTTGTCGGTAGCAAGATGAAGAAAAGGGAGGTTTTCTGCGTAAATTTCTATAATCGCAACATCTATTTCTGGGTGTTTCGCGATTACTTTACCTGCATATGACCTACCCGATTTAAAATGGACATTTACTCTATTCGTACGTTCAACCACATGTTCATTCGTGACTATTAATCCAGTAGGAGTAACTGTAAAGCCCGTTCCTTTCACTCCATTCCATTCAATCGTTACAACCGACTTTTTGTATTCCTTCACGTCAGGCTGCTTTGATAATTGATTTGACACTTTAACAAAGTTAATCGCAGGGAGGTTGAAAATGTTAATCCACACTTCTAGTCCGCTGATCAAAAGTGCCAGTACGAGCAGGGAACTAACGATTTTAACCATGAATTTTTTCCGCTTTTTCTTTTGAAGTTTCTCTATTTCCCATTCCTGTTTATCATCGGGATTAAAAAAAGTCTCCCAGTCAAAATTGTCTTCTGTATGCTGTGGATCCTTATTTTCGTTATCCATGTTTACCCCTCTTTACAAAATTTTCTATATTCTCTATTATATCGAAAAACGAATCATTATTAATCAACTAAAATTTCATGATAGAATTTAATAAAAAGGAGAGAGGACTTACGGGATGGGAATAAAAAAAGTATCTATTATCGGATTAGGAGCATTAGGAATATTATTCGGCAACCATTTTGTCAAGAGATTGCCGAAGGGGGATGTAAGAATTATAGCGGACCGCTACCGTATCGAAAAATATAAAAGAGAACATGTCTATTGTAATGGAGAACCTTGTGATTTCCACTATGTAACACCCGAAGAACCCTGCGAACCAGCAGATTTACTGATTTTCACTGTAAAATACGAAGGCTTACATGACGCCATTCAAGCTGTTCGGCATCATGTGGGTAAGGACACGATCATATTGTCCGCATTAAATGGTATTACAAGTGAAGGTATTATTGGGCAAGTGTATGGGTTGGATAAGATTCTTTATAGTGTAGCCCAAGGGATGGACGCGGTAAAAGTAGGAAATAAACTTACATACGACCATATGGGAATGCTTTGCTTCGGTGATCAAAAGCCTGGAATAATTTCTGAGGAGGCTAAAAGTGTTGCCGCCTTTTTTGATAAAATTGATTTTCCATATGAGATAGACACCGATATGAATAAGCGGCTATGGGGAAAATTCATGCTGAATGTCGGAGTTAATCAAACCGTCGCTGTCTATAAAAGCAATTACGGTGAAATTCAACGGGAAGGTGCGGCAAGGGAAACCATGATTGCCGCGATGAGAGAGGTCATTACCTTATCTGAATACGAGGGGATAAATCTAACAGAGGCAGATTTGAATTACTGGTTAAGTGTGTTAGCCACTTTAAGCCCCGAAGGGAAACCTTCTATGGCGCAGGACTTGGAAGCACGGAGACATAGCGAGGTGGCTTTATTCGCGGGAGCAGTATTGTATATGGGGAATAAACATCGAGTACCGACTCCGATAAATAAACAACTATTTGATACCATTAAATCCATTGAAAATACCTATTAAAAGGTAAATTCTTAGACATTAGTAAAAAGCGGTTCTCTTTTTAAAAGAGGACCGCTTTTATGAGTTATAGTTTTCTCGAATTTGTAAATGTGCGGTTCAAAACACTTTTAATAATCCCTGGCCTCATCAGTGAGGTTATCGGATTAACTAGATTCATCACTTTCACAAACGCATTATACACCTCTTGATTTTGTGCGGATAAAAGAAAAATATTTTTAGCATACCATTGCTGGATGGACAGTCCAAATGGCTTTTTCCCGCGAGTGTCAGGATAGCGGAAATCTTCTGTAAGGACCATATTCCAAATCGGGGAAATAATTTTCGCTGCCTTTTTATGAAAATCCGCTGGCATCTTTTGTCGAGCACCTTTATTTATCAATTTTTGCAGTGCAAGAGCCTCTAAAATCGCAATACTCATTCCTTGGCCGAATACAGGGTCAATTCTGCAGAGGGTATCACCGATTAGTAAAAGTCGATCTGGTAATTCAATCTTATCAAACCTTCTCCAAACAATATGTGGGATACGATAGAGGCTTGTTTTGGTAAGAGGAGTTGCATTTTTTATTTCGTGATAAATATCCATTTTTGGCAATTTTCTTGAAAGTTCAATAAAGCCGCTATCGTCTTTTAAAACCTCTTTCTCATTTATAGCGTTATGATAACCCATTATGGTGACAATATAACGATTTCCCTCTATCTTAGAAATCGTACCGCCGATTTTTTCTTGAGGCGGATTGGGATAAAGCATCTTAATCTTCCAGTCTTTTTCCTGGTCTTCAGTCAGTTGAAATTGTTTACTACTATAACTTAAGTTGATGTCAACCTTTTCCTCAGGAATAGGGGTACCTTGTTTATGTAACCAATTAGATGTAAAACTGCTTACTCCGCTGGCGTCCACTATTAAATCTGCTAATAATGGACCGTTTTTTAATAAAACACCTGTAATCCGATTATCTTCTTCATTATATAAAAAATCTTGGACGACTTGATTGTAATGCAAAACAACATTTGGAATCCTTTTTATGTATTGTTCTATGTGCCATTCTAAGTGCGGGCGCGTTTGCAGAGTAGTATTGTATCCTCCATCATATCGTATTTTCCAAGCACCATGGTGAAACCATGCAAGATCAATGGTTGAATTAATTTTTACAGCACCGCTCTTATAAAATTCCCCTGTTATACCAGGAAATAAGTTTTCAAGACCATACTCACCGGCATGAAGGAGGGCGTGTAAATGTTCACCTTGAGGTGCAGCTTTACGTGAAAAGGGTCCTTCCGGTTCATTGTCACGTTCGAGGATGATTACTTCTTTGTAAACATCCGACAACACCCGCGCTGCTAATTTACCAGAGATACCTCCACCAATAATAATTGCCTTATCCATTAAGAACATAAGATGAAACACCTGCCAAAATAATGTTTTTCAAAAAAAAGTAACCCATAACGGTGGTGGGTTACTATTTTAAAGGAATGAATTATGCACCAAGCTGATCTAAAATGTATGAAGAATTTTGTTCATCCCATCGAAAAATTCCTTCTTGGAGCTGGATGACTGAATCGAAAGGACGTGGAATTGGTAAATTTCCTAACTGCCCTAACAATTGCTCCCTTAATTGAAGGAGTTCGTTTTTGGACGCAATGCGAATAACTTGATTTAATCTAAGATTCTTTACAGTTATGTTCTTACTTTCACAAATGCTATCTTGGAAAGGCTTGTTAAACTGAATCATCATTTCTAAATCATTTAGGCAGGCCACACCAAAAACATCTTTTATGGTATCTTCATATTTAAGCTGATATCCAGTTGCAAATTTAATCATATTCTTTTCAGGATTTTCTAAAATATAAATTGTATCAATTTCATTTTTCATTTATTAACACCCTTTTGAAGCGGACGGTTTTTTACCTACATCACCGCTTTAATTTGTTAAAACACAACTATTTTATTATAGCATATTTTTCTGTTTTGGTGTAAAAGACAACTTCTATATGACGTTTGTCATACTCTGCATATGACACCTGGTACTTACATGAATGATTTTATTTCCCTATACTTATTTTAACGACACAAACCGAAGGGAATTAAAATTATGTCAGTACAAGAAAATACGAAGAATTTACGAAAACAAGTTGCTCCTTTTGAAGGATCAACAACAAAAGAAAGTGTATGGCAGATTATTAACACGGTTGGACCGTTTATCTTATTGTGGTTCATTGCTTATCAATGTTTATCTGTTTCTTATTGGTTGGCATTGGTTCCGATGATCGCAGCGGCAGGGTTTTTAGTACGAATTTTTATCATTTTTCATGACTGTACCCATCATTCGTTTTTCAAAAACAGAAAGGCGAATCGTGCAGTTGGTACCGCAATGGGAGTATTAACATTGTTCCCGTTTGATCAATGGGGTCACGAACACTCTGTTCATCATGCCACAAGTGGTAATTTAGATAAGCGTGGTACAGGAGATATTTGGACACTAACAGTCGATGAATATTTGGCAGCACCACTTAGACTTCGACTAGCTTACCGTTTTTATCGTAATCCTATCGTGATGTTTGGCTTAGGACCAATCTATGTTTTCGCGCTTAAAAATCGTTTTAATCGTAAAGATGCACGTAAAAAAGAGCGAATGAACACCTATTTAACCAATGTCATTCTTGTTGCTTTAGTTACTTTGTTTTGCGTCACAATTGGCTGGCAATCATTCCTGCTCATTCAAGGCACCATTTTCATGATTTCCGGTTCAGCAGGTATTTGGCTGTTTTACGTACAGCATACATTTGAAGATTCTTACTTTGAAGAAGATAAGGACTGGGAATATGTGAAAGCTGCAGTAGAGGGAAGTTCTTTTTACAAACTGCCTAAACTTTTGCAATTCTTAACAGGGAATATTGGATTTCACCATGTTCACCATTTAAGCCCAAGAGTTCCAAATTATAAATTAGAAGAAGCTCATAATCAGACAGAACCATTAAAAAACGTTCCAACCATTACACTTGCGACAAGCTTAAAGTCACTTCGTTTCCGTTTATGGGATGAAAATGCCAAGAATTTTGTTGCTTTTAAAGACGTGAAAGCTTTAGCGAAAAAACGTATTTCTGTTCAAGCGAAACCAGAGTTATAATATTACCCAATTTGGCTGACTCTCCGTGCATGGGGAGTCTCTGCATGTGGAGCAGCCGCCTGATAAGGAGAGATTGAAGATGATTCGAATTGTAATCGCAGAGGATCAGGCGCTGCTGTTAGAGGCCATGGGGAATCTGTTGAACTTGGAAGAGGATATCGAAGTAGTTGGTCAGGCAGGCAATGGGGAAGAGGCAATTACTCTGGTGCAAAATTTACAGCCGGATGTTTGTATTATGGACATTGAAATGCCTGAAAAGACAGGTCTCGAGGCCGCAGAAGAATTACAGTACATTAATTGTAAAGTAATTATTCTTACCACCTTCGCTAGACCGGGATATTATCAGCGTGCATTGAAGGCTGACGTTAAAGGATATTTACTGAAAGACAATCCTAGTGAAGAATTAGCCTCGTCCATTCGAAGCATTATGGCTGGAAAGCGAATTTATTCACATGAACTCATGGATGAGGAATCGAGAGAAGAAGATGACGACTTAATCCCTCAAACCTCCAACCATCACAACAAGATGGGATCTGTTAAAAGTTATTTAACTTCCATTATGGATAAAATAAAATTACCAACAGGTTAAAGCACCCAATTTTTACTGGGTGCTTTTTTATATTTTTTAGATAAATACGATTCACAAAAATCAGAATGGGTAATATATGGGGTGCGCAAGATGAAGATATTGTATATTCAAACATTAAAGAAGGCGGAGGAAGGAAAGAAAACTAATTAGTAAACATCAAACCACATTGGTTCAGTGTCTACAGGGTCGCCATTGTAATTGATCAAGATTTCATCTCCTGTTTTGATATCACTATAGGCAAAAATATCAATGGTTTGATTTTTGAGATTAAGCTTATATAAAGCATTAGGGGTGTAGGAGTGATTAAACAATGAACCGTATCCAAGCGCTAATGCACATTCTTGTAAATCGTCACCCCACCAAAAAACGTATTCAATCATGATGGTTTTTTTCAAATATTTAAACTCATTTTTCGAGGAAATGATCACGGGTGCTTCATGAATGAGCTCACCTTTCTTAATGTCGCAGGTTGCGAATATACCTCTGCCATACTTTGATTTCTTCATTTCAAACATAAAATTAGCACCACCATTATAAATTGAAATTCCTTTTATTACTCTATGAATGAATGGGAGAATTTGTTTAAGTAATCCTATAAAGGAAGATTATTTAGGAGGAGCGCAAATGACGCAAAATCATAAAACATATTGTGGAAACGAGTATGACCCATTAAAGCGTGTAATTCTTTGCCAGCCCCAATATATGACGATTCGTGAAGTTATCAACGAAACACAAAAGGAATTTAAGGATGAAGGGATCCATATAAAACGTGCGCTGGAACAACACAGTGAGTTTGTCAGAACTCTAGAAACAAACGGGATAGAGGTTGTTTTATTGCCTTATCATAAAAAATTCCCAGAGCAGGTGTTCACACGTGACATTGGCTTTACCCTAGGACAAACCATTTTTGTTGCGAAGATGGCTCATGATGTACGTATCGGCGAGGAAGATGTTTTAAAACAGTGGCTTGATGATGAAGAAATGTCTTATTACACTTTGGCTGAAGACAAGATTGAAGGCGGAGATGTAATTATTGATGGGGAGACGATTTATGTTGGACTAAGTAACCGGACCCATGAGGAGGCAGTAGAACATTTGCAAGGTCTTCTAGTTCAATATGAAGTAAAAGCCATCCCCTTTAAGGAAAAATATCTCCATTTGGATTGTGTATTTAATGTTATATCGCCCGATACTGCCTTGATTTATCGTCCTGCATTAACCGAGGAAGATATAAACCTTTTTTCTTCCCGCTATGACTTAATTGAGGTAACAGAGGAAGAACAATTTACACTAGGAACAAATGTATTGTGTATAGGGAATAAGAGAATTTTAAGTTTGCCCATTAATAAACATGTGAATCAAAATCTGCGTAGCCGTGGGTTCGAAGTAATTGAAGTGGATATTTCAGAAATCATTAAATCAGGTGGGTCTTTCCGCTGCTGTACGCTGCCAATCTTCAGAGGATAAAAAAAGGCTGTCCGAGTACATTCGGACAGCCCGTTTCGTGAAACCCCAAGTTATATACCTTGTTGATTTCGTAATGTTTGTTCAGCCAACGCGACAAGACGTTTGGTCATTTCGCCGCCGACTGAGCCGTTTGCTCGTGCGGTCGTATCAGCACCAAGTTGAACTCCAAACTCGTTGGCGATTTCTTCCTTCATTTGATTCAGAACATTGTCTGCACCAGGAACCAATAGTTTGTTTCTAGCCATGATACATCACTCCCGACGAAGTTTTTTGAGCAATTAGAATTGCTCGTATATAATTTACCCTGATTGATTATTCCGGATTCGTGACACTAATTGGCATAATAGTTTTGCGTGTAATAAGGCTGCGATTTCTCATTAAAGGCTACACCAACTCCTAAGTACTCATAATCTTGGCGCAGTATATTTTCACGGTGTCCAAGTGAATTCATTAATCCTTCATGGGCAAAGATACTGCTTAATTGACCGTATGCCAGATTTTCTCCAGCAGTATGGAACCTAACGGAATCCTCTTTCATTCTGTCAAATGGTGATTGTCCTTGCAAATTCTTATGATCGAAATAATTATTTGTGGCCATATCAGCACTATGCTCTCTAGCCGTTTCTCTCACATGGTCATCCCAGGTGAGGACAGAGAGTTGGTGATTCACTCGGGATGCATTAGTTAAATCAAACATTTGATACTCAAAGCCTTCTTTTAAGGTTGGCGATGCCTCCGTATAAAAATCTTTTTTGTTGTCCTCCATGGTTTTACTGACGATTTGTATCGCTGTTACAGTATTATTTTCATGCTTATCATAAAAAATCGTCACATAAGCGTTATCCAGTAAAAATAAATCATTGTCACTATTCTCTTGCAGCTGATATATGACCATTCCTTTTTGAACTTTCGTTATAGGATCTCCGAGAATGCTGCGAACATTTTCTTTCGATGTAGCGCCAATCTTAATTCCATTAGTAGAAGTCAATAAATCTTGGTTGGTGTATAAACCGGCAGCTTGATTATTGTCATCATACATCACCATAAAGAAATTATGATAATTCTCATGATAAGCATGCCAGTTTGTGCCATATTCATTTAGAGAAATCCGTTTTGCTAAACCTAGATTATGTTCGATGTCCGTCTTTGCATTTCCAAGCTCGATATTGTGAATAGAAAAAGTTTGTTGAGATGGTGGTGTTAACTCCACCTTTTTCGGTGGGGGCTCATTCGATATTTCTTTGTTTAATGGCATTTCATCTAATTGAAAACCAAACTGTTTTAACATCTGCTGAATATCATCATATAAAACACTAACCGTTTCTGGAACCTCAAGATTTTCTTTTAATGACGATACAAAATTAGCATGAATGTCGGAATTATCCAGCTGTTTTGTGATATAAGGCCAGGAAATATATAGTAAAAATAATAATGCAATTAATCTCAATAAACGAAACATCATCTTTCCTCCAATTCTATTAGGAGTATAGCCAATTTCGATTAACTGTAAAATAAATTAGCCCTGAAATCAAGATATATTTTCGTTAATTTCATTATATCTGAGATAAACGGAATATTTTTCATTGTCGAAAAAAAGTGAAAATGTCAGGCACACTATCAAGTGCCTGACATTTGCTTTATATTTCGAGGATAATTGGTAGAATCATCGGTTTTCTTTTTGTGTGCTTAAACAAATACTGTCCTACCGATTTTTTAATATTTTGCTTCATCACATTCCACTGGCGGATATTATCTGCTTCTAGTTCAAGAATCACTTTCTTAACAAGGCGGTTAATTTCTCTTATTAGGTCCTCGGATTCCTTTACATACACAAATCCACGAGTAATCGTGTCAGGACCTTGGATAATTTTACGATCGGATTTACTGATCGTTAAAACAATAACAAGCATTCCATCTTCAGAAAGCTGTCTGCGGTCTCGTAAAACAACTTCCCCCACATCGCCAACACTAATGCCATCTACATACGTGTCTCCTGCAGGGATATTTCGTGTCTGCCGAGCCACTGAATTTTCAATATCAATAACGTCACCATTTTTTATAATAAATGTATTTCCTTTTTCAACACCGACCGATTCAGCTAACTGCCTGTGATGATGGAGCATTCGATATTCACCATGAATCGGGATAAAATAGGTTGGCTTCATCAGCGTGAGCATAAGTTTCAGGTCTTCCTGGTAGCCATGACCGGAAACATGCATACCTGTTGAGCTGCCCGAGCCATAAATGACCTTAGCTCCTAGTTGAAATAGGTTATCAATGATCTTAGAAACCCCTTTTTCATTTCCTGGGATAGGTGATGCTGCTAAAACAACCGTATCTCCAGGATATATGGTTGCATCACGATAATTACCTGTTGATAACCGTGATAAAGCTGCATTAGGTTCACCCTGACTCCCTGTACAAAGAATCGCAATCTTATCAGGAGGGAATTGTTCAATCTCATTCGCATTGATGAGCATCCCTTCTGGCATATCTAAGTATCCGCGTTCCATTGCAACATCCACCACGTTAACCATACTTCGTCCAAGTAACGCCAGCTTACGATTTGTCTTCATCGCTGCTTCGACTACCTGTTGAACACGGTTCACATTTGAGGCAAACGTGGAAAGAATTATTTTTCCATCCGCCTTTATAAATGCCTCTAATAAATGGTCACCAACCATTTGTTCAGACGGAGATAACCCCTTGCGTTCGGCATTGGTACTTTCCGAAATTAAGGCAATGACCCCTTTTTGGCCAATCTCAGCCATTTTATGAATATCACTAAATTGGTCATTTGAGGGTGTTAAATCAAACTTAAAGTCACCGGTATGAACGACATTTCCTTCGGGTGTGTGAAAGACTATGCCTAGGCAGTCAGGAATACTATGACTCACCTTGAAGAAGGATACACCAATTTTTCCGAATTCAAGTGTTGATTCGGAGTTAATGGTAACAAGTTCCGTATCGCGAAGCAGGCGGTGCTCTTCCAATTTTAATTCGATTAATCCCAATGTAAAACGAGTTGCATATATAGGAACATGATTAAATCTCTTCAGAAAGAAAGGAATACCGCCAATATGATCTTCATGGCCGTGTGTTACAATCATCGCGCGTATTTTGTCCTGATGTTCCTCTAGATAGGTCATATCAGGGATTATTAGGTCAATCCCCATCAAACTCTCATCAGGAAATTTACCGCCGCAGTCGATGATGATGATATCGTCTTCATACTGAATGACGTACATGTTTTTCCCGATTTCATTAATGCCTCCCAAGGCAAAAATGGATACAGATTTTTTACTCATTTTTCTTTCAAACCTCCCGATTTACGCTTGCATAATGTTTAGTATTACCTTAAGAAGAGATGAGTATGATGAATGTGGAGCAGTTCCTCGAAAAATGAAAGAAAAGATTATTTTTTATTTTAAAAAAATGTATTGATTTTTCTAAAAATAACAATTAATATATTTTTATATTAAACCCATAGATTTAATCGGAATTAAAAACAGTAAACCTTGAGGTACCAAGAAAAGGGCGCTATAGACAAGTGCCCTTTAGAGTAAACACCGCATATATTTATAACTAGCAAAATCCATTTTTCAGCATTTCAATGGATTATTTTTGGGAGTGAATGTTGACTGAATTACTCAACATTAATGGAGGAGGGATGGAATGAAGGTATCGAGCAAAGGTGAATATGCCTTGCGAGCTTTGCTACAGCTGGGAAATCATCAAGGTAATGTACTAGGCATACAAGAAATATCTGAAAAAACCCTAGTCAGCATTCATTATTTGGAACAAATCTTACTTCAATTAAAAAAGCTGGGTTATGTTACGAGCAAACGAGGTGCCAAGGGTGGCTATATGCTGCAAAAGGAACCTCGAGAAATCAATATTGGAGAAGTTATCCGAGATTTGGAAGGTCCTCTGTCACCGATGAGCTGCGCGTCTATTACAAAATATGAGCCATGTCCATTAGAGGGCGGATGTCAATTAAAGCCGTTGTGGTCGATGGTGCGTGACACCATTGCATTTGTTCTGGAACGAACCACATTGGAGGATTTACTTTTAAACCGAATTACGAAGTTAGAAGGAGAGGATATCATTGTCGTCAAAAGCCCGTCTGGATCAACAGGTGATGGAAAAAATAGCTAGTTTATTAGAAGGCTTAGAATTTGGCACCGTTCAAATCACCGTACATGATTCACAAATCACACAAATTGACCGCTTAGAAAAGCACCGCTTGCCGCTAAAAAGCAAACAGACTAACGTCGTATCTAATCAATCTAAAAGCAGGTAATAAACATTATGAATAGCTGCCGATCGGACACACCGAAGGCCCTTTAGTATCTTGTACATGTGCTATGTACACGTATGAAACTAATGGGGCTTTTTTTATTGCGAAAAAAGCCTACTAAATTAAAGAGGGGTTAATAACATGATGAAAAAGATTTGGATTACACTATTTTCGCTAACTTTACTTTTAGTGTCCGCATGCTCGAACCAAAGCACCACACGTGAGAAAGATACTCCTGCTGCAAAAAAAGAAGTGGAACTATTAAACGTGTCATACGATCCAACTAGAGAATTTTATGAGGAATTCAACAAAAGCTTTGCCGCTTATTGGGAAAAAGAAAAAGGGCAAAAGGTAACCATCAATCAATCTCATGGTGGTTCTGGTAAGCAGTCTCGATCTGTTATTGACGGTTTAGAGGCTGATATTGTTACCCTGGCACTTGCTTATGATATCGATGTCATCGCAGAAGCGGGAAAGCTTCCAGTGAATTGGCAGGAACGCCTAGAAAACAACAGTTCACCTTACACTTCTACGATTGTGTTTCTTGTTAGAAAAGGCAACCCAAAAGGCATTAAAGACTGGAATGATCTCGTGAAAAATGACGTATCCGTGATCACTCCAAATCCTAAAACCTCCGGCGGAGCGAGATGGAATTACCTAGCGGCCTGGGGATATGCATTAGAGGAAAATAACGGGGACGAAGCAAAAGCAAAAGAATTTGTAACCAAACTCTTTAAAAACGTTCCAGTTTTAGATTCTGGTGCCCGGGGTTCTACTACTACGTTTGTGGAAAGAGGCATTGGTGATGTACTGATTGCGTGGGAAAACGAGGCCTTTTTAGCTCTAAATGAGTTAGGCAAGGATGAATTCGAAATTGTGGTTCCATCTGTAAGTATCCTAGCAGAGCCGCCAGTTACGGTTGTCGACGAAACAGCAAAGAAACATGGAACTGAAGAGGTTGCGACAGCCTATTTAAATTATCTTTACAGCGAGGAAGGTCAAGAAATTGCAGCTAAAAACTATTATCGCCCGCGTTCAGAGGAAGTAGCTAAAAAGTACGAAAATCAATTCCCAGAAATAAAGTTGTTTACGATTGACGAAGTTTTTGGCGGATGGAAAAATGCCCAAAAAATCCATTTCGATGATGGCGGAGTCTTTGACGAGATTTACAAACCGTAAGAATAAAGGAGAGTTTTAAGTGGCTAATAAGAAAAAGCGACATCGAGTTTTACCGGGTTTTGGCCTTTCAATCGGATACACACTCATTTATCTAAGCCTAATGGTCTTGATTCCGATTGCATTTCTATTTTTAAAAGCATCGACGATCAGCCTGGCAGAATTTTGGGAGACTGTTACGGATGAGAGAGTAGTCGCTTCCTATAAATTAACGATTTATACCTCGTTTATTGCCGCTTTGATTAATGCTGTATTCGGGACACTGATTGCCTGGGTATTGGTAAGGTACGATTTTTATGGGAAACGAATCATTGATGCCCTTGTAGACTTACCCTTTGCTCTTCCCACGGCAGTGGCAGGGATTGCGCTTACCACCATTTATGCTCCTAATGGATGGATAGGGAAATACTTTGAAGCTATGGGAATAAAGGTAGCCTATACGCCACTTGGTATTATGGTTGCCTTAACTTTTATCGGTCTTCCCTTTGTCGTACGGTCGGTCCAGCCGGTGTTACACGATTTAGATCGTCAGTATGAAGAGGCAGCTTCTACACTTGGTGCTAGTGGGTCTCAGATCTTCGTGAAAATTATATTACCGGCCATTTTCCCCGCGATTTTAACAGGATTTGCCCTTGCCTTTGCAAGGGCTTTGGGGGAATATGGCTCAGTTGTTTTCATATCCGGCAACATGCCGATGAAAACGGAAATTGTTCCATTGCTCATCATTACGAAATTAGAGCAATTCAATTATGCGGGTGCTGCCGCAATCGCGGTTGTCATGCTTGTATTTTCATTCGTTCTATTATTCTTAATCAATTTTTGGCAGTGGAAAACAACGAAAAAGTATCAAATGAACTAGAGGAGATAGGGGAATATGATTGTTCAAGAGCTTCGAGAGAAAAATATAAAAACCAATACTGAGCCGGGTCTCCTAAAAAAATGGGTGTTAATTACGATAGCTTTAGGGTTTCTAGGATTATTTATTCTTGTGCCTTTGATCGCTGTGTTCTCTGAGGGACTAAATAAGGGAATTGAGCTGTACTTCGCTTCTTTGACTGAACGAGACGCATTATCAGCAATTAAATTAACGTTACTTACCGCTGCGATCACGATACCTGTTAATACGATTTTTGGCGTGCTGGCTGCTTGGGGGATAACAAAGTTTAATTTTAGAGGTAAAAATATTTTAATTACCTTAATTGACATCCCGTTTGCCGTTTCACCGGTCATTGCCGGCCTTGTTTTTGTTCTTATGTTTGGTTCACAGGGAGTATTGGGTCCGTTTTTAGAGGCTAATGAAATCAAGATTATCTTTGCTGTACCAGGAATCATTTTAGCGACTATTTTTGTTACCTTCCCATTTGTGGTCAGAGAACTACTCCCCATTATGGAAGAGCAAGGAACGGAAGAAGAACAAGCCGCCATTACACTTGGTGCAAGCGGCTGGCAAATGTTTTTTCGGGTGACATTGCCCAATATTAAGTGGGGGTTGTTGTACGGGGTTATTCTTTGTAACGCCCGAGCCATGGGTGAATTCGGAGCGGTATCTGTTGTTTCCGGCCATATCAGAGGGTTAACCAATACCATTCCTCTTCATGTTGAAATTCTATATAACGAATACAATTTTACAGCTGCATTTGCCGCGGCTTCCTTACTTGCACTTCTTGCAATACTAACATTAATTTTAAAAAGCCTTGTGGAGTGGAAAACGAGAAAACACTAAACAGAGATAAAGTGTTTTATTAAAATGGAGGATTGTACAAATGGGGATTACAATCAAGGATGTATCAAAGGCGTTTGGAAACTTTCCGGCCGTTAAAGAAGTAAATCTAGAAATTCCAACAGGTGATTTTGTAGCTTTATTAGGACCATCAGGTTCTGGAAAAACCACTCTTCTAAGGCTCATTGCAGGTTTGGAGGGGTTAGATTCTGGAGGAATCTTTTTCAATGACAAGGATTACACGTATAAAACGATTAAAGAACGGAATGTAGGGTTTGTTTTTCAAAACTACGCGTTGTTTAAGCATATGACGATATTTGAAAATGTAGCTTTTGGATTAAAGGTAAGACCAAGGAAAACGCGTCCCTCTAAAAAGGAAATTGCTGAAAAAGTAAATGAATTGTTGAAGCTCGTTCAATTAGAACAGCTCGCTAATCGCTACCCCTCCCAGCTGTCAGGGGGACAAAGACAGCGTATTGCATTAGCCAGGGCACTTGCTGTAGAACCGGAAGTCCTGCTTCTTGACGAACCGTTTGGAGCTCTCGATGCGAAGGTGCGTCAAGAACTGCGTCACTGGTTAAGGGAAATTCATCAGAGGCTAAACATAACCACGATTTTTGTTACCCACGACCAAGAAGAGGCATTAGAAATGGCTGATACTGTAGTTGTGATGAATCAAGGAAAAATTGAACAAATTGGCTCACCGGAGGAAGTGTATCAAAAGCCAGCAAACGCTTTTGTGTATAGTTTCTTAGGAAGAGTGAACGAATTTCGGGATTATGAAGGGTCGGATGCTATCAGTTATATTCGGCCGCATGAAATTGCTCTGCGTAAATTTTCCCAAGGAAACAGCATTTTGTCCGAGGTTTCACATATTCATATTATCGGATCTACTGTAAGGATTGAATTAAGACGGCAGGATACGGGTGTTCTTTTTGAATCAGAAATGAGTATCGAACAGTATCACAATTTGGGTCCTGTAAAAAGAGGTGATATTCTTTTTGCAGAATTTAAAAATATTGTGGTATTTGATTCTATTTCTGAAAATAAAAAAACACATGAAGCAAAAATGGGTATTAGAAACACGTTAAAAAGCAAATTAATATAGAAGGAAACGGTGCTAGGAAATCCTGGCACTTATTTTTATTGAGGAATCGTTATGATTGAAATATATATATATTAAGCATACATTAGAAATAAGAAATTTTTGTCAAATAGCAGTAAAAAAAGAATGGAAGGGAAGATAACATGAAATATAACTTTGATGAAATTGTTAATCGGAGAGGGACATATTCCGTAAAATGGGATGGAGGTCAAATGATAAAAAATATGGGTCTCACGGAAAGATATGATGAAGATACCATTCCATTATTTACAGCCGATATGGATTTACCGGTTCCACAGCCATTAATAGACGCCTTACATAAGACGGTTGATCATCGTATTTTTGGTTATTCTGTATTTCCTGATGAGTATTTCGAAGCGGTTGGGCATTGGTTTAAAAAAAGACATGATTGGGAGTTCAAGAAGGAAGATATTGTCTACAGTCCAGGGACGGTCCATGCCTTGAATGTTGCTGTAAGGGCGCTTACAAAACCAGGAGATGGAGTGATTATCCAACGGCCAGTTTATCCTCCTTTTACGTCGTCTATCGAGGCAAATGGACGAACGTTAGTAAATAATCCATTGAAAAGTAATGAGGAAGGCTATTATTCCATTGATTTTGAAGATTTTGAAGCGAAGGCTTCAGATGAAAACACCAAAATGTTCATTTTATGTAACCCGCATAATCCAACCGGAAGAGTATTTACTACCAATGAGCTAAGAAAATTAGCAGATATTTGTGCGAAAAATGATGTGTTAATCATAGCAGATGAAATTCATGGCGATATCGTCCGACGAAATCATACCTTTATTCCGATTGCCAAAGCAGCACCTGAGCACGCTGACAAAATTATTACGTTTACGGCGATAAACAAGACCTTTAATGTAGCAGGACTACATTGTACCAATGTAATTATCACGAATCCTGAGCTGAGGAAAACCTTCTTTGGCGTCATGGGCATGCACCTGCCGTCACCCTTTACTGTTTCAGCCCTCCTCGCTGTTTATCATGAGGGAGAGGATTGGTTAGAGCAGCTGAAAGAGTATGTTGACGGAACCATGGAATGGGCAGTGGACTTTTTGGAAGAGAACATGCCAAAAGTGAAGGTGAGAATACCCGAAGGAACTTATATTATGTGGATGGACTTTAGCGGCTACGGCATATCACCGGATGAAGTTCATGATCGAATCTATAACAAAGCCAATGTCCTATTAGAAGATGGAAAAATGTTCGGCGAAGAAGGTCTGCACTATCAACGAATCTGCATTCCATCACCAAGACCCATGATAAAAGAAGCCTTTGAGAGAATTGCCCGAGAGTTTGAAGATTTGAAATAGGTAATTGAAGATTTAGTTGCAGATGAGCTGGACTTAGTTACGGATAAGTTGGAATTAGTTGCGAATGAGCAGGACTTAGTTGCGGATGGCTGAGTTTAGTTGCGAATGAGCAGAAAATACCGGCGGATAGCGGAGATTACTGGCAGATAGCAGAAAACACTGGCGTATAGCCGGAAATATAGACAGGTAGCAGAATGCTAGCAATATGATATCGGATGTTACACAGGTTGATATCCCTAATAAAGCGCTAAGTTTCATAGGAGTGATGACATGGAGAGCAGCATGCTTCAAACCTGCACAAACCTGATACAAAATGCAAAAAACATTGTCGTCCTAACGGGTGCAGGCATTAGTACGGAATCAGGCATTAAGGATTTTCGCTCCCAAACAGGGATTTATCAAATGGCACCTGAATATATACTCTCACTTGATAATTTTTATCATGACCCTGCGGGGTTTTATCAGTTTGCTATTGAAAATCTTTACCACCCAGAAGCACTTCCCAATCAAGGACATGAAATCCTCGCTCAATGGGAAACCAATGGAAAGGTTAGTCATATTATCACGCAAAATATTGATGGGCTCCATCAAAAAGCGGGTTCTGTAAAGGTGATAGAATTTCATGGCACCATGAAAACCGCTTCTTGTCAAAACTGCGGAAACACCTATTCCACCGAAGAAATGATCACCAGACTAAACACGATGGAAGACTTCTATGTTTGTGACCATTGCAGTACGCCTGCTAAAAACGAAAGGTACATCAAACCCGATGTTGTCCTATTTGGAGATACCGGTGAATGGTTTACGATGGAGGGCTTCAACGAAGTTATTAACATCATCCATCAGGCGGATTGCTTATTAGTATTGGGAACAAGTTTAAAGGTAACCCCATTCTCGACGTTTCCGCAGTATAGAAGAGAAGGTACCCCTTTGATTATTGTGAATAAAGGCGATTCCCCATATGATAATAGTAAGGATTCTTATGTAATTCATGAATCCATAGGAAAAACCTTAATTAAAATTGATCATCATATTAATCCACCGATTTCCTAAAGGGAGCAGATTTTGTTTTGGAAATAGCATAAAAAGTGGGCGCCCCCAGTGCAATATTGGGGGTTTTTCAAATTTTCTAAATAGATTGACAATTAACAGAAGGGAAAATAGAATTAAAGGGTAGGTTTTTTTATAATAAAGGAGAAACGCTGTTTGTTATTACGCAACAAATCGAGGTGAAGCGATTGATTACAAATGAAAGTTTAACTGAATTTAAAGCAGTTTTTAAAGACAGCCAAATTAGTGACAAAGACGACCAACATCCTCTTGGAAATACTGGCAGAGTAATGGTTTTTCCAAAAACAGAACAAGAAATTTCAGCTATTTTAGAGTATGCCAATACCTATAAAAACACTGTCTTCATCATGGGAGGCGGTACAAAAAGAGGATTTGGCGGGCTCCTTGAAAAAGCAGACATTCTCTTATCCTTAGCTCAATATACTGGAATCGTTGAGCATAATCCAGGGGATATGACATTGACGGTGAAAGCCGGTACCTCCTTCCAAGAAATTCAAACTTATTTAGCACCATACAAACAAAAAGTTCCACTCGATCCTTTCATTCCAGAACATGCGACAATGGGGGGAATTGTTTCAGCCAACGACAGCGGTCCCAAAAGACTAGGATATGGATCAGCCAGAGACAATGTGATCGGCCTCCGGATGGTCTATCCCGACGGAACTCTGATTCGTTCAGGTGGCAAAGTAGTAAAAAACGTCGCTGGATATGATATGAATAAATTGTTTATTGGAGCAATGGGAACCCTTGGTGTTGTATCACAAGTGACCGTAAAGCTGCGACCGATTGCGCAATATGAATCTATTCTTTTTGTATCTTTCTCTGAAAGAAGTGTTGAAGAAATTCGAGCATTTGCTTCAAAGGTGCTTGATTCAATGATTGAACCCATTAGCCTCGAGTTACTTAACCCCTCCTTAGCTGGGAAATTGACAAACATTAATCAATACACGATGCTGATTTCGTTTGAAGATGTAAAAAGTTCAGTACAGTATCAAGAAAATGTTATCAAAAGTATTGTCCCTGAAAAAACCACCCTAAGATCCCTATCACAAAATGAAGCCACTTCCTTCTGGGATGATTTTTACCACCACCAACCTAACGGCATAGCAAACATAACTACCACACAGGCAGTTCTAAAAATTGGCGTTGTCAACTTGGATGCTATCAAGATTTTACAAGAGGCAGAGCTAATAGCGGATGCTTGTCATGTTTCCATCGAAGCACATGGAGGTTTAGCCACCGGCATATGTCACCTGACCATTCGTGGTGCAGCCGAGGATATTGTATCTGTGATTCGACACATAAGAAAAAGTGCGAAGAAGCATGGAGGGTATGCTGTTGTAAAGCACCTGCCATTTTCACTCCGCAAAGAAATGAATGTTTGGGGAGAAAAAACGGCGGCACACTTTCTGTATGAAGGGATTAAACAAAAAATTGATACCAACGAAATCTTAAATAAGAATCGTTATGTCGGAGGGATCTAGCATGAGTGTGAAGGACATTAATGTAAACCAAGCCACGCCTTGTACATCCTCTCAAGGAAACTATCTATGGCGTGATCCGCCGCAGGAAAAAAAGTGGGCGGATTGTGTTCATTGTGGGATGTGCTTGGAATCTTGCCCAACATATGAACAAACAGGAGAAGAACAGCATTCACCCCGAGGCCGTGTCTATCTCATAAAAGCAGTGGCAGAAGGAAAGTTGAGTGTGGATGAACATTTTGCGAATCCTGTTTTTTCCTGTCTTGATTGTCGTGCCTGTACAACTGCTTGTCCTGTTGATGTCGATGTTGGCGGGCTGATTGAGGAAGCAAGAGGCCAAATCCGGCAAGCGGTGCCGCTTAAAGGCTGGAAGGGAGCGGTAAACAAGTTCTTTCTTCATGGTGTGTTCCCGCACCGTAATCGCTTACGTTCTCTCGGCGGTTTGTTACGGTTTTACCAGCGGAGCGGATTGCAAAAGGCGGTTCGGAAAACAAAACTAATCACTATTATGCCACAGCACTTAATCGAACTAGAATCGATTATGCCGGATGTCAAACGCTCACATCGAAAAACTCATATAAAAGCTAAAGGTGAAACCAAGCATGAAGTGGCACTGTTGACTGGCTGTGTAATGGATGTATTTTTTAGTGATATCAATGATTCCACCATCAATGTTCTCATTCGAAATGGAAATGACGTGACCATCCCGACAAATCAAACCTGCTGCGGTGCATTGCATGTTCATGCCGGTGACCGTGAAATGGGGAGGAAGCTAGCAAAGCAGAATATCGAAGCTTTTGAAAAAGCCAAAACGGTCATCGTTAATGCGGCTGGCTGCGGCTGTATGATGAAAGAATATACAGAGTTGTTCCGTGATGAACCAGAATGGAAAAAACGAGCGGAAGTATTTGAGGAGAAGGTTGTGGACATCTCCAAATACTTGCATGACACTGGCTATGAAAAACCAAGAGCAGCCATTACTACCCGAATCACCTATCATGATGCTTGTCACCTAGCGCATGGGCAAGGAGTGAGGCAGGAACCCCGTGACATTCTGCTTGATATTCCAGGAGTAGAAATGGTACACATGCCAAACGCAGACCGGTGCTGTGGGAGCGCGGGAATCTATAATATTACCAATCCTGAAATGGCGGATGCAGTTCTTAAAAGCAAAATGGAAAACGTCCCAGAGGATGTTGAAATGATATCAATGGGAAATCCGGGCTGTATGATGCAAATGGCATTAGGCGTGCAAAAATACGGCAGAAGCCAGAAAATTGTTCATACCGTTCAGCTTCTTGACTGGGCCTATCAAAAAGAAGTAGGGGATGATCATCATGTCCGTCTTAAAGATTGATACCTCTGACAAGCATATTATCAGTCTCGCAGCAATCGTAGGCGGACCACGTTCCATTTTATTTAAAAAAGCGGACCTGCTCGCTTATGATTGCGATGGCTTTACAATTCATAAGCATCTGCCAAAGGCTGTTGTTTTTCCAAAAAATACCGAGGAAGTTTCCAAACTAGTAAAATATTGTTCTGATCATGGTCTCCCATTTCTGGCTCGTGGTGCTGGAACTGGTTTGAGCGGCGGGGCCATTCCTGTTAATGGAGAAGTCATCATCAGTATGGTTCGGATGAAAAAGCTAATCAGTGTTGATCTTGAAAATCGACGAGCGGTGGTAGAACCAGGCTTCGTCAATCTTAAACTAACAAACTCCATTTCTGACAGAGGTTACTACTATGCCCCTGATCCTTCGAGCCAGTATTGCTGTACAATTGGCGGGAATGTAGCAGAAAATGCGGGCGGTGCACATTGTTTGAAATATGGAGTCACTACGAACCATATTCTTGGTCTTGAAGTCGTGCTGCCGAATGGAGACATTATTGAGATTGGCAGGAATGGAGTTTTGGATGAGCCTGGATACGATTTACTCGGACTCTTGACTGGCTCTGAGGGAACTTTAGGAATAGTTACTAAAATAACGGTTCGCATTTTAAAAAATCCAGAAGGAAAACAGACAGTCCTCGCTTATTTTGACAAGGTGGAGGATGGAAGCCAGGCAGTTTCTGATATTATCTCAGCAGGAATTGTTCCTTCAGCACTGGAAATGATGGATAAAACTGCCATTGAAGCGGTAGAGGCAGCTGCATTCCCTGTAGGACATCCGAAGGATATTGAGGCCGTTTTACTTATTGAAGTTGATGGCATTGCCGCGGGCATAGAGGAACAAATCAACCAGATTTTGGAGGTTTGTAAAAAAAGTAATGTACGAGAGGTCCGTGCCGCTAAGGATGAGGCAGAAAGAGGTAGGTGGTGGGCCAATCGTAAAACAGGTTTTGGAGCGATGGGTGCCATTTCACCGGATTATTTAGTACAGGACGGTGTAATTCCGAGAAGCAAGCTCCCAGAGGTACTGAAGAAAATTGCTCAAATTAGTGAAGAATCAGGTCTCAGGATAGCGAATATTTTTCATGCAGGCGATGGGAATCTCCATCCACTCGTTCTATTTGATGCCCGTATACCGGGTGAGATCGAAAAAGCATTAGAAGCTGGAAGTCTTTGTTTGAAGGCTTGTGCCGATGTTGGCGGAACGATTACTGGTGAGCATGGGGTAGGAATCGAAAAGAGAGAGGAAATGCGTTTTGTTTTTAAAGAGGAAGAAATACTAGCACAAACCAATATTCGTGAAGTATTTAATCCTGATAATCTTTTAAATGCCGGGAAACTTTTCCCGACACCAGGACGCTGTGTTGAAATAAAAAAAGAAATGAAAGTATAAGAGAAACGATGTTTGGTATTAAAGAACAACTACTATTGGGGAGGAATGTCGAATGAATAAATATAGGAATGTAGGGGAATTACAAGTTGCCAGTGAGTTATATGAATTTATAAATTCTGAAGCATTGCCGGGAAGCCAAGTGGACCAGGGGCAGTTTTGGGAAGGGTTTGAAAATATCATTAAAGAGTTGACTCCGAAAAATAAGGAATTGCTAGTAAAGAGGGAGGAATTGCAAACAAAAATTAATCGATGGCACCGTGAAAATAAAGTCTTCCATTTTGATAGCTACAAAACATTTTTAGAAGAAATCGGTTATCTCCTGCCAGAACCAGAGGATTTCAGTATATCTACTGAAGGTGCAGATGATGAAATTGCGCTAAAAGCGGGTCCTCAATTAGTTGTACCTGTTGATAATGCCCGCTACGCCATTAATGCGGCAAACGCCCGGTGGGGAAGTTTGTATGATGCCTTATACGGTACAGATGTGATTAGTGATGAAGGCGGCGCACAAAACCAAAGTGGATATAATCCTGTTCGCGGCGAGAAAGTCATTGCTTTTGCTAGGGATTTCCTTGATGAGACAATCCCTCTACAAGTTGGAACACATAAAGAGGCAGTAAGTTATACTATTGACCAAGGAAGTTTGTACGTTACCTTACGTAATGGAGATATTACCCGTTTGAAAAATGAAGAAAAATTCGTTGGGTATCAAGGTGATTCAAAACAGCCTTCAGCTGTGTTGTTGAAAAATAATGATAATTATTTTGAAATTCAAATCGACCGAGCTCATCCGATCGGAAAAACGGATGCTGCAGGTGTAAAAGATATTCTCCTAGAGTCGGCTCTTACTTCAATCATGGACTGCGAAGACTCTGTGGCCGCTGTTGATGCACAGGATAAGGTTCTCGTATATCGTAATTGGCTTGGCTTAAACAAAGGCAGCCTAAGTGCCACTTTTACAAAAGGAAATAAAACCTTAAATCGGACACTCAATCCTGACCGCAGTTATGTGTTGCCTAGTGGCAGTGAATTTACCTTGCCAGGGCGCGCTTTAATGCTGGTTCGAAATGTCGGCCATCTAATGACCAATAATGCCATACTTGATGGTAACGGGAATGAGGTACAGGAGGGTATTATCGACGCTGTTGTTACCTCTCTATGTGCAAAGCATTCACTAATAGGAAACACTACATTCAAAAACTCAGAAAAAGGCTCTATCTATATTGTAAAACCAAAAATGCATGGTCCAGAAGAAGTCGCTTTTGCAAATGAGCTTTTTAACAGGACAGAGGATTTACTGGGGTTAGCCAGAAATACCCTGAAAATTGGGGTGATGGATGAGGAACGCCGTACATCGTTAAACCTTAAAGCCTGTATCAAGGAAGTACAAGAGCGTGTCGTCTTTATTAACACAGGATTCCTAGACCGGACCGGTGATGAAATGCACACGTCGATGGAGGCAGGTGCGATGATTAGAAAGAATGAAATGAAATCTACACTTTGGCTGCAAAGCTATGAAAAGTCAAATGTGAATAATGGTCTTTCAACCGGTTTCCAAGGACGTGCTCAAATCGGTAAAGGAATGTGGGCAATGCCTGATTTAATGAAGAGCATGCTCGAGCAAAAAATAGGTCACTTAATGGCTGGAGGAAATACAGCATGGGTTCCGTCGCCGACAGCCGCAACGCTTCATGCTCTACATTATCATCAAGTAAATGTAAAAGATGTACAAAATAATCTTCTAGGCAGTATTTCTGATTTACGGGATGATATTTTACAAATTCCTGTTTCTGATGATAGGAATTGGAGTCTAGAAGAAGTCCAAGCAGAGCTGGATAATAATGCCCAAGGAATACTTGGCTATGTCGTAAGGTGGGTAGAGCAGGGTATCGGCTGCTCAAAGGTGCCTGATATTAATAATATCGCGCTCATGGAAGACCGAGCCACCCTTCGTATTTCCAGCCAGCATGTTGCGAACTGGCTGCACCACGGAATTTGTACGAAGGAACAAGTGATCAAAACGATGGAAAGAATGGCGAAAGTAGTAGATGAACAAAATGCTCACGATTCTGCATATAGACCAATGGCTGATAACTTAGAGCAATCTGTGGCATTCCAAGCAGCGTGTGAATTGGTATTTAAGGGGTATGACCAGCCAAGCGGCTATACGGAACCAATCTTGCATAGCCGCCGTTTGGAAGCGAAAGCCAAATATTCAGTTCGATCCTAATCAGGGTATTTTTTTCAAAATGCCCTGGCAAAGAGGTGGGGAAGTTTGCAAAGAGATAATGTCGTAAAATCCGTAAGCAGGGCACTGGATATTATTGCACTTGTGGGTATGAAAAAGGGCGGTCTCGGTGTTACCGAGATTGCCAATCAAATTGATATCAATAAAAGCTCTGTTTTTAGAACATTATCCACCCTTGTGCAATATGGTTATGTCGAACAGGATACGGAAACAGGTAAATACAAGCTGGGCTATAAGTTCCTGGACATTAGCTCAAAGCTGTTAGAATCCATTGATCTAAGAACCGAAGCAAAGCCATTTCTCCAAGAACTTGAAAATAAGACGAATGAAGTGATTCATCTGGTTGTCTATGACCAGGGTGAAGTCGTTTATATTGAAAAATTAGAAGGAAATGAAACCCTGCGAACACATTCAAAGGTTGGAAAAAGAGCCCCGATGCATTGTACGTCCGTTGGGAAGGCGATTCTTTCCCATTTGCCTGAAAATGAAGTACTCTCCATCCTTGACCGAAAAGGGATGCCTTATCATACAGACCATACCATTACTACAGCGGAGGAAATCCTGCGTGAACTTAACCTGATAAGAACAAGGGGTTACGCGTTAGACTTAGAAGAAAACGAGTATGGTATAACCTGTATCGCTGCACCTGTATTTGATCATTTAGGAAATGTGGTTGCGGCTGTCAGTATTTCTGGTCCAACGACACGAATGACAACCGAACGTCTGAACCAGCTCGGCCCAATTATGATCAAAACAAGCCAGAAAATATCAGCAAGACTTGGGTATCTAGTTCCTGTAAATAGTGAAAACTAAGGCAATTTGATGAGAGACCGAAAACTACTAAAAGAAGAAAAGCCGCAAAACTTTACCTAGTTTTGCGGCTTTTCGATTGGCTCTATTATTATTCAATGTTGATTTTCGTGTAGGGTTGAGTTTCATAGGCTGAGAATTTCCGGCTATTGTATATAGAGAAGCTTAGAAAGCAGATATAAGCGATGGTATTCCGATTAATAGCTTTAAATAAGACAAAAACCAAGAGTTTGGATACAATAAGCGGAAAAGCTCCGCTTATTTTTAAGGAAATATGGGTATTTGCCAATTTAAACGGAAATTCTCCGCTTATTCTCCAAACACAGTGAAATCAACATTTTATTTTCCAAACACAGTGGAATCAATATTCGGTTTTAAAATAACCTTACGATAAAACGTCCTCTTGCCTTTCCTTGTAAAATAAGAGGGAGAGTCGTTGGAAGCTCATCCAAACGTATTTCTTTTGAAATGGATTCGAGTACCTCCGGTTTGAAATCATTGGCCATTCGCTCCCAAAGCACTTTGCGAACTTCCATTGGACAGTAAACAGAATCAATCCCAAGAAGATTGATACCGCGAAGGATAAACGGAAATACGGTAGTAGGTACGTTACCGCCGCCCGTTAATCCACTGACCGCCACTGACCCATTGTACTGAAGTTTACTTAAAATAGCCGCAAGGGATTCTCCGCCAACCGGATCGACGGCACCGGCCCAAAGCTGTTTATCTAACGCTTTGACCTTACCGTTGTAAACTTCGTCCCGAGAAACAACCTCTTTTGCACCAAGTTTATGTAAATACTCGTGTTCACTTTCTTTTCCAGTGCTGGCAACTACATCGTATCCTCGTTTTGCCAAAATGGCAACTGCAATACTTCCAACGCCGCCAGTAGCCCCAGTAACCAATACCTTTCCTTTTTCAGGAGAGAGTCCGTTTTCTTCAAGTCTTTGTACCGAAAGGGCAGCCGTTAACCCAGCGGTCCCATAGATCATCGCTTCTTTTAAAGATAGGCCATCAGGCAATGGGACAATCCAATCAGCGGGGACCCGTGCATATTCACTGTAACCGCCATAATGGGAAACCCCAATTTCATAGCTAGTAGCAATAATTTGATCTCCCTCTCTGTAACGAGGGTCTTCGGAAGAAACCACTACTCCTGCTAAGTCAATCCCCGGTACAAATGGGTAGGACCTGACAATTTTACCTTCAGGAATACTGGCTAAGCCGTCTTTGTAATTAATACTTGAATAAGCAACTTTAATTAAAACTTCACCCGCAGGTAAATCATTTAAAGAAATAGGTTTAATCCCAACTGTAAAATCACTTTCTGATTTATTAACGACTAAAGCTTTAAAATCCTCTTTCAAAACATAACACCCTCTCCGATATAAAATTTTCCATTTCCATCATACTACATTATTATAAAAGTATAGAACTCTAAATGGAGTGATGTTCATGTTTGCAGCAGGACAAAAGGAAATGCAGAAAATGGATCAGTATACGATTGAAAAAATCGGCTTACCTGGTGTTGTGTTAATGGAAAATGCGGGAGCAAGAGTAGTGGAGGAAATACTCCAAAGTACAACCAGCAGCCGTCCGAGAGTGATTATTTTAGCAGGAGGCGGTAATAATGGCGGTGATGGTTTCGTCATTGCACGCAGGCTGTTTGATCATGGATTACATCCACAGGTGTGGCTATTAGTAGACCCTGTACGAATAAAAGGAGACGCTAAAATTCATTTTGAAATATACATAAAAAGAGGACTACCCCTATTTCACCTCGAAGAAAAGGGTTTAGAAATGCTTATGGATCAATTAAAACAAGCAGACATTATTATCGACGCGATACTAGGAACAGGTGTAAACGGTCCAGTCCGAGAACCTCTAAAAGACGTTATTTCGCTGGTCAATACATATGAAGGTAAGAAATCAATTATTTCAGTTGATATCCCATCCGGCGTTAGCAGTGATACCGGTAAAGTCGAGGGGGAAGCAATAAAAGCATCGAAGACGGTTACCTTTGTGTTCCCTAAAAAAGGATTCTTTTTAAATGAAGGACCCCAACATATTGGTGAGTGGATGGCTGTAGACATTTCTGTACCGCCTACGATTGTCAAAGATTTAGCATTAGATTTACCTAAACTAATTACTGAGCCTCTCGCCAAGGCTGCAATTCCAATCCGGTCAAAACATGGTCATAAGGGCACTTTCGGTCATGTACTTATTCTAGGCGGTTCTCGTCAATACGTCGGTGATCCAATCTTCTCAGCAAAATCTGCCTTGCATACTGGAGCAGGACTAGTCACTTTAGCCATACCAGAAACGATTTATCCAATGGCAGCTGCACAAAATCCTGAATCATTATTATTACCTTTATCAGCAGAGGATGGACATTTTGCTGAAAAGGCAATCGAGGAGCTAGCACCATTGTTAAATCAATATGACTGTGTGGCTATTGGGCCAGGAATAAGTAGATTTCCAAACGGAGAAGAGTGGATGAAAGCATTATTTTCTAACCTGACCAATCAACCCGTTGTCATTGATGCAGACGCTCTTTACCTATTGAGTAATCAAAAGGATTTACTTAAGAACTATAAGGGTCAGGTAATCATGACTCCACACCCAGGAGAAATGTCAAAGCTGCTCAATATATCGGTTAAGGAAGTAGAAGGAAATCGACTTGAAATCGCGCGACAATTTGCCGAAGAGCATTCAATCTATTTACTTTTAAAAGGACATCGTTCTGTAATCGCAACACCATCGGGAGAGTTATACATTAATCCGCACGGCCATGATGCACTCGGAAAAGGTGGGAGCGGTGACATACTAACAGGTCTTATTGCGTCCTTTCTTGCTCAGGGAGCTTCACCTATAAACGCGCTTATTTCTGCAAGCTATTTACATGCTCGTGCTGGTGAAGAAAGAGCAAAAGAATTGTCCAACTATGGTGTTATGCCTTTTGATATTATCGATGGGGTAAAGAGGCTCTTAAATGAAATACAGCATTCATGTACTAAATTCTATACTTTGAACTAAAATAGAAAAAGGAAAAAGATTCAGGAGTTGATTTCATGTATATGGTAAGACCCCCTTGTTAATCTAAAAAGAAAACCATTCGTCCACCTCCTTTAATTTCTCCATTAAAAAAGAGAAAAAAAAGGAGGAGCCAATTAGAGAATGGATAATAACGTAAATAAGCTTTACCTAATTATTTTTTTTCATAACCTTATCCCGGCATACGTAATCGAAAGATTATTTTGGGAGCAGCGGGGTATGACCGTATTGATGGTCGTTCTTTGCGAAATTATCTATGCAGTCAGTGTTGTCATATTTGAAATACCGACAGGCGTTTTTGCCGACAAATTTGGCAGAAAAACACTACTCATTTTTGGGGCAGTTTTATCGGTGTTTGAATTTGTTATTCTGCTGTTTGCCTATCATTTTTGGACATTTGCTTTGGTTGTCTTTCTTGCAGGTATTTCGAGGGCATGTACAAGTGGTGCCATGAATGCACTTCTATATGACTCCCTGTTGACAGTCAAAAAACAATCGTCCTTTGAGAAAATTGTTGGCAGAATGAATTCAATTGATTTCTTCGCTTCAATACTTGCAGCATTATCAGGAAGTATCCTTGCAAAGTATTTTGGATTTGAATTCAACTATATGGTCTCAGTAGCGAGTATGTTTCTTGCATTGATACTTACATTCCTGCTTAAGGAATCAGTAAGGAATAGTATTCAAGTAACGAAAGAGAAAAATAAGCAGATGTTTATAGTTTACGTTCGAAAATCTGTCTCTTTCTATAAAACCAATCCAAGGGTCGTTACCATCCTTACGCAAGCAATGGGTATTGCAGCCTGCATAACCTATTTAGATGAGTTTTGGCAGCTTTATTTAGATGAGATTGGCTATTCTGTACTTTTTTTCGGGCTATTTTCAGCCTGTATTTCGCTGGCAAGAATTCCAGGGAATTTATTAGCGGCTTCTTTGCTTACCTATTTTAAGGCACAATCAATCATTCTCTTTATACTGGGTGTCACCACTGTTGGCTTTTTCATGACAGCCATTTTTCCAGGCCCAATCGGCATAATCATGATCCTGCTAATATTTTTAGCCAGCGGGGTGATAGATCCAGTTGTAACTGGTTATCTCCATCATCATGGGAGTTCAGAAATAAGAGCGACAATAGAGTCGATTCAATCTTTAATTGAGAGTATTATAACCTTTACAGTTGGTATCGGTTTTGGTATCATGTCATCAAGTTTCTCCATTCTCTCAGGATTTGTATTTTTAGGAGCAATAGCGTGTCTATTTTTCTTTTACTTTTTAAAAAAGGCTTTGTAAAAATCTAGAAGCCATCCTTCGGGGTGGTTTTAGTTTTTACACCGTTTTTTAGTTGAAACCTATTAACCTATTAAACCGTCTTTAATTTTGAAGCACCTTAGAAATTTGATTAGGAGTGATTGATATGAAGCATTTTTATAAGTTGACTGCATTTGCTGTTATTTTGACATTACTAGTGTCTTTAAGCAGTACAAGCAAGGTGTTTGCCGATAGTAATGGTAATACTGAAGAGAGTATCAATGAAAAGTTTGGTCTGCCGATTGTTGTCTATGGGGAAGCATTATCACAGGCTCAAAAGGATGAAGTAAGAGAGTTATTAAAGGTTAATGATACGAGTAAGGTTAAAGAAATTATAGTAACGGGACAAGATCTAGTTAAATATATTAAAGGTGATGCACACTCTAATATGTATTCCTCGGCTAAAATCACACGTAAGGATTCGGGTGAAGGACTGGTTATTAATCAGGTAACACCTGAAAATATTACAGAGGTTACCGATGAAATGTACGCAAATGCCCTATTGACAGCTGGTATACAAGACGCAGTCGTGGATGTTGCTTCACCTGTTAAAGTTAGTGGTCACTCTGCATTAGTTGGTATTTATAAGGCCTATGATGAAGGTGAAGGCGCAAGTTTAGACCTGGAGCGGACAGAGGTTGCCAATGAGGAATTAAACTTGGCTACTGATTTAGCGAAAAAAGAAGGACTCGATCAGGATAAAGTAAGTGAGCTGTTAACAGAGATTAAAAAGGAAATCGCCGATCAAAACCCTGCAACGAAAGAAGAGCTTGCTGCCATTATTGATGAAAAGTTAAAAACGCTAGAAATCAGCTTAAGTCCCGAAGACCGCCAGCTGTTACTAGACTTATTTGAAAAAATGAGAAATTTAAATATTAACTTTGATAATGTTAAATCACAGCTTGAAAATCTAACTCAGGATATCAAAAACCGTATTGAGGAAGCAGTTGGTGATAAGAACTTCTTACAGCAAGTAGCTGATTTCTTCAAACAATTAATAGAAAGTATTAAAAGTATATTCTCTTAATCTTAAGGCTCAGTCATTGCTGAGCCTTTTGTTTGTAATGAAATTTTAATGATAAAAAAAAGAGGAATGACATCAGGACTATATAAAAATCCCCATTTTTTTGTTAAAATAGTATTTAAGGAAAAAGTTTCGACAAAATTCAATGAAAATCTGCTTTAGTTAGATTATAGTACATACTAGCATAATAAATCTGCTATTAGCTTGAGTTATCTAAACATAAACATTTGAATTATTTGAATTTTGAATAATGAACTATTAGGGAGCAGGAGGAATTCTATCGTGTGGGATTTTGAAATGGACATAGATCAAGTTGCAAGAATAAAAGTAATCGGTGTTGGCGGCGGCGGTAATAACGCTGTAAACCGTATGATAGAAGACGGTGTTCAAGGTGTTGAATTTATCGCAGTTAATACAGATGCGCAAGCACTTAAACTATCAAAAGCAGAAATTAAAATGCAAATCGGTGCGAACCTAACAAGGGGGTTAGGTGCTGGTGCCAATCCAGAGGTCGGCAGAAATGCAGTTGAGGAAAGTAGAAAGCAGATCCAAGAAGTACTAAAGGGAGCAGATATGGTCTTTGTTACTGCAGGTATGGGCGGAGGAACCGGGACTGGAGCTGCACCAGCGATTGCCCAGATCTCCCGCGAGCTTGGTGCTTTAACCATTGGTGTTGTGACACGCCCATTCGGATTTGAAGGTCGTAAACGTTCAACGAATGCAGCTGCTGGAATTGATTTAATGCGTGAAGCAGTGGATACCTTGATTATTGTTCCAAACGATAAACTATTGCAAATCGTAGATAAAAAGACTCCTATGATTCAAGCATTCCGTGAGGCCGATAACGTGCTCAGACAAGGTGTACAAGGAATTTCCGATTTAATCGCGGTACCTGGATTAATAAACCTCGATTTCGCAGACGTGAAAACGATTATGTCTAATCAAGGGACGGCATTAATGGGTATCGGCATGGCGAAAGGTAAGGACCGCGCTGTGGAAGCAGCGAAGAAGGCTATTTCAAGTCCGTTGTTAGAAACTTCTATCGATGGCGCTCAGGGTGTCCTCATGAACATCACTGGCGGCAGCAATTTAAGTTTATATGAAGTTCAAGAGGCAGCTGATATCGTTTCTTCTGCTGCGGACAAGGAATTAAACATGATCTTTGGATCAATTATCAATGAAGACTTAAAAGATGAAATTATGATTACGGTAATCGCGACAGGGTTTACAGAGACAGAATTATCTTCTAAAAAGAACACAGTGAGTCCTTCACGGGATATTACTTCAAGACCACAATCTCAGGGAATCTCTCGACGTGAGCAGAATATTCAAGAAGACCCTGCGCCTAGCCAGGACAGACAAAGACAGCATTCTGAAGATACGTTGGATATTCCTACATTCCTGCGTAATCGTAATCGAAGATAAAAGCAAAAATAAGGCTGCTGAGAATAAACTCGGCAGCCTATTTTAGACCGAAAAATAATTGCTAATGATTCGACAAAATTTTAAAAACTTTAAGCAGAACTAAAAGTATTTATGCTAAAATAATAGTGAAATAACAACAGCAAGGAGAAATCGCTATGTTGAAAGATATTTTTATAGGCTTATCTCAAAATCAACTTTTAAATAATGCTGCTAAAAAGTATGGCTTAAAAATGGGTGCACAAAGTGTAGTTGCAGGTACCAATATCGATGAAGTAATCCAAAGTATCAAAGAACTCAATGCACACGGTATCTCTTGTACCGTTGATAACCTAGGTGAATTCATCTTTAAAGAAGAAGAGGCCACTGAAGCAAAAGAACAGATTCTTAACGTTATTGAAGCGATTCATGAGCATAAAGTCAATGCCCATATATCTTTAAAACCAACGCAATTAGGTTTGGATATCGAATACGGATTCTGCCTAAGCAACTTAAGAGAAATTGTTGAACGAGCAAACAACTACGGCATTTTTGTAAACGTTGACATGGAAGATACCGGTCACCTCCAGCCGACTTTTGATCTTTTGGATGATTTATCAAAGGAATACGACAATGTCGGAACTGTTATTCAAGCTTATTTACTTCGTGCTGATGAATACTTGGAAAAATACAAAAACTACCGTATGCGGATTGTAAAAGGTGCTTATAAGGAGCCCGCTGAATACGCTTACCAAAATAAAAACGAGATTGACGCTAATTTTATTAAACTTATTGAATGGCATTTGTTAAACGGAAAATTTACATCAATCGCTACACATGATCACAATGTCATAAACCACGTAAAGTCATTTGTAAAAAAGAACAACATTCCGAAGGATCAGTATGAGTTTCAAATGCTTTATGGTTTTAGAAAAGACATGCAGCTGCAACTGGCTAAAGAAGGATATAATTTCTGCACTTATGTTCCTTTCGGCAATGACTGGTATGGTTATTTCATGAGACGTTTGGCGGAAAGACCGCAGAATTTAAATCTTGTTGCTAAGCAAGTATTTAACAAGAAGACAAATACCATAATAGGTGTAGCTGCGGGTGCATTTTTGTTAGGTCGATTGACGAAGAATTCGAATAAGAATAAGAAACGTAAATAGTAACGTAAAAACTCCTTTCAAATGAAAGGGGTTTCTTTTTTTTTTTTTTTTTGAATCAAATAGGTCTAAAGAACTATTATTGTAAAAATTGACAAGTTTGTACCGGCTGAATAATAAGTATTGATTGATGGACGGCAATTTATAAAAAGGGGGAATTTTTATGAAAAAGAAAAGGTTATATCTCTCAATGGTCATTCTCTTAACACTCTCTATGATTCTAGCAGCTTGCGGAAACAAAGAGGAGGGCGGAGAAAAGCCTGCAAAGGAAGGGGAGGAAAAGCCACAATTTATTAGTATTCTAACAGGGGGTACTGGTGGAACTTATTATCCATTAGGCGGCTCCTTTGCTGAGATTATTAAAGATGAAACAGGTATTGATGCGAATGCTGAAACGAGTGGAGCTTCAGCTGAGAACATGACCACCCTTAAGAATGGAGATGCCGAAATTGCTTTTTCCCAAACAGATATCGCTTCGTATGCTGTTGAAGGAAAATTAATGTTTGAAAACAATAAGGTTGATAATGTAAAGGCAATTGCTACCTTATATCCGGAAACGGTACAAATCGTTACCACAAAAGAATCAGGGATAACATCCGTTGAAGATCTAAAGGGTAAAAAGGTGTCAGTAGGTGCACCTGGTTCAGGCACAGTCGCCAATGCTGAACAAATTCTAGAAGTACATGGCATGACATTCGATGATATTAATAAACAAGATTTATCATTTGATGAGTCTACACAAGGGATTCAAGATGGTACGATTGACGCGGCTTTTGTAACAGCAGGAACGCCGACAGGGGCGGTTGAAAGCCTTGGTGCAACCGAGAATGTAGTTATTGTGCCAATTGAACAAGATAAAATCGAAGCGATAATCAAGAAATATCCATTCTACGTAAAAGAAGAGGTACCTGCTGGAACGTATGGATTGGAGTCTGCTGTAACAACCGTGGCTGTTCAAGCAATGTTAGTAGCGAGCAGCGATCTTAGTGATGAGGTTGTTTATAACATTACCAAAGCAATCTTTGAAAATCTTGATAAAGTAACTCATGCCAAAGGGAAATTAATTAAGGTCGAGAACGCATTAAACGGCGTGGGGATTGAAGTTCATTCTGGCGCACAAAAATACTTTGATGAAAAAGGGATTAAAGCACAGTAAAAGATTTGTTTGTGGATGAATTGGCCGGCAGAATAGAAGCCGGCCTCCTTTTCTATCAGAAAGGGAGGGGGAAATGCGTATATTAAGACCTATACAATATCTATTAACCTTTTTCATTATCGTATTCATTTTAGCACTCATACCTTACCAAAAAGCGATTGTCTTCCAGCCAAATCACAGCAATGCGAAATTTACTTACATTCCTGTAAGAAATGAAACATATTTTGCTATCAAATACACCCATTCCATTCATTTATCAGATGTGGTTGAAAGTTATAGAATTACTCGCGACGATAGAATTCGACAATATGAGCTGATGTATGAGGAGTTTGCAATTGGTATGCCCTCCAATGCTGATAATGGAGAAACATTCGAACAAAAAAATGGTGCCTATTACATCAAGAACATGAAACGAGATTTTCCTTACTTTCATTTAAGAATCGGACAGGTTCGTGCTAATCATAGAGTGATTTTTAAAAATAGGGAATACCCATTATCCCGTTCAATAAGTCCTGGCACGTCTGTTAAAGTAGAAATCCGTAAATTGAATTTTTTTAAGCAATGGAAAGGAGTGAATATCCTTGAGTCACTATGAAGAAGCACTGTCAGAGGCAAAGCAGCAGGAGCTTTTAGAAAAATATGACCCTGAAGCTGGTACACGAAAACTAAAAGGACTTCCTCTTTGGATTGCATTCGCAGGCCTATTAACCTTTTCTCTCTTTCACTTATATACTGGAATATTTGGTATGTTAACTGCTCAGCTGCAGCGTTCCGTTCATTTAGGTTTTGCGCTTGCACTCATTTTCTTATTATTTCCTGCTCGAAAGAAAAATCGAGGGAAAGAATATAAGGTCGCATGGTATGATATCATCTTTGCGATTGTTTCGGTCATCGTTGGTGCTTATTGGCCGGTCATGATTGATGAATTGGTATTACGGACAGGAAATATCACACAAATTGATTTCTTTGTTGGGCTATCAGCCATTTTACTCGTGTTAGAGGCAACACGAAGGACAGTTGGTCTGCCAATCACCATTATTGCAATCATTTTTATGGTGTACGCTGTTTTTGGACCATATATGCCGAGTGCCATTGCACACCGTGGGCTAGAATTAGATCGGTTAGTCCAAACGATGTTCTTCACAACGGAAGGAATTCTTGGTACACCGATTGGCGTATCTTCTACTTTTATCTTTCTCTTTCTACTATTTGGTTCCTTTTTAATTAAAACTGGTGTTGGCGAGTATTTTAATGATCTGTCGATTGCGATTGCCGGCAGGAGTGTGGGCGGACCTGCCAAGGTAGCTGTTTTTTCGAGCGCTTTACAAGGAACGATTAGCGGCAGTTCTGTTGCTAACGTTGTAACCTCTGGCGCTTTTACTATTCCGATGATGAAAAACCTAGGTTATAAAAAGGAGTTTGCGGGTGCAGTTGAGGCCTCGTCTTCTACCGGCGGGCAGTTAATGCCACCGATTATGGGAGCAGCAGCATTCTTAATGGTCGAATTTATCGGAGGTATCTCCTATTGGGAAATAGCAAAGGCAGCGGCTATACCGGCTGTACTATATTTTACCGGTATTTGGATCATGACTCACTTTGAAGCAAAGCGGATTGGTCTTCGGGGTTTAACAAAGGAAGAAATGCCAAGTAGGAAAGAGGTACTTGGAAAACTTTACTTACTACTTCCTATCATTGCTATCATTCTCTTGTTAATGTCTGGCATGAGTGTCATAAGAGCAGCATTATGGTCAATTGTTATAACGGTTGTAGTAAGTGCAATAAGAAAGGAAACTAGAATCGGATTTAGAGGCATTATTGATGCATTAGTTGATGGAGCACGGTCCGCTTTAGGTGTTGCTGCAGCAACTGCAGCTGCTGGGATTATTGTTGGTGTAGTAACAAAAACGGGATTAGGATTAAAAATGGCAAACGGGCTCCTCGATATTGCAGGAGGCGCATTACTGCCGACCTTGTTTTTGACGATGATTGCTTCCTTGATATTGGGAATGGGTTCACCCACGACTGCAAATTATGTTATTACCTCAACAATTGCAGCACCTGCAATCATATTGTTAGGTGTTCCTGATTTATCTGCTCATTTATTTGTGTTTTATTTTGGAATTGTCGCTGACATTACGCCTCCAGTTGCTCTCGCTGCCTTTGCTGCAGCGGCCATATCCGGCGGAGAGCCTTTCCGAACGGGAGTGGAATCAACAAAGCTTGCGATATCTGCGTTTATCATTCCCTATATGTTTGTCTTGTCCCCGGAATTGCTGATGATTGATACCACTTGGACTTATCTCATTTGGGTTGTATTTACAGCCTTTATTGGCATGATAGCCATTAGTGCTGGAGTTATCGGTTTTTGGGTAAGAAAGTTGAATTGGATTGAACGTATCGCTTCGCTTGCAGCAGGATTATGTTTAATTTATCCAGAAAATATATCCGACATCGTGGGTTTAGTATTGTTTGCGATTTTACTCACCCTGCAATATTTTTATAAACGTGGTCAGATTTCTAACGTGCAAAATTGAAGAAAGTAAAACTCGGGGCCTCTTTTTCGGTTCTGAGTTTTTTTATTTTCGTGTTTGTTCATTCTGCCTTGTAATAATTGAAAGGCATGGTTTATGATAAATTTTGGATTAATTGGTAGAATAAATAAGAAGTCTTGAACCAGGGGGATACATAAAATGGAACAAACCATGAATAAGTCTGACCGCCCGCCATATGGAATCATTGCGGTTTTGATGATTGGTGCTTTTATTGCTTTTTTAAATAATACATTATTAAATGTGGCGTTACCTTCCATCATGAAGGACTTAGATGTCGATACATCGACAGTTCAGTGGCTGACGACAGGATTTATGCTAGTAAATGGGATTATGATCCCGACTACCGCCTTCTTAATTCAAAAATATACGGTTCGCCGGTTATTTTTAGTCGCGATGGGGTTGTTTACAGTTGGTACACTTATAGCCGGAATTGCCCATGCATTTCCTTTATTATTAGCAGCCCGAATGGTGCAAGCCTCAGGTTCTGCCATTATGATGCCGTTGTTAATGAATGTGATGCTGGTGAGTTTTCCTATTGAAAAAAGGGGAGCTGCAATGGGAGTTTTTGGATTAATCCTTATGTTTGCACCCGCCATTGGTCCAACTTTATCTGGCTGGATTATCGAGCATTATGATTGGAGAATGCTGTTCCATTTCGTATCTCCAATTGCAGCAGTCATTCTAATCATAGGCTTTTGGAAGCTTAGGGATAAAAAGGAGAAAGTTGATATTAGCCTTGATTTCTTTTCTCTTTTACTTTCAAGTATAGGTTTTGGAGGATTACTATACGGTTTTAGTTCCGCGGGTAGTAAAGGTTGGGGCAGTCCGCATGTTTATCTGACGATTATAATCGGGGTTGTATCCTTGGTTTGGTTTATCTTACGTCAATTGAAGCAAGAACGCCCGATGCTGAACTTCAGGGTTTTTAGGTATAATATGTTCGCTTTATCCTCAGCCATTTCAATGATTGTAAATATTGCGATGTTCTCGGGTTTTCTACTCCTGCCTATATATGTTCAAACGATTCGTGGGATATCTCCGATGGATGCAGGATTAATGCTGTTACCAGGTGCCCTTGTGAATGCATTCATGTCACCTGTTACTGGAAGATTATTTGACAAATTTGGCGGACGTATATTAGCTATTACCGGTTTGTTCATCACAACTGTAACTACTTATTTATTTAGTATGTTATCCTTTGAAACTACCTATATGTATATGGTTATATTACATGCTGTTCGTATGTTTGGAATGTCAATGGTGTTTATGCCTGTATCGACTAACGGATTGAATCAATTACCGCCGCGTTTTTATCCCCATGGTACAGCCATGAACAATACCATGCAGCAGGTATCAGCTGCAATAGGTACAGGTTTATTAATTACGATTATGTCTAATCGTTCAGAGTCGTACGGGAAAGAACTTGCAGCCGACGCCATGCAAAAAATGTCAGGTCAGCCAACAGAAGCAGCGCTTGCGGAAATGAAGCAGCAGATTGTGCTGAAAGCCATGTTAGAAGGAATTAACTATACCTTCTTTATATCAGCCATCATTATTGGAGCAGCCTTGGTTCTCGCATTCTTTATTAAACGAGCCAAACCTGCAGAAGATCAACAGGATGATACTTCTTCTCATAAGCAGGCCGTAAATAAATTAGCTAAGACTTAATCAAAAAATGGGAAATCGTACTAGTGACGATTTCTCTTTTTTTATTTGGGGCTTTTCTAGATTTGTCCTAAAATTAAAAAATGAGAATATAGTTTAGTACGGTTAAAATATTTTTAAGCAGGGGGGGATTGTATTTCAAGACCTGGGTGATAGGCACAAAAAGCTTTTAAAAAATTCCACTAAAATGTAAGCGATTACATTAGGGGCAGGAGGGATGTAATTGAATATCTTATTATGCTGTGCAGCAGGGATGTCCACTAGTCTTTTGGTGGCGAAGATGGAAACTGCTGCAAAAGCAGAAGGAATTGAAGCGAGAATATGGGCAGTAAGTGCAAATGAGGTGAATAATCATCTGGACGAAGCAGATGTTTTGCTCGTAGGTCCACAGGTAAGATATTTGCTGCCTCAATTAAAGAAAAAAGGACAAGAAAAAGGAATTCCTGTTGACGCGATCAACCCTGTACATTATGGAATGTGCAATGGTGCGGAGGTATTAAAGTTTGCGAGAAATTTAATAGGTTCATAATTTCACAAAGGGGTGAATAGATATGGCCAAATTTACTCAAATACTTGAAGAAAAGTTTATGCCAATCGCAGGAAAGGTTGCTGGTCAGAAGCACTTACAAGCACTACGTGATGGAATTATCTTAACGATGCCGCTTATCATCATTGGCTCTATTTTCTTAATTATTGGCTTCTTACCGTTTAAAGGATATCCAGAATTTATGGCTGGTTTATTTGGAGACGCCTGGCTGACTAAACTTCTTTATCCTGTGACCGCGACCTTTGATATTATGGCGCTCATAGCAGGGTTTGGTATTGCTTATCGATTGGCAGAACATTACAAAGTTGATGCATTGAATGCAGGAGCTATTTCTGTTGCATCATTTATTCTTGCCACACCGTACTTTACCATGTTCACACCGGAAGGGGCCAGCGAAGCAATCCAAGTTGGCGGAGTACTCCCAATCGCATTACTAGGAAGCAAAGGGTTGTTTGTAGCGATGATCCTTGCGATGTTTTCAACTGAACTTTATCGATTCATTATCCAAAAGAATTTCGTGATTAAAATGCCGGACGGGGTTCCACCAAGTGTAAGTAAATCTTTCGTTGCATTATTTCCGGCATTCATTGTAATTTTAGTAGTTTGGCTGATTCGCTTGTTAATAGAAAACACCTCATTTGAAACCCTGCACAATGTGGTTGGACAGTTATTACAAGAACCATTAGGAGCACTTGGAGGTTCATTGATTGGTGCCTTAATCGCTGTATTCTTTGTCCAATTATTATGGTCAACTGGATTACATGGTGCAAGTATTGTCGGTGGAGTAATGGGTCCGATTTGGCTGGCCGCAACAGACGCTAATAGGGTAGCGTTGACAGCTGGAGATGAACTGCCAAATGTAGTTACACAGCAATTTTTTGATATTTTCATTTATATGGGTGGTTCGGGTGCCACATTTACATTTGCCTTAATGATGCTGTTTATGGCAAGAAGTCAGCATTCCAAAACGTTAGGCAGATTAGCGATTGGACCGGGAATCTTTAATATCAATGAACCGATCACTTTCGGAGCGCCAATCGTCGCCAATCCATTGCTGATCGTTCCATTTATTCTGGCACCTCTTGTTCTTACCATTACCACCTATATTGGTATGAGCACAGGTTTTGCCCCTAAGACTGCAGGAGTTGCGGTTCCATGGACCACACCTCCCATTATTGGTGGTTACCTTGCGACAGGTGGAAATATCAGAGGTGCTTTAATGCAATTAATAAATTTAGCTGTTTCCTTTGCCATCTACTACCCATTCTTTAGAATGTGGGATAAACAAAACTACCAAGTGGAACAAGGGGTTAACAAATAAAAATAGAATACAAGGGAGCTTGCCAGACGGCAGGCTCTTGACATTGTATAGGGGAGGGTAACATGAATAAAGAAGAATTATATAACCTATCATTTCAATTAATCTTGCACAGTGGAAATGCCCGAAGTCTTGCGATGGAAGCTATTTTTGCAGCAAAAGAAAAAAATTTTACCCGAGCCTTTGAAAAGCTTGCTGAAGCGGACATTGAAATAACGTCGGCACATGTTTACCAAACACAATTGATACATGCGGAGGCGGCTGGAGAGTCATTTGAAATACCCATCATTCTAATACACGCGCAAGATCATTTAATGACGGGTATGACAATGAAGGATTTAGCAAGAGAGTTGGTTGAAGTTCGTCAAGAAATGAATCAGTAATCATGAGGAGGTATGCTTTCAGTGAATAATATGATTAAAATTGCCACAATTGGCGGTGGTTCAAGTTACACACCTGAACTTGTTGAAGGATTCATTAAACGATACCATGAGCTTCCATTAAGAGAGCTTTGGCTTGTAGATGTTGAGGAAGGTAAAGAAAAATTAGAGATCGTCGGAAATTTAGCAAAGCGGATGTTTCAAAAAGCTGGACTTCCCGTTGAAGTTCACCTAACGTTAGATAGACGGAAAGCTTTGGCGGGTGCTGACTTTGTAACTACGCAATTTAGGGTGGGCTTGTTGGAGGCTAGAGCAAAAGATGAACGCATCCCCCTAAAATATGGTGTCCTGGGCCAAGAAACGAATGGTCCAGGGGGGCTGTTCAAAGCATTACGAACAATCCCTGTTATTTTGGATATTGTGAAAGACATGAAGGAGCTTTGCCCAGAGGCTTGGCTGGTCAACTTTACGAATCCTGCTGGCATGGTAACAGAAGCGGTTCTCAGGTACAGTGATCTTCGTAAAGTAGTGGGTTTATGTAATGTACCGATCGGTATGGAAATGGGAATCGCAAAACTATTGAACGTTGGACATTCACGAGTTCGCATTGATTTCGCTGGTCTAAATCACATGGTATATGGGTTAGACGTGTACGTTGACGGTGTTAGTGTGAAAGAACAAGTCATCGAATTCTTAACAAATCCAGAGAATTCTAGTTTTGTTAAGAATGTTCAAGGGCAAGGCTGGGAACCTGAATTTATTCGTGCATTAGGTTTATTTCCGTGCCCATATCATAATTATTACTACAAGACGCGTGAAATGGTAGAGAAAGATACTAAAAATGCGGAAACTGTTGGTACAAGAGCGGAAGTGGTAAAGAAATTAGAAGATGATCTCTTTGAACTTTATAAAGATCCAAATCTTTCTATTAAACCACCACAACTCGAGAAACGCGGCGGGGCTTATTATAGTGATGCGGCAGTAAGGTTAATTTCTTCTATCTATAATGACAAGTGTGATATTCAGCCTGTTAATACGATGAATAATGGCTCGATTGCCAGCATTCCTGATGATAGTGCTGTCGAAGTTAGCTGCATGATTACAAAAGAGGGACCAAAACCTTTGGTCATGGGTGACCTTCCTGTACCCGTCCGCGGTCTGGTACAACAAATAAAGTCATTTGAACGGGTTGCTTGTGAAGCCGCTGTAACGGGTGACTATAATTTAGCGGTTCTTGCTTTAACAATAAATCCACTTGTTGCTTCGGATACCATTGCAAAAAAAATCGTTAACGAAATGATAGAAGCGCATAAGGATTATTTACCTCAATTTTTCAAAAAGAAATAAGGGAGGGGCGACTGCTTGATTAAGCTTATAGTTAATGCAGATGATTTTGGGTATTCCAGAGGAATTAATTACGGAATTATCGACGCTCATAAATACGGAATTGTTAATTCTACAACCATGATGATGAATATGCCTGGTGTCAATCATGCAGTAGAACTAGCGAAAAAACACCCCGCACTAAAGCTTGGGATTCACCTTGTTCTAACTTGTGGAAAACCTTTGCTGTCAGATGTTCTAACCCTAGTGGATGAACAGGGGAATTTTAAAAATCTAAAAGATTTTATTAATGAGCATAATGTTTCCTTAATGGAACTGGAAAGAGAGTGGACCGCACAAATTGATCGGTTTTTAGACTTTGGACTCACAGCTACTCATATTGATAGTCATCATCATGTCCACAGTATACCTGAATTTTTACCGGTCATTCAAAGGCTGTCAGAAAAGTACAATTTACCTGTAAGGCGCATTTCGGAGCAGCCTGTGCAAGGAGTGCCTTCCTTTACAGACCTCTTTTTTCATGATTTTTACGGTGAAGGTGTAACACACGATTACTTTCATGACTTATCTAAGCGTGATGTCGATAATCAATCCATTGAAGTCATGTGCCACCCTGGATACCTAGATTTTGAGGTATTAAATGGTTCTTCATATGCAGCCGACAGAGTAAAAGAGACTAGTATCCTAACTTCTGTTCGTTTGCCAGATAATATTATATTATTATAATAATTTGAACAGCCGTCTTTTAATGGCTGTTCTTTTATTTTAGTTTCTATTAGAAATATGGAATGTTTCTCCATGATTCGACAATTAGAATCATATTTTCATAGTAAAATAGTACCGGGATAAGGTGGATTCTATTTTCAAGGGGATAATTATCAATGAGCAGACAATATGATTTAGATTGGATTCGAGTTGTAGCAACACTAGCTGTTTTCATTTATCATGCTTTAATGTTTTTTAATCCATGGGCATGGCATGTTAAGAATAATGTGACTGACCCGACTTACGTCACAGCCATTTCGTTATTTATGAGCTCCTGGTTAATGCCGATCTTTTTCGCAGTGTCAGGAATAAATTCATACTTCGCTCTACAGAAGAGAACAGGTTGGCAATATATGAAGGAAAGGTTAGCGCGACTGGGGATACCCTTATTATTTGGGGTCATGGTGCTAACTCCTCCTCAAGTGTACATGGAGCGGGTCAGTCATGGGCAATTTTCTGGATCATTTATTAGCTGGTATCCACACTATTTTGAGGGAGTTTATCTCGATATCGGCGGGTCGGGGAATTTTGCATTTGTAGGGTTACATTTATGGTATCTTTTCGTCCTTTTGGTCTTTAGTACCATAACACTGCCATTTTTCCGAAAATTGAAACCTTCTATTTCAAATGAGTTAAAGCCAATACAGCTTTTATCTTTATCGATTCCGTTAATGCTCCTCAACATACTTGTGGATGTTGTAAATTTAGGAGGATGGGATATTAGTTTTTATTTGGTCATTTTTCTTTATGGGTATTTTTTCTTCACAAAAGCTTCCTTTAAGTCTATTTGTCAAAAGATGCTGCCAATTACGATGGTAACATCCCTGTTTACGACTGTATTTTTTGTGTATGGATTCATGTCAGGAATGCCTGCAGCAGGTCATGGGCTATCCATCATCCTAGCTTTGGTTAAGGCTTTGAACTGCTGGAGCTGGTTGCTTGTCATTTTTGCCTTGGCAGACAGAAAGCTATCTTTTTCAAATAATTGGTTGAAGTATGGAAACCAAGCGTCTATGCCTTTTTATGTACTCCATCAGCCGGTAATTGTTACGTTAGGTTTTATGCTGGCAGATTTGGATTGGTCCATACCTGCAAAACTTGTTATTCTTTTAACAATAGCTTTCGTTATTATTATGACGATTTACCATTTTATAATTTTAAGAATTTCCTTTATTCGGATTTTGTTTGGAACGAAAGCAAAAAGAGAAGAACGCATGTATAACAAACCAAATGTTAAGATTTAAAGTATGTTTCTTTAATGACGATAAAAAGTGTTAGGAGGAATATAAAGATGAATAGATGCGGCTGGGTAAATCAGGATCCACTTTATATTGATTATCATGATTATGAGTGGGGCGTGCCTGTATATGATGACCGATTACTATTTGAATATTTGAACTTAGAAGGAGCTCAAGCAGGCTTAAGCTGGTACACAATATTGAAAAAGAGAGAAAATTATCGTAAGGCATTTGATCATTTTGACCCTGCGATCATCATTTCCTATAATGAACGGAAAATCGAAGAACTTTTACAAAATGAAGGAATTGTACGTAATAAACTCAAAATCAACGCTGTCATTACAAATGCTAAGGCCTATTTGAAGGTAAAAGAAGAATTTGGTTCCTTTAGCAAGTATATTTGGTCTTTTGTTGATTGCAAGCCAATTATCCATCACTTTAAAGATTTATCAGAAGTTCCAGCTACAACCGATATAAGTGATCGATTAAGTAAGGATTTAAAAAAACGCGGATTTAAATTTGTGGGATCGACGATTTGTTATGCTTTTATGCAAGCGACAGGGATGGTAAATGATCATGTAGAATCTTGCATATGTTACCATAAAATTCAAGGATAGAGACTTTTTTAAACTTAATTTGAAACCAAACCGAATGAAGACCGTCTAATATAATGAATCCAATTTCAGGAAATTTTGGTAAGGGGATTTGCAGGAATTTTGTGCCCGAAAGCGGAATAGATTAGAAGAATGAGAGCAAAGTTCCTTTTCTGAATATTCGGAAGTGCCGAGTGAGGAATGATGAGATTTGGGGGAAAGAGGAGAAGTTATTAATGTCTATAAGGACCTTGGCGATTTCATTCATATTAGTCGGAAGTTTAATTGGCTTAACAGGATGCACGGATAAAACGGACGGTAAGGAAGCTGAGTTGGAGAACAAAGTAATAGAACTTGAAAAGAAACTTGAAGAACAAAAGGCCGCAGAGAAAGCAGAGAGGAAGGCTGCCGAAGAAGCGGAAGCCAAAAGAATAGCAGAGGAAGAAGCAAAAAAGCCTAAAGTAGTAAATGTCATTGATCCGAATACAAAAAACATTGTTAGATCCTTGATCCCGGTGGATTTGGGTTTTGGAACTGATAATGAAAAATATAAGCAAGAGCTCGAACAATGGGCTAAAGAGATAGCAAGGGGTACCGAAACGACTCCGGGCTACGATTCGAAGATGATCCTCGATAAAATCGACGCAAATGGTCAGGTTATCAAAGGTAAACCAAGAGTAGTTCTTGAGGAAGCAGAACTAGTTACAAAGGTCATTGAAGCATCTGCCAAGGGTGGCGATGTTATTCTGCCCATTTATATAACAGAAAGCGGCTATAAAACAGAAGATGCAGCGCATTTGTCGGAAGTGGTAGTAGCAACTTATACCACTAAATTTAATCCTAGCGTAACAGGGAGAAACAAAAACATTGAACTGTCAGCGATCGCAATCGATAATGTCATTGTTGGAACAGGTGATATTTTCTCATTCAATCATACAGTCGGACCAAGTGATGAAGCACATGGTTACCAGCCAGCTCAAGAAATTGTAAATAAGCAATTGGTAATGGGAATTGGTGGTGGTATCTGCCAAACATCCTCTACTTTGTTTAACGCAGTTGATCAACTAGCTGTTGAATATGTTGAATGGCACCATCATTCTCTGACAGTCGGGTACGTACCTGTTGGGAGGGACGCAACGGTTTCTTACGGTGGGAAAGACTTCCAGTTTAAAAATACAGCTGGTGTGCCGTTATTAGTTAAAGCCATTTATAATCCGAATGGTACCTTAACCATTGAGATAAGAACCTCAGCTGCTTACCAAGCCTTACTTCAAAAGAGATAAGTAGTAACCAGTAAGACGTGTAATAATCACACGTCTTTTTCTTTTGCTGAAAAGGGTGCAAAAATTGCTCAAGTGGATTTACAAATTGTTTTCACTCTTATAATATTTTGAACAAAAAACCACGAAGATCATTTCTGTTCATCGTGGTTTTGAGTTTATTCTAGTCCTTCAATTTGAATTTCTTTGGTCGGAAGGAAGTCTTCATCCGTATCCAAATAGGTGACATTGACCTTATCCCCTTCTATTAAGTAAATGACCAATGGTTCTTTTTCAGAGGAAATGATATAACTTTTCTTATTGTCTAAAAGGAAGGAAACAACTGTGAAGTCTCCTGATTTTTCTTTATAAACACGGAGAACGGTACCCGTTACCTTTTTTTCGTCCGCTTTGGAACTGCCATCTACTGAACCGCCGCCTCGTTGTAGCGCGGTTTTATATTGTTTTAGAGCTTCGTTTGGAGTAACCCCAAATACAGAAATTTCAGGATTTGCAGCGGAAACTATAAAGTAATTCTGCAAGAATCCATTCGAATCCAGTACTGGTGTCAGCCAGCTTGCTTCACCGTAGAAGTTATAAATGACAGGCATTTCTCCATGCCATTTCTTTTCAATAAATTTCTTTTCAATTATTTGCAGGGCACCTTGTGAATCCATATATGACTCTTCAGGGTTACCTGTATAATACGTAGCTTCCCCTGTACGCGAATTAGTCAAGGAGTAGCCGAGCATGGAGTCGACACCTTCTTTTGGACTTGTGAAGTCAGTGAAATAATACATAACTCCATTCTCATCAAAAATCGGACTTACATTAGCCTCAGTACCTTCATCTGAAGGAAGTTTTACGTCTGATTTTCCAAAAAGGCTATTCCAAAATCCATGAACATAATTGCCAAAGTAGCTGTTTTGCAAGCTGACGATTTCAGGTGATACTGCACCATCAATAAACTCGGGAACATTCGTTAAAGAATAGGACTTTGTATCCCCATCTTTCGAATCTACAACAACAACACCCTTAACATCAAAGCCATTTCGTGCTGAAACAAATTCACCGAACGAGCGGATGTAAAAAGGTTTTCCTTCATCATCTATTTCTAATTGAACATCGCCATAGAAAATATGTTTCGGGAATTGCATACGAATATGCCGTTCCACATCTTTATTAAAATAGGAAGATGGCGTATAAATCATGTCAAATTTGATGAATTTTGGATTATCAGAAGAATCTGTTGCGCTCAAGGTAAAATAACCAGGAGTTTCTTTTCCTTTCCACCATTTGAAAAAGCCAGAAAACTCAACAGGAGCAATATACACATAATCGCCATTTACTTTTTGTATTTGGAGATTACCCAACTCGTAATAACTGGTATTTGGTACTTGACCAAAAGCTTTTTTCATTTTGTTGCGGGCAAACTCTGGCGGTACACTAGCAGGTGTTTCTTTTTCATCAAAGGTTTTAATTTCTACTTGTTGGTCCATTTGAGCAATTTCATACTTTTCATCTGCATTAAATAGAAAGGCAGTAAGAAAATAAATTCCTAGTATAAGACTTGCTCCAAAGAGTGTTGCTTTCACTTTTCTTTCCATTCCAGTTGAAATGAGTGCACCTAATGCTGTGATGATAATAGCATGAACCCATAAAGAAGAAGGATTTCGATCATAATTTGTAAAGTAAAAGTAAGCAAAAACAGAAGGAATCAAAATAACTAAAATGACAATAATCAATCCAGGTAATAACCTTCTATCACTTTTAGAATTCTTTTTATTACTTTTCGGTTTCGGATCGGTGGATTTAACATCGCTGTAAATCGGTATAAGAATTAGTGCTGTCGTAATTGCAACAATCATAGTAAACAAAAATAGATTCCCCATAACCATTTCCCCTTAATTTAAGATATCTATCTATAGAGTCCCTTTATATACGAATATAATAGGTAAAAAGTTTCATTTATTTCTAGCAATAAGAAAAAGGCTCCATCTGAACTTTATTCAGATGGAGCTTTTACCCACGTTTATTGAGGTGTTTTGTTTTCTTCGTTAAAGCTTCGTATATCTGGTCTAATAGGGTTACTCGTAAGATTTTTCTAATTCATTAATTAGAGAACCTACATACTCAACCGCTTTACGGACAGGTTCAGGTGTCGACATATCAACACCGGCGTGTCTTAATAGCTCGAGCGGTTTCATCGTTCCACCGGCACAAAGGGCTTCCAGCCACCGGTCAACAATAGGCTGGCCTTCTTCCTGAATCAGTTGTGCAACTGCAGTCGAGGCAGTTAATCCAGCAGAATAGGTGTACGGATATAAGCCCATGTAATAATGAGGCTGACGCATCCATGTCAGACTTGCACCTTCATCGATTTCTACCGTATCTCCCCAAAATTCTGAAAGCACAGCTCTAGTCACCTCTGATAGAGTATTAGCCGTAAGTGCTTTTCCTCCCTCAGCTAATGCATACACTCTACGTTGATATTCAGCTTCTAGTAAATGAGTAACAAAATTATGATAATACGTTCCTAGCAGCTGAAGAACTACCCAACGACGCATTTGCTTGTCTTCATTTTTTGCCAACAGGTGTTGTCCTAATAAAAGCTCATTCATCGTAGATGGAGCTTCAATAAAGTAAAGGGAAGGGCGGACATTCATAATTCTTTGATTTTTGTTTGCTAAGTAAAAATGACCTGCGTGACCGAATTCATGTGCTAGGGTGAAGCAGCCGCGCATATTATCCTGCCATGTAACTAAAATGTATGGGTGTGCACCATAAGGGCTTGAACAGAAGGCACCTGTCGATTTTCCGACATTATCCGCTAGGTCGACCCATCGCTCTTTAATGCCTTTTTCAATTATTTCACTATACTCTGGTCCCATTACCTTTAATGATTCCAAGATAAGGTGCCTTGCTTCTTCGTATGTCGTTTCTGGATTAAAATCCGGATCTAATGGTGCCTTTAAATCACAAAATTTCATTACATCAAGTCCTAAAGCCTTTTTCTTTAACTGGGCAAATCGACGCATATGAGGAGCAAGTTCATTAAAAATAATATCAATCTGGTTGTTGTACATTGCCAATGTTACTTGCTGTGGTTCTAAGAGCATTTGTTCAACGGACTGGTAGTTTCTTAAACGAGAAAGTGTTACTTGTTTCTTTACCTCAGTAGAATAAGCTGCGGCGATTGTGTTTTTGTATTGTTTAAGCGTTGAAACAAATGAGTCATAGGCTTTTCTACGGATTTCCGTATCTGCAGAGAATTCATAGCGGTTTTCAAATAAAGCAAAAGAAACCGGTAATTCATGCCCTTCACTATTCATGATAGGGGAAAAGTCCATGTCAGCTAATTTAGCCATGTTATAAATCGTATAAGGGGCTCCATGTACCTCGCCTAAGGCGGCTAATACTTCTTCCGTTTCCGGTGCCAGCCGATGTTTTTTCGTTTCAAGCAGCTCGAGTAATTCTTTTCCGAAGGGCTGCAGGTCTGCATTTTCTTGAAGATATTTCTCAATGGTACCTTCTTCAAGGGAGAGGATTTCAGAATCAATAAATGATAATGCAGCTGACATTTTTGTCCTTAGTGCGGCTAATTTGGCTGAATTAGCCTGATTGATAGGATCAGTCCCGTCAGCGGATTGTTTTAAGCTTGCATAAGTGGCTGCTTTGACCATTTTCATTAACAGTTGTTCTTGAGCAATCAAGCATGCTAGCAGCTCTTTTGAACTAATATGTAACGTACCTTTAAAGCCCTCCATTTTAGTAGTATCATTTTCAATTACGGCAAGTTCTGCTTCCCATGCCTGATCTGACACAAAAAGAGCATCAAGATTCCATGTTAATTCTTCTGGTACTTCTGAGCGGGTGAGGCGTTTTTCAATTGTTTTTTCCACCTTATCTCTCCTCCTCTAAAACCTTCGTGTTCCTAAGTAATATCATATATTATTTGAATATTAAAGCAAATAAAAACTGAGTCGAACTTTTTACATTTCGACTCAGTTTTTTACCATTCTCTAGGTTCATAATTAAGATCACTAAATAATTCCTGCTTTTCTTTTTTTGTTAAATCTCTCCATTGACCAACAGGAAGGTTGCCTAAGTGAATATTCATAATTCGAATTCTTTGGAGGCGAACAACGGAATACCCAAGAGCAGAGCACATCCGGCGAATTTGCCGATTCAGCCCTTGTGTTAAAATAATCTTAAAAACATACTTCGACAGCTGTTCCACCTTACTTGGGAGCGTTTTCGTATCTAGAATTCTAACTCCTGCTGACATATTTTTCAAAAATTCAGAAGTAATAGGTTTATCTAGCGTAACGATATATTCCTTTTCATGTTTATTCTCAGCACGTAATATTTCGTTGACGATATCACCATCATTTGTTAAGAGGATTAACCCGTCTGAATCTTTATCTAATCTTCCAATGTTAAAAATCCTCAGTGGGTGATTTACTAAATCAATGATATTGCCTTTAATATGTCTTTCCGTGGTACTTGTAATTCCAACAGGCTTATTTAAAGCAATGTAAACATTGTTTTTGGCCACCCGTATCGTTTCACCGTTTACACGAACCACATCTCCGGGCTCGACTTGACTGCCGACCTTTGCTACCTTCCCATTAATCGTAACTCTACCTTCTTCGATCCATTTATCAGCACCGCGTCTTGATGTTTTCCCAGACTCGGAAATAAATTTATTTAATCGCAGGTTAAACACATCCTTAATTTTTTACTTAATATGTTTTTAGAATACTTAACTGCCTGGATAATTTCAAGGTTAAGGTTACTCTAGTTTTTACCTTAACCAACTCTTTTTCGTCATTGTTATAAAGTTCGAATAGGGGAAAAAGGTTTCTCTAGACCCACTAGATGTTTTTGTTCAATAATATAGATAAGGAGTAGAAGTGGGTGATGAAAATGGTAGAAGAACAAGGATTTTTGGATTTAAAAAGAGGAGAGCGTGGAGCCATCATAAGTATTATTGCTTATATTTGTTTGTCTGCAGTCAAACTTGCAGTTGGGTATATAGCAAATTCTGAGGCATTAAAAGCAGACGGGTTAAATAATGTAACGGATATTATTGCTTCTGTTGCAGTTCTAATAGGTCTAAAATTATCTCAAAGGCCAGCAGATGATGACCATCCTTATGGACATTGGAAAGCAGAAACTGTAGCTTCCATGGTGGCATCCTTTATCATGGCAGCAGTGGGTCTGAAGGTTGCATTTGATGCGGTTGTTAGTATTTTTTATGAACAAAAAGAATCTCCAGATGTGATTTCTGCCTGGACGGGGCTTTTTTGTGCATTTGTGATGTACTGGGTTTATCGATACAATAAAAAGCTTGCCACAGAAATTAACAGCCAATCTGTTATGGCTGCAGCAAAGGATAATCTCTCTGATGCCTGGGTTAGTGTCGGTACCTTTATCGGTATTATGGGTGCACAGTTTGGACTCCCTTGGCTAGACCCTTTAGCAGCAGTAATTGTCGGTCTTCTCATATGTAAAACAGCATGGGATATATTTAAAGAAACCTCTCTCTATTTAACGGATGGATTTGACGAAAAACAAATCGATATTTATAAAGATACTATTCATCAATGTTATGGAGTAAAAGGTGTAAAACAAATAAAAGCAAGGAATTATGGCAACAATATAGTCGTTGACGTTGTCATTTTCGTTAATTCCACATTAGATGTTAAAAAAGCGCATGATATCGCCACGGAAGTTGAAGAGGAGTTAATAAGGACACATAAGGTGTATGATGTGCATGTTCACGTAGAACCTAAATAAGACCCTACATAAAAAAGGATGGAGTTTAAAGCTCCAACCTTTTTGTTTTCTCTATTAGTTTTTTCTGCGAATTTTATATACTAGCATGTTATTTCCTTCCCAGCCTCTTGTGATAATGTAATCACCACGTATCGTGTCATGTAATCTCATCCTGCTAGGATTTACTTCGTCTCTATTTTCTTTCGGAGCATGATTAATTGCACTGTCTTCTTCTATCGTGATTGTCGGACTTTTTTCTATCTCTATACTCAAAGAATTCCTGTGTTTTGGTCTCTGACCCCAGAACTTAGAAGAATCAAATATTGATCGCTTTTCCTTCGATAGTTGACTCGTGTCAGACGTGAAATCTCCCATTGTTTGCACCTCCTGTGGCTTTATACAGCAGCAGTTCACTGCTCCTCCTCAAATAGTAAAACAAGCGATTGTTTTTACTATTTTACGTAAAACTACCTAGAAATGCATGGGCAAACGCTCAGTCTTGAAATTCACATAAGCAAAATTTTTATTTAGTGTTCCTCTTCTTCATTTTCCTCCAATTGTTGAAAGAAGGCATTAATGATCTGGTTAAGCTGAAGAAGTTCTTTTTTCCAGATATCTGCAGGGTTGTTTTGTAGTGTTTGCAGGGCGCTTTCGATTAGGAACTTTCTTGGTGCCCTGGTATGCATAATTTCTTCTTGGATGAAATCTAGCAGTTCATGATACTTTTCCTGGGCATTTTTATCTTGAAAGTGTTTAGGAATGCAATTTCTCATCGGGTTCACTATTTTATAAAATCGATCAATCAATTCATGATTATTTTTTTGTAGCCCAGGGAGCCATTTTTCTAGTAGCTCAGGTGGGTGTAATTGTTCATCAGCTTCAGCTACTTCTTCCACCAATTTAACTAAACGACTCACGCTATATCTAACGACACTACTAATTTTCTCATTAGAGTCAGTAGCTAAACGATTGTATTGGAGGTTGTGCTGCATGATTCCTTGAAACATAATGGCACAATCTAATAAGTACGGTTTATTTTTTTCACCAAAGATATCGATAAATCTACTAAACATCCAACGAAGTGACCGCAAGCGTGTGAAGCGGATATAGTGTTTTAAGTCTGCATCATTCGTTGACATTACTTCCTCATAAAGGGCAATTAACTTATTTTTTCGATTAGAGATCATTTGCATTTCTACTTGTTTAATAAAGATCTCAATATCTGAAGGACTTTTCCCAATTAATAAATCGTTTCTTTCCTTTTGGAGTTGTTTAAAGGTTGTTTTATAAATAGCAATTAATAGCTCACTCTTTGATGAAAAATATTTGTAAAAGGTTCCTTTTGAGATACCGCTAAAATCTAAAATATCCTGAATGGAAGTAGCTTGAAAACCTTTCTCAATAAATAATTGATGTGCCTTTTTAATAACATGTTGTTTACGATCATTCATTTTATCACCTATCATTCGAAGTATACTACCTGTATAAAAATATACTACATGATAAATTTAGGCATTACAAATCCATAATTTTGTTGTGTTTTTTGATTGCAAAAAATGAACTATCGGTATATTATTAATAAAGCGTGAAACAGGGGTATAAAAAAATGAACAAAGTGTTTAAACAGGGGGTATAAAATATGGAACATGTACAGAAGGAAACGAAACGTCCCCCATACGGGATTATCTCAATCCTGATGATTGGGGCTTTTATTGCATTTTTAAATAACACACTACTAAATATTGCCCTTCCATCTATTATGGCCGATTTAGAAGTTGATGCGTCGACCGTGCAATGGTTAACGACAGGATTTATGTTAGTGAACGGGGTATTAATTCCTACAACAGCATTCTTGATTCAAAAATATTCGGTACGAAAGCTTTTCTTAGTAGCAATGGGCTTATTTACCGCAGGAACCATTCTTGCTGGATTCGCCCATGTATTCCCAATTTTATTAGCAGGCAGGATGACCCAAGCTTCTGGTTCAGCAATCCTAATGCCTTTATTGATGAATGTCATGCTGGTAAGCTTCCCAATTGAAAAAAGAGGAGCAGCAATGGGGATATTCGGATTAATCTTAATGGGTGCACCTGCAATTGGACCAACTTTATCAGGATGGTTAATCGAACATTATGACTGGAGAATGCTCTTCCACTTTGTGACACCAATTGCGGTAATAATCTTGTTGGTCGGATTTTTCCTATTAAAAGATAAGAAGGAAAAGGTCGATATTCGAATCGATATGATATCGGTTTTACTTTCAAGTGTAGGCTTTGGCGGATTACTTTATGGATTCAGCTCTGCAGGAAAGCAAGGGTGGGATAGTCCACAAGTATATTTGACGATTGCAATAGGAGCGATCTCTTTACTTGTATTCATTTTACGTCAATTAAGACAAGAACGCCCAATGCTTAACTTTAAAATCTTTAAATATCCAATGTTTGCCTTATCGTCTGCTATCTCAATGGTTGTTACGATGGCAATGTTTTCAGGGATGCTGCTTTTGCCGATTTATGTTCAAACATTACGTGGTATTTCGCCAATGGATGCGGGTCTAATGATGCTGCCTGGGGCAATCTGTATGGCAGTTATGTCACCAGTAACAGGTAAACTTTTCGACAAATTTGGCGGCCGTTTATTAGCTGTTATTGGTTTAACCATCACAGTAATAACCAGTTACCTTTTTAGTCAGTTAACATTTGAGACTACTTATTTTCATTTAATTCTTTTATATACGGTTCGAATGATAGGAATGTCAATGGTAATGATGCCGGTTTCTACTAATGGTCTTAACCAGCTGCCTGCACGTTTTTACCCTCACGGTACTGCAATGAACAATACACTTCAGCAGGTATCTGGTGCGATTGGGACTGCATTATTAGTAACAATTATGTCTAACCGTGCAGAGTCTAAGGGGAAAGAACTTGGTGAAGCTGCTATGGCAAATTTAACACAGCAGCCAACACAAGAAGCATTAGCTCAAATGAAGCAGCAAATCATGATGACTGCAACATTAGACGGTATCAATTTTGCGTTTTTGATATCTGTCTTTATTGCAGCCGTTGCTCTTGTCCTTGCTTTCTTCATGAAACGTGTGAAACAAGCAGAGGATAGCATCGAAGAAAACTCTGTTGGGAAAAAAGTTGTAAATAATAAACTTGCAGAAAATTAATGTGTATGAAACGTCTAAACTCTTTGTGAGTGAAGGCGTTTTTTTATTGTTGAAATTTGCTTTTTTATTTAACATCACTTTATAGTAAGAGAGGAATTCCTAATTAGGAGGTTTAAAATGAACACAAATTTTAATGAAGCCTATATTGAACGTTGCAGCAAGGAAACAGAAACAATGATTGCAAATGAAGCGTCAAGTTTTTTAAACCAGTCCATTACATATTTAAAAGATCATAAAAGTGAATTTCTTTATGTGGAGTCTGCTTTATTTGAAGAAATCGGTGTGGAAGGTGTGTCGATCGAGTTAGATGATGTCTTTGGTACGTATGATGTCATGCTGGGTTTAAAGCTGCAAAAGAAGTTTGAAAAAATGTTAAAGGAACAGCTTGATCAATCATTACAGGGTGATGAAGCGAAATTTGATTTAGTGTTTAGCCATGACGATGGTTTATGGGATTTGAACTTTGCCTTAAATTACGTGGAAGGATATAGAGAAAATATATCCATACACGAAGGCCTTCAAATAATTCACCAGTTTTTGTCTACTATCGTTCATACCGTAAAACAAACAACCAGCTGAAATAAGCTGGTTGTTTGTTTGTATCTACGTTAACATAAAAGTAAAGGAGGGAGAGTTTTGAGAGTTATATCACTATGCCCAAGTAACACTGAGATAATGGAATATTTAGATTTATCTCATCTTTTAGTAGGAGTGGACGATTATTCAGACTGGCCCACATCCATTGCTAGTCTGCCAAAGCTTGGACCTGATTTATCGATAAACATGGACCTTGTTGAAGAACTTAAGCCAGACCTTGTTCTTGCTTCTTTAAGTGTTCCAGGGATGGAAAAGAATGTTGAAGCATTAGTGGAACGCGGAATTCCTCACATCATATTAAATCCTCAATCTATGTCAGATATTGAAGAGGATCTAATTAAAACAGCTAAAGCTCTTAATCAGTGGGAACGTGGCACGGCGGCAGCAAATGATTTTCGAGATAGGCTTAATGCAGTCAGACAACATGGATTAAGAATAACTAAAAGACCTTCTCTTTATTGGGAATGGTGGCCAAAACCAATCTTTACTCCGGGAAAGATTAATTGGCTAACCGAAATCTCTGAAGCTGCGGGTGCCATTAATATCTTCCATGACGTGGAGTTAGCAAGCGTTCAGACAGATTGGGAGGACGTCCTGAGTAGAAAACCTGATTTTATTTGCCTCGCTTGGGTAGGAGTCAGAAAGGAAAAGGTACAGAAAAATAATGTTACCAAACGGCCAGGATATGAATCGCTTGGGTATAAGGATGATAGTAAAATCCTAATTCTTGAAGAAGAACTATACTGCCGGCCATCCCCTAGGCTGTTGGATGGACTAGAACGACTTTTTAGGTTAATTCATTAAAATATTAAAGGGTTCCGTTTTGAGGTGCTTTTCTTAAAATACGTCTCTATATGACAGTCGTATTGGCAGTCTGGTCCTTAATTGCGTAACCAAGAAAAGTAAAATAAGCGGAAATTTTCCGGTTAAATGCAAAATGAAGCTCGCTTCGGTGCATATAAGGGGAGGTTTTCCGCTTATACAAAGAAAAACTCGCATTTTCGAAAATTTCGGGTAAATAGGCGGAATCTTTCCGTTTATTTAAGCCTTTTTTAATAATAATTATGAATTAAGCGGAATTTCT
>NZ_BCVA01000004.1 GCF_001591505.1 Neobacillus niacini NBRC 15566
GTGTCTTGAGGACAAAACCCTCGAGCTACCAGAAGGATTTGACCTCAATTCAAAGTCATGAGGTCAAATCTCCTTAAGCCGCCAGAAGGATTCGTCACGTGTTTATCACTCTTAGCTCGAAGGTTCTTTTTATCTCTATCGTACCTCTAAAAGTTGTTGGGACACTGCAAATGCAGCTTCAGTTTTTTGTTTCACTTCCTCGACTGTTATGCCGCTAGCTGTTTCAATGAGCACCATTCCATCTGGTGTAAAATCAAAGACGGCAAGATCGGTAATGAGACGATGTACCACTTGCTTACCAGTCAGTGGAAGAGTACATTCTTTCTTAATTTTCGATTCACCATGTTTGTTGACGTGTTCCATAATCACGACAACCCGTTTCGCGCCATTCACAAGGTCCATCGCCCCGCCCATTCCTTTGACCATCTTTCCTGGAATCATCCAATTCGCCAAATCACCATTTTCAGATACTTCCATGCCGCCAAGGATTGCTAAATCGATATGACCGCCACGAATCATCGCAAAGGATTCAGCGCTATCAAAAAAGGAAGATCCAGCAACGGTCGTAATCGTTTCTTTTCCTGCATTAATCAAATCAGGATCTTCCTGACCATCAACCGGGTAGGGACCGATACCGAGCAGTCCGTTTTCCGACTGTAATAATACGTTGAAATCCTGTGGAATCTCATTCGCCACAAGTGTCGGCATTCCGATTCCAAGGTTCACATTCATTCCATCTTTAATTTCCTGAACCGCTCTTTTCACAATGGTTAAACGAGTGTCTCTCATTTTCATCCGCTCCTTTTTATCGAATTATGCCTGAACAACTGTCCGACGTTCAATCCGCTTTTGATAGTTGGTACCAAGTAAAATACGCTGTACATAAATACCTGGTGTATGAATTTCATCTGGATCTAACTCGCCCGCTTCGACGATTTCTTCGACTTCAGCAATTGTAATTTTACCTGCCATCGCTGCGAGTGGATTGAAATTGCGTGATGTTTTCCGGTAAACGAGGTTACCTAGCGTATCTGCTTTCCAGGCTTTCACAAGAGCGAAGTCCCCAACAATTCCGCGTTCAAGCAGATAGGTTCTTCCATCAAATTCCTTCACTTCTTTCCCTTCAGCAATCGGGGTTCCAATACCTGTTGCTGTATAGAAACCTGGGATCCCTGCACCGCCAGCTCGTATACGCTCAGCTAAGGTGCCTTGTGGAGTCAATTCCACTTCAAGTTCACCACTTAAAAATTGCTTTTCAAAAATTTTGTTTTCGCCAACATACGATGACACCATTTTCTTAATTTGCTTGTTTGCTAGGAGGAGCCCTAAACCCCAGTCATCGACTCCACAATTGTTACTGACTACTGTTAAATCCTTTGTTCCTTTTTCAACCAAAGCATGAATTGCATGCTCTGGAATGCCGCATAAACCAAAGCCGCCGACAATTAACGTAGCACCATCCTGAATATCTGAAACCGCTTCCGAAAAAGAAGAAAACAATTTACCTTTTTTCACAACTATCGCCTCCACTTATTCTGAATATTCTATTACCTAAAAGTTTACAGGCTGTTTATTTATAAGTAAAATACATAAAAGGAATAAATAGTATGAATATCTAGAATAAATGGAGGAACTAACTTGGAACTTCGTGATTTGAAATCATTTATTGAAGTGGTCATACATCAAAGTTTTACAAAAGCGGCTGCTCATTCCTATCTTTCACAGCCTTCTTTCAGTAAGGCAGTGAAAAAACTAGAAGAAGAATTAGAGGTAGAATTGTTCGACCGATCAACCCGCCACTTACGGTTAACCGATGCAGGCCAAATTGTGTATGAGCAAGCACAAAAAGCATTGGAGTCCTTGAATGAGATCACCATCCTGCTTGACGATTTAAAAAACGTGGTATCAGGTGAAATCAAAATAGGTATTCCGCCGCTGATTGGTACATTGTTTTTTCCAAATATCGCAAGACAGATACAAGAAACGTACCCTAACCTCTCCCTGCATTTAGTAGAACGTGGTGCAAAATTAATCGGTCAGCTCGTTGAAAACGGACAGGTTGACCTCGGAATTGTCGTTCTTCCAGCCGACACATCAAAGTTTAATGTGCATCCGTTTATCACAGATGAATTTGTCCTCTATGTACATAAAAAGCACCCGCTGGCAAAAAGAAGCATCGTTGGGATTAGCGAGTTAAAAGACGAGAAGTTTATTCTTTTTTCAGATGAATTTACATTGCATGACTATATTAAAAATGTTTGTTTAGAGGCAGGGTTTATACCTAAAGTTTCCTATCAAAGTTCGCAGTGGGATTTAATCGTCGAACTTGTTTCCTCAGAGTTTGGCATTACACTGCTGCCAAAGTCTATTTACTCGAAACAAAATAACCCCAATGTTCAAATCGTTCCATTAGCAGAGCCAACATTACACTGGAGACTGGGCATTATTACAAAGAAGGAGGCATATCACTCTTATGCCTTGAAGGAAGTTTTAAAGATGTTCTAGAATGGAGAGGCCATATTTATTTTGCAAAAAAATTTGTAAAAGGCGATTTCAGTTCGTGACTGAATCGCCTTTTTTATTTAGCATGTCACCCTATAGGTAAAAATTTCCTCAACTTTTAAACGATTTTACTAAAATGATCTTCATAATTCCTATATATATTACCTTGCCATAAAAATATATGACTTGAGGTTAGGTATCCTATAAAACAAGCTTTATTACCAGAATTCCAAGGGATTAACTGAGAATTCAATATATATGAAAGTATAATTTTATCATTATATAAAAATTGATAATTACAAATATACGAAAATATTTTTAGTAAAATTATATATGAAAGCATTTACTTTTAGTAAAACTGATATTATAATAACCCTATAAACTACTAGGAGGGATAGAATGAAGGTTCAAAAGAAAATGAAATTGTTTTTCCTTTTTACTATTATAGCCACACTGCTTTTATCAGCTTGCAGTTCATCATCTGATACGAACGGAGAGAAAGCTGAAGATGGAAAGGTTAAGTTAAGGTTTGCGACTTGGGATGTTGGAGATGACGTAGATCTGCAGCAAAAATTAATTGATCAATTTAATGCGGAAAATAGCGATATTGAGGTAGTTTTAGAAGCTTACGGCGGTGATTATGATACAAAAATTACTGCAGGTATTGGTGCGAAGGACGCCCCAGACATCATGTATATGTGGAATTATCCTCAATATAAAGATGCACTTGAACCGCTTGATTCTTATATAGAAGATAAAGGTGAAGAGTACAAAGGAAATTTTTATGAAGCGTTATGGAACTATAATGCGGTTGATGGTGATGTCTACGGACTACCTGTAGGTTATACAACACATGTTGTTTACTACAATAAGGATTTATTTGATGAAAAAGGTATTGAGTATCCAAAGGCTGGCTGGACATGGAAAGACCTTCAGGAAACAGCTAAGAAGCTGACAGATAAGGATAAGAAGATTACTGGTTTTGCATTCCCAGGAAAACCGGATCCATATGATTTTGAAATGTATTTATGGGGCAATGGTGCTTCTTATGTCGATAGTAAAGGTAATTTAGACGGCAACATAAATTCTAAAAAAGCAATTGAAACTTTTACTATGTTCCAAAACATGTTGAAAGATGAAATTGCTATCACCACAGAAGGCTGGGGTGATACAGAATTCAAGACCAACCGAGTAGGTATGTTTATTAATGGTGCATGGTATCTTGAAGCGTTTAAAGAGGCTGGAATTAACTATGGTGTTGTTGAAATCCCATCGTTTGGTGATAAACCGAGTGCAAGTATTGTCAGCTCCTCTGGTATTGCAATGTCAAAGGATTCTAAGCACAAAGAAGCTGCATTTAAATTTATGGAGTTTTGGACAGGGGAACAAGCAAATAAAGAAAGACTTTCTTTCGAACTTCCGGTATTAAAAAGTGTTGTTGAATCAGAAAAACTCCAAGAGGATCCGATCAAAAGTGTCTTTTATTCTATGCTTGAACAAAGTGAAGGCTATAACCCTACATCATTTGTAACGGATGACTGGAGTAAGTTGTCTGATGATCTAAGCTTAGTCTTTGAAGAAATCTTTAATCCAAGTACACGTGTCGACCCTAAAGAAGCTTTAAATAGTGTAATTAAGTAAAAATATAATTTGGAGTATATCAGGTGAACAACCTGATATACTCTCATTTAAATCTGATTTCAATAGGTCAAAACCATTTAAGAGGGAAATATGTTTACTAAAAAAAACAAACAAAAGAAATTTACATTAGTTCGTAAAAGAGTGCCCTTTCTATTTATACTACCGTGGATTATTGGCTTTATCGTTTTTACATTAGGACCTTTAGTTTTTTCATTGATTATGAGTTTGTTTGATTGGCCCATTGCGGGTGAAGCCAAATTTATTGGCTTCGATAACTTCAGTACTATGTTTACTGCTGATCCCCAGTTCTATGATTCTCTTTGGATTACCTTGAAATTTGCACTCATCTTTGTTCCATTAAACCTCTTGGTTGCTTTAGTGCTAGCACTGCTAATCACTCAGCCTATCAAAGGGATTAAGGTATTCAGGACCATCTTCTATTTACCGGCTGTAGTATCCGGTGTAGCTGTTTCGATTATATGGGGTTGGATGTTTAACTCAGAATATGGAGTTTTAAATTATATATTGTCTTTACTAGGTATCGAAGGACCAAACTGGCTGATTGATCCAAAGTGGGCGATCGTAACCATTGTGATTGCAAGTGCTTGGGGTGTTGGTTCGATGATGTTAATCTTCTACACAGATATTAAAGGAATTCCTCATGAAATGTATGAGGCTGCTTCAATCGATGGGGCAGGTCCAATTAGGCAATTCATTAGTATTACGATTCCTACTATTACACCAACTATTCTTTTTAATGTCATTACTTCTGTTATTGCGGCATTACAGCAATTAACATTGGTACTCCTTTTAACGGGCGGGGGACCATTAAAATCTACTTATTTCTATGGATTATTTGTCTATAATAATGCCTTTAAACATCATGAACTCGGCTATGCGAGTGCAAACGCTTGGTTTATGTTTATTATCATTCTTCTATTGACGATGTTAATCTTTAAGTCTTCGTCTGCTTGGGTATTCTATGAAGCTGAAGTTAAAAAGGAAAAAAAGGGAGGTAAAGGAAAATGAAGCTGACGCGAAAATATAAATTCATCATGTATAGCATTCTTGTTCTGTTTTCCCTTTATTTCCTATTTCCTTTTATCTGGGCATTGATTACTGCGCTTAAAACAGAAGGGGAAGTATTTAGTTTTCCACCAAAGTTTATCCCTGATGTACCACTATTTAGTAACTTTATGGATGCTTGGAATAGCCAGCCGTTTGGAATTTATTTTAAGAACTCCATGATTGTTACGGTGTTAACGACCATTGGGCAGCTTATATCCTGTTCATTAGTGGCATATGGCTTTGCCAGGTACGATTTTAAATACAAGAACTTTCTGTTTATTTTGCTTTTGTCCACGATGATGATTCCGTGGGATGTAACGATGATTCCACTTTATATGGAATTTAACTTATTTGGCTGGATCAATACATTGAAGCCATTAATTATCCCGGCATTTTTTGGGTCTGCCTATAATATCTTTTTGCTCAGGCAGTTCTTAATGAACATTCCGAAAGATTTAGAAAATGCAGCGAGAATTGATGGAGCAAACGAATTTCAAATTTTTTATAAAATTTTCCTGCCTATCATGAAGGCACCTTTAACGTTAATTGCTGTATTAAATATCATTTTGGTTTGGAATGACTACTTAGGTCCGCTCATTTATTTAAATGACCAATCTAAATATACAATGGCACTTGGTTTAGCATCATTCCAAGGTGTTCATGAGCTTCAAATTATCCCTATTATGGCGATGACACTTGTGATGATTATCCCGCCAGTAATCGTTTTTGCCTTTGCACAGAAATATATTGTTGAGGGTATAAGCGGTTCCATCAAGTAAAAAAGTTCGGAGGAAGATGTAATGCAACGTGAAATGAAAAGATGGGAAAATATCCATCTAACGGCACTAAATAGGCTTCCGGCACATACTGATTTTTACAGATATCGTGAGCTTACTGAAGCAATCCAATTAAATAAAGAACAGAGTAAAGGATATATGTCACTAGACGGGAACTGGAAATTTTTATTCCTAGAGGCACCTGAATTTTCACCAGAAGACTTTGAAGCGGAGAACTTCGAAATCAATCACTTAGATGATATCGAAGTACCGTCTTGCTGGCAGTTAAAGGGTTATGGAAATATGCATTATACCGATGTGTTATATCCGTTTCCGATTAATCCGCCATTTGTACCGCAGGAAAATCCAACAGGAATCTATTTCAAGGATATAACTTTGGAAGATATAAAGCTAGACGAAAAAATCATCGTGAAATTTAATGGTGTTGATTCTGCCTTTGATCTCTATGCGAACGGTCATCATGTTGGCTTTAGTAAGGGTTCACGGATGCCGTCAGAATTTGACTTAACCCCGTATCTTCGAGAGGGATCGAATCGATTGACTGTTAGAGTGTACCAGTTTTCTGATGGAACCTATCTAGAAGATCAGGATATGTGGTGGCTTTCTGGTATTTTTAGAAGTGTAGAATTATATCGACTGAATGAAAACACGCTGCAGGATGTCTATATTGAAACCTTGCCTGATGAGGATTTCAAAGATTTTACATTCAAATTAAAGGGCAGGTTTTTAACGGCAGATGTTACTAGCTTGAACGTGAAGCTGCTGCAACAAGATACAGAGATTGATTGTTTCCCTGTTGAAATTGTGAATGGTGAATTTCAGGCAGTAAGGGAAATGATTGACCCGTTATTATGGAATGCCGAAGAACCGAATCTATACATGGCTGTCCTCGAGTATCGGTTACCAAGTGGCGAAGTAGAGTTTATTCCACTAAGATTTGGAGTCAGATCGATTGATATTACGAATAATGAAATTAGACTAAACGGAAAAAGGATTTTCTTTAATGGCGTCAATCGTCATGACTTTAATCCAAGGATGGGCAGGACGGTTACCTACGAGGATATGCTTCAGGATGTACTCTTAATGAAGAAGCATAATATCAATGCAGTCAGAACGGCTCATTATCCAAACAATGATATTTTCTATGACCTTTGTGATGAATATGGACTCTATGTAATTGATGAAACTGATTTAGAGTGCCATGGCTTTGAAAACACGGGGAATTATAATTGGATTAGTGACAATGAATTATGGGAGAAGCAGTACGTGGACCGGGCAGTCCGAATGGTAAAAAGGGACCGAAACCACCCGAGTGTAATTATTTGGTCCTTAGGCAATGAATCTGGTCAAGGTAGAAATTTCACTGCTATGTATCAAGCAATCAAGGAAATTGACTCTACTAGATTGGTACATTACGAGGGAGATCGTCATGCAGCTTACAGTGACATGTATACGACGATGTACACTAGATTAAAGGCTCTTGAAGAAATCGGGCAGGATGCTGAAGGGAAAAAACCGCATATCTTATGTGAATATGGTCACGCAATGGGTAATGGACCTGGAGGCCTGACAGAATACCAAGAAGTCATGAGAAAATACCCGCGCTTACAGGGTGGATTTGTATGGGAATGGTATGACCATGGAATTGAAAGTGTGGATGAGGATGGAAATATCTATTATCTCTATGGTGGAAATTACGGAGATTTTCCTACGAACGGAAACTTCTGCATCGATGGACTGGTATTCCCCGACCGGACGCCATCCCCAGGTCTAATTGAATACAAAAAGGTGATCGAACCGATTGTTACGGAAGCAGTAAACCTTAATCAGCTTAAGATTCGGTTGAAAAACAGATTTGATTTTAGAAATCTGGAAGGTATCAAGCTGCATATTAAGGTAGAATCATTTGATCAATTAATAGATGAAAAGAATATGATACTTCCAAATATTCCTGCACAAGAAGAGATGGAAATGGTGCTGCCATTAAATCTTGAGGAAGCCTTAAAATATGATGATGTCCGGATAAAATTAAGTTATTTAGAACCAGAGAATACTTTATTTGCAAATGAAGGTCATCTCATCACTAGTGAAAGTTTTTTACTCGAAGCGACAAAGGTGAAAAAAATGGTGGTAAGTAAGCGTGAGGGTGGAACAACGATTTCGATTGAGGAAAATTTTGGACAGCTGCGATTAGAAAATGAGCATTTTAAAACTGTTTTTTCAAAGATTCATGGCGTCCTCGTATCCCATAGATTAAATGGCGAAGAAATTATCGAAAAAGGACCTGAACTTACACTTTGGCGAGCAGTTATTGATAATGACATGTATAAGAAGGATGCTTGGATCAATAAATACTTCCTAAAAAATGCAAAGGAACAATTGGTCTCCTTTAATTATCAAATGACAGAAGAATATGCAGATATTGAAATCAATAAATACCTATCGAGTGTCAATCAAGCATGGGGCTTTCATTTGACTTATCATTATCGAATTACCCAGGAGGGTGTGTTAAATCTTCAATTAAAAGGCACAAAAATTATTAGAGGGCTAGAGGTTCCTGAATTACTTCCTAGAATCGGAATTACGATGCATGTAAACAAAGAGTATAATGATGTTACATGGTATGGCAGGGGAGATTCAGAAAGTTACCAGGATAGCAAGAGAAGTCAAAGCATTGGACTTTATCAAAAGCATGTGGAGGAAATGCATACCGATTATGTCTATCCGCAGGAGAATGGTTCAAGATGTGATACCTCTTTCTTAGCCCTAACGAAAGGAAATCAGTCTATTCTTTTTAATTTCAAAGAAATGAGAGATTTTACGATTCATGATTATGAAACAAGTGCATTAGAAGAAGCGACGCACCGTGGGAAAATAAAAAAGTCTCCGTTCAACGTGTTGACGATTGATTATCGACAGAGTGGACTTGGCAGTAACAGCTGTGGTGAGGAGCAGCTTCCAGCTTATCGGGTTGGTGTTGAAGACTTTGAAATCCAGCTGGAAATCAGAAGTATTCAACGAAATAATCTGGTGGAAGAGAGTAAATATTTTAGAGCTCGATAAAATATCTCTTAATTTTTCTAAAAAGTAACAAAGTTTAAGAAAAGAGCCATTTCAAAAAGCAGGGAAACCACCCTGCTTATTTGGAATTATAGCTATTTATGAGGTGAAATGGGATGAAATTAGATATTACAGAAATACCATACTCCAGATTTGGATCCTATTTTTGCATCTCTCAAGAAAAGGATTCTGGAAATGTTTATATCAGAGATGTTCACGGCGGCGATGATGCCCCGTCCCAACTTTTTCAAGTCGATATCGTAGTAGATGGAGTTGAAAGAGAATACGAAGTACGTGCTTCGGAGATTTCCCTGTCCTTCTATTTAAAAGGGACTTCTACACGTGTTGCAGAAATGATTCTGCCTGAAGAAGATGAACTCCATATTGAAGTGCAGGATGCAGAACTTCGGTTAAGAGCAACAAAAGGAAAATATGATACATTAATGGAATTAGAAGATGGGATGTACGAATACCACATCTACCCGAAGGAATTAAAATTAATGATTGTAAACCTGAATGGCAGGATGTCTGTCGAGGCCCCATGGAATATCATTGGAAACGATTTTATCGACATGCGATTAAGAAATGGACAATTCGTCATTGAAAGCTATCGAACGGTTTATCAAAAAAAGAATTACCTTCCTTTTAATAAAGGAAGAGACCAGGTTGAGCGGCTCTATCAGGAATGGTTTAACAAGATGAAAAAAGGATATGAAGAAACGCATTATCTGCCTTCAGTGGAAAGAGCTTCCTATATTACATGGTCGAGCGTCGTTCATCCGGATGGACTGTTGATGGATTATGCGATGTATATGTCTAAGCTGTGGATGTATAATATTTGGTCATGGGACAATTGCTTTAACGCATTAAATTTAGGGGAAGCTTACCCTGAATTAGCCTTTGCCCAATTAAAGATATTCATGGACACCCAAGATCAATCTGGTGCTTACCCAGATTTTGTCAATGATAAATTTATCTCTTATAATTGTATTAAGCCGCCGATTTTTGCTTATGTCTATGAGCAGTTAATGGAAAGAAATGATTATTTTAAAGAAGCACACCGACTGAGAGCGGTTTACGAGTCTACTAAAAAAGTAATGAGCTACTTTGATACTTACCGGACATACTCAGAAAGGCTGCCACACTATAAACATGGAAATGATTCCGGCTGGGATAATGCCTCTTTATTTCATGTGGGAATGCCTGTCGAAGCCCCGGACCTTGCTAGTTTTTTAATTCGAACCTATGATATTCTCTCCTCTTTCGCGGAAGTTTTAGGTGAAAAAGCGGAAGCAGAAAGATTTAAAGAAAAAGCAGATTCTTTGTTTACTCTTTTACTGGAAAGACTGTATGATGAGGACGGCTTTTATGGACGTGTTGGTAAAAATGCTGAGAAAATCACGATTCGAACAAGTTTAATCCTCAGGCTGCCGGTAATCATTGGCTATCGTTTGGATAAAGAGATAATGGATCGGTTAGTGCTAGACCTTGAAGAGAACTTTGAGACTAGATATGGCTTGGCTACTGAAAGTATCACGAGTAACTATTACAAAGAAAATGGATATTGGCTTGGACCAATTTGGGCGCCAGTTACGTATCTGTTTATAGATTCCTTGAAACGTTATGGATACGAACAGGCTGCCAATCGTCTAAGGGATAAATTTCTTAATCTTACTCTTGTTGGCGGAATGGCTGAAAACTTTGATCCACTCACTGGAAAAGGGCTCGTCGATACATCCTTCACTTGGACTTCGAGCGTATTTCTATTGTTATTAGAAGATAATCTTAGGGGTGATTAGATGCAAAAATATTTTGGAGAACTAGCCCTTACGATTACCGCAATCATATGGGGAAGTGGATTTGTTGCCAGTGCAATCGCCCTGGAACATTTTACACCCTATCAAATTTTAGCAATAAGATTTTTAATTGGGGCCATCATTTTAAGTGTTATTTTTCATAAACGACTGAAAAGTATTAATAAAGCCACTATTATCCAAGGTGGTATTATTGGTGTCTTTTTATATTTGGCCTTTGCGCTTCAAACCGTGGGCTTGCAATATACGACACCATCCAAAAATGCCTTCTTAACGGCTGTGAATGTCGTGATTGTTCCATTTATAGCCTTTGTGATGTATAAGCGAAAAATCGATATGTATGAACTAACGGGCGCTGTTTTAGCGATGATAGGCGTAGGGATATTGTCACTTAAGCTTTCTGCTGAAGTCAATATCGGAGATTTGCTGACACTGGGATGTGCATTTGGTTTTGCTTTTCATATCTTCTATACCGCAAAATATGTGAAGGATTCAGACCCTGTGTTATTAACACTAATCCAAATGATGACCGCTGCGGTTATCGGTATAATAGTTGTTCTTTTCAAGGGAGAAACCTCTTTTGCTTTCCAAAAAGAAGGTGTATTCTCAATTTTATATCTCGGTGTTTTTTCAACTACGATTGCGTATTTATTACAAACTGTTGCTCAGAAAATGATAACAGAAACAAAAGCTGCCATTATTCTTTCAACAGAATCTTTCTGGGGTATGGTATTTTCTGTGGCGATCTTAGATGAAGCGATGACGATAAAAATGGTGCTGGGTGCTATCCTTATTCTGATTGCGATCATCATATCAGAAACCAAATTACCTTTTTTAAAAAAGAATAAATTAAAAGAAATTACTTAAATAACAAGTAGGTAGGGAGAAATAATGGCCACGATAAAAGATATAGCCAATTTAGCTAATGTTTCAATCACTACTGTTTCAAGAGTATTAAATTATGATGAAACATTAAATGTTTCGCCGGAAACTAGAAAGCGGGTTTTTGAAGCGGCGGAGGAGTTAGCCTATGTGGTGGCTCCGAAGAAAAAGCCAAAGAGTAAATGGAAAATAGGGCTATACGATTCCTTCTCTCTCGAAGAGGAGTTAGTAGATACTTATTACTTGTCGATAAGGGTTGCTTTAGAAAAAAAGTTAAAAAGTAAAAGCATCGATTTTTTCAGAATCGACAAGGAAGGAAACGAATCAAATCTCAATAAAATTGATGGAATCCTATGTCTTGGAACCTTCAAAAGCAAGGATATTGAAAAAATTAGAGGTTTTAATAAACCCTGTGTCTTTGTTGACTCGAATCCGGACGAATATTATTTTGATTCCGTTGTAATTGACTTTAACTCTGCCACCAGAAATGCTCTTAACTACTTAACTGAGCTAGGTCATGAGAATATTGGCTTTATCGGCGGAGTAGAAACGGATATGTATGGAAATCGATTTAAAGATTTAAGGCAGGACGTTTTTGAAAATTATTTAAAAGGAAAAAATATTTTTAAAGAGGAATTGGTAAGAATCGGCGGATATGATCCAAAGGATGGTTATACCAATTTAAGAGAAATGTTACAAGCCGATCCTAAACCAACAGCCGTATTTGTTGCGAATGATACCATTGCAGTGGGTTGTTATAAAGCTGCCTATGAACTAGGAGTTAAAATACCCGAGGAACTAAGCATTGTTGGTTTTAATGATGTAGCTACAGCAAAATATATGGTTCCTCCTCTTACGACGGTCAAACTCTACACGGAAATCATGGGGGAAACGGCTGTAGACTTACTAATCGAACGGCTTTCCTCGAAAAGGGAAGTTAGTAAAAAAATCACGATTAATACGAAATTAATTATAAGAGAAAGTGCTTCTGTACCTCAGAAGAAATAAAGTTAGATTGGGGTGCTGTGCACTCCTCTTTTTTTCTTTAACCCATTTTGTTTCACAAGGTGGAGAAAATTATTGAAGAATTTTACAAAAAAAATTAAAAACTATTCATTTCGAAGCATTCGTACAAAAATGGTCCTTTTTTTCCTCATAGTTGCCCTGTTTCCATTACTATTATTCGGTTTGTTATCCTATGGAAAGTCCTCTGAGATTGTGAATAAACAATTTAATGATTATGAGCAATTTGCTGTTTCTCAACTCAACGAACAAATTGAAAATATTTTTGAGCAAATGTATGTTGTATCAAAAGATATAAATCAGTATTTATCAGATCCCACCTTAGTCATATTACAGGAGGAAATCCCTAGAACATATACTGGGTTTATTGAAATCAAAAACTTTGAAAGATATCTAGAAGCACATAAAACCTATGACACAAAGGGAATCTATTTGATTACGAATACAGGTTATTATTATGGAAATAGTCGATTGGATATACATAAACTCTTCAAAAAGCCATTTTGGAAAGAGATTAATAGCTTAAAAGATGGAGATCTCTGGATAGGGTTTTATAATACTGATCATTATTTCACTGGTAAAAAGGATGAAAAGATTATCGGGCTTGTTTTTCCAATTGAAAGTGATTTTGGGGTATTGAAAGGAAGTAAACTTTTAGTTGAAACAAATGCGGAGGAGCTGTTCTCTTACATTGGTTTTCTGGAAAATGATCTTCACGCTTCTATCACGCTTAAAAATGGTAAGAATCAAGTTGTCTACAAGACAAAAAATACTCAGAAGGAATTGACTACAGACATTATCTGGAATAACCACTTTGAAGCCTACGGATGGGATATCCATATTCGTATCCCTAAAGAATATTATTATCAATCATCAACCGTGATTTTACGTTATACGATAGCGGCCATTTTATTTTCCATCATCCTTGTATCCGTGCTTGCCGTCGTTTTCTCAGTTCCGCTGACGAGAGGAATTAAAAGTCTAAATTCCTCGATGAAGCGAGTCAGTGAGGGCAATTTAGATACACAGATACCCATAAGATCTAATGATGAATTAGGAATTTTATCTCAAAACTTTAATGTTATGGTCAATCAAATCAAGGAATTAATCGAGAAAATCAGCATGACAGAACGTCTAAAAAGGCAGGCAGAATTAAAGGCTTTTCATTATCAAATTAACCCTCATTTATTATTTAACACCTTAAACTCAATCCAATGGAAGGCAAGGTTATCAGGAGCAAAGGAAGTCCAAGGGATGATCTACCATTTAACAGAGGTTTTACATGAAAATTTAAATTTTGCAGATGAATTAATTCCATTAAAAAAAGAACTCAAGACAATCCAACATTACTTGAAGGTCCAAGAGATACGATATGGTCAAACATTTGAATATATAGAGACGATTCATCCCGAATGTCTGGACTATTTAATCCCTAGGATGTCACTCCAGCCACTGTTTGAAAATATCTTTTTCCATGCTTTTGAAGATGGCCGAGGTAGAATTGAACTAGAGGTCACCGCACAACCTGGGTATCTAGAACTTACCTTAACCGATAACGGCAAAGGAATGAATAAAGAAACCATGGATAAGCTTCTCGATCCGAACCATCAGGGTGTAAATGGGAGAGGAATCGGTGTTTATAATGTCGATCAACGGATAAGGCTTCACTTTGGAAATGAGTATGGACTATCAATTGAATCAGTTGCGGGTATGAAATCAAGCTTTCGCATTAAATGGCCGAAAAGGAGTTAATGTTGATGATAAAGGTATTAATTGCAGATGATGAACTCATTGTTCGAAAGGGATTAATGGCAACGGTCGACTGGAAAAAATTTGGTATGGAAGTAATTGCAGAAGCGCCTAACGGCCAAAAAGCCTGGGAGCTCTTTCAGCAGTATTCCCCTGAACTCGTCATAACAGATATTGTCATGCCTGTTATGACTGGAATTGAACTTGCCAGAAACATAAAACAATATTCCCCCACTACTAAAATATTATTATTAAGCTGCCATCGAGACTTCTCTTTTGCACAGGAGGGGATAAATATTGGTGCTTCAGGCTATATCCTGAAAACGGCCTTTAGTGACCAACAATTTGAAGAATACCTTGGACGCATTGGGAATGAAATTAATCATACCAATATTCAGCATTCCTATGATTCATCCTATCTAGCAAAGGAATTCTATGAATGGTTATGTGATTTTGATAATTCCTTTCCCAAGCTAGTGGAGGAACTGTTTTCAAACGAGTGGAAATGGATGGTGAATCCTTATTATATTTATTTAATAAACGGACTAAATAGCATCGATACGATTCAAAAGAAAATGTATCGTGGAGAAAAACCATTTACTATAATACCTTGCGGGCATGAACAAGCCTTTATTTTTATTTTGGAAAAGTCAAAAGCAGATTTTGAACATCTTTTAGTTGAAGCTAGAAGTAAAGATCCCTCCACGCGCTGGATGGTTCATGGCCCAAATCGAGGAATGAAGGAATGGATGGATGGAGTGACAAATCTTTTTCATAGGTTTAAATTTGAAAAACAATTTAAGGTTTCAATGGAGGATTGGCCGCTTCCCATTCAAAAGGCTGTTCAAATCATGATTCAAGAGTTAGATCAATCTTTTTCATCAAGCTATATTGCAAGGGAAGTGGGCTTAAGCCGGAGTCATTTTAGCACTATGTTTAAAAAAACAGTTGGAGAAAGTTTTATTACCTTTATAGAAAAGCTGAAAGTCAAAGCTGCGTGTGAACTTCTTGAAAATACTTCACTTCCTTTACAAGATATTGGTGAAAAAATAGGCATTCAGGATGGAAAGTATTTTAGTAAATGGTTTAAAAAATGTATGGGTAGAACACCTTCGGATTACCGACAAAACAAAAAGGAGAATGTAAGATAACAAAATTCCCCTTTATACCTTATTTCGAGAAAATTCAAACAATAGTACAAAAAGAAGAAGATGATAGTAAGTTCTAGGCCGCTTTCATTCAAGTTATAATGAAAGCGGTTTCTGATATCTGAAGGAAAAAGAGGAACTAGTGATGAGTAAATTCAGGATAACTGTTCTGGCACTGATTTTAGTTGTTATGGCTGCCTGTTCAGACCAACAATCTAACAGCAGGGCTGAACAAATTAGGAAGGAAACCAATGAAATAATCGTTCTTCGTTTTGCAACTTGGGATTCAGGAGAGGCACTAGAAATTCAAGAGGCCATTGCTAAAAAATTTGAAGAAAAACATCCATTTATCAAGGTGCAGCTGGAGGCATATGGTGATGAGTTTGATCAAAAACTGGCTGCAGCATTCGGTGCTAAAAATCCTCCGGATGTTATGTATATGTGGAACTTTCCAGCCTATTTTCAATCACTTGAACCGCTTGAAAATTTTATTAGAAGAGACCCTGCTATCGACTTGAATGATTTTTATCAAGGTCTTTTTAACTATTCTACTATGTATCGAGAACTGTATGGGATGCCAGCCGGTTTTACCACAAGGGTAATCTATTATAACAAGGATTTATTCGATGCAGCAGGTATTCCATATCCAAAAGACGGATGGACATGGGATGACTTTAGGAGTGTGGCAAAGAAATTAACGAATCCTGCTACCCGGCAGTTTGGATTTGGGGTAAGACCAGAACCCGATACATTTGATCTTCAAGGGATTGTTTGGAGTAATGGTTCAAGCTTCATTAGTGAGGATGGAAAGAAAATCGACAGCTACATGAATAGCCCAGAAACCATTGAATCTATCAAAATGTTTGCAGACATGGTAAAGGAAAAAAGTGCTGTACTTGTTGGAGGTAAAAATCAACAAAGTGGTGAAGAGTTTTTTAAAAAAGGCAAGATTGCCATGTGGGAAAGCGGCATTTGGCCATTGGAAAAGTTCAAAAAAGCAAAGGTAAACTTTGGAACAGTTGAAATGCCTGCATTTAATGGAAAACCTGTAAGAGGTATTATTTCTTCTTCAGCGATTTCGATTGCAAAGGACTCAAAAAATAAAGATGTAGCCTGGGAATTTGTGAAGTTTTTCTCCTCTCCGGAAGCGATAAAAATGAGAACAGCAGATTTACCTGTCCGTATCAGCATGGTGAAAGAGCTGCAAACAGATCAAGACCCATTAATGGGCCCATTCTACAAAATGCTAGAAAGAGCAAATGCTACACCAGCATATCTTCTGACCAAGAATTGGGATGAAATTAATCGAAATTTATCTTCCGCAATAAATGCCATCATGCTAGAACAGGATGCGGAAGAATTATTAAACAATGCTGTCATAGATTCAGAGAAATTTATAGGGCAGTAAAAAAGGATTTAAAGATTTTCTACTATAGATTAAATCAATTTTTACCAGGAGGTATTAAAATGATAACTCAAGATTATTTCGGTTTAGAAGACAAGGTGTGTGTTGTAACTGGTGGAGCATCAGGGATTGGATTAGCTGCTGCAACACTTTTAGCTGAAGTGGGCGCTAAGGTGATTATGGTAGATATTCATCAAGAAAACGGTCAAAAGGCCGCAGCTGAATTACAGAGGAAAGATTATCGGGTGGAATTTTTACAATGTGATGTAAGCAATGGAAACGATTGTATTGCCGTAAGAGACCATATCGAAACCAAATACGGTACCATCGATGTCCTTTTTAACAATGCTGGTGTTATCAGAAGAAAAACAGTTGTTGATTTAGAAGAGTCGGATTGGGATTTGGTCATTAATGTCTCCTTAAAAGGAATTTATCTCCTTTCTAAATATTTAATTCCTCTTATGGCTAGAGGAGGCGGTGGAAGTATCATTAATACCGGCTCTGGCTGGGGAATAAAAGGTGGAGACCAGGCAGCGGCTTATTGTGCTGCAAAAGCTGGAGTCGTGAATTTAACGAAGGCGATGGCAATTGACCATGGCCCGCAAAATATTCGTGTGAACTGTATTTGTCCGGGCGATACCGATACTCCATTATTACGGGATGAAGCGAAGCAATTACAGGTGAAAGAGGATGAATTTTTAGTATCCTCTGCAAAAGGCCGGCCGTTAGAAAGACTTGGAACACCTAGGGATATTGCCAAGGGAGTTTTATTCCTTGCAAGTGACTTATCAGAGTGGGTAACAGGTACAGATTTAATTGTTGATGGCGGCGGTTTAGCTTAATTTTTTGTGAAATTTAGAATTTAACACTTACTATTTGAACTACAAGGAGGCAATTTTTATGTCACAAAAGGTACACCCTTATATTCCAAATATGGTGCCAGAAGTAAGAAATGAGATGCTAAAGGTGATTGGCGCTGAATCGCTCATGGAACTCTATTCAGGCATCCCGGAAGAGCTGCAGCTTAAGGAAGATTTAAAGCTCCCGCCAGCTTTAACGGAGTATGATCTAAGACGCCATATTGAAGGAATTCTAAATAAGAATACAAGTACAAAGGAATATCTAAATTTTTTAGGAGCTGGCTGCTGGCAGCACTTTGTTCCCGCTGTGTGTGATGAAATTAATCAGCGTTCAGAGTTTTTAACAGCCTATGCGGGAGAACCATATGAGGACCATGGACGTTTTCAGGCGCTGTTTGAGTATCAAAGTTTACTAGCTGAACTAGTAGATATGGATGTGGTGAACGTTCCAACCTTTGATTGGGGGCAGGCAGCGGCTACTTCAATTAGAATGGCAGCCCGAATCACCGGGAGAAAAAAAGTCTTATTAGCAAAGACTGTTGCACCTGAGCGAAGCAAAATTATCATCAACTATGGAACACCTGAATTAGAATTTGAGTTTGTACAATTTGATACGAAATCGGGGGCAATGGTTTTAGAAGACTTACAAGAAAAATTAACACAAGAGGTTGCTGCTCTATACTTTGAAAATCCATCCTACCTTGGATTTATTGAGGCGCAGGGAACAGAGATTTCGAATCTATTAAAGGCAAACGGAACACTGATGGTAGTAGGGGTCGATCCGATCTCTCTTGGAGTTCTGGCACCACCAAGTCATTATGGAGCTGATATCGTTTGTGGTGACCTTCAGCCGCTTGGCATGCATATGAATTACAGCGGCGGTCAAGCTGGCTTCATTGCATCACATAATGATGTGAAAGTTGTCAGTGAATATCCATCCCGATTGTTTGGTATTGTCCCTACGGTGAAAGAAGGTGAATACGGCTTTGGAGATGTAGCCTATGAACGAACCTCATTTGCTCAAAGGGAAAATGGAAAAGAATCCGTTGGAACACAGACAGCACTATGGGGCATTACAGCCGGAGTCTATTTAGCTTTACTTGGACCAAATGGTATGCAGGAAGTAGGCAAAACCATTATGCAAAATAGCCAATATGCAGCTCAAGAATTGAATCAAATCGCCGGTGTAACAGGCTCACGTTTAAATACAGCCTACTTCAAAGAATTTATCGTCGATTTTAATCAAACCGGCCTTTCAGTTGAACAAATTAATCAAAGATTGTTAGAAAAGAAGATTTTTGGTGGAAAGGACCTCTCACAAGAGTTTCCTGAGTTTGGTCAATCAGCATTATTTTGTGTAACCGAGGTTCATACAAAAGAGGATATCGATTATTTGGTTCAAGCCATTAAAGAAATTTTAGCGTAATGATTGAAAGAAGAGAGGAGCAATCGAGATGAAAAAAATTCAACGTACAAGTAAGACCCGGGATTTTCACCAAGCAAAATGGAATGAACCGATTATTTTTGAACTTCATCAGCCAGGGGAAAAGGGCGTGGAGCTGCCACCGGTAAACGAGGATATTGCATTAGCAGTAGGAGATGGAACATCTTCCATTCCAGCAGCGATGCAGAGGCAGAGTAAGCCTAATCTCCCTGAAATTGGTCAGGCTCGGGTGTTAAGACATTATTTAAGACTATCTCAAGAAACCCTCGGTTCGGACTTTAATGTAGAAATTGGTCAAGGAACCTGCACGATGAAGTACATTCCAAAAATTAACGAATTATTAATTCGTGACCCGAAAATGATGGAGCTTCATCCCTTACAGAATGAAGAAACCGTTCAAGGAATCCTTGAGATTTATTATAAGCTGGACTTATGTATGAGAGAAATTTCAGGAATGGATTATTTCACCTTCCAGCCAAGCAGTGGAACGCAGGCACTGTTTGCGATGGCTTCCATCGTCAGAAAATATCATGACCAAAAAGGGGAAGGGGACCAGCGGGATGAAATCATCACGACAATTTTCTCTCACCCTTCCCAGGCAGCAACAGCAGCCGTAAAAGGCTATAAAATTATTACCTTGCATCCTGATGAAAACGGCTTCCCTGATATTGAAAAATTAAAAGCTGCGGTGTCAGAGCGAACAGCAGGTTTTGTTGTGGCAAACCCTGAGGATACAGGTATTTTTAATCCAAAAATAAAAGAATTTACTGATATTGTCCACCAGGCAGGCGGCCTTTGCTTTTACGATCAGGCAAATGCGAATGGCCTTTTAGGAATCACAAGAGCAAAAGAAGCAGGTTTTGATATGTGTTTCTTTAATCTACACAAAACCTTTGCTGCACCGCATATGTGCGGCGGACCTGCCACTGGTGCGCTTGGTGTGACGGCAGAATTAAAAGAGTACTTACCGGCACCAATTGTTCATTATCAGGAGGGTAAATATCTGCTCCAGAACGATTTAGAGCATTCCATTGGAAAGGTTCGCTCTTTCCATGGTGTAGCTCAAACGGTATTGCGTGCCTATGCCTGGATTCGTGCACTTGGAGCTGACGGCATTAAGGAAGTAGCAAAAACGGCTGTGTTAAATAATAACTATATGTATCACAAGGTTTTAGCGATTCGCGGGGCGAGTGCACCGTATGTCAAGGGACATCGACTTGAACAAGTCCGTTACAGTTGGGAGCAGCTAACAAAAGAAACCGGGGTAACAACAGAAGATATTCAGTTAAGAATGACTGATTTCGGTCTTCATTACTGGACTAGCCACCATCCTTATATCGTGAAACAACCGTTTACCCTTGAGCCAACAGAGTCTTATTCAAAAGAGGATTTAGACGAGTATATCAACGCACTAGAGCAAATCTCAAATGAAGCATATGAAAACCCAGAAATCGTCAAAAGTGCCCCGCATACTAGCACCATTCACAAAATTGACGAGCAAGATTATTTGGATCATCCAGAGAAATGGTGTATCACATGGAGAACTTATTTGAAGAAAACAGAAGCATTTAAACTAGTTAAATAGTCTTTACAAAAAAAGGGGGCAAAAAAATGAAAAAGTACATGTCGATTATGCTGGTAATGATTCTGTTAATACTATCTGCCTGTTCCAATAAAACAGCGGGGAATGATGAAAAAACGGGAGATTCAAAAAATCCTGCAGGGACTATCACTGTATGGGGCTGGGATGTTGCCGCCGCCACTATGGAAGCAGCAGTTAAGGGATTTCAGAAAAAATATCCTGATGTAGTCGTTAAAGTAGAGGATTTTAATAGCTCCGATTTATACGATAAGGTAACAGTAGGTCTGGCAGCACGAGGTTCGGGATTACCGGATGTTGTGTTAATGGAGGATGAACGAATTCCAGGGTACCTGCACCAATTTCCTGAAGGATTCGTAAATTTAGGAAAGCTTGGATATGACCAATATAAAGATTCATTCAATCCGGCTAAGATTGCAGCCGTTCAGAATAAAGACGGAGACATTATCGCAGCTCCATGGGACATCGGTCCAGCAGGAATGTTCTACCGAGTAGATTTCTTTGAAAAAGCAAATATTGATCCAAATTCTATCCAAACATGGGATGACTACATTGAAGCAGGGAAGAAAATTAAAGAAGCTACTGGTGCACAGTTATTACCAATTGATATACCGAACTATGATGGTGTCTTTCAAATGATGATGCAGCAGCAAGGACTTTCTTATTTCGATAAGGACGGGAAAATTTCCTTGCAATCAAAGGAAGCAATCCAAGCTATGGAAGTAATCAAAAAGCTTCATGACGAGGATCTAATCCTAAACAATAAAGGATGGGATGGAATTGTAACCGCAACGGTAAACGGAAGTGTTGCCACCGTACCTTATGGTGTCTGGTATGCAGGTACGATCATGGACCAAGCACCTGATCTAAAAGGGAAATGGGATGTATTTTATCTGCCAAGCTTTGAGGAAGGCGGAACTAGATATGCAAACGTAGGAGGATCATCTGTGTTGATCCCTTCATCAAGTAAAAATCAATCTGCTGCCTATGCCTTTGTTGAATTCTTTACAACAGATCAAGAATCCCAATTGTTAGGCTTTGAAAAATATGGGCTTTTTCCTTCCTTAAAGGAAACGTATAGCAATCCAATCTTTACAGCTAATAGCGAGTACTTTAATAACAGTCCAATTTTCAAAAAGTTTGCTGATATTGTTGATCAAGTGCCACAAATTAACGTAAACGAAAACTTTGCAAAAGCAACCAGTCTTACGAGTCATGCACAAGCAGCCATTTTACTTGAAAACAAATCGGTTGAATCTGGATTAAAAGAAGCTCAACAACAATTGGAAAATGAAATAAAATAGTAGATTTTAAAGAGTTATAGAGCTGAGTGTTCCCAATATCCTCAGCTCTCTCTTATTCTAAAATCTAAAAGGCAGGAAGGTGGCTCGGTTGGAGCAAACAGAAAAAGTTGTAAATACGAAACCAAACTTTCGAGTCAAATCGAGAAAAAGTTTATTAACTCCTAAAAATGTTCCATATGTTTTCATCGCACCAGCAGTGCTGTTAATTTTGATATTTACCGTTTATCCCGTGATTTTTTCATTTATCTTAAGCTTTCAAGAGGTACGTGGTGTAGAGAAATCATTTGTGGGTTTTGCCAATTATACACGATTATTTCAAGACCCAGTTTTCTATAAATCTCTTTTAAATACGTTTCAAATTTTGATTGTCCAGGTTCCCATCATGCTCTTTCTCTCTTTACTGATTGCAGTGGGTCTCCACTCTTCTATGTTAAAAGGGAAGGCGTTTTTTCGGATCTCTTACTTTATGCCCGCCATCACAGCGCTCGTTGCTGCATCGATCGTTTTCATGATTTTATTAGATGAGCATTTTGGTCTTGTTAACTATTTATTGTCTTTTGTCGGTATTGAAGCCATACCGTGGTTAACAACTCCATTTTGGGCAAAGGTCTCCGTCATCCTTGTTATGACTTGGAGATGGACAGGATATAATATGGTGATTTTTTTGGCTGGACTACAGAATATTCCATCTGAATTATATGAAGCAGCAAGTATTGATGGAGCCAGTAAAGTAAAGCAATTTTTCATGATCACGATTCCTCAGTTAAAACCTGTATTTATTTTTACTGTAGTCATGTCAACCATTGGCACGCTTCAGCTATTTGATGAGCCGTTTATTTTAACACAAGGCGGACCAAATAATGCCACAATGACCATCACACTTTATTTATATGAAGCAGGCTTTAAATTCTTTGACTTTGGATATGCATCCGCGATTGCTTATGTTCTTGTCATCATCACGGCAATCATCTCATGGATACAAATGAAACTGGCAGGTGATGAATCATGATACATTCTAAAAAATTATCCTCGAAGGTTGGGGTGTATTGTTTATTAATTGCAGGTGTAGTCATATCTATTGCACCATTTTATTGGATGCTAGTCGGTTCTACCCTGCCTTCAGGAGAGATTTTTCGTCTGCCTCCTAAACTTCTGCCAGGCGATTACTTAGCACAAAACTTACAATCACTAAATGAGTCATTAGGGTTTGCTAAAATCTTTTGGAATTCATTATTTATTGCCCTTGTTTATACATTGGTTAGCACGCTTATTAGTTCAATGGCTGGGTATGCATTTGCAAAATTTACTTTTAAGGGTAAGAACTTTTTCTTTTTCATTATATTATGTACATTAATGATTCCTTCTCAGGTGACATTGATTCCTCTATTTGAAATGATGGTTACCTTTAATTGGTTAAATACGTATCAAGCGATTATTTTACCGACACTTGCTTCTCCTTTTGCGATTTATTTAATGAGGCAGAATATGAAGTCGGTTCCAGATTCGATTATTGAGGCTTCCCGAGTGGATGGGGCAGGGGAATTAAAAATATTCTTCACGGTTATTTTGCCAGTAACAAGACCTGCAATGGCTGCCGTTGCTATTTTTCTCTTTATGTCTCAATGGAATAGCTTACTCTGGCCGCTTATTACGTTAAATTCGAAAGAAATGTTTACTCTGCCGGTTGCTTTGTCTAGTTTAATTGGAATGGCACGCATTGATTATGGTCAGTTAATGTTAGGAACCACCTTATCTACGGTTCCCATTATGATCTTTTTCCTTTTGCTGCAAAAGCATTTTATTTCTGGGATTTTAGGCGGAGCTGTAAAAGAATAAATATAAGCCAACTGCAGTAAAGAAAAGCAAAAGAGAGCGGTCAGTCCGCTCTCTTTCTTGATCTTTAAACGACTATCGTCTTTTTACCAAACAAAGTACCCCTTGGATGATTACCACAAGTGAGAATAAAAGGACAGCTATTACACCAATTAGGAGAACTAACGGACTAAGCGGTGCGAAGAATCCGGTCAGCTCCACTCTTAATAAGGCAAAACCAGCTATAATGCAGCATAAGTACAAAAAAGGACTGCGGTCTAATACACTCATTGCTTACTCACTCCTTTTCTTGGGGTTAATTCATAAGTATTCATAAAAGGAGAAATTTATTTACCAGAATAATAAATCAGTTCTAAATAACTATTCTTTTGGAAATTTAATCCTTGCTGAAGGCGGGAGGAGTAGTGCTTTTGGCATTTTATTTTAATCAGGATTGATATGTGACTATATAAGCAAGGAATTGGATAGTATAACGTTTAATTAGCCGCCTTTGAAGGAGCTCATCTGCCCATGTGGAAGCTGGTATTTATATTCTTTTTTATCCTTGTCATCATTGCTTATCTAGTCCCAAAAAGATTAACTAAAATTGAATTATATACAACGAATCTATTTGCGCTAGTTTTTGGGATCAATGTGGATATGATTCTTAACTTTAAATATCATTTGTACGGATATTTTGAAAAAGGTTTTCAATGGCACGGGTTTATAGGGGAATTTCTTTATTTTATCCCTGTTAGTATTTTGTTTTTAAATTATTATCCCTATAAAGGGACTAATCAAACAAAACTCTTTTATATCCTTGCATGGACCGCAGGATCTTCCATAATTGAATTTATTGTTGAGAGGACACATTTTTTTAACTATACAGGGTGGAAACTATGGTATTCCATCTGCGTGTATCCCTTTGTGTTCCTAATCTTAGTGACTCATTTAAGGATCGTTCGGAGACTGATTAAACTAGATTCATGAAAAACGGTTGGATATGAGCCCAACCGTTTTTTTATGAAATTTACCAATCAAAAGGCTTCTGCACGTTTCTTCGTTGTTTGTTCCACTGCAAGCTCCGGATGAACCTTCCGAATAACGGCTGGTCTTAAAAGCGTAAGGACTACACCTAAGAATACTCCAGATGACAGGAGCAGCACCCACTCGGCAGGGAAAACATCGTACAGAAATCCGTACAGTACCATACCTAATGGCGATAAAGCCATGGCAACTGTTTCAACGAGAGAGAATACACGCCCCTTAAATTCATCAGCAATTTGCTTTTGCATCATGACTTGGGTTGGCGTATTGATGAAAACTATACATGCTCCTAAACCAAGTTGAAGTATGATGAAGTAGCCAAACATCACGTTATAAGATAAGGAGAAAAGTAAAGGTAAGGTGGCACCCCCCATAATAACCCCCATGAGGATAATACCCCTTTTTGATATTAGTAACGGAAATCTGATCTCTTTTCGGATGGAGAGATAAATGGATAACAGCAGCATTCCAACAGCAAAGGCACCTTCTGTAAAACCAAAATGGGTGGAAAGCATTTTTAATTTTTCAATGAGAATGAAGGAATATCCAACTTGGTATGCACTAAAAAGGAAATTAACTAATAAGGCAATCCAGATAATAGTCATTAACATCGGCTGTAGTTTTAAATAAGATACACCCGCTGACATTGCTTGCCACATTGATTCTTTCGGCTTCTCTTCTGTTTCTGCCTTTGAGTTGGAGAACAAAGTGAATTTCATTGTAGCTTCGAGAATAATGGCAATCGTTGAAGCAGTCATATAGAGAACGAGGAATAGCGGCATAGAAATGACTCCATACAATAGTCCCCCAACTGCGGGAGAGGCAATGGCCGCAAAAGAAACGGACATTTGATTTAATGACATTGCTTTTTGAATTCTTGCTTCATCTACCAGACCTGTTATAGATGAAGTGAAAGCTACACTGGAAAACATAGATGTAAGCGATAAAATACAGGTTGTGATATAAATTGCCGTAAGCGATAGCCCATACGTAACACTGACGAGCAATAATCCCCCGATGGCCAAGGTTGTCGCTATTTGTGAAATGATTGCAATCCTTTTTCTTGGATATTTATCAATGATATAACCGGCAAAGGGTGCAGCAAGGGTACGAGGCAATACATTGCAAATCAAGTTCAATGCAAAACTTTTTGCGGATCCTGTAGCCTGCAGAATATAAAAACTAATGGCAAATGAATATACTTGTGAACCAAAGGAGGCAATCAGTTTGCTTATGGTAAACGTCCAGAGATGATAAGTGGCTTTTTTCAACATGACACTGTTATTCATAATAATCTCCTCTTCTCTTAGGAATATTTTTGAAGAAAGTTTAATTTAATTAAACAAATAATAACATGAAGTTTTTGCCAAATCAACCAAAAAGTTTAATTTAATTAAACAAAATTTGTTTCTTAAAGAATATCTCTTTCAAATTGAGATAAAGTTTAATATAATTAAACAAGTAAACCGTTTAAGGAGGTGCCCTAACATGTTAGGAGACCGAATACGAAAATTAAGAAAACAGAAAAAGTTAACGCTTGAAGCACTTGCTGGTCAAGGGCTTACCAAAGGTATGCTCAGCTTAATTGAGAATAATAAAGCCAAGCCTTCGATGGAAAGCTTGGCACATATTGCTGAAGGGCTAGGGGTAGATGTAACTGATTTATTAGGTGAAATTAGCACACAAGAGTTAAGGGCAATTCTTGAAAAAGCAGAAAAGTTATATAATGAAAAGTCGGATGGCCAATACAAGGAATTACTAACGCTGATTGAACCTTACATAGAAAAACTTACACAAGGATATGAATCTGCCAGGTTGCTGGATATCCTTTCCCGTAGTCTTTACAAAGAAAAGTTAGCTGGCTGGGAGGAGTATGCTGACCGGGCCGCAATTATCTATGACGACATCAATTTAACAGCAAACCGTGCACAAATTGCGATTTTTCGTGCTATGGTCAAATTTATCCAACATGATTATGCAAGTTCGTTAGATATTTTGGTAAGTGAACGGAAAGAGATTCATTCGACGCATGTCTACATGGATCATATGACACGCATGGATTTTGATTATCATGAAGCCATTTTACATTTTGCTATTGGTGACAATGAGTCAGCAAGTGCTGTGATGGAAAAGGCGATTCAGTTTTCAAAAGAGCAGAGAATTTTTTATCGGATTAATGATTTATATAGACTTGGTGCAGGCCAAGCACTCATGTTTAAGGATGAAGAAAAGCTAGAGTTGTATTTGCGAAAGTTAAAACAATACGGGGAGTTTGCGGATGATTTACTCTCTATCCTCGTTCATGATTTAATTATCGTGATGTCTCTAAATACAGTGAAAAAGCAGTATACCCATGCACTTGAAATCATTGATACTTATTTAGCAGAACCAACAATGGAGGAAGTAGTAAAGGATCTCTATCAAATAGAAAAAGGTAAGGCGCTTTATGGGCTAGGTGAATTTCCGGAAGCCATTTCTTATTTCAATGAGGTAGAGACCTCTACTACGACGCATCATCCGTTTGATTTATCGCTCTATTATGTACGATATTCGTATAAAGCATTATGCCATCAGGGACTTGGAGAGATTGAAGAAGCTCTTCAGGCTGCACAGAATGCTGTGGAGAAATTTGAAGCGTTACCCGATACGCCTTTTAAAGAGTTTGCGGTTGAGACGTACCATACCATTCTCGCAAAAGTAAACCCAGTGCAATAAAATGTACGGGGTTACTTTAGAGGTGCAAACATTGTAAAACACATAGAAAAACGCACATGAATCCACAATATAATAATTGAGTAACAAGTGATAATTAAATTAGCGGAGACTTTCCGGTTAGACTAATGAATAGAGCTAGGTTCTAGGGAAATAAGCGGAGGTTTTCCCATTAAGCAAAGAAAAATTACGCATTTACACGTTTTTTGAGTCAATAGCCGGAATCTTTCCGTCTATTTAAGCAATTTTTAGTGCTATTTCCTACTTAAAAGAAATTTCTCCGCTTATTTATCAAACTCACTTCAGCGTCTAATGAACTGGTTCAACTTATTTGGTAAAAAAGGAAATCTTAAAAAGGCTTAGAGATATTTACAACTCTAAGCCTTCTTGACTGTGAAATATACTGTGAAGTTTATGTGATTTGGTTTGTGATTTACCGTTTTTGTACCTCACAAATAAACCCCGTTACAATAATGCGTACGGGGTTTCTCTTTTGTTTTTACACTCCTCGTTCAAAGCCTCGTTTAAACCTAGGTTTTAATTTTCGTTCTAACTTTTTACCCTCTTCACGGTCTCCCGTTTGTCCTGCTTCATTTCCGATTACTTTTAAACTATCCTTTGTTATTTGGTAGGAAGAAGCTTCACTTGTGTTTTTAGCTTTTTTCTTCTCTGCCTTAGGAAGTTTATGTAACACTCCGACTTTTATTTGCTGTACTTCTTTTACACCCTGGATAATGAGTTGCATGGCGAAGATCGCTAGCATAAAGGCAGCTAAAATCCACAGGTACCAGTAGCGTCCTGAGGCGATTGTGGTTCTTCCAATTTCACCAATTAGCCCGGACCATTCATTGGTTATCGACATTGGCGGATCTGAACCCATTGGGTCAAAGTCTAGCTTTGTCCCGCCAAAGAAAAATTTAAATATCCCTAAATGAATAAAGATGAGTAGTACCTGAATAAATTGAGTTCCCAATAATATCGTTAGACGCGGACCAATATGTGGGATGATGTGCTTCCAGAAGAGATGAAATCTGCTTCCGCCTAAGACGCGCGCACTGGCAATAAATTCATAATCTAGAACTCTCTTGATTTCTTTTCCTAATAAAACGGTTGTTAACGGAACGACAAGGATGGTTAAGATAAACATCTCTAATAAAATTCGTTGTGTAAAGGTATAAGTAAATTCATATCCATAACCGATCAACGTCGGAAGTAAGATCGGTGCTAGCAAGATGTAGGCAACCAAGCTCAAAGGCAGGAAATGAATCGAATCGATTAACTTTGCAAGCCATTGCTGTGTGCGGGGACCTAAATGGAAAGCATAAATGACCCCAAATAAAAGCCCTCCAAGAACGCGCAATAAGGCAATTAACAACGCAAAAATCAATGTATATTTCGCGCCAATGACTAATTGGTCAAAAAGGCTGAACCCTAATTTGTCTGAGCCAAAGAAAAAGGGCTTAGTAGGTGCATGTGGTGCGGCACCAAGCAGCGTCGCACCATCCTCGGCGTAATAAAGTCTGACTTGATCGACATGGTTATCGGTTGTGACTGAATAAATAATGCTGTAACTGATGGTTACAATAAAAAATAGAGCTCCAAGTGCAAACTTCCAATTTTTCATATGCCTGCCAAATGTGAAGAGCATATTGAGAAATGGACGGAACGGCGATACTTTTCGCAGGTTAATCATTTGAAAAGAATATAGAATGTTTTCAAAGAATCTCTTGGTTCCCTCCGCAATATTACCAATGCGCCACAATGAATTCCGTCTCGTTTCGTACGCTAGTGGCTGATCTTCTTTTAGCCATAAATCTACTAATTGGAATAGGAAGTAAAATGGTGTGAAAATAAGACCCAGCGTAACAAAGATGGTTATAGGCTGAAAGTTATCTAGTAAATAGAATGTTAATCCGTGGACGTTAAACACCCGTTCAATAATAAATTGGCTGGAGAGTGTGCCCCAAATAATAATCTTAATATGATGAAACGAAAGGGGCATGATATTTTTTAATACATGTCTAAGCAGGATATTCAATTTGTCTATCCCTTTACTTTTTACAAAGGTAACATACACTTTCAAAAACTCTTCCTCAATCATAAGGAGCAGAATCTTGAACATGGAAACTAACGGTAAGATTGCCAATGTGACAATAGGTGCAAAATAGGCCTTTTCTGTAAAACTGGCAACCTTAAATAAATCAACGCCAAACGACTTAAAGATAACAATGGATAATACTTGTAATAAAGTAGCCAGTATTAAGTCAGGAACTGACTCCAACACATCAAGTAATCTCTTTATCGGACTCAGTAAGAACTTAGGTAAAAAGGCGGACCATAATGCGAGAATAAGCGCGATACTAAATCCTGCCAAAAGAGCACCTAACAATATTTGCATGGAATATATAAATGCCGGCCCCATAATCTCCATCATGGGTGCACCGCCAGTTTGAGAACGTTCGAACTTATAAATCCATGATTCTGATTTAAACAAGTCCTTGCCAAAAGCAATTAATTGTTCAAAATAACCTGTTGAATCCGGAGTCCCCCTTGTGGAAAAATATTGTGGAAAAATACTCACACAAAATATAGATACAATTCCAAGTAGGTAGTATGTAATTAATCTAACCATCTTCAAAATATCTCACCCCAATTTCTCCCTCTAAATCACTAGATTCGTATAATAGAAGTAGTCACGTAAAAGAAATTATATTCTAAATTTTCACTCCTTTCAATATGGTTTATCCCCTAATAATTTCCATAGCTGAAATTTAGACGTAATTGGGGTTGTATTTGTTACAATTAATAAGGAATATTTATTTAAATCTTTTTAAGAGGAGAAATGATTATGATTCTAGTGGTTGGCGGTGCGGGTTATATCGGAAGTCATCTTGTAAGGGAATTAGTAGAAACAGAAGAGGTAATCATTTTAGATAACTTGTCTACAGGTCATCGTGAAGCGATTGATACAAGAGCCATTTTTGTACAAGGGGACCTTGGGAATGAAGAAGATTTACAGATGATATTCTCAAGTTATCCGATTAAGGCAGTTATGCATTTTGCGGCTTATAGTTTAGTAGGAGAGTCCGTGGTTGATCCTCTCAAATATTATGAAAATAATGTTGCATCTACGTTAACGCTTTTAAAAGTAATGATGAAAAACAATGTAAAGAACTTTATCTTTTCTTCAACTGCAGCTACATATGGTATTCCAAATGTTGAGATCATTGATGAACAAACCATTACATCACCAATCAATCCTTATGGACATTCTAAATTGATGATAGAACAAATGCTCGCTGATCTTTCCAACGCCTATGGCTTAAACTATGTCATTCTTCGTTATTTTAATGCAGCTGGGGCACATGAATCCTCTAAGATAGGTGAAAGTCATAACCCAGAAACGCATTTAATTCCCATTATTCTTCAACAGCTATTAGGTCAGCGTGAAAAGGTCGCTGTTTTCGGCTCCGATTACGATACTGCTGACGGTACATGTATTCGTGATTATATCCATGTTACCGATTTAGCGAAAGCACATATTCTTGCGTTAGAGGCTTTATTAAGTGAAAAGAAAAGTGCGGAGATTTATAATTTAGGAAATGGTCTTGGCTATTCGGTAAAAGAGGTCATTGAGACATGTGAGAGAGTAACCGGGGAAAAGGCAAATGTTGAAATGGCTGACCGTCGTGCAGGGGATCCGGCTAGACTCGTCGCATCATCAAAAAAGATTTATAATGAATTAGGCTGGAAAGCCGAGCGGAATCTAGAACAGATTATTGCAGATGCCTGGAAGTGGCATAAGAATCAGCAATATTAATAGAAAGCCCTTGCTCGTGGGTGCGGGCAAGGGCATTTTTATCTGAATTAAAATAGTAATCGAATGATTATTTTTATCCAACCGAAAAACGCAATCCATAATGGAACACTTAATGAAGTCCCCCAAACCAGCCCATAAGCGAAATTTCCATGCTCATCCATAAAATCCACTCCCTATAAGTAGTTGTAGATTATTTTTTAGTTTTTCCGATTATTATACTGATTATAATAGAGAACGCTTACATTCACAATGATTCAAATGATTTATTTCACTGTGTTTAACTTGAAAAATAGAGACAATAGCACTAAGCACTTATCGTTAATTTAGTTTAACAAAAAGGAAAGGGGAAAAACCGTAAAGCTTGTCAAACTAATTGGTTTTGTTTTCGAGCATATTCTCTAAAATAGCCAGCCTTTATTCGACAGGATATTTTCTGGGAAATTAATATAGACTTGTTATTTATATAGGATTGAGGCAGTGTACATCAATCATTTGATTAGTAGTAAAAGGCAAAAAAAATGTCTGAGTTTGTTGATATCTATCACAGCAATTTTTATGAATTTAGTTTATGTTCACTATAAGCAGTGTTTGATTTCTGGTGACCATGGAAAGGAGCTTCTTCTTGAGAAATGTGATCAAAAAGTCAGATTTAGATTCTTTTGTTGAGTTCTGTGAGCCTTTACTTTCTGGGGCACCATATCCTTGTTATGTAATGGATCTGGAGGGCAGTATTGTTTTTTCAAATAAAGCCGTTCAAGAATTAACAGGTTATGAAAGAAATCGTGATTATCAGCGGAATTTTTTCTCAGTTTTAGAAGAAGAGGAGATTGGTAAGACGATAGAGCATATAAATACTGTCCTAAAAGGAGAAAGAAAGAGTCTTCAAACAAAGATTAGAAATCGGAGCGGTCATGTAATAGATGTAAACATCCTATCCATTCCGGTGATAGTAGAAGGTGAAATTCTTGGTATTTGCGGCTATATGATTAGTGCATCGAATGAGAGAATTTTTTCGAATTCTATTCCTGGGAACTGGAATAATATCTTTACTGGTATTAAGACAATTGACAGAATCGTTATGGATAGTACAAAGCGGAAAAAGGCAGAGGAACAGTTAACTTATTTAGCTTATCACGATCCTTTAACAGGTTTGCCGAACAGACGAAAGTTGGACCATCAACTGCATAAATCGATTATGGAAGCAAAAGAAAAGAATATGTTGGTCGGGGTTATATACTTGGACCTCGACCGATTTAAATATATCAATGATTCTCTCGGTCATAAAGTGGGAGATAAGGTTTTACAAGTCATTGCGGATCGCTTAAAGGGCAGTTTGAGAAGTGATGATATGGTATCCCGGCAAGGAGGGGATGAGTTTGTCATCTTGCTTAAAAATGTGTCCGCTAAAGAGGATCTTTATGAAGCGGCAGCTAGAGTAAATCGGATTATCGCAGAACCAATACGACTGCATGGTCATGAATATGTTCTTAGTGCCAGTATTGGGATGAGTATTTTCCCTGATCATGGGTTCGAAGCAGAAGTGTTAATTCAAAAGGCAGACCAAGCGATGTACCTTGCAAAGGAAAGCGGAGTAGGGATTCAGCCTTACGAAACGGGAATGTCGAAAAGTCTATCACGAAAATTACTGCTCGAGCAATACCTTCATAAAGCCATTGAAAAGAATGAATTATATCTGGAGTATCAGCCCATCGTTGATGTGTACAGAAAACAAGTGATGGGGTTAGAAGCACTTCTTCGTTGGCAGCACCCAGTTATAGGGCCGATACCACCCGGAGAGTTTATCCAAATTGCCGAGGAGTCGGATTTAATTATAAAATTAAGTAATTGGGTATTGGAAACAGCCTGCAGACAGCGTAAAACATGGGTGGATATGAACCTGCCGCCATTTTATGTGTCTATTAATGTACCGGCGAGACAAATTAATTTGGAATCCTTCCTTGAAACCGTTAAGGACACATTAGAACGCTATCAGCTATCAGCTAATTTATTGAAAATTGAAATTACAGAAAGAACTGCGATGACCAATGTCCAGCAAACGTTAAATACGATAAAAGAATTACAGGATAATGGAGTTGATATCATACTCGATGATTTTGGGGTTGGTTATTCGTCCATTAGCTACCTGGTACAATATCCCTTTAATACGATTAAAATAGATAAATCCTTCATTGAAGGGTTAGAGAATAAAAATCAGCGGTCTGTTTGTCGAACATTAGTGTCAATGGGCAGGAATCTCGGAATGAATGTTGTTGCAGAGGGGGTGGAAGAATTAGAACAATTCCAATTCTTATGCAGTATTGGCTGCCATAATATGCAGGGCTACTATTTTAGCAGGCCAACTCGTGTTGAATTGATAGAGGCGTTCTTTACTTCTGAACAAAAAGGCTTACAGGGTAAATTTAAATAAGGGCCGAGACGTATCGTCTTCGGTCCTTCCCTATTAAAAATGCTTCACCATTGTCAAAAATTCAGTTGTATTTCTACTAAACTCTACTTTTTTAACAAATCCTAGTTTTGTATATAGATGAATGGCTCTTTGATTAAATTTTACGACGGTTAATCGGATAGAATCGAGCTGATAGGTTTCTTGAATATACGAAAGGATAAACGTAAAGAATGGTGTTCCAAACCCCTGACCAGTTATGGCGGGATCCATGCCAATACCTATATCTTGCAAATCTTCATTATAGGCGCCAACTGTAGAACCAAATGGAACTTGGGCAGCGCTCCCAATACAAAAGAAACCAAGGAGCTCATGGTCTTGATTCAAAACCGCATAATAAGGATTTTCTAGTAATTCGGTAAGAGATTCAGCACTTTCTTCATTGTTATAAAAATCATAGGGTGCTTCGTATTTCCAAGTTAGGATCTGCTTTGCGTATTCCTCCGTCATATCCCTTACAAGTAACTGCATTTTATAACCCCTTTTTTCTGTAATCAAAACAAAACCGCTGCCATAAAGTGAACAGTGAGTTTATCTTTAAATTTTTGCAGTCCGAATAACCTTACTCATCATTTCTGCATTTGGATAATTGACTTCATGATAGAGTGCTACGATCCTTTCAAAATCATAGTTTACTCTTCGAATAGAAGTTTTTATATGTCCGTCCTCGACTTCAACAAGTCCATAAGAGGCCTTTGTCAGACCATCGAACGGTAAACCAACGCTTCCGATATTCATGATAACCTTACCATTTATATATCTAATATAGGGCTTGTGGATATGTGCATAAATAAAAACTTGTGAACCCTGCGCCTGCATTAAACTCGTTTCGATTTGGTTGTCATCAGCGTTAGGGAGTATAACATCAAATAGACTAGTTGGTGTGGCATGAAACGCTGATAATTGAACATCTTCGATGGTAAGATTTAAAGTAGTTGGAAGGCTTTCTAAATATTCAATATCGGTTGGTTCCAATTGCTTTACAGTCCATTGGCGTTCTAGATTCATTAACTCTAGAACCTTATCTGCCACTTCCCCTTTTTGAACACCGCGTACCACCCATTCATCGGCATTTCCTTTTATCACTTCCGTATGTAAAGAGCGGACTAGGTCAAGAGAACGCTTAGGCTCAGGTCCACGATAACATATATCACCTAATACATAAATTTGATCAATTCCTTGTTGCTCAATATCCTGGAGAACGGCGTCCAGTGCGATGGCATTCCCATGAATATCCGATATAAAGGCAATTTTCATATCTATCCAACCTCCTTTAAAAATAGTACCATTTTTTGCTTGTAAAATAAAATTAGAATTTTCAATAAAAGCTTCGCTTCTACTGGCTGTCTGCTGTATAATCTTTTCTAATAATAAAAGAGGAGTTATGACCATGAATTCATTTATAAAGGATCAACTAGAAACATTCCAACAAGAGAACAGAAACCGTGGACGTTTGCTTGTCAGCTGCCCAGACCAGCCAGGGATTGTTTCAGCTATCTCGCAGTTTTTATTTTCGTATCAAGCAAATATCATCGAATCTAGTCAATATTCTACCAATCCTGAAGACGGTGTATTTTTTATCCGAATCGAGTTTGAATGCCCAAATCTAAAGGAAAAGGCAAAGGATATGGAAGGGCAGTTTTTAGCAGTTGCTGAGAAGTTTTCGATGGATTGGAAATTAACCCATGTCTATCAGGTGAAAAAAGCGGCAATCTTTGTGTCTAAGGAACTTCACTGTTTGCTTGAACTGCTGTGGGAATGGCAAAGTGGTGACTTAATGGCGGATATTGCACTTGTAATCAGTAACCATGAGGAAGCTAGAGATGCGGTAGAATCTTTGAATATACCGTTTTATTATATTCCTGCGAATAAGGATATTCGTGAACAGGTGGAAGAAAAACAGCTTGAGTTATTAAAAGAATATGAAATTGATTTAGTGATATTAGCACGTTATATGCAAATCCTGACTCCAAAGTTTGTCGCTGCCAATCCAAAGAAAATTATTAATATTCATCATTCCTTTTTACCAGCGTTTATTGGGGCAAGACCATATGAGAGGGCACATGCCCGCGGTGTAAAGTTAATCGGAGCAACATCTCATTATGTAACCAATGATCTTGATGAAGGGCCGATTATTGAACAGGATATTGCCCGTGTTGATCACCGTGATGATGTGAATGATTTGAAAAAAATAGGACGTAGAGTGGAAAGAAGTGTTTTGGCTCGAGCGGTAAAATGGCATATTGAAGACCGGATTATTGTCCATCAAAACAAGACGATTGTTTTTTAAACTTCGCTCCAAAGTTGCTAAAATAAAGATAAAGAGGCTGACCAAAAAGATGGAAATATTCCTCCTTTAAGGTCAGCCTTATTTATTGTTACGAAGGTGTGACTGTATGTTTAACTTGCTGATGGCTCGTTGATTTTTTTAAAATAAATAGTGAGTATATTAAAAATGCAAAGTTTAGTAGTAAAAATATACTTAACCATTTTAGTGAATACTCTGTACTATGAACGCCATATGCTCCTGTTGCTCCATACTCTACAGCGTCTAGAACAAAATGGAAGACAATAGCTGGAAGTAAGCTTTTATTCGCTAAAACCATAGTGGTAAGTGCCATACCAGCGAAAGACGCCCATCCAAATTGAAAAAGAGCATATGTTACATCTCCGCCAACAAAAATATTACCGAGATGAGCCGCACCAAATAAAAGGGAAGGAATAATTACCGCTACCGCTTTCCCAAATGGTAAAATTGCGTGAAGAAGAATTCCTCTAAATAATATCTCCTCATTCACTGCAACGCCTACAGCTGCAATTAGCAATAGTGGAATATGCCCCAATGTTGAATTAAAACCGAGGTAGAATGCTAATGTTAATGGGATGCCCAGTGTTGGTACCCAAACATACCATTCTTTTGTTGAGGACGGCATTTTTAATCCAATCTCTTTGTCAATTTTTAACCATTTAACCGCGATGATAACAGTGGTTGCATAGATTAGCATGATTAACCAACCTAAATCCTTTTCAACCGTAAGTGAAGGGTTAAATGACTGGATTCCCTTTACTGCGAGCATGCCTATTAAGCCCCTGCCAATCATCACTACTAGAAATAAAACCAAACCATGGCGATATAAAAAGTTTTTCATTTCAATTTCTCCTTTTTTCTTCAATTTGTATCCTCATTATCATCGAGAAACGGTCATTCCTAAAAGTGAACTTGGTCATAAGGGGGTCATATGACTTTTTGTGACCTCCGGACTTTTATGAAAAAAGGGAATTATGCAATGGTGTGGAATATAGTAATGATTAAATTAGAGAATGGAAGGTGCTCATTATGCTGCCAATTCGCCATGAACCTCATTGGATTTATAAAACTGCGCAAATAACAAGAATAGGCTGGTTTGTCTTTCATTTATTATTTCTGGCTATCTTTCTATCCTCTATGCCTTTCTTCTGGCTAATCCTGCCGTTGTTTTTTGCCGCATTCCTGATTCCACAATGGTCTGGGGTTACGATTAATAGTTTCAGTGTGAAAAACTATCCTTTACTTGAAATGACTTTTAGCGGGCTGTTCTTAATTGTGGGTTGTTTTTTGTTAGGGGAGTATTCTTCCTTCTTGGCCTATCCTGCACTCTGTGCTGGTATTTATAGCCGGCCTGGGAAGGCTAGATGGTGGCTATGGGCAGGATTTTCACTTATTCCATTTCTAGCAGTACTTGCTGTTGGATGGGAGCATTTGGGTCTTGGCGTAATTGATGGTTTTTTTCTCTATGGCATTGGTATTTCTGTGGCAAAAGTTATTGAAGCCGAGAAGAAAACGCATTTGCTGCTTGTTGAAAACCGCAGGCAGAATCAACTTTTGGAAGAATATGCAAAACAGATTGAAAAAGTAACTTTATTGGAGGAGAGAAATCGGCTGGCAAGAGATCTCCATGATACCGTCGGACATACCTTTACCTCTGTCATAATGGGACTTGATGCGGCTTCGTTTCTAATGAAAACATCTCCTGAGAAAGCACGGGAACAAGTTGAAGTATTAAGTGATGTGTTGAGAAAATCCTTAGGGGATATCCGGTTCCAAATTCATCAAATTTCTCCAAATGAAGAAAAGGAAGAGGTACTTTCCCAGTTAAAAAAAATTGCCGATGAATTTGCCTTACATACGAAAACCATTATCCATTTTGAACATATAGGCCATCAAGAAATTAATATTTCCTCTCAAGCAACCATCACTCTCATTCGGTGCCTTCAAGAATCACTAACAAATGCCATCCGCCATGGGCATGCCAAGGAGATTATGATTACGCTAAAGGCAGATTCCTCTCATGTGGTCCTTTTGATAGAAGATAATGGCATTGGTAATCGTAAAGTAAGTTATGGTTTTGGTCTTAATGGAATGAAGGAGCGGTTGGAATCACTTCAGGGTCGATTAAGTATTGAATCGAAGGTGAATGAGGGGACAAACGTTACTTGTTATATACCAATAATAGCAAGTCGTTTTAGAGAGGAGTTTAAGCAGGATGATAAAAGTGTTATTAGTGGATGACCAGGAGCTGATTACGGCAAGCCTCGCGATTGTGCTCGGAGGGGAAGCAGACTTAAAAATAGTTGGTACTGCTGAAAATGGAAAAAAGGCATTAGAGTTAACGAAACAGCTGTCTCCTGATGTTGTCCTGATGGACATTCATATGCCCGAAATGAATGGGGTGGACGCCACAGCCCATATTAAAAGCCAATTCCCTTCTGTAAGGGTGATGATTTTAACAACTTTTGAGGAATTAGGGTATGTACGAGATGCGTTGGCAGCCGGAGCAGAAGGATATTTATTAAAAGCCATACATCCCAACGATCTTGCAGCGGGAATTAGACTTGTCCATCATGGTGGAACACTGATTACACAGGAAATTGCAAAAAAATTAATCACACAATGGATTCAAACACCGAGCCAAGAAAAAGACGAAAAAACAACTAAAAACCATTTTGGACTTACGGAAAGAGAAATGGAGGTATTAAACGAGCTTTCTAATGGTTTAACCAACCGTGAAATCGCACGGAAATTTTTCTTAACGGAGGGAACAGTAAAGAATTATATTTCAACTATCTACTCTAAATTAGAAGTGACAGGAAGGCATAAAGCGGTTTTTAAGGCAAAGGAGCAAGGAATAATAAAGCCTTAAAATGCCTTTTTGCATAAACAGGTACGGGCACACTCTGTTTGCCCGAAATTTTTTTTACAGAAACAATCTGGGTCAAGTGAAAGCACGCCACTTGCCCGAAATCCGATGGCAGAAAAAATATAGGTCAAGTGGAAGTCAGTCACTTGACCCAAATCAGAACGCTGAAACAAATTTAGTCACATAGAATCCTCTATGTGACTGTTTTATTTACAAAATATATGTTTACCAATTTTCTTGATTTGTGGGCGGCTCCAAATCCAGCTGCTTGTCGCTGTATCGGGATTAAAGTAATATAGGGCATTTCCGGTTGGATCCCATCCATTTAACGCATCCTGGACAGCCTTTTTTGCTGTTTCATTCGGTGTCAAATTAATCTGTCCATCCGCAACTGCCGTGAAGGCTCCAGGTTCATAGATGACCCCGGCTGCTGTATTTGGAAAAGAAGCACTTTGAACCCTATTGATAATGACAGCTGCCACAGCGACCTGACCGGTATAGGGTTCCCCGCGTGCTTCCCCGTACACGGCATTTGCCATCAAACGAATATCATTGGCACTATAACCGTTCGGAACATTAGCACCTGTTGAACCGGTATTTCCATTCTTTTCATATCTTGTTGCTTTTACTAGCATTGCCTTCGTATCTGCCCCGACAACCCCATCGACAGGCAACCCAAATTCATATTGGAAATTCCGTACTGCCCAGTATGTATTCCAGCCAAACACACCGTCAATTTTACCTTTATAAAAGCCATTATACGAAAGGCGTGATTGCAGCTCAATCACATCTTCACCAGAAGAGCCTTGTTGAAGTACCTGGTTTGAAAACGCCTGGATATCTTTACTTTGGTCGCTATTGGCTAAAGATGTTACAGTTAGAAAAATCATTATCAGCAAAATCTTAAAGATTGCTTTCCTCTGCACAGGTTCAACCTCCTAACGATTTAAAAAGACGTATATTACTATCCTTTCATATTTTTTACATTTCTATGTAACAAATGAAAGGGGTAAAGGTTTTTCTGCTAAAATAAGTTTCTTAGGATAGAATTCTTAGACCGTTCTTCAATAAAATGGATGAAGGACAAATCTTGATAAAGGAGCATTTGTCTTTCATAAGGGGCATGAGGGACAAAACTCGATAAAGAAGCAGAAGACTTTTCTTTCATAAGAGGCATGAAGGACAAATCTTGATAAAGAGGCAAAAGATTTGTCTTTCATAAGAGGGATGAAGGACAAAACTCAATAAAAAAGCAAAAGGTTTGTCTTTCATAAGGGGCATGAAGGACAAAACTCGATAAGGAAGCAAAAGATTTGTCTTTCATAAGGGGCATGAAGGACAAATTTCGATAAAGAAGCAAAAGATTTGTCTTTCATAAGAGGGATGAAGGACAAAACTCAATAAAGAAGCAAAAGATTTGTCTTTGATAAGGGGATGAAGGACAAATTCATAAGAGGGATGAAGGACAAAACTCGATAAAGAAGCAGAAGATTTGTCCTTCATAAAGACCGCGAAGTACGTATCCCAATATAGTAAATAATCCCCTCAATAAGGTTGAGGGGATTTGTGCTGCTCTTATTAATGAAATTGTTTATACCATTCTACGAAATGACCCAACCCTGTTTCTAATGGTGTAGCAGGGGAGAATCCGGCTGTCTTCTGCAGGTCGGTAATATCTGCATAGGTCTCTTTTACGTCTCCGGGCTGCATCGGGAGGAATTCAATTTTGGCCTTATTACCGATTAGATATTCTAGCGTGTGAATGAAGTCCATTAATCTGACGGGACGATTGTTGCCAATATTATAGATTTTGTAGGGGGCATGACTTGTACTTGGGTCGAGATCTCTGTTTGGATCTGGCTCAGGTGGCTGGTCTAATAATTTGACGATTCCTTCTACAATATCATCGATATAAGTGAAATCCCTGCGCATATCTCCATTATTATACACTTTAATCGAATTCCCTTCGATTATATCCTTTGTAAAGGAATAATAAGCCATATCCGGTCTGCCCCAAGGTCCATACACCGTAAAGAAACGAAGACCAGTAGTCGGGATATTAAATAAATGACTGTATGTGTGTGCCATTAATTCATTTGCCTTTTTCGTGGCTGCGTATATACTTACTGGATGGTCGACAGAGTCAGTGGTGGAGAAGGGGGTTTTGGTATTGGCTCCATAGACAGAACTGGACGACGCGTAAAGTAAGTGCTCCACTTGATAATGCCTGCATGCCTCTAAAATATTTACAAATCCTACTAAGTTGGAATGGACATAGGAGTGTGGATGGGTAAGACTATATCGGACCCCAGCCTGTGCAGCTAAATTAATCACAATGGGGATGGAATGACTTTCAAAAATTTCGTTTAAGCATGCTGAATCAGCTAAATCTACTTTATAAAATGTAAACTTATCGTTAGTCTCCAGCTGTTTTAACCGCTCATTTTTTAAACGTACATCGTAATAGTCATTAAGGTTGTCCACGCCGATTACATGATAATTCTCAGCTAACAAACGTTTAGAAAGATGGAAGCCAATAAAACCTGCCGCACCTGTCACTAAAATGTTCATCTTTTATCCGATCCTTTTTTACGATCATTTCCCTTCTTTTTATCCTTGTTATCTCTCTTACCGCCGTGCTCTCTTTTTTGACTGTGGTCCTTATCACGATCATGCCCTTTTTTATGGTCACGGTCTTTACCATGGTCTCTTTCCTTTTTATGGCCGTGGTCTTTACCATGTTCCTTGCCTTTTTTATGGTCACGATCCCTATCGTGGCCCTTGCCCTTTTTATGCCCATGCTGTTTTTTACCGCTATGCTTTTTAATTTCTGGCAGAACAGTAGGAATGTCCCTGATTTCCATTTGAACTTCTTCCTCGGTAAGTGGAATAGGAGTTTTCGTCCATTCCGCGTGTGTAGCAGGATCTAAAACCTTTATTTGCTCTAAGAAATCAGCCAGGAAGCCTCTTTCATGAAGGTTTTGAAAAAGTTCTAATGGTCGTTCTTGCAGACGAGAGAAGGAATAAACATGGTCGACCATTTTAAAACCTTTATTGGTGACAAAAACATGTCGTAAGGGGGCGTCAATTTGTTTAAATCCAGCCTGTTTTTGAGAAGTTAGAATGTCTAAAAGTAGTTTTGTCACGACGGGTGGAAGGGTGGTTTGTTTCTTTAAAAAGGTGTTTAAGTCTGGCCCTGATAAATATTCCATTACAACGTAGTTTTCTCCGCTTTCATGAACCTTTGGAATAAAGGAAAGGTCCTGATTAGCCAATAAAATGGTTTTTTCCATATGACAATGTTCCGGTTTTCCATAGATTTTTACGCATTGATCCTCTTCAATTCGAAAGACCGCACCTTGGTGGCCTGCTCCAATTAATGTCTGCGAGATGGCGCTATCCACTTTTACTCCTTCACCATTTCCTCCTGAAAAGACGGGTATATTCCGGTAATCGATCGTGTTCTCTGCAAAGTATCGCTGCCATGTTTCATAGGTGGCTGGTTCAAATTTTCTAACTTGAGATAAGAAGGATTCTTTTAATAACATCATGTTTAAATCTCTTAATAATTTAAGCGGCACAGGGTGTACACGTTTGAAGGCATTCACATGGTCAATGACCTTCAGTTCTTCATTTTCAAGGACGAAAATATGCCGTAACGGGGCGTCAACCATTGTGAACTGTGCATTTCTCATTTCACCTAAAACATACAGAAGTTTTCTTGTAATCGATTCAGGAATATAGGTGCAATTCCGTAGATATTCTTTTAATGTAGGGGCATTAAAGAATTCCATAACTATATAGTTTTCACCATATTCATATAATCGTGGAAAGAACGCTAAGTGCTGCCCTGCTTTGAGTGCTTCTAATTCCATTTGAGCTTGCAGGGTATTGGAATAAATTTTTACGCACCGCTTTTCGGATAATTTAAAAACAGCGCCTTGAGCACCCATTCCGATTAAAGGGAAGTTAGTGGGGTTATCGATTAATAGAGTTTTTGGTCCTTTCGTTACTTTAATTGATTTGAAGTCTGTCATCGTGATCCCCCTAACAATTCATCATAATATTTAGCCTGCAAGAGAAGCTGCTTAGTTTGGTCAAAGTTTTGTTCTACATTCTGACGAGCTGCAAGAGCATAGCCTTCCCATAGTTGTCGATTGAGTAACATAAATTCTAATGCTTGGGCAAGATGGTCCACATCATTTTCTCGTACTAAAATTCCATCTTGGTTATTCGTAATAATTTCTGGAATACCCGCATGGTTTGTGGCGACAACAGGTATACCTGTCGCCATCGCTTCTTTAATCGTATTTGGAATTCCTTCTACATCCCCATTGCTAGCTGTTAAACTTGGGGCACAGAAAATGTCTGCTTGTCCCATTAATTCTGGAACTTGACTCTTGGGCACACGATTTAATAATCGGAAGGATGTACCTAAATTAAGCTGGGCTGCTAGGGATTTAATATAGCTTTCCAGCTCACCGCCGCCAATGATGGTAAGGGTAGCTCTTGGGAATTTTGCTTTAATCTTTTTAAAAGCCTGCATTAAGACATGGTGACCTTTCTTTTCTACTAGTCTCCCAAGTGAGACAATGTTCTGTGTACCTTGTAAATTTGGTCCCTTATAAGGAAAAAGGTTAAGGTCTACCCCTCCATAAAGCACTCTGATTTTATCTGCGGGACATCCCCATAAATTAATTCGATGTGCTAGATGCTGACAAACAGGGAAAAAACGCTCTCCTTGTTCAAACAGCATTTTCATGCCATCTAAATAGCCAACCGGCTGATTGGCAAGAGTTGCATCTCTGCCGCGGAAACTGGTGACAAGCGGCAGGTTGGTTTCTTCCTTAAATGGAAGCATTAATAAACCTAATTGACCATGGTGGGCATGAATCAGCGATAGTTTGTTTTTTTCGACATAATCTACTGGAGAGAATATTTCACTAAGGTAGTGAACCTTATCATTAAGAAGCGGTAAATTAACCATATACTTAGGCTGTCTGACCAAATGAATGTAATCATAACCAGGAACTTCCCGAATCTGGGGAATGTATTGAGTCGGGTCCACCCGCAGGTTTAAATGGATAACTTTAGGCAATTGTTCATTCTCCTTTCAAACATAATATCTAAATTTATAATCCTATAAAAATAAGGTATGCTTTTTGAAATGGAAGGCTTGGACAAATTGGTAAAAACACCAAGGCAAAAAAAATGCGCTACAGTCCTTAACAGACTGTAGCGCGTTTTTTTTTAGATAAATAAGCTTAGTAGTAAAACGATTCCAAGACCAACAATGGAGTTGACGAATAAGAGAAGGCCCCAAGTTTTAAACGTTTCTTTAATAGATAATCCAAAATACTCTTTGAATAACCAGAAGGAAGCATCGTTCACGTGTGTAATGGTGTTACTGCCTGCAGCTGTTGCTAATACCATTAAGACAGGGTTTACATCAAAGGTATGCATAAGCGGACCAACGATCCCTGCAGCTGTAATCGCGGATACTACACCCGTACCGGTTGCAATCCGAATTAAGGCAGTGATAAACCAAGCCATGATTAACGGTGATACACTTGAATTTTGCATTAAGCTTGCAATTGCGTCACCCACACCAGAGTCTAAGATAATTTGTTTAAAAGCACCGCCAGAACCAACGATGAAAACGATCATCGCAATTCCTTCAATCGCTCCTGAAAATGATTTCATGACGTCTGACATGGAACGGCCAACGCGAATACCAAATACATAAATGGCAACTAAAACGGCTAGAATCATACTGATTTCTGCACTTCCGAAGAAGTTAACGATTTGATATGCAGTGGAACCTTTTTCGATAAAGTAATTAAGAAGGGTTGCTGCCGTAATAATGATTGCAGGTGTTAAAGGAACAAGTAAGCTTACTGCAAAATTTGGCATTTCCGCTTCTGTAAATTCTTTTTCTTTTTTTAACAAATTCGGTACTGGACGGTCTAAGTTTTTCAATAAGCGTGGAAGAATAATACCTGCACAAATGATAGCAGGAATGACGACCACTAGCCCTAATATATAAACCATACCCATATCTGCGCCATAAGCATCAACAAGTGCTACCGGACCAGGCTGTGGCGGGAAGATACTGTGAGCCATCGTTGCCGCAGCAACCATTGTCATACCAAGACGTAAAAATGGTGTTTTCGCTTCTATTGCGATACTTACAACAAGTGGTGCCAAAATAATAAATGCCACTTCGTAAAATACGGAGATACCGAAGATGGAGCCAACAAGTAAAATGGCCCATTGAACATATTTCACTCCAAATTTATTTAAGAGTGTGGTTGCAACACGTTGAGCCGCACCTGAATCAACCATCAACTTACCAAGGACAGCACCAAACCCGATAATAATGGCGAGACTTCCAAGCGTGCCACCAAAGCCGGCTTTCACCGACGCAATGACATCTGGCAAACTGAGACCGTTTGCAATGCCTACAAAAATTGCTGAGATTAAAAGGGCTAAAACACTGTTAAGCTTTACTTTCATATTTAAGAAAAGAAGCAAAGCAACCCCGAGAGCTACCCAAATAATTGGTAAATAATTCTCCATGATATTTCCTCCAAGTTCTAGATGCATTAGCAGTATTGATGACGCTTACTCCATAGAGCAACGTAACTAATAATTAATTAGTTTAATAAACAAATTAACCTTTAGAAGGATATCATTTCAATAGCGAGTTCGTCAAATCTTTTTTGAAAGCGGTTATTACAAAATGTAGATTTTTATATAAAAAAAGTAACCCCATATTTCGGGGTTACTCGTATTAAGAATTAACGTAATGTTTTTAAAGCTCCGCTCCAAGCGATTACTTCGTCCAACATTGCAGTCATGTTTGTTTGGTGTAAATCTTGAGGTTTGAATTCTGAGCCGTTTTCAAAATCTGTGAATAAAGATAATGTTGGGTGTGTACGAACGTCAGCTACCTTAACTTCGCCAAGGATTCCACGTAAATGTTCTGCAGCACGTGCTCCGCCTGTTGAACCGTAACTTACGATACCAGCCGCTTTGTTGTACCAAGCTTCACGTGCAAAGTCAATTGCATTTTTTAAAGCACCTGTAATACTGTGGTTGTATTCTTGAACAACGAATACAAATCCATCTAAACTTGCAAGCTTTTCATTCCAAGCAGCAATTCCTGGCTCTGTTCCATCAGTAGTGCCTAGGAAGGGAAGGTTAAAATCTGCGATATCTACGATTTCGTAGTCTGCGTCTCCACGTTGATCAGCAATTCCTTTTACCCATTCTCCTACTTGCGGGCTAACACGTCCTTGACGTGTGCTTCCTAAGATGATACCGATTTTCAATTTTGGATTTGTCATTGTTTCTTCCTCCTTAGTTGTTGTACCAAATAATTTGTTGAAAAAACCCATTGTGTGCACCCCTTGCTGTTATTTTTAATCTATTTAGGTTTTTTGTTAACGTTTGTTTTGAATTAAAGTATACTCAGGTAAAATATTTTTAATTCGAGATAAATATAATACAGATTTATCTCGATGTCAAGAGATTGGTTTTAAAATAAAAAAAAGCCATTACTCAAAAAATAAAGTAATAGGCTTTCCTTTTTCAAAGGTTAACAAGTAAAAACCACTGGTACTGTTAAGCATGGTAAAGCGAATCCGAAGAATTCAATACATACTTTATTCGTAGATATAAGTTTCAAGGGGAAATTTATCGCTAGAGGAGCCGTGTTGTTAAAGGATAAATTGCCTTCCACTTCCACTACTAGAGTTTGAACTCCGTTTTCCTCTGTACAAATTGGCAGGCCTGCCGCTGTCCCAGTAAATGTTACTGTTACTGTTGGACCGGGTGGGAAAACCGCGGAAAAGGTAACATTGACAAAGCTTCCCGCTAAGGTACAGTTGGGGCAGATATTAATATCCACTTCAAGGTTTAAGGAAACTATGAATGATCCCATTTGAATCGTTTTTGTGCCAGTACCAATGGCAGTTGCACCACAATCGCATTGTTGTAGTCCCAAGTTCATTACCTCCTTTCATAGCAATACGATATGATATGAAGGTTGTATGATTTTGGACAAGTCATGAGTCCTAGGAAAAATCAACATTCCCTTGTTTTTTTTATCATACTGCAATAAGTGGAATGCTTGTTCCTTTTGGACTATACTTGGTAGAGATATTTTATTAAGAGATTGGAGAGGGAGTAATGATGTCAAGTTTGCCAAATTGCCCAAAATGCAATTCAGAATATACATATGAAGATGGAAGTTTATTGATTTGTCCAGAGTGTGGACATGAGTGGAGTTTAGAAGCAGCGTCTGTGGAGGAAGAACGTGTTATTAAGGATGTAAATGGAAATGTTTTAAGTGATGGTGATACGGTAACGGTTATCAAGGACCTTAAAGTAAAAGGAAGTTCATCTACCCTAAAACAGGGGACAAAGGTGAAAAATATTCGTTTAGTTGATGGGGACCATAATATCGATTGTAAAATCGATGGTTTTGGCGCGATGAGTTTGAAATCAGAATTTGTTAAAAAGATATAAAAAATTGGCGCTCCCTACTTAAGGAGCGCCTTTGATTCATTTTAAAAATCAATGTTGTCAGGGTTTGGACCGACTCTATGATTTTCATTAAGACTACTTATTTGGTCCAAATCTTCTGCTTTTAGTTCAAAATCAAATATAGATGAGTTCTCTATGATTCTTTGTTCCTTTGTTGATTTAGGTATGGTAACAACCCCATTTTGTAAATCCCAGCGTAAAATGACTTGAGCGACTGATTTGTTATATTTATTGGCTAGGTCCTTTAGTAAAGGATGATCAAATAATTGACCCTGCATTAAAGGGGACCAGGCTTCAAATTGAATGCCGTTGTTATCACAGAAGGCTTTGACTTCTGCCTGAGTTAGACGTGGGTGATATTCCACTTGATTGACCATTGGTTTTATCTCGGCATCTTTTAGTACATCTTCTAAATGATGGACTTGGAAGTTACTTACTCCAATTGCTTTTACTCTTCCTGCTTTATAAAGAGTTTCTAGCGCACGCCATGCATCTTTATATTTCCCCTCCACTGGCCAGTGAATCAGGAATAAATCTAAATAATCAAGACCCAGTTTCGCTAAACTATTCTCATAGGCTTTCAGTGTTGATTCGTACCCTAAGTCAGAGTTCCAAACCTTTGAGGTAATAAATAATTCTTCTCTTGTAATGCCGAATTCATTGATTGCTTCGCGAATGGCTTGCCCAACGCCTTCTTCATTCCCATATATAGCGGCTGTATCGATACTGCGGTAACCTTGTTTAATCGCAAATTTAACTGCATTCACTAATTCTGGACCTTCTTCGACTTTGAATACCCCTAGACCGAACCAAGGCATTTTTACTCCATTCGATAAAGTAGTTGTTGCTTGTAAGTTGTTTGTCATTTTATTGAACCTCCAATTTTTGATTAGAAAATAAACACTGGTTATCAGTAACGGTTTTGTCTTTTTCTTCTAGCTTTCGGCTCCAGCCTGTCAGGAAGACGGCGCCAAGAACCATCAGGGCACCAATCCAAGTGGTATGGATGAGTCCAATTGAATCGGTTATGATTCCGCCTAAATAGGAACCAATCGCAATTCCTGCATTGAACGCAGCAATATTAAGGGCCGAAGCTACGTCTACAGCGCTTGGTACATAACGCTCAGCCAGCATGACCACATACACTTGTAATCCAGGAACGTTCATAAATGCAAGCAGGCCCATAAAGAAAATCGTAATTAATCCCGCTATTTTAAATGGTGCGGTAAACATTAATATAAATAGAACCAAAGCTTGGACAATAAACATATACAACAGTGCCTTAATTGGATTTTGATTGGATACCTTTCCTCCAATCATATTTCCGATGGCGATTGCAATCCCATAGCCAAGTAGAATCGCAGCCACCGTTCCTTCTTTAAAGCCTGTGATATCTTGAAGGATTGGAGATAGATAAGTAAAGACTACAAATGTTCCTCCGTACCCTAAGGCGGTAATGATAAAGACAAGTAAAAGCCGGCCATTTTTGACGATTTTTAGTTGATCACGAAAAGATGAAACACTACCTTTTCGTAAAGACGATGGTATCAGAATACTATTCGCAAGTAATGCGATGACTCCCACAACAATAATCAGAATAAACGCCATTCGCCAGCCAAATTGTTGACCAATAAAGGTACCAAGCGGAACACCGGTTACCGTGGCTACGGTTAGTCCTGAAAACATAATGGAGATTGCGCTGGCTCTCTTATTTTCCGGTACTAAATCAGCTGCGATCGTAGAGCCGATTGACATGAAAATACCATGGGAGAGGGCAGATATAACGCGTGCTACCAAGAGTACGCCGATGCTTGTTGCACTTGCCGCCAGACCATTCCCGATAATAAAAATCACCATGATCCATAACAATAAAGATTTCCGTGACATACTAGAAGTAACAGATGTCAGAATAGGTGCCCCGAAGGTAACTCCTAGTGCATATAAGGAAACCGTTAAACCGGCAGTTGTAACGGGAATTTCTAAATCATTTGCAATTAACGGTAAAAGTCCGACACTGATAAATTCAGTGGTTCCAATTGCAAAGGCACTTATGGCTAATGCCAACAGCGCAAACAAACTTTGTTTATGATTGAAAGACATATGTTGTCTCCTCCTTATGAATTTTTGAACGATTTGCTTTTTACGGCTCAATCGATAAATGTTATTATGAGATATAGTGAAACATTAGTGAAGTACGCACTTTAAAGTGATATAGATACTTAGAAGTAATATAGGTACTTTTTGGTTCCTATTAGTGAGGAGGCAATCGACATATGAAACAAAAGAAATATAATATATCAGTAGAAGCAACGTTAGAAGTAATTGGCGGCAAGTGGAAGTGTGTGATTCTCTGCCATTTAACCCACGGCAAGAAACGAACAAGTGAATTGAAACGCTTAATGCCGGATATAACTCAGAAAATGTTGACGCAGCAATTGCGTGAATTAGAGGAAGATGGTGTGATAAACCGAATCGTTTATAATCAAGTTCCGCCGAAAGTGGAGTATGAGTTAAGTGAGTATGGCAGGAGTTTAGAAGGGATTTTAAATTCACTTTGCACATGGGGAGAAAAACATATTACCAAAGTTTATGGAAGTTTAGATGTCTTAGAAGAGAACGTACTAAATGAACATTTAAAATAAAAACACTGTTAAATTTTCATTGCTGATTTTTTGTGCAGCGGTATAAAAGGTAGATGAAGGACAAATCAGTAGAACTTCAGATGAGATTAGTCCTTCATAAGGTTGATGAAAGACAAATCAAGAGATTCCACAGTGAGATTTGTCCTTCATAAGGTTGATGAAGGACAAATCGAGAGATTCCACTGTAAGATTAGTCCTTCATAAGGGTGATGAAAGACAAATCAGGAGATTCCACAGTGAGTTTAGTCCTTCATAAGGGTGATGAAAGACAAATCGAGAGATTCCACGATGAGTTTAGTCCTTCATAAGGTTTTTCGTGGCCGAAATCAACATCAGCCTTTAACTAAGCAAAAAAACAGGCGTATCCTTTTTCAAGGATAACGCCTTATTTTTTCAATAAAAGGTAAACAAAGTAGGGTGCACCAATTAGTGCTACCATAATACCGGCAGGGATTCCTGCAGATTCCATGATATTCCGTCCTACAGTATCTGCAAAAACGAGCAGCCAGCCGCCAATTAGAATGGCGATGGGAATAAATAACTGATTTCGCGGTCCTACTAACGCTTTTGCCATATGCGGCGCCATTAAGCCGATAAAGGTAATTCCTCCCGTAACTGACACAGCAGATGCAGCAAGGGCAACAGCGGTTATCAGTAAAACAATTCGTTCTTTTTCAATTGATACACCGACGCCGATGGCGACTGGTTCACTTAGACTAAGCAGATTCAACCGATTTGCCTTATATAAGGTAAAAGGAAGCAGTACAACCAGCCAAGGGAGGAGCGCCCAAATAAATGGCCAATCGGTTCCCCAAATATTTCCTGCTAACCATTTTGCAATAAAGTCGACCTTTGCCCGTTCGGCAGAAGAAATCAGGACAATCATCGCTCCGGAAAGCGCCATCGAAAAACCAACCCCGATTAACACCAATCGTACTGGCTGCATTCCTTCCGTTTTGCTGTACGCGAATAGATAGATGAGAACGGCAGTCAGCAATGCTCCGAGAAAAGCCGCTAGCGGGAGCATGTAGACAAACGAACCTGCCTCGATCGGGAAAAACAAAAAGAAAACCGTGACAGCAACCCCCGCTCCGGAGTTAATCCCAATAATCCCAGGGTCAGCTAAATCATTTCGGGTGATTCCCTGTAAAATAGCCCCTGATAAAGCGAGTGCCATACCAGCTAAAAGGGTAATGATGATTCGCGGTAATCGAACCGAAAATAATACAAATTCCTCTTTGAACGTACCTTGGCCAAAAAGAGTAGGAATCAGCCGGTCATAAGATAGAGAGGCAGGACCTAACCCCATTCCAACTACGAGCGTAAGGATAATTAATGCAAGTAAACTGATGAAAATGATACGTTGTTTTCTTATTAGTGAAGGTTGGATCATGAGAATGCCTTACCTCCTTTACGGACAATCACAAGAAAGAAAGGTAATCCCAAGGTGGCCACAATCGCAGCCACAGGTGTTTCAAAGGGAGCATTAATGGTCCGTCCAAGTGTATCAGCGAAAAGCATAAAGGTGGCTCCAGAAATAGCCGTCATAGGAAGAATAAAACGATAATCCGTCCCAACCATTGCGCGTACGACATGAGGGACCATTAAGCCGATGAAAGCCATGTTTCCCACAAGGGCAACAGAAGCCCCTGCTAATAGAATAATGGATATAAAAAGAATGACCTTTATTTGTGTTGTTTTTTGACCTAGTCCAACTGCTACTTCTTCACTTAAACTAAGAATTGTAAGCTGCCTTGATAAAAAGAAAGACACTAGTAACCCAACTAGGATGAAGGGGATAATAATCTGGAGCTGCTCCCATGTAGTGCCAACCATTCCTCCTGCCGTCCACATTGAGACATTTTTTGATATTTTAAAATAAATCCCAATTCCTTCTGCAATGGCATAAAGGAAAGCAGAAACAGCTGCTCCAGCTAGTACAATCTTTAGAGGAGAAAAGCCGCCTTTTCTCATCGCACCTATGCCGAATACCATGGTGGTTCCCACCGCTGCTCCAATAAAGCAGGCAATGGTAATACTGAAATAATTAGCTGAAGGGATAAACGCGATAATGAATGCTAGTGCTGCATTTGCCCCCGCTGTTAAACCAAGTAAGCCTGGATCAGCGAGGGGATTCCTCGTGATCCCCTGCATAATAGCTCCAGCAACGGAAAGGGCAGCTCCAACCACGATAGCAGCGATTTCACGCGGCAGTCGTATTTCACGAATGATGGAAATTTTTTCACCCTGCGCATTAGAGAAAAGTGCCTGTGATACATCTTGGAGCGAAATATCTGCTGCTCCCATAATCAAGGAAAGGATAAACATTGCGGCAAATATAAGAAGTCCGATTATCAATTTTAAGCCAAAAGGAATGGAACGTTGGTTTTCTCTTGTCATAACTCTCTCATCTTTTCTTTCGTAGAATAGGGTGAAGAGGAATCCTTTATAAGAATTCCTCTTCTAATATTAATTACCTAAAAATGATTTCTTAATAAATTCTAACTGCTTTTCTAGTGTTATTGGATCACTGAAAGAAGCACCTTGTCCATTCATTTCAAAGACGCGATTGTTCTTAACCGCAGGAATGTTTTTGTACGTTTCCGTTTCTTGGAAGGAAGTATCAGCGTCTGAGTATTTACTTAAAATCATATAATCTCCTGCATACTCAGGAATGACTTCGGCCGAAAGAGTAAAGTATCCAGATGACTCTGCCACTTCTTTCACTTTTTCAGGCATTTTTAGTTTCATTGCTTGATATAGGATTTCTGTTCCACGTGCCCAGTTGCTTCCGAAAACATAAAGATCTTTTCCGTAGCTTTCCATAACCGATACGGTTGCATCTTCACCGATCTTGGCGCGGATTTCTTCTCCCGCACTTTCAGCTTCTTTCTTGAAGTTGTCCACCCAAGCTTGGGCCTCTTTTTCTTTATTTAATAGTTTTCCAATTTCAATGTGCTGTGTTAAATAATCAACCTTTCCCCAAGTATAGGTAACGGTAGGGGCAATTTCACTTAACTTATCAACGTTTTTAATATTAGATAAACCAATGATTAAGTCTGGTTCTAGTTCAATAATTTTTTCTAAGTCTTCATCGGATACTTCTGCAACATCTTTCATTTCTTTTTCGAATGTCGGGTTATTCTTAGACCATGTGTCTACACCGACAACATTCACACCTAAATCAAGGACATTACCAGTGAATCCGGATAATAGAATAACGCGCTGTGGGTCAGCAGGTACTTCAATCGGTCCATTTTCTGATTGGTATGTAATCGTTTCAGATTTTTTCTCATTTGGTGCTGTATTTTCTTCTTCTTTAGAAGTATCTGTACCGCAGGCACTAATAATTAACGCTGCGAGCAGGATAAAGGGCAGTAGTAGTTTTTTCATGTTTAGTTTCTCCTTTTAGTAAATTGTACGTTACGCACATTGGTTTTTTTGTGCGGGGGTCATTGCCGATAACAGCGTCAATATTGAATACCTTCCTCAACACTTTTTGGCTGATTACTTCTTCACAACTTCCTGCCTTGACAATTTCACCGTCTTTTAAAGCGATAATATGATCGGCAAAGCGCGCAGCTTGGTTTAAATCATGTAGAACCATGACAATCGTCCGCTGTTGCTCGTGATTTAATTTTTGCAGAAGCTCTAAAACCTCTAATTGATGAGCCATATCTAAATAGGTAGTTGGTTCATCAAGGAAAATAATTTCCGTTTCCTGCGCCAGTGCCATCGCAATCCATACGCGTTGACGTTGTCCGCCTGACAGGGCATCAACTGGACGGAATTTATAATCAATGGTTCCTGTTACATCTAGGGCCCAGTCAATTACTTCATAATCCTTCTTTGTTAGGCGGCCAAAGCCTTTTTGATAGGGGAAACGCCCATAGGATACCAGCTCACCAACGGTTAATCCACTTGCACTTTCTGGTGTTTGTGGAAGAATGGCCATTTGTTTTGCCAGAATCTTTGTGTTTACTTTTGAAATATCTTTACCATCTAAAAGGATGGACCCTGATTGGTGGGAAATAATACGTGTAATTGCTTTCAATAATGTCGATTTTCCACACCCATTCGGTCCGATAATGGTTGTTATCTGTCTATCTGGAATTTCAATACTTAGACTTTTGACAATTAAGCGTTCACCATAGCCAATGCTTAAATCATCAGTAGAAAGGCGAACCATTGTAATCCTCCTTTTGTTTCTGGAAATAATTGATAATGATTATCAGTGTCGTTATGACCTAACTATAAAGGTGAGTGATAATGATTGTCAATTACAATTTTGTGAATATTTTTTTATCAACTAATAGTGTTTACCAAATAAAGTCTCTTTTTCCTGTTAAATAAAGGTTTGTGTTTAATTTAAGGTCTGTCAAGATATCGACAAATATGAGCGCCGCAGAATTTTCAAAAAAATATGTATTGAAATCGTTGGGGAAATCCATTAATCTTATTGATAATGATAATCAATTACAATTGGTTAGGGAGTGGACGGAATGGAACAACAAGAATTGTTTGATGTGACGGTAATTGGCGGGGGACCTGCAGGACTTTATTCTACTTTTTATAGCGGACTTCGAGAAATGAAGACTAAGGTCATTGAATACCAACCGGAATTAGGCGGAAAGATTCATTTCTATCCAGAAAAAATGATCTGGGATGTCGGCGGTTTAACACCCATTACGGGAGCAAAATTAATGGAACAGCTTGTTGAACAGGCGTTAACCTTTAGTCCAACCGTTGTTTTGAATGAAAAAGTAGAGTCGATCGCGCGCAATGAAGAAGGAATCTTTGTCTTAAAGGGATCTTCTGGACAAGAGCATTTTTCAAAAACAGTGATTGTTGCTATTGGCAGCGGCATTTTAAATCCGCAAAAGCTGAACATAGAGGGCGCAGAAAGATTTGAAGTATCTAATTTACATTACACCGTTAAATCCTTTGCACAATTCAAGGATAAAACCGTAATCATATCAGGCGGCGGAAATTCTGCTGTTGACTGGGCAAATGAATTAGAGTCTATTGCGAAAAAAGTCTATTTAACCTATAGAAAAGAAGAATTGGGAGGGCATGGACAAGAAGCGCAGGCAACAAAGCTACTTGAAAGCTCTGTAGAATGTTTCTTTCAATCTTCGATCACCAAATTAATCGCCAATGGCGACCGTGATGAAATCGCCACCGTGGAATTAACGAACCACGAGACAGGTGAGGTATCTAATTTGGCAGTAGATGAAGTGGTTATTAGTCATGGCTATGAACAGGACGCAACCTTACTGGAAAATAGTGAGATGGATATTACTAGAGTAGATAATTATTATATTGCGGGAAACGCAACAAGCGAATCTTCCATAGAGGGTCTTTATGCTGCTGGAGATATTCTCATGTACGAGGGGAAAATCAATCTAATTGCCGGTGCTTTTCAAGATGCAGCCAATGCTGTAAACAAAGCGAAGAAGTTTATCCAGCCGGACGCCGCTAAAGTCGCGATGGTATCTTCTCATCATGAGGCTTTTAAAAAGCGTAATAAGGAATTAATTAAGCAAATGATATAATATAGTAAAGAAGGTGGACTACTGCGGTCCACCTTTATTTGGTATGTGGGGCAATTCGATCAATCCGATTTGTCCAGATTCCGCCGCTATAATTTGCAGGAAGTCTTTTTAAATCCTCTGGAGTATCAAAGCCCTCCGACCAGCCGCCATCACCGGCAACCACAATGACCCGCGTATCGACACTGTCCATCCGGTTTAAGAACTTTTCCGACCATCCCCATAACCATGGAGCAATTTTCTCTGGTATATGCAATTGTGTTTTCTCACATGCTGAAGGAATATAACCGGACCATCCGACTGCGATATAAGGAAGAAGACAGCTTTTTAAGGTCGCTTTTGACATGACACGAAGTTCAGGGATTTTATCTTTTATCGTTGCAATGGGCTGATCCCCGCCGTAAACGGTCATTTGGGCTAAGCGTTTTAAAGGCAGCTTTGATAGCAATTCAGCCAGTTGTATGCCTTCTTCGGGGTCATCGCTTTTAATATGGATCAAAAAGGAACTCTCTGGAAAATGGTCTAATACTTCGTTCAAAGAGGGCATGAGGCCAGCGCCTTTCCCGCGAAAAGGATAAGTTTTTCCATTATCCGCCGTGTAGCCATAACCGATATCTAACTGTTTTAATTCTTCCATTGTGTATTCCTTCGTGGTTCCCTCAGCATTTGTCCGGCATTCCAACGTCCAGTCATGAAAAACAGCAAATTGCCCGTCTTTTGTAGGCTTAATGTCTAGCTCGACGACATCTGCACCGTTTTCAAAGGCTGCTTCCATCGAAGGGATAGTATTCTCTATATAGGGATGTTCAGGTTGGAAAATTCGCTCCGCTGTACAGGTATCGCCTTGGATACCTTCCATGCTAAAGGTTTGTCCTAGCCCGCGGTGTGCGAGAAGTAAAGGGTCACCCTCACGATCCTTTGCTAGTAGAGAGCTATTGTTTAGGAAAATAAATAAAGATAGAAAGAGTAGAAATATGAAAGCTCTTTTTACTATTTTCTTCAGTTTCGATTCCTCCATTAGTTCATGTTCATGATAATAGACGTAATTCGTCGGATAAATGATTCAGTTTTTTATCATTCAAGTCAAAGTTAGCGGATTTTAATAAGTAATACAAGATTAAGAGATCCAATTTTATATCATAGATAGAAATATCAGCGTTAAATTGAATTTATCGGCGATAAATGAGCTATATCAGCGAAAGGACATCTACAATAAAAAAGCTGATTGGAGTTTCCAACCAGCAATGTGTTACATTCTCTCTTTTATATCGTCTCTAATGGATTCGACCATACTATCCGATAAATTAGCTGGCAGTGAGGTACCATCCTTAAAGACCCAAGCATTAATAATCTCAAGATCTGCTTTTTTAAAAGTAATGCTGTAATTCTGTTGATCATAGATAAACTCTGCCGTTACATATTCCTCACTATCAAAATCATCATCAATAATCATATTTGTTATTTCATACGCCATCACAATACAGTCTCCTTTTAACAAACAATAAAAATAGTCTTAACTAAAAACCGACGTTTATACAAAACCATTATCTGCAGCATGCTCCATTATTTTAACAGACACTGTCCACCTGGGGTGGACAGTGTCCACGAGCGGTGCCTGTCACCCAAAATTGTCACCCAATTTATTACCAAAAATTTATTAAGGAAAGTATACGTCTAGCCATCCTTGATTATTTTTTAGGGTGTAGTAGTTTTGAAAGTCTGTTTTTATGTAGGCAAGTGGATAGTGTTGTTTCTCAATGCTGTAGTTGGTTCCGTCTTTTTTAGTAAAGACCAGGGCCGTTTTTGTTATCTGGATGGTTTGAAAATGGAAGCCATCTCGTTGGTAGAGCATTTCGTCTTCACTGTAATAGTTAAGTATCACCTGTCGATTTTGATGGTTTGTTAGTATTGAATAGTCGTTTAATTGTTTTTCCATACGCGCAGCACATACCCTCCACAACCGCATTGGTCGATAAACTTCATTTCTATGGTACTTCCGAAACCTTCTGATAAAACTCCTGTCAAATAGTCATCTGGATGTCCGAAAGAAGCGGGAGTAACGATGTTTACATAGTAACCTTTCCCTGTCTGCTCGACTGCCTCTATGGACTCCTTAATAACCAATCTCACATCCTTTATATACTCTTCGTGTTCCAGCGAAATGGACCAATTCTTATCCAATTTCGATCACCTCTTACATTCTTTTATGCTGTACTTAAATTTTCCTGTTCATTTCTGTTCAATCTACTAATTTAACATTAGCTTTAACATATCCTTATTTTAAAACGAGGTTGATTGGAAAGTGGTGATAGGAATCACAAAGCGAAAGGAACCATAGCTAATCATGGTTCCTTTTCTCATAAATACTCATATTAAGAGACCGTTTCAGCCTTTTTATTCTCGATCAAGGCACTTACTTGCATAACGGTTAATGGTTTGCTATAGAGGTCACCTTGGACAACGTCACAATGGTGTTCTTTTAGAAACAGCAGCTGCTCTTTATTCTCTATTCCTTCCGCAATAACGGTTAAACCAAGGCTGTGACCTAAGTAAATAATTGTTTCTACTAGTGCTTTGTCTTTTTGGCTGCCCATAATATCTTGGGTAAAGGGCTTAGGAATTTTTAAGGTGTTAATTGGAAATCTTTTAAGATACATTAAGGAGGAAAATCCTGTACCGAAGTCGTCAATAGATATTCTCACGCCCAAATCCCGCAGTTTCTGCATATTTTTAATCGCTGCTTCTGCATTTGTAAAAGCAACGCCTTCTGTAATTTCTAACTCTAAACAATTTGGATTTAACCTAGTAGTTTTTAAAGCTTTGATGACCATCTCTACTAAATTTTCGTGAAGAAATTGGACAGGAGAGAGGTTTACAGCAATGATTAAATCGCTTTTCCCGCTATCATGCCAAGCCTTTCCCTGTATACAGGCATGATTCAGGACCCATTCACCTATAGGAATAATTAGTCCGGACTCTTCCGCAACCGGTATAAATTGGCTGGGATAAACCATGCCAGCTTCCATTGTATTCCACCGAAGTAATGCTTCAACTCCGACAAGTTCCCCTGTCTGTAAACTCACCTGTGGTTGATAGTTTAAAACAAATTCATTGTTTTTAAGTGCTTTTCGGAGCCCACTCTCAAGTGCCATTTTTCTAGAAATTGTTTTGTTCATATCCTTTGAATAGAACTTGTAATTATTTCTGCCCTCTTCTTTGGCACGATACATGGCCATGTCGGCGTTCTTCATTAGTTCTTTGGTATTTTGTCCATCACTTGGATAGAAAGCAATCCCAATACTCATGGAGACGTGTAATTCTTGACCTTGAATGTTAATCGGTTTTGCCACAATCGCTCTTATTCGTTCTACTAAAGGAATCACATCTTCTTCCGCCCGAATCCGGTTAAATAAAACTGTAAATTCATCCCCACCTTGACGGGAAATTGTATCAATTTTGCGGACGTTTTTAGCCATTTCTTTGGTAACATGCTTTAATAGTAAGTCACCAAATTCATGACCCAGTGTATCATTAATATTTTTAAAACGGTCTAAATCAATAAAAATAACCGCTAGTTTATATTGATTTCGTTTCGCCTCATCCATGGCTGTCGTCAGCCGCTCTAAAAACATCCTTCGATTAGGCAGCCCGCTTAGTACATCATGGTAGGCCATATGTTTCATTTTCCGGGCAGCTGAAAGAAGCTGTTGGTTTATCGAGCTTAGTTCCTCTGTCCTTTCCCCGATTTTCAGCTCTAATTCTTCTGTAAGTTCATGGTACTTGGCTAACAATGTTTGGTTTTCTAAGGAGGCAAATATGTGCCGTAATATTAGCAAAAGGATGGCTGCTGCAGAGCCGATGATTAAACTATTTGAATCTTGATGTTGAAAAATCATGGTCATAAATAAAAGGATTACACTAATATAAGGCAGTAGTAATCGTAGAGTGATAGAATCTTTCAAAGACAGGATCTTATTATTTTTTTCGAAAGATTCATCGTCGTTTTGTATCGCAAATGTTCCTGCAATTCCCAATAATAAAGGCCAAAGTGACCATAATGGGTAAAGTAGCCTTTCTGAAAAAGGGATATTCATTATAGAAATAATGAAATAAGAAGAATCAGCAATCACATGAATCAATAAGCTTGATAGGATTAAGACTTTAAAGGGGGATAATTTTTCAGACCCTAAATAGAATACCAAAGCCCCAAAAACGAGGACTAAATCCCCTAGTGGAAGTCCTATAAAAATATTGTGAATTTGGTGATTACGGATAATAAAATACCAGCTAAACGTAATAGCTGCAGTCATAATAATACATGTATCAAAGATGAATTTCGTAAGGTGAACGTTCTCTTCTTTCATACGGATTATGTAAATAAAGACGAAAAGAAAACATAGAATCTGAAGTATATAGAAGAGATGATTCCATCCAAGGGAAAGAACCTCTTTTTGATAAAAATAACCGTTTGCCAGTACAGCCAAAAAGTTAAAAAAACATCCTAGTGAGTAAAATAGCCAAATGCAATTTTCTTTCGTTTTCAGTCTTCGATAAATGAAAAATAGAATAATAGATGAAGTAAGGGGGGCAGCTAATAAAAATAGATTTTCCCCAGTTGTTTTAGATGTGATGTTATTTTTCGAGAAGTAAAGCCAGATATAATAACCAAGAGTATAAAAAAGGGTATAGTAAATATATAGCCTATTTCTAACGAGTCTATCCATCCGTGACACTCCTATGAGAAACCAGATATATTTCTATTTTCGTCAAATAAAAACAAGACTATTTTACCATTTAGCAGAGTGGGAAGTTGTCGAAAAATGTAAGTAGTTGTAATAATTAACAAAAAATTGGATATCATTTGCCGCTAATATGAAATTTTAGGGAGTGTATACCGGTTAAAACCAAAATTCTACCTAACAGTGACCAGATCCCATTGTTCCCAGATTAGCAGAGGTTTGTGAAGTGAAAATGTGAGGAAAGGAAGAGGAACCAGTTTCTAGAGAAATCCTTGAAAAAGAAAAAGGTTAGGAGCCTCCTAACCTTTCGCTTTATTTTTCTAATAGCCACATGGTAACTGTTTGAGCTTCTTCTTCGGTTAGGAGTCCGCCTGGCATCATACCGGCACCATCGTTTAGTAATTTGAGCATTTCCTCTTCCGAATACTTTGCTTTCATATTGGTTATTGGCGGCCCTGCTAATCCTTCTAAGTTTTCACCATGGCAGGACAGGCACCCGAATATATATAGACCTTCTCCGTCTGTAGGTCTCTTTGCGTCAGCAGTATTTGATGAACATCCTGCTAATAATAGTAATAAGAGTGCAAGAACAATCCATAGTTGCTTCATCATGTTACCTCCTAATGGTCGTGTAATGGTTAATCCAAGATTACTGTATAAAACTAAATATTTTCTAAACGAAAGATTAAAATTTTCTTAAATGCGTATTCATCTTAGTGATGGAAATACTGGCGGATAGTCGGTATTAGATGAGGATAGCGAGATAAACTTGGCGGATAACACAAACTACTTTAAAATGGAAAAAATACTCTCGGATAGCGAAGTCTACTCTCTGAGGGGAAAAATAATATAAGGGGGTTTGCACAATGACTGAATTAGCAACGTTTGCAGGTGGCTGTTTTTGGTGTATGGTATCGCCGTTTGATGAACAGCCTGGAATTAAAGAAGTGCTTTCAGGTTATACGGGTGGGCATAAGGAAAACCCGACATATCAGGAGGTTTGCTCAGATACGACGGGGCATTACGAAGCAGTTCAAATTACATTTGACCCTGAGATTTACCCCTATAAAAAATTGCTGGAGATATTTTGGCAGCAAATTGATCCGACAGATGAGGGCGGGCAATTTAATGATCGAGGTCTATCGTACCGGACGGCAATTTTTTATCATAATGAAGAACAAAGGGTGATGGCGGAGGACTCAAAGGCAGAGCTCGTTGCAAGCGGACGTTTTCAAAAGCCAATTGTTACTCAGATCCTGCCCGCTGGTCCCTTTTATCCGGCAGAGGAAAAACACCAGGAATATTACAAGAAAATGCCTTTTCATTATAACCACTATCGAGAAGGTTCAGGGCGTGCCAAATTCATTCGTGAAAACTGGAAAAAGCGGAAAAGTGATGAGGAGCTCAAAAAAGAATTGACCCCGATTCAATATGAAGTCACTAGGAAAAATGCAACAGAACCGCCGTTCAAAAATGATTATTGGGATAACAAAGAGGAAGGTATTTATGTAGATATCGTTTCAGGTGAGCCGCTTTTTAGTTCATTGGTCCAATATGATGCCGGCTGCGGTTGGCCAAGCTTTACGAAGCCGCTAAGGCGATATGAATTGGAGGAAAGGTTTGATACTTCGCATGGAATGAGGCGGATTGAGGTGCGAAGCAAAACATCCGATTCCCATCTAGGGCATGTGTTTGATGATGGACCTGGACCTGACCGTGCTAGGTATTGTATTAACTCGGCGGCACTTCGATTTGTCCCAAAAGATCAATTGGAAGAAGAAGGATATGGTCAGTTTTTAAAGCTGTTTACCTAATAAACTCCCAGGGATAAGCCTGGGAGTTTTGTCATCTTTCTTTTAATTCAGTGAGATATTCTTTCCATTGACCTGCCAGCTCTTCTATACCGAGTATTTTTTCAATCACTTCCATGGAAGGTGATGGGTCATGGAAGTAGAGATGATGGATGGAAGAGACGGTGATTTGCTCAGGATGTGAAACCAGCTTTTTAATTTGAGAATCTGCTGTTATTTTTCCTTCCTCCAGCACTCTGAAAAAATATCCGGTATATCCTGTTTTAACAATTCTTTTTAACAGAAGGTTGTTGTTATTGCGTTTATTAATGGTGGAGCAGGGATAACGACCTTGAGATACTTGTAAAACTGCCTCTCCAATCTGAAAAACATCTCCAATACATACCTGATCTTCCTTCATGCCTATCGGTGTTATATTTTCACCGAATGCAGATGGTTCCAATGTTTTACCAAAGACATTTTCCCAATGTGCATAATGTTCGAAGGGATATACGCAGACTACTCGCTCTGAACCGCCATGATACTCAGGGTTCGCCACCTGATCTCCATTTATTTGATCAAAGCCCACAAACAGCTCTTCAAATTGTTCTTTCCAGATTCCAGACTTGTACGTCTCATTCTTATAAACCATATCTTTTGGCAATCCCTTGCTTAAATAAATGATTTCTCTATCGTGCAAAGCTACTCGCCTCCTTGTCATTTATTTTACTATAAAAATAAAGAAACTCTCATATAATTGAGAGTTTCTTATGTAAGGCTAAAAACGCGCTGAGTGATGGTCGGTAAAGTAATTTCAATTGTTGTTCCTTCATTTACTGTACTATCAATGATTATTTGACCATTATGGCTTTCAATAATTTTATAACACGTCATAAGTCCGAGACCTGTTCCCTTTTCTTTGGTCGTATAAAAGGGTTCACCGAGTGTCGAAATTCGGTCCTTTGGAATTCCAATCCCCTGATCGATAATTTGAATAGAGATTTTATCTTCTTCCTTTAGTTTCACTCTAACATCAATGTTCCCACCGCTTGGCATGGCTTCTATGGCGTTCTTTAGCAGGTTTAAGAAGACCTGTTTTAATTGGTTTTCCTCACAGCTTATCCTTGGCAGGTCGCATTCTAATTCTACGAAGATTTGGACATTGTTTAATATAGATTGCGTATTAATTAAGGTGACAACATCTTTAATTAATTCCTTCACATCTTTTTCCGCAAAAACAGCAGCGGTTGGTTTAGCGAGAACTAGGAATTCTCCAACGATGTCATTGATTCGATCAAGCTCGGATAACACAATATCATAGTATTCTTCCTTTTGTGTATTGGTTTTGAATAATTGTATGAAGCCTCTTATTGAGGTAAGTGGATTTCGGATCTCATGGGCTATGCCTGCAGCCATTTGACCGAGCAGTGCCAATTTCTCGGATTTTTGCAGGAGTTGTTCCGTTTGTTCTTTTCTTTTTGTTATATCATTTCCAATTGACAATACAGCTTCTTTTCCGCCAAATGTAATGTACATGGAAGAGCCTTCAAAGATAAATACAGAACCATCTAATTTTTTAAACTTGTATTCAATGTTGTTTAATGGGTGTAGTTCTTTTTTTACTTGTTTCAAACGTTCGTCAAGCCTGTTTCGATAATCTGGAAAGAGATAATTGTAAATAGAGGTTCCCATCACGTCTTCTTTACGATTTGCGCCTATCATCGTGACGGCTTCCTTGTTGACATAGATAACCTTATTATCTTGGTGAATAATAACAGCCCTTGGCAAGGAATCAATTAATTTTCTATAGCTTTCTTCACTAGCCCGTGCTTTTTTTCCTAAAAAACGCGTACGGTCATATTGCCAGCCTACCAGCCAGGAGATGGCTGTGAAAATAGCAAAGTCTACCGTAAAAATACGATCATGGTTCATAATGGTTTGGAAACTTGAAAATAGCACCGATATTAGCACTAAAGTAATTTGCCCAAAATGATTCATATAAGGTTCCTCTAAATTATCTGGATTTGCTATTATCATATCATGAAAGGCTAAAATTTTAATAGATAATTAGTATAAAAGTCTGGTTATTAACGTTTAGGGAGTGAAAAGTAAAAGCCTAGCCAAAAGGCTAAGCTTTTAACGTTATCAGTGTCATTATTTACGCTTGGGCCATTTTTTGATAGATGTTTAAAATTGACTGGCCGTAGGTAGTACCTGGTACAGCCCATTTTCCGTTTAAGGCGATCCATGTTGTGGCAGATCCCCTATTGACTAGATGGAAGCGGGGGTCAACTAGTGGATACCGGTTTGGTAAGGCTGCTGGTGTTGCATAGGCATACAAGTGCTGAAGATGTGCAAGTACACCTTCTTCTGGAGTGCTGAAACTGGCACCCCTGACGGCACCGCCTGTTGCTCCTATTCCTGCAAAGTTGTTTTGACTGCTCCTTACATCCCCTGTAAACCGAAAATAGCCTGTTTCCTGCATGGCTTGTGCAAAAGCAACATCGCCTCTAATCCCATAATACTCTCCGAATTGTTTATAATATTCCCCTAACAAAGGTGCAGCAGGGTTTATCGTTCTAACAAACGCATTCATTTGTTCAGCGGAGAGCTGGGTAGGTCCTAAAATAGAGGATGGATTGAGGTCAATTGCACGGGAACTTGAAACTGTAGTTGAAGTCGTGCCGGAACCAACGTTTTCGCTTAGAACGAAAGCATTTATTCCCGTCTTTGCCTTGATTTCATTTACTCGTTTGTCCGCGTTTTCTCTGGTTGAAAAGGCGCCTGCTTGTACCCGGAACCAAGTTTCGCCCGAAATGACCGTGGATACAATAAAGGATTGGATGCCTTTTGAACGAAGGAAGGCTACTCGTTCCTGTGCATTTTCCCTTGACTTGAAAGATCCAGCAAATACTTTGTACATTTCATCTCCTCCAAATTAAAGTTTCTTTATATTTTATGAGAAAGAGACTGGGATGTCGACGGACAATAGCCTGTAAAAGTAGAAAAACCCCCTGATGGAGGTTTCTATTAAGTACTGCTCTTTATAGTTGCTTTAATATGAACCTTTTTTTGCTGTTGTGTTAAAAAGAAAAAGACACCAAGAAGCACGAGCATACCGCCGGCAATTTGCCAGTTGGCAAGATGTTCATTTAATAAAATGACTGCCAATATCGTGGCACCCACAGGTTCACCTAAAATACTCATTGATATGGTGGTCGCATTGACATAGTTTAAGAGCCAGTTATTGATGATATGACTAATCGTCGGAACGGTTGCAAGTAAAAGGAAAATTCCCCATTCCTTGGCTGGATACCCGCTAAATGCAACACTTGTACTAAAGTTATAGATTGATAGAATGATGGCAGCAATGAAAAATACACAAAAGCTGTAAATCCAGTGAGATACTTTTTTCACAATGCTTTGGCCAATCATCAAGTAACCAACGACAGCAATCACGCTTAAAAAGGAAAGGATGTCTCCAAGGATTGCCTCGGGACTTAAAGCAAAGTCACCCCAGCCAATCATCATCGCACCGAAAATGGCAATTCCCATTGTCATCAACGCAGATGTGGTTGTTCGTTCTTTAAATAGGAAGTAACCGCCAATTAAAGAGATAATTGGCTGCAGGGCAAGTATAATGGTCGAGCTTGCGACGGTGGTTAATTTTAACGAACCGAACCAAAGGACAAAATGCAAGGCCAAAAACAGGCCAGAAAAAAATAAAAAGACCCAATCATTTTTTGTGATTTTTTTAAATTCTTCACGGTTTTTAAAGACGATTGGAATCATTAGCAGACTTGCAAGCAACATGCGATACATACTTAAAACTGAAGCAGGTGCGTCAGACCATTTTACAAAGATCGCTGAAAACGATATCGCAATAATAGAAATTGTGAGCGGTAAGACAATCGATCTGGAGTTTTCTTGATGGTTCATTTCTATCCTCTTTTCATGAAATATAAATGAATTCTATCATAAATGTGGTTCTTCAGATACTAGCAATACTCACCAGCCGTATATCAAAAGAATGGAATCGGATTGTGTTGACCATTCAGAGCGTTATGAACCCAAGATAAAAACGTCAAGCCCTAGATAAGAGGGTTGACGTTTTTTTAGAAGCAATTAATTTTTTGCAGATAGTTTTTGGACACGGCTTTCTTTCGATTCCAATGATTCCATGAACCGTTTGATTCGCTGCATCGCTTCTTGGAGTTGTTCCATAGAAGTGGCATAGGAGCATCTGATATAACCTTCGCCGCTTTCGCCAAAAGCACTGCCGGGTACAACGGCTACTTTTTCAGCTAGTAACAGCTCTTCTGCAAACTGTTCTGAGGTCATGCCCGTTTTTTTAATAGAAGGGAAGACATAGAAAGCCCCGCCTGGTGTGTGACAGTCCAACCCGACCAAGTTTAGCGATTGAACGATGTAATTCCGTCTTCTACGGTAACTTCTTCTCATGCTTTCCACTTCGTGATACGTATTACGTAAAGCCTCGATGGCACCGTGCTGAAGCATATGTGGTGCACACATGGTTGTATATTGCAAAATTTTCACCATTTGCTCGGTAAATGGTTTAGGGGCGGCTAAGAAGCCTAGACGCCAGCCTGTCATCGCAAAACCTTTGGAGAAGCCGTTAATTAAGATGGTACGGTCGTACATGCCTTCAATCGATGAAAAGCTGGTATATTCATCATCATAGGTTAATTCTGCATAGATTTCATCGGAGACGACAAGTAAGTCATGTTTTTCTACGACCGCTGCAATTTTTGTCAGTTCCTCTTTGTTTAAATAGGTGCCCGTCGGGTTATTTGGTGAACAGAGTAAAATGGCTTTCGTTTTACTCGTAATCGCATTTTCGATTTGTTCCGGTGTCAGCTTGAACCCGTTACTATGATGGGTTGAAACAGGAATCGGCTTACCACCTGCCAAGGTAACTAACGGTGCATATGAAACGAACGCCGGCTCAATAATCAGCACTTCGTCCCCAGGGTTGAGGATAGCGCGGAAGGACAGGTCAATGGCTTGGCTGGCACCTGCCGTTACAATTACTTGGTCGACCGGATTATACTGTACCCCGAATCGCTTCTGTAAGTAGGCGGTGATTTCCTGTCTTAATTCAAGCAAACCTGGATTCGCCGTATAAGAAGTGTAGCCTTCTTCTAAAGATAAAATGGCTGCTTCCCGAATGCTCCACGGTGTGATAAAGTCTGGCTCCCCCACACCTAGGGAAATGACTCCCTTAATAGAGGCAGCCAGATCAAAAAACTTTCTAATCCCAGATGGTTTTAGTTCTTTTACCATTTCAGATAAATACTGTTGGTGTTCCTTCATCATGGTGAAACCACCATTCGACGATCGCGATCATTGTTTTCGCCAAAGATGACGCCATCATGCTTGTATTTTTTTAACATGAAATGAGTGGTTGTGGAAATAACATTATCGATCGTCGACAGTTTTTCCGAAACGAATCTTGCGATTTCACTCATTGTTTTCCCCTCAATGGTAATCGATAAATCATATGCACCAGACATGAGATAAAGAGATGTAACCTCAGGAAAACGATAAATTCTTTCCGCTACATCATCAAAGCCAACCCCGCGTTTTGGAGTCACCTTTACATCAATCATCGCCACGATGTTTTCCTTGCCAACCACCTTGCTCCAATCAATCAAAGCAGGATAACTAACAATTATCTTTTCGTCCTCCAGCTTCTTAATAATCGCTGTAACATCCTCCACACTCGAATTCACCATCAACGCAATATCTTCCACAGGAATCCTATGATTCTCCTCCAGAATCGAAAGCACCTCTAACTCCTCACTAGACAACCTCATCCTAAATCCCCCTCATACGTTCAAATTTAATATTACTATAATACATCAATGTTAGAATAAATAAAATATTTTCTGTGGTGAGGCGGTGCCTGTCACCACCCGTGGACACTGTCCACCTGAGGCGGACAGTGTAAGGCGTGTATTTGTTTTGAATAAACAAAAAAGGGTTTTGGCACGTGTTGTACGAAACCCCCGTTTTTTATTGTTCGATATTGAGGCGGTAACGAAGGATGGCTGCGAGTCCTGCTCCATGTTTGAATTCCCCGTTTTGTATTAGCTGGTTTAACTCGTTCATCTCAATAATATGTAAGTCTATTTGTTCGGTGGCTTCTAGCTGCTGTTCTTTTTTAATCAGGTTGGTTGCAGCAAAAAGGAAGATTTGTTCGCTCGTTGACCCAGGTGAGGGGTACACACTTCCTAGGTCTATCCAGTTTTTGGCCTGAAAGCCTGTTTCTTCCTCAAGCTCTCTTTTGGCTGCGGATAGGGGTTCTTTGTCCTCAGGGTCAATGGCTCCTGCAGGTAACTCCCATTGCCATTCCTTTATTGCATGACGATATTGCTGAATACAAATGACCTTGCCGTCTTCTGTTATTGGCAAGATACAAACCCCCTTAGAGAAATTCACATAGGAGAAATGCATATCTGTCTGGTTTGGCAGGGTTACATCTTCCTGAACAATCTCAAATCGATCAACTTGTTCTTTTTGAACGTTGTTAATTTTCCACTCCACTAAACAACACCTCTTTTATATAAATATTCTATTTATTTTTGCCTATAAAGGGAGGGGAATCAAGAGCAGGAAGTGAATTCCTTAATTTTTTAGATTGATTTGTTGGGAATGATTCATCCTAAAAAATCCAGCCAGTGCCAATGCAAGCAAGATACCTATTAAATCAAATCCAACATCGAAAGCACGTCCACCTCGAGTGAAAAATAATTGTAGTATTTCCGTTAAAGCGGCAAAGGCTGCAGCTACAATTAAAATCATACATCTAGATCTATATTTCATTAACAATAGATATGTAAGAACTTGAAAAACAACGATATGACCTAATTTTTGCAAAAGGAAACCTCTGCTAAGTTTATAGGGAAGTGGTGACAGGAAATGAGAAAATGTTGGATGACTGTCCCAGTGAAACCTCAGCACACCAAAGTGAATGAAATCTTGAAAGCTGGAAACACAAGTAAAAACCAAAATAACTGCACACCAAACAAAAATAAACAAACCTCGCATATTGAGTCCCCCTTTTTTCAACCACAGTTTAAACGGTTACAAGAGGTTTCATACATAAATGAAAGTATAAATGGTACAATTTGCATAAATGGTGAAAACATCGTTTTCAACTTGGTGAAAAAAACGACATTTTCCCCTTGGTGAAAAAAAACATCGTTTTCACCTTGGTGACTGGCACCATAATAAGGAGGAATTTTTATGGCAGTGAAGAAATTAGAGCATGTTGGTGTGATGGTGAGTGATATGGAGGTTTCTATTGATTTTTATCAGAATGTTTTGGGTTTGGATTTGCTGGATAGGTTTGCAGCGAATGAAACGACGGGGTTGGCTTTTTTAGGTAATCGTGAAAGTGGACAGGTTATTGTTGAACTTATTAATGGGAAGGACAATCTATTTCCTGATGAAGGCAAGGTTCATCATATTGCCTTTACGGTGGACCATATCGAGGAAGAAATGGAACGTCTTAGAAAGTTGAAGGTATATTTCGCAAATGAAGAAATTTCTACCTTGGCAAATGGAAGCAAGTATATTTTCTTTAAAGGTCCAGATGGGGAAACTCTGGAGTTATTTCAGCCTCAATCTAAATAGAATAGAATGACTGAATGGGAGGGGATCAAAGATGAGAGTGAAGGGCTTAGAAAAAGGCAGAATTCTCGACTTTGTTGCTTATTGTAAGAAACATAGAAATCAAATTGATGACTCCTACTTGTATGATTTCGAGTTATTAAAGTTTGAAATAGGAGATGAAAACCCTACTTATCTAGCGATAAATCAACAAGATGAGATAGTCGGAGCAGTTTCACTTGTCATCGATGATTATCATAATCGTGGAAGAAGGGCTCGGTTTCGGATATTTCATACGGAAACGGAAGACCCTCAAGTCTATCAGTTACTTTTTAAAGAAGTTTTAAAACATGCGACTAACTTGGATAAGGTTTTTCTGTTTATCCCAGTAGCCAATAAAAATTTAATAAAGATGATCGAAGGCTTGAAGTTTTCTGTAGAAAGATACGCTTTCCTGCTTGTAAGAGAGGATTTGGACGTTCCTGAGATCCATTTGCCAGAGGGGTACGAACTGAAATCTTTTCGTCCAGGTCAAGATGAGGAAAATTGGTTAACGGTAAGAAATGCTGCTTTTTCAACACTGAAAGGGAGTGAAACCCCCATTACGATTGAGGGTGTAAAAAAGTTATTAACCGATGATGATTATCTTGAGGGCGGCATGTTGGTCTTATTCGATCAAGAGAAACCGGTAGGTGTGATTAGAGGAGCAGATGATGAATATAATGCTGCTCCTATTATGAACATAGGCCCTGTTGCTATTTTGCCTGATTATCAAGGTCGAGGATTAGGTCAAAGCTTGCTTAGGGCTTCGCTAAGGTTTGCAAAGGAAAAAGGCTATAAACGAACCATCCTAAGTGTAAACGGAGAGAATGAGCGCGCACAGGCACTATATATTAAAGAGGGATTTAAACAGGTAGAGGCGGTTGTTTGTTATCAATATTTTTTAAAATAAGCAAAAGGTACAAAAAAGGTGTTTTCTCATTTGCCAAAGAGAGAATGCCTTTTTCTATTAAAACCGATTTATTCTCGGAAATATTTATTTATTTTTGTAGTTCCACATCCCTTGAAATCCCATATGCTTATAGTAATAAGGGGTGAGATGTAATGAAAAAAGAACAATTTGACGCAGAAACACTAAAGCACATAAGGAGCAGACTGGATACTGTTTATTCAATTGCCAAGAAAAATTACAATGACAACCCTGAATTGATGGACACAATCGAGAGCTTAGCCCAAATTGCTATTATGTTTACCAATATTAAACTTCAAGAGGTTAACGATCACGAAGAAACTGCCAGCCCTCAGGGATACATCCTCTCCAAACTGTCACACTCGTACTCAAGAATGACAGAGTATGAAAAACAAAAGATAAAAGACTTTCCTGAATGGAAACTGTAAATTATAGTTTCTAACATGGAACCTCGTAAAAAGGCTCAGAGTTGGAAAACTCTGAGCCTTTTCATTTTAAAAAACTGTATGAGCATTTTTGGTTAAAGCCCCCAATTCATAAAGAATGGCAGCATCACTATTTTCACACCAAAGCTCTTTTACTTTGCCCTCATGAAAAATAAAGATCATGATACCCGTTTCCTTTACCCGCTGGTTCTCGGAAGGGATATTGTACCATCCACCCTTATACGTCATCCATCCTGTATAACGAACAACTAATTTATTCCCTTGCTCAATTAAATCCTCCAAAACCCATTCATCGTCATGAAAAACAGCACGATACCATTTCATAAACTCTTTCATCTTTACTTTTGAGTTGTCACCATTTCTAGAATGATATATAAAGTCCTGTGTTGTTAGTTCATCTAAAACATCCAGATTACCCTTAGTAAAGTACTCGTTAAACCATCTCTCTGCGATTACCTTTTTTTCCGTACTAACCATTTTTTTCCCCTCCACTATCTGTCTTTTTTCATTTTATCATGATTAGGAGTAGAACGCTTTCAGTCGAGTTTTCTTTTTAAATCTCGACCAATAATGTCAATTTTAAGAACTTATCTATATTTATAACGCTGATATTACGGAGTTTATAGGGAAAATTGTCTAACGATTATCTACCTCTTAAGAAGGATATCCTGTAATCAAAAGGGAAGTTCGTTATTAGGAACAACCAGGAGGTTAGAGTACGATGGTTTTGCTATTTCATTATTTATCTCTTTTGAATATATTTGATGCTTTCATTACTTACTTTGGTTTGGAAAACTCACTAATACAGGAAATGAACCCGCTTATGAATAAACTATATGAAGCAGATCCGGCTTTGTTTTTGATTACCAAGATGGCATTTTCACTGTTTCTATATTTGTTTATTCTATTTAAGAAGGTACCAACATCCTCCCTTACAAAGGGACTCACGGTCTTTGCCTCAAGTTTCTATACCTTGCTATTTTTCCTTCATTGCTATTGGCTCGTTGTTCTCCTTTAAAGGTGCCTATCCAAACTTTTGGCGGGCACCTATTAAGTTTGAAAGATGTCCTTTTGCTTAAGAGGGACACAAAGGCAATCCCTCTGGAACACACACTACTGCAATGATAGTCAACCTCACTCCTTCCCAGTAAAACTTGTATTTTTCAAGTAATGATTTTCTTGCTTTTAATAATATTGTTCAAGTCTCTGGGATAATTTTGTATAATTAATAGAAATTGGGCTTTTGCCGAAAAAACATAGATTTAGAGTTAAGGGGGAAAGCACAATGAAAAAATTAAAGGTGTGGGGTCCTTTGGTTGGGATTCTAGCTATTATTGTGGGAGTCTATTTTTATTTAATTGAAGATAACGGAATGAAAATAAACGTAATGAAAAATGATCCTGTCGCTGCAAAAGAGGCGCAAACAAAAATCGATAAAAGCTTTGAGACCCCTGTATCTAGCAAAGTAATGGAAGAGTATGAAACGATGAGTGAAGGGAAACTAATTCAAGAAGTACACAATATGACCCATCAAAAGGTGGAGGCAGACAAAAAATGGGGCTCCTCCGAAATCACCGCGGATAAAGTTCAGAAATTATATGATGTAATAAGAAATAATAATTTCAAAAATGGCAGCACGAAACAAATGCTCCTAGAAATCCTAGAACCATGGCTGGAAAAAGACTTCTCTAATGCCGTAAGCGCCCATAATCGCATTTGGTCCTCCCAAAATGGAAACATCGGCAAAGCCACCCGGCTTCTCACTCCACAAGAGGAACTTGAATACATTGAGGACAAGTTTCGCTGATGGTGCAGTAGACCAGTTGATGGTGCCTGTCACCGCTCGTGGACACTGTCCACCTCAGGCGGACAGTTGTAAAAGGTTAACTTCATTAATATTTGGACGTGGATGGACATAGTCTTAATTATGGAAGTCTGTAGTGAAGGAGAGGTCCATGGTTAGAAAGTCCGCGTCGCTTAAGGGTTTTATGGTAGGAATCGTGTTGCTAGTCTGTATCGTTATTGTTTTTATGCTAATAGGGAAATCTTGGTTTTCACCTGATAAAGAGGCAGTGGGTGTAGTGGAGGAGTTTTATTTGTATGAACAGGAGGGGGAATTTGCTTCATCCTGGAAGCTTTTCCATTCAACTATGAAAGAAAGGTTCGGTAAAGGGCATTATATACAAGACCGAGCTCACGTATTTATGAATCACTTTGGCGTCGAAACATTTGACTTTATATTGAGTGAGCCTGATAAAATTGATCATTGGAAAATGTCTAAAACAGGACCAGCCATGAAAAACGTCTACAAAATACTCGTCACCCAAACCTACAAAGGAAAATACGGCAACTTTGATCTGAAACAAGAGGTTTTTGTTGTTCAAGAAAAAGATGAGTGGACAATTCTTTGGGATTACAACCAATAACGGTGACAGGCACCCTCTGTTGAGATCTGTTTCATTGACGGATGTTGACGGAGGGGTGTTTTTTTGGTTATGATTATCTTGAATTCAAGATAATCACATACTCACCAAGTTCGTTTAGGAGGCTATTGTATGCAGCTGTTAGGTTTACATCATGTTTCGATCTTAACGGGTAAGGCCGAGAGGAACTTTCAATTTTATACAAAGATTTTAGGGTTGAGATTGATCAAGAAAACCGTTAACCAAGATAACACAGAATCTTATCATTTATTTTATGGTGACGCAAAGGGCAGTCCTGGCACTGAGGTTACCTTCTTTGATATTCCAGGGTTGGGGCATACATATCCTGGTATTGGCAGTATTTCCTCTACATCACTTCGAGTGAAGGACACGAAGGCACTCCACTACTGGGAAGCTCGTTTTGAGCAGTTCGGAATTCGGCATGGGCGAATAGAGAAGCGGAATAATCGTGACTCGCTTGCGTTTCAAGATTTTGAGGGAACTCGTTTAGTTTTAGTCGCAGATAACGGTGAAGAAGGAGTTCGTGCTGGTGTTCCTTGGGACAAAAGTGAAGTACCGATAGAACATGCTATCATTGGTTTGGGTCCTGTTACCTTAACAGTTGGTGTTCCCGATAAAACAATTAAAGTATTAACCGAAGTTATGGGGTTTACACAGACTGGCACTTATCCATCGCTTGATGGGGACTTCCCAGCTATTCAAGTTTTTTCAACAGGAGAAGGCGGCTCAGGGGCTGAGGTGCACATGGAAACGAGGCCAGATTTATCAAGGGCGCGGCCCGGGCGGGGAAGTGTCCATCACGTAGCATTTCGCATTCCTAATGAGGAGGAATATGACTATTGGGCTCAGAGAATTGCTGCATCAGGACTAATGAATTCAGGTAAAGTGGAACGGTATTACTTCAAGGCCCTCTATTTCCGAGAACCAAATCATATCCTTTTTGAATTATCAACGGATACACCTGGTTTCGACGTGGACGAACCCATTGAAACGTTAGGGGAAAAGCTTGCACTGCCGCCATTCTTGGAACCACGCCGGGCAGAGATTGAAACGGGGCTGCGGCCATTAGATTTAGAAAGTAAGTAAATCCATCAAGACAGGGACCATATAATATGGAACTTGTCTTTTTTTCTTGGCACAATCTTCTCGCTATATTAATCTATAGAAAAATCCTCTTTTTAAAAATTTTTTAAAAAATCTCCAACACTTTTCTCCTCTCAACCGTTATCTTACTGAATGCGGTAAAAAACAACCTAATTCTTCAACACAAGGCAAAGATTTTCACTAAATAATAAAAATGAATAAAAGTGAGTGGTCAATGTGAAAGTCGACGTGAGTGATTTATATGAAAAGTTAAAAGATGATCTGTTCCGTTTTGCCCGCTCTATTGCAAGGCATGAGCAGGAGGCGAATGACTTAGTTCAGGATGCCATGATAAAATCGCTCAATGAACCCGAACTCCTTAGCCTGGCGGATTATAAGCAGCGTGCATGGTTTTTCCGGGTCATGAAAAATAGGCTGATTGATGATCGTCGAAAAGAACAGCGATTGACTGCTTGGGAAGATGATTTTGATTTTTCGATACGGGAGGCCGGTGTCAGCCACTTAGAAATAACGGAGTTACTTGGACATTTGCCACAGGATTTAAGTGATTTAATTTTTAAAAGATATTGGTTAGGGCTTTCGAGTCAGGAAATTGGCGGTCAGTTAGGGCTTCCTGCCTCAACGGTACGCTATAAGCTTCATCTCGCCATCAAACGACTACGAACCATTTTAGAGGAGGAAAAATAATGAGTCAACGAATTGGAAATGTGGGATTGTTAAACTTGGTGAATGCTACGGAAGAAAGCATTAAGGAGATCGAACGGATTGAAAACGCAGGACTTGTACTTTATGGAAAAGAAAATGCACATTTATTAACAAAGTTAAATATTGGAAATATAGGAGCAAGCTTAGAGATTCCAGCTGGTTTCCGCCTATTTAATGGGGTTTTTCATCTCAATCAAAACTATCTTTCTTCTATTGCAGACCCCGTTTTTCTCCTTGTAAACGGCATAGTGATTATTGATCAAGATGTGCAGCCAGACCAAGTTCAGGCAGGGCAGTTAAATTTGATGGTAAACGGAAAAGTGTATTGTCCTTCACACCTCACAGGTCTTGTCGTTAATATGCTTTCCAAAGGCACTGGTGAAGTTGAAACCTATGATGGTGCACCTCCTCGGTTGGAGGATGGTAAGTTCACATTAACTAATTCCTTTTTACAGTCGATTGATGAGTCTCTATATTTAGTGGTCAATGGGCTGCTCACATTTGCAGAGGACCTTAATCTTGATCAATTTAATGAAAAAATTAATAAGTTAGAGGTAAACGGGAAAATTTCACTCTATGAAAACCAAGAAACCTATTTATATAAAAAAGCAGCTTCCTTAGCAACCTGTAAGGTGGAGGTATTTCCTGCGGGGTATGAAGTGCTTGAAAAACCTCTGCGCTTAAATGCCCGTTCGATTCGCAGATTCCAACAAAAAAAATGGTACACCCATAAACCGATCATTATTGAAAGCGATGTTTCAAGAGAAATGCTGACGAAAGCCATTGAAAAAATTCATTCCACTTCAATCATCGTTTGCTGCGAGGAAGTCGAAGATCTTGTTTATGAATTATTAAGTTTGATGGAAACAGAAGTATTATCCTACGAAAGTAAATTTATTTTAATTGAAGGGAAAGAAATATGGTCAAACGATCAATTCCAAGCCTTAGACCAGGCAGCTAATTTCATCGTTAACGGCCAGCTAATCCTTGATAATGATGTTAGCGAAGATGCGCTTCGATCCAAAGTATCCACATTAGATATCTTAGGAGAAGTCCTGGTACGCGAGAAAAAACTAAAAGGTGTCCTTCAAAATATCATCCGACTCAATACAGGAACAATAGAAGAAGAAAGAAGTAAGCATGAAACAGGAGTAGCACTTCAAAACGTGGGAGAGCTTACATTATAAACACACGGTAACACCAAACCCCAAGCGCTTGCTTCGCTTGGGGTTTTTAACTGGGCCGGTGCCTGTCACTAATCTGTGTTACCATTCTGAATATCTACAAAAGGTAGAGTTTGCCATTTTCCTTTTATACTTAAATGTCTATACATTTTAAAAAAAATATTTATAATATTAGAATAAATAGAATTATCAGAATAAGGGGGACGGATCATGTTACATAAAGAGTTAAAGCCATTTCCTAAGTCTTTTTTATGGGGAGCTGCTTCCGCTGCATATCAAGTAGAGGGAGCGTGGGATGCTGATGGCAAGGGTGTTTCCAACTGGGACCAGTTTGTCCGAATTCCTGGTAAAACGTTTAAAGGTACAACAGGTGATGTAGCAGTCGATCACTATCATCGCTATAAAGAGGATGTCCAGCTGATGGCAGAGATGGGAATGAAGGCTTATCGCTTTTCAGTTGCCTGGACACGGATTTTTCCAAACGGTAAAGGTGTTTTAAATGAAAAGGGAATCGAGTTCTACAGCAATTTAATCAATGAACTAAAGGAAAATAATATAGAACCTGTTCTGACATTATATCACTGGGATTTACCACAGACTCTACAGGATGAGTATGGCGGCTGGGAGTCTCGTAAAATAGTCGAAGACTTTACGAACTACAGTGTAGAACTGTTTAAACGGTTTGGGGATCGTGTGAAATATTGGGTTAGCTTAAACGAACAAAATATTTTTACAATGCTCGGATACCAAATGGCGGCACATCCGCCAGGCGTAAAGGATGACAAATTGTTCTATCAGGTTAATCACCATGCAAATCTTGCTAATGCCAGTGTAATTAAGGAGTTTCGTAAGTATGTTCCTGATGGCAAAATCGGTCCAAGTTTCGCCTATTCACCAGCGTATCCTTTCACTTCCCATCCAAAAGATATACTCGCCGCTGAAAATGCAGAGGAATTAAGGAGCCATTGGTGGATGGACATTTATGCCAGGGGTCAATATCCTAAGTCTGCATGGACTTACCTTGAAAATAAGGGGCTTGCGCCTATTGTTGAAGAGGGAGATTTTGAACTTTTAAAACATGGAAAACCTGATTTTATGGGACTAAATTATTATCAGACGACAACTTTTGAAGAAAACTCAATAGAAGGCGGCGTCGGTGCTGGAGAAATGAATACTACTGGAAAAAAAGGAACTTCTAAGGATACTGGAATTCCGGGAGTGTATAAAACAGTTGAGAACCCTAATCTTGAAAAAACCGATTGGGATTGGAATATTGATCCCAATGGTCTAAGAATTGCACTACGTAGAATTGCAAATCGTTATCAGTTGCCAATATTAATTAGTGAAAATGGGCTTGGGGCTTTTGATAAAGTGGAGGATGGTGATGTTATCAATGACGATTATCGAATCGATTTTATCCGTACCCATATTAATGCCATCCAAGAGGCAATCACTGATGGAGTGGAGATGTTAGGTTATTGTGTCTGGTCTTTCACTGATTTATTAAGTTGGTTAAACGGGTTCCAAAAGCGCTATGGATTTGTGTATATCAATCAGCATGAAGAAGGTAACCACGATCTTCGCCGGATCAAAAAGAAAAGCTTTTATTGGTACAAAGAAGTCATAGAATCAAATGGAGAAAAACGATAAATTTTATCTTTGCAGTCACCCTCAACATTTTTTGTGAGGGATTTTTTTATTTTTTTTTGAAATGATTTTGCTATTTTTCCATAACTCTATGTTTCACGATTCACAAAATAAAATATACACAGTTAACCTCTTTAAGAAAAAATAACCTAGGTAGAAGTTCCTAATTTTATTATTTAAATACAATAAATTCCATAACCCTTGTCAGAATTGGTCGAAAATTTAAAATTGACTAAATTTAGCTCGGATGATAAATTCTAAATCAAGGAAACCGATTTCCAAAACCGATTTCCAAAATCGATTTCCTAAAGCACTTTCATCTTGTCAGGACAAATAGTTTGGCTATAGGAACTCTGTTTCTAAAGTTTTTCAAACGCTTACATAATAGGGAGGGTTGTCAATTAAATCATCGTTTTTGAAGCAGCAATTATTTTAATAAATCTAAAATAAAGGGGAAGATGAACAATGTCTGAAAAAGTACAAAGCTCAACTCTAGTAACTACGAAAGATGATCGCAAAGAAATACTTGAACTGTACAAAGATTTACGTGTAACAGATGTTCGTGACGGAATGGATTGGGTTGGAATGCATGGATATGGAACTGTTCATCACAGCATTAAACCTTTATACCGTACAAAAGTTGTTGGGATTGCTAGAACAGCTCGCTACATGCCATATGAAGGGCCAGCTCCAAGGTTAACAGGCGATGAGTATACGGAGTGGGTTAATTGGTACTACCGTGAAGTATGTAATGATCCTTGGGGAGAAGAGATTTTAGAAGGCGACTTTATGGTTATGGATGTAAGCGGTGTCGATGTAGGTATTCTTGGATCTAATAATACCCTAGCTTTTAAGAAGAAAGGCTGCGTGGGTTACTTAACAAATGGCGGCGGTATCCGCGATACCGATGAAGTTATTTTACAAAAAATTCCTGTCTGGTCAAAATTCGTTTCACAAGGAATGGACCAAGCTCGTATCCGCTATGATTCAAAAGATATCCCTGTTGCAATCGGCGGCGTTGCCATTTACCCTGGTGACATTATCGTCGCTGACGGTGATGGAGTTGTCGTTGTTCCAAGAAAATTAGCATATGAGGTTGCCAAATATGCGCACCAAGAGCTAAAAGGCGACAAAGCAGGCCGTAAGAAGCATTATGAAGCGTTAGGCTGGGACTTAGACGAAACCGTTCTATAAAAGCAAATGCCCCTACTCAAAAACTACGATTTAATATGACAATTGGTTAGTAAAGAAGGCTAATAGAATGAAAGTTTCTCTATCATTCTATTAGCCCTTATATTATAGGAGGAACTACTACATGGAAATTAGAAGTGTAGGTTTTATTGGGCTTGGTGCGATGGGACTTCCAATGGCAAAAAACCTGATTAAGAATGGCTTTGAATTACATGTGTCGGCTCACCGAAATCGGGGACCGGTTGAGGAATTAACGAAATTTGGCGCGATTGAACACGGATCAGTTGATGAGATTGTTTCAAACTGTCAAGTTTTAATTAGTATTTTGCCAGCTGACCATGAGATGGAAGCCGTTCTATTATCTGAAGACATGCTAGGACGTATTACACCAGACCATATTTTGATAGAAATGACTTCTGGTTCACCTGAAATGATGAAAAAGGTGAATAACGCTTACCATGAAAAGGGAGCGCGCGTGTTAGATGCCCCTGTGAGCGGAGGAACCATTGGAGCAGAAAATGGTACTTTAACGGTAATGGCAGGCGGGAATACTGAACTCTTAGAAGATTGTCGTCACTTACTTAATGCAATGGCTGAAAATATATACTTAGTCGGTGCAATCGGTGCCGGGAAAGCTATTAAGGCAATTAACCAAATGCTTGCTGGTATTCATATGGCGGCTGCAGCGGAGGCTGTTGCTCTTGCTGAAAAACTGGAGATTGATAAAGAGGTAGTTAAACAAGTAGTTGGAAAAAGCTCCGGCGCTTCCTGGATGCTTCAAAATAAGTTTGATACGCTTTCAGAGCGAAATTATGCACCGGGTTTTAAGCTGAACTTAATGAAGAAAGACATTCAAATTGCTGTAAATGAAGGTGCCGAAAAAGTGCTGCCTCTTGCCTCCTATGTACTTGAACTCTTTGAAAAGGAATCACAAGAAAATGGCGAACTCGATTTTGCAGTAATAGGGAAGAAGCTCTTATCATAATAAAATTTTTTACACTAATAATGTAAGCACTACCAATATTTTAAAAATTCAAAAAGAGCACAAAAAATTATAAAAACTTAATTTAAAGGAGAATCATTAATGAAAAAATTGAGAGCACTTATATTTTCATTGATTTCTGTGTTTCTTTTAGTTGGGGTAGTTGGGTGCAGCAGTGGTGATAGCAGCAAAGAGGCTTCGGGCGACGGCAAGGACGAAAAAGTAGAAATTCGCTTTACTTGGTGGGGAGATACAAAACGTCACGAATTGTATAACGCCATTGTCGATCGATTCGAAGAGAAATATCCAAATATTAAAGTAAAAAGAGAATTTGGCGGCTGGCCAGAATACTGGGAGAAGTTAACCACTCAAATCGCTGGTGGGAATGCTCCAGACGTAGTCAGCATGCACCAATTCTATGTGGCCGATTATGCACGTAGAAATGCACTTTTAGAGCTTAGTGACTATGTAAAAGAAAATACGATTAATCAGGGTGAATTTCCTGAATCTGTTGTGAACAGCGGTAAGGTAGACGACAAGCTTTACATGATTGCTCAAGGTGTTACAATGCCAGGATTGGTTTACAACAAAAAGCTATTTGATGAACTAGGAGTAGAATATCCAAAGCAAGGTTGGACCTATGACGACTTTACGGCAAAAGTTAAAGAGTTAAAGTCAAAAGGTATTTGGGGAGTTCAGGACTTTAGCGGTGGACAGCTTCAGCCAAACTTCCGTTATTTTGCAAGATCAAATGGCCAAGATTTATTCACCAAAGAAGGAAAGCTAGGATTTAAAAAAGAAACGCTTGTTAAATGGTGGACTATGTGGGACGAGCTTCGCAAAGCGGAGGCGATTCCAGATGCGGCTACTGGAACTGAATATGAATCAGCTCCATTAGAGCAGAACTTATTCGTAACAGGAAAGACTGCGATACACCAAATTCCAGCAAACCAGCTTTACCTTTATCAGCAGCAGTTCCCTGATGGTGAATTGGCAATGGTTACAATGCCAACTGTAGATGGCGGCGAACAAGGTGAGTATATCGAGGGTGCTTACTTAAGTATCACACAAAAATCTAAACATCCAAAAGAAGCAGCGCTATTCATTAACTTTTTCGTAAATGAAGAAAAGGCATTGGAATTATTTAAGGTTGAACAAGGGTCACCTGGTTCTACTAAAATGGCTGACTTTGTAAAGCCGCTGCTTGAGCCAGCACAAACAAAAGCGGTTGAATTTATTCAATCAGCGGTCAAGAATGCATCACCTGCACCATATTCCCCTGCAGGTGTTACAGAGTTAGAAGCAGCATTTAAGGATAGTGCGTCAGCAATTTCCTTTGGAAAAATGTCTGTTGAAGAAGCTGCCGATAAATTTATGAAGCAAGCTGAAAGTATTCTTAAATAAGAAATAGAAGGATTTGGGGATGGAGGGATGCAAATTCCTCCTTTCCATTAAATTACATACGAAGGGGGAGTTGGGTTATGCAAACGTTTAAGAAAGCTTGGAGAAGAAATGCGGTGGCTTATATGTTTCTTAGTCCATGGCTTATTGGCTTATTGGGTCTCAGTTTAATTCCAATGGTAACATCTCTCTATCTATCATTTACTAATTATGACATGTTTACTTCTCCGGTATGGACTGGTATGGAAAATTATACACAAATGTTCGAAGACTCTAAGTATCTAGCGAGTATCAAAGTAACAACTATCTACGTGATGTTGAGTGTACCGCTGCAGCTTATGTTTGCCCTAGGAGTTGCTCTTCTTCTAAATCGTGGTTTAAGAGGACTAAAATTTTACCGGGCAGTCTATTATGTTCCTTCTTTATTTGGCGGCAGTGTTGCGGTTGCATTATTATGGCGTCAGCTGTTTGGCGGCGAAGGATTAATTAATCGCGGGCTTGCTTTATTTGGAATTGAAGGCACCAATTGGATCTCCTCACCTGACACCGCTCTTTATACGCTTGTCATTTTAGCTGTATGGCAGTTCGGTGCACCGATGGTTATCTTTTTAGCAGGTTTAAAACAGGTGCCATTGGAGTTATACGAAGCAGCTAGAATTGATGGAGCGGGCAAATTTAAACAATTTTTCAAGATTACGCTCCCAATGATCTCACCGATTGTTCTCTTTAATCTCATTATGCAAATCATTCATGCCTTTCAGGCATTTACTCCAGCCTATATTGTCAGTGGTGGTGAAGGGGGTCCATTAGACTCAACCTTATTCTACACCTTATACCTCTACCAAAAGGCATTTACGCATTTCGATATGGGCTATGCAGCCGCAATGGCCTGGATTTTACTTATCGCTATTGCCATCATTACGGCAATCATTTTTGGTACATCGAAAAAATGGGTGTTTTACCAAGAATAGGGGGGAGAAAATGGAAACAAGTAAAGCAGTTATTCAAACCAACAATATTGATATTGTAAAAACAGAAGTGAAGAAAAGTAAGGTGAAACTGTCGATAATCCTTACGCATATCATCATCATCGCAGTTGGAATCATCATGCTCTATCCCCTTCTTTGGATGGTAAGCAGTTCTTTTAAAGATAATCTAGATATTTTCAAAGGCACGTCCTTTTTTCCAAAAGAAATCATCTTTGACAACTATATAAAAGGCTGGAATGGTATATCAGGATATACGTTTGCAACCTTTTTTAAAAATTCCCTTTTCATCTGCACTATGGCGATTATTGGAAATGTTATTTCTTGTTCCATGGCAGCCTATGCATTCTCAAGACTAGACTTTGCGTTCAAAAAGGTGTTATTTGCCATCATGCTGATAACCTTGATGCTGCCATTCCATGTTACGGTTATCCCCCAATACATTATGTTTAATAAATTGGAGTGGATCAATACGTTTCTGCCACTGACCTTACCTAAATTTTTAGCAACAGAAGGGTTCTTTATTTTCTTAATGGTCCAGTTTATGCGTACTATTCCGCTTGAATTAGAAGAAGCAGCGAAAATGGATGGGTGCGGACCAATCAGAATCTACTGGAAACTGATTTTGCCGCTATCTTTACCTGCATTAATTACAACGATGATCTTTACCTTTATTTGGACATGGAATGACTTCTTCTCACAGCTTCTTTATTTAAGCGATATCAAATTACACACAGTAGCAGTGGGACTAAGGATGTTTGTAGACTCTATGGGGGAAAGCTCTTGGGGATCATTATTCGCAATGTCTACAGTATCATTAATTCCCTTGTTTGCAGTATTTATCTTCTTCCAGAAATATTTGATTGAAGGTATTACAGCTGGTGGAGTTAAGGGGTAAAATTATAGTGATAGTAAATTTTTCCACCAAATTACTCTACTAATGGGGTTATTATATGAAACTAACGATTGCAGATGTTGCTAAAATGGCTAAAGTCTCCAAATCAACGGTATCACGGATTATTAATGGTAACTATGAACAGAACACCGAAGAAACGGTAAAAAGAGTGTTAAAAGTAATTGAAGAACTGGATTATAAACCCAATGCATTGGCTAGGAGTTTAAAACTTACCAAAACAAATATTATTGGGATAATTTTATCCAATTTGCAAAATCCTTTTTGGGCAAATGTACTTGAAGGGGTTGAAGACACTTGTCATCACCTTGGTTATCATCTAATGATCTTCAATTCAAATGATAATGCAGCATTGGAAGAAGAGCATTTTCGATCTTTTGAAAGTCGTCAATTGGATGGAATGCTGGTGAATCCTACACTCCAAAACATTGAACTATATCAAAAGTTTACGAATAATGGATTTCCCTTTGTTGCCATAAATCGGAAAATCTATGGAATGGATGTAAACACCATCACCGTTAATAATATTGAAGGTGCAAAATTAGCTGTTAATCATTTAATTACATCGGCTAGAAAGAAAATCGCGATTTTTCTCTATCCACCTGATGGGGTGAGTCCAAGAATTGAAAGATTAGAAGGTTACAAGCAAGCACTTACAGAGAACGGAATAGAAATTGATCCTTCATTAATCGAGGTTATAAATGAGAAAAAAGGGGAAGTGGAGGAAGCGGTTCGAAAACTGCTGACCAGGAGTAACCCACCCGATGCAATTTTTTCTACAAATTCACTCATGACACTGGAAGTCCTAGAGGGAATTAATAAGATTAACAGGAAGATTCCGGACGATATTGCTTTGGTTGGTTATGATGAAACAGTTTGGTCGAAGTACCTAAATCCATCCCTAACCACCGTCAAGCAGCCTGCTTATGAAATGGGAGAAATGGCAGCTAGAAAATTGATTCAAATGATTGAATCAAAGAAAGATAGAAAGAAGATAGCATCAGAAATTGTTTCCTTAGCTCCATCACTAATTATTCGAGATTCATGTGGAGCAACAAAGAGCGGTAGAGCCCATTCAGCGAAGTACACGGATCTTTAAAACTGGATTGTGATCAAAAAAGGAGGAGTAATACATGGCTAATATCGGGTTTAGAATTTTACCTATGAAAAGGAAAGTAGAAAGGTCAGTTGTCGAGCAATATCGAAATGTTGTAACTCCTCACATTAGTGATAATTTAAATAGGGTCTATGCTATAGGCAGTAATCTACGCCCTTACCATAAAGAAGGCAGATTGTTAGGAACTGCCTTGACAGTGAGAACTAGACCTGGTGATAATCTGCTGGTTCACAAAGCGATTGATATGGCAGAGCCGGGTGATGTTATTGTTGTAGATGCAGGCGGGGATACTACCAACTCCATTGTTGGAGAAATTATGATGCAGATTGCTAGAAAAAAAGGGATTACCGGCTTTGTTATTGATGGCGCCATTAGAGACTTGGGTGCGTTCGAAAGAGACAATTTCCCCGTATATGCTAAAGGTGTGACTCATCGCGGGCCTTATAAGGATGGTCCAGGTGAAGTTAACGTCCCGATTGTAGTTGATGGCATGCTTGTTCATCCAGGGGATTTAATTGTCGGTGACGAGGATGGCTTGGCAGTGGTTCCATATGAATTCGCAGAAGAGGTTCTTCACAAGGTCAAAGCTCAGGAGATTCGTGAAAAGGAAATCTTAGATTCTATTGAAAACGGTACAGTAGATAGAAGCTGGGTAGATGAAACACTAAAGCAGAGAGGCTGTGAGCTGAATGACCTTGCCAAACAGGTTTGATTGGGAAAAACTACAGCAATTTTGTTTCCAGGTGTTTAAAAACGCAGGGGTTTCGAAAGAAAATGCTGAAACTGTAGCTGAATCCTTAATTCAAGCAGATCTGCGCGGTGTCGATTCCCATGGTGTTGTCCGAACAGCTATATATATAGAAAGAATTGAAAAAAACATGATGAATCCTTTTGCTGTCCCTACAGTGGAGTCAGAGGATTTTGCAACAGTGTTAGTAAATGGAAACAACAATATCGGAGCGGTAGTCGGGAAAAAGGCGGTTGAGATTGCTTTGGAAAAAGCAAAAGAACGGGGAGCTGCTATCGTAGGGGTAAAAGGCTCGAATCACTTTGGGACTGGTGCTTACTATGCATTAAAGGCCATAGAGAAAGACATGATTTTATTGGTGATGTCTAATGCCTCACAAACCATGCCACCAACGGGAGGGAAACGACCGTTCATCGGAACAAATCCATTGGCGATTGGTGTACCTGCGGGAAATGAGCCCCCATTTTTGTTAGATATGGCTACAAGTGTTGTCGCACGAGGAAAAATTATTGTTGCTTCTCAAAAAGGCGAAGAGATTCCACTAGGATGGGCAGTGGATAAGGACGGAATTCCAACGACAAATGCCGAGGCAGCGCTAGACGGGGCTGTTCTTCCAGTAGGTGGCCCTAAAGGTTACGCCATTTCAATGTTTATAGATATTTTAGCTGGTGTCTTAACAGGTGCGGGCTTCGGTAAGTACGTGAACAATATGTATGAGAATTGGGAGGAGCCCCAAAACGTAGGCCATATTTTTATTGCTATTGATATTAACCGTTTTATCCCAATTGAATTGTTCAAGGAACGTATGGATCGCTACATATCTGAAATTAAGGCGGAACCTAAAGCAGATGGTGTTGAAGAAATTCTCATCCCTGGAGAACTTGAATTACGAAAGACGTTAGAGCGTCAGCAAAATGGTATTGAACTCCCCGATAAAGTAGTGAAAGAACTTGATGAAATTGGAAAAAGATATGCGGTCGATCTATCAAAAGCTGCATTTATAGAAAAAAATGTTCTAGAGCACAAGGAGGTAATTAACTAATGATGACATTAACTAATTTTCGTTATGAGGTTCCGACAGCAATAGAATTTGGCAGGGGCTATGTAAATAAATTGAATGAGCATGTATTGAAGCTAGGCGGAACAAAGGTCCTAATTGTCGGCGACCCAGGTGTATTGCATGCGGGGATTGTTCAAAGATTGGAAGCTCCGCTTGAGACTGCTGGAATTCCATATACCATCTTTACAGAAGTCGGCATGGAGGCAACGATTGAGTCGGTGGATAGCGGTACTGAACTTGCTAAAGAAAACGGATGTGATCTTGTTGTCGGTGTTGGCGGCGGAAGTGCTCTTGATACGGCAAAAGCCATTGGGCTAATGTTAAAAAATCCTGGCAATATTCGTGATTATATTGGAATTGATTTGGTACCAGGACCTGGTGCTCCTGTTATTGCGATTCCGACTACTGCAGGGACAGGGAGTGAAATGACAAGATTTTCTGTATTATCCGATAAAACTGCACAAGCAAAATTAAGTGTTGGCAGCATGTATAATTGTCCGGCTCTGGCTCTTTGTGATCCAGAATTGACGATTACATTACCACCTCATCTCACCGCTTCCACTGGAATGGATGCTTTAACACATGCACTAGAATCGTATGTAAATAAAGCTACCCAGCCGATCTCAGAAGCGCTGTCCATTCAAGCTATGACTCTTATCGCAAAAAGCCTTAGATTGGCAGTTGTTCAAGGTGAAAATATTGAGGCTCGCCATGATATGCTTTTGGCAAGCACAATTGCTGCGATGGCGTTCAATACCACAAGGCTGGGATTGGCACACGCTCTTGCTATGCCGCTTGGAGCCTATTTTAAAATTCCACACGGTGTTGTTAACGCGATTCTTTTACCTGAGGTAATGAAGTTTAATATTATTGGAAATCAACATAAATTTGCAGAAATCGCGAGAATCTTTGGTGAAAACACAGATTCGTTGTCAGTAAGAGAAGCAGCTGAGCGATCAGTATCTGCGATTCGCCAATTAAATAAAGATATTGGTATTACACAAACTTTATCAGATTATGGTGTCACAGAAGAACATCTTGACTTGATTGTCGATGAAGCCATTTTGTCTGGTAATGTGCCAGTTAATCCGGTTAAAACAACTAAGGAAGACTTGAAGAATATTTGCAGGGCACTTATGGTTCCTAACGTTAAAGAAAAAGTATTGATCAATAATCTATAAAATTTGGAGTGATTACCATGACTGTAGCAGCGACTTCGAGTATGGTTGACTGGTTAAGAGAGAGTGAGACAAAGGAATACGGTAACTTTATTAATGGTGAATGGGTGAAGAGTTCAAGTGGGAAGACCTTCCCGATTTACAATTCAGCAAAAAATAATCAACTGTTAGGAACGTTTCAGGATTCAGTAGAAAATGATGTCAATCAAGCGGTAGAAGCGGCGAACGAAGCCTTTAAGAGTTGGTCCAAGCTTCCTGGACCAGACAGGGGAGCGATTTTATTCCGTCTAGCAGATTTGCTTGAAAAAAATGTGGAAGAATTAGCCTACATGCTTTCTGCTGAACAGGGTAAAACGCTGGCTGAGTCTAAAGGTGAGGTATACCGTGCAGCAAAAGAAGCACGGTTTTGCGGAGGAGAAGCATTTCGCATTGAGGGAAGTACGCTTCCGGGTGAACGAAGCAATGTTTGGAGTTCTACCATTCGCAAGCCAATAGGTGTTATTGCAGCCATTGCTCCTTGGAACTTCCCGGTTGTCACGCCTGTTAGAAAAATTGCTCCCGCTCTGGCATATGGCTGTACCGTTGTCTATAAGCCAGCTTCGGTAACACCTTGGACATCGGTAAAGCTGATGGAATTATTAGCAGAAGCAGGTGTACCAAATGGTGTTGTCAATCTAGTTGTCGGCAGTGGTTCAAAGGTTGGTGACCCGCTCGTGAATCATCCGCTTGTAAAAGGAATTAGCTTCACAGGTTCCTCTAACCTAGGTCTAGAAATCAACCAGAAGGCAGCAGGACGATTAGCGAAAACCCAGCTTGAGCTTGGCGGTAAGAATCCGGCTGTCGTTCTAGATTATACAGATCCTGCAGCTGTTGCAAAACAAATTGTTTCCGCTGCATTTGCGGCTAGCGGTCAGCGCTGTACTTCTATTAGCCGTGTTATTGTGGTCAAAGAGAAGAGGGAAGAGCTTACAGAAGCGCTTCTTCAAGAAATTATGAAAATAAAAGTAGGGTCAGCCTGGGAATCAGATGCTACGATGGGTCCCCTTATTAATAAGAGACATTTAGATTCTGTTCAAGAATATATTAAAGTTGGTTTGGAAGAAGGTGCCCGCCTTCGTTTTGGAGGCGAAGTTTTGACCGAGGGTGAATTCTCCGAAGGAGCCTTCATGAAACCAGCCCTTTTAGATTTGGTTACTCCAGAAATGCGAGTGGCAAAGGAAGAGATCTTTGGACCCGTTCTTTGTGTGATTGAGGTGGAAAATAAGACAGAAGCACTAGAAGTGGCGAATAATGTGGAATATGGATTGGCGGCTTCTATTTTCACTGATAAAGTTTCCTCTGCTTATCAATTTGCTGAAGATGTTGAAGCAGGGATGGTTCATATTAATCATGGTACAGCTAGTGCAGCTCATGCTCCATTTGGAGGAGTAAAGCAATCGGGTGCCGGAGCATTTTCAATCGGCAATTCGAATGTGGAGTTTTTTACGGATTTAAAAGTGATTTACTTTGAATATTAATCTATTAAGGTAACCATCTATACAGGCACAGTTATCCGGAATTTTATGGCTGACTGTTCCTGTTCCTTTTTTTGTGAAAAAGTTAAGAAGGGATAGAGATGAAAGTAGTCATTGCTTCAGATCCGATTAAAGGGTCTATTTCTGCAAAAGATATATGTGAGGCCATATAAGAATGAGGGTTAAAACCAGTAGAGAGTATGGGAAAGGAAGGACCACGAGATGAAACCAAAGGTATATATTACGAGAAAAGTACCTGCAGAGATTGTGACTAAGATAGAAGATTATTGTCAAGTCAGGATGTGGGACGAAGATGATATTCCTGTACCACGCGTGGTGTTAGAAGAAGAAATTAAAGATGTAGAGGGACTGTTCTGCTTGCTTACAGAGAATATTGACAGGGAGTTACTAGAAAAAGCTGAACAGCTGAAGGTGATCAGCAGCATGGCGGTTGGCTACAACAATGTCGATATTGAAGCGGCAAAGGAAAAAGGTATTACCGTCACAAATACACCTGGTGTTTTAACTGAGACAACTGCTGATTTAACATTTGCACTCCTGATGGCTGCTTCAAGGAGATTAGTAGAGTCCTCCGATTATTTAAGAAACGGGAATTGGAAAACTTGGTCTCCTATGCAATTAACCGGGCAGGATATTTACGGGGCTACTTTAGGTATTATTGGGATGGGAAGAATTGGCGCATCACTTGCTAAAAGAGCACGTGGATTTGACATGAATATCCTTTATTATAACCGAAGCCGCAAGTACGATTTAGAGGAAGAATTGAACCTAACCTTTACAGAAATGGACTCATTATTAAAGCAGTCCGATTTTATATGTATTATGACGCCTTACACACCAGAAACAAAAAATCTTATTGGTTCCCGTGAATTATCCTTAATGAAAAACACTGCGATTTTAATTAATACCGCACGTGGTGGAATTGTAAATGAGGAAGCCCTTTTTCATGCATTAAAAAAAGGAGAAATATGGGCTGCAGGACTTGATGTTTTTGAACAAGAGCCCGTTTCACTTGATCACCCATTGCTTTCTCTTCCGAATGTAGTCACATTACCTCACATTGGCAGCGCCAGTATAAAGACAAGAATGAAAATGGCCGATTTAGCAGCAGATAACCTGCTTTTAGCCCTTCAAAATCAAACTCCTAAACACGTGGTGGTGTGAAATATGGAAAATAAACATGGGAATGTGATACCAGATGGATTTTTTTGGGGAGGGGCAGTGACCTCCTTTCAGACGGAAGGTGCCTGGAATGAAGATGGAAAGGGGCCTTCCATTGTCGACGCTCGTCCAATTAAGGAAGGACAATCTGACTGGAAGGTTGCCGTTGATTTCTATCATCGTTATAAAGAAGATATTGCTTTGTTTAAAGAATTAGGCTTTACTGCTTACCGGACGAGTATATCTTGGTCAAGAATTTTTCCAGACGGTGAAGGTGAAGTAAATGAAAAGGGACTGCAGTTTTATGATGATTTGTTTGATGAGTTGCTTGCAAATGGAATTCAACCGATTGTGACCCTTTACCATTTTGATTTGCCGCTTGCGCTGGAAGAAAAATATAACGGCTTCGCTTCACGAAAAGTGGTGGATTTATTTCATACTTACGCACGAACGGTGTTTACGCGCTACAGGAACAAGGTAAAATATTGGCTAACCTTTAACGAGCAAAACCTTGTATTAACAAACCCTCAATTTTGGGGTGTAAAAACAGAGGATGCAGAAAATGAAGAAGCTTTACGCTATCAAGTCACCCACAATGCTTTTATTGCCCACGCCAAAGCGGTTCAATCGCTTCATGAACTTGTACCAGGAGGGCAAATGGCGGGTATGGTTACCTATATGGCTACCTATCCCAATACCTGTAAGCCTGAAGATGCCATTGCTAATATGAAAGCAAAAGAGCTTTTAATTGATTTTTATTTTGATGTTTTTAGCCATGGAGAATATCCGGCTTACGTGACACGTAACTTGAAAAGAAAAGGAATTATGCCCGTATTTGAAGATGGTGATGCAGAGTTATTAAAGGCAAACACCGTTGATTATTTAAGTATCAGCTACTATCAAAGCCAAACGGTGAGTGCGGAAATCATCGATGGCAGCCATCTTATTGAAGGGGTTACTCCAAATCCCCATTTAAAAGCAAATGAATGGGGCTGGTCCATTGACCCCATTGGACTAAGAGTAGCCTTAAAAGATATGCATGCTCGTTATCGGCTGCCAATTTTTATAACAGAAAATGGAATTGGTGTCCGCGAAGAATTAAATGAAACTAACACTGTAGTCGACGATTATCGTATTCAGTATTTAAGTGAACATATTAAGCAGATGAAGCTTGCAATAGAAGAGGGAGTCGACGTTTTCGGCTATCTTACTTGGGGTTCCACGGATCTTATTAGCTCTGGAGGTCAATTTGAGAAACGGTATGGCTTCATTTATGTTAACCGTGGCGAAACAGATTTACGAGATTTAAGGCGGTATAAGAAAAAGAGTTTTGATTGGTATAAACGAGTAATTGCAACAAACGGAGCGGAATTAGATTTTAAGTAAATTGTTTTGGCTGATAACGTCTAGTTGCAATTCAATTGGAGGATTACGAAGCCGCCTATGTTAAATCAATTAGTATTGAGTGATTTTGAAGTGTAGTAGTTGATTCATAAGAAAAACAAAGCTTGTTTGGATGAATAATCCGGGCAACTAAATGGATAGGATTGATCATTAATGATGAAGAAAGCTGTATTTTCCATCCTGAAAGAAAACGTTTTGTTTGTATGGAGAATTCCTTCTTTTCCAGTCCTATTCTTATTAAATTTTATCTTTGGATTATCGACATCCTTTTTTGTACCTTTTTCCTCGTTATTTGGGATTGATGAGGTCGGAATGAGTAATACAGCCTTTGGAATTTTTATGACTCTTTTGGCCATAGGCGGCGTATCGATTAGCAGTTTGATCGCCAAAAGGTCTGATACGAGTATTAGTAGGAAAAGGCTACTAATTCTAACGTCCCTGACTGGAGTTTTAGGATATACATTCTTTGCTTTTTTGAGGAATTATTTTGCACTGGCATTTACGGCCTTTTTTCTGCTTGGGGCAACGGCCGCTTCCGTTCCCCAATTATGGGCCTATGCTCGTGATATCCTGAGGGAAAATAACATGCCAAGCAGCAAAACTCCATTAATCATGAATGTTTTCCGCATGTTTTTTGCTCTTTCCTGGACGGTAGGACCAGCCTTAGGAGCATGGCTGCTTTTAACGATCGGCTTTAAGGGGCTGTTCTTAATGGTAGCAGCCAGCCATTTGCTAGCACTGTTAACCATTGTTCTTTTATTAAAGGATGTTGCCAAGCAGGTATTAACTGATAAAGATAAGATTAAGGTAACTAGATGGATCGTCAAGCCGCATATTTTTGTAAATCTTGCCGCTGCATTATTGCTATCTGCAGCAACCTCTATCCATATGTTAAATATGCCCCAATTCGTTACGAAAGTATTGAATGGGTCGGAAATGGATGTAGGGGTAATTTTTAGTGTACCACCAATTTTTGAGGTTCCAATGATGATCGCGGTCGGTGTGTGGGCAACACGAACCGATAATGCCCTATTGGTGAAAATTGGATATGGATTAGCTTTCACTTATTTCCTTTTGCTTGGGTTTGTTACAGAGCCTTGGCAAATTTATCCGCTTCAATTGATAAGTGCAGCTCACGTTTCCATTACTGCAGGTCTAGCCATATCGTATTTTCAGGATTTTATTCCTGAGGCACCGGGTACGGCAACCACTCTCTATATGAATGTAACCAAAATTGGATCCACTGTTGGCTATCTGTTGTTCGGACTGTTTTCAGAGTTTATAAGCTATGAAAATATGATCAATATTTATTCGTTTTTTGCTGGAGTTGGCTTTCTGATTTTTACTTTCTTTGGAAATGAGAAAATTAAGTGTTCCAGGAGCAAACCAAAAGTTCAGGAGTTATAAAAAATATGGGAGACTGGGGGTAGTAATAATTGGTGAATTACTATGCAGTTTTTGATGTTGGAGGATCTGCTATTAAATATGCCCTAATGGATGAAACAGGATTATTTATCGAAAAGTCATCTATTCCAACCCCAAAAGAGGGTCTGGAGGCATTTGTTGATACCATTCATTGCATTGTCAAAGGCTATGAGCAAAAGGCAGATATAAAAGGGATTGCACTTAGTGTGCCAGGAGCAGTCGATGTTGAAAAAGGACATATAGAAGGAGCTAGTGCCATCCCTTATCTGCATGGACCGAATATTAAAAGGCTTATTCAGGATGTTACTTATTTACCAGTGGAACTTGAAAATGACGCCAATTGTGCAGGTTTGGCAGAAGGCTGGCTCGGTGCAGCAAAGATGGTAAAGGATTATATCTGCATCGTAGTGGGTACTGGAATTGGCGGCGCATTAGTGATAGATAAAAAGATTCGCCGAGGTAAAAATCTGCATGGCGGGGAATTTGGTTTTATGATTATGGAAGACTATTTGGAGCAGCCTATTGGAGAGGCGTGGAGTGCATTAGGAGCTACAGGTGCTTTGATTAAGAGAGTGGCGAAACGGAAGGGGATGGAGCCAGTCTCACTGGATGGAAAAAAGGTGTTTCAAATCGCGGATGATGGTGATGAAGAAGTGCAAGATGAAATCAATAAATTTATCAAACGTCTGGCAGTTGGAATATTTAACCTGCAGTATGCTATTGATCCAGAGAAAATATTAATTGGCGGTGCCATCAGCGAACGAGCGGACCTCATTGACAAAATCAACGAAACACTAGGCCAAATGAAAAATAAAACCCACACTCTGGATGTCAAAGTAGAAAAATGCCAATTTGGAAATGACTCCAACTTAATCGGAGTGCTATACCACTTCCTGCAAAGGAGAAATGAAAGCAAAATAAGAAACTAAATGAACACCGTCACAGGAAAATCACCCTAATATGAAACCCCCAAGCAGATAATCTGTTTGGGGGTTTACGGTGTTGTTAGTGGTGCAGTAAGCGGTGCCTGTCACCGTTTATGCATGACTGTATATTTTGTTCACGCTGACCCGTCCGGAGAAGAAGGTTGCACCGCCGCCCATGTCGGCGATTCGGTCTGGTGTCAGGTTGTTGACGAGTTGTTTAGTGCCTTCAATATCTGACCAGAGTCCCTGGGTAGCGACCACTCCTGGAAGTACATTTTCTCCTACTTTCGCTTTTAATACACATTCCCCGCGCTGGTTCCAGACACGAACCAAATCCCCGTCCTCAATCCCGGAAGCCTCGGCATCCTTACTGTTCATATGCAATCGAGGTTCTTTTTCAAGGTCGATGTGCTTGTGATTATTAGAAAAGGTAGAGTTTAAGAAATTATGATTTGGTGCTGGAATAAAATGATAAGGATGATCCCCATCATTTTCTAAAGGAATGTAAGTTGGCAGTGGAGGATATCCGTTTGCTTTCATCCTTTTTGAGTACAACTCAATTTTCCTGCTCGGTGTACGCAACTTTCCTGGAAACAGTGGTTTTACCTTCGCTTTTAGAAACTGCCTCTCTACTAAACTTTCATAATTGATTCCAACCAAATAGGGATTCGCAGGTTGGTCTAGGGCTTGCTTGATCATTTCAGCGTCTGAGTCAACGAATGCAGCTTCTTCAAAGCCCATTCCTTTTGCAAGCAACCGGAACACGTCGACATTGGACTTTGACTCCCCGTAAACATCTATTACTGGCTGCTGAATTTGAATGTAATGGTGCCAGTAGGATGTATAGACATCTGTATTCTCAAAAGACGATGTTGCAGGCAATACAATGTCAGCATATTTGGCCGTCTCCGTTAAAAATAAATCATGAACGACCACGAATAATTCCTCTCTCTCAAGCCCTTTCCTTACCTTATTGCCATCTGGAGCTACTACCGCTGGGTTACTGCTATAAACATATAAGGATTTCACAGGAGGATCTAAGGTCAGCAAAGCCTCACCAATCTTATTCATGTTAATGACCCTTGTCTGTTTATTCTTCAATAACCGCGGAAGCTGCAATTTTGTTGTGTTCAGTGCGAGATATCCTGAATTTCCTTTAATCGCACCGCCGCCTTTAATGAGCCATTGACCCGTAAGAGCAGGAAGACATGAAACTGTACGGACGAACATTCCGCCATTGTCATGATGCTGCGGACCGTTGCCAATCCGAATAAAGGAAGGCGAGGTACTGCCATACATTCTAGCAAGCCTATAAATATCCTCAACAGGAACTCCCGTGATTGTTGATACCGTAATAGGGTCATATTGCAAAACATGCTCGCGCAGTTCCTCAGAGCCAACTGTATATTGGTGTAAGAAGGAGTCGTCTACCCTATTTTCAGCAAATAAAATATGCATGATTCCTAGTGCCAGTGCTGTATCAGTCCCTGGCAAAATCGGAATAAACCAATCTGCTAATCTTCCGGTCTGATTTTTATGGACGTCTATGACAATGATTTTAGCCCCATTTTGTTTGCGGGCTTTCTGTGCAAGCGCCACTTGGTGCATATTGGTACTAGCAGCGTTAATCCCCCAAAAAATAATGAGCTTGGAATGAATCGTATCTTCTGGGTCAATGCCGAGGCCGCCGCCCATCGTGTATCTATAGCCAACAGAGCCGGCTGAGGAACAAATACTCCGGTCCAATTGTGATGCTCCTAAACGGTGAAAGAAACGGCGGTCCATCCCCTCGGCATTAAGATGTCCCATGTTCCCATAAAAGCTATATGGGAGAATACTTTCTGGACCATCTGTTTCGATAATTGAATTCCACTTGGAGGTTATTGTAGTGATGGCCTCATCCCAGCTAATCCGTTCAAATTTACCTTCCCCTTTAGGTCCAACCCTTTTCATGGGATATTTCAAGCGGTTCTCATCATAAAGCCGTTCCGCCATATGCCGAACCTTATTACAAATATTCCCCTTCGTGACCGGATGATCCGGATCACCATCCACTTTCACCACTTTTCCATCAACCTTATGTATCAGCAAACCGCATTGATCTGGACAATCTAACGGGCAAACCGATTTAAAAACCCCTTGTTTCTCCATATAGAGTCTCCTCCCCTGTGGTGACCCACCTTTGGTGACAACCTATGGTGACAGGCACCATTTATACATCATTGTATATTTTTTTTCATGATATGACAGCTATGAAGGTGGTATAAGTGCATAAAATTTTCTTTCAAGTAAATAGGACTAATGATATTTATTTAAATTCAAGGGAGTCAAGGTAAGACCCCAACGGTGGCGGATTTCTAATCTGTAAAGGAATTTGGAGTAAACAGCACGGTGTCTTGGACACCTAAAATGCCTCGAGTCTGTATAATCATGGTTCTAGCAAAAGATCATTTCAAAAATGGATTCTCCACAAGTTATCATGAGGCAGAAACAAAAATGATCCCCACAGTTGACCCAAGTATGAGGTAAGTAGTTTCAAAATGAGAGCCAAAGGGTAGAGATACTCTCTCCACTTTTTTTGATAAAGACTGTCCGCCTGAGGTGGACAGTGTCCACGAGCGGTGACAGGCACCAAAAAGGCGGCACCAAAAGGCACAAAATACGAATCACTTTACATATTGGAAAATTTATCATATTATTAGGGCAACGAAAAATTGCATACGGTTTTTGCACTAGGGGAGCTTTTTTGGCTGAGAGGACGTTTGTCCGACCCTTATGACCCGATCTAGATAATACTAGCGTGGGGAAGTGCAGGAGAAGATTATCGTTCGTTCAACGTTGATATGATTCGACTGCATTCCCGTGGGATGCAGTTTTTTTGTTGCCAAAATATCAATGGGGGTATGTGAAATGTCTAATTTTTGTGGTACGAGTGAGATTACTGGGGCGAGATTTTCGATTTATCCGATGTCTGATAGGTTTGTAGATATTATTCTATCAGCATTAGAAGCAGTCGATACTTCAAAGGTTTGGATGGAGACCGACGATGTGAGCACATGCGTTAGAGGAAGATCGGAGCATGTATTTGATGTCGTAAAAGCTATTTTTCTAGAGTCGTCAAAAAACGGTGATCATGTTGTGCTGCAGGCGACGTTTTCAAATGGCTGTCCAGGGGATTCAGCAGGTGATGTCTACCTTTCAGAAAATGCAGACCGACTAAATGAGGAAAGTTCCCAGAACATTAAACAAGAAGTGGCTGTTCAATTTGCCCTATACCCAATGGGAACTCCTACATATATGAATGTAATTATGGATCAGTGTAAACTTGCACAAAATCAGGGAACGTTTACAAAAGGTGTTCACTATGCCTCAAGACTTGATGGTGACGCAAACAAGGTTTTCAAGACGTTAGAGGATGCTTTCCAAGGAGCACACGAAAGCGATTCTACACATATTGTCATGACGGTTGTTATGTCTGCCAACAGCCCATCGAAAAAGAGGGTGAAATAAATGCTGGCAAAATGGAAACTTCGTGAAGTCATTGTTTTATCGGTACTTGCTGTTGTTTTTGCTGTTGTCTATTTGCTTTTTCTACAACTCGGGAATGTACTTTTCGGTCTTTTCGGGTTGATTGGTTATGATATCATTTTTGGAATTTGGTTTATCGTTTCGATTATTGCGGCTTATATTATCCGTAAACCAGGAGCCGCTTTTCTATCTGAAACCGTGGCTGCTACAGTGGAAGTTATGCTTGGTAACGCCGTTGGACCGCAATTGATTATATCCGGCATGATTCAAGGATTAGGTGCAGAAGCTGTCTTTGCTGCCACGAAGTGGAAGAATTATTCAACATGGGTTTTGATGGCAGCAGGGATGGGTTCATCGGTGTTTAGCTTTGCCTGGGGATTTTATGTATCAGGATTTGCTGCCCTTTCGCCTAGTTATGTAACGGCCATGTTCTTTGTTCGTCTTGTAAGCGGGGCACTACTGGCAGGGTTACTCGGGAAATATTTAAGTGAAGGACTCGCCAAAACAGGAGCATTAAACAGTTTCCCATTAGGAAAGGAACACAAGCGAAATGTTACCGTTTGAGCCTCAGATTAAAGTAGAGGATCTGGGATTTAGTTATGAAGATAGCTATATTTTCAAAGACCTTTCTTTTTCCATTTTAAAAAATCAATCGCTTTTCCTACTAGGTCCAAGTGGTTCGGGAAAAAGTACACTAGCTTATTGTCTGAACAAATTATATCCAGAGGCAGTCGATGGTGTTATTACGGGCAAAATCATGTTTGAGGGCAAAAATCTGAACGATTTTAAACCAGGTGAACTCAATCAAAAAATAGGGATTGTTTTTCAAGATCCAGAGAGCCAATTCTGCATGCTGACCGTGGAAGAAGAAGTAGCTTTTGGTTTGGAGAATTTCCATGTACCACGGGCAGAGATGGAGGCAAAGATTGATAGAGCACTAGAATGGGTAGGCTTGCAGGCTGAAAAAAAGACTGTTATCCACACCCTTTCTGGAGGGCAAAAGCAGAAGTTGGCATTAGCTTGTGTCTTGGCACTTGAACCGGAGGTCATCATCCTAGATGAGCCGACAGCTAACCTTGATCCACAATCCAGCACAGAACTAGTAGAAACGATCACTAAATTAAGAAAAACACGTCCGTTTACGCTAATTGTCATTGAGCATAAGCTTGATGATTGGATAGAGCTGATTGACCGCTGTCTTGTCTTAGATTCTACCGGAGCCATTCTTTTTGATGGCATTACTCTGCAATGCTTTGGAGAATTTGCTCCTTTTTTAAAAAAGGAAGGTATTTGGCTGCCAAAAGTAGTAGAAGCTGGAATTTCTGCAAAGAATGAAGGCTTTTATAAAGGGGAGCGACTTCCGCTTCGTACGGCTGAATTACTGTCAGGGTTAGAGGATTCCAGCGCTTTTTTTAAAAAGGAAAGCAAAAACACGACCCTAATGGAGCCGATTCTCGAAGTGAATGGTCTTTATGCCCGGGGGCACTTGAAAAATATAACGCTGCGTATTCATAAAGGAGAAAAGATTGCTTTGGTTGGACAAAATGGTTCTGGAAAGACCACTCTATCCAAATGTTTAGCCGGATTTCTTCCACTTACGAAAGGGGAGATTCAGTTTCTCGGTGTTCCACTTTCAAAGTGGAAGGAGAAAGACTTGTATCAGTCTCTCGGCTACGTGTTTCAAAATCCAGAACATCAATTTATCACGGATTGTGTTTACGAGGAAATTGCCTTTGGTTTAAGTCAAAGGGCAATCGTCTCCTCTGTTCTTGAAACTATGAATCTGCAAAAACACGCAGGTGCCCACCCGTTTGCTCTGAGCCAAGGACAGAAGCGGAGGTTGAGTGTTGCGACCATGCTCGTTCATGAACAGGAATTGCTTATCCTTGATGAGCCGACATTTGGTCAGGACGCTAATACCGCACATGAAATTATGAGTGTGCTTAACGAAAAGAACGGGGCAGTTTTCATGATTACCCATGATATGGAGCTGGTTGATCAATATGCAGATACCGTTTATGTGTTAAACGAGGGTGAATTAATTTTCTCCGGAACACCTGAAAGGTTATGGGGAAAGCGTGATGTCATCGAACGAGCAAGGCTGAAGCTGCCTTTTAGAAAACAGCTGCAAAATGAAATGGTAAGGAGAGAGATTCATGTCGCTACATGAGGTGAATCCGAGTATTAAAGCTTTTACTATCGTTATTTCTATCCTAATATTATCGGCGTTTTTCGATCCAATTACACCGATTCTAATCATTCTCTGGACTGTAACGTTGACCTTTGTTTTTGGCAGGGTTTCTTTAAAAAAATGGCTGCTATTATTAGCCCCCTTTTTATTTATTGCCGTCATTTATGTATGGTCAACTTTGCTGTTTCCTCGTCTACAAGAGGGGGATCACGTTATTTGGCAATGGGGTTTTTTGACGATGACAGCAGAAGGATTTCGAAGAGGTGTGTCGCTGGGTCTCAGGGTGTTAAGCTTTGCCACGTTATCCATTATGTTTACATTAACGACAAAGCCAACGGATTTTCTCCTTAGTTTAATGCAGCAATGCAAGCTGCCGCCAAAACTTGCTTATGGAATCATGGCCGGATATCGATTCCTGCCGTTAATCAAGGAAGAGTTTCAAATCTTGCAAAATGCCCATCGAGTACGGGGCGTAGCACGAGCACGAACTATTTCAGAAAAAATGCAGCAGTTGAAACGATACGTAATTCCACTCCTTGCAGGAGCGATTCGTAAAGCAGAGCGAACCGCACTTGCAATGGAATCAAAAGGCTTTACCGGAGAAAAAAATAGGATATTCTATCGCGAGATTAAGCTTTCCTATATTGACTGGCTCTTTTTCATCCTTATGATTAGTGCAGTCGTTCTCAGTGTTTGTATCTCTTGGAAATTCGGTTACTTACAATTTTATAATGGCGAACTTTAAAACAAAAATGGGGTATCTCAACGGACGCCCCATTTTTTCTCTTTGATAACTTCAATACTTATAGCTGTACCTTGTAAAGGATAGGATTTATTCACCAAGCTGTTGAACCTGGTCAATAATACTGGTAATATCTTGAACGGTCTGAAATAACTCTGTATTTTCAAGAATAGCAGGATCGAGCAGCCCGTCTTGGAAATTACTCATGAATGTTTCTATTTCACTGATAATTACGCTGTTTTGTTCGATGATTTGCTGGTGAAGCTCAGCTGCAATCTCTGGTGCTTGAAGTTCATTAAAAGCTTCCGCAGTTTGCTGCATTTGTTGAAGCATATTTTGAAAATCCTCACCAGCTTGAAGATCCGTAATAGCCTGTTGCGCAAGAGCTGGGGCATTACCGGCAAAATCAGTTGCAACCGCTAAATAGTCTGTTGCTTCAGTAACATAAGTTATAGTGTCCTGTGCGTCATTGAGAAACGAACAACCGCCTAGCAGTAATAACATACTGGCAAAAAATAAAATGAATAATTTTTTCAAATTAAAACCTCCGACTTTGTTTTGGTAAAATGTATTAAGGGCTAAAAATGTGGGCTAGGTTGAAGGGGCAATAAAAAATGAATACGTCTTTTAGAGAAGCATTTAGAGTAATTTAAGGATATCATAAAAGCAGCTACCATGCCACGGTGCTTGTAAGAGAGCCTAAATGTGCCTGTCAACACTCGTGGAAAATGAAAAAACACTTCTTGTTTATTAGAAGTGGTTCTTTATTTTAAGTTGATGTGTGTTATGCTTATTTTTGAAGTTATGTGTTATTTTCTTTTGCAAATCCAGCTTTTTGCGTCTTCGCCGTTGTTCGGTTATCGTAAAGAGATGTTTCTTTCGTTCTTCCCGCATTCTTCTATAGAAATCTTCATTTCCTTTATCAATTTCCTTGAATAGTTCATGAGGCTTCATATCAAATATAGAGGCAATGTACCAAAGTAAAGTAAATTCTATATCTGAATGTAAGTCTTCTTCAAGTTGAATAATGTATTTGTTTTTTACCCCACAGTGTTCAGCAACTTGTTCAATTGTTAACTGTTTTTCAATTCTCAATCTCCGAATTACCTCTCCCATTTTGTATTTCCCGTAGTACATGACAATTCTCCTTCCCTTTTTTTGATAATTATATCTTAAATGCAGGGTGCCTGTCACCACTCGTGGACACTTTCCACCTGAGGCGGACAGTATGTTTATTATTTATCAATAAAGTTATAGAAGGAGTATAGGGAATGGTGTCGAATGTTATAATTTGAATCTCTGCTTTCAGTTTTCCTCTGTTTTAACACCTCTAAATATAATAATTGAATAGGAGTGACCGCTGTGGGTCGAAAACGCCGTACATGGTTTCCAGGTGCAAAGTATCATATTACAAGTCGGGGGAACCGCAAATCTACTCTTTTTTATGATGATGAGGATCGCATGAAATATCTAAGTGTTTTACAAGAAACACTGGTTCGATTCCCTTTTACGCTTCACGCTTTCTGTTTAATGACCAACCATACTCACCTCCAAATTAAAACCTCAAACACTTCTCCAACCGTTATCATGAGTCACCTCAATACCAAATTTGCCAAGTACTTTAATAAAAAATATGAGTTCACCGGCCATGTATTTGAAAAACGCTATGGTGCTGAATTATTAGATTCTCTTGATTATGAATTTGATGTCAGCAAGTATATCCACCGAAATCCATTGAAAGCTGGTCTTGTCGATCGATTAGAGGACTATTCATGGAGCAGTTACAATGCTTATGTTAATGGGGAAGTAACCGAATTCGTAGACACCAAATATTTGCTTTCCTATTTTCCTGCCCCTGCGTCCAAGCATTATGAAGAATACATTAAAACACCCCAAGTGGATATGTACTTACTCGAAAATAGTAAAGTGGTGATGATTCCAAGAAAAGAGGAAAATCCATGTGTGCAAAAGTAACGAGTATTGGTTTGAAAGGAATGGAGGGGTATCGACTGAACCAAAGAAGGGTGGAGGCAGCAAGAAACCTGCAATATGAGCGTTATGGTAAGGAACTATGTAATAGTAGCGTTAGCTATGATGTTTTACAAAAAACAAGCCTATTAACTCAAGAGCAGCAGAAAATCATTCACCAACATGCGACTAGAAAAACTGGAACAACTGTACCCAAATAAAAATCATTAAACTCGCTCGAACCATCTCAAACCTAGACGGGAAAACCTCCATTACCAACCAAAGCATTTGGGAGGCTTTAATTAGTCGTTGATACATCTGTCACAGTACAACCGGTAAAATTTCGTTAAAAGGCAATACGATGGGCCAATATGAATGTTGTCGACAACACGATGGTTACAACAATATGTGATGACAAATATGTGGTGACAGGCACCACTCGTGGACACTGTCCACCTCAGGCGGACAGTTGGCATGCCAAAAAGTCACTGCCAGGCTATTGTGGCGAGTGACTTTTGCTTCTTAGCTGCCGTTCACTATTGCTTGTTGTGTGGCAGTTTGCTCATAGGTTATTACTCTATTTAAGAGATGGACCATTTTCTCGAGGTCAGCTTTATCGTATTCGTCGATGCAGGCAATTTGAATCCAATTTCTTCGCTGCAGATAGTCACTTTCATAGTGCAGCTGGTAGCCGTGATTGTAAAGAATTTCTCCAATCAGAGCGGAAGAAATGGAAGGAGGTATTTCTATTGTAAGAATCATCGGTGAGCTGTGCTGTTCACTGACGATGGTAAAACCAAATTGTTTAAGCTGATTCTTTAAGAAAATATGTGTCTCCATCACTTTCTTAAAAGTCTCACTAGTAACATCCTCTAAAGCAGCTAAAAGTGCCTCTAAAAGATTAGAGGACTGAGAAAAAGGAATGCTGCCTTTTGCCATGTATGTTCCCAAATCAAGATATTTCGGAAGTGTCAGTGAAGGCTGTACCTCGTGGTGGTGGAAAACGAATGAAAGCCCTGTTAGTCCGCGAATCGCTTTTCCACTTACACCTGTTGCTAAAAATACACCATCCAAATCTGTTTCGATTGCCCCCAAAGAGCTTATGCAATCCAGGCATAGCTTAAGTTGATGCTGTTCCGATATATCCTTCAATAAACCAAGATCATTGAGCATGCCAGAGGAAGTTTCACTGTGAACCGCCCAGATCCAACTTGTCGTATTCAAGATATTAGAAACAATTTCATCACGGGTGAAAGCCTGCCCCCAGTCTTTTTGAAGTACATCAAATTGGAGACCAAATCGATTAGCTTGTGCAATCAAACGGCTGCCAAATTCTCCATTGGATAAAATGAGTCCTCGGCCAGTTTCTAAAGAAAGCTGCCCTGCCACCACATCATTGGCAAGTGTTCCAGACCCTAAAAGTATATGAACATATTGACTGTTCACTAATTTTGCGAGCATATCCTTTGCTTTTGCTATTTTTTCTTTATATTGATCGGAACGGTGAGAAATCGGTGTCTTACTTAAGGCATTCATGACTTTTTGAGAAACCTGGACTGGTCCCGGCAAGAATGGTATCGCTGGTGGTAGTATTCTGCCAGCAATCGATTCATCAAAGGTCTTCTTCGTCAAAAACATAGGTTGAAAAAGTGCTTCATCCGTACCGGTTAATTGAGCAAAAGGCTGGAAGCCTAACTGGCTATAGAGCTTTAATTGGCGGACTGTGCCAGAAATGAAGGCAATATCATACCCTTTTTTTAAACAATATTTTATTAAAAACTGTGCGAGCCCTAAAAAGACCCGGCCATTTCGATATTCTTTTTTGACAGATAATAGTCTAACTTCACATGGAGAGCTGACAGGAAAAGAGAGTGACTGTTCAACGGGTCCAATTTTTCGATCAAGCGAAAATGGCCGGTTATCACGAATCGCTGTCATCCCAATCACTTCGTTGTCTTTTACACAAATGATATATGTATTTTCAGCATGGAAGGGATCCACTAACTTTTGCTCCTTATTCTTTGCGTGCTGTGGGATTTCCTCTGAAAAGGTTTGATAGTTTAAGCAATGAATTTGTTCAAATTCATCAGCTGTGGTGGCAATTTTGAAAAAGAATTCGTGCTTACTCATTAGGTTTCAGCCTTTCCTTGAGATTTTCTGCATGTGCTGCGTAAAGCATTGCGATGATACCTAATACTATGCTGCAACTTGGCCAATCATTATTTTTTAAAAAAAGGACAACTGGAATAAAAAGAAATGCTCCTAATCCTGCTAATGTAAAGCTTTTTAAAAAAGGGTATAGGAGACCGAATCCCAGAATAATTACAGGAATCATGAGGGGTTCAAAGGTAATCATTCCGCCAATGAAGGTTGAAATCCCTTTTCCACCTTTAAATTTTAAGGTGACGGGCTTGATGTGACCCAAAATGGCTATTGCTAAACCTAGAAGTTGAATAGATTCAGAGAATTGAAGGTAGCGTGCGGCTAAAATAACCAGACCACCTTTTAGTGCGTCCCCGAGAAAAATGAGCACAAAGGCCATTTTACCATGGAGCCTGCCTGCATTTCTTGCACCAACATTACCGCTTCCTTGAATCCGAATATCTTTATGATAGATGATTTTCGTGATCAAAAAGCCAAACATAATACTTCCAATTAAATAGGAAATAATAAAATACAACCATAGCATGTCCAACACAACCTTTGTGTGTTCTTGGTACTCACTCATAATATGAATATATTTCCATTATAATATGATTCTTTGATTATTCACATATACTTTGTGAAAATGCTTGTAAAAAGTACGCTGTACATTACTGCCTTAAATGAAAAACATCCTCCAGAAGAGGATGTTTTCTTTAGTCACTGCTGCCTCCAGAGTCACCGCCGCTAGAGTCGCTGTCTGAACTGTAAACATGATCATTGCTAGAGTTATTATAATCGTAGTTAGAGTGATGGGTGCCACTACTCTTTCGGTTAGGGAAAATCAAAAAGGCTAATATAATGGATAGAACTCCAAAAAATATTTGTTCTGCAAAAATCAGATAAACCCCAAAAATGAAAATGAGGAAACCCACCAACCGTAATACGCCTCTCAGAAGACATCCCCCCTCAAAAAATCACATTTATAAATAGATATTATCTCCCATGACTTTTTATACTTTTTAATTTGAGGGGGTGCCTGTCACCATTTATGCATTTTTCTTCATTTATACATCTAATTTTGCATACACTGTGGGGTCACTTATTCGTCGTCTTTTTTCTGTTGTTTCTTTTGCTGTTCTTGGAGGGCGAGTAGGATGTCCTGAACGTCGATTTTTCCATCGCCGTTTATGTCCGGAATGGTGTTTTCTGGTATGGTTGGCTGCGATGGTGGTACCTGAGGTGCTGCTGCCGCAGGTACTGCTACTGGCCGGTTCCGCTTTCTTGCAAAGGTGAATACCAAAAGGAGTAAGATCAGTAATGCTGCAACTCCGTCAACGATGTAGAAAATCGTTTTATAATCAGACCATAGTGTTTTACTGTCCCCAGCTCTTTGCTCAGAGTTAGTAATAAACTTCTTAATTTCGGAATGGTTTGGATATAGTCTCTGAACCGCTTCAAATTTTTCAAGAGCATTATTGTAATAACCGCCCCAATAAAGCTCGAGGCCTTCCTTGTAAAGTTTATCTGTGTTGCTAGAAGTGTTCTTTGCTCCAGCCTGATTTGTAAATTCCTTAACTGTATTTACAGGAACCGAGAAGTTAAAACCTTGAACCTCTTGACCATTTACGGTATCGCCTCTAAAGGTGAGCAAACCAATGATTTCACCTTTTTCATTGATGACAGGACCGCCGCTGTTACCGTGTGTCGCCGCTGCATTAATTTGAATGACTGGGCTTCCTTGCTCCGTTTTCTTATCTGTAGCGGAAATTTGACCTGCATTCATAGAAGATACAAGAGAGGAATCAGGAGACAACAAATCAGAATCGGCTGCTGCTGGGTAGCCGCTCACCCAAATATTATCCTGATTTTGAATATTATCGGAGTTTCCAAGTTTTAATGTAGGAAGGTTTTTTCCTTCAATCTTGAGTACCGCTACATCCTTACCTTCATTGACAGGAGCGCCATAGCTCTTAACTTCGCCGTCAAGTATATCTCCGCCAGGTAAAATAACCTTAATTACTTTTTGGATTCCAGTGTATTGCGTATAGGTCAACATATAATCGTATGCTGTATCGTAATCTACCTGAAAATAATCTGCAATAATGGTGACAAGTTGGTCAAATGCAGCGTTAGCAATATCCTCATCTTCCATCTGGGCGGCTTCTACAACATGGGCATTGGTGACAATATACCCGTCTGAACTAATAATGGCCCCCGATCCAGAGCCACCGACAACAGATTGGTAGTTTAACTGATTCAGTATTGCCTCCACTTCTGGGTCATAAGGATTGTTAAACTGCCATCCGACTACAGAGTAGCCAAGAATCCGAACAACCGCTGGCTTTGTGTATTCCGCTAGCTTTTGAGCTTGAGAAATATTCGTAGAGCTTGGTTTGATACCCATGAGAACAAAAGAAGTCACCATAACCCCAATAAGTATCAAACAAAGCGGAATTGTAAACAGTGCCCTTTTCATCAATAAATCCACTCGCTTCCATGAATATTGGAAATTCCATCTAATATATGCCCTTATTCAATTAATGAAACTTTGTACCTGAAAATAAATTATCATTGGTGCCTGTCACCACTCGTGGACACTTTCCACCTAGGGTGGACAATTCCATCCCTCAGGCGGACAGTTAGAGGATTTCCGGAAATTCTCGAAAAGGGAAAAGCCAGCATTTTTGCTGGCTCCAAGTTTTTGTATTTGATTTTATGATTAGATGAATAGTAAAAGGCTTAGTGCCATGACCGCCATTCCGGCAATTAGGCCGTAAATTGATAGGTGTGTTTCGTCATACCTTTTTGCCGCCGGTAATAGTTCATCAAGAGAGATAAACACCATAATCCCAGCCACTGCGGCAAAGATAATTCCGAACATAATATCATTTAAAAAAGGCATTAAGAATAAATAGGCAACTAATGCACCAATTGGTTCAGATAAACCAGACAAGAATGATAGTTTAAAAGCCTTTTTCTTATCACCCGTCGCAAAGTAAACAGGCACAGAAACAGCAATACCTTCTGGAATATTATGAATTGCTATCGCGACAGCGATGGCAATACCAAGTGCTGGGTCTTGCAAAGCAGAGGTGAAGGTAGCAATTCCTTCCGGAAAGTTATGAATACCAATTGCAAGTGCCGTAAATGTTCCCATTTTTAAAAGATCAGGCTTCTTCCCGTCATTTATACCTGGCTCATTCATATCCTCAACAGTTTTCAATTCATGCGGGTTTGATTGCTTTGGAATAAATTTGTCGATTGCGGCAATCAGAAGCATGCCTCCGAAAAATCCTCCTACTGTTAACCAGTTTCCAGGAACCACTCCCAAGGAATCCACGAGTGCTACTTTAGCTTTCACGAAAATTTCCACCATTGAGACATAAATCATCACTCCAGCAGAAAATCCTAAGGTGACAGATAGAAATTTTGTATTTGTATGTGAGGTGAAAAATGCGAGCAGACTTCCTATGCCTGTTGCAAGGCCAGCAAATAATGTCAGCCCAAACGCTAATAGCAGATTCTCCGTCATAGTCTCTTCTCCCTTTATTTATAAATGTTTTAGTTTTTATGTTTGAAAGTTATGAATAATATTATATATGCGTGAATACAGGAATGTTTCCTTTGAGAAACATTTTACACCGTTCGAAACAAAAAAACAGTAAAAATAATTCGAAAAATATAAAAAGCGTGAGGTCCAGGGATTTTCCACACAAGAACTTCACGCTTATTCTTATAGAAGATTAATATCTTGGGCCAAATCCACCGCCATACCCTGGTCCATATCCACCCATTCCCGGACCAAAACCAGTTCCGTACATCCCATACCCAGGTCCTGCTCCAGCAAAACCACCAGGATATCCATATCCAGCACCATAACCAGAACCATAACCGTAACCAGGACCATAGCCGCCACCAAGACTAGAACCTAAATAACCTAAACCTAGACCCAGCAATCCAGCTCCAACATTCCCTATATTAAATCCGCCGCCATAGTGACCGCCGCCGTGATGACCGCCGCCGTGATGACCGCCGCCATGATGACCGCCGCCGTGATGACCGCCGCCGTGATGACCGCCGCCGTGATGACCGCCGCCGTGATGGCCGCCGCCGTGATGACCGCCGCCATGATGACCGCCGCCATGATGACCGCCGCCATGATGACCGCCGCCATGGTGACTGCCGCCATGATGGCCACCGCCATGGTGACCGCCACCATGTTGACCTCCTTGATGTCCAAATCGATACTCAACGGGCATTCCAAATGATTGATACATTCGTTTCATCGCACTCCTCTATCTATTTATTTGAAATATTTTAAAGTGATACTTTCATATCCTATGTCTAACTGGGTAATCGTCTTGGACTAAAGCCTAGAAAACACTAAACAACAGGATAGAGAAGGAATACTGTCCATCTGGAATGGACACTGTCCACGGGTGGTGCCTGTCACCAAAAAATGTCACCAAAAATGTCGTCCAAAAATACGTCTTAGGTCTTAGTCTTGTTTACGTTTGTGGTCTATGGAAAGCAGGAGTTTTATGGTGTATTGTTGAAGTTGTAAGAGGAACTTTCCTTTTTTTGTATTTTGTGTTTGGTGAAACATTTTTGTTGTTGATTCGTATGAATATAAAGGATTTTTAGTCAGGAGTCGATTATGATGAACCGATTTTTATCATTTCTAATCCAGAGTGTTGTGACTGTTCCATCTGCGGTCACGGTTTGGTTTTTAAGCTATTTTGCCTTTGATCTAACATTTTTGGTTTCGTCCGCCATTTCTTTAGCAGGCGGGGTCATTGTTTACAAGATTACATCCGCGGTCATAACATCCCGCTTTTTGAAAAAACATCAGCTTACGAGAAAAGAATATCGTTATATAAAGAAGAATTTAGATGAAGCGAAACAAAAAATTAACAAACTAAATAGATCATTATTTTCCATCCGCGATCTTCCTACGATAAAGCAACGACTTGATGTTCTGAGGATTACTAGAAAGATTCAAAGCATGACCCAAACAGAACCAAGGCGCTTTTATAAAGCTGAGAAATTTTATTTTTCTCACTTAGATTCTGTTGTAGAGCTAACAGAGAAATATCGCTTTTTATCGCAGCAGCCTAAGAAGAATCACGAGATTGATGTTTCTTTATACGAGACTCGTCAGACACTTACGGACTTAACAAAGGCGTTGGAAGAGGATCTTTACCATGTAATCTCGGACGATTTAGATACATTGAATTTTGAAATTGATGTAGCGAAACATTCCATTAAGAAACTTAATGATACTAAAACAATAGACGAAAGCAGGAGGCTAAAATGAGCGAAAATAACTCACCTCAATTGAAAAAAACTGGGAATTTGTTAGATGATATTCTAGCCAATCCGTTTGGTGACAACGAGCTTACAACTCAACCGGAAGCGCAGCCCACACCACAGCTTCAGGAAGCCAAGCCTACAAAGCTGATTGATGTTATTCCTGAAGAGAACCGGGCGAAAGCCTATCAGCTTGCTGAACAAATTGACCCGAGAAATCACCAGGCGATGATTACGTACGGTACGCAGGCACAAGGGAAGCTGTTAAGTTTTTCTCACACCATGCTTGAACATGTGCAGAAAAAGGATATAGGTGAAGTCGGAGAAATCATTAGTGATTTAATGAAGCGGCTGGATGAGGTTAATCCGGATGAACTGAAGGATGGGAAGCCGTCCTTTTTCGGCCGTATGTTTGGGAAAATTTCTAACTCACTTCAAGAAGTGTTATCCAAATATCAAAAGACAGGCGCACAAATTGACCGGATTAGTGTGAAACTTGACCGCAGCAAGAACGTGCTGTTATCGGATATAAAACTACTGGAACAGCTCTATGAAACAAATAAAGAGTATTTCCATGCGTTAAATGTTTATATTGCCGCAGGAGAAATTAAGCTAGAAGAGCTGCATCAAAAAACAATTCCAGAAATGAAGAGAGTTGCAGCGGCAACGAATGATCAAATGAAGGTCCAAGAAGTAAACGATATGATACAGTTTGCTGACCGCTTGGACAAACGCTTATACGATTTGAAATTGAGCCGTGAGATAACCATCCAGAGTGCTCCGCAAATCCGTCTCATCCAAAATACAAACCAAGCGCTTGTTGAAAAAATACAATCGTCCATCATGACAGCCATTCCTTTGTGGAAAAATCAAGTTGCAATTGCACTGACGCTCATTCGTCAGCGACATGCTGTGGAAGCTCAGAAAAAGGTATCACAAACCACAAATGAGCTGCTATTAAAAAATGCTGAAATGCTAAAAACCAATACCATTGAGACCGCTAAAGAAAATGAGCGTGGTCTCGTCGATATCGATACACTTAAGAAGACACAGGAAAATTTAATTACTACGCTTGAAGAAACCATGCGCATTCAGGAAGAAGGGCGCCATAAACGCCGTTTAGCTGAGCAGGAATTAGCGAATATGGAAAATGATTTAAGGCTCAAACTCTTAGAAATCAAAGGGAAATAGGAAAAGCGTCAAGTTCCAATATCGGATCTTGACGCTTTTCTTTTTAAACTTCATTATAGAATTCCTCGAGCGTGATACCTTTGCTTGTAATCTCAAGTGCCAATTCCTTACCAACAAATCGAAGGTGCCAAGGTTCGTATTGATATCCAGTAATACTTTCTTTTCCCTTTGGATATCTAATAATAAACCCATATTCTGCTGCATTCTGTTCCAGCCATATGGCCTCTTTAGTACCTCCAAAACAATTTTCAGCGGCACACTTTCCATTTTTGCCCGTTACATCAATTGAAAGGCCGGTCTCATGTTCGCTAGTCCCAGGCAATGCACTATACGTTCTTGCCTTTTCATATCCATCACGGTTTACATAGTAGTTAAACAACGTTGTTTGTGTTGCATGTGATCGATAAGCTGAAACTCCTAATAGGGAGATACCTTCAGCTTTAGCGTCAGCAAATAGTTGATTAACCGCTTCAGCCGCAACACGCCGCATTTTTCGCTTTTCGTTTGTTACACCAGTAACAAAAGGAATATCTGTATAAACAAGGTCGGTAGGATTATAATTGTCTGGCAGTTTATTTTGTTTATTTACGAGAACCGGAATGCTTTCTGGATTAAAAACAACTTGGATACCATCCCGAGTCATATCTGCTGGCGGTGTTAAAACGTCTTGCTCCAGCAATTTTGAACTTTCGTTATTTTCCCCAGACTGATCTTTGTGTTCCGCATCTTTCTGCTTTTCGTCAGTGGGATTCGCCTCATTCTTATTTGTGTCTAGTTGTTCCTCAGAGGTATCCTCGGACTGATACAGATTACCTTTGGCATTCAGAATTTTTTCTGAACAGCCTGCTATTAATAACGTCATGATGACTAAACTTACAAATATGGAAGAACAATTTTTCAAAATAAAACACCCTTACTTTTTAAAATAGAATAATACATTCTAACAAAATTAAACGTCAATATAGTACATTATGGTACATCTTTCGATATCCAACAACGTATTATTGGATAAATAGGCGGAGCAGCCTATAGTAATAAAAGGTTTTGGAAGAAAAGCAGGACCTAAGACTCTTTATTATTATGTAGTTGTATCATATAGTTCTATTAAACACATAAATCGTACGAAATGGCAAAACTATTGAAAAATGGTGACGCAAAACTAAAGGGGCTAATGTTTATTAGAACGATGCCAGCCAGTTACCGAACACGATGCTCTGCGATTTATGAAATAAATTGGGGAGGTTTTTGTGTTGTTAAAAAATATCTTATTAAGAGCTAAATACTATTATCATTTATTTCAGTACCGTCACATTGAAATGATGCAGTATGATTGCTTATGTGAAGAACTTAAATGGGAACTAAAGGTGAAATCTTCGTACCATAATAGTAAAGCAATAGAATTAGGTGCTAGAATATAGAAGGTCTGGGGTTCCCAGACCTTTTTGTGTTTATATGTGGATATTTCAATCAGAAATGTGGGTAAGTAATTAATAGATGTGAATAAGTATGTTAATTTAGTGGATAAGTTCATAAGTTTTGTGGGTAAGTGAGAAATAGAGAATAAAAACACTTTTGGCAGTGGATAACTATCTTAGACTTTTTATGTTTGATAACTTCTGCCTGAGAATGTGTACAAAAACTGGTATATTCTAAGAAAAAGCACCAGAGAATTCCGGTGCTTTCCGCCAAGTTAATGTGACACGACTTTGCTGCCATCGTCAAGTCCATCTTTTGTTACTTTCAAGATTCCAACTGCTCCCTTAGTAGCATGGTTAAACTGATGTGTCACAATGGGATAACTGCCTTCCTTTGTAACGGTGAACTCCACAACAGCCCCGCCGCTTGCTGGCAGCATAACAGTTTGCAAACCTTTCATGAGGTTAAAAGGATTACCATCGATATAAACATTATCAAAGACGGTACCCACCACATGAAAACTACTGACTTCATTGGGTCCAACATTATTAATGTATATTCTGATTTTCTCGCCAACCTTTGCAAGTAACGGGGTGTCGACTAGGGCACCAACCGTACCGTTTGTATTGAGATCGCCTTCTTTTAAAGCCTTGGCAGAAAAGACCACGTTACTAGGTACTCCATTCGTAAAATCTTCTAAGTCGTTGTATTTATACCATTCGTTTTGAACGATGACAAATTCACGGTTGATTTCACTATCAGTCGGGTAGCCGTTTATGGGTTTTACAATAATGGTTCCGTGCATTCCGTTTGCGATATGAGTCAAAACTGGCTTTGTTCCGCAGTGATACATGAAGACCCCTGGATTGTTAGCTGGGTAGGTAAAGGTACCAGATTCATTTGGCATGATATCTACAAAATCCTGTGATGGGGATGCATGAACGGCATGAATGTCCATGCTGTGCGGAATAGCAGGATCCATGTTTTTCAAAGTAAAGTTAATGGTGTCGCCTTCATTCACAAGAATCACTGGTCCTGGAGCCTCTCCGTTAAATGTCCATGCTTTGTACAAATTGCCTTTGGTAATTTCGATATCGGTTATTTGTGCGGTCATTTCAATATTAACTTCGTGTTTACCGACACGTTCGATGTTGACTGGAATTGGTTGTTGATTGAGATTTTTATGAGGTTCAATTACTTGTGAGGCTGTATTAGCTTTTGCTACTATGGCAGTCTGTTTTTCGTTGGAGAAATTGGCAGAATTACAGGCAGTTAAAAACATAACAGAAGTGACAATAACACTTGCAACCTTAGAAAAATTTTTCATTCGCTCTTACCCCTTTTATATAAAATGATTACACTTTCATTGTAAATTTTGTAAATAATATCCTAGTGATTAGAATCACTCATTATTTAGAATTGTTTGAACACTTTGTGAAATATTGAGCAATTAATAATATTTATAAGTTTATTAAGTAAAATAAGTAATTAATAGTAAAATCAGATTGAAAAGGGAAGGAGAGTAAATAATGTTAATCGAATTTATTGCAGTTACGGTAGAGGATGCAAAATTAATTGAAAAATCGGGTGCAGACAGAATTGAATTGGTATCTGGATTAACAGAAGGCGGCATTACTCCAAGCTATGGATTAATCGAGAGAGTGGTTAATAGTGTTTCAATTCCTGTCAATGTAATGGTGAGACCGCATGGCCAATCTTTTTGTTATACTGAGGATGATTTCTCGATTATGAAAAACGATATTCGTATTATTCAATCGTTAGGGGCAAATGGCGTAGTATTTGGAGTACTCGATAAGAAAGGGGATGTTGATTTCCCACGCCTTGAAGAGTTACTAACGGATATTGGTCCTATGGAGGTTACGTTTCACCGCGCGATAGATAGTTCCAATAATTTAATTAAGGCTGCTCAACAGTTGGATCAATACAAAGAGATAACGACCATTCTAACCTCTGGGGGATTTGGTGACTGGGAAACCCGCTTGGAAACACTAAAGAAAATGAAAGAAACTTGTACAAGTACAGACATCCTTATTGGCAGCGGCTTGACAAAGGAAAATATCAGCCAAGTACATAAACAAGTAGCAACAAATTGCTATCACTTTGGCACCGCCATCAGAAAAAATCATAATACGCTCGAAGGTGTTTCCTTAGAAAAAGCAACTGAAATCGTTCATACCTTGAAATAAATGGGCATATTAAGTGTAACCTGACCAACGGAGGAAACCATGAAAACAGAAAAAGATCAAACAAGCGAAGGACTTAACCAAATCTTCGAAATCATCAATGCCAAAGGTGATACAGGCGAAATAAAACAAATTCTTCAGACCAATGAAACAGAGGATAACAAAGAAAAATAGGATAACGGATGCTGATGAAGGTGCCCGTTGAAACGGTGCCTGTCACCGCTCGTGGACACTTTCCACCTGAGGCGGACAGTAACGGGATAAAAAAGAGACTTCAACTTTTTAGGTCGAGGTCTCTCTAGTTTTAAACTATTTATTTTAGTTATTAAATAACTAATTGCTCAGTTTTATGGCTAACCATGCTGTTATCCTGCTGTTTAATCATGGCTATAAATGGTTCCACGAATTGGGGATCGAATTGTTTGCCGGAGCAGGTCCTCAATTCAATAATGGCTTCCTCAAATGTTTTGGTTTTTTGATATGGACGTTCGGTGGTCATTGCATCAAATGAGTCGATAATACAAAGGATACGTGCCAGCTTTGGAATTGATTTTCCTTTTAGACCATATGGATAACCGTTCCCGTCATAACGTTCATGATGAAGTTCAACTAATGGAATCAAGTCTTCTAATTTTTTATTGGTTGAAATAATTTCCTTTCCCCAGGTTACGTGCATTTTCATCATTTCCCATTCATGCGGCTCAAGCTTTCCCTTTTTATTTAAAATATCGCGAGGGATTTCAATTTTTCCAATGTCATGGATTAAGGCACCAAGAATCAACGTCTTCCGTTCATAATCACTTAAGGTAAGTATTCTTGAAAAATCAACGGCATATTGGTAAACACGTTTACTGTGCCGATAAGTATAAACATCCTTTGAAAGAAAGATTCGTAACTGATGTTCTGCTTCCTCTAATTCTTTTTCTAAAGAAAGAGACCGCTGCGTTGAATATTCGGAATATTGATTGTAAATATGAACAAGGTTTTTCCCTTGACCTTTGGCAGAGTACATCGCTTGATCTGCCTTGTTTAGAAGTTCAGAAGTGTTATAGGTTTCTTTTTCGCATTCTGCAATTCCAGCTGAAAAGGATAAACAGCCATAAGGGAGACGTTCCACACCTTTATAGTAGGTGTCATTTGTTTTTTTACGCAGCTCATTCATAAAAGAGATCGCTTTCTGACATGTAGTATTAGGCATTATGATAGAAAATTCTTCACCTCCATAGCGTGCTACTATGAAGTTTTCCTGTTCTGCTGCCGTTTTAATAAGTAATCCGAATTCCTGGAGAAGATGATCACCTTCAATATGTCCGTATAAATCGTTATATTTTTTAAAATCATCGATATCAAGAAGGACTACACATAACGGTTGATCGTTTTCCTTTGCTGCCGCTACTTCTTCCACTAAAATCTCTTTAAAATATCCATGGTTATTCAGCCCGGTTAAAAAGTCTTTGTTTGCCTTTTCCGAAATCTCTTTAAACAAATGAAAGTGCTGCTTAAATGCTAAAGAAAGCAAAAAGGCAATACAGGTAAAGAGAAAAAGCCCGAAAACATCATTCGAATCCATTAAAATAACTAATACCAATGAAAGCATTAGTGTACTCAAATAAGGTGAAAGTGTTTCCTTAATAATTTCTTTAAATACACTTTCCAAGCTTTCGGCAGCTGCCAAAATGAAGTATACACCAATTAGCATTACATTAATGGCAAAATAGCAACTTAATGCGATTAAGTAAGGTAGAAAATTATTAATATGGATGTTGCCAATAGTACCACCAAGAAAAATGAAAGAATAGTAGGAACTAATGATCATCAGAGCATATGTGGAAAAATTAAATATATGCTTCCACCAGACAATATTCCGCTGCATGATGGCGAAAACTAAAGAATAAATGAATAAAACACTTAATGTAAAAGGTAATCCGTATAAAAATAGACATGCTAAGTATACAGATGAATCCATTGAAAGAGAATTACCCTTTGGAGGAAGTAAGATTGTGTAATAGTTTAGTAAAAGGATTGTACCAGCTATTGCAAACATGGTGAACCATGTTTCTGGGGGATACTGTGGATATTGAATAAAGGATATAAAGAATAAAATACCAGCTGTAGACACAAGAGTAAGATATGTATTAGTAGGTGTTTGAATTAAACGCATTTTTATCACTCTCAAAATTAAATTTAGGAGAAGTTGAAACTTACACTTCTCCTACGTTAATACGATAATTATACTATTAAACTAACTTAAATCCAGATGTTAATGCAATAATAACAGATCCAATAATAATTGCATTGTATAGAATACCAGTCAATTTAAGGCCTTGTTTTTGGTCTTTTTTCATTTTAGTTCACCTCCCTTCATTGAAAGGGAAGCTGTTTTGCCTCTATTTGCCAAGGGATGTTTAACCATTAAGTATTGAATAAAATAGAAGATTCCGATATTCATAATGATATCGCCAATACTAATGATTTGTGTTCGTGGGTAAGGGTCACTTATTGGAATCACATCACCCAAAAATCCCAGATTTGATTCAGTTGTTAACATTGCATGTTTAGCATACAATCCATCTTTTAGAGCTTGGATATAGCCCGGATCTAAAACTGCTGCAGCCTCTACCGAAACAGGCATCCTGCCGCCATTAAGAACCATCACTAAAAAGTTTAAAAAGACCCCAATAAAAATAAGGATAAAGCCAGGATTTTTACGATTTAAAAATAAAAAAACCAATCCAATGATGTAGACAACGATATAAATAGATCCACTCAGTTGTCCTAAAAATACACTATCATTTTGCAGCGTAAATACAGCTAGTTGGACGACTAGCAACAGTGGGAATACCCAGCCCCACTTTAAATTTAACTGAGAAAAAGCCTTTAAATTACCCTTCCTGAGTAATCCTACAATAAACGAAATAAGTATGCCATCAAATACCATTAGTATTACCTGCCTATGCCTAGAATTAAATTAAATAAAAAAGAAGATTTAGTAAAGGGTAAATATTCCCATAATAATAATAATAATAATATTGCTGAATTTTGTCGAATTCAAGTATAAAATGTGAAATATTTGTGTATAAATTGGTGCCTGTCACCGCTCGTGGACACTTTCCACCTAGGGTGGACACTTCCGCCCCTCAGGCGGACAGTTGCGGCCAAAAAAGACCTCAAACTATAAAAGTTTGAGGTCTTGATAGTGTTAATTTATCATGCAAGAGGTTCGAATCTACCTTGATTCCTTCTATATTATTGTTTTACAAATTGCTGATTGATGTAAGTGTACGTTTCTGACTGCCCTTGATCGCTGAGAAGCTTCAGTGTATTATCCACTAATTTTGCATCGGACATGCCTTTTACAGCCAGGTCTGCACGGAGACCCACACTGCCATTCTCGGAGATCGGACTGTATACCCACACAAACGATTCGAATGTTTGACTGAGTGCCATAATTACAACCTCTAGAGTGCCATTAACATCAAAATCATACTCTGTATGATAGAAGGAGAAACCTTCTTTTAGTACACCCTTTTCATCAAAAGGTGATACTTCTTCTGCATTAATCACCAAATCAAAGGGGGTTTCAATATTCTGGTTGTCGGTCAATACTAAACTCTTACCACCCATTGGATTTCCTTGCCCGAAGATCATTTCCTGTTGTTCGCCATTTACATGGAAAACAAAGGGTTCTTCACTTTTCCATTCTTTAAATGGATTGAGATCAAGGTTTTTGACTTGCTCGGAGGCTGCTGCTTTCGTTGTTGTTGGAACGGATTCCACATTTTTTTTGTCTGCTAAGAGGTCATATCCAAAATATAACCCGCCTCCAACTGCCAGGGTAACGAACAGTACGCTGCTTACTTGAACACCATACTTTTTAAAAAACTTAAAAACAGTACCCGCACTCTCACTTTCAACTTCCTTTACCAATTTTCTAAAACTGTTTGTTGAAATCATCCTCAGCTCTTTTCGAGCACTTTTATTCTTCCAAATTGACCTTGGATGTGATTTCAAATATGCCTTTAGTGCCCGGTGATAATGATGATCGTGCTGAAGGTTTTTCTCAATCCACTTAATAAAGGATAACATTTGCTGATCGTCAGCATTTTTACTCATATAAGCGAATAGCTGAGGATAATAATAACTCCCTTTCTCATCATAAAATGCCGCTAGTATGTGCTGGAAGTATTTCTTTGAAATGTTATTCCGCAATACATTTTTTAATACCTCTCGAAGTTCTTCCCGAATGGAAGCTGATAACGGTTGAAGCGCCACCCCAACGGAAACAACAGGTGTGTGGAAAAGTTGTTGAAGCACCTTCAAAACTTCGTATTTATTGATGTTCTGATTATCCTTTAAAACATTTTCGGTAAGCCTGCCAGTCGAAAAATACGCATATGCCTCTATTTGGTTGAGGGTTATATTCTTCAATTCAATCTTATCTACTAACGCAATCTCTAAATAAACCATCATCCTGTCTTTTAATTTTGAAAAATCTACATCCAGGTTTGTTGCCTGAAATGCTTTTACCGCATTCGCTGCTTTAAATAGGTCCGAGGCTTCTCTAACAGCGTTAGCCGTCTTTTGGATTGTCAGTATCCGAAAATAACGATTCTTAATTAAATTAGGCGAAATTTCAAGTAGTATATTAATCTGTGCTAAAATGTCCTCCACACTAGTGAGATTAAATTTTTTATCAAGAAAAGTCTTTATCAGAGGTGTGTAGTCTGGATTCTGATTAATAAACTCCAGTACATGTCTGTATGTATGGTTATGGTCTAGAATCATCTTCCATAGATCATGTATGATTGATTGGTCCTGGTAATGTTCGAGTGTATTCAGAATAAAGGCAAGCTCTTCATCCTTAAGGGAATTCTGGTTAGATTCTAGCACAGTTTTAAAAATTTCAATATCTCTGCTCAATACGAATGTCTCCCTTATCAGTTTCTACTATTATCGTAATCAATCATGGAAAAATTAAATAGTTAAATAAAAAGACCATTCTGGACTTCTTATTTTTCACTTTTAGAGATTGGAATAAATTTGTTAAAGATTCCGACGCAGGTGACCTTTCCTAAGCCTATCTCGGAAAAATCAGTTTTATAGACTGAAAAAATGAAGTAATCTGATTCCGTTGTTCCCATATCGAAAACCTTTTCCCCAGCTAATGAAAGAATCCCTTTTTCTAGGATATTCGAAGATTGATCCATCGCCTCGTGCGTAATCCATTCTACGTATTGCGAACGTCCAGGTTTTGTTTCTGATAAGACAAATACAATGACTATCAATAGGATAATAGAAATGATCTTTTTCACTTTTCAACCCCTATTCTAATAATTGTTAATTTTACCTATTTTAAGTATAAAGTGGGAGGATATGCTTGTAAATACAATTGGAGAGATTAACCTTGGTGCTAACTCCCTAGTAATATGATAAATTATAACTAATTAACATTTAAGGAGATAACCCATTGTCAAGAAAATGGAAATGGACCATTGCATGCTTACTTTTCCTATTATTATTAAATGGACTTGGAATTTTAGCTGTAGAGCTTTTTGGAAAATAAGAAGGGTGTGCGATTTAGTAGGGCAGGAGTGATATATAGATGACAACGAACTTAACTGCACCAATTTCGAAAAAGCTTCTGTTTGGACTTCTCACCATTACGATAGGGGTTGAAATAATCCTCTATTTAAGCGGCTACAGCCAATTAGCTGGTACCATATACGACGCCATTATGGTATCTTCTTTTTTTATCGGATTGAAGCTTCATCGTAGACTAAGTAATGGAATCAAAAAAACAAAGTTACAGCATATTCAACAATTTATTGGCGCTTTTTTACTCTTTATTCTCGGCAGCACCGTTATTAATATCTATTCCTCTTACGCTTTTCAAGATTTTAGCAATGATTATGAGCAATATGTTGAAGATTACACAGAAGTGGTATCTGCTGAGAATGAGATAGCAAAACCAAGCGAGTCGATTGAACCTGTTGAAAAAATGTGGGAAGTAATCGATGAAATCGATCGTGTAGGATACGATATTTTTACCGATATCCTTGCCGGTCTCGAAGAAGTTTGGCGATTGGCGTATATCATACTCATCCTGTTAGTTTTTAAGAAGGTCTTCCCAAAACGCTGGCAAAGCGGGCGGCGTGACGGTTTTGTCTTGGTTGCGCTTTTTGTTACCTCTGTGCTATTTGGTATTGACCATACACTGAGTTCAATTCAATCATGGCAATATGAAATTGGGGCAATTGTTACCTTTGCCAATATGGGTTTATTATTTGGATTTATCTTACTGTGGACGAGAAATCTCTGGGTGACGGTTCTGGTGCATTCAGTTTACGATATCCTTGCAACGCTTTCCTGGTATTACGTTGAATTTATTCTTGAAATCACTGCGTTGATTCTATTACCTATTTACTTGATTTTAATGGCAATAGAAAATCAAAAGGTCAAAAGGTCTAGTGAAATTGTAGTTACAGAAGATATAGCTAATTAAAATTGGAGGAAGTTACCTAAGATGGTAGCTTCTTTTTTTGTAGATGAGTATTTTATTGCTAAAAGAGGACAGATACCGAAAAAAAGAACAAACTGTTTAAATAATTGCCTCCCAGATTCATTTACATACGAAAAAATACGAATGATTTTGAAGAAAAAAACAAAATCATTCGCATTTAATCGCTTACATTTTGTTGTTTTTCTATTTTACTACAATAAATGACTAAAAAAATGACATAAAATATAAAAATTTTACAAAAAAAGACTATCAATCTACCAAATAAATTAGTAGAATAATTCTGCAATACTAAATCATTTGTCAAAGGGCGGATATAGTGTGAAGAGAAAGATAAAAAGAAGCATGAAAAGACGTGTCCTTAATAGTTTTCTTGCAGTAGGACTAGCACTAACAACAGTTCCATTGAATATTTTTCCTAGTACAGTGAAGGCGGAAGGAGAAGCTGCCCCTGCTACAGCTACTCTGCGAATCTTGGAGACTACGGACCTACACAGCAATGTTTTGCCATATGATTATTTTAAAGACGCACCCGTAACCAATTATGGATTAGCAAAAACTGCCACTCTCATTCAAGAAGCTAGAACACAAGTAAAGAACTCTATGCTATTTGATGCTGGAGATACCATTCAAGGAAACCCGCTGGCTAGTTATGTAGCGAAGGTTAAAAAGCTGGGACCAACTGATACTCACCCGATTTATAAAGCAATGAATTATTTAGATTATGATGCAGCAATTGTCGGAAACCATGAATTTAACTATGGGTTAGACTATTTAAAAGATGTTCTACAAGAAGCTGAATTCCCAGTTGTAAATGCGAATGTTTACCATGATGATAAAGATGGAAATCCAGATAACGATCAAAACTACTTTGACGCATATAAAATTCTCGATAAAGAAATTATCGATAATAACGGTAATAAATCAACAATTAAAGTTGGGGTAATTGGTTTTGTACCACCACAAATTATGCGTTGGGATAAAGATAACTTAACCGGTAAAGTTATCGCAAAAAATATCGTAGAGCAAGCTAACAAATTTATTCCACAAATGAAAGCTGAAGGTGCAGATGTGATTGTCGCCATCGCACACTCTGGCTGTGATATTTTAGAAGAAGGACAAGAAGAAGCTGAAAATGCAGTTTACGACCTAACAAAGGTCCCTGGAATCGATGCTATGTTATTTGGTCATGCTCACGTAAACTTCCCTGGTGATAAATCCTTCGACGGTAAACCAGGAATTGATAATGTTAAAGGTACAATCAATGGTACGCAGGCTGTTGAAGCAGGCTACTGGGGTAACAACCTTGGTGTGCTTGACCTAGCTTTAGTTCAAGACGCAAACGGAAAATGGATGGTTGATAAAGCAAATTCAACCTCCGTTAACCGCCCCGTAAGTGCGGATACTCAACAAGATCAAAATATCGTTAATGCTGTTTCAGCCGAACATAATGCTACACTTGAATACGTCCGTGGAAAAATTGGAACTACTGCAATTCCGATGCACAGCTTCTTTACACGTGTAATGGATGACGCACCTACACAAATAGTTAACAACGCGCAAATGGACTATGTGAAAAAATGGATTGAAACAAATGCTCCTGAATATAAGGATGTTCCTGTTCTTTCGGCAGCTGCACCCTTCAAAGGCGGACGCGGAGGTGTAGCAGATTACACGAATATCACTAAAGGTGATGTAACCATTAAGAGTGCAGCTGATTTGTATCTGTTTGATAATACCTTAAAAGCTGTTGAGGTAAATGGTGATCAGGTTAAACGCTGGTTAGAAGAGTCAGCGAAACAGTTCAACACGATCAATCCAAACAGTACTGAACCTCAAGACTTACTTAATTATGATTTCCGTCCATATAATTACGATGTAATGGATGGAGTGAAATATGAAATCGATGTAACAAAGCCTGCTGGATCGAGAATTACTAAATTAACATTGTTAGATGGAACACCAATCGATCCAGCTAAAAAATATATTGTAGCAACAAACAACTATCGTGCTGGCGGAAGCGGCGGCTTAGCTGAATTAAGATCTGCAAAGGTGGTAGTGGATTCACCATTTGAAAACCGCCAAATTCTTATGGATTACATTAGTGCTCAAGGTAAAATAGCACCGGCTCCAGATAACAACTGGAAGATAGCTCGTGTTGGCGGCAATGCCAAATTAGTTTTTAATACTGCACCTGAAGCAGTTGACTATGTGGCAACTACTCCTAATGTAAAAAACCTTGGAGATTCTACAACTAAACCTGGCTATAAATTATTTGAATTAGATCAAAACATCCATGTTCAATTATTAGGAATTAATGACCTACACGGGCAGCTAGACTACTCTGCAAAAGTAAATGGACAGCCTGCTGGTGGAATTGCCTACTTATCAGGTTATTTAAAGGATAGAGAATTACAAAATAATGCTCAAACGATCATGCTGCACGCGGGGGATGCGGTTGGTGCGAGTCGTCCAGTGTCTGCGCTGTTACAGGATGAACCAACTATACACTTCTTGAATGAAATTGGTTTTGATCTTGGAACAGTTGGTAACCATGAATTTGATGAAGGTGTTAAAGAAATGAAGCGCCTAATCGAAGGTGGATCACATCCTGCAACTGCTGCTAAGTACGGTGAATTTGAAGGAGCAGATTTCCCTTACGTTGTTGCAAACGTTGTAGATGAAAAAACAAATCAGTTAATTTTACCTCCTTATTCGGTAAAAGAAGTAGATGGAGTGAAAATTGGATTTATCGGTGTTATTACAACTGAAACACCAAGTATTGTTACCGCAAGCGGGGTAGCAGGCGTTAAATTTACAGATGAAGTTGAAGCAATCAATAAATATGCAAAAGTACTTAAGGACCAAGGAATAAAATCTATCGTTGTTTTAGCACATAATCCAGGAACTTCTGCGACAGATGGAACAAAACCAACTGGTGAAGTAGTGGAGTTTGCTAATCAAGTTGATGATGAAATCGACGTTATCTTTGGTGCTCATGACCATAAATATCTAAATTCCACTGTTGATGGTAAATTGCTTGTACAATCTTACTCTTATGGTACGGCATTCTCAGATATTGATTTAACAATCAATCCTGAGACAGGTGATATTACTGGAAAATCAGCAGAAATCGTTACAACATTCCAAACTCCAGAATTCTTAGATGAAGGAGTTAAGGCCGAACTTGATGCCTACATGGCGGATATTGCTCCAACCATTAATGAAGAAGTTGGGGTAGCTGCTGTTGAGATCACTCGTACAGCGAATGAAGCTGGTGAATCAGCATTAGGAAATCTAATTGCAGATTCTATGCGTGACGCAACAAAGGCAGATTTTGCTTTCATGAATTCAGGCGGTATCCGTGACAACCTTAATCAAGGTCCTATTACTTGGGGAGAATTGTTTGCGATTCAACCGTTTGGTAATGACGTTGTTACTATGAAAGTAACGGGAGAACAAATCAGAACATTATTAAATCAGCAATTTAGTGCTGATAGAAATAGAATTATGGCTGTCTCTGGTCTGAAGTACACATGGTCAGTAGAAAAGCCGCTTGGTGAAAAAGTTCTAGATATTTTCCTTCCAAACGGGAAAAAGATTGACCCTAATGCAGTATATACGATAGCGGTAAATAACTTTATGTCAGATGGCGGGGACGGATATACCATTCTGAAACAGGGTAAAGACCGTAAAGTATGGTTAACGGATTTAGATACTTTAGTTAACTATGTAAAAGCACAAACCAAACCAATTTCGGCAGCCATTGAAGGCAGAATTTTAAATGCCAAAGAGGCAACTGTCGATTCTCCAGCAACAGGAAATGGAAATGGAAATGTCACCGATAAGCCGGCTGATAAACCTGCTGGAAAACCTATACCAAACACAGCTACGAGTATGTATAACTTGTTATTAACGGGTATCCTTTTTGTTGGACTTGGAATAACATTATTTATTAGAAGAAGAAAAGTACAGAATTAATTTGAAGCAACCTTACTCTTCATCGAGTAAGGTTGTTTTTAATATAAACAGCTTATAGTGCTTTTCGGTGCATATTTTGTTATTATGTAGATGTCTACATATATCAATCAATGATTATCCTTTTGGAGGTTTATATGAATAACCAGATAAAAGTAATGACTGTTTTTGGGACCAGACCGGAAGCAATTAAAATGGCTCCGCTAGTAAAAGAGTTAGCGAAACAGAATGATAAAATTAAATCTATTGTAACTGTTACAGCACAACATAGAGAAATGCTAGACCAAGTATTAAAAATATTTCAGATTCAACCAGACTATGACTTAAATATCATGAAAGACCGCCAATCCTTAATTGATGTAACTACCCGCAGTTTAGAAGGATTGAATAAAGTGTTTCAAGAGGTTAAACCTGATATCGTGTTGGTTCATGGTGATACCACAACAACGTTTGTGGCAAGTTTGGCTGCTTTTTATAACTCTATTCCTATTGGGCATGTCGAGGCTGGCCTGCGTACAGGGAATAAATATTCTCCTTACCCTGAAGAGATGAACCGACAGCTTACAGGAGTATTAGCAGATCTGCATTTTTCACCAACCACTCAATCGAAGGAAAACCTATTGGTTGAAAATAAGCGGGAAGATTCCATTTTTGTTACCGGAAATACTGCGATTGATGCGTTAAAAACAACTGTAAAAGACCAGTATTCCCATCCAGTATTAGATAATCTTGGCAGTGATCGGTTAGTATTGATGACGGCACATCGCAGAGAAAATCTAGGAAAACCAATGGAGAATATGTTTAATGCAATCAGAAGATTGGTTGAAAAGCACGAGGATATTCAGGTGGTGTATCCAGTGCATATGAATCCAGTTGTTCGAGAGATTGCGAATAGAGTTCTGTGTGAAAATAACCGCATCCACTTAATTGAGCCATTAGATGTAATCGATTTTCATAATTTTGCTTCCAGGGCCTATTTGATTCTAACGGATTCTGGTGGTGTACAAGAAGAAGCACCGTCTTTAGGAGTTCCGGTACTTGTTTTAAGAGATACCACGGAGCGGCCTGAAGGAGTTACGGCAGGTACACTAAAACTTGCTGGTACAGATGAAGAGACCATATATAAACTTGCGGATGAACTACTGTCTGATAAAGAAGCGCATGACCAAATGAGCAAGGCCTCTAATCCATATGGTGATGGGCAGGCTTCCGAAAGAATCGTTAAAGCAATAATGTATCATTTTAACCTAACAAATGAAAAACCAACGGACTTTGGGGAATTTTAAAATAGAGAAAGCTGACTTGTATATGAAGTCAGCTTTTCTTATTCATAAATATATTTATTACTACTCGAAAGAATCTTTTCATTTTGATCGATTACCTTGACCATAATTTCCGTGCCCTTTTTTAATTCAGTAAAAGGAATAGTAATATTTGTTGTATTTCCAGAAATTTTATCAGCCGCCGTTCCGTCAATAAAGACATAACTATTGTGTGTGAAATTTTGCCCTTTTACAACTATCTTGTCTTTACCTTTACGAATAGATATCGAAGTGATTTTTGGATCCTTGTATCCTAAACGGTAGTTCTTGCTAACCTCAATTTTCTTATTGTCGTTGAAATACATTTTACCAAATAAAATATCGTACTGAAGCATCTTTAATTCAGTTAGTGTCTCATTATCCATCTGCTCTACTGCGTAGAAATCTTCTCTAGGTATTTTTGATAACCCATCATTTAAGTATTTCGAAAGCAAATAATTCGTAAAAGGATTACCAGTTAAACCTGCTCGATTTAAGATAATAGGAGTCAGCATGGATGAACCTATATTAATACTTTCCTTTTTGTTACTGTAATTATCCCAAATTAATAATGGAGTCGAATACATATTTAAATATTCTTCATAAGAATCAGTACCTTGGTAGAAGTTTGCCTCTTCATAAACCATGTATTCATTCCCTAGTAAAGGGAGATGGTCACCAAAAAAGATAAGAATAGTCTTTTTGTCCATAGTATTTAATTCATTAATTAATCTTTCAAGGTCTTGGTCGATATCCAATAGGTTATCTGAGTAAACCTCTAACATGCTTTCTGCCTCATCTGAAAAAGAGGCATCGCCCTTTAAATGCGTTTCAATTGTTGAAAAGGCCTCCTTCTTGTCAGTAGAATAAGGACCGTGGTTTTGAGTAGTAACAGCAAAAATAAAATTTGGTTTGCCACTATTTTCTTGTTTTAGCTTTTTTAAAATTTCATCTGTGACACTTTTGTCTCGGAAAAAAGGACCATGAGCAATCGGATTTCCCATAAATTCCATACTAATAAATCGATTAAAACCTAAATCCCTGTAAACGCCGGATCGGTCATAAAACCAGTGATGCCAGGAATGAATTGCGGTTGTATCATAGCCTTGTTTTCTTAAGATAGTTGGAAGAGAAGGCAGAGGTTTCTTAACATAATTCAAATAGGCGATAGAGCCAGAGGGTAAAAAATGTGTTGATAACCCAGTTAATGCTTCAAATTCCGTATTAACCGTTGACCCGCCAAACACAGTTACATTAAGTGACCCTGAGCTTGCTTCCTGTTGAAGTTGATGAAAATACGGTAATGGATCTTGATTGAACACTACACTTTCCATTTTAGTTGGATCCCAAAAGGCTTCATTCATAATCATAATAATATTGGGTTTATCATTATCGTTTGGATATTCAGGTACATCTGATTTAGAAATAATGGTATTGATGGCTGATTGGGAGTAACCAATAGGTATCTCTTGTTTCAACCATTTCAAGTTTTGAATAAAACCTGCCATTAGCCCATCTATTTCATAGGTGGTTCTTTGATCTGTCATTTGATAAATAATCATTAACTTTCTCTTAAGGAATGTGGAATCATTAGAACTTTCGATTCTAAAAATAACGATGAATGCTGTTAGCAAAACAACAGAAGTTAAAAATCTAATCAAATTAGAACCCTGTTGATTTGGGATTTTATAAACTAGAAAAATGCCCAATAGGCTTAACACAACAAGGAAGACAATAGTCCAAAAGTGTAATGTTCCAGAGAAAAACTCAGCCATACTTCTCGCTTCTGCTGCAAGAGAGAGATCAGTTGGTAAAACAGGCACGCCGCGAATCCCTTGTTTCACATTTGAAGCTAAACCAAGAAATAACAATGGGATGGTTATTAGATAGGAAAGAATAATATAAAGTTTTCTTTTGAACATATGTAAGCTTGCTAATAGCAAAAATAATAATAAAAAATTATAGGTGAAAGGTCTAGTGTAATCTTTTGTCCATTCAAGAGCAGGACTAAACCCTCCTCGATAAAGGACTTCCGTTAAGAAAATCGTGATAAATGATTGAATTCCCGTCATTATCAAGGCAAAGATTGGTTCTTTGTGTTTTATCTTTAACATTTTGACCCCTTTCGACACCAAAATCATTGAATTTAATTTACCCTAATTGTGTACTTATATGTTTTTAGGTTAGAAAAGAACAACATAACCAGTGTAGAAATCATACAAGCACCTTAGATAGCAAACTACTACATTCTTGTTTATTGATTCTCGTTATGGAATAATTAGTTAAAAATGTAGATGATTCGTTAATTAGTAAAGTTCGGAAAGTGTTGTTCTTAGTATATCAAAGAAAGGGAGTATTAGATTGAAAAAAGTAAAAAAGGCTATTATACCTGCTGCAGGTCTAGGCACACGTTTTTTACCCGCAACAAAGGCAATGCCGAAGGAAATGCTGCCGATTCTTGATAAACCTACGATACAATATATTGTGGAAGAAGCGATAGAGTCTGGAATAGAAGATATTATCATTGTAACAGGAAAAGGTAAGAGGGCAATTGAAGACCATTTTGATTCCGCGTATGAGCTGGAACAAACCTTAATCAGTAAAGAAAAATTCGATTTATTAAAAAAGGTTCAAGAGCCATCCAAATTAGTCGATATCCATTATATTAGACAGAAGGAACCAAAAGGACTAGGACACGCTGTTTGGTGTGCTAGAAACTTTATTGGCAATGAACCTTTTGCAGTCTTACTTGGTGATGATATTGTTCAAGCAGAAACCCCGTGTTTAAAACAGTTAATAAATGAATATGATCGAACCCATTCCTCCGTTATTGGCGTAAAAAGGGTTCCTGATAATGAGACAAATCGTTATGGAATCATTGATCCTATTGAACAACAAGGGCGCTCATTTCAGGTCAAAAACTTTGTCGAAAAGCCTGAAATAGAAAAAGCTCCTTCTAACTTGGCAATAATAGGGAGATATGTGTTTACTCCAGATATCTTTATGTTTTTAGATAAACAGGAAGTGGGAGCTGGAGGAGAAATCCAGTTGACAGATTCAATTCAGAATCTAAACAAAATACAACGTGTCTTTGCATATGAATTTGAAGGAAACAGATATGATGTAGGAGAAAAACTTGGATTTATTGAAACTACAATAGAGTTTGCACTTAAAAATAAGGATTTAAAGGAGAATCTGCTAAAGTTTTTGAAGTCAAAAATTGAAGAACATGAACATTTCTAAAAATGTTATCGGTATAATAAGCAATTCTTATAAGTGTCCAATTCATTCCAATTTAATGTTTTTTTGGTGTAATTTAGGTATAATATCCTTTGGGTTAAATTTTTAATATATCAGAGAAATAAAGGGGGTCATTTCCATGGCGATTTTAGTTACAGGAGGTTCTGGTTATATCGGAAGTCACACCTGTGTAGAGCTATTGAATGCTGGATATGAAATCATAGTTGTTGATAATTTTTCAAATAGTAAGCCCGAATCATTAACTCGTGTTAAAGAAATCACTGGTAAGGATTTTAAGTTTTATGAAGTAGATATACTTGACCAGAAAGGGCTAGAAAAGGTTTTTTCGGAGAATCATATTGAAGCAGTTATCCATTTTGCTGGTCTAAAAGCTGTTGGAGAGTCTGTGTCCATACCTTTACATTATTATCATAATAACATAACGGGAACACTTATTCTTTGCGAGGTAATGAATAAATATGGTGTAAAAAAATTGGTATTTAGCTCATCAGCTACTGTTTATGGATTACCTGAACAAGTTCCGATTTCAGAGGATTTTCCGCTTTCTGCAACAAATCCCTATGGACGTACGAAGCTCATGATAGAAGAAATTTTAGGTGATTTGTTTATCTCGGATGAAAGTTGGAGTATTGCTCTTTTACGTTATTTTAATCCTATTGGAGCACATGAAAGTGGCCGAATCGGTGAAAATCCAAATGGCATTCCTAACAATCTAATGCCATATATTACACAAGTTGCAGTAGGAAAATTGAAAGAGTTACAAGTTTTTGGAAATGATTTTCCAACTATTGATGGTACTGGTGTAAGGGACTACATCCATGTAGTTGATTTATCAAAAGGACATTTAAAAGCACTTGAAAAGGTACTTCAGACAACGGGTGTAGAACCATATAATTTGGGTACAGGTAAGGGATATAGTGTTTTGGAGCTTGTTTCAGCTTTTGAAAGCGCCTCTGGCAGAAAAATCCCCTACAAAATCGTTGATAGGAGACCTGGTGACGTTGCCGTAAGCTATGCAAACCCACAGAAAGCGAAGTTAGAACTTAACTGGACAGCTGAAAAAGGGGTAAAGGAAATGTGCGAGGATTCCTGGAGATGGCAAAAATCAAATCCTGAAGGATATTAAAAAAGATGACTTTCCTAACGAAAAGTTTAGGGAAAGTCATCTTTTTCATTTTATATTAATAGTTTTTCTCAATATACTTTACCATGTCAACAACATTAAATTTCTTAGAGGTATCAAGAGCGTTTTTCTTCAACTCGAGAACCTTTGCATCGTCTAATCTAATAAATGTTTCGAGGGCAATTTTTAAATCTTCGCTGCTTTTCGGAGTAGTTAAAAACCCATTAAACCCGTTTTCCAATGCTTCTGGAATACCGCCTACACTAGAAGCAATAACAGGTATTCCTGCTGAAAATGCCTCTACTAATGTATAGGGAAAACCTTCTTGGATAGATGGCATAATAAGGATATCATAGTTCCGGAGTGTTTTAATCACTTGATCGGGATTCATAAAACCACAATTTCTAACATTGTTTGTATTCAATTCTTTAATTGTTTGGTCTACATACTCTTTCAAAGGACCGTCACCGTAAAAATCAACAGTTAGTTTATTTTTTAATTCACTTTTATTGATTTCCTTTAAAGCTTCTAAAAGATAAGGGAGTCCCTTCTCTTCGATATATCTCCCAAGGAAAACCACTTTTCTGCTGGAGGCTGTATGACTTAATTTGGTTTCCTCAATTTCTACACCATTATAGATTGTTTCAATCCTATCTAATGGAATATTGTTAGAGTTTAAAGTTTTTTTAACATCATCGGAAACGGCTATAATTTTGCTATATCGCTTTAAAGCTGATATATAAACGAGTTCAATACCTTTTCTTAACTTAAGTCGATTTGGTATCCATCCATGAGCAGTTGTTATGAAGTTGCCCTTGAAACCGGCTAGACCGACAGCGATAGCTGCCATTAAGGTTGCCCGCGGACTATGAACATGGATCGTATCAGGATTCATTTGTTTAATAAGTTTCGACATAGACAAGATACTTGAACTGCCTCTATTAACGGTTTGTACCTGTAAATTTTTCATCCCTTTTAATTCTTCTTCGATTTTAGTGTTTTCGGGTACAATAATAGACAGATTAAACTTGCTTCTATCCAGGTATCTGCAAATGTCTAATACATGACGCTCTGCACCGCCATAGGCTGAATTTAAGATAATCAAGAGAATATTTTTTTTCATTTTGACGTTCCTTTATGTGTAGATTCTTTTGTTAAGAGTGTTGAAATAATTAAGCCAACCATTACTGGCAATGAATAGTGTCCAAATGTATTAATTCCGAATGAACAAATTAAAAAAAATGTGCTGATTAAGAATAGATCAATATTTTTACTATTTAATGATTTCCAATTCACCTTGATCATTTTAGCAAGCAAATAAAGGAGAATTCCAAATCCAATCAGACCCGTTTGAAGAAGCCAATCGAAATACAAATTATGAGCACTAAATCGAAGAATACCTTCACTGTCAGATACAGCACCATGAAAGTACTTTCCTATTATTAAATCAGAAGAACCCAGTCCATAACCGAAAAAGGAGTAAATATCAAACTTGCCAATAAGGCCCCAAATCACTTTCCAAATATCGATGCGGTCATCGTGTAATAACCCCTTAAACCTTGACGATAATGGGGAATTCAAAATTAGGAAGACCAGTAATATAATTGAAACAAGAGAAATGGACAAAGTTTTGATTAAGACCTTTTTCTCTTTAAAGTTGTTTTTCAAGACAAGGACAACAAAAGTTAACATGAGAGTTAAGATTAGTGAAAGTGTTATCGTGCGTGATAGTGTTAAAAATAAAAAGTAAATCAATAGTAAGCAAGCCGCTAAATGGATATAAATATATGTCTTATTTATCTTTTTAGAAAGATTATTTTTTAGTGTAGATATAAAGTAAAACAGCGCAATCCCAATATACATTCCTAAAAAGTTGGGATCCGTTGCAAATTGACCTTCGATATACCCCAGCCGATCGCCGCCAAAATTATAAGTATCTAGGAAGAAATACAACACTTTCAATTTTAATAGTATTGTAAATACAAGCATCCCCCAAGAAAACCAAGCCCATAACTTGCGGTAGTCAAATAAGTAAAGTAAATAGGCTGCAGCAATAGACGATACTAATAGGAAGATATTTGTTATACCCTTATTTACATCTATAGACCATATAAGGGTAATAATAGATATTAAAATAATGACAGTATAATATTTTATCGTTTTAAAATGAATGATATCTTTAAACCAAATGACAGAAAGCAGTAAAGGTCCGTAATAAATTCCAATAATAAACGGGCTCTTTAGTGCCAGGGTCTCACTCAAAAATGGTATATACCCAATTAAAAAGGGCATGGAAAACATGATAAATTTCAAGTAATTTCTTAAAAAAACTTCAATCCAGTACTTATTTATGGCCATTTATATACAACCTTTCACAAAGTTCAGCCACTTGAGCTGTATCGAACCCTTTTGAAAGTATTTTATTAACTATTATTTGATATTCTGGGACACGCTTATTCACCAATTCTAAGATTGTATTCGACCAATGATCTAATGTTAAATTTAGATCATTGTAAACAAGCAGACCAAGGTCCATATCTACTTCAGTTGTGATGGTATTCGAAAGAACAGATGGAATACCGGCAGCTTGTGCTTCAACAATAACAGTTGGAAGACCCTCAAAAAGAGAGGGGAATAACATGATATCAAATGTGCGTAAAACCATTGGCACATCATTTGTAACTCCAAAGAAAGTCACATTTTCGCTCATCCCTAATTCGTTCACTTTACTTTCAATATCAGGTCTAAGCGGCCCGCCGCCAACTAAAACGAGATGAAAATCGGGATGAGTTTTTACTAAGTGATGGAAAACCTCGATTAGAAACAAATGATTTTTTGGTGTTGTAAAGCTGCCAACATGACCAACAATTTTTTTGGAAAGAGGGATACCTAGCTGACTCCGTATTTCATTTTTATCCATCTGCCAAACTGATTTAAATTGATCTAATTGAACTGAATTTGGAATAAAAACGGAACGTTTATCTTTCTTGAAATTACTGCCATAAAGAGCCTGACCAGCCTTATCTGAGCAGTAAAATAACAATGTGGAGTTATTCTTAATTAATGTTTCCATTAACTTTGTATAAATGCTTCTTAAAGGATTCGATACTTTAAAATCCCTTGAAGTATGGCTGTGTGCAATTCGTACAGGTATTTTAGCAGTCTTGGCTGTTTGCACAATAACACCTGAAAAATGGTGAATATGGCTATGGATTGCATGAAAGGGGCCATTATTTAACAATACTTCTTTGAGAAGCTTTTTGTATTTTCTAATTCCAATCGAGCTTGGTGCTGGCAATGTATAAATACAGCCGCCAAGCTCCTTAATTTCACCAATATAGTGTCCCAAGGGATCATGAACTAAAAAATCAAACTGAATCTCACTTCGGTTGATATTTCTATATAGGTTCATAATAAATGTTTCTGCTCCGCCCCTGTCCATTTTCTCAATAACTTGGAGCACTCTGATCATTTGCTTCACCCTTTTTACTCGTTCTCAAGATATAAATAAACACACATAAATGGCATAGAAAATTAATGATACTCGTTAGTAAGTAGGCAATGGATATACCGTATATGCCATCTTTTATTAAAATAAAGCTAAATATTGCATTAGATAGTAAGACGATTGACAATATAAAAGGCTGCACTTTGAAATATCTAGCAGCGGTAATACCGTAACCAAAAATAGAGCTTATAAATAGAAATACAGCGCCAATCATAATAAGTTTAAACTCATCGTAATAATTTGCAAAATCCGAGTTATATAATAAGACTAATAATTTGTCTCCAACCAAATACACAAATGCAACAAGAGAAAGTCCTAATATGATCGTAAAAATAATCAATTGAATTTGAAGCTTGATGAATTGGGCAAGTTTTTTCTGTTGAAAATATAAAGAGAGTCTAGTCATACTAGCTTGTCCAAAAGCATTAACGATGGTGCTGCCAATTATTGTTACATATACAATCGAGGTATAATACCCTAGTTCACTGGTACCAATATTGTATTCAATAAAATACTTTGGAACATTGTCAATCAGTGAAATAATAAGGACCACTAATCCTAATGGAATACTTTTCTTGGTAAGCATAACAAGTTTTTTTCTATCAAGTTTAAAGTGTATTCTTTCATTTAGCTTTTTAAAATCATAGTAAAGTAAAAAAATAAATGAAACATTAACCAGTATTACACCAATCAAAAGACTGTTAAGGAAAAATACCCCAATGAAATAAAGGACGATATAAAGAATTCCTCGAATGATTAAAGATTTGGATATGTCATCAAATCTTTCTTCTTGCTGGAATTTTCCATAAAAAATGTCGCTGATGGATTCGAAGAATTTTATAAGTGCTATTCCTATTAATACTAAGCTAAAAACCAAATCGTAATTAAGGAACATAGCAAGAATAATTATTGCAACAAGAGAAAGAATAGATAACAGGAATCTTAGCTGAAAATATTCTTGAAAAGAATATTCATTTTTATGGTCTGTAGCTACAACGGAACGCAGCTGCAGACTTGAAAATAAGAAAATGGGGGTTGTTATGGCAAAAGCTAAATTAAACTCCCCTAAAATTAAAGATGAGCCAACCTTCGCAATAATCGAAAGTATGGCCCATTGGCAAGCCGAATATATAATGTTACCAAAAAACGTCCAAGATATATTTTTTAGCAATAAGTTCTTATTCAAAAGTTTTTTCGTAAGTCCCATACTTATCTAGCACCTTTTCCGTTAAAAACGATAAAGAAGGTTTTAAAGATAATTTTTATATCTAATAAAAGAGATATATTATTGATATAAATCATATCTTTTTCTAGTTTTTGAGCAGGTGTTAAATCATAACCGCCATTAATTTGCGCCCAGCCGGTTAATCCTGGTTTAACTGACAACCGGTTAACAAAACCCGGAATTTCTTCGTTAAATTGAATAGTGAACTTTGGAATTTCTGGACGTGGTCCAACAATGGACATGTCCCCTTTAAGAACATTCCATAACTGTGGAAGTTCGTCTATCCTTGTTTTACGAATGAATTTACCAACAGTTGTTACCCTTGGGTCATTTTTCGCAGCCCAAGTAGCCCCATTTTTTTCTGCGTCTGTCACCATGGAGCGGATTTTATATATCATAAAATATTTTCCCCTCAGTCCAACGCGTTCCTGTGCGAATAAGACTGGTCCAGGGCTATCCAATACTACAAAAATACTTGTAATAAGCAATATTGGGGCAGTTATAATTAGCCCAATTAAAGCAATTACAATATCTATTATTCTTTTAATAAATAATTGCAAATCTAGTGTAGAAGTATTTTGTTCTATATATGGATAAGGAGATTCTAGAGAGCCTTGCTGCTTTTGGAATGAATTCTCAGTTTCAACTTTTATATTCATACCATACACCACCCAATTAATAAGATTTTCGTAACTATTATATCTAATATATTTCTATGATTCTACAATTTCCAACATTATTCCATCTTTATATGAAAGTAAAGGAGAATTAAGACTTTACTTAATTTCTAGATTCTCCTTTAAGATATTCTGTACTCTTTGTTTTTCTTCGTCTGAAATGATCTGATAAGAAACGTTATTAATCATTGCACCTTGTGCATTCATTTCAATTTGCTCAATAGCATTTATGGCACCTTTGTATTTACTCTGAATGGTTACCATTTCATCAAACGTTAAGTTTGTTTTTACGTTATTTCCTAATGCACTGAATATATCACCGTAATTGGTTAAAGAGCTTAGGCTTGCTCCTTTATTAATAACAGCTTGGATAACTTGGCGTTGACGCATTTGTCTTCCAAAATCTCCGCGTGGATCCTCATGGCGCATACGAGCATAATACAATGCTCTGTCTCCATTAAGATTTAACGTGCCTTTTGCATAATGTCTTCCATCGATAGTGAAATCTAAATCATTTTCCACAGTGACACCGCCAACTGCGTCCACAATATCTTGGAAACCTTCCATATTAATTTGGACATAATAGTCAATAGGGATATCTAAAAACTCTTCAATCGTATTGAGTGACATTTCCACACCACCAAAAGCATATGCGTGGTTTATTTTGTCTGATTTTCCTCTGCCAACAATTTCAACTCTGGTATCACGAGGAATGCTTAACATTTTAACAGAATTTGTATTTGGGTTAACCGTAAGGATAATAATCGTATCTGATCTGCCTTTGTCGTTTTCCCTTTGGTCAACACCTAATAATGCAACCGAAATCGGTTCAGCTTCCTTCAAGGAGACTTCTTCCGTTCTTTTATCTGATTTCTCTCTTTCAAGTGGAGAGTGCATAGTATCAACTGCATTCGTTAATGAGTTATAGACGGAAAATGAATAGGCACCGACTGCAGCAATTAATATAATAAGGATGGTTAATAGGACACGTAACCATTTGCGTTTTTTCTTTTTGTTTTTTTTCTTTTCCGCTCTAGAAGACATGTGTTTCCTCCTTAGGTATTGAAATATATATGAATGAGATTAATGGTATGAATTAATTTTCGACAAATAATGCAATGCGTCTTTTTTACTATAATATGATAACACTAAGTAATTAAAATAATAAGATGTAGATTATTCCTCTATTATCAAATTTAAACCATCAATATGCAGTATAGCAGAATATACCAAATATTAATATAAAATTATAGATATGTTGCAAATTATTTGGTAATTTTAGCGTTCTAGTAAACACCAATAAATTTATTTCTAGAATAGTACTTTAGGATGGCAGTGTCTTTACTTGTTTTTATAAAATGCAACATTTATACTATATTTCAACAATGTCATAATAGGTAATATAATACACAAAAACCTAAAAAAAAAGGAGGATTCTATGAAAGAACTAATTCTACTATTAGCAGACATTGTTAATACACTACATGACTATATCTGGAATCTATCAAATTTGATGGGCTTTAATTTTACAGATAAAGACCTTCATTTATGGGTTTTGGGTTTAATAGGAATATTCACATTTTTTATTGTACACGCCCTTTTTATTAGATTGGCAAAATATAGTATTACTGCTATTTCATTTATCTACACTCTAACTGTCATACTTGTCCTTGTTTTTGCTATAGAAATACAGCAAAAGATAACGGGCAGAGGGCAAATGGAATTTGACGATGCCATTATTGGTTTATGGGGATTCTTGCTTTTCTTCATAGGTTTCCTATTTTTGAAAGGTATTTACATGCTAATAAAAAAATATTTGTTTAAAAAATGACCTGTAATAAATTCCAATATTTTTAATTTATTGACAGTCTATTAAACACAAAATATGATAAAATGGTATTTAATATTTAATAAATCGACAATTTTTGTCGACTTTATAACTAAAATGATTTATTCATTTTAGTAGATTAATAGGGGGAATGTATAAAGAAATGAAAAAGTTTTCCATTAGTTTTTTGTTCTTGCTTTTCGTAATGACTCTTTTCTCACCTCCCGATAGAACCTCTGCCTATACAGATTATTCACAACACAGAATTATAACAGGAGAGTTTTATGGTGAGGAAAGCGTAAATAATGCTTTGCAGAGATTAATGTCTGATACAGGCTGGTGGGCAGCTTATGAACCAGCAAGAGACCCTATACCTTATTATCAAATTTATTCGGGGGATTACTATAATGAAATGGCAGCCAAAGAAAGAATAAGCCATTTTCAAAGTAGTACGGGGTTTAGTGCAAATTATCAGCCGGCAGGAGCACCTGTACCTTATCAAAAAATTGTAACAGGGTATTTTTATGGTGAAGAAAATGTAAAGCGTATTATACAAGACTTCACTAGAAGTACCGGAGTTAACGCTGCATATGAACAAACTGGGGAATATGTATTCAAAAAGAGATTAGTAGCTGAAGGATTCGCGGGAGAAGATTATACAAAGGGAGTCATTCAACAATTCCAACAGTCTACTGGAATCTCCTCATCTTATCAACCAACCGGAGAATATCAGGAATACAAACAATTTATCTCAGGTGAATTTTATGATGAGGAACTAATAAAAAGAGTACTGCAAGAATTCAATACAAAAACAGGATTAAATGCTAACTATGAACCAGTTAAATATTCAGACGGAACGATTATTAGTACTGGCTGGTTTATTGGAGAAACCCAGGTACAAGCTATAGTCAATCAAATTAAAAAGGATTTGGGATTTTCTGCTAGATACGAATCGGCAGAAGCGGGTGATAGTTTTAGAATAATCTTTAACCCGTTAGCCGGAAATTCACTATCAAGTGCGACCGAGTATTTAGATAAAAAGGGTTGGTGGTATAGTCTAACCCCATCCGATCAAAAGGTTCCTATCTCGTTCCGAATTATTTCCGAAGAAACAATAGATATAAAGAAGCTAGAGACGGCTAGCGTTTATTTTAATAGTAAAAACTGGTGGTCAACCACTATTTCAACTGGTAAAAAGGGTCCTGCAATTTATCGTATTGTTACCGTTCCTTTAACAGAAAATGAACTAAACAAAGGGATAACCTATTTAAACCAATTAGGAATAGGGCATAGCACACAAATCACTGATGAGAAGGATTACTCTTTATTTAGAATTGTTACCGATCCTGTCCTTGGAATCGAACAGGTTGGTGCATTTTTCAGTAAAAACGGTTGGTGGTACACCACTCAAGCAACTGATAAAGTAGGCTACGCCGCCTATAAAATAGTCACACAACCACTATTAGGTAATGGTAAAAGTGATCAAGCATTAGATTACTTTAAAAAGAATGGGTTGTATGCAACAGCGGTAGCAACTGGCGACAAAATGAATGTCTACCGTATTGCTACCGGTACATTCTGGGGCTATGAAAATACAGTAGCTAATGCAAAAATGGTAACAAACCGTTATGGCTGGTGGACAACAACTGAGAAAGTTTTAAATGGACCACAGGTGATGACTACCAACTATAATATGACATTGGCACAAATGCTTAACCTTCAAATGCAGAAGTCTCCGCAAACGGATAAGTATCGAAATGATCCGGCATATATTTACACTGCTTATATAGACCCAGTTAATAATATAGTAACTGGTAACGATGTGAATATTAGAAGTGGCCCAGGTACTGGTTATGAGATTGTTGCACAAAAAGATGCTGGGTTTAAAGATTTTAGAATCTTAGGCACCGAAGGCGAATGGACCAAAATATATCTACAATTCAAAGATGCAAAACCAGCAGATGTAGAATATTATCTAAATCCAAATAATTTCCCTTCAACTAGCAATCAGTATTTTCAATTTCTAAAACTATCTAAACCTGCGAATATTGATGTAAATGAAGTGAATACGAAGATTCTTAATTCCACAAAGGGATCCCTGAGTGGAACGGCTGCAGCATTTGCTGAAGCTGCAAGACTTTATAATGTGAATGAAATTTATTTAATTGCCCATGCGCTGCATGAGACGGGAAATGGACAGTCATCATTAGCAAAGGGAGTTCAATATAATGGCCGAACAGTATATAATATGTATGGCTATAATGCCTTCGATAGCTGCGCAAGGGATTGTGGAGCAAAGAAAGCTTATGATGAAGGATGGTTTACTCCGGAAGCAGCCATTATTGGCGGGGCTAAGTTAATTGGAAGTGGCTATATCTATAATCCTACGTTCCAACAGGATACATTATATAAAATGAGATGGAATCCTATTCAAACATGGCATCAATACGCAACAGATATTGGCTGGGCTGCAAAACAAATTACGAATATGTATAATTTATATCAATTGATCGATAATTATACACTTTATTTCGATCTTCCTGTGTATGAATAAGAATAGAAGGGTTGACTCAAAATCTGAGTCAGCCCTTTTTTTCTATAATTTTGGTTAAATAAGATAGGCAATTATTGGCAATACTAATTTTTGTGGCTATAAATCGAAAACCAAAATGGCATTAGTTAGAAGGTGAAAACAGGTGAAGTTGGTTTCCTTAATCGTTCCTTGTTATAACGAAGATGAATCGGTGAATTTATTTTACTCTGTGGTCAATCCAATCCTTGCAGAGATAAAGGACATTGAATATGAGTTTATTTATGTTAACGATGGCAGTAAGGATGAGACCATACAAAAAATAAAGCATTTAAGTAATAAGGAGTCAAATGTGAGGTTTATTAGTTTTAGCAGAAATTTCGGTAAAGAAGCAGCCATGCTGGCAGGAATTGAAGCAGCCCGTGGTGAGGCTGTAATCCTAATGGATGTAGATCTTCAAGACCCTCCCAATTTGCTGCCGCAAATGATTCAGGAATGGATAGAGGGTAAATATGATGTCATTTATACCCGCCGCTCCAATCGAAGCGGTGAACCACCGATCCGAAGCTGGTTTGCCAGGAAGTTTTACAAATTCATTAATAAGATGAGTGATGTACATATTGTTGATGGTGCAAGAGATTATCGTCTTATGGACCGCAGGGTCGTGGAAAGCTTTCTCCAATTGAAGGAAAAGAACCGTTTTGCAAAAGGATTATTTATGTGGGTGGGCTATAGGACAAAATGTATTGAATTTGAGAATATAGAGAGGGCAGCCGGAGACTCTAGTTGGAGTTTTTTGAAGCTCGTTCACTACGCTATAGATGGGATTGTCTCCTTTACCATCTCACCTTTGAGGTGGGCATCCTATTTTGGCTTTTTTACAGCTAGTTCTGCCTTTTTATATATGTTTTACATTATCTTTGCTAAATTATACTTTGGAAATGAGGTAAGTGGATATGCTTCTATTGTTTCCATTATGTTATTCTTTGGCGGGCTGCAGCTGATTTTCCTTGGGATTATTGGCGAATATATAGGGAGAATATTTATCGAGGTAAAAGCAAGACCAAGCTATATTGTTCAAGAACAGTCTTCTTTTGCCTTGAAAAAGGAATTGTCCAAACCAGGTTTAATTGTTAAGGGAGAATTTCCTTCTTCCATTCAACGGAACATACACAAGAAAAAGGCTCTTTATTTAAGGAGAAATTCCTAAGTGGAAAATCACTACAAAGATAATAGTAAAAGCATTAACTTTATAGTTGAAAATAGATTCATTAAATATTGTTTAACCGGTGTCTTTAATACTGCTCACCATTTTGTATGGTTTCTGCTATTAAGTCCGCTATTGGGATATAAGCTGGCAAATTTAATTGCTTTTCTAGTGGCTAACATCACATCTTTCTTTATTAACAGCTATTTTACGTTTCGAGTCCTTCCGAGTATAAAAAAGTTTATGAAATATCCTTCGGTCGTCACGGTTCAAGCTGTAATTGCCTATTTAGTTCCTTCTATCTTGTTACTTTTGTCTCCTGAAAGTAAATGGCTTGTTCCAATACTTACTACAATTATTAATTTACCGATTGGGTATTTGATGACAAAGAAAGTATTGAGTGCTGATTAATATCACTGATCCTATAATGAAAAGAATTATTCAGGCAAGAAAACCCTAAATATATCCACTTTTTTAATCGATTTGGTAATTTAATGTATTTGTAATGATTTGTAAATAAAATATAATATTTATGTTATTCTTCTAAAAGAAGTTCCTTAAGAAACATTCAATTGTTGAATTTTAAGGAACTTTTTTTTTTATGAATTTTACTTTTTTATATAAAGAGACAAATAGACAAATAAGGAGTGGCTTGTAAACTTGGGGAATAATTTAAAGTGGAGATTTGGTGCTGGTTTATTAACGGTAATGCTTCCATTAGGTGTTAGTGTGCATGCAGAGGAAAATATTTATGCACCTCAATCAGGTAAACCTGTTCATTATAATTGGGGTTTTGGCAGCCCGGCGAAGGGATATCCTGCTGACCACTTTTCAGCCCTTTTTGACCAATCCAAGAACTATTCTAGTGGTGACTATTTTATCCAGACACTTGCTGATGATAGAGTAAGGCTCGAAGCAGACGGTAAATGGATTATTGATCGGTGGAGTGATTCTGCCGGGAACATTGACCGTGCGCTATGGCTTGGTGTGACAGAGGGATATCACTCGGTAAAGACGCATTATTATGAAAACACAGGAGGAGCAGCACTATACTCTGACGTGCTTCCCTTTAATACATGGATTGCTTATTATTATCCAAATACAACACTTTCAGGAGTTCCGAAGGCAGCAAAGGTAATACAGCCAATTGGCAAATTTAATAAGCTATATGAATACCATGGTGTTGGCGCACCAGTTAATGGTTTTCAGGCAGATAACTATTCTGAGCGTTACTCGACTGCAAAACGAGTTCCTGCAGGGGAGTATATCATACGGGCAAAGGCTGATGATGGTGTTCGTATTTATATAGATGGAAAGTTAGTTTTAGACCGATGGACACCTGGAACGTTTAAAGAGGATGCGAAGAAGGTTGAAATAGCAGATCATGCAAATGCCAATCCAGGGGAACAAAATGTCCATTGGATAGATGTAGAATATTATGACGGCGGTCATAATAGTGGTATCGACTTTTTCTTAGAGCCTTATGAAACGGCGTTTGATGATACATGGTTTGGGGAAGTCTACCCTAATATGTCGTTAGCAGGCGATCCATATGTGATTGGCGGGAAAAATTCTGCTGTAAAGCTTTCAACCCTCAATTTTAATTGGGGATGGGGTTCACCAAATTCGTTTATCCCACAAGATCGGTTTTCAGCTAGATTCACTAAAAATGTGGAACTTGAAGCAGGGATGTACTTTTTCGATGCCATTTCTGATGATGGTCTCCGTGTTTGGGTAGATGATCAGAATGTCATTGATGCTTGGACAAACTCTGATAGCGGCAGGAAAAGTGGCAAAGTTCTACTAACTCAAGGGCAGCACAAAATCCGTGTTGAGTATTTTGAAAATGGCGGGCAGGCAAAGCTTTCTCTCAATTATAAGAAGTTTCAAGAAATACCGACACAATCGGTAGGGACTGTTCGTTATAATTGGGGTTTTAACAGTCCCGGAAATGGGATTTCCTCAGATTACTTTACTGGGGTTTTTGACCAATCCAAGTACTTCTTAAAGGGAGACTACTTTATTCAAACACTTGCGGATGATGGTGTTAAGGTAGAAGTCGATGGGCAATTTCCTATAAACCGATGGAGTGATTCTGCGGCGGTTATGAACCGAGCGTTATGGCTTGGAGTGACAGAAGGACAACATACGGTTAAAACACACTATTACGAAAATACAGGTGGAGCGATTGTCTATTCTGATATTCTTCCGCTTGATACATGGATTGCTTATTACTATCCAAATTCGTCATTGTCTGGTGATCCAACCGCTGCAAAAGTCATTCCGCCTAATGGGGAATATAAGAAACTTTATGAAAACCATGGGGTAGGAGCACCAGTAAGTGGCTTTAAGGTTGATTATTTTTCTGCACGGTATTCAACTGCGAAACGAATTCCTGTAGGAAACTATAAATTATGGGCTAAAGCAGATGATGGTGTCCGTGTATATGTTGATGGGAAATTGGTCATTGACAGGTGGACACTTGGCGCATTTCAAGAAAATACAGCTGCACTAGCCATAAAGGATCGTGTTGATACAAGCTCAGATCAAAAAGATGTCCATTGGATTGATGTTGAATATTATGATGCCACTTATCATAGTGCAATCGAATTTTTCATTGAGCCAAATAAAGTACCAATTGTGGAGCAATCGCCGCATACGAAGTTGGTTTCTTCTATAAAGCTGCCAGTCTATCGCAGTTTTGAAGAATTGATTGATTATGGAAAACATCTAGTATTCTATAATCCTAGTTATACGAGATTGATGGAACTAGGTTATGGTGATGCTGTAGATGTCTTAGAAGAAAAACTCTATGCTGCAAAGATAAAAATGAGTGATGGACAAATTGGCTGGGTTCAAAAGGAATATCTTGAAGCCAGTTTAATGGAAGACACATGGCTGGTGAAAGAAGCACGAACATTAAGAAGCAGTTACTCTAACACGAGCCCTAGTCTTGGAACCGTTCAGGCAGGTGCGAGTGTTTATCTTCTTGACCATGTAACAACATCTGGGACTGCTTATTCTGAATGGTATTATGTTCAAACTCAATCCGGTCAAAAGGGATGGATTTGGGGAGCGAGTAATGCAGGAGGGAATGAAGGGTATAATGTGGTTAAGTATGAGTTTAGTAAAACGCCATCTACCAATCATGTTACGATTTTTACTCCACTTATGACAAAAGCGAATATTACAGCTGACCAGATTAATAGATTCATAAATTACAAGACTGGCGGGAAAACAACGGTTATGACCAATATGGGCTATGCATATCTGAAAGCCCAAGAAGAAACGGGACTAAATGCCATTTACCTGCTGGCGCATTCTGGTTTAGAAACGGGATGGGGAAATTCTTCGATTGTGAAAACAAAGTATAACTTTTATGGAATCGGGGCCATCGATACAAGACCAGATGAAGGGGCTTATAACTATTCTACTCCTGAGGGTGGAATCATCGCGGGAGCTTCATTTATAAAGAAAAACTATGTGGATCGCACATGGGATACAGATGGATATTTTCCATACTCTAGTAAACCAACGATTGATAATATGCGATTTGATAATAGCTGGCACCAATATGCTACTGATGAAGCATGGGCAGTAAAGATTGGGAATTACGCACAGGAATTTTATAATTTTATTAACCAATAGTGAAATACAATTAACAAAAAAGCTGCTTATTTAAATGATAAGCAGTTTTTTTGTACATAAAATCCATTTGTACCCCATTAAAATTACCATTTGATGGATATAATGGTTCATATTAATCACATAATATCCAGGGAGGTTGTAATGAAAATCAGTTTTGCTCGTTCTAGTATCTTCTTTTTATCTTTTTCTATTCCAATATTATTGATGGGATTCGTCTATGTCCTAAGAGGGGTGTATCCTTTTGGCGAGAGTTCGATCTTAATGGGTGATCTTTATACTCAATATATTCCATTTTATAATCACTTATATGATGTTCTAAAAGGAGAGGGGAGCCTTTTCTATGCTTGGGAAGCAGGGATGGGATTAAACTTTTGGGCTACCTTCGCCTATTATTTATCAAGCCCGATTTCTTTTTTAATCGTATTATTTGAGCGTGACAACTTACCTGAGGCTGTGGTATTAATTACTTTAACAAAAATAGGCCTATCAGGTTTATATATGTATATTTATCTTTCTAAAATGTATGAATCATTGAACATAGCAAGGCTAATGTTTTCAACTACCTATTCATTAATATCTTTCACAGTGGTATACGCCTTCAATATTATGTGGTTGGATGGTGTTTATTTATTGCCATTAGTTCTGCTGGGTGTAGAATTTCTTTTACGGGGAACAAGACAATTATTTATTATCGTGTTAGCTATTCTTTTTATTTCTAACTTCTATATGGCTTATATAATTGGCATTTTTACTTTTCTTTATTTTATTAAAAGAAGCCTTTCAATTGGTATAAGTAAGAAAGTTTTTTTGAAAAATTTTGGGTCATTTATTTTCTGTACGGTCATTGCAGGTGGGATTTCAGCTTTTTTAACGATACCCACTTATTTACATCTAAATAGGAATATTTATCCGCCAGGTGATAGTAATGGTATGAGTGAACCTACATTTAGTTTTTTTCAATTCTTTGCCAAACTATATAATGGCGGTATACAACTATTTGAATTGCCTAACGTCTATAGTGGTTTAATGGTGTTGCTGCTATTTCCATTGTTTTTTATGATGACAGAATTCAGAGTAAAGGAAAAAGTGCTGTATCTCCTATTATTAGGAGGAATATTTTTAAGCCTTCAAATTAAATTGTTAAACCTTGTTTGGCATGCATTTGAGTCCCCGGTAGGTTACCTGCACAGATTTGCTTTTATCTTTTCATTTTTAATGATCGTACTTGCATTTAGAGTCTATAATTCCTTTGAAAAAAAATACGTATCTGCCTTACTAAAGGTGTATGCTGCCAATGTCTTTATACTAATATTGTTACCTGAAATAACCCCAGAACTCGTATCGGTGAAAAAAGCATTGTTCAATATCATTTTGTTAACGATCTTTGCTATTCTTTTGTATGCTAAAACGCTTCATACACGTTATCAAAAGTATTTGCCGCTTTTGCTCATTTTCTTTATCTTTGTAGACTTAAGTATCAACGCCTACCGTCACATTAACACCTTAAATAGTCTAGCTGGATATAGTATTAAAAGAGATGATTATAATATAAAACCAGGATTTGAAAAGATGGTTGACATGATGAATGAAGAAGATCAAGGTTTTTATCGGATGAATACGAATATTCGATTAACGCATAACGATTCTTTTCGCTTTCATTACAACGGCATGTCCAATTTCAATACTTTATCAAATGGGACCTTGCATCAAGCTATGTATCAGTTGGGCTATAGTACTACCTTAGGCCCACGTTCTTTAATGCAGAACAACGGGGTACTTGTTACGGATGCCTTATTTGGTTATAAGTATTTTGTATCTGATCAACCCATTGATAAGCACGGTTATAAGCTAGTTAATTGTAATGAGGGCGTTTGTTTATATGAAAATATGAATGCCATTCCCATTGGATTTATGACGGCCAAACAGCAGACTGTATTTCAATCAAAAAACGATAATCCCTTTGATTTGCAGAATCAACTTTTAGGGCCGCTTAATGAGAGTATCGACTACTTTTATCCTATTAAACCAAGTGCTATTACCTACACAAATCTTAATGTTCGAAAGGATGGATCTGTCCAATATTTTAAGAAAAGTGACCCTGCACTTCCAGGTGCTATTAATATGACTTTTGATCTTAAGGATAAGAATCAACTTTACACATTGATATCTGCCGGCAAAGGATTTCCGGGTTTTAATGAAACTGAGATTTTTGTTAATGGTAATCGTGTTGGGGTGTACCCGACATTCCATAACGAACGTATTTTGGATTTAGGTGCTTTTTCTAGTGAGAGAGTAAATATAACCATTCACTTCTTAGTTCCAGAAACTCAGTTAACACAGAATATGTTTTATGCTTTGGATATTGAAAAATTTGAAGAAAGAATCCAACAAATAAAAGCAGAATCGATAGATGTTACGAGCTGGAATGCTAATTCAATAAAAGGAATGATAAACGTAACAAATCATAACAATTTATTCTTTTCCATACCTTATGATCCTGGATGGAGTGCCAAAGTTGATGGAGAGTCTGTCCCTGTGAAGAAGCTTGGTGGATTTATTGGGGTAGATGTTGAACAAGGTCAGCATGTTGTGGAACTTCATTTTAAACCGGAGGGGTATAATTTAGGGTTAATCCTATCTATTTTTAGTCTTGTTACTTTGGGAGTATTATCATTCCTTGAGTTAAGGAAGCAAAAATCATTAAAAATGAAATGGGATAAAGGTATATAGAGACAACCCTAAATTCATTGCTTTCAAATAAAATAATTGCTAGAATTAATACGGATTAAAACAGGATCATAGAGGTTCCTTGAAGTTGTGCAACTTTAGGGGACCTCTACTGTAATAAAAATAGTCTAAAGGATAAATATGAACTTATTTAAAACAAGCTTTCTTTCATCCATAGCAACGGTTATTAAAATCTTAACTGGTTTTATTGTAAACAAAGTAATTGCAATCTATGTGGGACCAGCGGGTATTGCGCAGATAGGACAATTACAAAATTTCTTTTCTATTGTTTCAAACCTCAGTAACTTCTCAATTAGTCAGGGAGTCACTAAGTATGTTTCTTTCTATGGTGAGGAAGAAGATACGCAGAAAAAATATATCAATGCAGCAATCACAATTTCTTTTATTGCGTCTCTCATTACAGGGCTGGTTATCATTCTGCTTCATAACCAACTTTCCGTTCTTTTGTTGGATTCGAACCAATATTCCGATATCTTTATTTATATTGGACTATTTCTAATACTTTATGCGATTAACAGCATCCTGCTGGCTGCTGTAAATGGATTTAAGAAAATCAGGAAATTTACACTTATTAATGTTACACAAAGCTTGTTTGGTTTAGTTCTTTCCATCTTATTGACCGTTAAATGGGAATTAAGAGGAGCTATGTACGCTTATGTACTTTCACAAACTCTGGTCCTATTCATATCCATTGGTTATTTATTCAAAGAAGATTGGGTTAGAAAAATTAGGCTTAGGAAAGTTGATCTTTCCATATTAAAAAGCTATTCAAATTATACGGTTATGTCCATGATTCATATTTTAACCGTACCGGTATCCTTTATTATCATTAGAAATTATATCACTGATACCTTATCCATTGAGGAAGCAGGATACTGGCAAGGACTAACAAAAATCTCAGACACATATTTAATGTTCATAACTATGTCGTTAAGTGTGTATTATTTACCTCGATTATCGGAAATCAAAGATAATCTAAAACTAAAAAAAGAAATATTTGATGGTTATAAACTTATTATCCCTATACTAACCGTTATTTTAATTGTTGTTTATTTCTTGAAGGACTTTGCCATTTTAATTTTGTATTCTGAAGAATTCCTAGTGATGAGGGACTTGTTCTTGTTTCAGTTAATAGGGGACTTTTTCAAAATTGCCAGCTGGCTCATCTCCTTTAATATGCTTGTAAAAGAGATGACTAAACATGTAATCATTACAGAACTATTTTATTCGATAACATTAACGGTTCTTTCTATCATTTTTATCAAGATATTTGGCTTAATAGGAGTAACATACGCATATAGCCTAACCTATTTCCTATACTTTTTAATGGTGGCCTACATGCTTAGGCATATCCTATTTTTAAAAGTAAAATAAAAGATTGGATGTTTTAAAATGAAAAAAACAAAGGTGTTATTTGCTACCCGTCATGATGCTCTTAGTCACCGTGGCGGTGACACAGTGCAAATGCTTAAAACAAAGGAATTCTTAGAGAAAAGATTTCCTGTTACGATTGAATTAGCTTTAAATGAGAGTGACTTTATTAAACATAGCGATGCTGATTTGGTACATGTTTTTAATATACAAACAATAGATGAAACTTTAAAGTATGTGGAGTTGTGCAAAAAATACAATAAGAAATTCGCTCTTTCTACTATCTATTGGGATCTATCGCACTTTATTTTTAATACCTTCTTAACCAATACATTCAATTACATGGATATCACTAAAAATCGTTATAACTATAAAAATCTTGTGATAAATTTAAAAAAAGCGGCTGGATTTGTCTTAAATAAGAAAGATCAATATGGAAGTAAAAACTATGTTGATAAGAGAAAAAAAGTTTTAGAAGAAGCAGATATCTTGTTACCTAATTCTAATGAAGAACTTGATATCGTTGAAAGAGAATTTGGGCTTAAGGGGTTAATGGAAAAAACCATTGTTGTACCGAATGCAGTTGATTTAAAAGCTCCTGCGAATTCTAGTTTGTCGATTGATTGGCTGAATCAATTGGAAAATATTGTTCTTGAAGTTGGGAGAATTGAGCCAACAAAGAATCAATCCAGTGTTATTAAAGCCTTGGAGAATGACACTGAAATCCCAATTGTCTTTGTAGGCAGAGTACATGACCAGAAGTATGGCGAATATGTAAAAAATCTTGCAGATAAAAGGGGAAATGTTCATTTTATCGATCAGATAGACCATGAGGAGATTTTTGCCTTATATCGAAAAGCAGCTGTTCATGTTCTACCATCTTTCAGAGAGTCGCCTGGACTTTCTAGTTTAGAGGCACTTTTTTCCGGATGTAATATTGTCGTTTCTTCAGTGGAGTACTGTCCTGTTCATTATTACAAATTTGACCAATATGGAGAGATTTGTAATCCATATGACGCAGAATCCATTAAAAATGCCATTTTTAATGCACTAAAGAAGGATCGAGTCAAATTGCCTGAAAGTTATTTTGAAGATTATTCTTACCTGCGTGCTGCTGAACTCACCTATAAAGCATATGAAAAATTAATGAAATAAAATAAACCCGATTTGATGTCCTAAGACATTTTAATCGGGTTTATTTTTTAATTCTTTAATTTACCGCAACTTCCGCAACGGTTTCGGGCGGCAAGTTAAGGTGTTGACGTAATTCGTCTGATAGGGATTGTCGAGTTGTATCCTCTACCATGTAATACCATACATCCCTGATCATTTTATTGGTGCCTTCAATTTCAATCTTTTCGATCGTATCTGCAGCAGGTTTATAAGATGACTGCATATCAATAATCTCGCTTAAAGTTAAGTTTGTTTTAATATTATCTTCTAGAGCGTTGAGGATATCATCATAGTTGGTTAAAGTAGATAATGATTTTCCTTTGGCGATAATTTTAGAAATTACTTCTCGTTGACGTTCTCCACGTCCAATATCGCCGCGGGGATCCTGTTTTCTCATTCTTGCGTATGCAAGTGTTTCTGTGCCATTTAAATGCTGTGGACCGACTTCTAACGTTACGCCATCCAATTCAAATTCATATTGGTTATTAACCTCAATACCATTTACAGCGTCAACAACATCCTTAAATCCTTCCATGTTAATCTCTACATAATAATCGATTGGAATATTTAAGAAGTTCTCAACAGTTGCAATACTCATTTCAATCCCGCCGAAAGCATAGGCATGATTAATTTTATCTTTAGAAGAGTTCTTCGAATCTTCAGGATCAATTAATTCTGTACGTGTATCCCTAGGTATACTTACTATTTTTGTAGATTTTGTTTCAGGATTAAGTGTAAGAACTAACATAGAGTCTGTACGTCCATGGTCACCGTCACGCTCATCAATACCCACCATTAAGATTGAAATAGGGTCTTTTTTTGTGAATTCCACTTTTTCTTCCCGCTTCTCAGATACTTCTCTAGAAATCGGTTTATTCATGTTATCCACCGCACTTGCGACATTTTGGTAAACATTAAAGAAATAAAATCCGCTGCCAGCCAACAGGATGAAAAAGGAAAAAAGAGTAAACCATACCCACTTTTTTAGCTTCTTTTTTGACCTTTTTCTAATTCTAGTATTATTCATATAGTATCCTCCTACTATTGAAGGTTTAGATTTTTTGAGAAAAAAATGTCATAAATTCATAGATTAAATTATAAACCTGAACATACGGAACTTCAACAATTATTGCTAAGAACCATCAATAAAAGTACAAAAAACGACAAAGAAATGCTATAATTAAGTTTTGGAAAGATAAAACCATTTATTTACTTTTTACTCAAAGTCTCTTGGCGGAAATAATCAACACTCCCCATTTATAGACGAAAACATTATGCTATCTGTTACACATCATTTGAACCACTTATTACATAGGTCGTAAGGACATTTGAACTCTTCATCACATTTTGTATAATAGAGTCAATACATTCATGAAAAATCAATGATCACTCTTTTATAAAAGAAAGAAGGAAATTATTATGCTAAAAAATGTATTAATTACTGGCGGTGCAGGGTTTATCGGCAGCAGCTTAGCCTTGAAATTATTGGATAAAGGATATGAGGTAACTGTACTTGATAATTTATCTCCTCAAATTCATGGGGAAGATGGTACATCATCCGAATTATTCTTGAAAATTAGAGATAAAGTTACCTTTATTAAAGGTGACGTTGTTAACAGTGATGATTGGAGAAAGGCCTTAAAGGGGCAGGATGTAGTCGTCCATTTAGCGGCTGAAACAGGTACTGGTCAATCCATGTATGAAATTAATAAATATATTGACGTGAATGTGAAGGGAACTTCCAATTTGTTGGATATTTTGACAAATGAAGAACATCAGGTGAAAAAAATTGTTGTGGCTGCTTCGAGGGCGATTTACGGTGAAGGCATGTATCATTGTACGGAGCATGGTACTGTTTACCCTGTTGAAAGAACAGAAGCAGATATGAGTATAGGCGATTTCGAAGTAAAGTGCCCAATTTGCAACCGTAACGTAGAGGTAATGGCAACAACGGAAGAAACGAAAATTCATCCAACATCAGTATATGGAATTACGAAACAAGTTCAGGAACAAATGTGTATGGTGGTTGGGAAGTCTTTAAATATTCCAGTTGTCGGTTACCGTTACCAAAACGTTTACGGGCCTGGTCAATCTTTAAAAAACCCTTATACAGGAATCTTGTCTATCTTTTCGACAATTATTAAAAATAACAATAACATTAACATTTTCGAGGACGGTCTAGAATCAAGAGACTTTGTATTTATTGACGATATCGTAGATGCAACCATCCTTGGAATTGAAAAGGAAGAAGCAAACTTTGAAAGCTTCAATGTAGGGACAGGTGTGCCTACAACTGTTATTGAAGTAGCAAACGTCTTAAAGGAAAAATATGATTCTGACACTGAGATTCAAATCAGCGGCAATTTCCGATTAGGTGATATTCGACATAACTTTGCAGATTTGACAAAAATCCAAGAGAAGTTAGGATTTACACCAAAAGTCAGCTTTGAAGAAGGTATCAGCAAGTTTGTTGATTGGGTAAATCAGCAAGAGGTAGTCGAAGACCGTTATCAAAAATCCATTGAGGAAATGAAGAAAAAAGGATTATATAAATAATGGAATATCAGTTAAACAATAAAAAGATTTTGTTTTTGTGTCCTTTATTTTTTAATTATCACAAAAAATTAATGAGGGCGATGGAATCAATGGGTGCTCAAGTCGATTACTTCGATGAGCGCCCTTCCAACACTTTTCTTTCAAAAGCACTACTTCGAATCAACCGAAACTTTGTAACAGGACAGATTAACAAGCATTATGACGATATCACTTCTAAAATCAAAGATAAAAAATATGATTTCGTGTTTATTTGCCAGGCAGAAGCGACACCAAAGTCTTTTTTAAGAGATGTGAGGAAACTAAATCCCAATGCGAAATTGGTCCTCATGTTATGGGATTCTGTAGCGAATAAAGTGAATACACTTGAGAAATTAGATCTTTTTGATGAGGTCTTTTCCTTTGATAAAAAGGACTGCGACCAATTTGGGCTGACTTTTAGACCTTTGTTTTTTGATAAGGAATATGAAGAGTTATCACAGGAAGAATCTGAACTCATTTATGATTTGTTTTTCGTTGGTACCGTACATAGTGATCGTTACCTAATTTTAAATGAAGTCAGACAGCAATTTGAAAAAAATAACTTAAACGTTTTTTACTTTTTATATATCCCAAGTAAGATAATGTATTATCAGCGAAAACTATTAACGAGTGAATTACAAGGCAGCCAAATCACTGATTTTTCCTTTGTCGGTTTGCCAAGTGAGCAATTGACAGCGAAATTAAAGCAGTCTAAGGCTGTTGTTGATATTCAACATCCGAAGCAGACAGGTCTAACAATGAGAACGATTGAAATGCTCGGAGCGAATAAGAAGATCATTACGACCAATACAGATATCCAGTATTATGATTTTTATCATCCGAATAATATTTGTATCGTTGATCGAAACTCCGTTGTCGTCCCGACTGACTTTATGACTACTCCCTATGTTCCTGTTGATGATCAAGTGAAAGAGAGATACTCGATTAACTATTTTGTATTGGATGTATTAGGGTTAACAGAAAAGGATAACCATGAGTTTTATTCGAATAAAAGTGGTGGTGAAATTCGATGAAGGTTTCTGTAGCAATGGCCACTTATAATGGGGAAAAATACCTTGAACAGCAAATAGACAGCATTCTAATGCAGTTAGGCAGTGAGGATGAATTAATCATTTCGGATGATCATTCATCTGACCAGACCATAGCTATTATTGAAAGATATTTAAAAAACGACCAGCGTGTGAAGTTATTTACGAATGAAGAATCTGGAGTGACTTCAAATTTTGAGAATGCGATTAAGCGTACTCAAAATGACATCATCTTTTTAAGTGATCAGGATGATATTTGGAAACCGGAAAAAGTAAAAACAGTTAAATCGTACTATGAGAAACATCCAAACATCCAAATGATTATGTCAGATATCACAGTTGTTGATAACCAACTCAACACCACCATCGAGTCGTTTTTTCACTATAGAGGGAGCCGGGCAGGTGTAATCAAAAATATCTTTAAGAATAGTTATATCGGTTGTGCGATGTCTTTTAGAAAAGAATTAAAGACGAAAATACTACCTATTCCTCGTAATGTACCGATGCATGATATGTGGATAGGTTTGGTTGCAGACATGAATAAATCAGCATTACTTATACCAGAAAAGCTTATTTATTACCGCAGACATGACGCGACGGTTACGACTGTTGAAAATACTTCCTCATTTAAGGAAAAATTACTTTGGCGATACCAAATCTCTACGTTGCTTTTAAAATCGAAGTTAAAAAATAAATAAATGATAGAAAAAATAGTATGTTTTCTAATAGGGAAATCATACTATTTTTTTCAGCAATTAGAAAACCACTGGTAAAAAGAAATGATACAAAATAATTTTAGAAAATGCTATAATCTCTTTTGTGTGTAATTTGTGATAGAGTTATAGAATAGTTTTTTGAAATTATGTCATTTTCTCTTGCTTTCAAGCTTGCTTAAAAGAAAAACAAGTTGAATTTTATATCAGCCTGAGGTCAACAATAATTTTGATTAATAGGTGGGATGCATAGTGCTTCTAAAAGGTAATACGATTGAACACTTCATTACTAATAAAAAGAATAATTTAGATATTATACGGTTTTTTGCAGCATCCTTGGTTTTATTTTCACACGCCTACCCTTTAACAACAGGTAATAATGGTTCTGAACCGTTTGCGATTATGACCAATGGAGAAATGACTTTCGGTGAACTAGCAGTTGCCATTTTCTTTGTCATCAGTGGATTTCTAATTACACAAAGTTTCGATCGTTCTAAAAATCCGATTAACTATTTCAAAGCAAGAAGCTTGAGAATCTTTCCTGGTCTCATCTTCTGTGTACTATTGTCAATATTTTTACTTGGACCAATACTTACTAATTTAAACGTAAAAGACTACTTCACAAACCGTGAAACCTATGATTATTTAAAAACGATCACATTGTACTGGATGCAATATGACCTGCCAGGATTATTCCCAAATAATAGTTGGCCTTCAGCAGTAAATGGTTCTTTATGGACATTATGGTATGAGTTTTTCTTTTATTTTGTGGTGGCCGTCCTTGGTGTAACAAGACTGCTTGACAAAAGAATCGTATTGATTGGTTTTATCCTTGCTACTGGTCTTTATTGGTTAGGCAGGGGCGGGTTCTATACAGATTTATTTCGATATTTTAGTGCTGGGATGGTGTTTTATCTTTTTAGGAAAGAAATAAAATTAAATGGCATGATGGCAGCAGCGTCCTTCATCATATTAATTTTAACTGCTAGGAACGGCTACTTTGAATATTCACTTTCTATAGTAGGAACCTATCTCATTTTTTATTTAGCTTTCGCTTCGAAAGTTAAGTTTCATAACTTTGGTAAATATGGTGATTTTTCTTATGGTATCTATATTTATGCCTTTCCTATTCAGCAAATCATGACACAAGCGTTCAACAATCAGTTAACGCCATTCGAAAATTTCTTATTGTCCTTCCCTGTTACCTTACTATTTGCGATTCTTTCTTGGTATTTGGTTGAAAAACAAGCATTAAAATATAAAAAACTTTCTATTAAAGCTATTTTCCAGAAAAAGAAAATTTACGTAGAAAATTCTATTAATTCAAATGCTAACTGAAAAATAGCATTTTTATGATTGGAATACGTAATTGCTCCGGGAGGCACCATGAATAAATTTGAAAAAATATTACTAACCATCTTTTTTATTGAGGTATTTGTCGGCGGTGGGGGACGTCTAATTGACTTTGGCGTTTTATCAATCCGACAAGTTCTATTCTTACTGCTAATTTTCACTTTTGTTTTTCGGATTGTGAAGGAGAAGGCATTTTTTGATAAAAATATAAATACATTTTTTCGATTTAATCCTGTATCCATTGGGATTTATGCGCTTTTAGTATGGTTCGCAGCCAGTGCATTAATTGGTTATCTTAACGGCAATCCGCTTTCCATCATAGTTACGGATTTCTTAAGAGTTTCATACTTTGCATTGTATTTTCCATTAGCTTACTACATTGCGAATGAGCGATTTACTTTTGGTCGAATTATTCAGATATTAAAGTATAGTGCCCTTGCAGTTGCTATCTTTACCATTACTGTTGACTTGTTGGGGAAAACTGTTTTTGCTGCCAATTTTTATCCTTTCTATGTATTCATGAACACAATCATGAATGATGATTTATTTTTTCGTCCCAGCAACAGTGTCTTTTATAAGAGTCATTTATTTGTTTTAATTGCTCTTATTCTTTCATTGAATAATGTGTTGAATAAAAAATATCAAAGATTGGATATTGCAATTGTTATTCTAGCTTCAATTTCAGTACTTTGGTCAGAAACACGGGGATTCTTACTGGCATTCATGCTGAGTGTAATTATGATTATAGCGTTAGATGTTAAAATTATTGTTGATCCGATTAAGGGATTATCAAACAAGCTAAAAAAGTTGGTTCAAACTAATCAATTTATTAAAAAGTTTACACTATCGATATTGGTGTTGGTAGCAGTTCCATTTATGTTTCAATATATGACGCTTGAACGATTTGAAACGGCTCCTGTTGAACAAAATAACAATGCAATCGAACAACCTAAAGAAGTGGATGATGTTAGTGTAAACGCTCGAATGGAATTCATTGTTGCTTCTAAAGATATCCTTGTTATTCCTAAGTATCTAATCTTTGGAATGGGTTATGGATCAGAAGTGGCAGGTAGAACAGATGGGCTTGAAATGAGTTTTCTTGACATTTTATTGGAGCAGGGAATTATTGGGTTAGCTATTTGGGGATATTTATTTCTAATCGTTTTCTTTAATTACTATAGTGCCTACAAAAGAGGAAAACAACTTACAACTTTAGATATATCACTCATGGCTGCCTTTATGGGGATATTGTTGTTAACAAACATTAATCCATTTATAAACAATCCTATTGGAATTAGTTTCTTTCTTGTCATGCTAATCGTATCACAAGCAAAGAAAGAATTAAGGGCAAGTGAGGATATCCGATGAAAATAACTATGGTTATTGTTTTATATAAACTTAAACCAGAGGAAAGTAAAACGTTTCAAACATTAATTCAAGCTCTGTCTAAAAATAATCAATCTAATCAAGAAATAAAGCTGCTTTTATATGATAATAGTCCATCTAAGCATGATTTTAATCCCCTCAACTACGAGGGGATACATATTAGCTACCATCATGATCCACGTAATTTAGGAATTGCCACAGCGTATAATTTTGCCTGGTCCGTTGCAAAACAAAATGGAAGTACCTGGCTGCTATTGCTGGACCATGATACAGAAATAACAGGTGGTTATTTACATTCAGTTTTTAACCATCTTGATATGCCTAGTGATGTTGTAGCCGTTATCCCAAAAATTAATAGTGAGAACATAATGATTTCTCCTGTTTTCAGTGATTCTCTTCGACCGCTAAAAGAGGCTCGTCCTGCTCCTGGTCTTCAGGAGAAGCCGGTCATGGCTATTAATTCTGGCACATTAATAACGATAAATTTTTTAAATGAAATAAATGGTTTTAATAAAGACTTTCCACTTGATTATTTGGACCATTGGTTCTTTTTTGAAATCTATAATAAAGGCCGTAAAGTATGGTTGATGGATGCTACTTTAGAGCATGAGTTATCAGTCATGGATTATTCTAGAGTTTCATTAGAACGTTATCAAAGTATCTTGGACTCCGAAAAGAATTTTTACCTGCACTATAAAAAAGAACTGTGGCCTTCTTATAGAAAGCAGTTGGCAAAACGTTTTCTTAAACAAATGGTAACAGTTAAAAATAAGAAGATAGCTATGTGTACCTTAAAAGGGATTTTTTCGTAGTAGGTGTAAAAGGAAGTTGGGTATCTTTAAAAGAAGATACCTTTTTGCAGTGCCAACATAAATCGCTGAAATTTCGGGAATATTTAAAAAAAACATTGTAAACGAGCTTGTAGTTAAATTAAAAATATAACGTTTTTCTTACAATCATGTTAATGATTGTCTTTTTGTCACAACCTTCTTTATAATGGGGAATGGAAAACTTGTCAGTTTTTGTAGATAATAAATGTATATTCTAGGAGGGGTTTACATGAAAGGAATTATTCTAGCTGGCGGCAGCGGGACCAGACTATATCCTTTAACAAAAGTTGTTTCAAAGCAATTATTACCTGTATATGACAAACCTATGATCTATTATCCACTATCTGTTTTAATGTTAGCAGGTATCAAGGATATTTTAATTATTTCAACACCAGAGGATACAGAAAGATTCGAACAAATCTTAGGTGATGGCTCTGATCTAGGTATGAACTTTACATACAAAATTCAGCCGCATCCCGGCGGTTTGGCTCAAGCCTTTATTTTAGGTGATGAGTTCATCGGAGACGATAATGTGGCGCTTGTCCTTGGTGATAACATTTTTTATGGACATGGATTAACAGAACTATTAAAAAGGGCTGCTGCACGTGAAACTGGCGCGACTGTTTTCGGTTATTACGTTAACGATCCAGAACGTTTTGGTGTAGTAGAATTTGATGAAAGTGGAAAAGCCGTTTCCATTGAGGAAAAGCCTGAAGTGCCTAAATCCAATTATGCGGTCACTGGTCTTTACTTTTATGATAATCGTGTCGTCAATATTGCAAAAAGTATTAAACCGTCACCGCGTGGCGAATTAGAGATTACAGACATTAATAAAGCTTATCTAGAGATGGGCGAGCTTAATGTCGAACTACTTGGACGTGGTTATGCCTGGTTAGATACTGGTACACATGCATCCTTGCTTGAAGCTTCACAATTTATTGAAACGGTTGAGAAGAGACAATCATTAAAAATTGCCTGCCTGGAAGAGATTGCTTACAAAATGGGCTATATTTCAAAAGAGAAATTAATAGAGCTGGCAGAACCACTTAAGAAAAATCAATATGGTCAATACTTAATTAAAGTTGCAAACCAAGGAAGATAATCGATAAGCGAGGTACGAACATGAATATTATTGATACAAAAATACCTGATTTAAAAATTTTAGAACCCAAAGTTTTTGGGGACCACCGCGGGTACTTCATGGAAAGTTATAATAAAGAGTTATTTGAATCATTAGGCTTACACTATGATTTTGTTCAAGATAATCAATCGTTATCTGCGGCTGTTGGAACGCTTAGAGGCCTTCATTTTCAATTAAATCCTAAGGCGCAAACAAAGGTGGTACGCTGCGTGACGGGAGCCATCTATGATGTTGCGGTTGATATCCGTCAAGGTTCTCCTACATATGGACAATGGGTGGGAGTCATTTTAAGCGAGTATAATAAGCGTCAGCTTGTCGTTCCAAAGGGATTTGCTCACGGCTTTTGTACACTTGTTCCAGATACTACGGTCGCTTACAAGGTAGACGAATATTATTCTCCTGAGCACGATGGCGGTATTCTTTGGAATGACCCAGAATTAGGTATTGATTGGCCGGCAGCTAATCCGATTCTTTCTGATAAAGATACGAAGCACCCAACGTTACGTGAAGCTACTCATTTAAATTTTGTGTACGAGAAATAGGAGGCAAAAGCAAATATGAAGTTATTAGTTACAGGCGGAGCTGGCTTTATTGGCAGCAACTTTGTCCGTTATATGGTAAATAAATATCCTGAATACAAAATCGTTAATCTTGATTTGTTAACATATGCAGGGAATCTTGAAAACCTTAAAGATATTGAAAATGCAGCTAATTATAAATTTGTTCGTGGTGACATTGCTGACCGTGAATTTATTAATGGCCTTTTTCAAGAAGAGAAGTTCAACTATGTGTTGAATTTTGCAGCAGAATCCCACGTTGACCGCAGCATTACGGATCCTGGAATCTTTGTTCAGACAAATATCCAAGGAACATTGGCACTCTTGGATGCGGCTAAAACATTTGGTGTTACAAAATATCTTCAAGTTTCAACAGATGAAGTTTATGGAACTTTAGGTGAAACAGGTTATTTCACTGAAGAGACTCCATTAGCAGCAAACAGCCCATATAGTGCAAGTAAAGCTGGTGCGGACTTACTTGTTCGTGCGTATCATGAAACGTTTGGTCTTCCTGTGAATATTACACGCTGCTCAAATAACTATGGTCCTTTCCACTTCCCTGAGAAGCTTATTCCATTAATGATCATCAATGCTTTACACGATAAGGAACTGCCGATTTATGGAGATGGGTTGAACATTCGTGATTGGCTTCATGTTGAAGACCACTGCCAAGCAATTGATCTTGTTCTACACAAAGGACGTAATGGTGAAGTGTACAATGTCGGCGGCAATAATGAACGTACAAACATTGAAATCGTAAAAACTATTCTTAAGCATTTAAACAAGCCAGAGTCTCTAATGAAGTTCGTTACAGACCGACCTGGTCATGACCGTCGTTACGCGATTGATGCAACGAAGCTTCGTACAGAGCTAGGCTGGTCACCAAAATATAACTTCGATACAGGTATTGAACAAACAATTAATTGGTATCTGAATAATCGTGAGTGGTGGGAAAACATCATCTCTGGTGAATACCAAGATTATGTGAAATCTCAGTATGGCGACAGATTAGGGGTAGAATAATGAGGGTTGTTGTAACAGGTGCTGCGGGTCAGCTGGGCAAGGATGTTCTTTTAGAGTTGAATAGGAAGAACCACCAAGCCTATGGATTAGATCGTCAGCAATTAGATATTACGATTGAAGAGGACGTTATGGCTTATATTAGTGAGGTAAAGCCTGATGTCATTCTTCACTGTGCAGCCTACACAAATGTAGACGCTGCAGAAGAAAATGAAGATGCAGCTTACGCAGTCAATGCTGCTGGTACGGAATATTTGGCAAAGGCAGCCAAGCTTAATGGAGCGAAAATGCTCTATGTGAGCACGGATTATGTTTTTGATGGCAGTGCAAATGAACCCTACGAGGTGGATGAGCCAACGAAGCCCCTAGGTGCTTATGGACGAACCAAGCTGGCTGGTGAACAGCTTTTACAAAAGCACTTGAATGAGTTTTTTATTGTTCGTACTGCTTGGGTGTTTGGTATCCATGGAAATAACTTTGTTAAAACAATGCTCCGTCTTGGCAAAGAACGTGGAGAAGTCGGTGTGGTACATGATCAGGTTGGTTCACCTACCTATACAGTCGACCTTGCACAGTTTATGGTTGAATTAATGGAAACAGATAAATATGGAGTGTACCATGCAACGAACAGCGGTATTTGTTCCTGGTATGAGTTTGCGGTAGAAATATTTAATCAGGCGGACTTGAATGTAAAGGTCAATCCGTTAACAAGTGATCAATTCCCTCGTCCTGCGGCAAGACCTAAATATTCAGTGTTAAGCAAGCGAAGGATTGACCAGGAGGGTCTTAACCCTCTACGGGATTGGAAAGAAGCCCTCGCTGCTTATTTAGAAGAGTCAAACGCATAAACTTTTCAGGTTACTAAGCCCCTTTCATAAAGAAAGGGGTTTTTATGTTTTGAAAAAATACTTTGTGGAAATATACATTTATGTAACCTTAATAAAACTTTAACCGTCTATAATATTGGAAGAGAATAAATTTAATGTAGCATTTTGTCTAAACGTGAATGGTATTACTAAACAAAGAATTCAATTTCATTCCTATTACACAAGTATTATTCTATTTTCATTTATCTTTCAATCTTATTAAAGTGCGGTAAATTGTCATATAACCTAGTTTATTTCTATAATGGACTATGCTATAATCCATTAGGATACGTAAATCGGTGAGATTAATTAAACTATTAAAGTAATAAAAATATAGATACGTATAACATGGAGGGGCATATGCTTTATATTACTCTAGCTACCTGTTTTTTTGCGTCCATTCTACTTACACCGCTAGTAAAGAAATTAGCATTTAAAATAGGAGCAACGGATAAACCAAATCAAAGGAAAGTCCACTCACGTATTATGCCTCGACTTGGAGGATTAGCGATATTTCTTAGCTTTATTATTGGAACACTCATTAGTAAACCCAATTATTTAATGTATGGAGAATTTCATTGGTCCATTATTATCGGAAGTTTCATTATTATCCTAACTGGTATGGTAGACGATGTGAAGGAAATTTCTCCAAAAATAAAACTGCTTGGCCAAGTAGCTGCTGCTGCAGTTGTTGTAATCTATGGCGGTTTGAAGGTGGAATTTATCAACCTGCCATTTGGCGGTATTATTGATTTTGGTTATTTAAGTATACCAATCACTATGATTTGGATTATTGGAATTACAAATGCAATTAATCTTATTGACGGTTTAGATGGTTTAGCAGGCGGAGTTTCGACGATTGGATTATTTTCTATCGCAGGAATGTCCATGATAATGGGTAACCAATATGTTACCATTATGGCTCTTATAGTGGCAGCTAGTACGATTGGATTCCTTTTTTACAACTTTCACCCTGCAAAGATTTTTATGGGAGATACTGGTGCTCTGTTCTTAGGATATATGATTGCTGTACTTTCCTTGCTTGGTTATAAGAATATTACATTTATTTCATTGATTATTCCTGTTATTATTCTTGGCGTTCCAATTTCTGATACATTCTTTGCGATTATTCGCCGTCTTGTTAACAAACAGCCATTATCGGCACCAGATAAATCACATCTTCATCACTGCTTGTTGAAAATAGGATTTACACATCGTCAAACGGTTTTATTAATTTATGCGATGGCTGCGCTGTTTGGTTTAGCTGCGTTTATCTTTTCACAATCAACCGTTTGGGGTTCTATCATTGTGATACTGGCGTTATTAATTACTATAGAATTGGTTGTTGAGAGTATAGGGCTTGTTCGTGAAGATTATAAACCGCTGTTAAAGTTTATCAAAGGTCTCAGACCAATTAATGTGAAAAATAGATAATTCGTATAAATAAGTCTAAAACATTGTTTTAGGCTTTTTCTTTTTCTCTTGCAGACCTGCACCAAGATTAACATTTTCTCATTTATTATAACTAAAGGAGAGGATAAGTAATGTTAAAAATTTCTTGGGATGCAGGACATGCTGGCTTCGGTGTTACACCAGGTAAACGTGCGCTTGACAACTCCATGTATGAATGGGACTTTAACGATGGTGTAGTTGACTATGCCATGGAAGCTCTATCACATTACGAAAATGTCGAACAATTACGTGTTGACGACCCTTCCGGTAGAGTAGATGTACCGTTGTCTGAGCGGGCAAATCGGGTAAATCAATGGGGTTCACACCTCCATATTTCCGTACATGGCAATGCAGCCACACCATCGGCCAACGGAATTGAGACATTCGTTCATCCGTCCGCTTCATCACTAAATCGTGAAATAGCGTTGCATATTCATAATTATGTGATTAACCGAACTAATCGGAGAAACCGTGGTCTGAAGGAAGCGGATTTTCAAATTTTACGAACAACAAATGCGGATAGCCTGCTAATTGAGGGCGGGTTTATGACAAATCCTGAAGAATTAGCGTTAATGAAAACAAATGAATACCGTGCTACAGTCGGCCGGGCTATTGCAGACGCGATTGTGACAAAATTTAATTTAAAGAGGAAGAATCAAGTGGTAAACCAGCTGACAAACGTAATTCGTTATATAGATACTGGTGGTTATGCAGGTCCAGCCTTGTTAGAAATGCACAATTATCTATTGAAGACCGGACATAATTATGATACAAAGCGGGGAACAGATGGTTCAATTATTTTTTTAGTCGGTCCATTTGATACAGGTATGGCAAATTATCAAGAAGCCACTGTCTCAATATCAAAATTTGATAGCAATATGAGGATACTGACCCGAGAACAAGCGGCTGAGTGGAGAAGATAAGTTAGAATGTAATCGATCTATTAGAATAAAAAGTTCATAAGTAAACACGGAGTCTAAACATAGTTTTAGACTTTTTTTTTGATTATTTTAAAATATTTTTCCTATATTTTACTTTACAATCCCCGTTTTCGAAATTACTTTTATGGATATGATACTATCGAGGAGGTTCGCAATGTTTTTTTTTACCTTGATAGTATGTTTTGTCATATCCATTCTTATTACTCCACTTATAAAAAAGTTAGCTTTGTTTATAGGAGCTACGGACAAGCCAAATCAGCGAAAGGTTCATCAGTCCACCATGCCGAGGCTAGGCGGTTTAGCCATTTTTATTAGTTTTATTGTGGGGATCATGATTTTTAAACCCATAAACCCAGCTTCCATATCCATTTTAATTGGTAGTACGATTATTGTTATTACAGGAATTCTTGATGATTTACTGGAGCTTTCAGCAAAGTATAAGTTAATTGGTCAATTAGCAGCGGCTTTTACGGTCGTTTTCTTAGGTGACCTGCAGGTTTTTTTCGTCAATCTTCCGTTTGGAGGACAGTTGGAGCTTGGTTACTTAAGTATTCCCTTTACCATTCTTTGGATTGTTGGAATTACAAATGCTATTAACTTAATTGATGGCTTAGATGGACTAGCAGCTGGCGTATCCTGTATTGCCTTGGTGACAATTTCATGGATGGCACTTATCCAAGGGAATTTGTATGTAGTTGCAGTCGGTACGATTGTCTTAATGGGCACATTAGGCTTCCTCTTCTATAACTTCCATCCTGCAAGTATTTTTATGGGTGATACAGGTGCATTGTTTTTAGGATTTATCATTTCAGTTCTCTCCTTGTTAGGATACAAAAACGTAACGTTTATTTCCTTTATCATTCCGGTAATTATACTTGGTGTTCCTATATCAGATACTTTTTTTGCCATCATGCGAAGGATAATAAATAAACAGCCGTTATCTGCTCCTGATAAATCACATTTGCACCATTGTCTATTAAGACTGGGTTACTCTCACAGGCAAACCGTGTTATTAATTTATGCGATGGCAGCCTTTTTTGGACTAGTTGCTGTTATTTATTCACAAGCGAGAATCGGCGTCTCCATTTTCTTAATCTGCCTGATTATTTTATTAATGGAGTTTATTGCCGAGAAGATTGGTTTAATGGGGAACAACTTTCATCCATTACTAAAGATTTTACGTATGTTTGGTATTACGACGGTAAAAGACCGATCCTAAAAAAAAGTGACTGACTCAAAATGGCACAATCTGTGGCATTTGAGTCAGTCACTTTTTTCTAAAGTAAAACTTCCAAATAATCTGTTTCGCCTTTTGTAAGACCGGCCTGTCCGTTTGTAAGTTCCGTTAACCATTCAAAAAACGTACTTACTTGGTCATCATTTACGTATACTTCAACTTCAACAATATCAAGATAATGAATTTCCTTTATGATATATTCTGACTCCCGGAGTTCTTTTTCAACTTTCCCAAGCCAAGTATAATCAATTTTTACATGAACAATTTGAACAAGTCTTCTTTCAACAATACCTGCTGCTTCTAAACCCTCCGAAGTAGCCTTTCCATAGGCGCGAATCAATCCGCCGGCACCTAATTTAATCCCCCCAAAGTAACGGGTAATTACGACCACCGTATCTTTCAGTTTCTTTTTTTTCAGCACTTCAAGAATCGGAACGCCAGCAGTGCCGCTGGGTTCACCGTCATCATTCGCTTTTTGAATTTGGTCATTTTCACCTACCAAATAAGCTGAACAATTATGATTGGCGTCCCAGTATTTTTTCTTTAGGATTTGGATAAATTCTTGCGCTTCCCCTTCATTTTCCACTCTCTTAATATGGGCAATAAAACGTGATTTTTGAATAACTATTTCATGTTCGGAAACTTCTTTCCTAACTGTTAGATACCGAGATAGCATGGTTTCTCCCCCCAATATTCTGTTACAATATAATAAAAAAAACACGGGTGTAATATAACTTTAATATAGAAATAATTTTCCCGTGTTATAATATATAATGTTCAAATAGTGAAAATCAATTTTCTTAAAATAGTAGTTTTGCTAGTAACCATTATACTACTTAGGAACTATACACAGTTGGGAAATTTTTTGGTTTAATGCTTAGAGATAGTAAAATCTTACAATTAGCGTTAAACTAGAAAAAAGGTCTCTGGAGGAGAGCATGGCGAAAATTCAGAAGATTAATGTGAAATCGATTGATGAAATCCGTGAAGAGATGATTGAAACGGTCACGAGCAGTAAAAGTGATATCTTTCAAATAAGTGAGCAATGCCGAAAAGACTACGAAAATATGACAACTGAATTACGCACCATTCAAGAAATGATGGTGAAATTGAATGCTGAAGAGGATCGTCTAGAAGAACTGGTACTAAAGGCGAGATTAACCTTATCAGAGCTTAGTATGAATTTTAAAGCATACACCGAAGCTGAGGTGAGGGAAGCTTACGAGAAAGCACATCAGCTACAAATGGATTTGTCTATCAATTGGCAGTATAAAAAACAACTATTGGATAAACGAGCGGACCTCGAACGCAGGCTGCTCGGATTGGACGAAACGATTGATCGTGCCGACCAGCTTATTTCGCAAATATCGGTGGTCATGAATTACCTCATGAGCGACTTAAAACTTATGGGTGAAGAATTACAGAATGCAAAAGCCAAGCAGGATTTTGGCTTGAAGATTATTGAGGCCCAAGAAGAAGAGAGAAAACGACTGTCTAGAGATATCCACGATGGTCCTGCGCAAATGCTTGCAAATGTTATAATGAGATCTGATTTAGTGGATCGTGTTTACCGGGAGCAAGGGCCAGAGGAAGCTTTTAAAGAGATTGGAAGCTTTAAAAAAATGGTTCGTGCTGCACTCTATGAGGTCCGAAGAATTATTTATGACCTTCGTCCGATGGCCCTTGATGATTTAGGCCTAGTGCCAACCCTCAGAAAATATTTACAAACCATCGAAGAGTATCATAACAAGTCTAAAATTGAGTTTATTCCGATTGGTATAGAACGCAGACTTCCAACCAAGTATGAAGTCGGTCTATTCCGATTGATTCAAGAATCGGTGCAAAATGCATTAAAGCATGCCGATGCTTGTGAAATAAAAGTAAGACTGGAAATGACCAGAAATGAATTAACCGTTCTAATTAAGGATAATGGCTCTGGATTTGATACCAGTCAAAAAAAGCCTGAGTCATTTGGAATCATTGGAATGAGAGAACGAGTAGAGCTTCTTGAAGGAAATATAACGTTTGAATCTAAAATAGGAAAAGGAACGGCTGTTTTTATTGTCGTGCCATTACCATCATAAACGAAAATAAAATGCATTTACATTGGAGCAGGAGGGGAAATAAATGATGACGAAGATTGCGATTATCGATGACCATCAGCTATTCAGAGAAGGAGTTAAACGAATTCTAGAGTTTGAAAAAGCATTCCAGGTTGTTGCCGAAGGTGATGACGGAAGTGACGCGGTGACGATTGTTAATGCCTATAATCCTGATGTAGTGATAATGGATATAAATATGCCTAACATGAATGGAATCGAAGCTACACGTGAGCTATCTGAAAAATTCCCAGACACCAAGATTATCATCTTATCCATTCATGACGATGAGAACTATGTGACACATGCGCTGCAAACTGGAGCTAGAGGCTATTTGCTTAAGGAAATGGACGCAGACGCTCTTATTGAGGCGGTCAAGGTTGTGGCTGAAGGCGGCTGCTACTTACATCCAAAGGTAACTCATAATTTAGTAAACGAATACCGTAAGTTGACTGCGGGACGTACTGGCGGTGGTGCTTTTGTTCAAACGCTTGAATTAAGACGTCCGCTGCACCTGTTAACGCGCCGCGAATGCGAAGTACTACAAATGCTGGCTGATGGTAAGAGTAACCGCGGAATTGGGGAAGCATTATTTATCAGTGAAAAAACGGTAAAAAATCATGTGAGTAATATTTTACAAAAAATGAACGTCAACGACCGTACGCAAGCAGTTGTAGTAGCCATTAAAAACGGCTGGGTTGAAGTTCGATAATTTATTTAGGGGGCACGCACTCAAATTGGGCGTGCCCTCTATGTTTTTCATTGATTTTTAGATAGAATAGAACAAAACATATATTTAAGGATGATTCCAATATGAAAACAGCAGTTGTTACGGATAGTACTGCTTACATACCCAAAGAATTAAGAGATAAATGGAATATTCACATGATTCCGTTAAATGTTATTTTCAGCAATGAGGCGTATCAGGAAGAAGTGGATATTACGGCAGGACAGTTCTATCAACAGGTAAAGGAGAAGGAACTTCCAACCACCTCACAGCCTCCAATCGGACAGTTTGTCGAGCTGTTTGAACAATTATCTAAAGATTATGATGCTGTCATCAGCATCCACCTTTCCAGTGGGATCAGCGGAACTTTTGCTGGGGCTGTCACGGCAAGTACAATGGTGGAACATATTAAGGTCTATCCGTTTGATTCGGAGATAAGCTGTATGCCACAGGGATTATATGCAATTGAAGCTGCAAAAATGGCTTTAAATGGTGTGGACGCAGCTAATATTATGTCCCGTTTAATGGAATTGAAAAAAACCGCACGTGCCTATTTTATGGCAGATGACTTGTCCCACTTACAGCGTGGCGGACGTCTTTCCAGCGCGCAGGCGATTATTGGAAGTCTGCTTCAAGTGAAGCCTCTTCTTCATTTTGAGAACAAGGTGATTGTCCCATATGAGAAAATCCGTACCCGAAAAAAGGCAATGAAGCGAATTGTTGACCTGTTGGGAGAAGACGCTGCAGGCGGCGAGCCCTATCAAGCTGCGGTGATCCATGCTAACCGTGAAGAAGAAGCACTAGACTGGAAGTCAGAGCTTGAAACCATGTATCCAAACGTTGAATTCACGATAAGCTACTTTGGCCCAGTGATCGGAACACATCTAGGAGAAGGTGCCATGGGTCTAGGTTGGATGAGAAAATAATGTATGTTGAAGCCGGGCTGAAGCCTGGCTTATCAATTGTGTATGAGCTATTTTTAATAGTGATATTATTTGAAAAAAGGCAGGTATTTTGAAAGCTCTTGTTGAATTTTTTTAATAGCAAATTTTAATACAAAAGAAAGGGTGCTGCTTTCGTGCGTTTTCTTATAAGAGACAATTGTATAACTCCCCTTAAAGATAATAAAAACTCACTTCCCATCTCCCAAATCCGAACCATTCCACAGCCGGCATTAAACCCTGATTATGCCTACAACCCTAATCTCCAGAAGCTTCTTACAGGTAAACAGCTTTTGCTGGAAGACCTGCCATACTCTATTAAAGAAATCCAAGAGCATTATGAAAATGGCTATATTACTTATCGAAGCGGCATTAAATATAAAAGAAATCAACCAAGTTGTTCTCGGTGCGGCAACAAGGAAGAGAATTGGTTTGCGCATTTTCCATGTGCCAGATGCGGAGAGTTATGCGTATACTGCCGTAAATGCCTGATGATGGGAAGAATCAGTGCTTGTACTCCTTTACTTGGCTGGAACGGCCCCGCTCCAGAGCACCATTTGCCTGAAACAATTCTTGAGTGGAAAGGGCAGTTATCGTTGGGGCAGCAAACCGCCTCGAATAGAGTAGTAGAGACAGTGCAGAACATGTCTGAGCTCCTCGTATGGGCGGTTTGTGGAGCTGGAAAAACCGAGGTTCTTTTTGCTGGAATTGAATCTGCCCTTGCAGCCAAAAAGAGAGTCTGTATTGCAACGCCAAGGACAGATGTAGTCCTAGAGCTTACACCGCGGCTGAAAGCAGCCTTTCCTGGAATTAGTGTTGCTTCGTTATATGGCGGAAGTGAGGACCGCCACCTGTATGCCCCGCTTACGATCGCCACTACACATCAGCTGATGCGGTTTTACCACGCTTTCGATACGATTATATTGGATGAGGTAGATGCCTTCCCTTATACAGCTGAGGAATCTCTCCAGTATGCTGCTATACAAGCAAGAAAGCTAGAATCAGCCATGATTTACCTAACGGCTACACCCAATGAAAAATGGCAAAGGGAGTGCCGAACGGGAAGAAGAGCTTTTACGACCATCCCAGCAAGATTCCACCGTCATCCACTTCCTATGCCAGGTTTTAAGTGGTGCGGCAATTGGCAAAAGCAATTGAAAAAAGAGAAGCTGCCTGCCATTATTCTCACTTGGATAAAGGATCGGCTAGAGAATAAAAAGCAAGCTTTACTGTTTTTCCCACACATTGCCTTAATGGAAAAAGCCCTCCCCATCCTTCGAACATTAGTCCCCGAGATTGAAGCCGTTCACGCTGAGGATTCCGACCGTAAAGATAAAGTTCAAAAAATGAGAAACAAAAAGATTCCTTTATTACTAACAACAACGATTTTAGAACGGGGTGTAACATTTCCCAACATTGATGTGGCTGTTGTCGGTGCGGAAGATGACATTTTTACTGAAAGCGCACTTGTTCAAATTGCTGGAAGGGCAGGGAGGAGTAAGGATTTCCCCAATGGAGTCGTAACATTCTTTCATTATGGTAAAACGGAGGCAATGCTAAAAGCGAGAAGACAAATTCATACAATGAATCAAGAAGGAGTGAGAAAGGGGCTAATAGACGAATGAAACTATTCCCTCAAGCTCAATGTCTAATTTGCCATGAAATGATTCAGCCTGAAATGGGATGGAAGGCTATTTTTTCGGTAGAAAAAGAACTAATTTTATGTTCTACTTGTGAAAGGAAATTTGAAATGATTGAAGGAGAACAATGCAAGCTTTGCAGCCGTCCGTTTCAATTTCTGGATGAAAGGTTTCGTCATGGTGAAATATGTCATGACTGTAAACGCTGGGAGGAGGATGATGATTGGAAGGGATATCTTGATTCCAATCACTCCATCTATCTATATAACGATTTCTTTAAGGAAGTGATGGCTGCCTTTAAATTTCGCGGTGATTATGTATTGGCGTTAATTTTCGCTGAAAAAATAAAGGATTACTATACAAAGATACAGCCGGACTTAGTCGTACCTATCCCATTAAGTAATGAGCGGCTTTATGAGCGGGGATTTAATCAAGCAGCAGCACTGTTGATTGAGTCAGGTTTAACCCCAAACATATCTCTAACCCGAATCCATTCAGAAAAACAATCCAAAAAATCACGGTCAGAACGGATTCATATTCCACAGGTTTTTGAAGTTGTGGAACAAATTGAATTAATAGGAAAACATATTCTGCTCGTAGATGATATTTATACTACCGGTTCAACGCTCAGGCATGCTGCAAAACTGTTAAAAGAATCGGGAGCGAAAAGGGTTCAATCCTTAACGCTCGCACGATGACCATTATTAATACTTCATCCTTAAGGCTTTTTGAGCATTTTCCATATCATTCCCAAGTAAACGGCCTAAATCATAAGACGGATAAAGTCTATTTTTGTACATATAATTAAAAATCCGTTCATGACCTTTAATGCCAGCGTTTAATTGTTTTGTTAACACATTTCTTAAAGCAGGTGTCGCTGTTTCGGTAATGGCAACTGACAAGTTTCGGACTAAGGCTTTGGATAGACCTAAAAGGTCACCTGCATAAAAACCTACATCCTCACGATAGTCATCGTCTTCATCCCTGCCTGGGTAACCTTGAGCGGAAGGATAAAACTTTAAAAGTTCATTAATGTTATGTTCAAGCTCGTGAATGCATTTATTATAGATTTCTTTTAATTCTTGGTCTGGAACCTTTCGATACGATAATTTTAACTTCATTAAGCCCACAGATTGAAATGCTACCAGTTCGTGAAGTTCTAATGTTTCATGCCATGCGAGGGTCTTTCTATCTTGTTGTTCCATACATACTCCTCCAGTCGTTTTACATCTCACTACATTATTCCTAAGTCATAAAAGTGGTAAATTGTCCCTGATCATAATAGACTAAAGGTGTAGGATCTCTAAAAAAGGGTATATATCTGTTGTAGATTGGTTGTCACTATTTTCCCAGTGTTTTTGTCAAAATTTCGACAAAATTTTAATTCTGATTTAGCAGGATAATCAAAGGGTAAAATAGAAATGTAATACATAGGAATATAAAGGAGGAATCCACAAATGAATTATAACGTTCGTGGTGAAAACATTGAGGTAACTCCAGCAATTAGAGATTACGTTGAAAAGAAGATTTCCAAATTGGAACGATATTTCACAGAGGCACCTGAAGCAAAGGTAAATGTGAATTTACGATTCAATCAAGATAAAACATCAAAAGTAGAGGTTACCATCCCGCTTCCAAATTTAGTTCTTCGAGCAGAAGAAACAAATGTAGATATGTATGCAGGTATTGACCTAATCTCAGATAAGCTTGAGCGACAAATTCGCAAGCATAAAACAAAGGTAAATCGTAAATTCCGTGAAAAAGGTGATTTCCCGATTACGTTTGCAACTTCTGAAAATACTGAAGTTGTAGATCACGATGAAGAAGACTTAGAGCTTGTCCGTACTAAGCGCTTTGATTTAAAACCAATGGATAGTGAAGAAGCGATTCTTCAAATGAATCTATTAGGACACAGCTTCTATGTATTCAACAATTCTGAGACAAACCGTACAAACGTAGTTTATAAGCGTAAAGATGGCCGTTACGGCTTAATTGAAACACACTAATTAGATCGATAGGCGCAGTTCCGAGCAATTGGAGCTGCGTTTTTTTGATGTCCTATTATTCTAATATTTTATATAATTAGAATATAGAGTATCATGACGGAATTAGCACATTACTATGCTGGACTATAAAAAAATTTTGCTTATTACAGGAGGCTTTACTAATGACGTTTTCAATCGTAGGCTTTGATCCAATCGAAAAAGAATGGGGAATCGCCGTTCAATCTAAATTTTTAGGTGTAGGTGTAGTGGTGCCTTGGGCAAGGGCGAGTGCAGGGGCAGTAGCAACTCAATCTTATGCCAACAAAAAGCCCTTGAATTAATGGAGCAGGGGAAAACAGCCCAAGAAACGCTCGAACTGCTGTTAGCTGATGACCCAGAAAAAGAAATGCGTCAGGTTGGGCTGATTGACGCTTCTGGAAACCCAGCGACATTTACAGGAAAAGAGTGTTACGATTGGGCAGGAGGGATGACAGGCACCCACTTTGCAGCCCAAGGGAATATTTTAGTAGATGAAGAAACCGTACAAGCCATGGGACAAGTATTCACTGAAACCAATGGACCACTTGCAGAAAGACTCCTGGCTGCATTAGATGCTGGGCAGGAAGCTGGAGGCGACAGCAGAGGAAAACAGTCTGCTGCACTGTATATTGTGAAAGATAAAGGCGGTTACGGAGGCTTTAATGACCGTTATATTGATTTAAGGGTGGATGATCATCCAGACCCAATTAAAGAATTAATACGAATTTATCAGCTTCAGCAATTGTATTTTGCACCATCAAAGCCTGAGCGAATCACAGCAATTGAAGGAGAAATTAAAAATGAGTTAATTCATCATTTGAATGGGTTGTCCTATTTAAACAATGAATCACCAAGCGATGAGGAGATTTTCAAAGCCCTAACAGCCTATATTCATACCGAAAACTTTGAAATGAGAGAACAGAGTTCAGGGTTCATTGATTTAGAAGTTCTTGAGTTTATGAAAAAATCATAAAGCTTTTTCTCCTCCTAATTCACTTTAGGAGGTTTTATTTTGGCTCTGTTTTTATTTATTAGTGATTTTCGTGAAGGGGTGAGAATTAATAGGCGGAGAAATTCCGGCTATTATATATAAAGGAAGCAAAGAGGCAGATATAAGCGGAGATATTCCGGTTAACTGCTTTAAATAAGTCAAAATCAAGGAATTGGATACAATAAGCGGAGTAACTTCGCTTATTTTTAAGGTAATAGCGCTATTTCCCAATTTAAACGGAAATTCTCCGCTTATTTTCCACACACACAAAATAAACATTTAATTTTCACAGAGCCTTTATTTCAATAATACTATTTATATAATGGTAATATTGTTAATTTATTGAAATATAGTATAATAGTTGTGGATTTAAATCTAAGGGGGTAGGTACAAAGTGGGGAAAACTTATTTAAAAGTGGCAAGTGTTTATTTTACCATTGGGGTGCTGGCCGGTCTTATTATGGGAATTATTCATGATTTTCGATTCACATCTGTTCACGCACATGTTAATTTACTGGGCTGGGTAACCATGGCATTGTTCGGAATTATTTATCACTTTTATCCAAATGCTGCAAATTCAAAGCTTGCTAAAACACAATTCTGGTTACACAATATTGGGGTTCCTGTAATGCTAGGAGGGATTGCGCTCCAAATATTAGGTGTTTCCGCAGCTCTTTTACCAACCATCATTGGTTCATTGGCAGTGGTAATTGGCGTTATCTTATTTATGGTCAATGTATTTAAATATGTTGGAAAAGACTCAAATTACGATTCTGATAAAAACGTATCTCTATAAATGAAAGAGGGACAGCAAATTGCTGTCCCTCGATTGTTTTTATTTGCCTGCACCATGGCAGTTTTTATATTTCTTTCCGCTGCCGCAGTAGCATGGATCATTGCGGCCGATGTCCAATTGGTTTACTTTTGGTTTCTTTTTAACAGCTTCTCCGTCTTCTTTCGGATTCACAGCCTGTCCTTTTGCAACCTCTTGACGCTCAAGGTTGTTGCGAATTTCTGCCTTCATAATATACATTGAAGCCTCTTCTTCAATAGAGAGAACCATTGCCTCAAACATTGCAAAGCCTTCATGCTGGTATTCACGAAGAGGGTCGATTTGTCCGTAAGCACGAAGGTGTATACCTTGGCGAAGCTGATCCATTTGGTCGATATGGTCAATCCACTTGCTATCAACAGCACGAAGAGTAACAACTTTTTCAAATTCGCGCATTTGCTCTGGTGAAAGGATTTGTTCTTTTTCGTCGTAACGTTCTTTCACCTTTGCGAAAATCGCTTCGGCCATTTCCTTTGGATCTTTACCTTTTAATTGTTCGACAGTAATGTCACCCTCATGAAGCAGGTTAGCATTTACGTAATCGATAATCCCCTGAAGGTTCCATTCTTCTTCATCCTCATGCTTATTCGCATGTGCTTCAACATTTCGCTGGATGGTTGAGAGAATCATTTTTTCAACAATTTCACGCAGGTTTTCAGATTCTAAAACTTCGTCACGCTGTGTATAGATAATTTCACGCTGTTGGCGAAGAACGTCATCATATTGTAAAAGCTGTTTACGAGCGTCGAAGTTATTGCCCTCTACACGTTTTTGTGCAGATTCAACTGCTCTTGAAACCATTTTACTTTGAATAGGCTGTGTATCATCCATTCCAAGGCGCTCCATCATGGCTTTCATGTTGTCAGAACCGAAGCGGCGCATTAGTTCATCTTCCATTGATAAGTAGAACTGAGTTACCCCAGGGTCTCCTTGACGACCGGAACGTCCACGAAGCTGGTTATCGATCCTTCGGCTTTCATGACGCTCAGTACCGATTACCGCAAGACCTCCTAACTCAATAACACCTTCTCCAAGTTTGATATCTGTACCACGTCCAGCCATGTTTGTTGCAATTGTAACAGAACCTTTATGACCGGCTTCAGCAATAATTTCCGCTTCACGCTCATGGTTTTTCGCGTTTAAGACATTATGTTTGATTCCTTTTTTTAATAAATATTTAGAAATAAGCTCAGATGTTTCAATGGCCACTGTACCCACAAGTACTGGCTGTCCCTTTTTATTGCGCTCAGCGATATCCTCAACAACGGCACGGAACTTGCCGTCCATGGAAGCATAAATTAAGTCTGGGCGGTCATCACGGGCAATAGGTCTATTGGTAGGAATCACAACAACGTTCATATTATAAATATTACGGAATTCTTCCTCTTCCGTTTTCGCTGTACCAGTCATACCAGCTAGCTTTTCATACATACGGAAGTAGTTTTGGAAGGTAATCGTCGCCATGGTCATACTTTCGTTTTGAACTTCCAGCCCTTCTTTTGCTTCAATGGCCTGATGCAAACCTTCACTATAGCGACGGCCTTTCATTAAGCGTCCCGTAAACTGGTCAACGATGACAATTTCACCATCTTGAACAACATAATCAACATCTAAATGCATGCTGACATTTGCCTTCAAAGCTTGGTTGATATGATGGTTTAAGGTTACATGTGAAATATCAAATAGATTTTCTATCCCGAAAGCCCGCTCTGCTTTGTTGATACCATCTTCCGTAAGCATGACGCCTTTTGTTTTTTCGTCATAGGTAAAATCTTGATCTTTTGTCAGTGTTCGAACAAATGCATTTGCTTGAATATAGAGTACAGCTGACTTTTGAGCAGAACCGGAGATAATTAACGGTGTACGTGCTTCATCAATTAAGATCGAGTCAACTTCGTCAATGACTGCATAGAACAGAGGACGCTGTACTTTTTGTTCCTTATAAAGGACCATGTTATCCCGTAAATAATCGAAGCCAAACTCATTGTTTGTACCGTAGGTAATATCACAGGCATATGCTTCTTGTTTTTCTTCCTTCGACATGCTGTTTAAATTTAATCCAACTGTTAGTCCCAGAAATTGATATAATTGTCCCATTTCATTCGCGTCACGGCTAGCCAAGTATTCGTTGACGGTAATAACATGAACACCTTTTCCAGAGATAGCATTTAAGTAAACAGGCATGGTAGCAGTTAAGGTTTTACCTTCCCCGGTCTTCATCTCAGAAATATTTCCTTCATGGAGAGAAATTCCCCCCATTAATTGGACACGGTATGGATATAATCCAAGTACCCTGCGTGCTCCTTCACGAACCACTGCAAAGGCTTCTACTAGCAGATCGTCAAGTGTTTCACCTTTTTGATAGCGAAGCTTAAACTCTTCTGTTTTTTCACGGAGCTGGTCATCACTTAATCTTTCTGTTTCTTGGGCAAGTGCATCAATTTGGTTTGCCATTTTGTCCAGTCTTTTCAGCTCGCGTTTATTAAGGTCAAATACTTTATTTAAAATCCCCATCATATGATGAAACGCTCCTTTATGTCTGATTTTCATATTTAATAAATTCGCTTTATATTCCCAATAATCCTATCAAAAGTATCGTTAAATATCCTTTATATCTTACCACTTCCATAATAGAGTGACAACATTGTTACCGTTTTAGCCATATTTACAAAAGTGAATCTTTGAGGTCCACCGTTTAATTAAAAATTGCTTATTTCAATTTTGTCAAATTTTTGTATGCAAATTCAATTCGAGTTTCTGGATGAAGGAGAGTAAATGATGAATTAATATACATGTTTTTGAGTAAATATAAAACGAAGCGGAGGTTTACAACTTGATTGTAATGTTAAATAAAACCTAACTTATCAACGTTTATATGTTGTTATTAGTAAAAAAGTCACATGGTGATAGTGTGAAAAATTATTCACAAATTGTACATTGGAAAATACTTTTACAATGTTAGATACTACCAATAGAGAGGTTAAACTTAGATAAATATAGAGAGATAAAAATTAAAAATGGGAAGGGTGAGTCAAGTGGCTTTTTGGGGGAAGAAAGATAAAGAGAAACCCGAATCTAGAGAGAGTAAAAAGAAGCCTGGACTTTTTCGTAGACTTTGGCAGAAATTAAGAAACATAGACTGGAAAGATCCAGTTACAAGATGGAAAGCATTATTCGTCGCCCTAATAGGGTCTGTTGTCATTTTTGGGGGAGGATACGGAGTTATATCATTCACCAACTCTCCATCATTCTGTTCTAGCTGTCATGAAATGGCTCCAGAATATACTACATTTACAGCAAGCTCACATAGTGAGATCTCCTGTGTACAGTGTCACATAAAACCTGGATTCGTAAACATGATGACACACAAAGTCATTTCATTAAAAGAAGTCTATCATCACGTAATGGGTATACCTGAACAAATCGTTCAAACCGAGCATGAGGCAGTGTCTGATGAAAACTGTCTTCAATGTCACTCTAAGAATCGACTTGTATCAGCTTCAGGTGATCTAATTGTAAATCATAAAGGACATATTGAAGAAGGCGTCCCTTGTATCAGCTGTCACGCAGGTATAGCACACGCAAAAATTGCTGCTCGTGGTATCAACACTGAGGAAGTTCGCGGCCACTGGACAGAAGAAGTTGCACAGCAAATGATGGAAAAGAAATACTTGGCTCCTAATATGGGAACATGTATTGATTGTCACGATAAAGTAAACAACGGTGAAAAGCCTTGGAAAGATGTAGCGTATCTTGTACCGCCAAATCCGGAGCATCTTGAAGAAGCAGCTAAGGAAACATCAAATGCAGTAAAACATGAGGTTAATACTGAAGAAGAAGCAAAAGAAGCAGTTGCGAAGCATGACGAAAAAACACAAAAAATTATTTTAGAAGCACTAGGGAAACAACAAAAGGACGTTAAGATTTCAATGGCATGTGAAACTTGCCATGAGCAAGTAAAAATTCCGGAAAATCACAAAGTTACTGATTGGAACCAAAATCACGGCGGCACTGCATTAAATCAACTTGATCAATGCGTGGACTGTCATCAGGATTCAAAATGGTTTAGAGATATACCGAAAGAAGACCTTGTCTCACTATTAAAAATGGCAGAGGCTGAGGAAGGACAGAAAGACCATAAATATCAACCGAATATTACAGTTGTAAGAGAACAAGCTAGAATTAATAAGTTCTGTAGTGCGTGTCATACAGAACGTCCTGAAAGCCATGGAGAAAGTGATCAATATTTGACTTCTCATGCTAGCAGAGCGGTAACAGCAGATCAAAAAGCAGAATGCTTTGTCTGTCACGACCGTGAAGAACCAAAAGCTGGCTCCAAAGATGTAAAAGCACCAACAGATGTTTATTGTCAATATTGCCATAGAACTGGCTTTAAAGATGATGTGAAAAACTAGAATAATATTCTGGAGGGACGCTTTTATGAATGAAGAAAAAGAACAGCTGTCGGCCCCTCCCCGTTCACGGATAAGATTATATAAGATTATGACTCTAACAGTGTTGTTTCTAGCCCTTTTTTTTGCTCTTGGAGCGTTTGGGCTAGAAGCAACATCTAGTTCAACATTCTGTTCATCATGTCATGAGATGAAACCTGAATACTATACGTGGAAGGCTTCTTCGCATAGTGAAATAGATTGTGTTAATTGTCATAATGAACCAGGGATTAAGCAGACAGCAAAGGATAAAGCCGATTTAATCGTAAAGGCTGTTAAGAAAAATTATAACGAAAGTGCAGCCCCAATTCGAATGCCAAAAGAAATACCAGATAGCGCATGTGAAAAGTGTCACAATGTTCTTCAGCGAGAATTTACTGTTTCGGGAGATATTATTATTCCCCATGACAAACATAAAAACAAAGAAATTGAGTGTATTCAATGTCATAACGGGGTAGCGCATGGAGAAATAGCAGACCGAAAAATGACTTACCAAACCGATTATGCAAAATGGGACAGTAAAACAGGTGCACTAGCAATGTCTGATTTGAAATTCACCAGTCCGGATATGGACACATGTATTGACTGTCATAAAGCTCGTAAAGTAACAACAGAATGCTCTGCCTGCCATTCAACTGGAATGGTACCAAAGAGTCATGAAAAAGCAGATTTTAAAACAGCCACACATGGAAAGCAAGCAGCAGAAGATTTAGAAAAATGTCACCTGTGTCATAAAGACATGTCTACAAAAAAAGTAGAAGGTTATGATGAGGTTTCTGTTGTTACCAGTTTCCTTAATGAAAAACAACCACTAGGAGCTCAAAAGAACCATTATGATTATGCAAGAGATAATACCTTTTGCCAGGATTGCCATAATAAACGACCAACAAGCCATGATAGCAACTTTTTTGGTGAACACGGGTCTGTTGCAAACAAGAATCAAGAATCATGTAAAGCGTGCCATGATGTGAAAAAGTCAAGCACACCTGGTGAAAATCAAGTCAAATGCTCATCATGTCATCCTAGCAAACATAGTCAAAAACAAAATTGGAAGGTGAACCATCCTATTTCGTTGGAGGGTGTTAAGAGACCTTCTGAGACATGCTACAAGTGTCATGCCCAAAAAAGCTGCACAACATGTCATAAGGAGTAACTAAATTATCTATCCAAATAATATTTTCCTTTGATATGGTGCTTTATGATTTTCGAATTTCCATCTAATTTATCAAAGGCAAAGCAGAAAAAACTAAGAAATACGAGGTGGATATATATGGAGGCTAAAGAGCTGCCAATCAATCCAGAACCAGAAAAGAGCGAAAGAACGGAAAAGTTAAAGCAAAAGAATAAGTATTTTACAAAATTACAAGCTTTTATCCTCATTGCTTCTACTTTAATCGTATGTGTAGGCGGAGGCTATTATATAAGTGATCAATATTTATGGTCTAGTAAAGACCAAGAGAGAATTGAGGAACAACTAGATTACTATAAAAATTTAGTAGACGCAGAACCTAATAATCCAGAGCACCGAGTAAATTTAGGTTACACCTATTTTGTAACAGGTGATAACGAAGAAGCTATTAAACAAATGAAAATAGCTACGGATCTCGATAAGAAATATTTTGGTGCCTATTTTAACCTAGGACTTGTATATATCGATGAAGAAAGATTCAACGATGCCCTAAAGCAGGCACAAAAAGCAGTCGAATTAGGACCAAAGAATTTCAAAGCACATTTATTGCTGGGTATGGTTTATCGTGAATTAGATATGTATAAAGAAGCGACAGAGTCGCTTAGAGAAGCTCTTACGTTAAATAAAACAAACACTGATGTTATCACGGAAATTGGCAGAGTAGAAGAAGATCAAGGCAATTATAAAGAGGCTGAAAAATTTTTCAAAGAGTCTTTAAGCTATGATCCACTATATAAACCTGCTTCTGAAGCATTAGAGAGAATTGCTGGCAAAGACAACAAATAGAAGGAGTTGACCACACTTGAAAAAGAGAAATGTTTATTTATTAATGAGTAGTATTGTGGCACTTTCCGTTGCCTTTTTTGCAGCAATCTATTTCTTTAACTTAGAATCAAAAATAAAACCAATAGTTGCAAAAGTGGACCAAGGCGGAACGCCGGTTTTTACCAATGCTTTATATGGGGATTTCAACCAACCTCTTTCTAAACCAATGGATGTTACCAAAATTGATGAATTAATTTATGTTAGTGACACAAGTAATAAGCAGGTGCAGGTATTTGACCAATCCGGTACACCTGTTTTGAAATTTGGAAAAGAAGGTACAAAAGAAGGAGAATTTAAATTTCCATATGGAATTGCAGGGGATAAGGAAGGAAATATTTATGTAGCCGACCTATACAATGCAAATATTTCTATATTTGATTCAAAAGGCAAGTTTATTAAATATTTTGATGATAAGGAAAAAGCCCTCAAATCACCTGGAGGGTTACGCATATTCAAAAATAAGCTATATGTTACTGATATCAAAGCAAATAAAGTATATGTCTTTAATCTAGATGGAAAGAAAGTAATGGAAATTGGCGGTCCTGGTGCTGACGAAGGAAAATTTATTGCACCAAATGCAGTGACGGTAGATGATGATGATCAAATTTATGTTACAGATTCAGGGAATAATAGAGTTGAAATTTTTGATAAAGATGGAAAGTTCATCAAAATTATAAATGGATCAGAAGATGGAAAAGGCGCGTCTACCTTCTTAAATCCAAGAGGAGTCGCTGTCGATTCAAAGGGAAATGTTTATGTAGTAAATAATCTTGCACATAATATTTCAGCTTTTGACAAGGATGGAAAACCATTATTTGAATTAGGTGGAATGGGAACTGAAAATGACAAACTTTACCTTCCGAATGGTCTGTTTATTGACGATAGAGATACATTATTCGTGACAGATACAATTAATCAAAGAGTATCAGTTTTCTATTAAATCTCCTACCTTTTAAAGGAGGTGATACCAGGAAGAAAGTATTCACCTTTCAGCACCAAGTAAAACTAAAAAGTATAAAGAGAGAGTAAAAGAGAAAGAGAAACTAGGGAGGTTTTAAGAAATGAGCAAGGTGAAATTAGGATTTTCAGCGCTTTTTATGCTTCTTTTGTTAAGCATGTTCAGTGCGGTGGCGTTTGCGGAAGATGGAGTGCCTCCTACTTCTACTAACCCAGGACCTGGCATTCATGTTGGCGATATTGATAACTTCGGTAAACAAAGTACACATAGAACACATGGTAATTTCCAAAACAATACTAACTCTTGTGCAAACTGTCATAGTACGCACAACGGGGAAGATGAAATGTTGTTAATGAAAGATGGAGAATACGAACTTTGTATGTCTTGCCATGATGGAACAATGGGCTTTTATGATGTAACTGCTCCAAGTGGTGCAGGAACTTTTGATGATTCTCACTTAAGTTCTTCTATGCACAATGTTGATTCAGATTTAACAGTTGGAAGTGCTCCTGGTAAATTTGCAAGTAAGTCAGGCGACACTGCTGAATTAGAATGTTCAAGCTGTCATAACCCACACGGTTCTGCTAATGACCGCTTATTAAATGAAACTGTTGCCGGTAAAGTTTTTGCTACTTCTTCAGTAGGAGGAGTACCTACTCCTGTCCCAACAGGAACAAAGACTATTACTCTTGAATTAACGGATGATCCTGCTTTTGTTGAAATTAACGCACTAACAGGTACTGGCGGATTGAAAATTACAAAATCCAATGGTCCAAAGGGATTAGCTGGCTACAATACTGTAAACGATAAAATTTACTATTCTCAATTTTGTGGCGCTTGTCATGATGATTATTTTGCAAAGAGAAATGTTGGTTCATCTACTAATCCTATCCCTGGTAAACCAAGCACAGGTTCACCAATTACAGCAACCCACACACATGATACGTATACACACACAACCAATAGTGCTAGCCAAGGTAGAAGTTGCGCAGCATGTCACTATGCGCACGGTACCGATGCGACTACTATGAGGGATGCAGCTGGAAGAACTGTTACTGATTTACTACAGCTAAAAGATGCTGAAGGCAATGCTTTATTCCCAACTCAAGAAAAAGCTGAAAAATACATGACAGACATAAGTGAAAAAGGCTCATCATTAAAGAAATTTACAAACATGGCAGTTTGTTTTGCTTGTCACGGACCTAACATTGCAAAAGGCCAAATCGATCCACAATTCTTAAATGGGTCAAACCAAATGCTTGGAAGACAATTTATTAAATAATCCTAACAGCTGAATTTTTAATTAATCTCTTAGATTAAGGTAGCAACAATTGTTTGCTATCTTTTTCTAAGCAGTAATTGAACAGGTGATAGCTTTAAATACTATCATTAATTATTTAAATTTGAATAGGACAAAAACCAACCAGTTTTACCTCCCAATGGTTGATTTTTGATTATATAGTCTTTTTTGAACCGCTAGTGTAAATCATTATATGATTTGATTTTTCCTTTAAGGAGGTGGTGACTAAAAGAAATATATTTATAGTAGTTTCTCAGTCAGATAAAAAAAGAAAAAGAGAGAGAAGAAATTTGGGAGGTTTTTAGAAATGAGCAAGTTAAAAATTAGCTTTTCTGCTTTGTTACTGCTTGTTTTAGTAGGTATGTTTGCTACTTTTGCAGCTGCAGAAGAACCGCCATTTACACCTACATCAACTAACCCAGCACCTGGTATAAATGTTGGGGATATTGATAACTTTGGTAACCAAAATACACACAAGACCCACGGTAATTTCCAAAATAACACTAACTCTTGTGCTAACTGTCATAGTACGCACAACGGGGAAGACGAAATGTTGTTAATGAAAGCTGGAGAATACGAACTCTGTATGTCCTGCCATGACGGAACAATGGGTTTCTATAACGTTAAAGAAGCCAGCGGTGCTGGAGTATTTAATACTTCACATGAAGATGCCACTATGCACAATGTGAATTCTAACTTGGCAATTGGAAGTGCACCTGGTGCTGCCGTTAATACTTCTACTGCTGAATTAGAGTGTTCAAGCTGTCATAACCCACACGGTTCAGCAAATGACCGTTTATTGAATGAAACTGTAATGGGTAAATCTTATGCTTACGATGTTACAGGTAAAATGGGATCATCTCATGGACCGAGCTTTACTAAATCAACTGTGATTCCTACGGGACAACAAGCCATTAAGCTTGTATTAAAAGAAGATCCAGCTTTTGCAGAAATAAACAATGCAACAGGTCTTTCTGGATTGAAAATTACAACATCCATGGGTCCAGATGGAGCTAGAGACAGAATGAACTACAGTAATTTCTGTTCAGTATGTCATGACAATTATTTAGCATCAAGAACAGCTAAGAAGCCAAATCTTGACAATGGCGGTAAAGAAGAAGGAGTTTACACTCATACTACAAACAGCCATAAAGGCGGTAGAAACTGTGCTTCTTGTCACTACGCCCACGGAACTGATAACACGACTTTGATGGACTCATCAGGAAGAACAGCTGCTGAGTTAGTTGCAGATGGAGTTATCGCTGCTGATAAAGCCGAAAGCTACATCAAGGATGTAAGTGTAAAAGGAACTGCCCTCAAGAAATTTACTAATATGTCTGTATGTTTCTCATGTCACGCAGGTGATGGTGAAAGCTTAGGCGGACCAGATGCAGCTGGCAAAAATGCAGCTGGTGCACCTGATACTCCACTTTACAAATATACTGCACCAGATGGTTCACAACCTGGATGGGATGGAACGACTAACTGGAGAACTGCAACTTACGATCCTGCATTTGCTGAGGAACTTCAACACATAATTGAAGCTTATGATGCCAAATATGGTAACTAAGAACTGATCAAAAAGACAAGGTAACAACTTAGTTGTTGTTGTTACCTTGTTTTGATTAGTTATAAACGGATTCGAAAAATACTAAATCATTGTTTTTGGAACCCTATTAGATTCGAATAATAGCAAAAAACGATCAACCTCCTCCCGCTGGTGCGTTTTTTGAAAAGATAGAGTAAAAGTATTAGATAGTTAAGTGATGAATCGCACCTTTAAGGGGGTGGTGAAAAAAGAAAGCCTACATACATTTTTATAACCATATAAAAAGAGAGAAAAAGAGAGAAAAAGAGAGAAAGAAATTTGGGAGGTTTTTAGAAATGAGAAAGTTAAAAATTGGCTTTTCAGCTTTACTAATGCTTATTTTAGTAGGCATGTTTGCTACTTTTGCTTCTGCAGAAGAAGTCTACAAACTACCATCTAATGTTGGAACTGTGGATAACTCAGGAAATACTAATACACATAAAACACATGGTAATTTCCAAAACAACACAAACTCTTGTGCAAACTGTCATAGTACGCACAACGGGGAAGATGAAATGTTGTTAATGAGGAGCGGAGAAAAAGAACTTTGTATGTCATGCCATGACGGTACAATGGGTTTCTATGACGTTACTAAAGCTAGCGAAGCTGGTGTAATTGATTCTCATGAAATGAGTGCTTCTATGCACGACGTTGATTCAGACTTAGCAGTAAAAGCAGCTCCTGGTGCATTAAAGAATACATCGACTGCCACTTTTGAATGCTCAAGCTGTCATAATCCACACGGTTCAGCTAATGACCGTTTATTAAAGGAAACAGTTGCAGGTAAAACATATGCTAATACTTACAAAGTAACAATCGTTGGGTATGCTGAAACAATTGAGAAAACTCCGCTTGCTGTAGGAAATAAAGCTATTAAACTTAATTTAATAGAAGACAATTCTACTCCTGAATTACAAGCTATTAATAATAGTGCAACACTTTCTGGATTAAAAATTTACAAATCAAATGGTATTTATAATGCAGCAACTGCAGATGTAACAAAAGAAAAAATGTATGATTACAAATTGAATTACTCAGAATTCTGTGCAGCCTGCCATGATGACTACCTAAAAAATAGAGAAAATGGCCCTAGAGATGCTAAAACAGCAGATGGTCATGACTTATATACACATACAACAAGCAGCACTAAAGCAGGTAGAAGCTGTACAGCATGTCACTTTGCTCATGGTACTGATATTAACTTATTACGAGACACTGCTGGTAAAACAATTGCTGACTTACAAAAGCCAGTTGATCAAGGCGGAAAAGACTGGACTGAGGATCAAGCTAAGGCTTACATGAAAGAAGTAAGTGATAAAGGATCTTCATTAAAGAGATTTACTAATATGGCTGTATGTTGGGCATGCCACCAATCTACACACCAAATTGCAAATACTCCAGGTACCACCAATTATCCGAATACTACGGATTATAAAAATTACCTAGTTCCTGGTGGAGATTATTCAGGTAAATCTTTAATTAAGTAATAAAAAAGCTAACAAATAGCCCTACTATTTGTTAGCCTAACGAAATACCATATAAAACAAGGTGGCAATATCACTATTGTTACCTTGTTTTATTATTGCACCAGGTATATGAAATGTCAAAAAACGTTAACTTAACTCCGATAATTAATGTTAATTCAGTTGATATAATTAAATTAAATAAAAAAGCTTATATTATGTAAGCAATAGAAAAGGATGAATACCGTGAAGAGGATGAACTTCGAACGAAAATTAATTTCATGTATTGTCATGTGGAGCGTGATATTTGGTTCCTTCCTTTCCTATTCACCTGAAACACGTGTATTTTCAGCAACGGGTGTACCAGAAATAACAATCATGTCTCCTAGTGGAGAATCAGTATTTACTAATTCAAAGGTTGAATTCACTGGAAAAATTTCAGATGATTTATCTCCTCCAGACAAGCTTTTAATAAAGGTTTTTGAGCATACAACAGATTCTGATCAAGCCATTGATATTACCAATGGAGGACAATTGACGCTAACACCTAATGATCAATTTGCTACATTTTCTTATTTGAAAGATTTTAGTGAAGGAGTTCACAATGTTACCTTTATTGTTACTGATGGGGATGGACTTAGTAGTACTTCAGCACAAACATTTACTGTTGAACTCTCTGAAACTGCTGAACAGACAACTAATACAAGTAAGACATCACTTACTCAAACTTCTGTGGAAAAGACAGAAAGTCAATTAATGGTGGTTACACCGGAAGTAAACTCCCTTACTGCAGGTGAAATTGGCCAGCGTCCTTATATGTCAAATATGTTTCTAATTCCTAGAGGAGCAGAAGGTGAGTATAATCCTGACAAAGTTCCTAACAACTACCTACCAGCAGATGATATGACAAGGGTACCATTGGATTCTCAAATATTGCTTGATATTAGAAGTGTGTTGCCATTTAATCCAACACAACCTTTGATAACATTTTTTGGAGATAGCACAGGGAAGGAGAAGTTAGTTAAAACATTTGCCCTTCCTGGTGGAATCACTTCTTATATATATATATTTACACCTGAAAAAGAAAATCTTGACCCAAGTAAAGCTTATTATGTTTATCTAAACCCTAATGAACTTATTCCTAGATTGCTAAAATTTACTACTGTCAGTAACAATTATGAAAATTATCAATTTGATGCTGATAAAGGGAACGTGGATAGGGAGAAAGACTATATTCATGGACCTTATTCTGTAGTGACCAATACATGCTCCTTCTGCCACAGTACACATAACGCTACTAGCCAAATTCTTGAAGGCGGTAAATATGGAACTGTCTCAGGAACGAATAATTTATGTATGGCATGTCATGACGGAACGAATGGCACACCAGAATTGGAAAGTAATTATGCTACAAATAAACATAATCAAGTTCCAGATGTTTCTTGCACAAGCTGCCATGATCCACATAACCCAGGGACAAAAGAAAACCCTAACAGCCTGCATACAACTTATAAAAAAGCTAGTACAGCAACCGGACAAGTAAATGATTTTTCGTTATGTTTTACTTGTCATAACAAGGATGAAAATGCAAATATTCAACAGTATTATCAAAATGAAACATTTACTAGTCAATCAGGCCACAATATTACAGCTACTAGTGACAGCGGTAGTAAGTTAAATGGACAGTTTCCATGTGCAGAATGTCATGAAACGCACGGTTCAAGTAATATTAAGATGTTAAGAACCAATCTAGGAAATGTTAAAATAGAGGACCCTAAATTACTTTTTGAATCAAAAAGTGTAAATTGGGATGCACTAGATGAGCGTAATTTCTGTTTGAAGTGTCATAACAATTCAACTGCCATTTTTGGTAAAGCAAGTACATTTAAAGATAAAAATGCAGTTGGGGAGCAGATTTCTGGACATCAAACGGAAGATAAACAAAGTTGTGCATCTTGTCACGGTGGTACTTCACAATCTTTTATTGAATCAGCGCATGCACCTAAAAGGGGAATTCATGTAACTATACCATAAAGACGAGAGGACAAAGCCTCTCGTTTTTTATATTTTTTGATAAAAAACTATTACTTAACCTGTTGATAAATCGAATAAGTATGTAGATATGTGGATAATGTTTTGTGAAAATTTCGTTAAAACTTGCCGATATCCTTACTTATCAACATAAAATTCTGAAAATTCGCTCCTAGTAGTTCTTGGTATGTGATATTATCCACAGGATAAATCGTTTGTTCTCGTGACAATCCTTCATTATATATTTGATTTTTGAAATTTCCCCTATAAACAGTCTATAATAGATAAGGAACAAACGAACGGGCTATGTCATAAGCTAGAAACTGACCGTAATTTTTATAGAGGTGAAGAAAATGGAATTAGCAGAAATTCGAAATGAACTTGAAAAAACAGCTAAACGTTTAGCGGACTTTAGGGGGTCTCTTTGACCTTGAAAATAAAGAAGCACGTATAGCTGAACTTGATGATCAAATGCTTCATCCTGATTTCTGGAATGACCAGCATGCAGCTCAAACTGTTATAAGTGAAGCTAATGCACTAAAGGATCAAGTAAATGAGTTTACCCAGATGTTTGAAACGTTTGAGAATTTAGAAGTGAGCTACGAGCTTGTCAAAGAAGAAAGCGATGCGGAATTACAGTCCGAGCTTGAAGAAGAATTAACAACCTTGACTTCAAGACTTAATGATTTTGAACTTCAGCTGCTGCTAAGTGAAGAGTACGATAAACACAACGCAATCTTAGAATTGCACCCGGGTGCAGGTGGAACCGAGTCACAAGACTGGGGATCTATGCTGCTGCGTATGTATACGCGGTGGGCGGAGAAAAAGGGCTTTAAGGTGGAGACGCTTGATTATCTTCCAGGCGATGAAGCAGGGATTAAAAGTGTAACCTTGGCCATAAGGGGACATAACGCATACGGTTATTTAAAAGCGGAAAAAGGTGTTCACAGATTAGTGCGGATTTCACCGTTTGACGCTTCAGGACGCCGCCATACATCGTTTGTATCGTGTGAAGTCATGCCGGAATTTAATGATGAAATTCAAATCGATATCCGTACAGAAGATCTTAAAATAGATACCTATCGTGCCAGTGGTGCTGGTGGACAGCATATCAATACAACTGATTCCGCTGTGAGGATTACCCACACACCAACGGGGGTTGTGGTTACGTGCCAATCCGAACGTTCGCAGATTAAAAACCGTGAATCAGCAATGAAAATGCTGAAAGCCAAGCTTTATCAACGAGAAATTGAACAGCAGGAAAAAGAGTTACTCGAAATCCGTGGTGAACAAAAGGAAATTGGGTGGGGAAGCCAAATTCGTTCATATGTTTTCCATCCTTATTCTATGGTTAAAGATCACCGTACAAATACCGAAAGCGGAAACGTTCAGGGAGTTATGGATGGGGACTTAGATCCATTTATTGATGCTTACCTGCGTTCAAGAATTTTATAATAAAAACGATTAGCCTTTGCCATCATAGTGGCAGAGGCATTATTTTTGTAATAGTAATTATTCCTTCATTAAATTCTTATAATAACAAATACTATAGAATATTTAACCCTTTAATGCGTTATCTGAATGCCATTTACAGCAAATAATTGCCATGCTATACTCACTTCGATTGAGAAAGAAAGTTATAGCAAAATGGTAATATAGAGGGGAATTGCACTATGAATAAAAGAAGAAACAATCAGACTGCACCGAAATTTGCAAGTGCTCTAGAATACATAAACGTTTTAGTAGGATCCGCAATTATTGCGCTCGCCTTTAATGTATTTCTCCTGCCAAATCAAATAGCCTCGGGAGGCGTAAGCGGCATTAGTACGATTTTATTAAGTGTAGTCGGCTGGGAGCCGGCATATGTACAATGGGCTTTTAATATTCCATTGTTCATAGCAGGAGTTGTTTTACTAGGAAAGCAATTTGGAGTAAAAACACTCGTGGGAACTATTTTTTTACCTTTTGTTGTTTTCTTAACAAAAAATGTTGACCCGTGGACCAATGATGCCTTGCTTGGAGCACTATTTGGCGGGATTGTAGTAGGTCTCGGACTTGGTATTGTCTTCAGGGGAAATGGCTCAACCGGTGGTACCGATTTAGCTGCTCAAATTATTACAAAGTACACCGGCCTTACTCTTGGCACGAGTGTCGTTCTGATTGATGGACTCATTGTCTTCTCGGCAGCCCTCGTGTTTGATATTGAACGAGGATTGTATGCATTGATTGCCTTATATGTAACAAGTAAAACGATTGACCTAGTTCAGGTTGGTTTCGGCCGCTCAAAAACAGCCATGATTATTACGAACAAGCAGGAAGAAGTACGAGAAGGGATTTTGAATAAAATTGATCGGGGTGTGACAAAACTATCTGCCTATGGTGGTTTTACAGATAATGAACGCCCCGTCCTAATGTGTGTGGTCAATCAGCGGGAGTTCACAAAATTGAAACAATTGGTTAAATCCCTTGACCCATCTGCATTTGTCGTCGTTATGGATGCTTCTGAAGTGTTGGGAGAAGGTTTCAAAAGGGCGTAATACTGCTATACTATTTCTTGTATGGTAATTTTTTCTGAAGGGGGGAGTAGCAATGAAGAAAAAGCTACTAAAAATGGTATTGGGAACAGCTTTGGTTTTGGGGCTTGCTGCTTGTGGCGGCGGAGATGACGAGTCTGGTGGCGACACCGCCGGAGCAGGGGATGCTGAAAAAATTTATTCACAAAAATGCTCAAGCTGTCATGGCGGTGACCTAAAAGGCGGTATGGGACCTGATCTAACAGCAGTAGGTGCAAGCAAATCAAAAGATGAAATCGCCGGAATTATTAAGAATGGTACAAATGGCGGAATGCCAGCTGGCCTAATTGAAGGCGAAGATTTAGACCAAGTTGCTGATTGGCTGGCTTCTAAAAAGTAATTTACATAAAACGTTCTGTGATTTTTGCAGAACGTTTTTTATTTTTGTGAATCTATGTTACTTTATAAAGATATTGTTAAATTTTGTCGAAAAATATAGGATATAAATAACAATTTATGTAGGGATTGAAAAGAAACTGTAATAATTTTACCGCTTTTTTTACCTCAGTTGAGTGTTATAATGAAATCATGTTAGATCCTGCAGTATTTTGTCCAGGATTTTGTTTTTGTGCAAGAAAATAAGAGGTTATTGTCGAAAAGCAAATAGTTTCGAAACTAACTGATAAAGGTGATCTAAATGATAGAAATGCAAGATGTGTTTAAAAAATACCCAAATGGGGTTACTGCGATAAATGGTATAGATGTTCGGATTAACCAAGGTGAATTTGTTTATGTGGTTGGCCCGAGTGGTGCAGGGAAATCTACCTTCATTAAAATGATGTATCGTGAGGAAGTGCCGACCTCTGGTACCATTACAATGAATGGTGTTAATGTTGCGAAAATAAAGAACAACAAAGTTCCGATTTTCCGACGCAATCTTGGTGTTGTCTTTCAAGATTTTAAACTATTACCAACAAAAACGGTTTATGAGAATGTAGCCTTTGCTCTGGAGGTAATTGAAGCTCAGCCCAAGTTTATTAAGAAGCGTGTAATGGAAGTCCTTGATCTCGTTAACCTTAAGCATAAAGCAAGAATGCTCCCGACAGAGTTATCAGGAGGGGAGCAGCAACGTGTTTCGATTGCGCGCTCCATCGTTAACTCTCCTAAGATTGTCATAGCAGACGAACCTACAGGTAACCTTGACCCGGAAACATCGTGGGAAATCATGAATATCTTCGAAGAAATTAATAACAGGGGTACGACAATCGTCATGGCAACGCATAACAGGGAAATCGTCAACACAATTAAACATCGTGTAATTGCCATTGAGGCAGGAAAAATCGCACGTGATGAACAAAGAGGTGATTACGGTTATGAAAATTAGAACTCTTGGCCGTCATGCGCGTGAAAGTTTTAAAAGTATTGGCAGAAATGGCTGGATGACGTTCGCTTCTGTAAGTGCTGTAACCGTTACGCTCATTTTAGTCGGTGTCTTTTTCGTTATTATGATGAATCTTAATAAAGTGGCGCAAACCATAGAAGAGGACGTGCAAATTCGCGTTCACATCGACGTTGCGGCAAATGCAGAGGATCAGCAAAAGTTACAGAGTCAGATTGAAAATATATCAGAAGTACAAAGTGTAAAGTTTTCATCCAAGGAACAGGAACTTGAAGAATTAATTAGGAGCATGGGTGAGGATGGCCAAGCTTTTAAACTATTTGAACAAGACAATCCACTTAACGATGTATTTATCGTAAAAACGAAAAATCCACAAGATACAATGCAAGCAGCGAAAGCGATAGAAAAGCTAGAGTATGTGACAAAAGCGGTTTATGGTAAGGGAACAGTAGAAAAATTATTCAACTTCATAGAAGCTAGTCGAAACGTAGGAATCGTTCTTATTGCAGGACTATTTTTTACTGCAGTTTTCCTTATATCTAATACAATTAAAATTACCATCATTGCCAGACGAAGAGAAATTAAGATTATGAGACTGGTAGGAGCAACAAATAATTTTATTAGGTGGCCATTCTTCCTAGAAGGATTATGGCTTGGTGTACTGGGGGCTATCCTGCCAATTATCTTAATAGCAATTGCCTACTATAACGCTTATGAATATTTAGCACCAAAGTTAGTGGGGAACTTTATTCAAATTCTTCCATATAATCCGTTTATTTACCAAGTATCGGGAATTCTTATTTTAATGGGCGCCTTGATTGGTGTCTGGGGAAGTGTAATGTCAGTAAGAAAGTTCTTAAAGGTTTAAAATGATTTTTTCAGGAAGGGCAGTGGAAAAATGTCCTTCCTGATTACTGTTATGGATTCACTCATACATAACGATAAATGGGAAGGAGAAATTGGACTTTGAAAAAACAAGTACTATCTTTAGCAGTTGCAGGAACGATCGGGTTCAGCAGTTTTTTTGGAGGATTCGCTGAAGCTGCTTCCATTTCAAGTTTAAAGGATCAACAAAATAAAATTGAAAAAGAAAAATCTGATCTATCATCTACTATAAATGATGCCGATCAACAGATTAATAGTTTAAATAAACAACAGTCTAATGTAAAAGAAGAAATGACACGTCTTGATCTTGCAATAGGTGACACACACAAGAAAATTAGTGAGAAAACAGCTGAATTGGAAAAAACAAAGGCAGAAATTGCTAGACTTCAAGAAGAAATAAGAGTGACGAAAGAGAGAATTGAAAAGCGAAATGAGCTTTTGAAGGAGCGCGCCCGTAACTATCAAGAAACAGGTGGAATGGTTAGTTATCTTGATGTATTAATGGGTTCACATAACTTTAGTGATTTTATTGACCGTGCTAGTGCGGTGGCGACAATAATGCAGGCAGATCAGGATATTTTAAAGCAGCATGAAGCAGATAAAAAGAGTTTGGAAGTGAACCAAGCCAAGGTTGAACAGGAGCTTGCGAATGTCCAATCGATACTAGATGATTTAGAAAAAATGAACAAACAATTGAATGCACAAAGAGCTGAAAAAGATCAGTTATTGGCTTCTCTAGAAAAACAAGAAGAAGAAATTCATGAGCACAAAATGGAACTTCAGGAAGAGGCGCAATTACTTGCAGCCCAATCAGCTGCTATCCAAAAGGCAATTGCACTTGAACAGAAACGTCAAGAAGAAGCGGCAGCGGCAGCAGCTGAGGCCGCCGCAGCAGCAGCAGCGGCAGCTGCCTCAGCTGCTGCAAATAATAATAACTCTGGATCAGGTAACGGTGGAGGGGCTAGTACCCCGCCGCAAACAACGGCACCTGTCTCAAGCGGGGCATTCACATTACCGGCGAATGGAACCTTTACATCAGGTTTTGAGCCTAGATGGGGCACCTTCCACTATGGTATAGATATAGCTAATCGTGCTGCAAATGTACCAATTTGGGCTGCTGCTGATGGTGTTGTTATCCAATCCTACTATTCTAGCAGTTATGGGAATGTTGTTTTTATTGCCCATTCTGTTAATGGACAAACATATACGACGGTTTCTGCTCATATGGAAGCACGTACTGTCAGCTCAGGTGCAGTTGTGAAAAAAGGCCAGCAAATTGGAATTATGGGTAACACCGGCGATTCCACAGGAAAACATTTGCACTTTGAGCTCCATAGAGGGCAATGGAATGCAAGCAAGAGTAACGCAATTAATCCAGTCGGAATTGTACCAATGCCATAGAAGGAAAAGGGAGAAGCCACGCTTCTTCCTTTTCTTTTTGAATAGGACTTTTAAGGCATAACTCGTCCATCCCCCACATAATAGTTAATAAACGGGCAGGAATCAGACACTTTTTTATAATGTTAGTCACTAGATGCTGCACATGAGGGGGAACAAGATGAATAGAAAATGGATTGCCCTAATGATGGTAGGGTCGCTTCTTACAGGAGCGGCGGGCACATATGCAGGAATGCAATGGTATGATCAAACAGACGGCAACACAGCCCTTGAACAAACAATAACGAAAACGGAAACAGCTGTAACAGGTCAGGCAGATCTTGAGGACCTTGCAAAGGTTAATCAGGCCTATGAATTAATCTTGAGCCGTTATGTTGAAAGGGTAGATAGTGATACCCTAGTAGAGGGAGCTATTCAAGGGATGCTCACCGTCTTAGATGATCCCTATTCGGTTTATATGAATAAAGAAACAGCGAAGCAATTCAGTCAAACTTTAGAATCCTCCTTTGAAGGCATTGGAGCAGAAGTGGGGATGGTAGATGGGAAAATTGTCATTGTTTCACCTTTTAAAAATTCCCCAGCGGAAAAGGCAGGGCTAAAGCCAAATGATGAGATATTGAAAGTAGACGGCGAAAGTGTTGAAGGTCTTGACCTCAATAAGGCTACGTTAAAAATACGTGGTAAAAAGGGGACAAAGGTAAAGCTGGAGATCGAACGAAAGGGGTTAAAGGAACCTCTTTTGATAGAAGTCACTCGTGATGAAATTCCACTTGAGACCATTCATGCCTCTGTGAAAAAACAAAGTGGGAAAGATATCGGATATATTGAAATTACCTCGTTCTCCCAGGAGACGGCTGCTGATTTTAAAAAAGAATTAAATCGTATAGAGAAAAAAGATATTGAAGGCTTGGTCATAGATGTTCGTGGAAATCCTGGTGGATTACTCATAAGTGTTGAGGATATCTTAAAAGAATTTGTTACCAAAGAAAAACCATTCATCCAAATTGAAGAGAGAAGCGGGGAAAAGGAACGGCACTTCTCAACTCTGACAGAGAAAAAAGAATATCCTGTAGCTGTCCTCATTAACAAAGGAAGTGCGTCAGCGTCAGAAATATTAGCCGGAGCCTTAAAAGAGGCGGCTGGTTACCAATTGATCGGAGAAACAACTTTTGGTAAGGGAACGGTACAACAGGCTGTTCCGATGGGAGATGGCAGTAATATTAAGCTGACTTTATATAAATGGCTGACACCTGATGGGAACTGGATTCACAAAAAAGGGATTAAACCGGATGTTGAAGTCAAACAACCAAAGATTTTTGATACACATCCGCTTAAAGTGAAAGAACCTCTTAAAGAGGATATGAACAATGAGCAGGTCAAAAATGCACAAGAAATATTAGAGGGGTTAGGGTTTTCTCCAGGTCGTACAGATGGATATTTTAGTTCCGAAACCAGTACTGCTGTTAGAGCCTTCCAACAAAATCATAATCTGCAGTCAACTGGTAAAATTGACGCTAAAACAGCTGCTAAGCTTGAGGAAGAGGCAATAAAAGAAATGAAAAAAGAGAAAAACGATATCCAACTGCAAACAGCTTTGAGATTAATCTCAAAATAAAGAAGTGAACAGAGACATATGTCTCTGTTTTTCTTTTCGACAAAAAAACGAGGAACTAGTAGAATATGTCGAGAATTTCCTTGGAAATAATGTTGAATAACAAAGAATTAACAATTAATCACGATAAATGGAATAGATGTGCCTCCTTTTTACTAGATATTTCGACACTTTTTTATTTTTTCAAGAAACTAGCAATAGGTTTTATCCCACTATTTTGGTAAAATAATCAATAGAACTAGATTGATAGAATTTATGATAGAGGCAGGTGGCAAAATTTGGTGCAATTATGGCTTCTTGAGCTGTTAAAGGGAACAGGAAAACTCTTCCTTCATCCTGTTTTTTACTATCTCATTTTCCTTTCTGGAATTCTGGGAGTTTCAAGGGTAAAACGAGAGCGAAAAAATTTCCATACCAGAACCTTTGATGCTTATTTTGAACTTCGACAGTTGTTCCCATTAGGTTTAATTTTGGGTCTTGTGCTATCCATAGTCACAATTACCGCTGGTCTTAGCGTTCCATTTGCAGCCATCCTTCTGATCGCCGTCTTTACGCTATTATGGAGTTTAACAACTAATATTCGGTTAATGTCGCCAGTCTACACCGTGGGTGCGGCTTTTTTCGGAGTTATTTTATTTGCTGAATATGGCTGGAATGTTTCATTCTTTAAAGGTGCATTTCAAGGTATTGACGAGAAGGTTTACCCTTCTGTTGTGATCTTGTTAGCACTCTTATTAATATCTGAAGGGATTCTTATTACTAGAAATGCAAGTGAAGGATCCTCTCCCAAACTTGTAAAAAGCAGGCGAGGGCAGAATGTTGGTGCTCATGAAGTGAAACGACTCTGGATGCTGCCCGTGTTTCTATTAATCCCAGGGGATGTTTTGACGCTGCCATTCGAGTGGTGGCCTGTTTTTCAGATTGGTGCGGAGTCCTACTCGCTGCTCCTTGTTCCGTTTGCTGTCGGTTTCAGCCAGCAAATCCAAGGTATGCTCCCAAAACAATCGATTCAGCTGCATGGTCGTAAAGTAATAACATTGGGTATCCTAACATTAATCTTGTCTGTTATCGGTTATTGGTATCCGCTAATCTCGATTGTAGTGGCAGCCTTAGCGATAATTAGCCGCGAACTTATTTCGTTAATGCAGCGATTGAAGGATGACAATTTACCATTTTATTTTTCTAAGAAAAACAAAGGCTTAATGATTATCGGGGTCATTCCCGAATCACCTGCTGATAAAATGGGAATTCAAGTAGGAGAAATAATTTCAAAAGTAAATGGTGTTACGATCCGTGATGAACAAATTTTTTATGAAGCACTGCAAAAAAATCGAGCCCATTGTAAGCTAGAGGTTTTAGATATAAATGGCGAGATTCGTTTCGTTCAACGCGCTTTGTATGAAGGTGATCATTACGAGTTAGGTGTTCTTTTTGTACAAGATCAGAAAAAATATGATGAAAAAATAGGATAAAGAACGAAGCCATAGGAAATTTTCCTTTGGCTTTTTTTATCTAAAATAAGATTCTAAGTGCCTTATTTCGTATATTTGGAGGTTTCCTAGCTAAACCTAAAAGTGGGAAGTTCCTATCCAAGAAAGGTGGTGTAGCCATATGATTAGTTTCTTAGATTTTTACACTCCTACAACTTTTAACTTTGAGGCAGTCTCTGCCATTGTATTTTATTTCTCAATATATTCATTGTTTGGATGGCTGTTAGAAAATAGCTATAATTACTTTACGAAACATAAATTTTTAAAACCAAATTTTTTTTATGGACCCTTTAAGCCGATGTATGGTTTTGCCCCTGTCATCTTGGTGTATTTAATAGGTCCTGAAACAAATTGGGGCATTGTCCTTTTGCTATGTTTTTTCATTCCAACCTTGATAGAGTATATAAGTGGGGCTTTACTTCAAAAGTTTTTTCGACGTCAATGGTGGGACTATTCGAATATGCCCATGCAAATACACGGACATATTTGTCTGCCATTTTCTCTATGCTGGATTCTGTTATCCTTCGCCTGTTTAAAGTGGGTTCATCCTGTCATTGTTTCTCTTTTTGGAGCCGTAGAAATGTGGTGGACATGGATATGGCCAGCGATTATTTTATATTTTATTGCTGAATTGACTTTATCCATTAGAAGACATTCTTCACAAGCGCTTGTTGAGGCGGAATCAACCAATCCTATTCAATAATCTCAAAAATGAACCAAAACTCCTTCATCTTAAGTGAAGGAGTTTTTAATGTTTAAAGAAAAGAACGTCATTATACCTCTTGTCTTAATATTAAAAAAAATTATTGAAAGAATATTTGCTGTATAGTATTATTAATACATAAATCATATATGCGATTTTAAATCACGTATGTGATTTGTTGAGGGGGTGAGAATTTGTCGGTAAAATCTGCTGAACGTGTCTTAATGGTTTTTGATTTACTTGCCCATCATCCAAAAGGATTAACGATAAAAGAAATTAGTAACATGCTATCCTTTCCTCAAAGCAGTACTTCTGGTTTGATTGAGACGCTTTACACGAACAGTTATCTGACTGCTGATAATACTAGAAGATATAAGCTTGGACCAAAATTAATACAGCTTGGCAGTGCAGCTAAGGAATCATTTGATCTTTCTGTGCAAGGGACTCCTTTTCTAAAAGAATTGATGGAGGAGGTCCAAGAAACTGTTTTCATGGCAATTCTAGAAAAGTCTGAACTGGCGTATATAGCAAAAATAAATAGTAATCGTTCCATACGTACCACTGCTGAGCCGGGAAAAAGTAAGCCTCTATATTGTACTGGTTTGGGTAAGGCTTTTTTAACCTTTCTTCCAGAAAATAGGAAAAGTGAAATCCTAAGCAGGTTAAGACTTGAGCCCATCACGGAAAAAACTATCACGACAAAGGAAGCTCTATTGCAGCAGTTAGAATGGTTTGCTGATCTGGGCTACTCCATTGATGATGAAGAAAATGAAGACGGACTCTATTGTCTTGCAGCTCCTGTCTATGGGGTAGAAAACACCATTCAGGCCGCGATAAGTGTAGCAGGACCAAAAGAACGGATGCTTAAGCAAAAAGAAATGATTGTGGCGAAGTTGCTCGATACCGCTAGTAAAATATCATTCTGTATTGGATACAGATATACGAATTAATAAGAGCATTTTTATTGAAAGAGGGGGTATATCACTTACCCTCGATATTCATTAAATAATTTATAGTAGATACATAGACAGCAAAGGATATGCCTAACTTAAAAAACTATAATATAGTCATTATATGGTTTTCAAAACCATTTAACATATTGTTGATAGCGCTAAATTACAAAAAACTCTTCTAAATTAGATATTTGCAACAAAAAAATTTACCATATAATGAAAGCGTTATCACATTTTGTAATTATTCTTATTTTAGAAATAGGGGGAAGATTATGAAAAAAAGTTTGGTGGGTTTTAAAAAAACAGCTGGATATCTAGCATTAGCTGTAGGGATTAGTTCTGCGCTCGTGGGATGTAGTGGAGAATCCTCTACATCATCTGATTCTAAATCAGCAGATAAAACAGAGAAAAAAGTACAGGAAATTCGCGTGGTGGCTGCTAATCATCCATGGACAGAGTCTATTAAAAAGGAATTACCTGCATTCGAGAAAGAGACGGGAATCAAGGTTAAGATTGACAGCTACTTTGAAGATCAGCTAACACAAAAAACATCCGTTGAGTTTGCTTCTAACTCAAAGGGTATTGATGTTGTAATGTTCCGTCCGCTTCAAGACGGAAAAATGTACAACAAGAGTGGATACTTTGCTGATATGAGCAGCTATGTCGGTAGTGAGAAAGGCTACACAGACGACTTTATTCCTTCTTCCCTTGGAAGTGTTAAGGATGGAGATAAGTTTTATGGACTTCCGCTAGTAACGGAAACAGAGGTTTTATACTATCGTAAGGATCTTCTAGAAAAGGCTGGACTAGAAGTTCCAAAAACTCTTGAAGAACTTGAAGCTGCGGCAAAGAAATTACATGATCCAGCAAATGGGGTATCCGGGTTTGTTTCCCGTGGTAAGCGTGCTGCAGCAGTTACACAGTTCTCAAGCTACTTGTATGCTTTCGGCGGCGATTTCATGAAGGATGGCAAGTCAACTATTACATCGCCTGAAGCAATTGAAGCATTTAAATACTACGGAAACATGCTAAATAAATACGGTCCTAAAGGTACGTTAAACATGAGCTGGCCAGAAGCAATGGCAGTGTTCACCCAAGGACAAGCAGCATTCTATACTGATGCATCATCTTTATTTACGAACGCAACAGATCCTGCCAAATCACAGGTAGCAGATAAAGTTGGATTTGCACCATTCCCTGCCGGACCTGAGGGAACAAAGCCTTATAACATCACTTCGTGGGCACTTGGTATCGGAGCTAATTCCGAAAAGAAGGATGCGGCATGGGAATTTATTAAATGGGTTGAAAGTAAAGAAATGGTATTAAAGCTTCAAGCTGAAGGTAACCCAGGTGCACGTATTTCTGTCTGGAATTCTCCAGAAGGAACGGCGAAATTCCCGAAAGATTTAGCAGAAGCAATTGGAGCGAATGGTGAAGCTGAGGCAGTCCCTTACGATCGTCCTGTTCTTATTAATGTAGGTGCTGCACGTGACGTGATTGGTGATGTCATCTTAGCAGGAATTGAAGGGAAAGACGTCAAAGAAGCTGCAGAAAAAGCAGATGGAGAATTCCAAAAGATTCTTGACAGCGAGAAATAATAATACTGATATTACCTAATTGGAAACGGCTTTCGGTTAGCAATCTAGGTTTGACTGCTGGATGCTCTCGGAAAGCCGTTTGTTTTATAGGCAATTATCATTGGTAAGGAGGAGCAGAAAGTATGACAAATTGGATTGATCGTAACATCAAGTGGGTTTTTACCATGCCTGCTGTGATCTTTGTAGCACTAATGATGGTCGCGCCCGTAGGATATACATTCTGGCTAAGTTTTCATGAATGGAGTATGTCGAATATTACCCCGCCGTTATGGGTAGCTTTTCAAAATTATCTCGAGTTATTTCAAGATGAACTATTTATTAAATCGTTGAAACTTATGTTTTATTTTACCATTGTGGCAGTTACTGTTGAAACGGTATTGGGTGTTGGGCTTGCCATATTAATGAATCAAAATATTGTCGGAAAAGGCCTGGTAAAAACATTGTTTCTATTGCCAATGGTTGCGACACCTGTTGCAGTGGGATTAATATGGGTTCTTATCTACGAACCTAATATCGGAATCGCGAATGTTTTCTTAGAGAAAATAGGTCTCCCAGGTCAGGAATGGTTAACATCGCAGAATCTCGTGATGCCTTCGTTAATATTTATTGATGTTTGGGAATGGACACCAATGATTGCTTTAATTGTATTGGCTGGTCTCGTATCTTTGCCAAAGGATCCTTATGAGGCTGCCATGATTGATGGAGCAAATACATGGCAATCCTTTACTAAAATTACACTTCCTTTATTGAAGCCGACACTTTATTCGGCCGTACTCTTAAGAATGATTGATGCGTTAAAAACGTTCGATATAATTTACGCGACAACCCAGGGTGGACCTGGTACTTCGTCCCAGACAATTAATATTTATGGTTACGTTTTAGGTTTTCAATATTTTAAAATTGGTCAGGCATCAGCCTTGTTAATGGTATTCTTCATTATTGTCCTTTCCATCAGCATTTTTACGATACTTTTACGGAAAAGAGCGGGGGTTAACTTATGAGTGGAAATAAACCAAGTGCCATTAAATCTATCCTTACTCATGCTGGCGTCTACTTATCCCTGTTTTTGTTTTTATTACCGTTCCTATGGATGCTCCTTGCGTCATTTAAAACGCAAGTACAGATACTGGATACTTCAAAACTATTTGAAATTACCGCTAATTTTAGTAATTACATAAGTGTATTTAATGAATATTCTTTTCTTTCATTTATTTGGAACAGCTTTATCGTTGGAGTAGGAGCTACCGTTTTTGGACTTATTCTAGGATTACCGGCAGCGTATTCGATTGCAAAATACAAGCAGGAGGGGCTCGGGCTTTTAATACTTGTTGCTAGAATTGTCCCTGGTATCTCTTTCCTTATACCCTGGTTTATTATTTTCTCGAAATTACAATTAATCGATACTTATACATCCTTAATTCTCAGTCACATGCTTGTGACAATGCCGTTTATTATTTGGGTTATGATACCTTTTTTTGAAGGACTGCCGCACGAACTTGAGGAGTCTGCCCGTGTTGATGGATGTTCCATCCCATCTGCATTTGTACGAGTGATGCTACCAATCTCGGGACCGGGAATTGTGACATCATCCATCTTAGCGTTTATTTTTTCTTGGAATAACTTTATGTTTTCATTGATTCTTGCAGGTGACAATACCAAGACATTACCGATTGCTGTCTTTAATTTTATCTCCTATTCAGAGATAAATTGGGGTGGTCTAATGGCCGCTTCCGTAATTATCACAGCACCGGTACTTATATTGGCGCTCTTTGCCCAAAAATATATTATTGCTGGGCTAACGGGAGGCAGTGTAAAAGGATAACTCACACAGTTAATAGGAGATGAAGTGGAATGAGCACCTCGTCATTAGAGGAAATAAAAAGAGAGAAACTGGTGGCAATTATACGTAGCCACTCGTTAGAGGGGTTAGAAGATACAGTTAGAAGTCTTTATCAGGGAGGCATTCGTGCTATAGAAATCACGATGAATACCCCTGGGGCTCTTAGTGGCATTGAACGGATAAAAGAAATGTATCCAGAGTTGCTAATTGGGGCAGGAACCGTATTAGATTCAGAGACTGCTAGATTGGCGATTATGTCTGGAGCAGGATTCCTCCTTACCCCAACCTTGAAAAAGGAAACCGTTGAAACAGCGAATCGATATAATGTGCCGATCATACCGGGAGTCATGACTCCGACTGAGGTGTTAACAGCTTATGAATACGGTGCACAAATGGTAAAGATCTTCCCGATTCGCCAGTTGGGTCCTAAGTATTTGACTGACTTAGAGGGACCATTACCCTTTGTCGAAACAATTGCTGTCGGGGGAATTTCATTAGAGAATGCAGATTTATTTTTAAAGGCAGGAGCGACTGCTTTGGGAATTGGCAGTTCGCTGGTAGATGAAAAACTAGTACAAAAAGGTGATTTTGCAGAAATTGAAAGACGGGCAGCTAGCTTCGTAGAAATTGTCAATAAAGTTCAATCACAAAATTGAATTGATGAGAAAAGCGGTGGTCAATGTGAAGGTAATCCTGATTGATTCTGGGACGACGAATTCTAGATTAAGGCTATACGACAAAACAACTTGTGAAGTCCTCGACACCGAAAAAATTCGAATTGGTGTACGGGACACCGCCATATCAGGCAGCAATACCAATTTAAAAGCCCATTTAAAACAGGGACTGGAGAGATTATTAACTAGAAATCAATTAAGAGCCACTGATATTGAGTACATGGCTGCTTCTGGGATGATTACTTCCAATTTAGGCATTTTTGAAGTCCCACATATCCTCAGCCCTGCAGGAATGGCTGACTTTGCAAAGTCAGCAAAAGTGACAAAGCTTGAAGAATTTCTACAAATTCCTTGTGTATTTATTCCAGGGATGAGAAACAAAGTAAATTCTACAGATGATAAGGATTTGGCTGCCGCCATTAACAATTTTGATGTTTTGCGCGGAGAAGAAGTAGAGTCCTTTGGTTTGCTCAAACAGTTTGATGTGAAAGGTAAAGGAATGATCGTTCTTCCCGGCTCTCATACAAAATTTGTGGCTGTGGATGAAAATAAGGATTTGTTGTCTTGTTTATCGACACTAGGAGGGGAAACCCTGCAAGCTATCCAAAAGGAGACCATTCTTTCAGATTCATTGGATTCACGCTTGATTGGGAAAATCGACCATAAAATGCTTGAATACGGTTATGAAGCGGCGAAACAGCATGGGCTAACAAGGAGTTTTTATCATATTCGCTTACTGGATTTATTTTCTGAGTTGGATGAAAATCAGCGGGCAAATTATTTTGCCGGATCTGTTATCTATTATGATCTGCTGGCTCTTTCTCAATCGGCGGAAGAAATCGACGAGATAGATTGGCTGATTGTCGGAGGTTCAAACCCATTACGAAAGGCCTTTACTCATTTGTTAAGGTATATGAATCATAAGTGGAAAATTATTGAGGCTGAGGATCAGCAGGTAGAATATTCACTCGTATTTGGAGCAACTGAGATTTTATCAAATTGTCAACATTTGAGTTTTACAGAATGACAACATGTTGTAATAGAAGGATTTTAAAGGGAGTGTATTAGATGAAAATTCGCAGTTATGAGCTTTTCCAGGTTCCGCCGCGTTGGTTATTTTTAAAAATAGAAACGGATGAAGGAATCGTTGGCTGGGGTGAACCGGTAATTGAAGGAAAGGCATCCACTGTTAAGGCTTGTGTTGAGGAATTAATGGAATCTTTAATTGGCAAGGATCCATTGAGAATTGAAGATCATTGGAACATGATGTATCGTTCCGGATTTTATCGAGGCGGCCCAATCATTATGAGTGCAATTGCGGGGATTGATCAGGCGCTTTGGGATATTAAAGGAAAATATTTTAATGCCCCTGTTTATCAGTTGCTGGGTGGTGCTTGCAGGGATTCGATTAAAGTGTATTCTTGGATTGGCGGCGACCGTCCATCTGATGTTGGGGAAGCTGCAAAAAGGATTGTCGATGTGGGCTTTACCGCTGTAAAAATGAATGGAACGGAAGAACTGCAGTATATTGATTCGTACGAAAAAATTGATCAAGCGCTAGAACGAATTGCTGCCGTTCGTGAAGCGGTCGGGCAGTATGTAGGAATCGGGATTGATTTTCACGGTCGGGTCCATAAACCAATGGCGAAGATTCTGGCTAAGGAACTAGAGCAGTTCCGGCCAATGTTTATAGAAGAACCGGTGCTAGCTGAAAATAATGAAGCCTTACGAGAAGTTGCCCAACATACATCCATTCCGATTGCAACTGGAGAGCGGATGTTTTCACGCTGGGATTTTAAATCAATACTTGCGGATGGTTATGTTGATATTATTCAGCCAGACCTATCCCATGCCGGCGGCATAACTGAATGTAAAAAAATTGCCTCGATGGCCGAAGCATATGATGTCGCCCTTGCACCTCATTGTCCATTAGGACCTATTGCGCTTGCGGCCTGTTTGCAAGTGGATGCGACAGCACATAATGCCTTTATTCAAGAGCAAAGTTTAGGTATCCATTACAACCAAGGAAGTGATTTGCTGGATTATATCGTCGATAAATCCGTGTTTGAATATAAAGATGGCTTTGTCAGCATCCCACAGGGTCCTGGATTAGGAATTGAAATCAATGAAGAATTTGTAAGAAAACAAGCAGAGATCAGCCATAACTGGAGAAATCCAGTTTGGCGCCATAAGGATGGAAGCATTGCCGAATGGTAGTAAGGTGATGTTATGTTACAAGAAACCAGCTGGATTTGATTTCAAGCTGGTTTTTGCTATTTTAATGGATTGTTATTACAAAAATAATAATAAAACAAAAAATGTTGACATTCAAATATCGACTTGAATATCATATAATCAAATAAAGATTTGAATGTATGAGGTGATGAAGTGAAGGAACGAGATATTTGCGAGGTAACTTGCATTGATGATCATAAAACCACAAAACTGCAGCCACTAGTTGAAAAAAGCAATATTTTTGAGGTAACCAAGATATTTAAAGCGTTGTCTGACGAAACGCGAATGAAAATTGCCTACGCGCTCACACTTGAAGATGAACTATGTGTATGTGATGTGGCTAATATTGTCGGTGCTACAACAGCAACAGCCTCCCATCATTTGCGTCACTTAAAAAGCCTTGGACTTGCCAAATATCGGAAAGAAGGAAAGCTAGTCTATTATTCTCTTGATGATAATCATGTGAAACAGCTTATTCACATTGCCTTCGAACATCAACACGAAGTGGCAGGTCGAGACTAATTGATTGAAAAACGTATCACAGAAAAAAGATAAGAAAAAACTAATAGACAACTTTAGTTGGGAGAGATATTTATGGGACATCATCACCACCATGGACATTCTCATGGGCACTCACATGGTCATGGACACAGTCATTCACATACAAGTAATAAAAAAGCATTATTAAGTTCATTTATTTTGATTGCCGCCTTTATGGTGGTAGAAGTCATAGGGGGAATTTTAACCAACAGCTTGGCTTTATTATCTGACGCCGGACATATGCTAAGTGACGCAGCTGCGTTAGGTCTTAGCTTTTTCGCCATTAAGCTTGGGGAAAAACAGGTTTCACAGGAAAAAACATATGGATACAAGCGTTTTGAAATTATTGCTGCGGCACTAAATGGAATAACTCTCATTATCATTTCCTTATATATATTTTATGAAGCATTTGATCGTTTCTTTGCTCCTCCTGAGGTCCAAAGTACAGGAATGTTAATGATTTCCATAACCGGATTAGTGGTAAATATTATCGCTGCATGGATCTTAATGAGTGGCGACAAGGACGATAATCTCAATGTACGTAGTGCCTTTTTACACGTGCTGGGAGATATGCTGGGATCAGTCGGAGCGATTGTAGCGGCTTTGCTGATTATGTTTTTTGGCTGGACGATTGCCGATCCAATAGCCAGTGTCATTGTAGCCGTATTAATTATTATAAGTGGTTTCCGTGTTACAAGAGATTCCTTCCATATCCTAATGGAGGGTGCACCGACACAAATTGATATCCAACAGGTCAAAGAGGCACTTAGGAAAATCCCATTGGTAAAGGAAGTCCATGATTTACACATTTGGACGATTACTTCCGGATATCCGGTATTGAGCTGCCATATTACCATTTTAGATGGAGCAATCCATGACGAAATACTTGCTAAGTCACAAAAAATTCTTCATGATGAATTTCATATTGAGCATAGTACGATTCAAGTTGAAAAGGCTGAAATTGGCTGCCCTAGCCCACATGGGACATGTAACTAGAAAAGTAAATATATTTTTTGTTGCAATTTTGTGAATTAATTTCTAAAATATAGTAACAGAAATGTTTGAATGAGGTGGACCCATTGGCTATTGAATATGTATCTGCACTTATATTGCCTGGTTTACTCGTATTGCTATTTACACGGGTCACATACAACCGGCTGATTGCCCTTGCCTTAACCGTTGGACTCATTGCTGCTTCTGTTTATAAAGGCTATACGAATACATTCCCGCTCATTGTGGTCGATGCTTTTTCACTTACAGCTGGGTTCTGGCTGGCTGCGAAAATGAAAACACGAGTTTTTAAAAGAACATAATCACTCATCTTAGTGGTAAGTCTGTCAATATAATGACAGGCTTTTTTGTTTTTGCAGGTAAAATAAAAATTCTATAGGGGAAATCGAATGTTCGTTCGCATATTAGTGGTTTGTTTTGGAGGAATTGTGTTAGAATGATACTATTAGAATTTCAGGATACATTTTCTAGCACCATCCCGGTCAACTTGCACGTTTTTCTTGCTAGAAGATGATTTTTTATCGGGAGGAAAATCAGTGAAGGATCAATTTGAATTAGTTTCAAAATACTCACCTCAAGGCGATCAGCCTGAGGCAATTCGACAGTTAGTTCAAGGAATAAAGGATAACAAACGCTATCAGACATTACTTGGTGCTACTGGAACAGGTAAGACGTTTACTGTTTCAAACGTCATAAAAGAAGTAAATAAGCCGACACTTGTTATCGCTCATAATAAAACGTTAGCCGGTCAGTTATATAGTGAGTTTAAGGAATTTTTCCCAAATAATGCAGTTGAGTATTTTGTTAGTTACTACGATTACTTTCAACCAGAAGCTTATGTGCCATCAACAGATACATTTATTGAAAAAGACGCCAGTATTAATGATGAAATTGATAAACTTCGGCACTCCGCAACATCCGCCTTATTTGAGCGGAAAGATGTGATTATCATCGCCAGTGTATCATGTATATATGGTCTCGGTTCACCTGAAGAATACCGGGAAATGGTGCTGTCACTAAGGACGGGGATGGAGATTGAGCGTAATCAGCTGTTACACCGTTTGGTCGATATTCAGTATGAAAGAAATGATATTGATTTTAAACGTGGTACGTTCCGAGTTCGGGGGGATGTAGTAGAAATATTCCCTGTGTCACGCGATGAACATTGTGTTCGTGTAGAATTTTTTGGAGATGAAGTAGATCGAATTCGTGAGGTTGATGCCTTAACGGGGGAAATTATCGGGGAACGTGAACATATCGCTATCTTTCCTGCCTCCCACTTCGTTACTAGAGAAGAAAAAATGAGAGTCGCCATCGAGAACATTGAAAAAGAACTTGAAGAACGCCTAGAAGAGCTTCGTGAAGATAATAAATTGCTTGAAGCACAGCGCATCGAACAAAGAACACGTTATGATCTTGAAATGATGCGTGAGATGGGCTTTTGTTCAGGGATTGAAAACTACTCACGTCATCTGACATTGAGACCTGCTGGTTCAACACCGTATACGCTTCTCGATTATTTTCCGGAAGATTTTCTTTTGGTCGTGGATGAATCACATGTTACCCTGCCGCAAGTAAGGGGTATGTTCAATGGTGATAGGGCTCGGAAACAGGTGCTTGTTGACCACGGCTTTCGTCTGCCATCAGCGCTTGATAACCGGCCTTTGACCTTTGATGAATTTGAGAAACATATTCACAATGCCATCTTTGTCTCGGCAACCCCGGGTCCATTTGAGCTTGAGCATACCCCGGAAATGATTCAACAAATCATTCGGCCAACTGGATTACTAGATCCAACCATCGAGGTACGTCCAATTGAAGGGCAAATAGATGACCTCATTGGTGAAATCCAGGAGCGAATCAAGAAAAATGAACGGGTGCTTATTACGACGCTGACAAAGAAAATGTCTGAGGACTTAACGGACTATTTAAAAGAGATAGGAATTAAAGTCCAGTATTTACATTCAGAAGTAAAAACACTTGAGCGGATTGAAATTATTCGTGAGCTGCGGCTTGGCAAGTATGATGTCCTTGTCGGGATTAACCTGCTCAGAGAAGGACTGGATATCCCAGAGGTCTCGCTTATTACGATCCTCGATGCTGATAAAGAAGGCTTTCTTCGTTCGGAACGTTCATTAATTCAAACCATCGGCCGAGCAGCCCGGAATGCCAATGGGCATGTCATCCTGTATGCAGATAAAATGACAAATTCGATGGAAATAGCGATAAACGTAACTAGAGAGCGCCGTAAAATCCAAGAAGAATACAATAAAAAGCACGGTATTACGCCTATGACGATTCAAAAAGGAATTCGCGAGGCAATTCGTGCGACTCATGCTGCCGAAGAGCAGGAAGATTATAAACCAGCAGCATCTTTCGGGAAAATGTCTAAGAAAGAAAAAGATAAGCTGATTGCCACTATGGAAAAAGAAATGAAAGAAGAAGCAAAGGCGCTTAACTTTGAACGTGCTGCTGAGCTTCGTGATTTATTATTAGAGTTAAAAGCGGAAGGATGACGTAACCATGGCGATGGATAAATTGATTGTTAAAGGCGCCAGAGCCCATAACTTAAAAAATATTGATGTCACCATTCCGAGAGATAAGCTTGTTGTTTTAACGGGACTTTCTGGTTCTGGAAAGTCCTCACTTGCTTTTGATACGATTTACGCAGAAGGGCAGCGCCGCTACGTAGAATCACTGTCGGCATATGCAAGACAATTCTTAGGCCAGATGGATAAGCCTGATGTTGATTCCATAGAAGGATTATCTCCGGCGATTTCAATCGATCAGAAAACAACAAGCCGGAACCCCCGTTCAACAGTAGGGACGGTGACGGAAATTTATGATTATTTGCGATTACTTTTTGCCCGAGTAGGCAGACCAACTTGTCCAATCCATCATATCGAAATCTCTTCACAAACAATTGAACAAATGGTAGACCGAATCATGGAGTATCCTGAGCGGACAAAAATGCAAATTCTTGCACCAGTCGTTTCGGGACGAAAAGGAATGCATGTTAAAGTTTTGGAAGATATAAAAAAACAAGGGTTCGTTCGTGTTCGTGTTAACGGTGAAATGCTTGATCTTGGTGATGAAATTGTTCTAGATAAGAACAAAAAGCATTCCATTGAAGTTGTCATTGATCGTATTGTCGTGAAAGAAGGGATTACTGCGAGGATTGCTGACTCTCTTGAAACCGCCTTACGGCTTGGAGAGGGAAAAGTAATTGTTGATGTAATTGGGGAAGAGGAACTTCTTTTCAGTGAAAACCATGCCTGTCCACATTGTGGTTTTTCAATCGGTGAATTAGAACCGCGAATGTTTTCGTTCAATAGCCCTTTTGGTGCATGTACAGAGTGTGATGGTCTTGGTTCAAAGCTAGAGGTAGATGTAGACCTTGTTATTCCGAATAAAGAACTTACATTGAAACAGCATGCCATTGCTCCATGGGAGCCAACTAGCTCGCAATATTATCCGCAGCTGCTTGAAGCAGTTTGCAATCATTATGGCATAGATATGGACATGCCGTTTAAAGATATTCCTAAACATCTCATCGATAAAGTCCTTTATGGCTCCAATGGGGACAAAATCTATTTCCGCTATGAAAACGATTTTGGTCAGACGCGGGAAGGTCATATCGAATTTGAGGGTGTCATACGGAATGTAGAACGCCGTTATAAAGAAACTAGCTCTGATTGGATTCGGGAGCAAATGGAGAAATATATGGGGGAGCAGCCATGCCAAGTCTGTAAAGGTCATCGGTTAAAGAGAGAAACCTTAGCCGTGCTGATTTCTGGGCGCCATATTTCACATGTAACAGGGTTATCAATAGAAGAAGCACACCACTTCTTTGGTGAACTGACTTTAACTGAGAAAGAACACCAAATAGCCAAGCTGATTTTAAACGAAATAAACGAGCGTCTCGGCTTCCTTATGAATGTAGGACTTGATTACTTGAGTCTAGGACGTGCCGCTGGGACACTCTCCGGCGGAGAAGCACAACGGATTCGCCTGGCAACCCAGATCGGGTCTAAGTTGACAGGAGTTCTATATATTTTAGATGAACCTTCAATCGGACTTCATCAGCGTGATAATGACCGATTAATCGGGACACTTCAAAACATGCGGGATATCGGTAACACTCTGATTGTTGTTGAACACGATGAGGACACCATGCTTGCCGCAGATTATTTAATTGATATCGGACCAGGCGCTGGGGTGCACGGCGGGCAAATCATTTCTGCTGGTTCACCAAGAGAAGTAATGGAGGACCCTAATTCGTTAACCGGCCAGTATCTATCGGGTAAAAAGTTTATTCCACTGCCAATTGATCGTCGTAAGGCAGATGGAAGATATATCGAGATAAAGGGTGCTGCCGAGAACAATTTGCGAAATGTTAATGTCAAGATTCCTCTCGGGATGTTTATCGCTGTGACGGGTGTTTCAGGATCTGGGAAAAGTACATTAATCAATGAGATTCTCCTTAAAACGCTATCACAAAAGCTTAACCGCGCTAAAACGAAGCCGGGTGAGCATAAGGATATCTTGGGTATGGAGCATTTAGATAAGGTAATCGACATTGACCAATCTCCAATTGGCAGAACACCTCGTTCTAACCCAGCAACGTACACGGGAGTATTTGATGATATCCGTGATTTGTTTGCGACAACGAACGAAGCGAAGGTCCGCGGCTATAAAAAAGGACGCTTTAGCTTTAATGTGAAGGGCGGACGGTGCGAAGCTTGCCGTGGCGATGGAATTATTAAAATCGAAATGCATTTCCTGCCTGACGTTTATGTACCATGTGAAGTATGCCAAGGCAGACGTTATAATCGTGAAACACTGGAAGTGAAGTATAAAGGAAAGAATATCTCTGAAATTCTTGATATGACTGTCGAAGCTGCAGTAGAATTTTTTGAGAATGTTCCTAAAATCAGTAGAAAACTGCAAACGATTAAAGACGTAGGTTTAGGTTACATTACACTGGGGCAGCCGGCTACAACTCTATCCGGCGGGGAAGCACAGCGTGTAAAGCTGGCTTCGGAGCTCCATAAACGTTCAAACGGTAAATCTTTTTACATTTTGGACGAACCAACAACAGGACTACATGTCGACGATATTTCTAGGTTATTAGTTGTCCTTCAGCGTCTCGTTGAAAATGGTGATACCGTACTCGTTATTGAGCACAATTTAGATGTGATAAAAGCAACTGATTATATCATTGATCTTGGCCCAGAAGGTGGAGACAAAGGTGGTACCATTGTCGCTACAGGAACACCAGAAAAGGTCGCTGAGGTGCCTGAATCTTATACTGGGAGATACTTAAAACCAATTCTAGAGCGTGACCGGCAGCGAATGAAGGAACAAATACAGGAAAAAGAAGCAATCGGAAAGAGCTAAAACTTTGAGTTTTAGCTTTTTTTAACAATCATTCATGTTTTACGGATTTATTCCTCCCATTTTTAGGAATATTTTTTGCAGGTAAACGAAACTTTCACATTCCCCAGACGTAAATATCGAGTAAGGGGAGTGATGAAGGATGGATACAAGAAAAGTTCTTTCAGGATTATGTTACTTTAGTATTTTCTTTGCAGGGATTCTTTTTCCACTTGTTGTCATGTTTGCATCTGGGGATGGTGTAACAAAGAGTCATGCGAAAAAAGCATTCGTATCTCACTTAATTCCACTGATTCCAGTACCGCTGCTACTATTCGCTCTATTTAGTGATTTAAATACCATTAACAATGAAGGAATTCCTGTATTTACACTCGTTACAGCCGGAATAATGGTTCTCATTAGTCTAATTGTCACTATCTGGAATGTGATAAAAGGCGTAAAAGCTCTGATGATGGAATAGGATTTTATAGAATATATTTATTGGGGTGGTTTATGATGAAGGATGAACGTAAAAGGATTCTAAAAATGGTGGAAGAAAGAAAGCTGAATGTTGACGAAGCTTTAACGTTATTAGAAGAGCTTGAAAAAGATGGTCAAACGATGGAGCAAAAGCAGGAACAAATGGCTCAAGAGATTTCAACTTCATTTAAATTTGAAGAGGCAAAAAAGGAAGAGTGGTCGCAAGGCAAAGGTCATTCTACAAAGGAAAAGATTTTTGACTTTGTCGACACAGCTTTGAAAAAAATTAAGGATTTTGATTTTGATTTAAATTTCGGTCAGTCTGTGGAAATTTCACACATCTTTCATCAGGGCGATGTATACTTACGTGAAATGGATATTGATCTCGCCAATGGATCCATTAAACTTGTTCCTTGGGACCAAAACGATGTCAGGATTGAGTGTCAGGCAAAAGTGTACCGTGTAGAAAACGCCGACCAAGCCCGGGAAAACTTTTTAAAAGATGTTATGTTTGCGATAGATGGTCAAAAGCTGCGGTTCATGACACAGCAAAAATGGATGAAGGTAGATGCGGTAGTTTATGTTCCACAGGCAGAATATGAACGGGTTCGCGTTAGGATGTTTAATGGTCCCATTTCAGGAGAAGAATTAACGATTAGTGATCTTCGTATGAAAACGGCCAACGGAAAAATTGAACTATCACGCTTAAATGGAAAAAAAGCCGAAGTCGAAACAGCCAATGGCCATATTACATTACAAACGAGCGCGATTGATCATCTAGAGGCTGAGACGATTAACGGTGCAATTAAGCTGGATGGCGATTTTAGAAAGGTCGAAACACAGACATTAAATGGGAATACGACCTATAACCTTACCGGAAATCGGTGTGAACTTATTGCGGCTAAAGCGACTACGGGCGGGGTTGATTTGTTTATTCCTGATGGGGTTGCTGCCAGCGGTGAGTTAAAAACAAATCTTGGCGGCTTCAATATTAAACTAGACGGAATTCAGGTTCTTGAGGAAAAGAGTGAAATGATTCAGAAAATGCTGCGTTTTCAATCCGTTAACCATCCTGACCGCATGTTAAAGATATTTGCCGATACAAAAACTGGATCGATTACTCTTCATAAATCCGATGATGTAAACATTTAATAGGAGACTTGAGAAATGAAATGGTTGATTGGAATTTTAATAAATGCAGTATTGTTCATGGCCATAGCGGGCTATTTTTCTGAGAGCTTTGTTCTGGAAGGCTTTGCGGCTGCCATTAGTGCAAGCTTCTTACTTTCGATTATCAATATTATCGTCCGCCCAATTCTAGTTATTTTAACCTTACCGGCAACAGTTTTAACATTGGGATTTTTTCTGTTTGTTATTAATGCGATCACCCTCGAAATAACTGATTACTTAATGGGTGATTCGTTTGAAATCGCTGGATTTGGAATGGCGCTGCTGGCTGCGGTGATCATGTCGATAGTCACGCTCGTACTGAATAAAACCATACTTAAATCCTCAAAAGAGAAATAAAAGAAGCAAATGGCAGGGCCATTTGCTTTTTTAACGTTTCATCGTATGAACAAAGCGATACCGGTCGGCCCTAAAAGTAGATTTAACCAACTCAAAAGGAACTTCATTTTGTAAATAAGATATTCGCTCAATCAAGAGGATTGGATCACCAAGAGTAATGCCCAGTGTTTCGGCGTCACGACTACTCGCAATAGAAGCTTCAATTTCTTGCCTCGCTTCACTAATCGAGAGAGAGAGATGTTCTTCGATGTATTGATATAGAGATAGATTACTGTTTGCCTCTGTCAGCCCGGGAACAAGCGAAACTGGAATATAGGCCGTTTCCAGTGCCATTGGGGTGCCATCGGCTAAACGGATTCGCTTAATTTTATAAACAGAGTCATTTTCATTTATTCTAAGGTTAAGAGCAGTTTTTTTATCAACTGGAATAATTTGAAAAGATAAAAGAGTGCTGCTTGGGCTCATTCCCCTTGATAGCATATCCTCAGTAAAACTTGTCATTCCCTGGAGTTCTTGTTCCACCTTTTTCTTATTTACAAATGTTCCTCTGCCTTTTTGTCTTGTTAGATAACCTTCCGAGACTAAATTGTTGATGGCTTGTCTGACAGTCATGCGACTTATTTGAAACTTTTCTGCAAATTCCCTTTCCGAAGGAATGACAGCATCTTCCAGTAAAATACCATTCTCGATTTGTTGTTTAATGTACTCTTCTAGTTGATGATAGATGGGAACCGGTGAATTTTTATTTATCATCTAAACACTCCTTGCGAAAAGTACTAGATATATTTTAACGCATCTCTATCTGCGATAACAGTGACATTTTCATGGTGCTTTAAGGCAGAAGCTGGGAAATCTTCGCTTATTTCTCCATTCATGAACTTGAGTAATGCTTCAGCTTTATTTTCTCCTGATACTAGCAGTAGAATTTCCTTGCTTCCTAATATAGAAGCAATGCCCATCGTTATAGCATGTGTAGGAACTTCTTCAAGAGAGTTGAAAAATCTAGAATTTGCCTCTCTCGTATTTTCAGCTAATGTGACGATATGTGTCCGGCTTGAAAAGGATGTACCTGGTTCATTAAAACCTATATGTCCATTTTGTCCAATCCCTAAAATTTGGAGGTCAACCCCTCCAAGCTCTCTTATAAGCTGTTCATAACGTAGGCATTCTTGTTCTAAATCACGAGCAGAACCATTTGGAATATGTGTATGATCTTCACTGATATCCAAATGATTAAATAAATTTTGTCTCATGAAATAATGGTAACTGTTAGGATCCTGTGCTGGCAGTCCGATATACTCATCTAGATTGACAGATTTAACCTGTTTATAAGTGGTCCCGTTCTTCTCGTGGTCCTGGATTAAATAATCATAAAGACCTTTTGGTGTGCTCCCGGTTGCCAAACCTAGCGTTAGGCTTGGGTTAGTGCGTATTTTTTCTACAATAATTTTTCCAGCCGCTAAGCTCATTTCTGCATAATTTTCTGTACGAATTAATTTCACGTCATAACCCCTTTTTATATGCTATTTCCCCTCGACAGAAGGTCATTTCAACTTGATACTCATTCGATAAGATGAGGATATCCGCATCTTTTCCAACCGAAATACTGCCTTTTCGATCATAAACGTTTAATTGTTTAGCAGGATTCATACTGGCCATTTGAACAGCCTCTGATAGTGTAATATCTGCTGCTTCCAGAATGTTTTTGATAGAATCATTCATTTTTAAAATACTGCCAGCTAGGGTACCGTCAGCAAGAAGTGCTTTTCCATTTGCGACAGATACATCTTGACCGCCAAGATCATAGACCCCGTTTTTAAGGCATTTAGCCCTCATAGCGTCTGTTATCAATATCATCCCATCTGTTCCTTTAGCATTGATAATAAGCTTCATTACTTCAGGGCGTACATGAATTCCGTCTGCAATCAGTTCAACCATTAGTTCTTTAAAAATAAGAGCAGACCCGGCGACTCCTGGTTCACGGTGGTGTATCCCGCGCATGCCATTAAACATGTGTGTGACTTGTTTGGCACCCGCTTGAACGGCTTTTTCCATTTCCTCATAAATCGCATCCGAGTGTCCGATAGAAGCAATCACACCAGTTTCGTTTAAATAGCGGACAAAGTTTGTCCCATTCTCTAATTCAGGAGCTACGGTTACCAATTTAATGCTGCCGTCTGCAAGTTGCTGCCATTTCTGAAATAGCTCAATATCTGGATCAATAATGTATTCCATTGGCTGTGCGCCTGCACGTTTTTTATTAATAAATGGTCCCTCTAAATGAACACCAAGGACATCCGCGATACCTGAGTGATTATGACCTTTTCGATAGTGTGCTGCATTTTTTAAGGCGTTTTCGATATTTTCATGTTTTTGGGTAATAGTGGTCGCTAAAAAGCTGGTGGTGCCTTCAGCAGGGAGTGCTTTAGCCATTGTTTGTAAAGCCTCGATTGTCGCATCCATCGTGTCTGCACCTGCAGCACCATGAATATGCACGTCTATAAAGCCTGGAACCACACTTTTGTCCTCAGGTACTTCTATTTTCTCAACTTTTTTTAGATGTGAGGGAAGTGAGTTAATAGGACCGATCTCTTGAATTTTTCCATCTTCTATAAAAACATAGATAGATTCTGCCACTTCATTTTCTAGTACTGCTTTACCATGAACCATTAATAGTAGGCTCAACATCTTCATCTCCATTTCAAAGTATGACCTCTATGGGGTTATTATAGCTCCAAGTGGAATAGTTGTCTATACCAGTTGTGTAACGTACTATTATTTATTTTTCCGATAAAAAAAGAATATATGAAAATGAATCGCCTTCTATTTGGTTATGAAAATAAATTAAATAGTGCTAAAATAAGAAGAAATTATATTAAATTTTTATCATGTTAACTGTAAAGCTGTTGCGCCAAGCGTGATTTTAGCTTTTCGGATAAGGAGGAAAACTTTTGCCAAAGGTACGTACAAAGGATATTTATGAAAGATTCCAACTGGAATTGATTAGCGGTGAAGAGGGAATTAATCGTCCGATTACGACAAGTGATATTTCGAGACCTGGAATTGAAATAGCAGGGTACTTTGAATATTACCCCGCAGAACGAATTCAACTAATAGGAAAAACAGAGCTTTCCTTCTTTGCAGAACTGCCAGAAAATGAACGTATCTCAAGGATGGAGCGTTTATGTACAGACATCACACCTGCGATTATCGTTACTAGAGGTTTGGATATACCCCAAGAACTCATTGAAGCCTCTGAGCGTGAATCTGTTCCAGTACTGCGTTCAAACATGAAAACGACTCGCTTTTCAAGTCGTCTTACGAACTTTTTAGAAAGTAAACTCGCACCAACAACAGCCGTTCATGGAGTGTTAGTCGATATCTATGGAATTGGTGTCTTAATTACTGGAAAAAGCGGAGTTGGTAAAAGTGAAACTGCATTGGAGCTTGTTAAACGCGGGCACCGGCTTGTGGCGGATGATTGTGTTGAAATTCGTCAAGAAGACCAAGATACGCTAGTTGGTACCTCACCAGATTTAATTGAGCATTTATTAGAAATTCGCGGACTAGGGATTATTAATGTCATGACTCTTTTTGGCGCGGGTGCTGTACGCAGCAATAAACGTATTACACTAGTCATTAACCTTGAAATCTGGGAAGCAGCTAAGCAATATGACCGCCTTGGCTTAGATGAAGAAAAGATGAAAATTATTGATACAGAAATTACGAAAATCACCGTTCCCGTTCGTCCAGGGCGAAACCTGGCTGTCATTATCGAAGTAGCTGCAATGAATTATCGCCTAAAAAGAATGGGAGTCAATGCAGCTCAGCAATTTACAGAACGTTTATCCGATGTCATTGAAGACGGAGACCACGAGGAATAATTTACAAAAAGGAGAAATCGTATGGAATCAACTATTCAGCCGCTCGATCCGATTGCATTCAGCTTAGGACCGATTCAAGTGCATTGGTATGGCCTTATTATAGGTTGCGGCCTTGCATTGGCACTGTTTCTAGCAATCCGGGAAGGAGATAAGAGAGGTCTCCCAAAAGATACGTTTGCCGATTTAATGCTTTGGGCGATCCCAATTGCCATCCTTTCTGCACGAATATATTACGTTATTTTTGAATGGGGCTATTATTCTCAGCACCCAAGTCAAATCATCCAAATTTGGAATGGCGGAATTGCGATCCATGGAGCGTTAATTGGCTCCGTCTTAACAACGTATGTTTTTGCTAAAAAACGCGGAATTTCTTTTTGGAAAATTGCCGATATTGCAGCACCTAGTATTATTTTAGGTCAAGCCATCGGCCGGTGGGGGAACTTTATGAATCAGGAAGCGCACGGAGGCGAAGTGACTAGAACTTTCCTCGAAAACCTCCAGCTGCCTGAGTTTATTATTAATCAAATGTATATAAATGGCGCTTACTATCATCCAACATTTTTATATGAATCCATTTGGAATATTGCAGGCTTTATTCTTTTACTATTACTCCGACGTGTGAACCTGCGCCGCGGTGAGCTATTCCTTTCTTATGTGATTTGGTATTCTATTGGGCGTTTCTTTATAGAAGGCTTACGAACAGATAGTTTAATGCTTGGAGGTCTTCGAATGGCACAAACCATTTCTATCGCATTGATTCTGGCTGCCGTGCTCATCCTGATTTACCGCAGAAAAAAGAATCTAGCCGAAGACAGATACTTAGACAAAAATAATCAAGCATTAACGCATTAAAGAAGGAGATTTTGGAGAAATGATTAACTCGATAAAAAAGGGATTTCGGGTGGGGATTAAGACAACATGGACCCTGGGGAAAATTATTTTTCCAGTAACCCTTATTGTAGCAGTGCTGCAGTATACACCTATCTTACCATGGGTGATTAAATTAATTGAGCCGATGATGAAGCTGTTAGGATTGTCAGGGGATGCGGCAATTCCACTAGTTTTGGGGAATTTCCTAAACCTCTATGCTGCTATTGGTGCGATTTTAACACTTGATTTAACGGTGAAGGAAGTTTTTATTTTAGCTGTTATGCTCTCTTTTTCTCATAATTTAATAGTTGAATCAGGCGTTGCCCTGAAGGTGGGTATAAAGCTTTGGCTTGTCCTGGTTACGCGGCTGGGACTTGCATTTACCTCTGCAATCGTCATTAACCTGGTTTGGCACGGAGGTAGTGAGACAGCTCAATACGGTCTTATCCAAGCAAACAGTGAGGAACATGTTTCAGGGATTGGTGCAATCATACTGGCAGCGATTGAAAAAGCGGGACTTGGGATTCTGCAGTTGGCATTGATTGTTATCCCGTTAATGATGGTCATTCAGATCTTAAAGGATTTGCAATGGCTGAAGAAATTTTCGCAAGGAATGTCACCGATTACTAGGAGTCTTGGAATGCATGAAAATACTTCTACTACTATGGCGGCAGGCTTATTGTTTGGACTTGCCTATGGTGCAGGAGTTGTCATCCAGGCAGTGGAGGAAGATGGAGTGAGTAAAAAGGATATAACACTCGCATTTCTTTTTCTGATGTCCTGCCACGCGGTAGTGGAGGATACGCTTATCTTTATTCCGCTGGGTATTCCGGTCTGGCCGCTCTTTTTAATCCGGCTGGGTGTAGCCATTATCTTAACTTTGATCGTTGGATTCATATGGAAACGGTCAGGCATCATGAGCAGAAAGGGAGCAGAACCAACATATGAAAAATAATATTACTACCATTTTATTTGATTTAGATGGAACGTTAATCGATACCAATGAGCTAATTATTTCTACTTATTTACACACACTTGAAAAATATTATCCAGGTAAATATCAGCGAGAAGATGTCCTCCCATTTTTAGGTCCAACCCTTCATGAGGTTTTTGAGAATATGGACCCTGAGCGTGTTGAGGAAATGATCTTAGAATACCGCACTTACAATTTAGCTAATCATGATTTACTTGTAAAAGAATTTGTCGGTGTGATGGAAACCATTGAGACATTAAAGAAAAAAGGGTATAAACTGGCCATCGTGACAACGAAACGTGAGGATGTAGCATTTAAAGGGCTTCGCTTGATGAAACTTGATTCGTTTTTTGATGTCATGATTGCTTATGATCATGTGAAAAAAGTGAAGCCAGACCCCGAACCAATCTTTTTGGCACTTGAAAAGTTAGATTCAAAGCCAGAAGAAACTTTAATGGTAGGGGATAATTTTCACGATGTGCTTGCCGGGAAAAATGCAGGTACGAAAACAGCAGGTGTTTCTTGGACAATTAAGGGAAGAGATTACCTGGCAAAATTTGAACCAGATTACATGTTAGAGAACATGACGGATTTATTAACGATTCTTGGCGAGGATTAAAAATGAGGAATACGACCCGCTACCCTGTTGAAGGGGCTAACTCCTTGTGGCATGTTTATAAAACCGTTCCTTTCTGGAAGGTGGTCAAGAATTTCATTGTCATCCAATTGGCGCGTTATACTCCATTTTTAGGAATGAAAAATTGGCTTTACCGTACCTTTTTGGGACTTAAGGTCGGTGAGCAAACATCCTTCGCGTTAATGGTCATGCTCGATGTAATGTTTCCTGAAAAAATCAGTGTCGGACGGAACACAGTCATTGGCTATAACACAACGATTCTGGCTCATGAATATTTGATTAAAGAATATCGTCTTGGTCCTGTTGATATTGGCAGTGAAGTGATGATAGGTGCGAATTCAACCATTCTTCCTGGGGTAACGATTGGTGACGGAGCCATCGTTTCAGCTGGAACACTCGTTCATAAAGATGTTCCAGCTGGTGCATTTGTCGGGGGGAATCCTATGCGGGTCATCTATTCAAAAGAAGAGCTTGAAAAACGTTGGGCCGAAGACCCAATTTATAGTAAAAATAAATAAGGAAATAATAGAAGCTGGGTTGTTGTACCTGGCTTTTTTTTACATACTAAAGGGGAATCATGACAAAAACCTCGGAATTATCAGTTTTCAGTTGACGAGAATTTCCCAAAAGGGTAAACTTTAATTTATTAGCATATTAGCGAACTAAAGGATTCTGAAAATAAAGGATGATTGAAATGAGCCGTTTATTTATGTTTGAAAAGCCTTTAGGCATGAGAGATACGCTTCCCGAACTCTATGAAAAAAAGCACCGTGTACGTACTTTGATGGAAGACGCCATCAAACAGTGGGGATATCAATTTATTGACACACCTACTTTAGAATACTATGAAACCGTTGGAACAGCCTCCGCGATCCTTGACTCGGAGCTTTTCAAATTACTTGATAAAGACGGGCATACCCTCGTACTAAGGCCCGATATGACATCGCCGATTGCTCGGGTAGCAGCTTCACGACTGTTAGAAAATGATCTTCCTCTTCGTTTAGCTTATGCCGGAAATGTGTACCGTGCGCAGCAGCGAGAAGGCGGCAGACCCGCCGAGTTTGAACAAATTGGTGTGGAATATATAAATGATGATACTGTTTCAAGCGATGGCGAGGTAATCGCTTTGCTCGTCTCCTCGTTAAAAAAAGCAGGGTTGAATCAATTTCAAGTTTCAGTAGGGCATATTGGCTTTGCACAAGAATTATTTAAACAAATCTTAGGAACGAATGGACGTGCCAATGCGCTCAGACGCTTTTTATATGAAAAGAACTTTGTAGGTTATCGTGAACAAGTAAACTCATATTCACTTTCCTCCATTGATAAAAAAAGACTGCTGCAGCTGCTGGAATTAAGAGGCGGCGAGGAGATAATTGGAAAAGCTCTTGATATAGTTGAAGATGGCTATGGAAAAGAATCGCTTATCCAGCTCAAGGAACTGTGGGATGTGATCAAGGATTATGGTCTTGAGGACTACGTGAAATTTGATTTTACGATTGTCAGCCATATGAGCTATTATTCGGGGATTTTATTTGAGGCCTATGCTGGCAATGTCGGATTTCCGATTGGAAACGGCGGCCGTTACGGTTTGATCGAGAAGTTTGGAAAAAAAGCCAGTGCCACTGGTTTTGCCGTTAGACTCGATAAACTTTTAGAGGCTATGGGCTCACAAGAGATCAGCAATACGGTAGAGTGTATCCTTTTCAGCCAGGAACGTCGAAAGGAAGCCTTTCAATTGGCTGAAACCATGAAGGCAGAAGGAAAGCAAACCGTTCTGCAAGACATTAATGGCGTGAAGAATCTAGACGCTTTTACAAAGAAGTTTGCAAATACCACCTTTTTAATTGGGGGTGCTTAATATGAATGCAAAATTAACCATTGCAATGCCAAAAGGAAGAATTTTTGAAGAAGCTTTAGAGTTACTACGTAAAGCAGGTTATACACTGCCACCTGAATTCGATGATTCGCGAAAATTAATCCTCGATGTTGAGGCAGAAGACATGCGTTTCATCCTGGCAAAGCCTATGGATGTGGCTACATACGTGGAGCATGGTGTGGCAGATGTCGGTATTGCTGGTAAGGACGTATTACTGGAAGAAGAACGAGATGTATACGAATTGCTTGATTTACAAATCAGTGCCTGCTATTTGGCAGTTGCCGGCCTGCCTGGAACAGCGATGAACGATGTGGCGCCAAAAGTGGCAACAAAATATCCTAATGTCGCTGCAGCTTATTTCCGCGAACAAGGTGAGCAGGTTGAGATCATTAAATTAAATGGTTCAATCGAGCTTGCACCTCTAATTGGATTAGCGGATAGAATCGTTGACATTGTTTCTACCGGGAGAACGCTGGTTGAAAATGGGCTTGTTGAATATGAAAGAATTAAAGATGTTACATCCAGGCTCATCGTTAATCCTGTTAGTTACCGGATTAAAGACGAACGTATAAACGAATTAGTGACTAGGTTAAGCACTGTTGTCTCCTTGGAGGTAAAGTAGATGAAAATTGTAAAAGTAAACGACCTTGTATCGATCAAACGTTCTATTGAATCGGGGACAACGGAACAGTTAGAGGTAGTTAAAAATATTATTTCGGACATTCGGTCCTCAGGCGACAAAGCGCTACGCGATTATACGGAAGAATTCGACCGAGTTAAGTTAAATTCATTTGTAGTTACTGAAGATGAAATAAACGAAGCATATGGGAAAGTGGATTCTGAGTTTATTTCTATTGTTCGAGAAGCGGCTGAGAATATTAGAAGTTTTCATGAAAAACAATTGCGTCCTTCATGGATGACCACAGAAGAAAATGGCAGTATGCTCGGCCAAAAAATTACACCGCTTGATTCTGTAGGCGTTTATGTCCCTGGAGGAACAGCAGCCTATCCCTCTTCCGTACTTATGAATGTCATCCCAGCAAAAGTGGCTGGAGTTAACAGAATTGTGATGGTCTCACCACCAAACACCGAGGGGAAACTTCCCGCTGCAGTACTAGTTGCTGCAAGAGAAGCTGGAGTGAAGGAAATTTATAAAGTAGGCGGAGCACAGGCGATTGGTGCCTTAGCCTATGGAACAGAGTCAATCGCAGCTGTTGATAAAATTACTGGACCAGGCAATATCTTTGTGGCATTAGCTAAGCGAGAGGTGTTTGGCGATGTTGATATCGATATGATAGCAGGACCAAGTGAAATAGCCATTATTGCCGATGACACTGCCAGGGCGGATGAAGTCGCTGCAGACTTGTTATCACAGGCAGAACACGACCCGCGTGCTTGCAGTGTCCTTGTTACTCCTTCGGTCACATTAGCAGAAGAGGTGGCTGTCGAAGTTGAAAAACAACTGGCTTTATTGCCGCGAAAAGAAATTGCCTCCCGGTCGATTGCTGATTTTGGTGTGATTTATGTGACTTCTTCTATTGAGGAAGCGGTAGAAACGGTAAATCAGCTAGCGCCTGAACACCTTGAAATCTTGATCGAGAATGGTATCGAGCTGCTTGGGAAAATTCGACACGCTGGTGCTATTTTTATTGGTCGTTATAGTTCAGAGCCAGTAGGTGATTATTTTGCCGGACCTAATCATGTCCTGCCAACCAATGGGACTGCTCGATTTTCAAGTCCCTTAAATGTAGATGATTTTCAAAAGAAATCAAGTGTGATTATCTACAGTGAAAAAGCTTTAAAAGAGAATGGAGAAAAGATCGCTAAATTTGCCCGTATGGAAGGTCTTGAAGCCCATGCGCGTGCAGTTGAATTAAGGCTAAAAAATCAATAATTATTTGCTAGGGGGCCCTTCCATGGAAAGATACGCAAGTATTGAACGAAAAACAAATGAAACGCAAATCAGTTTATCACTAGATATTGATGGCGAAGGAAAGTCTGAACTCGAAACAGGGGTTCCATTCATGAGCCACATGCTTGACTTATTCACGAAACATGGACAATTTAACCTTACCGTGGATGCAAAAGGGGATATTGAGGTAGACGATCATCATACTACTGAGGATATCGGAATTGTTTTAGGACAGGCATTGCGTGAAGCTCTTGGTGATAAAAGAGGAATTAAACGCTATGGAAATGCCTTTGTTCCGATGGACGAAGCTTTAGCACAAGTAGTTGTCGACTTAAGTAATCGGCCGCATCTTGAAATGAGGGCAGAGTTCCCGAATGCTAAGGTGGGTACGTTTGATACGGAGCTCGTTCATGAATTTTTATGGAAGCTTGCCCTTGAGGCGCGCATGAATCTTCATGTCATTGTTCATTATGGACACAATACGCATCATATGATTGAGGCTGTTTTTAAAGCACTTGGCCGTGCGCTTGACGAAGCTACAACCATAGACCCTCGCATAAAAGGAGTTCCGTCAACGAAAGGGATGTTATAGATGATTGGTATTGTCGATTATGGTATGGGCAATTTGTTTAGCGTCAGTAAAGCCCTTGAACGATTGAATGCAGATTATTTTATATCAGGTGATAAAGAGGAGCTTCTGGGTGCAGATGCCTTATTGCTTCCGGGTGTCGGCTCTTTTCGCGATGCAATGGAAGTATTACAGGTTGATACGATAAAAGAATTTGCGGCCAGCGGGAAACCCCTCCTTGGGATATGCCTGGGTATGCAGCTATTGTTTGAAGATAGTGATGAAAATGGTTTTACGAAAGGGCTCGGCTTACTGCCCGGTCATGTACGACGTTTTTCTGGTTCGAATGCTGCTGGAGAGACATATAAGGTTCCTCATATGGGATGGAATAAACTTGAATTTGTAAAAACTTCTCCTTTGATAAAAGGGTTAGAAGAAGATTATGTTTATTTTGTTCATTCTTACTATGTAAGTGCAGAAAAATCAGAAGTACTGCTGGCAAAAGCCAATTATTATGAAGGGGTTTCTGCTGTAGTTGGTAAAGATAATATATTTGGGATGCAATTTCATCCTGAAAAAAGCAGCAAGCTGGGAATGGCACTGTTGAATAATTTTTTGAAATTGGTTGAAGAGAGGATACGGTACGATGACACTGACACTTTATCCAGCGATTGATATGCGCGGCGGGAATTGCGTACGCCTCCTCCAAGGGGATTATGATAAGGAAACGATTTATGGCGATTCACCTTTTGATATGGCCAAAACTTTTGCGGCAGATGGCGCAGAATGGATTCATATGGTAGATCTGGACGGGGCAAAGGATGGCAAACGGGTCAATGATCGCTTTGTAATAGAAGCAGCTAAGCAGCTAAATGTAAATGTCCAAATTGGCGGCGGGATTCGTTCTGAGGCTGACATCCTTCATTATTTAGAAAATGGCATTACACGCGTGATTATCGGTAGTATCGCTGTTTCAAATCCTGAGTTTGCGATTGAGATGATTCAGAAGTATGGCAAGCAAATTGTTGTGGGGATTGATGCGAAAAATGGCTATGTAGCTACCCATGGCTGGCTGAATACTTCAGAGGTAAAAGCAGTGGAACTGAGCAAACGCTTTGCTGACGCCGGTGCGGAGACGTTTATTTTTACCGATATTGCTACCGATGGTACATTATCTGGACCAAATATAGCTGCTGTTTGTGAAATGTCACGGGTAACAGGAAAAAATGTTATTGCCTCTGGTGGAGTTAGCAGCTTAGCTGATTTGCGTGCTCTCAATGCAGAAGGGGTTAGAGGAGCTATTGTAGGAAAAGCTCTTTATGAAAACCGTTTTACTTTGAAGGAAGCGCTAGATGAGGTGAAAAAATGACCCTGACGAAACGAATCATCCCTTGTCTTGACGTAAAAGAAGGAAGAGTCGTAAAAGGAATTCAGTTTGTTCAACTTCGGGATGCGGGAGACCCTGTAGAATTGGCTCGTTTTTATGACGAACAAGGAGCGGATGAGCTCGTCTTCCTTGATATTTCTGCGTCTGTTGAAGGACGAAAAACCATGGTTGAAGTGGTTAAGTCTGTTGCTTCGGAGCTCGCCATTCCTTTTACGGTTGGCGGCGGGATTAATTCTTTAGAGGATATGAAACGAATTCTCCGTGCTGGAGCCGACAAGGTATCATTAAATACAGCAGCAGTATTGAATCCTGAACTTATTTCTGAGGGAGCAGGTTTTTTTGGAACACAATGCATCGTAGTCGCGATTGATGCGAAGTATGACGAAGAGCTAGGAACATGGCGTGTTTATACGCATGGCGGCAGAACGCCAACGGATCGTAAGGTAATTGAGTGGGCAAAAGAAGCAGCTGAGTTAGGAGCAGGTGAAATTTTGCTGACAAGTATGGATAGCGACGGCGAAAAAAATGGCTTTGATTTAAAGCTGACTGCAGCGGTAAGTGAAGCCGTGACGATTCCGGTAATTGCTTCAGGCGGTGCAGGAAACGCCAGTCATTTTGAGGAAGCATTGGTAAATGGAAAAGCCGATGCGGCGCTTGCAGCTTCCATTTTTCACTATAAAGAAACTTCCGTTCATGAAGTAAAAAGTTATTTGCAAGAGAGAGGAGTGTCGGTGCGATGAATATTCGTTTTGATGAAAAAGGGCTAGTACCTGCCATCGTCCAGGATGCAGAAACAAAAGAGGTATTAACATTAGCTTATATGAATCAGGAATCTCTGACAAAAACGCTGGAAACCGGCGAAACATGGTTTTACAGCCGTTCACGTCAGGAGCTTTGGCATAAAGGTGCAACAAGTGGAAACACTCAGTCTGTTGTTAGCGTCAAATATGACTGTGACCAGGATGCAGTTCTTGTGCTCGTTCAGCCTAAGGGACCTGCCTGCCATACGGGAGCTGTCAGCTGCTTCTCTGAGGGTGTTGTTACAGAAAGGGCTTCCTCTAGTCTTGCAGACTACCAGATCTTGCAGTCATTAGAAAAGTTGATTATTGAACGAGAAAAAGAGCGCCCAGAAGGAGCTTATACTACCTATCTATTTGAAAAAGGCGTAGATAAGATCCTGAAAAAAGTCGGTGAAGAGGCCTCAGAAGTCATCATCGCCGCGAAAAACCGCGACAAAGAAGAACTCAAATGGGAAGCCGCCGACCTCCTCTACCACCTGCAAGTATTACTGGTCGAACAAGACTTGCCGTTTACTGAAGTACTAAAAACCCTAGAAGAAAGACACAACCGATAAACGATAAACAAATGGTGCAAATCACTTCGGTGCCTGTCACCAAATATACAAAAAACGCTGTTTATGCAGCGTTTTTTGTATATTTGGAATATCTTCCAATGTGTTTGAATCGGTTCTAATGCTTCTCGTACGGGCTTTGGTTGTGGTATACTACATAAGTTAGTTTATTGTATAGATGGAGGTCTCCATGGTTAAAGACTCGAAAGCAAGAATTCAAAAGGGAAAGATCCTGTCATTTGTTCCGACTGGAGAATATTATTTCACGAAGGGTATTAAGGCATACCATCGCCGTGACTTTAAAAAAGCTAAAAAATATCTTGAGCGGGCGATGCAGCTGGAGCCGGGTGAACCGATGATTACCTGTCAGCTTGCTATAGTTTCAACAGAACTTGGTGAGTTCGAAAATTCTAATCGACTCTTGCATTTAATCCTTGAAGATCTTGATGAAGATATGGCAGAATGTCACTATTTTTTAGCAAATAATTATGCCCATATGGGTTTCTTTAAAGATGCATATCATCATGCCAATATGTATTTAGAATTGGACCCAAACGGGGATTTTTATGAAGATACTCACGACCTTCTAGAACTTCTGTCGTTCGAGGCGGAGGGATTAGAAGATGAGCTTTATGAACAGGATGATCTTATCATAAAGCAAGAGCAGGCTCGAGATTTATTGGAATCAGGTTATTTTCCGAAAGCCATCGAACTATTGAATGATGTTGTGGAAGCATATCCGGAGTACTGGTCAGCCTATAATAACTTAGCTCTTGCATATTTTTATTTAGGTAAAACAAAAAAAGCAGAATCCATTCTTGATGATGTGTTAGAAAGAAATCCTGGAAATCTGCATGCATTGTGTAATCGGCTAGTGTTTGCCCATTACCAAGGTAAAATCAAAGCTGTCTCACCTTTAATGGATTCACTAAAGAAAATTCAGCCTATGCTCATTGACCATCAATTTAAGCTTGGGGCAACCTTTGCGTTAATTGGTGAGTTTGAGTCAGCATACTTTTGGCTAAAAAAGCTTTATAAAAACGGTTTTGATGGTGACGGTCCTTTTTATTATTGGCTATCCTACTCGGCTTATTATACAGGCCGTGAAAACTTTGCGAGAAACATTTGGAAAGTTGTCCTTGAGTATACCCCTGATAAGGAAGGGTTTGAACCGTGGAATTTGGAAAAGCCGATTGCAAATGGATTTGAAAATCACTCAGGGTCAATTTTTCAAAAGTTAGAAAGTGATTATCTGGAGGAACGATTATTTGCCTTATTCCTTGCCTCGGTTTCAGGGAAAGTCGAAGAGATCTTTACATCTAAACGTTTTTACCAAAATCAAAAGCTTTCTATTATGGAACAAAATTATGTCTCTTCTCTAAAAACAGGCACTCCTTCTGCTATTCTAGACGCTAAGGAAATTGCCGAGGTCCTTTATGAAAAGCATCAACCAATCGGAACGGTTGAGTCAGGTTTATATTTAATGTGGTTTTCTGTTTTTGTAGAATTGTCTAAGGCTGGGATTAACTTGAATAACAAACGAGCTTGGGCAGGTGCAATGGAATATGTCTGGTATAAGGCAAGCAATGAAAAGGTCTCACAGCAAGAAATTGCGAAACGCTACGATATCTCACCAGCCACCATTGGTAAATATGTGAAAATAGTAACTCAACATCTAAATTAATGTCTAAAAGAGGCTGCTCCTCTTTTTATTGAGCAGATTTTTGGACTATATAGCAATTGTTTAATACGATTAAGTAGGTAATACTAAACTTAATCGTATTTTTTTATAATTTTATATCTGGCTGCAGCGCCTAAGGGCTCGGGGTTATAAGCTTTGCTTGTCTTATGGCTGTCGCTCCAAGGGAAAAATGAACTTCTTTTTCCCCTGAGCAAGGCGCTTCCGCCTTTAAATAGGGAGTGAATCTACATGTCAGAAGAAAAAATTTATGATGTGATTATCGCTGGTGCTGGTCCTGCTGGGATGACAGCTGCTGTTTATACATCCCGTGCGAATCTATCTACTCTTATGATTGAACGTGGTATGCCTGGAGGTCAAATGGCAAATACCGAGGATGTTGAAAACTATCCTGGATTTGAGAGCATCTTAGGACCAGATTTATCAACCAAAATGTTTGAGCATGCGAAAAAATTCGGTGCGGAATATGCGTATGGAGACATTAAAGAAATTATCGACAATGGTGATGTGAAAACCGTTATTGCTGGTTCGAAGCAATACAAAGCTTATTCCGTTATTATTTCAGCAGGTGCTGAATATAAAAAGGTAGGGGTACCTGGCGAAAAGGAACTTAGCGGCCGCGGCGTATCCTATTGTGCTGTTTGTGATGGAGCCTTTTTTAAAGGAAAAGAATTATATGTTATCGGCGGCGGAGATTCCGCAGTTGAGGAAGGTGTTTATTTAACTCGTTTCGCTTCTAAGGTAACGATTGTACACCGTCGTGATGAGCTCCGTGCTCAGAAAATTCTTCAAGACCGTGCATTTGCTAATGAAAAAATTGACTTCATTTGGAATCACACGATTAAATCGATTAATGATAAAGATGGAAAAGTGGGAAGCGTCACACTCGTTTCTACACAAACAGGAGAAGAACAAGAGCTACCTGCAGACGGTGTATTCATTTATATTGGAATGATTCCACTTTCTAAACCTTTCACAAATCTCGGGATTACCAATGAAAACGGCTATATTGAAACAAATGAGCGAATGGAAACAAAAGTACCAGGTATTTTTGCAGCAGGAGATATCCGCGAGAAAACACTAAGACAAATTGTTACTGCAACTGGTGATGGCAGTATCGCGGCACAGAGTGCACAACATTATGTAGAGGAACTGAAAGAAGAATTCAAAATTAAGAAGTAATTTTACAATTTCTTCATAATCGTAATCCGGTTTTAATTCTCTTGTAACAGTAGTGAAATATTAATAAGGTATGATGATAGTAAGAATTGACCCCCTTTAAAATATTCACTTGGTGCACAGGCTGAAAATGCCTGTGCTATTTTTTTACATATTTTTAACAGAATAAAGAAATCTGATTTCGTTGTGACCGCTTACCAAAAAGAGTATAATAAAAAGAATAAATAAACGAGGTAATTTACTACTATGAATTTTTTTATATAGATAAGAAACAAAATATTTTACTTTGAGAATTGTTAAGCTCCGGCGACGAGGGCTTATGCTTTTCTTGTTAGAGGGTGTTTGTTGTGCAGCGAGTCACCAATTGTGTACTAATTAGAGATAACCAAGCATTAATGTTAAAGAAACCGCGACGCGGCTGGTGGGTAGCACCGGGCGGCAAAATGGAGCCTGGAGAGTCAGTAAGAGATTCCTGTATTCGTGAGTTTCGGGAGGAAACCGGAATCTACTTGAAAAATCCACAATTGAAGGGTATTTTTACTTTCATTATGAAAGAAAATGATCAAGTTTTATCCGAATGGATGATGTTTACTTTTTTAGCAACGGATTCTGATGGGATGCGTTTCGATGAATCGGATGAAGGTAAGCTTGAGTGGCAGCAGCTTGATCAATTAAAAAACCTGCCAATGGCAGCGGGAGACTATCATATTATCGATTATATGATTCATGGAAATGGGATAATTTACGGTACTTTTACTTACACCAAGGATTTCCAGTTAATCAGTTATCGATTAGATCCAAGTTAACTTGAGGGGGAAAATGAAATGAGTACCGGTTCAACAAATGAAACACAAATGGTCATCATTACGGGGATGTCTGGAGCTGGAAAAACAGTTGCGATCCAAAGTTTAGAGGATTTAGGTTTTTTCTGTGTAGATAATCTGCCCCCAACTCTGCTTCCTAAATTTCTTGAACTTATGAAGGAATCTGGGAATAAAATGAATAAAGTTGCTTTGGTTATGGATTTAAGAGGAAGAGAGTTCTTTGATCATTTGTTTAAAGCGCTTGATGACCTTGCAGAAACCTCATGGGTAAGCCCGCAAATCCTGTTCTTGGATGCAGACGATGCAACTTTAGTGCGAAGATATAAAGAAACAAGAAGATTTCATCCACTTGCACAATCTGGCTTGCCATTAGAGGGCATTAGGCTAGAGAGAGAGCTTCTTGATGAGTTAAAGGGAAGGGCCCAGATTATTTACAACACTTCACAAATGAAGCCGCGTGAATTACGTGAAAAGATTATAACTGAATTTACTACAAATAAAAAATCAATTTTTACTGTCAATGTCATGTCATTTGGATTTAAGCATGGAATTCCAATCGATGCTGACCTCGTTTTTGATGTGCGTTTCCTGCCAAATCCTCACTATATCGATCACATGAGACCAAAAACAGGATTAGATGAAGAGGTTTCAAGCTATGTTTTAAAATGGAATGAAACGCATAAATTCATAGAGAAGGTCACAGATTTGTTAAGCTTTATGCTTCCGCATTATAAGCGGGAAGGCAAAGCGCAGCTTGTGATTGCGATAGGGTGTACCGGAGGGCAGCACCGCTCCGTAACTCTGGCTGAATATCTTGCTAAATACTTTGAAAATGATTACAAAACATTCGTTTCACATCGTGACATTGAGAGGAGAAAGGATAAGACGACATGAGGGAGTTAGGACAGCCAAGAATCGTCATCATAGGCGGAGGAACAGGCTTGCCGGTTTTATTAAGAGGATTAAAACAGTATCCAGTTGATATTACCGCCATTGTAACGGTTGCTGATGATGGCGGTAGTTCAGGAAGGCTCCGCGACGACCTGCAAATTCCACCGCCTGGGGATATCCGAAATGTGTTAGCTGCACTATCCGATGTAGAACCGCTTGTGGAGGAGATGTTTCAACATCGTTTTAAGACCTCCAATGAGTTATCTGGACATTCACTTGGTAATTTGATTTTAGCAGCGATGACATCGATTACCGGGAATTTTGTTCACGCCATTCAAGAAATGAGTAAAGTATTAAATGTTCGCGGCAAGGTTCTGCCAGCTGCTAATCAAAGTGTTGTTCTTCATGCAGAAATGGAGGATGGGACCATTGTTTCTGGTGAATCGAAAATTCCCTACTCAGGGAAAAAAATAAAAAGGGTTTTTTTAACACCAGAGGTTATCACTCCTTTGCCAGAATCCATACAAGCCATTAGACAAGCAGATCTAATTATAATTGGACCTGGAAGTTTATATACGAGTATCCTGCCTAATCTTCTTGTACCGCGATTAGGTGAGGAGATTTGCCACTCTCAGGCCAAAAAGGTGTATATTTGTAATTTAATGACACAAGCGGGTGAAACGCACGGATACACGGCAAGTGACCATATAAAAGCTATTTATGAGCATATGACCTGTGCGTTTATGGATACGATTCTAGTGAACAATAAAGAAATTCCTGAAGACATCCAGCTCCGCTATAATGAAGAGCTTGCAGACCCGGTCAATTATGATTTAGAACGCATCAATGAACTTGGAGTTGAAGTAGTTCACGCTGACATTGCTGTCCAAGAGAACGGGGCACTGAGACATGACCCGAAAAAAGTGGCGAAAATTTTATATAATTTGCTTTTAGATGAAACCAAACAGTGATATGAAGCGTAAATAATAATGCCTGTGCAAAAAGGGGGTGAAGGGATGTCTTTCGCTTCGGAAACGAAAAAAGAATTAACAAATTTGGAAATAAAGCCATGCTGCACGCAAGCGGAACTTTCCGCGCTCATAAGAATGAATGGTTCAATGTCATTTTCGAACCGTAAGTTAATTGTTGATATTCAGACTGAAAATGCGGCCATCGCTCGAAGGATTTATACGTTAATTAAAAAGAGCTATGATGTTCCAGTGGAACTGCTGGTTCGAAAAAAAATGAGATTAAAAAAGAACAATGTTTACATTGTTCGTTTGTCGCAACGAGCTAAGGAAATACTAGAGGATATGAAAATCCTTGGTGAAGGATTTACCTTCATCCATGATATAGCTAGTGATCTGGTGAAAAAGAAATGTTGTAAACGTTCTTATTTACGTGGGGCGTTTCTAGCTGGAGGTTCGGTGAATAATCCGGAAACTTCCTCGTATCATTTGGAAATTGCTTCACTATACAAGGAGCATAATGATTCCCTGTGTGAATTAATGAATAAATTTGGACTCAATAGCAAGACACTTGAGCGAAAAAAAGGCTATATTACTTACTTAAAAGAAGCAGAAAAAATTACCGAGTATCTAAATATTATTGGTGCAGTCAATGCTCTTCTTCGCTTTGAAGATGTGCGGATTGTAAGAGATATGCGAAATTCGGTTAATCGTCTTGTTAATTGTGAAACTGCGAACTTAAATAAAACGATTGGTGCTTCAATCCGGCAGGTTGAAAATATTCGCTATATTAACGATACGGTTGGATTGCACATCTTACCAGAAAAGTTAAGAGAGATCGCGGAACTCCGTCTCCATTATACCGATGTAACCTTAAAGGAATTAGGAGAGATGGTTTCCGGTGGTATAATTAGTAAATCTGGAATTAATCATCGGTTAAGAAAAATAGATGAAATTGCTGAAAAATTACGGATTGGTGATTTGGCTCAAAGAAAATAGAGGAAAACATAAGGAGGATTTTTGTAATGGTAGAGAAACAAGTGGAAGTTAAATTGAAAACGGGTCTTCAAGCACGGCCAGCAGCATTATTTGTTCAGGAAGCGAACCGTTTTTCAGCGGATATTTTTTTAGAGAAAGATGGTAAAAAGGTTAATGCCAAGAGTATTATGGGGCTTATGAGCCTAGCTGTCGGTTCAGGCGTTTTAGTTAATATTGTTGCTGACGGTGATGATGAAGAAAAAGCCATTGATGCATTGTCTACTTTTGTTCAAAATGAACATTAAAATAACATTAACATAAAAAGAGTTTGACCTAAAATCGGTCAAACTCTTTTTGTTATTACTTATCTTTTTTATCTTCTTTAAGGCTTCTTGTGATGATATGGTCAACGAGGCCGTATTCTTTTGCTCTTTCAGCTGTCATGAAGTTATCGCGGTCAGTATCCTTTTGGATGACTTCTAGCGGCTGGCCAGTGCGCTCTGCTAAGATTCCATTCAATTTCTCACGAAGGAATAAAATACGCTTAGCGGCAATTTCAATCTCGGTTGCCTGCCCTTGTGCGCCGCCTAATGGCTGATGAATCATAACTTCAGCATTTGGAAGGGCATAACGCTTACCTTTTGTACCTGCAGCAAGTAGGAAAGCACCCATTGAAGCTGCCATACCAATACAAATAGTTTGAACATCTGGCTTAATGAACTGCATAGTGTCATAAATGGCCATACCTGCAGTAATACTTCCGCCAGGGCTGTTAATATAAATGGATATATCCTTTTCAGGGTTTTCTGCCTCAAGGAATAACAATTGTGCTACAATGCTATTAGCCACATGATCATCAATCCCACTGCCAAGCATAATAATACGGTCTTTTAAGAGACGAGAATAAATGTCGTATGCTCTTTCTCCGCGGTTTGTTTGTTCAATAACTGTAGGAATCAAATTCATTTTTCTTCCTCCTCTAAGTATAAAAGATTTTAATATGTATAGTTAATGATACACTGATGGTCAATTAAGGTCAAACAATTCGCTTTATATTTGTTCGACATCTTTCCCTAACTCATCATAACCATTTGGCTAATTTTTAAACCTATTCTAGCTTGCAAAGTTTCACGAATTGGAATATAATATGTTAGTCGCATATATGCGCTCGTGGTGCAACGGATAGCACGTAAGATTCCGGTTCTTAAAATGGGGGTTCGATTCCCTCCGAGCGCGTCTTCAAACCTCTTGTTACTAGGTAACAGGAGGTTTTTTATTTCTGACAGTTAATAACCATACACGAATTCTCCATCTTCATGTAAAATAGAGCAAGGGGGGAATTAGTAATGGATTTAAAAGCAGGATTATGGCAGCAGCAATCATTAAAATTGGCAATGACGCAGGAACTAACTCAGGCAATTGCGCTCTTGCAATATTCAGCACAAGAGCTTTCAGCATTTTTAGAAAACAAAGCACTTGAAAATCCCCTACTTCAGGTTGAGAATAAACATATTCAGCCTATTAACCCATTAATAGATCGTAATCGGCGGAAACACACAAAAAATACGGAAAACGATTGGATTGAGCAAATTGCAGCCAAGTCATCTTCAAGTGAAGATCAGCTGCTAAATCAGCTTAATCTCCGTAAATACTCTAGTAATCAACTAAAAGTAATTAAACACTTGATTCAGAACCTCGATGTAAACGGATACTTAACCTCTGAGCCTGAGGAAATCGCAGAAAAATTAGGTGTCCACATAGAACTGGTTGAAGAGAGCATTATTGTGATTCAGACCTTGGAACCAGCTGGAATCGGGGCTAGGAATCTTCAAGAATGTTTATTAATTCAGCTCGAGCGGGAGAACCTAAAGGATGATTTGGCGTTAATAATTCTTTCTCACTACTTCGTTCCATTTGCTGAAAAGAAATGGAAGCAGATAGCAAAGGAACTACAAATCCCTTTACAGAAAATCCAAGAAATATTTGATACGGTACAGCAGCTGAACCCACGTCCTGGTGCACTTTTAGAGCAGGATAACGCTTCCTACATTATCCCTGATGCCATTGTAGAACGTTTTGGGGATGGATATTCTGTCAGGCTTTGTGATGACATTCTTCCGAAAATAAGTTTTAATGATCATTATTATCAAAAACTGACTACTACGAAGGATGCTCAGGTAAGCCGCTTTTTGCAGGATAAAGTACAAGATTATCAATGGATCATGAAAAGTATAGAGCAGCGGAAGGAAACTTTAACGAGGGTTGTCAGTAAAATTGTGGAAAAACAAACTCGTTTCTTCGAACATGGTAAAGAATACTTAGTTCCTATGACCATGAAGGAAGTCGCGGGAGAACTTGATATTCATGAATCAACGGTCAGCCGTGCAGTGAAAGAAAAATATGTGCAAACTCCGATAGGTACCTTTCCGCTGAAGTCGTTCTTTACCAGCACCATTCAAACGGTATCAAATGAAAGCACCTCCTCGAGTCAGGTTAAAAATGAAATCGCTTCAATGGTTAAAAGTGAGGATAAACAACATCCATTATCGGATCAGGATATTGTTGAGAAGCTGAAGACAATTCAGGGAATCGTTGTGTCTAGAAGAACAGTGGCAAAGTATCGAGACCAACTGGGGATTCCATCTTCATCTAAGAGAAAAAGATTTGATTGAAAGGATACAAACGATGACGCAAACAATGATCACCCTTTATACTAGACAACGCTGTTCACTATGTGAAAAAGCAAAAATGGCCATCCTTGAGCTTAAGGAAGACTGGAATTTTACACTAGAAGAAATTGATATTGATTCAAGTGATGAGTTAACGGAATTATACGGAATCATGATTCCGGTGGTTCAGATTGACGGGGAAGAAGTAGCCTTTGGAATTATTAACAAAAATGACATAAGTAAACGTTTGCAAGAAAAAACTGAAAACTTTTAGGTTGAAATAGGTTTTCACTCCTGTTAGAATGAAAAATGTTAGCAGGGGTGATTTTTTTTCGATGGAGTGGGACATAATTTGTCTAGGGTGGACATTTTATGACCAGTTACATATAATAAAGGAGCAGGACATTATGCAATCACTCATCGATATTCAAAAAAGATTATTACCTGATCTCCTACAGGTCCTACATAAACGATATTCTATCCTCAGACATATCGGTTTTATGCAGCCAGTAGGAAGAAGGAGTCTTGCTTCCAACCTTGGTTACACGGAAAGAGTTCTTCGCAGTGAAGTTGATTTCCTAAAGGAACAAAATCTTGTTTCAATCAACAATATTGGAATGAGCTTAACTTCTGAAGGGAAGAATTTGCTAGAAGATTTAGAAGGAATGATTCGAGAGTTAATCGGTATCGACGTAATGGAGCTGGAGTTAAAACACCGACTTAAGATTCAAAAAGTTATCATTGTACCTGGGAACAGTGATGAATCCCTTATGGTAAAAGATGACTTAGGTAAGGCTTGTGCCTTGTGCATGAAAAAATATTTAACTGGGAAAAATATTATCGCTGTAACTGGCGGCTCAACGATGGCTGCAGTCGCAAACGCACTTACACCTGAGCTTGGCAAAAAGGAATTGCTGTTTGTACCGGCTCGCGGCGGGATTGGTGAGGATGTCCAGAATCAGGCAAATACAATTAGCTCGATTATGTCGAAAAATACAAAATCAAAGCACCGTGTATTTTATGTGCCTGATCAAGTGAGTAATGAAATTTATCAGTCCCTAATTAAAGAACCTGAAATTCATGAAGTTTTAAACTTAATAAAATCCGCAAGCATGGTTCTTCATGGGATTGGGGATGCTATTACAATGGCTGAACGAAGAAAATCGAGACCCGAAATTATGCAAAAGCTTGAAACGAGTGCGTCTGTAGGGGAAGCTTTCGGCTATTATTTTAATGAAAAAGGTGAAATCGTCCACAAGGTTCTAACCATTGGACTGCAACTAGAAGACCTCGCACAGATTCCTAACGTGATTGCTGTTGCAGGCGGCGCTTCTAAGGCAAAAGCCATTAAGGCTTATATGAAAAAAGCACCTACTTCGACAATATTAATCACGGATGAGGGTGCAGCAAGAAAGTTATTAAAAGGGTAATCCCTTTTTATATAAGACTGTTTTCGTAAATAAATCTTTTATCCGATTTTAACGTGGAAATAGTCATCTAGTTTTAACAATTTAGTTTGTAAGCTCTTTTTTTAAAAAAGAGCCTAAATAAAAACCTTTTTTCAAAACAAGGAGGAAATTACAATGACAGTAAAAGTTGGTATTAATGGATTTGGTCGTATCGGCCGTAACGTATTCCGTGCGGCATTAAATAATGCAGAAATGGAAATCGTAGCAATTAACGATTTAACTGATGCAAAAATGCTTGCGCACCTTTTAAAATACGATACTGTTCATGGAACTCTTCAACAAGATGTTACCGTTGATGGCGAATATTTAGTAGTTGGCAACCAAAAGGTAAAAGTAATTGCTGAACGCGATCCAGCTCAATTAGGTTGGGGAGAACTTGGTGTTGAAGTAGTAGTTGAATCTACTGGACGTTTCACAAAGCGTGAAGATGCGGCAAAACACCTTGAAGCAGGTGCTAAGAAAGTTATCATTTCTGCTCCAGCAGATAACGAAGATATCACTATCGTAATGGGTGTTAACCAAGAACAATACGATCCGGCTAACCACCACGTATTATCAAACGCTTCATGTACTACAAACTGTCTAGCTCCTTTTGCGAAGGTTTTAAATGATGAATTCGGAATTAAGCGTGGAATGATGACTACTATCCACTCTTATACAAATGACCAACAAATCCTTGATTTACCACACAAGGACTACCGTCGTGCTCGTGCAGCAGCTGAGAACATGATTCCTACATCAACTGGTGCAGCGAAAGCAGTTTCTTTAGTTCTTCCAGAACTTAAAGGTAAATTAAATGGTATGGCTGTTCGTGTACCTACTCCAAACGTATCAATCGTGGATTTAGTTGCTGAATTAGACAAAGAAGTAACAGCTGATGAAGTAAATGCAGCATTAAAAGCAGCTGCTGAAGGTCCATTAAAAGGAATTTTACACTATAGCGAACTTCCATTAGTATCTACAGATTACAATGGCAGCCCAGCTTCTTCTTCAATTGATTCTTTATCAACTATGGTTCTTGAAGGTAACATGGTAAAAGTATTATCTTGGTACGATAACGAAGTTGGTTATTCTAGCCGTGTAGTAGACCTTATTGGATATATCGCTCAAAAAGGACTTTAATCTTTAGTTAGTTGAGGTTGGTAAATTCTTCATCAAAAAGCTATAATGATTTAGGGTAATCAAAGGGGAGCGGGGAACATTCCCCCTCCCTTTTTTTGTGTAATTAGCTGTCAATACATAAGGAGGAGCTTTGCGCATGAACAAGAAAACATTAAAAGATGTTGATGTAAAAGGAAAACGCGTTTTCTGCCGCGTTGATTTTAACGTTCCTATGCAGGATGGAAAAATCACGGATGAAACAAGAATCCGCGCTGCACTACCTACTATTCAATATTTAATTGATCAAGGTGCTAAAGTCATCTTGGCAAGCCATTTTGGACGTCCGAAGGGTAAAGTGGTAGAGGAAATGCGCTTAACTCCAGTGGGTGTAAGACTATCTGAACTTCTTGGCAAAAACGTTCAAAAAGCAGATGAAGCCTACGGTGATTCTGTAAAATCATTAATTGAATCTATGAATGAAGGCGATGTTCTTCTTCTTGAAAACGTTCGTTTTTACCCAGGTGAAGAGAAGAATGATTCTGAACTTGCAAAAGCATTTGCAGAACTTGCGGATGTTTATGTAAATGATGCCTTTGGTGCAGCACACAGAGCACATGCCTCCACAGAAGGTATTGCTCACCATCTTCCTGCTGTATCTGGTCTATTAATGGAAAAAGAGCTTGATGTTTTAGGAAAAGCTTTATCAAATCCTGAACGTCCATTTACGGCAATTATTGGCGGAGCAAAGGTAAAGGACAAAATTGGTGTAATTGAAAACTTATTAGAGAAGGTCGATAACTTAATTATCGGTGGCGGTCTTGCTTATACTTTTATTAAAGCGCAAGGTCATGAAATTGGTAAATCTCTTCTTGAGGCAGATAAAATTGACTTAGCCAATTCTTTTATCGAAAAAGCAAAAGAAAAAGGCGTTAATTTTTATATGCCAGTAGACGCTATTGTGGCAGATGATTTCTCTGCAGATGCGAATTCAAAAGAAGTAGCGATCGAAGAAATTCCGGCTGATTGGGAAGCACTTGATATCGGACCGAAAACAAGAGAAATCTATCGGGATGTAATCAAAAAATCAAAATTAGTCATTTGGAACGGACCGATGGGTGTGTTCGAAATCGATAAATTTGCTGGCGGTACAAAAGCTGTTGCTGAAGCTCTTGCAGAAGCAGAAGGTACCTATTCAGTGATTGGCGGCGGCGATTCTGCAGCGGCAGTAGAGAAATTTAATTTAGCAGAGAAAATGAGTCATATTTCAACAGGCGGCGGTGCTTCACTTGAATTCATGGAAGGCAAAGCACTTCCAGGCGTAGTCGCTCTAAATGATAAATAATAATTAGAACTTTCTATCTTGAAAGGTTGTGTAACCATGCGTAAACCGATTATTGCAGGTAACTGGAAAATGAATAAGACACTTGCTGAGGCGAAAAGCTTTACCGAGGAAGTAAAAGGTCTTGTTCCAAATCCTGATAAAATGGATTCTGTTATTTGTGCACCAGCTTTATTTTTACAAAGTCTTGTTGAGCAAACTGAAGGCACCAATGTTAAAATAGGCGCACAAAACATGCATTTCGAAGAAAGCGGAGCTTTTACAGGAGAAATTAGCCCGAAACCTCTTGCTGAAATTGGGGTTCAATATGTCATTCTTGGACATTCTGAACGCCGTGAAATGTTTAATGAAACCGATGAAAGTGTTAATAAAAAGACACTGGCAGCTTTTAACTATAACTTAACGCCAATCGTTTGCTGCGGTGAAACATTAGAGCAACGTGAAAACGGTGAAACCAATCAACTAGTTGGTTCACAAATACAAAAAGCTTTAGCTGGCTTAAGAGATGAGCAAGTAAAGCAAACCATTATTGCTTACGAACCAATCTGGGCAATTGGAACAGGTAAATCTTCGACTGCACAAGATGCAAATGAAGTCTGTGCTCATATTCGCCAAGTAGTAGCACAGCAATTCAGTGAAGAAGTTGCTAATGCTGTCAGAATTCAGTACGGCGGCAGTGTGAAACCGGAGAATATTAAGGAATACATGGCACAGCCTGATATCGACGGTGCTCTTGTTGGTGGAGCTAGTCTTGAGCCAGGATCATTCCTGCAGCTATTGGAGGCAGGAAGCTATGAGTAAGTCTCCCGTTGCCCTCATCATTCTTGATGGATTCGGATGCAGGGATGAACACAAAGGGAATGCAGTCTATCATGCGAAGAAGCCAAACTTTGATCGTTACTGGAATACTTTCCCGCACTCACATTTAACAGCTTCTGGTGAGGCTGTTGGACTTCCAGAGGGTCAAATGGGTAACTCAGAAGTTGGTCATTTAAATATTGGTGCTGGCCGGATTGTATACCAAAGCTTAACACGTGTGAATATCGCTATCCGCGAGGGTGAATTTGTAAAAAATGAAACCATCTGCAGTGCAATGGACCATGTGAAGAAAAATGGAACTAACCTCCACTTGTTTGGTTTATTATCGGATGGCGGTGTCCACAGCCATATTAACCATATGTTTGCACTATTAAAGATGGCAAAAGAGGAAGGCGTAGAGAACGTTTATATTCATGGTTTCCTTGATGGACGTGATGTAGGTCCGAAAACTGCCGCTAAATATATTCAGCAGACTTTGGATAAAATTAATGAGTATGGCGTTGGTGAGTTTGCTACCATTTCTGGACGTTATTACTCAATGGATCGTGACAAGCGCTGGGAACGTGTTGAAAAGTCCTACTGTTCAATGGTTTATGGTGACGGCCCAACCTACACCAATCCATTAGATGTGGTAGAGGATTCTTACCAGCACGGAATTTTTGATGAATTCGTAATTCCATCTGTCATCACAAAGGAAGATGGTCAGCCAGTTGCGACAATCAAGGACAATGACGCAGTCATTTTCTATAATTTCCGTCCAGACCGTGCAATCCAAATTTCTAACGTTTTCACAAACGAAGATTTCCGTCCATTTGACCGCGGTGAGAAACATCCTAAGGATTTATTCTTCGTATGTTTAACACATTTTAGTGAATCGGTTAATGGATACGTTGCGTTTAAGCCTTCTAACTTGGATAACACACTAGGAGAGGTATTATCGCAAAATGGATTGAAGCAACTAAGAATTGCCGAAACCGAAAAATATCCTCATGTTACCTTCTTTATGAGCGGCGGCCGTGAGGACAAGTTCCCAGGAGAAGAGCGTATTCTAATCAACTCACCGAAAGTTGCAACCTATGACTTGCAGCCTGAAATGAGTGCTTATGAAGTAACAGACGCTCTACTAAAGGAAATTCAAGACGATAAATTTGATGCAATTCTCTTAAACTTTGCTAACCCTGATATGGTTGGACATTCAGGTATGCTTGAACCAACTGTTAAGGCAATCGAAACAGTTGACGAATGCTTAGGTAAAATTGTTGATTTAATCCTTGAAAAAGGCGGATCTGCGATTATTACGGCTGACCATGGTAATGCAGATGAGGTTATAACTCTTGAAGGGGAGCCAATGACAGCACACACCACAAATCCAGTTCCAGTTATTATTACAAAGAATGACGTGGAGTTACGAGAAGGTGGAATCCTAGGAGATTTAGCTCCTACGATGTTAAAGCTGCTTGGTGTCGAACAGCCAGAAGAAATGACAGGAACATCTTTAATTAAATAATTTTTATATTAAAAGGAGAGAAATTAAATGCCATTTATTGCAGATGTATACGCACGTGAAGTATTAGATTCCCGCGGTAACCCAACAGTTGAAGTAGAAGTTTTCACAGAATCCGGTGCTTTTGGCCGTGCTTTAGTTCCAAGTGGTGCTTCTACTGGTGAATATGAAGCAGTAGAACTTCGTGATGGTGACAAAGAGCGTTACCTTGGTAAAGGTGTATTAAAAGCTGTAGATAACGTAAATGAAATTATTGCTCCACACCTTGTTGGTGAAGAATTCAGCGTTTTAGACCAAGTTGCTATTGACCATGCTTTAATCGAGCTTGATGGAACTGAAAATAAAGGTAAATTAGGTGCAAACGCCATCCTAGGTGTTTCTATGGCTGTAGCTCATGCTGCTGCAAACTACTTAGATATTCCTTTATACCAATACCTTGGAGGATTCAACTCTAAGCAGCTTCCAGTTCCTATGATGAACATCGTTAACGGTGGAGAGCACGCTGATAACAACGTTGATATTCAAGAATTCATGGTAATGCCTGTTGGAGCTCCTAACTTCAGAGAAGCACTTCGTATGGGTGCTGAAATTTTCCACAGCTTAAAGTCTGTTCTTAAAGAAAAAGGCCTTAACACTGCTGTTGGTGATGAAGGTGGATTTGCTCCAAACCTAGGATCTAACGAAGAAGCACTTCAAACGATTGTTCAAGCAATCGAAAAAGCTGGCTACAAGCCTGGTGAAGAAGTATTCTTAGCAATGGATGCTGCTTCTTCTGAGTTCTACAACAAAGAAGATGGGAAATACCATCTTAAAGGTGAAGGCGTTGTTAAGACTTCTGCAGAAATGGTTGATTGGTATGAGGATATGGCTACTAAATATCCAATCCTATCTATCGAAGACGGTTTAGATGAAAACGACTGGGAAGGACACAAGCTTCTAACTGAACGCCTTGGTAAAAAAGTTCAATTAGTTGGAGATGACCTATTCGTTACAAACACTAAGAAGCTTTCTGAAGGTATTGAAAAAGGAATCGGCAACTCAATCCTTATCAAAGTTAACCAAATTGGTACATTAACTGAAACATTTGACGCAATTGAAATGGCAAAGCGTGCTGGTTACACAGCAGTTATCTCTCACCGTTCTGGTGAAACAGAAGATAACACAATCGCTGACATCGCTGTTGCAACAAATGCGGGTCAAATCAAAACAGGTGCTCCTTCACGTACAGACCGTGTTGCGAAATACAACCAATTGCTTCGTATTGAAGACCAATTAGGTGATACAGCACAATACAACGGCTTAAAATCTTTCTATAACCTAAAAAAATAAAATGATTAAAGTGAAGGCACTCATTGACGAATGAGTGCCTTTCCTTGCTGCTGTGGCGGAAATCTGTCACAAAGACTAGTATTGTTAAAAGGTCAATATTATGGTACATTAAAAATACTGTGAAATGTACGAACTAACAGGAGGTGGCTTACATGCATGCATTGGTTGTAACATTATTAGTAATCGTAAGTATTGGACTTATTCTAGTTGTTTTATTGCAATCAGGTAAAAGTGCTGGATTATCTGGTGCCATTTCAGGTGGTGCAGAAACATTATTCGGTAAGCAAAAAGCACGTGGACTTGATTTGATTTTACATCGTATTACTGTAGTATTAGCAGTTCTTTTCATTATTCTTGCTGTCTTAGTTGCGTACTTCGAAGTTTAATAAAGAATGCTCAAAAAACCTGGCTTATGTCAGGTTTTTTTTATGCACCGAAAATCGAAGGCTTTTTTCTGGAATGTTACCCAATTGTTTGCTTAAACTAAGGTAATGGATTTTTTTGAACTAAAGGAGTTTTTATGATGAAAATTGCAGCACCTAAACCCTTTACCTTTAAGGCTGGAAAACGAGCAGTTTTATTGCTTCACGGATTTACAGGTAATTCGGCTGATGTTCGGATGTTAGGGAGATTTTTAGAAAAAAGGGGATATACTTGTCATGCTCCACATTATAAAGGGCATGGAGTTCCGCCGGAAGAGTTAGTACATACAGGCCCAACAGATTGGTGGCAGGATGTTATAAATGGCTATAATTTTTTAAAAAGCCAAGGCTATGAGGAAATTGCTGTTGGGGGACTTTCACTTGGCGGCGTATTTTCCTTAAAATTGGGTTACACTGTACCTATAAAGGGTATATTTCCGATGTGTGCACCAATGTATATAAAAAGTGAAGAAGTCATGTATCAAGGAATTCTAGAGTATGCCCGCGAATATAAAGTACGGGAAGGGAAAACCGAAGAGCAAGTCGAATTGGAAATGAATGAGTTCGCAAAAACGCCCATGAATACATTAAAGGCTTTGCAGTCATTAATTTCTGATGTCCGCAACCATGTGGATATGATTTATGCTCCAACCTTTGTCGTCCAAGCCCGACACGACAAAATGATTAATACAGATAGTGCAAACATAATTTACAATGAAGTTGAGTCCGTTAACAAAGAAATTAAATGGTACGAGGAATCTGGACATGTAATAACGCTAGATAAAGAACGTGACCAGCTTCATGAAGATATTTACGCCTTTTTAGAAAAATTAGATTGGCAGAACTAATCTCTTGAGGAGGGATTTTATTTGGAAGATAATATTCAACTGCACGTTGATAAACTATTACAATATATGAAAGATGAGGCTTATAAGCCTTTGACGGTACAAGAACTAGAAGCAGCATTTGGAATTTCGGATTCAAGTGACTTTAAAGAATTTGTTAAAGCGCTTGTTCAAATGGAGGAAAAAGGACTTGTTGTCCGTACACGCAGCAACCGTTATGGATTGCCGCAAAAAATGAACCTCATCCGCGGTAAACTGACAGGGCATGCAAAAGGCTTTGCGTTTGTGATTCCAGATGAACCGGGTATGGATGATATTTTTATACCGCCAAATGAACTGAATAATGCCATGCATGGTGATACTGTACTTGCTCGAATTTCTTCTGAGACTTCTGGTCAGCGACGTGAAGGAAGTATCATTCGTATATTAGAAAGAGGCGTAACGCAAATCGTCGGCACCTATGTGGAAAGCAAAAGCTTTGGTTTTGTGATCCCGGATGATAAAAAATTTGCCAGTGATATCTTTATTCCAAAATCAGCATCTAAAGGAGCCGTAGAAGGCCATAAAGTGGTTGTTAAGCTTACTACCTATCCAGAGGGACGTAAAAGTGCTGAAGGAGAGGTTATCACTGTACTTGGACATAAAAATGATCCGGGTGTGGATATTCTTTCTGTTATCCATAAGCATGGCCTGCCAATGGCTTTCCCAGATGACGTATTAAAGCAAGCAAATGAGACACCTGATACAATCGATGAAAGCGAATTGGCGAACCGTCGTGATCTCCGGAATGAAACGATTGTGACAATAGACGGCGCTGACGCGAAAGACCTTGATGACGCGGTTACTGTAACGAAGCTGGATAATGGCAACTATAAGCTTGGCGTACATATTGCAGATGTAAGCTATTATGTAAAAGAAGGAACGCCAATCGACCTTGAGGCAGAAGAACGTGCAACAAGTGTTTATTTAGTCGACAGGGTCATTCCAATGATTCCACATCGTTTATCCAATGGAATTTGTTCACTTAATCCAAGAGTGGACCGCCTGGTGTTATCGTGTGATATGGAAATTAATTCAGAAGGTCAAGTAGTGAATCACGAGATTTTCCAAAGTGTAATCAAAACAACGGAGAGAATGACTTACTTTGATGTAAATAAGATCTTAGTTGATAAAGATGAGGAAACACGATCCCGCTATGAATCCCTTGTGCCGATGTTTGAGCAAATGGAAGAACTTGCACAAATATTGCGAGAGAAGCGAATGAAGCGCGGTGCGATCGATTTTGACTTCAAAGAGTCTAAGGTTTTGGTTGATGAAGATAGTAAACCGTTAGATGTAGTTCTCCGCGAACGTTCGGTAGCCGAAAGATTAATTGAGGAATTTATGCTTGCTGCCAATGAAACAGTCGCAGAACATTTTCACTGGATGGAAGTACCGTTTATTTACCGAATCCATGAAGATCCAAAAGAAGATAAGCTGAGAAGGTTTTTTGAGTTTATCACGAACTTTGGCTACATTGTCAAAGGAACAGCGAATGATGTCCATCCAAGGGCCCTGCAGGAGATTATTGAAGAAGTTCAGGGTAAGCCGGAAGAGATGGTTATCTCGACGGTTATGCTTAGGTCCATGCAGCAGGCGAAATATGATCCAGAAAGCTTAGGTCACTTTGGGTTATCAACAGAGTTTTATACTCATTTCACATCGCCAATTCGACGGTATCCAGATACCATCGTCCATCGTTTGATCCGCACCTATTTAATAGAAGGAAAGCTTGATGAGACAACAAGGGAAAAATGGAATGCGCGATTGCCAGAAATTGCTCAGCATTCATCGAAAATGGAACGCCGCGCGGTTGACGCTGAACGTGAAACAGATGAGCTTAAGAAAGCTGAATATATGGAAGATAAGATTGGTGAAGAGTATGATGGTATCATTAGCTCTGTAACCAATTTTGGAATGTTTGTCGAGCTTCCTAATACGATTGAGGGTCTCGTCCATGTGAGCTATTTGACAGATGACTACTATCGATTTGACGAGCGCCATTTTGCGATGATTGGTGAGCGGACAGGTAACGTATTCCGTATTGGGGATGAAATTACCGTCAGAGTTGTAAAAGTCAATAAAGACGAGCGTTCCATCGACTTTGAAATTGTCGGTATGAAAGGTACACGCCGTGAGCGTTCAGAGACTCCGAGAGTGTTTAAAACAGGCAGCGATACCAAAAAACCACGCCGCAATAAACAAGAAGGCCGAGGCGGCGGACAAAAGTCTGAAGCACGTGGTGGAGGATCAGGTCAAGGATCGGGAACCCGGAAGAAAAAGAAGTTTTACGATAATGTACCTAAAAATAAAAGCACCAAGCGGAAAAACAAGAAAAGATAATTTAGGTGGGGGCCTTCTTCTAGGTCCCCTTTCAATTGTTATCAATAACGTTTTCTGCTAAAATAAACCCATGACGAGGTGAGAGACATGCCAAAAGGTGTAGGAAAAGTGGTGGCGCAAAATAAAAAGGCATACCATGATTACTTTATTGAAGAAACATATGAGGCAGGTATCGTTCTTCAAGGTACTGAAATTAAATCAATTCGTGCGGGCAAAGTAAATTTAAAGGATTCCTATGCACGTATCCATAATGGTGAAATGCACTTATTAAATATGCATGTAAGCCCATATGAGCAAGGGAATCGCTACAATCATGATCCTTTGAGACAAAGAAAGCTGTTGCTTCATAAGCGGGAAATTAATAAACTTTTCGGTGAAACTCGAGAAGCAGGTTATGCATTGATTCCTTTAAAAATTTATTTGAAAAATGGGTTTGCAAAGGTTTTATTAGGCTTAGCAAAGGGTAAAAAGAATTATGATAAACGTGAAGTCCTTAAGCAAAAAGAGGCTAAGCGTGATATCGAGCGTGCATTCCGTGATCGTCAGAAAATGTAATGACAAATAATTACAATTGAAAAATCCGCTCAGTGTGTTATAATAAGTTTGTCGCTAAGGAGCGATGATAACTTTTTGCTCAAACTATTGTTGAGCTTCCGACGTCTGCAGCTTGAATCTTTAAGTAGATTTCAGCTCATTTTATATGGGGGCGCTACGGATTCGACAGGGGTAGTTCGAGCTTGGGTTGCGAGTCGAGGGGATCGGCCTCGTTAAAACGTCAACGCCTATAACTGGCAAAACTAACAACAACCTAGCTTTCGCAGCTTAATAACTGCTTAGCTGTTCGCCCCTCCATCGCCTATGTGGTAGGGTAGCGGACTCACTCTTAGTAGGCTACGCCGGAGCTCACCGTCTGAGGGCGAAGGAAGAGAACAACCAGACTAGCTGACCGGACGCCTGTCGATAGGCAAAAGGATCAGTGAATCGCCAATATGTCGACTACACTCGTAGAAGCTTAAGTGCCGATATCTTTGGACGCGGGTTCGATTAGTAACTTAGTCGCCTTATGTGGTAACACATAAGTGAAAATTCGGCTTTATCGGTGAAACCTACGTCGCCAAAATGGTGATAGGGCAATGCCGAGCGGTATGTGGAGTAATCCAACAGCCGTGTATCGACTTATAGGCTGCCATTTTAAATGGTAGTACTAGGATGCGAAATGCTGCCTGCAAGGTAAAAATTATATTTCGCATAATACGCCGAAGGGCCTGTTAACGCAGGTTCAAGATATAGTCAGTGCCATGACGAAAGCATGGAAACGCACGTCCCGCCGTCTCCACCATACATAAGGTGGATTACAGACCAGCATATAAATTGCTGGTCTTTTTTATATTAAAAAAAATGCCTCTTCAAAAGCTAATTTCTGTTCTAATGATTGCGAATTATATTTTCCGTTTCGTGGAGTTACTTTTTCATAATTCTCTATGATCCATTGACATCTGTTTCTCTTTTTATTAACTCTAAGGTATGGTTTAATATTTTTTAATAAAAATAACACGGATTCTTTTTTCTTAATATTTAATGTATATGAGTTTTTATGTTTTTCCGGTCTATAGTTCTTTTTATTATTTATTTTCCCTCCTGTAAGAGCTTGAATATATTCTAAAAGCTCTAAATCTGTGGATGCAATTGAAATGCAGGGCCGACGATGTTCGCCTTCATGCATTCTTGTTAATGAAATTGATCCTTCTCCATCAATTATTCCTGCAATGTAAGCAGATTCCCAGCATTCCATAACTGACTCCTCCAGTTTTTTAAAGTATAAACAAAAACGTATGTTCTTATTTATTATATTGTTTTACAGAAATTAATTCAAATTAATAATAAAAACAAAGGCTATCCTTCTTTAAACTACAGAGGCAAAAATACTTCCCGATAACAATCCGAATTCAAATTAAGATTTGTATCCTACATATTTGGTTGATCTTTTACTTCCTCTAACTAAAGACCGTCTTAACGTTATTTTTGTACAAAGAGTGACATTTAGGCATTTATCCGCATACGCTATTCTAAACCTTTGTAAAGAAAATGAGGGGGATGTTATGCCTTCTATCATCATTAACTTATATAGTTTAAAGATAAATAGCATATCAGGAAATGGTTCTGTAACGATTGGGGAAGCGGCACATAATAGCCATACAGCGAAGAGTAAGGTTCAAGGAGTTAATTCATCCTACGGGGATTTATCTCCAACTGAAGCTAATTTGGAAAACATCCTCATCGATCCTGATGTAAATGATATGACGGATATTGGAAATTCAGATAGTACAAATGTTGGAAGAATCCCAGGTTTCTAATGGGAAGGGGGAGATGAGAGTATGCCTTATCAAATAAATATTTTTAATATAAAGGTCAACGGTGCCACACAGAATGGAAATATTGATATTGGTCCAACCGTCCATAATAGTCACACTTCCAATACCAAATTAATCGCTGCAAATTTTTCTCAAGGAGATTTTTCACCAACCTTCTCGCAAATGAACGCAGGAAATTTAGATACAGATGTTAGTGACCAAGATCAAATTGCGAACCCTTCAATGCCAATCGCAAACCAGGTTTGATGATCTAGAGGTGGGGAAAGATGGATATTGAAAAAATTAGACAATGGCTTGAGATTACGAATGAATATAGAAAAAGCGACTTTTGGTCAAGTGTATTATCTGAAAAAGCTCCTAAAGAATTCTTTTCGAGAGTAAACCGCCATGAGCCCAGGTATGATGTTTACAGAAATCAAACGACTGTATGCTTATTGATTGAATTACCTGGTATTCGGCTAGATCAAATATCACTCAATCTAATATTAAATAAGCAAATTTCAATAAAAACGAAAGTCAATCCTCCGATTTCTAACGAACTGGCAATCATGCAGCAAAGACACTATGGAGAAGTCGAACTTGAAATTGATTTACCTGAACCAACGGAGGCTCATTTATTAACTGTTCAATACCAGGATGGACTTTTATATATTCATTATCCAAGACAGATACAAAATATAAACATAAATCCCTAAGAAAGAAGCTATCCCTCTATTGTGAAGGATAGCTTCTTTTATTAATGCGGCAAATTGTTGTTCATAGAATTTGTCGGCATTTGACCCATCGGTTGTCCCATTCCTTGACCTTGTGCAGGTGCAAATGCATTTCTATATTGATTCATGTCCGTCTCAGCCAGCTGAGGAACTTGATAGTAATGGTGTTTATTTTGATAAATAGAAAGTTCATAACCCATCTCTATGCAATTTGGAATAGAATCAGCCAGCACACGGCGAACAACTGGATTGGATGTTTCTAGCGCTGCCATTGTTTTCATTGAAGCTGATGATTTACACGAAGCTAACATACAGCTTGAAATGTATTCATCATTAATCTCTGAAATGGACTGCCAAGGCTTCTTTGGCTGAGTTGGCTTCATACCATAGATAAAGTCATTCCCTTGGTTCATCATATATTTTGAAGTAGGATGTGAAGGGTTTTGTCCTGTTTTGAAACACTCGACGGTGATGTTGTATTCATCCTGCATAAATTTATATTGGCGATCAAGTATGTCCAATAATTCTGGATCCTTTACATGTTGGCGTAATAGCATGTAGGAATTCATCGTACCGATTGCTGCACTTAATACTTCATTTAAGTCAATTACCTCGTGACCGCCATGATTAAGTTGTGGAGGTACATTCCCTGTATGCATGTTTTGGTGCATTTGTCCTTGTTGGTTTTGCATCATATTCTTCTCCTCCTAATTCAATTGATAATAGCCATATTTATTATGTTTCAATCGGTCATAGTTATTCACCTAAATCATTTGTTCAAAAGATTGTAACGTAATGGTTTTAGAAAAATGAACAACGTCAATACTCACCAGTAGTGAGTAGGAAGTGCGCGTAAAATTGCATGATGAGTTAAAAACTTTTCCATATTTTTACGACCACAAAGGGCTTTTGAAAACCTATATGTCCTCATCTGAAGTGATGAACATTGTAAACTGATAAGTATAAAAAGCATAAGTTTACGAAAAGAGCAAAAAATAAAGAACAAGCGATGAATTAACCGCCTGTTCTTAAGCATGCTTAAGATTCTTCTTCTTTTCCAATCCAATAATTCGAACATAAATAGATTTATTTGCTTCTTTTAAAACAATACGCACAGTATCATTTGGTCTGAACCGTTGATATTCATCTTCAACTGCCACTCCGTTCATTTCAATAACACAGTTTGATTTATTAAAGATTAGTAATGCAAAGTCTGTGAGAGGGATAAAGTTAATTTGGTCAGTTTCGGTGAATTCTTGTGGCAGTTTAAACAGCTGTGGCAGGTTGAATTCTCCCTTAAAGCCTTTTAACTTTTCATTTTTTGCTTCAAAAAGTTCTCCCGTTTCCTCATCTCTTATCTCAATCATAATTTGTCCAAAAAAGCCGACTTTTCTCTTTCTATTACTAAGAGAGAATGTGTAGGCAGGGACAGCTGAGTGTTTAGTTTTTCCTCTCTTTACTTTTTTTCTTTTTTTGAAGTAGGATAACATGAGTGTAACCATTAGAATAGCTGCAAATCCAATCAATCCAACATATGTCCAGGGGAAAGGCTGACCTTCTTTTTCTGGAATGTTCTCTGTTGCTACAGGTACAGCAGCCTTTTGAACAGAAATCTGTTGAACTGGTGTTTCACGAAAAAAACTATTGCCTTCTGCTTTTATCCTCCACTGATAGTTTTCTGAATTCCCGATAATAAATTGTCCTGTATAACCCTGCTGATCAGCTGCTAAAGGGATTTCCTTTGTTTGATTTGTTTCTAAATCCGTTACTAGGAGAGTAGCTTTCATTGTATTATAGAGGTCATTGTTTGAGACTTTTTGCCCATTATCTTCAAAGAATGCCTCAACCTTAATTGTATCGCCTGCTTTATATTTCTTACTCTCAAGCGGGGCGATTGAAAGCTGTAAATCATAGTTAAACACGAAATTAATATCAATTTTATCCGCAGCCACACCTTTAACCTTTAGTGTCCAATCGCCTGGAACCGGACTTATCATCTTTACCATAGAGTAGGATTTAGATTTTGTAAGAGAAATTTTATCGGACGGCAGGATCTGTTCAGTACCAGACGGATCGAACAATTTAATTTCCACAGGTTGGCTGGAGACGAGTGAAAGGTTTGCTTCTAATACATTTGTATTTGGGATTGTAATGGTGACATCCTCAAAATCGCCTTTACCAACAAGCTCATCAACAGGTACAACCTTTAATTTTAAATGGTTGGCAAAAATCTCACTCAGGATTCTTGGCAAATCATCAGCTGAACTTGTTTCAAAAAACTTTCCGTTCGTTGTAGTGGCAATGTTCTGCAGAACATCTTTATTCAATGTTCCATCCTCATTTAGACCAATAACATAGACCGGATAGCCCTTCGTTTTTGCCTCAGTAACTGCAGCATTCAGACCATCAGTGGCTTGTTGGAGTGTATCCCCTTTTTTCTCATCTACGTCATTGTTTCCATCAGCTAGTAATACAATCATCGGACGATAGTCTTTTTCATGGCTGGCGTCTAGAGCTTTAATGGCGTCTTTCAATCCAACGGATATGTCGGTATTTGGATATTGGCCAAGCGAGTCAATAAATGCTTTCAGGTCGATTTTATCTTTCTCCGTCTGCAGTTTCACAAGATCCTTTTTGGCAACCACGTCACCTGCATAAGCAATAAAACCGATTTTATCCCCCTTTAGAGACGACATATCAATAAACATTTTCATCGCTTCGTTACTGATTTTATTTGGGTCACTTGTCAGCATTGATTTACTCACATCTACAACTAGAACCCCTTCAATCCGTGAAGAGGTAACAAATGAATCCTCAGCCCGTACATTCGTCAGTGAGAATAAATAAATGAACATGATAAAACAGACAATTGTTTTTTTGAACACCGGGTAACACCTCCATATTGAAAAATAAACTGTTCTTTATATAAAACAATATTAACATCAAAACGAACATTTTGTATAGAAGGATGTTTCTAAAAAGTGAAAGAGCTGATTTTGGTGGAAAATCAGCTCTTTTTGTACAAAATCAATAATCAAAAAAATTAGGGACAGATGCTGTTCCGGATCCAACAATCCTGTCAGCGTGATAATTCACCACATTATAATTGTATCTAACTACATCCAGTCCAAATTGAGTTTCTGTATACATGGCAATAGGTTCTCCATCATAGACCACCTCTGCGATTTCAGCCTCTGTTGGTACTCCATTTACGAGAGTCACTTTATTGCGGGTAATCACCATTCGATCTGCAGGTTTTAGATTATCATCATAACTAAAATATATCTGCATTTCTCTAGAGTTGAAATCCTGAGTATCCCAGTTTATTTCAATTGTATACGGTGCAGTAACAGGTTCTGAAATCGAAGCAGTAGAGTTACCTTGGCTGACGAGTTCATCCTGATACCATCCTTCTATTTTAATCAGATGGTTCCCAGGCTGAAGGCCAAGTATCGCTGTGGTCTGAGTTGAAGAAGTCGAAGGTGATAGTGTAGTGTTGAGAGTCCCATCTACAAAAATTTTATACTGGTTAGGCGCTAGTCCAGAATTCTGAGTGAACCACGTTAGGTTGACTGAATTATCTGGTTGAACAGTCGATGTAATTTCAATGGGGTTAACAACAATGGCTAGTGTAGACGCTATATGGGCAGCCTTTGCTAGTATCTTGCCATTAGACAAAGCCTCCACAGTATAGCTGTAGCCAGTACCTGAACGTAAACCAGAATCATAAAAACTAGTATTCTTTCCTTCATAAACTTTTAAAGTTCCTCTATAAATAATGTATTTATCAGGAATCTTTTTTGAATTAACCAGTTGGTAGCTCAAACTTATGCTTTTATAGCTGCTAAAGGTGGTGACCTTTAAGCTGGTGGTGTTGCTGCTAACTGGTTTTGCTGCTGAGACTCCATTTAACATCGTAAATAAAGAAATAATTAACAATAATAAAACTCTAGAACTCTTTTTCAATTTCTCCAACACTCCCTAAATTTGGTTTTATTTTTACTATTTAACTTGAAGGATACTTCCAATACGTATTCCTAACTTTTCGGCAGACCCTGCTGGAAGCTCTAAAGTTGAATGTGCTTTCTTTACGGGTTTCGTCATTTTCCAAGGCTGCAAACAATGGTGTAACGCAACAACTTCATTTTGTTCGTTCAAAAGAACGATATCTAGTGGGAACTTCATAAAGAACATATGAACCGCATTACAGGGTACAATCCATAATCCTTCATTCTCTATTGGATCCTTTCGAAACATTAATCCCTTGAATCTCTTGAAAAAGGAATCAGCCATTTCAATAGGATAAGGGATAGTAACTGTCCTTCCTTTCATATAAAAACTCCTTCCATTTTTTAGAATAATACACTGTTCATTATATTAAATAAAAAGTTCTTTTTAAAGAACGAAATAATAAGAGAAAAGGAGAGAAATCGAGAGAAATATAGAAAAGTATGTAAATATTCACTAAAACGAACAAAAATGAACGTTTTCAAATCTTTAAGTTCGTTATATATTTAATTCAAGTTCTAAATATAGAACGTAACAAAAACTAAAAAATAGTAGGAGGAAACAAAATGAACATGTTAAAGAGATTATGGAAAGAAGAAGACGGGCAAGGGCTAACAGAATACGGGCTAATTGTTGGGTTAGTCGCAGTTATGGGAGCCGGGATTACTCTTTTATTCGGAGACGAAATTAATAAGTTATTCACAAGAGTAGGCCAAAAAATAGCAGCTCTATTATAGGAGTAGATAAAGATTGTCTCTCAGCCCTGCTTATCATTTTTGAGGAGCAGGGTTTCCTTTATAACTGAGGAGGATTAGAATGTTAAATTTTATCTTATTAATAGTTCTTATTATTTGTGTAGTAACCGATGTTAAATCCCGAAAAATATTTAATATTATTACTCTACCAGCTATTGTCGCCGGTTTTACATATTATTTATTTACCAATGGTTTAGGAGGTTTTCTATATAGTGGAAAAGGTTTTTTAGTTGGTTTCTCACTTTTATTAATTCCATTTATGATGGGTGGAATTGGAGCAGGTGATGTAAAACTATTAGCCGCTGTTGGGGCAATCAAAGGAGTCAATTTTGTATTTTATAACTTTATATTTGCAGCCATTGTTGGGGGAGCAATTGCTTTTTTTATTATGCTGCGTCGAAGAGAATTAAAAAGCTTTTTTATGAGGATGTTTTATTCTTTATTATTTATTAAAGCAAACGAAGGATCATTAAATCTTGATAAGACAGACCTTTCTCCTACTATTCCATATGGGGTTCCTATTGCAATTGGTGCATTATGCACATACGCACTAGGGGGGATATTATGAAGTCAGAAAAAGGGCAATCTATTGTTGAAACTGCACTCATGGTGCCGATTTTATTGTTATTTTTGTTTGGAATATTGGACTTTGGAAGAATGCTTTACACCATCCTAACACTTGACCATGCTGGAAGAGAAGCAGCAAGGTTGGCGAGTGTTCATTCTACAGATGCGGATATTAAGGGCAGAGTTAATTATTACGTAACTGGTGTAAAAACAATTAATATAACCCCAGGGGAAGGCAGCCGCAAAACTGGAGATGAAGTTACAATTTATTTGGAGTATGATTTCAATTTTATTACGCCTTTAGCGGATACAATTGCTTCTCCGATGGAATTAACAAATACAACGGTCATGAGGATGGAATAAATATGAAAATATTTTTTATAAATAATATGAAAAATTTATGGAAAAGTCAGCAAGGATCCTCAATGGTGCTAGTCGCTAGTTTATTGATATTTATATGCGGTATTTCTGCTCTCGTTGTTGATATAGGTACTATCTATGTAGAAAAGGGAAATTTGCAAAAGACACTGGATGCAGCTGCATTAGCAGGTGCGAGCGAACTAATGGTAAGCGAAAATAAAGCTGAAAATACAGCTATTGATATAGCTAGCAAAAATAATTTAACTATTACAGCTTCAGATATAGATACAGCGTCCAACTTTATTGAAATCAAGAAAACGGTTAAGGCAGATCTCACATTTGCAAGAATAGTTGGAATAGAAACTATGGATGTACCTGCCATTGCAAAAGCCCAATTAAAAGGGGGGCTGTCAGGAAGAGAAGGGATTGTTCCAGTGGCTATTCCTAGAGATAAGCTTCCCGACCCTTCTGACCCGTTTCCTGAATTCCCCTTGAATTTTCAGCCTGGGAAGGGAAATGATGAAGAAAACTCATCGATAAAAGGAAACTTTGGTTATTTATCTATTGATGGTACCGGCGGAAATGTTTTACGTAACAATATTATAAATGGCGCTGATTTGGAAGTTTCTGAAGAAATGTACGAATATACACAAACTGGCCTTAGCTGGGGGAATGTAAAATCAGGGTTCCAAGAAAGGATTAACCAAGATTTATCAAATCCAGATTGTTCAAAGTATGAAACTGCGGACAGCTCTTGTAGCAGAGTAATTCTTGTACCAATTGTTGAAAGTTTTACTGATGTTAGTGGTAAAACAATGGTAGAAATAACTGGTTTTGCCTCAGTTTGGATTTCCAAAATTACAGGGCATACTGTACAAACACAATTTATAGAAACAATTACATTTGGGGAGTTTGAAGACCTTACTGGAGCAGATAATTATCATGTCTTTGGTGTAGCTCTTGTCAAATAGGCTGTTGGATGGAGGAGGAAGGTATGAACACTAAAAAAGTCTGGATGATTTCCTTAATCTTAGGATTAATGGTGGCAGGTATTGTTTATATATCAATATTTGCAAAAGACAATACCACGGCTCCTGCTAGCGGATCAGTTAGCCAGGAACAGGATGATAAGAAAGATGATGTTAAGTCTGACGAAGAAATAGAAAAAGAAAAACAGACTGAAAAAGATAAAGCACTAGTAAGGGAGTTCGTTAATCCAATTGTGGATGTAAGTACAGGAAAAAGAGCGATTTCAATAAGAGTAGATTTAGCACCGGGAGTTTCGGGCTACACAGCTCCAAATTCAATGGTCGATGTGATAGCCTATGAAACTACAAAAGATGAAGCTACCAAAAAGGAATTTAAATCAGCAGTGTTAGTCCTTGAAAACGTAAAGGTATTAACCTCTGGCAAATCTTCAGACCCTAAGGAAAACGCTCTTAACTATGAAACGGTTACTTTAGAAGTAACAGTTGAAGAAGGTGTCATGCTCAGCCTAGCTTCTAGAGACAAGGACGGATTCTATTTAATGTTAAGAAACACAGAAGATACGGAAAAAGGTAAAGCCGGCTATAAGCAGACACGAGAAGTGATTAAAGAGGAGGCTGAAGAGAAGAAATGAGCATAAACTGGATTTATTTTTCTGATACGAAAACCTCTCCAGGTGAAATCAAAACACTTCTAGAGAAGGACCATTCCCAATTAACTGCAACCTTCCAACTAGAAAGACTTCATGCCCTCTTAGGGGAGAATAATCAATCAGTACTCTTTTTAAAAGCAGGTTCTCTTTTCAACGTCTATGAACTTTCACAAGAAATTTCGGCACTTTACCCGCATGCATACATTATTTTAATTGTTCAGGAAGGCATGGAGGATCTAAAAAAAGCTATGCAGATGGGGGCATCAGATACACTAAGAACTACCTTTAACGAGGAAGAACTTTCTGAGGCCATTCTTCACGCTAGGAAATTCATGAGACATCGAGCCAAAATGGATCATAATCCTATCAATCTGCCAAAAGCAGAAGGCAAAGTATTTGCTATTTCCAGCCCAAAGGGTGGTGTAGGAAAAACATCTCTAACAATAAATCTCGCAGTCTCGTTTGCTAAGCTGGGGAAAAAGGTTGCAATTATTGATGGAAACCTTCAATTTGGTGATGTTGCGATGTACTGTAATTTAAAACCGAAAAGGACAATTTATGAGTGGGTTAAAGAAAGCTATGGACGAGATCATTATCCCATCAGCCACTATATGACAAGCAGTGAATACGATGTTTCAATCCTTGCTGCACCACAGAGGCCAGAATTTTTTGAAGGAATTTCAGAGCACCATATAAAGAGTGCCATCGAAGAAATAAAGAAGCAATTTGATATCATTTTAATTGATATGTCGACTTATTTATCTGATATTCACTTACGTTGCCTTGATTTAGCAGACGAAATTCTGTTACTTACTACGAATGAACTTTCAGTTATGAGACTAACTCAGCTTTATCTAGAAACCATAGAGACTATTAATTTAAAAAATAAGGTTAAGCTCATTTTGAATCGGTATCAAAAAGGTCAAAGTCTCGAGGTTAAAAAGATCGAGGAAATCTTTGGCTTAAATGTGTATCACATCCTGCCTGACCAATCAACGGTTGTACTGGCAGCAATTAACGCTGGGTATCCGTTTATCCTCTCTCATTCACGCAGCCATATCGGGAAGTCTGTCTTAAAACTTTCAGAGGCACTGTTTGTAAAAAACAATGACGAGATAGCAGTGGTAAAAAAGGATAAACGTTGGAATCTACTGCGAAAGTGAGGCGAAGAATATGTCACTATTTAAACGATTTATAGAAGAAAATAGCAATACCACTGCTGCCAAAACAGTCTCAGAAATTCCTATTGTAGAAAAGTCACAAGAGTTTTGGGTTATTGAGGCTGACCTCCATAATTACCTTTTGGAAGAACTGAAAAAATATCCTGTACAAAATAAACAACAAGAGAATGAAAAATTAGAGGAATTAGCTGAGGAATTTTTTGAACAAGAGGGTACAAGATTGACCTTTGAAGAAAAGAAAGATCTTCTCCATTATGTAAAAGACGAATTGCTTGCTTATGGGCCGATTACCCCTTTGTTGGAGAATCCGGTCGTCAGTGAGGTTATGGTTAATAGCTACAATGAAGTTTACTACGAGAAGAACGGTAAGGTTTATCGAAGTAATGTCAATTTCATCGATAATCAGCATGTTATGCGGGTGATTGAGCGGATTGTATCACCAATTGGTCGCCGTGTGGACGAAAGTTCACCAATGGTGGATGCCCGACTTCCTGATGGCTCGCGTGTAAATGCGATTATTCCTCCGCTGGCACTTAAGGGTCCAAGTTTAACAATCAGAAAATTTTCCGAAACACCATTTACAATTAAAGACTTAACCAATTTCAATACACTGGATGAAAAGATGGCGGAATTTCTTGAGATTTGTGTTAAATCAAAGCTTAATATCTTTATTAGCGGCGGGACAGGATCAGGAAAAACCTCGACATTAAACGTATTATCATCCTTTATTCCTAATGATGAGCGGATTGTAACCATCGAGGATGCAGCAGAGCTTAAGCTCGAACAGGAGCATATTGTTGCGCTTGAATCTCGTCCGCCAAATATTGAGGGAAAGGGTCAAATTACCATCCGTGATTTAGTTCGTAATGCGCTGCGGATGCGTCCTGACCGTATTGTAGTCGGTGAGGTGCGGGGAGCAGAGGCGTTGGATATGCTTCAAGCAATGAACACGGGTCATGATGGCAGCTTGAGTACAGGGCATGCCAATTCTCCACGAGATATTCTTTCTCGATTGGAAACAATGGTATTAATGGCAGGATATGAACTTCCTGTAAAAGCAATCCGTGAGCAGATTGCCAATGCCATTAACTTAATTGTCCACCAATCTAGGATGAAGGATGGAACGAGGAAAATCACCCATATAACAGAAGTACTCGGATTGGAAGGGGAAACGATTGTTCTTCAAGACCTTTTTGTGTTTAAAGAAACACACCATTCTATTGATGGCCGAATAGAGGGGAAATTCCTGAGTACCGGTATTCGTCCAAAATTCACAGAGCTGCTAGAAATAAATGGTTTTCAGTTACCAGCATCATGGTTTATTGGGGAGTGGTAAAAATGAAATCATTGATAACGATTCTACTACTATTCATTGCAGCTAGTGGTACTATTTTTCTCTTATTAGTAAGTTTTGTAGAAAAGAGAAGGATTAAGCAAAGAATAAACGAGTTTTTACCTTCTCCAGAGCAAATAAAAGTTCCAAATGAACGCCAAAAGAAGTCATCTGTCAGTAATCAGTTAGTAAAAAAAATGGCCGCTATTTTCAAGAATGTTCAATTTAATGAAAGTACAGAAAAGCTGTTGCTCGAAGCAGGCAGTAAATTGAAACCCGAAGATTTTTTTGCGCTTAGGCTTCTCACTTCTGCAGGCACTGGTTTATTAGGATTACTTTTAGGAATACCATGGTATCTTAATATGGTTTTAGTATTCATTGGCTTTGCAATACCTAAAATTGTTTTGAAACGTAAAAGAAAGAAACGTTTGGCATTTGTAAACTATCAATTGATTGAAGTGTTGGGAATGATGGCAAATTCTATGCGGGCAGGGTTTAGCTTTATGCAGGCCATGCAGTTGGTTGGAAAAGAAATACCTGACCCACTAGGTCCTGAATTTGAGCGGGTAATCCGCCAGGCGGGATTAGGGGTTTCCTTGGAAGATGTGTTCGAAGAAATGGAGAAACGCCTGCCAAATAAGGAACTAGAAGTTGTTATTCGGGCTATCCTTGCTCAAAGAAGGAGCGGGGGCAACCTGGCTGAACTGCTGGAAACCATGGAAGAAACAATCAGAGGAAGAGTTCGAATTCTTGAAGAATTGAATACACTTACTGCGCAGGGCAGAATGTCTTCTTGGATTATTACGTTACTCCCAGTTGGTTTAGGATTGTACTTAGCATTGGTAAACCGTGAATATTTTTCACCAATGCTTGAGCACCCATTGGGTTGGATGATGTTATTCCTTGCCTCTGTTTCTATTATCATTGGCTGGGTGGTTATTCAAAAAATCATCCGAATTGAGGTGTAATATGTTAGATATTATTCTATTAATTTTACTGGCCGGGTTTGCGACCTCACTTATAGCAGCTATTTTGCTAACCATTTTTAAAAAGCAAATTGCCTTTACCGAACGGGTAAACAAATTTTTTTCAGAACCACAAAAAAAGCAGACAGAAGAATCCCTAGAGGACAAAAATAGAAAAAGTATAAAAATAGCTATGGAGACCTATTGGAATAAAGGAACCGAACTGTTATATAAAAGGGTTTCCGCAGCGGAGAGGAAAAAATTAGATTTGCTTCTTAGAGATGCTGGCTACCCTTTTAAATCTGCCATTGATTTTAGGTTGTTCCAAATTGTCCTTAGTTTAGGTTTATGTTTACCGATTTTCTTTTTTGTTCTTCCTAGTTCAGATAACAAACTGTTAACCTGGGTTATGATGTTAACATTGATAATGTTAGGCTTTAGATTTCCAATCTTCTACCTCGGTAAGAAAAAGACCGCAAGAATCAAAGCCATTAATGTCTCTATGGCAGATTTCTTTGATACCGTAAATCTATTGCTTGAGGCTGGAATGGGGCTAGATTTGGCCCTGCTTGAAGTTTCGAAAAAGATTAAAGGACCACTAGCCGATGAATTTATACAAACTTTAGAAGATATGAAGCTAGGAAAATCAAGAAGAGAAGCCTTTTATGCCCTTCGAAAACGTGTACCATCTGATTCCTTCCAAAGCATTATAACCTCACTAATCCAGGCAGATCAACTCGGAATTGGCATGGCAAAAGTGTTAGGAAACTTAACAGTACGTATCCGTGAACAGCGACGAGAAGCTGCCCGTGAGCAGGCGATGAAAGCACCCGTTAAAATGCTTTTTCCAATGGTGTTTTTCATTTTTCCGTCATTATTTATTGTAATTTTAGGACCGTTGGCAATTACGCTGATCACAAAAGGACTAGGCGGCTGAGTTGGGAGTGATTTGATGGATGGAAGTATACTTAAAATATTGAGAATAGAAAAAGGATTATCTTTAAGCAAACTTAGTGAACAAACGGGTATTTCAAAATCATACTTAAGTTTAATCGAACGGAATATTCAAAGTAACCCAAGTTTAGAGATACTTGAAAAATTAGCAGAAACGCTTGATGTTGCAGTGGAGGAATTAGTTCGGAGGGAAAAAGAGGAGAAACCATTATTCTGTAATGGGTCCTTACAAATAAAAAGTAAACTCAAGTTGGAGATTGAATTGTCTGATGATCAATTAACGTCTGAGAAATTAAATCAAATCAAGCAATTAATTGAAGCACTTCATTCCGAATAATAATCCGCTCCTAGAGACTGGGAGCGGATTATTTTATAGAGTGAGAGACAGTATCCATTCATGTACCATTGATAGTATGGAAAGGAGTGCCAAACTGACAATAATTGAAAAGAAAGACTTAAAACGTCTACTGTGAACAAACTGAAAAAGAAAGGAGGCCAATAGACCAAACCATCCGATGATAGAAAAGGCAATAAAACAATCAAGAATTAAATGAGATGGTTGTCCTAAATAAAAGAGTCCGCCCAAAAAGACACTCACCAACAGTGGGACTAAAAAATCTATACTGCTGCTTACTACTGATTTACTCTCATAATCAAGCGACCTTTTCGAGAGCAGAGGATAGATAAAATATGGCAATACGAGACCAAAGGAAATACCGGTCAACAATCGCCGTAGATTATTCGATCCGAAAAAGTGTGAGTAGGAACCAAGTCCATCAATTATTAATGGAATAAGCAATAATAAAAGAAAAAAGCTTATCTTTACAGTCGGTATCGTAATGCACTGCTTCCTTTTTGTAAAATGCAAATAAATGAATGTAGAAAAAATACCAATATAAATGCCAGTATCCCTAGCACACACAGCAAGTGCTTCCCCGGAAACAAGGAGCGATCGTTCCTCCAATTGATGACAAATAGCTCTCCCAAAAAAATGCAATAATTCATGCAACAAACAAATCACTCCAATTTAATAGGAACCCAATTCAAAAAGATGAATTGGGTTCTTTCTAGTTAATACGTCATAAATGCTGGGACGATAGACAAGGCAGAAGCGGCAAACCAGCAAATACAACTCAGTACAATGGAGACAATACCAACGATTAAACAGGTTTTCCCGATAGCTTTCTTGCCTAAGTCTTGATCATTCATCCAAACAATTCCGAGGATAATGCCCACTACAGGTATAATAAAGGACAAAATGTATAAAAGTGCTCTTTGACCTCCCGACAACTAAATCCCCTCCGTTTAAAAAAATGCCATACATATTAAATTCCATGCTCTTTGAATATGTATGATTGGAAGAAGAAGATTTTGCCTGTCTATGTATGAAATTTACTCAAAGTTTCCTGTTACTAAAGTCTGCATTTTTTTCATAAAAGATTGAGACTTAAAAGTAACAATCATGTACTTATTTGTTATAATAAAATTAATACATCGTACTTTAAGACATAAAAATGGGGTTTGGTAAATTCATATGATAAATAAACTAATACAAAGCAGCGGTTTTAAAAGAATTTCTATTTTTGTCTTACTCGCATTAGTTCTATATGCATTAAAAGATATGATCAACTTAATTCTATTTACGTTTATTTTCACCTTTTTAATGGATCGGTTAGTAATATTCTTGAACCGAAAGATACCACTTAATCGAAAAATACTTGTGGTTGCATCGTATTCCACTATTGTAGGTCTTCTCTCCTACGGTCTTGTGAAGTATTTACCAATGATTGTTGGTGAAATAACCGCATTAATTAAACAAATTACAGCATTCTATACCCAAAAGCATGACAATATTATTTTAAATTATTTGGTTAGCAGACTTGAGGAAATCCAAATTTCGAATTATTTGGAGAGAGGCTTTACCTTTTTAATTGCCTATTTTACAGATATTAGTACCTTTGGTTTGCAAATCCTTATTGCTCTTTTAATGAGCTTATTTTACTTATTAGAAAAACCTCGTTTGATAGAATTTACGAAAAAGTTTAAAACAAGTAAAGTTGCTTCAATCTATGCAGAAATAGAATTCTTTTCACTAAAATTTGTCGGTACGTTTGGGAAGGTAATCGAAGCGCAATTAATTATTGCGGTCGTTAACTGTATTCTGACTACCATTGCATTATGGATTTTTGGCTTCCCGCAATTGGGCGGACTGTCCATCATGATTCTATTCTTAGGACTGATTCCTGTTGCAGGGGTAATTATTTCTTTAATTCCACTCGTTATCATAGGGTATAGCATCGGCGGAATTATGACTGTGTTATATGTATTTATTGCCATTATGATTATCCATGCAATCGAAGCCTATATTTTGAATCCAAATTTAATGTCATCTAAAACAAATTTACCGGTTTTCTATACATTCCTAGTATTAATCTTTTCAGAACATTTCTTCGGGGTTTGGGGCTTAATCATTGGTATTCCAGTCTTTGTTTTCATTTTGGATGTTTTAGAAGTAACAGATCATAAGAAAGTTTAGAAGGTGATTATAATGAGCGAATGCAAACTGGATCATTCACAGGAAGATGTTAGAAACAAGTATGAATCGCAAGAGGCATTTCTTCCTGAAGACATGAAGCTATTATTTGAACAATTTTTCGCCAAGGAACATACACAAGATTTATTAAATGAAGTGTTTCATCTGCTAAAGAAATATGACCTCGCTACCGAAGAAGACAGGGATGAGAGAAATAACCGATTATATTTGGTTTTGAAAAACGTTTAACAGCTTAAACCCCCAGCAATGGGGGTTTTTTGTTTTGGAAAAATCTATCTTAATAGGAAAGCGGCTATGTTCATGAAAATCCCTTTTTTTGAAAATAGTAAAGATATCTAAAAAAGAAGGGGAAAGAAGGGGTACGATGGGAGAATTATTTAGATTATTAAGAAAAGGTAATAAATCTGCATTGGTTGCTGCGATTGTTAACACGATTATTTCCATTGCTAAAGGAGTTGCTTATACGTTTACTGGGAACGTAGCAATGTTTGCTGAAACGATGCATAGTCTGGGCGATGCCGCAAACCAGTTTTTTGTTTTTGTAGGATCTGCCTTAAGCAAAAAGTCACCAACCAATCGCTTCCCAAATGGCTTTGGGCGATTGGTAAACTTAGTCCTATTGGGCGCTGTATTAATCGTTGGTATTATGGCTTTTGAAACCATCCGTGAAGGGTATCATCATATTCTTCACCCTGCTGAATCCGAAGGGTTCTTAATTAATGTAGGTGTTCTCGCATTTGCCCTCATACTGGAGTTATATGTTCTTTATAAGGCAATGAAGGAAGTCATGCATGAAGTTGGTGAACCAGCAAGTGGCCCAAGTGTGTTTTTTAAGAGTTTTGCCCACCTAGGCAGGGCTAAGCCAGCTACAAAATTAGTGTTCTTGGAAGATTTAGTCGCAACAAGCGGGGGCTTACTCGCGATTTTAGCTGTAGTGATTTCTCATTTTACACATATCCATTGGATTGAAGGAGCTGCTTCAATTCTCATTGGTTTAATGATGTTCTTCGTTGTCGGTCGAGTCTTTTTGGATAACGCTGCGGGTGTTCTTGGCAGGGCAGATGAGGAAATGGAAGAAAAGATCGGTCAATTAGTGATGTCAGACCCTGATGTTAAGGATATCCAAGATCTTGCTGTAATCAAAGAGGGAGAGGATTTACATGTTGAATTAGAAATTGAAATTGATCCTAGTCTGACTATCGCAGCTGCTGATGATATTAAGGATCGCTTACAAGAGAAAATCATGGCAGAAAAAGGTGTTGTCGATGTGACCATTGAGTTTGATGAAGAAGATGGAGTGACGACTTGGAAAAGTGAATCTACAGATAATAAATAAGATAGGCTAGCTAAAATAGCAGCCTATCTTTATTCCCATGGTTTTTCGGTTGTAAAGTAACTCGCAAGTTCCTTACTGTTTTTTCGATGTTCTTTCCGTTTTTCGGCTCTATCCTTACCTGTTTCAAACAGCTTTTTTTCCTCTTCTGTTTCTGGAATAATACCTGGAACTTTTGTTGGTTTACCATCATCATCCAACGCAACAAAGGTTAAAAAAGCGGTGGCAGCAATTTTTCGATTACCTGTTATTAGATTTTCTGCAATCACTTTGACGAAAACCTCCATTGAACTCGTTCCTGTATAGGTAACGAAAGATTCAATACATACAGAGTCCTGCTGAGTAATCGGACTTAAAAAATCAACAGAGTCTGTCGATGCGGTAACAACTTCTTTTCTTGCATGTCGTACAGCGGAAATCGAGGCAACCATGTCCATATCACTCATTAACTTGCCCCCAAATAAGGTGTTATGATTGTTTACATCGTTCGGAAAAATTCTGCCTGTTCGAACGACTCGTGATTCATTACATGTTTTTGCGTCCATTTTTTCCTCCATGACCTAAGATAAATGTATTTTAAACTAGAATTATAATACATAATCATGTAAATGAAAAAGAATAGAGTTTAGAAATAGAGCGAACAATAAGTAATTATGATAAATTACATATAGGATACAAAGGATGGAGGTTAAATGACTATGCAAAAAGAAATTATGCAGACATTAAATGTGAAACCTGAGATTAATCCAAAAGAAGAGATTCAAACTCGAATTCAATTTTTGAAAGACTATTTGTTAAAAACAAAAGCGAAAGGGTATGTGCTGGGAATTAGCGGTGGACAGGATTCAACGCTTGCTGGACGACTCGTTCAATTGGCAGTCGAAGAACTTCGTCAAGAAGGAACCAATGCATTATTTATTGCAGTTCGTTTACCTTATGGAGTTCAGCAGGATGAAGAGGATGCAAAACGTGCCCTAAGCTTCATCCGTGCAGACCGTGAGTATAGTTTCAATATACAAGGTGCGGTGGATGCGGTTCAAGCTGAGTATGATTCTGTTACGAATGAAGAGCCTTTAAGTGATTACCACAAAGGAAATGTGAAGGCAAGAATGAGAATGATTGCGCAATATGCCTTTGGGGGAATGGAAGGCCTGCTTGTCATCGGTACTGACCATGCAGCTGAAGCTGTTACAGGTTTTTATACCAAATATGGTGACGGCGGAGCGGACGTCCTGCCTTTAAGCGGATTAACGAAACGCCAAGGCAAAGCTTTGTTAAAAGAACTAGGTGCAGAGGAGAGGCTTTATTTAAAAGTACCTACTGCTGATTTACTGGATAAAAAGCCAGGACAAGCGGATGAGACAGAATTAGGCATTACCTATGATGACCTTGATGATTACCTGGAAGGAAAACCTGTTTCAAAAGACGTTGCTGAAAAAATTGAACAGCGTTATAAGGCAACAGAACATAAACGTCAGCTGCCAGCTTCTATGTTTGATCAATGGTGGAAGTAAAGAGAAGGGAGTACACCCTTCTTTTTTATTTGGATCGGTTTTATTAGAATGTTGATTTCCAAGAGTTTGAAAATAAACGAAAAAAGTCCGGCTAATTTAGGGAATACCCATATTTTCATAAGAATAAAGGAGTTTTTTCCGTTTATAGTAGCTGAATCTATGAATTTCGACTAATTTAGGGCAGTTAATCGGAATATCTCCTCTTAAAACATCTTCTTAGGCTCCACTATATACATTAGTAGGAAATTCTCCGTCTATGCATTCTCAAACCTATACACGAGAATTAACAATCAATAATTACATAGCCTTCTTTTTTAAAAATTCATAAAAATGATACAATTCACCCGATTATTTTTGCAGGCTGGTTTTATAATTATAGATAAAACCATTGTAAAAAGGGTGTGGAAAATATGAGTGAAAAAATGACGGAAACGAAATTTCTTGTCTATACTGTAAGTGCCATTTTATTATTAATGATGGTTCGTATTTTCCTGTCACAAATGTATACCATCTATGATCAAAAAAACTATGTAGGCATACATTCCCTGTTAGAGATTGTTTGTATAGCGATATCAGTAACTATATTTCTTTATGGTTTAAAAAATTTTGGCACAACGAGATCCATTCGTATGCTGCTATTGGCATTTACCTTTTTTGTAGTAGGAATGTTTGATTTATTCCACACTCTTTCATTTAAAGGAATGCCTTTTTTTATTACAGCTAGTTCCGTTCAAAAAGCAACCTGGTTTTGGATTATAGGAAGGGTCATTCAGTCGATTTTAATGCTCTCCCTCTTACTCATTCCAGAAAGAAAAGTAAAAAGGGATTATCGATTCGTATCATTGATTTTTGGAATAAGCCTGACTAGTATTATCGGGTATATAATCTTTGCCTTTGAAAAGGTTCTTCCCTTGCTGGTGATTGAGGGAAAAGGAACTACTTTATTAAAGAATGGTTTGGAATATGGTGTAAGCTTCATATTATTTATCTCGTTAATGGTCTCCCTCTATCAGTATTATCTAGAAAAACAAAACGATAACTTATACTTTGCATTGGCCTTTGTCTTCTTACTATTAACAGAATTAATTTTTACCATTTATCAAAGTGTTTTTGATTTAGATAATTTCCTAGGACACATTTATAAAGTTTTTGGTTTTTACTTTATATTGAAGGGCTTTTACTTCACTGAATTTATTCACACCAACGAACAAGAAGTTGAACAGAAATCCATGTCTAATTATCCCGGATTATTCTTTCGGTTAGAGAAGCAAGTCAGCCAGTATGTTTGTAAAGCCATAGATGGTGAATTGACGCAGCGAATATGTTATCACCAAGAAGAAGTCATCGGAAGACCGATATCGGAAATCCTTCCATCCGCGGATGATTCTATAAATAATTATTGTCATTTATCGAAGAAGCTTCAAGAAGGTTTCACCTTTGAGATGGTTTTTCAGGATAAGGATTTGTTAATTTCAATAAAATCTTCTGTTGACGAAAACGGTCAAGAGGTTATACTCGGAACGGCTATAGACTTGACGGGAGTATTTCCGCGAAGGGTCAATCCAAAGCAAAAAAGGCTAGATGAAAATATAAATTTCAAAAAAGTAATGTAATCAACTCAGGATTACCTTGCTTTTTTTTTGTTTAAAATAATAATTTGAGATAATTTTTCCATTGACTGTGCGGTATGGGACTCTTATTATTATTACGTTACTATAATAATTATTCGTATTAATCCGCATTACTCGATAGGAGGGTACATCGTGGGGATTTCAAATAAATTAGGCTTTTGGGTATTAACGGCACTTGTCGTTGGAAATATGGTCGGTTCAGGTATTTTTATGCTTCCACGCTCGTTATCGGAGGCAGCAAGCCCAGGTGGAGTTCTGTTAGCTTGGCTTCTTACTGGAATTGGTGTACTAATGATTGCGCTTGTTTTCGGTAACTTAGCTATTCGGAAACCGAATTTAACAGGCGGCCCGCAAATTTATGCGAAGGAGCTTTTTAAACCAGATTCGGAGGCCTCCGTACTCTCAGGTTTTATGGCGTCATGGGGTTACTGGATTGGGAACTTAGCCGGAAATGTGGCGATTATTACAACGTTTGCTGGATATTTATCAACGTTTTTTCCGATTTTAACAAGTCAGGCTGATTGGTTCACTATTGGCGGTTTCACGCTTAAGGTTGGAAATGGGTTAACATTTATCGTTTGTACTGTTCTCTTATGGGGTACCCATTTTATTATTCTACGCGGTTTAGAAAGTGCGGGAAAATTAAATTTCGCAGCAACTGCTGCAAAGGTTACTGGGTTTTTGCTATTTATCGTTGTTGGACTCTTTACTTTTGATCAAACAAATATCATGCCGATGGTAGATACAAGAATTAGTGATTCCGGTCAAACAATTAATTTAATGTCACAAGTTAACAATGCAGCATTGGTGACACTTTGGGCATTCCTTGGAGTCGAATCTGCTGTAGTGTTTGCATCACGTTCTAAGAGAAAAATCGATGTAAAACGGGCGACGATTGGCGGGCTATTTATCGCTCTAGGTATCTATATTGGGATTAGCACCCTCGTAATGGGCATGTTAGATCAAAATACACTTATCCATTCTGATAAACCATTAATTGACGCAATTTCAGCCGTAATGGGACCAATTGGTGGAAAAGTTTTAGCAGCTATTGGTTTAGTCTGTTTATTTGGTTCCACGATTGGCTGGGTTATGTTAAGTGCTGAAGTACCATATCAAGCTGCAAAGCAAGGATTATTCCTTCCTGCTTTCTTAAAAGAAAACAAAAAAGGACTGCCAATCTTTTCGCTTGTTTTAACCAACGGCATTGCACAGATCTTTATCTTTTCTACTGTTTCGAAGTCAATTTCAGGAGCGTTTGATTTTATTATTATCATTGCAACTTTAGCCTATTTAGTACCTTATTTTATTGCTTCTGTTTTTCAGTTGAAATTGGTTATTACAGGGGCATCCTACACGAATTCTAAATCAAGAATGATAGATGGAGTCATTGCAGCGATTGCCACCATCTACTCCGTTTGGGTCATTGTATCAGGAACATCTGACTTAAAGACCTTTGTACTAGGAATTGTGCTTTTATCAAGCGGAGTTTTCTTTTATTCACCGCTTAAGAAAAAACATGCTGCAGATCAACTAAAAAAAGAATTATTATCAGCTTAATATAAAAATGTAAAACACCTGTCTTAAACTGGCAGGTGTTTTACATTTTTTATGATTCTAATGGGAACGATAAAATTATATTGTACTTGATTGCCCAGAACTATATAGGAGGTACTTGAATGAGAAAATTAACGTTTCTTTTCGTACTATTACTCAGCACATTTTTGATTCTTTCCGCATGTGGTAAAGATGACAAAGCAAAAGAAGATAAAAAAGAAGACAAAAAGACCGCAGAAAAAGCTGAAGACAAAGATCTATTAGCCAAAGTGAAAGATGATGGAAAACTGCTAATAGGAACAGAAGGTACATATGCTCCATTTACCTTTCATGATGAGAGCGGTAATCTTACCGGATTTGATGTTGAGATAGCAACAGAAGTGGCAAAACGATTAGGGGTAGAACCTGAGTTCAAAGAAACACAGTGGGATGCAATCTTTGCAGGGCTTGATGCCAAGCGATTTGACATGATTGCTAACCAGGTTGGAATCCGTCCTGACCGTCAGGAAAAATATGATTTCTCTGACCCATATACTACTTCAGCGGCAGTTCTGATTGTGCACAAAGAAAATAATGAAATAAAGAATTTTGAGGACATAAAAGGATTAAATGCTGCTCAGTCTCTGACGAGTAATTATGGAGAAATGGCAAAAAAGTATGGTGCTAATTTAGTTAGTGTGGAAGGATTTACCCAATCGGTTGAACTCCTTGCTTCTAAACGTGTTGACGTAACGATTAATGATCGAATTTCGTATTTAGATTATACAAAGCATAGACCAGAGGCACCAATAAAAGTTGCTGCGACAAGTGAAGATGCTTCAGCCAGCGGGCTTATGTTTAGAAAAGGCAGCGATACGCTCGTAACCGAAGTAAATAAAGCTTTAACAGAAATGGTTGAAGACGGCACATACAAAAAAATCTCAGAGAAATGGTTTGGTGAAGATGTACTTAAATAGTATTTTTGCTGACCCAGAGCGAACCGCACGATTAATGGACATAGCACAAAGTTCCTTTCTGCCCCTTCTGAAAGGGGCTATTTTTTATACCATTCCGTTAACCATCATTACGTTTATTGTGGGTTTGGTTTTAGCCATTTTAACTGCCTTGGCCAGAATCTCTCATGTGAAGGTCTTTCAAATCATTGCAAGGGTCTATGTTTCTGCGATTCGCGGAACGCCCTTATTAGTACAGCTTTTTATAATTTTTTATGGTCTTCCGAATATCGGGATTATCATTGACTCCTATATCGCAGCGGTAATTGGTTTTTCTCTTAGTGTCGGGGCGTACACTTCTGAAATTATTCGTGCCGCGATTCTTTCCACCCCAAAAGGGCAGTGGGAGGCAGGATATTCAATAGGAATGAGTTACCCCCAAGTGTTAAGAAGAATTATCCTGCCTCAGGCAGCAAGAGTATCGATTCCTCCACTTTCAAATTCGTTTATTAGTCTCGTGAAGGATACTTCCCTTGCATCCTTAGTGCTAGTATCTGAGATGTTTCGCAAAGCCCAAGAAATAGCTGCAAGCAATTATGAATTTTTATTGGTTTATTCGGAAGCTGCATTGATCTATTGGGCTATTTGCTTTATCCTTTCCATTTTTCAACAATACTTTGAAAAGAAACTCGATCGATACGTGTAACAGAAGGGAGGGCTATCTACGATGATTTCTATACAAGGATTGTACAAGCAATTCGGCAACTTAGAGGTTTTAAAAGGGATCAATTTAGAAGTGGAAAAAGGGAATGTAGTCGTAATTATAGGGCCATCAGGGTCTGGAAAAACCACCATGCTTCGCTGCTTAAATGTATTAGAAACCCCAACGAAAGGTGTCATTTCCATTGAGGGAAATACCCTCGATTTCTCAGGTACAGTACCGAAAAAAAACATTGCTGCCTTTCGCCGATTAACGGGTATGGTTTTTCAAAGCTATAACTTATTCCCTCATAAAACAGCACTAGAAAATGTGATGGAGGGTCCGCTAATCGTAAAGAATGAGAATAAGGATACAGCTCGAAAAAAGGCTCAAATATTATTAGAAAAGGTGGGGCTGGGGGATAAAATCGATTTTTATCCCGCACAGCTCTCAGGCGGGCAGCAGCAGCGGGTTGGCATTGCGAGGGCTTTAGCCATGGAGCCAAAGGTTATGCTGTTTGATGAACCGACTTCAGCACTAGACCCTGAGCTGGTGGGAGAAGTATTAAAGGTGATGAAGGACCTAGCAAACGAAGGTATGACGATGATGGTGGTTACACACGAAATGCGCTTTGCCAGAGAGGCGGCAAATGAGGTTATTTTTATGGATCAAGGGGTAGTAATTGAGAGAAATAATCCAGAAGAAATTTTCACCAATCCAAAAGAAGAGCGGACAAGGAAATTTTTAAATATGATTCAGTAAGGCTATGGCAAAAGTCATAGCCATTTTTATATTATTTAGGTAAAATTTTATTATAAAATTGTGAAACTTTTCCATAACTGGAACGTATTAAAGTTGCATACATAAGGAAGGGAGTGGTGCCGATGGAAGTATTCAATTTGCCATTAGAAACTATTTATCTATATGGGTTAATTGGTGCAGGTATTTTAACCATTTTATATGTGTTTTTTGCAGACGTCGTTCATTTTGACGGGCCAGATTATCTTAACCCCGTAATTATCCTGGCTTTTGTAACCCTTTTTTCCGCAAGCGGGTATTTATTTGAAAAGCTTTCCGAGGTTCATTACTTGGTAATCGCAGGAGTATCAGCCATTATAGCCTTTATCCTGGTTACTTTTTTAAATGTATTTGTTCTTATTCCATTATCGAATGCAGAGGAGTCACTCGTTTATAAAGAAAGTGATTTAAGAGGAAGGATTGGAACCGTGATTACCGCGATTCCGGCTGATGGGTATGGAGAAGTTTTAATTGAAAGTATAAGCGGCAGAATTGCCAAACCAGCAATAAGCTTTGATTCTGTTATGATTGATAACGGCACAAATGTGCTCGTTGTTGATATAAAAGATGGGGTACTTCAAGTAAGTTCCCAACAAGAAATAGAGACATATTTATAGGGAGGTTGGCTAGATGGAATTAGGTTTTTGGATTGTGATCGGGATTGTAGCTTTTATATTAATTGCTTTAATTGGTGTTTTTATTACGAAGTATCGAACAGCAGGGCCGGATGAGGCGCTGATTGTTACCGGCAGTTTCTTAGGAAACGGAAATGTTCATGTGGATGAATCAGGGAATAAAATTAAAATCATCCGCGGCGGCGGTAGCTTCATTTTACCAGTGTTTCAACAAGCAAAGCCGCTTAGCTTGCTATCTAGTAAATTAGAAGTAACAACACCGGAAGTATATACAGAGCAAGGCGTGCCGGTAATGGCAGATGGTGTTGCAATCATTAAAATTGGCGGTTCGATTAGTGAAATTGCGACTGCTGCTGAACAGTTCCTTGGTAAAGCAAAGGATGATCGTGAAAATGAAGCAAAGGAAGTTCTTGAGGGTCACTTACGTTCTATCCTTGGTTCCATGACGGTGGAAGAAATTTATAAAAATCGTGATAAGTTCTCGCAAGAGGTTCAACGAGTTGCTTCACAGGACTTAGCAAAAATGGGATTAGTGATCGTTTCCTTTACGATTAGGGATGTTCGCGATAAAAATGGATACCTGGATTCTCTTGGTAAACCGCGTATTGCCCAGGTAAAACGGGACGCGGATATTGCTACAGCAGAAGCAGACAAAGAAACGAGAATTAAAAAAGCCGAGGCAGCAAAAGAAGCGAAGCGTTCTGAATTAGAACGGGCAACTGAAATCGCTGAGGCAGAGAAAGTAAATCAGCTAAAAGTTGCTGAGTTCCGTCGTGAACAAGATAGTGCGAAAGCGCGTGCTGACATGGCGTATGAATTGGAAAGTGCCAGGGCGAAGCAGGAAGTAACAGAGCAGGAAATGCAAGTTAAAATCATCGAAAGACAAAAGCAGATTGAACTCGAAGAAAAAGAAATTCTCCGCCGTGAACGTCAATACGATTCAGAAGTAAAGAAAAAGGCCGATGCGGATCGATACTCCGTGGAGCAGGCTGCAGCAGCGAATAAAGCAAAACAAATTGCAGAGGCCGAAGCGAATAAGTATCGTATCGAAGCAATGGCAAAAGCGGAAGCAGAACGCGTTCGCCTAGATGGTTTATCAAAAGCAGAAGCCCAAAAGGCGCAAGGTACGGCAGAGGCTGAAATCATTCGCTTGAAAGGTTTAGCTGAAGCAGAAGCGAAAGAAAAGATTGCAGAAGCATTCGAACAGTTCGGTCAAGCCGCCATCTTGGATATGATCATCAAAATGCTTCCTGAATATGCGAAACAAGTGGCAAGCCCGCTATCTAATATCGATAAGATTACGGTGGTCGACACTGGGGGTTCCGGAGAGAATGGCGGTGCCAATAAGATTACCGGTTATGCTACAAACCTAATGGCTACTCTTCAAGAATCATTAAAGGCATCGAGCGGAATTGATGTTAAAGAATTAATCGAGAACTATTCCGGAAAAGGAAATGTAAAACGGAGTATTGAGGAATTAACAGATTCTATTAAAAAGACTGATAGCTAAACAAAAAGGTCCTTATCAATTGCTGATAAGGACTTTTTTGTGCAAAAAAATAGGATTCCTCAACGCTTGAGGGAACCCGTATGTAAAAAAGAGAGATTAAAATTTGGGAAGCAAGAAGGTTCATTACCTTAGGTGATGAATAGCTCTTTCATTGCTACAGGTACATCTTATCGAGAAATATTGTAGATGTTATGAAGAACTTGTGATGAATTTGTGAAGATGAAAAAAGCGATTCCCCGACATGATATATTATAGCTAAGGGGAGTGAGAACGATGAAAATACTGCTTGTTGATGATGAAAAAAGAATCATAGAAGTTCTCGAAGCCTACCTCGAGAGAGAGGGCTATGAAATACATTGTGCTGATAACGGTATTGATGCCTTGAAAAAAGCGAAAACGATAAATCCAGATTTGATTATATTAGATTTAATGCTTCCGGATATTTCTGGTGAAGAAGTATGCCGCTTAGTAAGAAAAGAATCAGATGTTCCGATTCTGATGCTGACCGCGAAGTCCGCAGAGGATGACCGGATTAACGGGATTGTCATGGGGGCAGATGATTATTTAACGAAGCCATTTAGCCCGCGGGAAGTAGTGGTGCGCGTACAGGCGATCCTAAGAAGAGTGAAGAAAACAGAGAAAGTAGAACGAATTGAATTCAATAATAAACAGCTGGCCATAGACCTTAGTAAAAAGGAAGTAATAGTTAAAGGGCAGGATGTTATTTTGACACCGATTGAATATAAGCTGTTAACCAATATGGCGCTAAATCCTGGAAGAGTATATAGCCGGATGGACTTACTCGAAAAAATCCAAGACGAAGGTATGTATTACGAAGGTTACGAGCGCAGTGTGGACACGCATATTAAAAACCTTCGAAAGAAAATCGAGTTGGATTCTAGGCAGCCAACATTTATTCTCACCGTATTTGGGATGGGTTATAAATTTGGAGGGGTGCTAGATGTTTCAAACACTGCGGTCTAGAATCCTCTTTTATTTATTACTTAGCTCGCTGATTGGGATCCTCTTTGTCAGCTTTTTTATGCAGTGGGGATTTGAAGAGAGCTTTACGAAATATCTAGATCGTAATCGTGAAAAAAAGATTGATAGAATTATTACAGAAATTGAAAAGGGCTATCAGAAAAATGGCCATTTTACCAGGGACCCTGTTTTTGGTTTCCTCCACGAGCATGCGATGACCGATCAGCTATATTTCGATTTGTATGATAACCGTGGTCAATTACAAATGGGGACCTCTAATATTGTGGGCTATTTGAACAGCCTTGGATTGACTGAACCAGAACCGAATGATGAAGAGTGGCATTCTGCTTCCTATACGTTAAAAGCAGACAATAAAGTGATTGGTAAACTTGTTGCGATATACCCAATCGGCTTAATAGATGATGAGTATAATTTTTTACAAACCATTCAGTTATACATTTATGCAGCCGTTTGTTTAACGATACTGTTATCCATTCTTCTTAGTATGTTATTATCGAAAAAAATAACGTCTAGCTTAAATAAAGTTTCCTTTGCAGCCAATGAGCTCCAGCAGCATAATCTTTCAATCCGAATTCCTCTGACGGGATTGCCAACAGAGGTAAAGCAGCTAGCGATATCCTTTAATAATTTAGCAGAATCGTTGGCAAAGGGGGAAATGTTAAGAAAGCAGTTTACTGGCGATTTAGCCCATGAGCTCCGGACACCGCTAGCTACGTTAAGAAGTCAAATTGAAGCCTACCAAGATGGGATTTGGGAGCCAACACCAGCACGATTACAATCCAGTCATGAAGAGCTAATGCGACTAGTGAGATTGGTAAATGAGCTTGAGAAGCTGCTTGCTGCCGAGAACCCACAAATTAAATTGGAAAAAGTAGAAGTAGAAGCTGGTAATGTGCTGGCTGCATTATGGGAAATGTTTGTACCTTTGTTTAAACAAAAGGGTGTCCATCTTCATATTGAAGAGCCTGATCTGGAACTCCTCTTCCCAGCCGACAAGGATCGTTTAATGCAGATTCTCTCAAACGTGTTAAACAATGCCCTTAAATATACACAAGAAGGTAAGAATGTAACCATATCAGTATTAACAGAAAAAGATGGGTATGTAGGCTTTAAGGTCGAAGATGAAGGTTCAGGGATGGCTGAGGAAGATATTCCTCATATATTTGAGCGTTTTTACCGCGGTGATAAATCGCGTGATCGAAAAACCGGCGGAGCTGGAATTGGGCTTTCCATTGTCAAAGCCTTAATGGAAGCACATAAAGGGATTATAAAAGTAAAAAGCAGAAAAAATAAAGGAACAACCATTATCTTATGGTTTCCAGAAGACGAGGAATAAAAAAGAGCCGCTATCTCAAGAGTGATAGCGGCTTTTGCTTGTTAGAATGTAAGGGATAAAATTTTTTCCATTCATTTAGGAAAGGAGAAGTCGCTGAATTGGGGTGTTCAAGGACTCTCTGGGTAGGGCCATACTGCTTAATTTCTCCGTTGACAATAATCGCAAGTGAACTTGTTAGATAATTGATTTCCATTAAATCATGACTGACAAAGGCGGTTGTCGTTCCCGAGCCTTCAATAATTCCTTTGAAGTCATCCATTAATTTAATTTTGGTTGGAAAGTCTAATGCTGAAAAAGGTTCATCCAGAAAAAGTATTTCAGGCTCGACAATCATTGCTCTTGCAAGGTTTACACGCTGAGCCTCACCGCCTGAAAGGAAATGGACGTTTTTTTTCGCAAGGTGACTAATTTGAAACTGTTCCATCCACAATGTTACTTTGTCTTTTATGATCGCTTTGGGTACATTTCTTAACTTTAAACCAATTGCAATATTGTTAAAAACAGTTCCTTCTAGTAGCAGAGATTGCTGCAGGGCCACTGAGAATTTTCGCCGCAGTTCAAGGGAGGGAGTTCCATTAGGAACGACTTGCCCACGGTAGAGAATCTCACCACTACTTATTCGATCTAACAAAGCCACTACTTTAAGCAAGCTGCTTTTACCAGCACCATTAGGTCCCATCATCCCAAGGAATTCACCTGCTTGGATTTGAAAATGTGGGATCGTTAGGATGGTTTTATTATGTGCCTGATAGGTAATGTTTTTAAGCTCAATTAATGGATTCATGATACTCGCTTCCTTTGCTGTAACATGGTTAACGCGGCAGTAATGAGTAACGCAACGGTTAATAAAATGAAGGAAATCGCAAGAGCAACATCAAAGTTACCTTTTGAAACTTCCATAACAATAGAAGTGGTTAGGATACGTGTATCTCCTTGGATATTTCCACCAACCATCATTGCAGCACCAACCTCCGCGATCACACGGCCAAAGCCTGCCATTATGGCAGCAACAATAGCAATTTTGGTTTGTTTGAAGAGTATCATAATGGTTTGTAGTTTCGTTGCACCGAGTGCTTTAATTTGCAAAAGCATTTTATCATTGATTTGTTGAAAAGCAGAGCTTGTTAAGCCTGTGACAATCGGTAAGGAAACCAATACTTGAGCCATAACAATGGCAGTCGGAGAATAGAGCAATTGTAAATGTCCGAGAGGACCAGAACGCCACAAGAGCATGGTGATCCATAACCCAGCAACAACAGGAGGTAAGCCCATGCCGATATTAATGAAAACAAGTATTAGTTTTCTGCCTTTAAATCTTGTTAGACCTAGAAGCATTCCAAGGGGCAGGCCAATGAAGGAACTAATAAGGATAGCCATAAAGCAGACTCTTAATGTTAACCAAGTGATCTCGAAAATCTCTGTATCACCGGTTAGAATCATTTCCACCGCTTTTTTCAGTCCATCGATAATAAGTTCCATCCGGCCTTCTCCTTCCACTTTCCCTAGGTTTATTCGGTATATTTAATAAATAATGACTGTCCAAATTCTTCTTTTCCAAAACTTTCAATGACGTCTTGAGTTTTAGAATCAACCATGAATTCAACAAATTTTTCTGCGTCTGTACTGTTTACCATGTCGTGCTTCTCAGGATTTACCTGCATAACATGGTAAATATTCATTAAATCAGTGCCGCCTTCAACTGCAATTTTTAGGTTTGTTAAGTTTTTCTCCTGTGCAAGCCAAGTAGCCCGGTCGGTTAAAATATAGCCATTTTTTTCATTCGCAATTTGTAAGGAAGCACCCATTCCTTGTCCAGTGGAGATATAGGTGTCACCAGTTGGCTGGATATTCGCAGCTGTCCAAATTCCTAGTTCTTTTTTATGGGTACCAGAGTCATCACCGCGAGTAATAAAGTTTGATTTTACTTCAGTAATTTTTTGGAATGCTGCTTTCACATCATCGCCACTTACGCCTGCAGGATTATCTTTCGGTCCTACTAAAATAAAATCATTGTACATCACGCGTTTACGATTGATGGCGTCACCACTTGTTACTAGTTCTTCCTCTGACTTTGGAGCATGGACTAGAAGGACATCAGCTTCCCCTTTTGTTCCCATCTCTAATGCTTGTCCGGTACCAACGGCAATGGTTTTTACTTTTACATTGTTTTCTTTTTCAAAGATTGGCAGCAATTCATCTAATAAGCCGCTATCCTGAGTGCTTGTAGTTGTGGCTAGGATTAATTCAGTAGGTTCTGCCTTCGGTTCTGACTTTTTCTCCTTAGCATCCGCTGAATCAGTGTTGCTATTTCCGCATGCGGATAGTATGAGAAGCATGAATACAATTAGTGTAGCAAAAAAACGATTTTTCAACATGAAATTTCCTCCATTTTGTTAGTTTGATAGATTACTTTTCCTAATTCTTCAATATCATATCCTTCTAATTCCGTTATACTGCTTTTAAAATGATCGGACTGAAGGTAATGAATCAATTTAACTAGATTTTCTTTGTTCTCGTTTGACATTCGCAATACAAGATCAAATTGTTCCTTGGCGACTGGAATAAAATCCAATCCTAAATGACTAGCAGCTGAGTGAATCCCAAAGGCAACGTCCGCCACGCCTCTACTGATATAAGAAGCGGTTGATAAATGATTCCATTCTTCATTCTCGTAGCCATTTATAGCAGCAGGGTCAATTCCCTGTTTGGATAGCATAGAGTCTAAAAGAAATCTTGTCCCCGCACCTTTTTGGCGATTTACAAACTGAATATCCTTTCTGGTGAGATCTCCAAAGTTAGATATTCCTTTTGGATTTCCTTTCGCTACGATAAAGCCTTGTTCCCTTGAGGCAAAACGAACCACACAAATGGATTCGTGAACAAATAGCTGATTGATAAATGGAAGATTGTATTCTTGTGATGCTGGATCTAATAAATGGATGGCTGCAATATCGGTCTGGCCTCGATAGAGCATCATCAGACCTTCAAGACTTCCTATGTACGTCGGCTGAATTTGCAGGTGTAAATCCTTCGATGTTTGTTTTACAAAATGTTCTACTAAAAAGTCATGGCTCCCGGATAATCGAATTTGAATGGAAGCAGGGGGTTCAATCTGTTCCGCTTGTATCTTTTTTGCAGGTGCTTTTGTGCTTTCCTTATATCGTTCTATTTCTTCATACTCAATCCTCATTTTGTTGCCAACTTTAAACGCCTGAAGCTCACCTCGCTTAATCAGTTCATAAACCGTATGTTTCGAGATTTGGAACAATTGAGCTACCTCATCTGGTGTGTAGGCCTTTCCACTCATCCGTTATGCCTCCTTTCATTAGCAAAGTAAATATAATACAAATATACTATGGTTCCAGTGACTTTTGTTAAGTTTTGTTAAGTTTCGTTTAGTTTTATTTAGGATTGTCACTTTTTGTTCATAGGTTTTTGGAAAAGTTCACACTTTCTTCATAAACTTCACTGATTGTTCATCTGTGAACAAAGCAGTTTGATGTACTATATGAATAGATGAAATTTATATAAAAAGGGATGAGGATAAGATGGCAAAACTTCTATATATTACTGTTAACCCCAAAAATGATATAAAGCTATCAAAGGGGATGCAGCTAGGTGAAGCTTTTTTAGAAGAGTTTAAAAAACAGAAGCCTGATGTTGAAATAGAACATATGCATTTATATGATATGGATATCCCTCAAATAGATATGGACTTACTGTATGCTCGTGCTAAATTATCGTTTATGGGTAAAACCTTTGATGAGCTTACGGAGGGTGAGAAAAAACAAATTACGGCTATGCATGCATTGGCAGACCGCTTTATTGCAGCGGATTATTATGTGTTTGTTACACCAATTTGGAACTTTGGATCACCAGCCATTTTAAAAGCATTCCTTGATAATTTATTTATCGTAAACAAGACATTTATTAATACGCATGAAGGAGCAAAAGGGCTGCTAACAAACCGTAAAGCTCTGCATATCCAAACACGCGGCGGAATTTACTCCACGGGTCCAATGGTAGAATTTGAATTTGGAGACCGCTTCTTAACAAAAGTACTTGGATTCTTAGGTATGGAAGTCATGCCGACTGTATATGCAGAAGGTATGGATCACTTTCCAAAACAGATACCAGAAATCATGGCGAAGGCTAAAGAACAAGTCATCGAAGCGGCTAGAGAAATGGCAAAGGAAACCGTTACAGTTTAATAGAATAAAAAATGCGGCTCGATTATCGAGCCGCATTTTTGTTGAGTTTCTTAGATATCGGTACTAGGTATATAGCGATTCTTGAGGACAAAACTCTTGCTGTGAAAAGAAGATTTGTCCTCAATCGAGGGCCTTGAAGACAAATCTCCGGCTGTGAAAAGAAGATTTGTCCTCAATCGGGTGTCTTGAGGACAAAACTCCAGCTGGGACCAAGAGATTTGTCCTCAATTGGGTGTCTTGAGGACAAAACTTCGGCTACGACGAAAAGATTTGTCCTCAATCGGG